>NZ_JACHVV010000004.1:0-511003 GCF_014190935.1 Pseudomonas sp. AS2.8
TAAGTGCTTGATTTTCAAGCCCCTTCAGCATCTGCGCCGGAAGTGGGGCGCATTATAGGGGAGTTTCAGGACAGGTCAACAGGTTATTTCAAGAATCTTCAATAAAGCGGAATGGGCGCCAGGCGATAACCCGCCTCGGTCGCGATGATCCGGTACTGCTTGATCTCGCCAGGGGTCAACAGAATGGACTGGGAGACGCTGCTCGCCATGGGCGCTGCGCAACCACCCGGACCGGAAGAGGTAAGGCTCACGGCGATTTCGCCAGGCGGCAGATTAAAGGAAGCACTCTGGCCCGCCATGAGGGTACCGGCCAGTCGCCCCTGTATCACCAGACCTATGTCGCATCCCGATCCGGAATAGGCATCGCCTCGGGTGATCATGAGGATGCCCGGCTGACCCGTCCCGCCCTGGGGAACCTGAGCCGATGCGAAAGAGCTGCAGAGCAAGGCCGTCAGTACACCGATAAGCAACTTCATGACTATCTCCTGCGGGGTCGCCAAGCACCTTAGCACTGCGCAGCCCCCTGTGCGCTGTTTCGCAGCAGGGCCGCTGCAGGCGCCGCTTCAGGGCACGAAAACTGAGCAAGTGGTCAGGTTTGGTGCCACGCCAAGCATCCGAAAATTTCCATAATCCTTATACAAGGCTTTGAAAAATAACTATTTTCGCCCGCCCACCGGAGCTTGGCGTCGATCTTGCTGAGCACGGCGGACGCTGCACATAACGAGAAAGCACTTCCAGGAGCCTACATGCGCAAGACCCTAACTACCGCGCTGCTGACCACCAGCCTGCTCGCAGCCGGTGTCGCCAACGCCGCAGACAGTCCACTGCTGTGGCATGGCGAAAGCCTCACCTATCTATATGGCAAGGATTTCCGGGTCGATCCCCGTATCCAGCAGACCGTCACCTTCGAGCATGCCAGCAGCTGGACGTGGGGCGATCTCTTCCTCTTCGTCGACAGCATCTGGTTCAACGGCGCGACCAATGCCAGCGATGGCCACCAGGGCTTCTATGGCGAGCTCAGTCCACGACTGTCCTTTGGCAAGCTGTCCGGCCGGGATCTTTCCTTTGGCCCGGTCACCGATGTGCTGCTCGCCACTACCCTGGAATACGACCAGAACGATGGCGAGGGCGCCGGCCGTGATCAGCGCAACTATCTGGTCGGTCCGGGTTTCGACCTCAAGGTGCCGGGCTTCGACTACTTCCAGCTGAACCTCTATTACCGCAAGCCGGATGGCGGCAGTGCGCCCTCGGGTGCCTGGCAGCTCACGCCGGTATGGGCCTACACCCTGCCCCTGGGCAATTCGGATCTGCTCATCGATGGCTACATGGACTGGGTGATGAACAACAAGGGCAGCTACCACGCCAACCTGCACTTCAATCCACAGGTCAAGTACGACCTGGGCAAGGCCATGGGTTACGAGGCCAAGCACCTTTATGTGGGTACCGAGTACGACTACTGGTCGGACAAGTACGGCATCAAGGACAGCGAGGGATTCCGTACCGACCAGAGCGTTTTCAGCTTCCTGGTGAAGTATCAGTTCTAGTCAGGCCAGACCCACTTGCGGCGCTGTAGCCACCTTCCGGCCAGCCGCGCCACTGCGAGGTAATCATCATGCCCAGTCCCGTCCGCGATGATCTGCTCTATGGCCTGGACGATCGCCCGGCCCCGCTCGCGGCCTTTTGCGCTGCCCTGCAGCACGTCCTGGCGAGCTTCGTGGGGATCGTCACCCCACCGCTGATCATCGCCGGGGCCCTGGGTCTGCACGAGCACCTGCCCTATCTGATCAGCATGGGGCTGATGGTGTCGGGCGTCGGCACCTTTCTGCAGGCTCGCGGTGCCGGTGGGCTGGGGGCGGGCATGATCTGCCTGCAGGGCACCAGCTTCTCCTTTCTGTCCGCGGTGCTGGCAGCCGGGATGCTGGTCAAGCAACGCGGCGGGACACCGGAGGACATCCTGGCGATGATCTTTGGCGTCTGCTTCTTTGGCGCCTTCGTCCAGATCGGCCTGAGTCGTTGCCTGGGCCTGCTGCGCCGGGTGATCACGCCCCTGGTGACCGGTATCGTCATCACCCTGATCGGCATCAGCCTGATCAGGGTGGGCATCACCGATCTCGGCGGGGGCGCCAAGGCCGCCAACTTCGGCGCGCCGATCAACCTGGCCCTTGGCGGCCTGGTCCTGGTGGTCATCATCGGCCTGAACCTGTCGCGGCGACCCTGGTTGCGGCTGTCGGCGGTGATGATCGGATTGCTGGTGGGCTCCCTGGTCGCCTGGAGCTGTGGTCTGCTGAAACCCCAGGCATTGCCGGATCTGCCCCTGGTCAGCGTCCCCCTCCCCTTTCGTTTCGGTTTCGCCTTCGACTGGTCGGCCTTCCTACCGGTCGCGCTGATCTATCTGATCAGCACTCTGGAGACCACCGGCGACCTGACCGCCAATTGCCTGATCTCGCGGCAACCCATCGAAGGCCCCGGCTATCTGCGGCGGTTGCGGGGCGGGGTCCTGGGTGACGGCGTCGCCTGCCTGCTCGCGGCCACCTTCAACACCTTTCCCAGCACCACCTTCGCGCAGAACAACGGGGTGATCCAGCTGACCGGCGTGGCCAGCCGCCATGTCGGCTACTGGATAGGCGCCATCCTGCTGGTGCTGGGTCTGTTCCCCATCCTGGGCGCCGTCCTGCAGCAGATTCCCAAGCCGGTGCTGGGCGGTGCGACCCTGGTGCTGTTCGGCAGTGTCGCCGCGGCTGGAATACGGTTGCTGGCGCAGTGCACGCTGGATCGTCGCAGCCTGCTGATCATCGCCACGTCTCTTGGCGTGGGCCTGGGTATCGCCAGCCAGCCGACCCTGCTGGATCAGCTGCCACCACTGGTGAAGAGTCTCTTCGACACCGCGATCACCAGCGGCGGCATCACCGCCATCCTGCTCAACCTGCTGCTGCCCGAAGAGCGCAGTGCAGCGCTGACGGAATGCAGCTCGCCGGCGCCGCACCCATAAAAGAGCCCTTGTGTCCGGGACCGGGGGTACGCTATTGATGCCTGCCGCGCCTTTGGATCCTGTAGTTGTCATGACCCTTCTCGTACCCGCCCATCACGCCGGCCAGGACAAGCCGGCCGGACGCATCCGGCAGAAGAATGAGGAGCTGATCCTGAGCGCGGCGGAGGAAGAATTCGCCCGCCACGGCTTCAAGGGCACCAGCATGAACACCATCGCCCAGCGCGTCGGGTTGCCCAAGGCCAATCTCCACTACTACTTCAACAACAAGCTCGGTCTCTATATGGCCGTGCTGGGCAACATCCTCGAACTCTGGGACAGCACCTTCAACCACCTGACCGTGGATGATGATCCGGCCGAGGCCCTCAGCCGCTACATCCGCGCCAAGCTGGAATTCTCGCGGCGCCAGCCGCTGGCCTCGCGGATCTTCGCCATGGAGATCATCGGCGGCGGTCACTGCCTGTACGAGTATTTCGATCAGGACTACCAGACCTGGTTTCGCAGCCGGGCAGCGGTGTTCGAGGCCTGGATCGCAGCCGGCAAGATGGATCCGGTGGATCCGGTGCACCTGATCTTCCTGCTGTGGAGCAGTACCCAGCACTATGCCGACTTCGCCAGCCAGATCTGCCAGGTGACGGGACGCAACCGCCTGACCCGGCAGGACTTCGACGAAGCGGCGCGGACCCTGACCCATGTCATCCTCAAGGGACTGGGTCTCCAGGCGCCATGACCTTCACCCTGATCCGGGATGCCGCCTGCGAAGAAGAGGTGCGCAAGAGTCGTTTCCTGGCCCTCGCCGCGCCCGTCACCACCGTGGAAGCGGCCATGGCCTTCATCGAGCGCGTGAGCATACCGACCGCGACCCACAACTGCTGGGCGTGGAAGCTTGGCAATCAATACCGCTTCAATGACGACGGCGAGCCCGGCGGCACCGCGGGCCGGCCCATCCTCGCCGCCATCGAGGGCCAGGATTGCGACCAGGTGGTGGTGGTGGTCATCCGCTGGTACGGCGGCATCAAGCTGGGTACCGGCGGCCTGGTACGCGCCTATGGCGGTTGCGCCGCCCGCTGTCTGCAACAGGCGGACCGGCAGCCGCTGGTGGTGCGGCAGGACTGTGGCTTCGCCTGTACCTATGCGGAGTGGCCGCTGATCAAGGCGCGCCTGGCAGTCCTGGCGGTGGTGGTGCTCGAAGAGGACTACCAGGCGCTGGAGATCGCCCTGCGGATCGCGGTGGAACCGCAGCGTCGCGACGAGGTGGCGACCCTGCTGACCAATCTGAGCAGCGGTCGGATCGTTCTGCGCTCGCTTTAGCGGCACGACCTTTGCCGTCTGGTGGTGCACGCCGTTCCGATTCGCACCGCCCTGGCGCATCCCTGCGTCAATTCCCCGTTGCGCTCTGTCTGGCGGCAAAGCTGAACCTGCCGAGAGCTGCGATGCGCCCCAAAAACGCGCAATAAGCAGCCGCCAGGCATGTTTTTGGTGCAACTCTTAGCGACGACTGCCCTGATGAACGAATTGCCTTCTGCCGTGGCGACCCTGGTCCACAGTGCCAATACCCTGTTCCTGCTGCTGGGCGCCGTGATGGTGCTGGCCATGCACGCCGGTTTCGCCTTTCTCGAAGCCGGCACCGTGCGGCACAAGAACCAGGTGAATGCCCTGTCCAAGATCCTCGCCGACTTCGCCATTTCCACCCTGGTGTATTTCTTCGTCGGCTACTGGATCGCCTATGGCGTGACCTTCTTCGCGCCCGCCCAGGTGCTGACCGCCGACAGCGGCTACGGGCTGGTGAAGTTCTTCTTCCTGGCCACCTTCGCCGCGGCCATTCCCGCGATCATCTCCGGCGGCATCGCCGAGCGGGCGCGCTTCGTGCCGCAGCTGTGCGCCACCGCGCTGATCGTGGCCTTCGTCTATCCGTGCTTCGAAGGCCTGATGTGGAACAACAACCTGGGGCTGCAGGACAGCTTCGAAGCGCTGTTCGGCGCGCGCTTCCACGATTTCGCCGGCTCGGTGGTGGTGCACGCGGTGGGTGGCTGGCTGGCCCTGGCGGCGGTGCTGCTGCTGGGGCCGCGTCAGGGTCGCTATCGCGAAGGCCGGCTGGTGGCCTTTCCGCCGTCGAACATTCCCTTCCTGGCGCTGGGCTCCTGGATCCTGATCGTCGGCTGGTTCGGCTTCAACGTGATGAGCGCCCAGAGCCTGGCGGGTGTCAGCGGGCTGGTGGCGCTGAATTCGTTGATGGCCATGGTCGGCGGGACGGCGGCTGCCCTGCTGCTCGGGCGCAACGACCCCGGCTTCCTGCACAACGGCCCCCTGGCGGGGCTGGTCGCCGTCTGCGCCGGTTCCGACCTGATGCATCCCATCGCCGCCCTGGCCACGGGCCTGGTGGCGGGCGCCCTGTTCGTCTGGGCCTTTACCGCGGTGCAGACGCGCTGGAAGCTGGATGACGTCCTGGGCGTCTGGCCACTGCATGGCCTGTGCGGCGCCTGGGGTGGCATCGCCTGCGGTCTGTTCGGCCAGACGGCGCTGGGTGGCCTGGGCGGGGTTAGTCTGCTGGCGCAACTGGCGGGCACGGGACTGGGTATCGCCATCGCCCTGATCGGCGGGCTGGCCGTATACGGGTTGCTCAAGGCCGTGCTGGGCTTGCGGCTGAGTCAGGAGGAGGAATACCAGGGCGCCGATCTGTCGATCCATCGCATCGCCGCCAACAGCCACGATGGCTAGTGGCCCAGGTTACCCACAGGTAGCGTGTACAGTGATGTGGATAACCCGTGCATGAAGTCACGAGAACGCCACAGAGACCGGTCTGGCGGCGACTGGTGAAGAAATGAGCACGTCGCGGGTGTCGTGGGAGCAACCGTGGATGGCGGGCATCCGGTAGCCGGCCGGCAACCGGAATCGGTAGAGTGGGCGATCCTTTTTCCAGGAGCGCTCCATGCCTGCCCTTTCGACCCTGCTGCCCTGGCTCCGCGAGGTGGACCGCACCACCCTGAAGGCGGATCTGGGGGCGGGTCTGCTGGGCGCTGTCCTGGCGCTGCCCCAGGGCGTGGCCTTCGCCACCCTGGCCGGACTGCCTCCGCAATATGGCGTCTATGGCGCCGTGGTGCCCTGCATCGTCGCCGCGCTGGCGGGTTCCAGTCGCCATGTGGTGACCGGTCCGACCAACGCCAACTCCCTGGCCCTGCTGGCGGCGCTGTCGCCGCTGGCGCTGGCGGGCTCAGGCCCCTACATCGATCTGGCCCTGGCGGTGACCCTGCTGGTCGGTCTGCTGCAACTGACCGTGGGCGCCCTGCGCCTGGGCGCCGTGGCCAACTTCATCTCGCCTTCGGTGCTGCTCGGCTTCATGAGCGGTGCGGCCGTGCTGATCGGGCTCTATTCGCTCAAGGACCTGTTCGGGTTGTCGCCGCCACTGGGCACCTCGGCCTTCGGCGTCCTCGGCTATGTCCTCGCCCATCCGCTGGCGATCCACTGGCCCTCGCTGGTCATCGGCGTGGTGACGCTGGTCGCCACCCTGCTGCTGCGCCGGCTGCGCCCGCGCTGGCCGACCATGCTGCTGGGCCTGCTGGCCGGTTGCCTGAGCGCCTGGATCCTGGAGCGCAGCGTACCGGGCGCGGCTCAGGGGATCGCCACGGTCGGCCGGATCCCCTCGGCGCTGCCGCCTTTCCATCTGCCCGACGTCACCCTGCAGGATCTGGGCAATCTCTCCGGGATCGCCGTGGCCCTGACGCTGGTGGCCCTGGGACAGTCGCTGTCGATCGCCAAGGCGGTGGCCCAGCGTTCCGGACAGCGACTGGACGTCAATCGCGAATTCCGTGGCCAAGGGCTGGCCAATCTGGTCGGCGGCTGCTTTTCGGCCTATGTCTCCTGCGGCTCGCTGAATCGCTCCATGCCCAATTTCGAAGCCGGGGCCCGCACCCCGCTGGCGGCGGTGTTCGCCGCCCTGCTGGTGGTGGCGCTGGTGGCCTTTGGCGGCGCCCTGATCGCGGCCATTCCGCTGGCCGCCATCGCCGCCACCCTGCTGCTGGTGGCGCGCGGCCTGCTGGACCTGGGGCGCTGGCGCGAGGTGCTGAGGGTCAGTCGCACCGAGGCGCTGGTGGCCGGGGTGACCTTGCTGGCGACCCTGACCATTCCCCTGGACCGCGCCGTGCTGCTGGGCACCCTGGTATCCCTGGTGGCCTACCTCTATCGCACCTCGCACCCGGCGATCCGCCCGCTGGTACCGGATCCGCGAACGCCCGAGCGCCGTTTCACGCCGCTGGACGAACTGGGCCAGCCGGCGCAGGAGTGTCCGCAACTCAAGCTGGTACGGGTGGAAGGCTCGGTGTTCTTTGGCGCCGTACCCCATGTCGGCGATCAGCTGGATGGCTTTCGCAGTGCCCAGCCCGGGCAGAAGCATGCCCTGTTCATGACCAAGAGCATGAACTTCATCGACCTGGCGGGTAATGACCTGTGGCGGCGGGAATGGCGCGAGCGCCGGGCCCAGGGTGGCGATCTCTATTTCCACCGCCCGCGCACACCGGTGCTGCAGCTGTTCGCCAAGACCGGGTTTCTCAAGGAGCTGGGCGACGGCCACGTCTTCTCGTCCAAGGACCAGGCCCTGCGCAGCATTTATCCGCGGCTGGATCCGGAGGTCTGCCGCAGCTGCACCGCACGGACCTTCGTCGAATGCGCGGCGCGCGCGGCGGAGCAGGCGCCGGGCGCGGACGCCGCCCGGACGGACTGCTAAGCTGGCGGTTTCCTTCTGCCGCCGGAGATCCCCATGACCGCTGCCCTGCGTCTCGCTCGCCGCCTCGCCCTGACCGCTCTGCTGTTGCCGGGCCTGGCCCTGGCCCACGGCCATCTCAAGAGCGCCGAGCCCGCGCCGGACAGCACCAGCCCGGCACCGAAGCAGCTGAGCCTGAGCTTTTCCGAAGGGGTCGAGGCGTCTCTCAGTCAGGTACAGCTGCAGCGGCTGGATGGCCAGGCCAGCACGGCGATCACCACCGGCAAGGTGATTTCCGGTCGCGACGAGCGCACCCTGGAGGTGCCGCTGGAGGCGCCGCTGGAAGCGGGTCGCTACCAGGTCAAATGGCGGGTGCTGGCCAAGGACGGACACAAGACCCAGGGCGATTATCGCTTCACCGTCCAGTAAGGATGGACGGCGGACTGGCGACGCCCGATGCCTGGCGCCCCCTCGCCCGCGCCCTCTTCCTGCTGCCACTGCTGCTGACCTGGGGCTATCTGGCGCTGGCGCTCTGGCTGGGTCGCCCCGCTTTGCGCGGCTGGCTGCTGGATCGGGCGCGCCCTGCGGCCCGCCTGCTGGGGGCCCTGCTGCTGCTCGGGGTGCTGAGTCAGTTGCCGCTGCAAGCCGCGCTGGTGGGCGATGGCTGGACGGATGCCTTCAACCTGCCACTGTGGCAGCTCTATCTGGCCACCGCGGCCGGCCATGGCTGGCGCTGGCAATTGCCAGTGGGCCTGTTGCTGGCGCTGTGGCTGCTGGTGGGACCGGGGATTCGCGGCAGTCGGTGGCTGTGGGGATTCAGCGGTCTGCTGCTGGCCAGTCTGGCCCTGGGTGGCCATGCCGCCGCGACGGCGGGCGGGCTTGGCCTGGCGCACCAGCTGAACCAGGCCCTGCATCTGCTCACCACGGGGCTCTGGCTGGGCAGTCTGCCCGGGGTGCTGCTGTGCCTAGGGCGGCCACCGGCCCGGCTCAGGGGGGAGGTCCAGCGGCTGCTGCGGGGTTACTCGCTACCGGGGCAGATCAGCGTGGCGCTGGCCTTGCTCAGCGGTGCGCTGAACAGTCTGCTGATCCTCGGACCGGCCGGCCTGCTGCGGCTGACGCCCTACTCCGCTCTGCTGCTGGCCAAGGTACTGGTGGTGGCGACCATGGTCGTCCTGGCGCTGGCCAATCGTTATCTGCTGGTACCGCGACTGAGCCAGGGACCTCAGGCATGGCAGCTGCTACGCCGGGCCACGGCCATGGAGATCGCCTTGGGGATGGTCGCCGTGGCGCTGGTGGCGGCCTTCTCGGGTCTGGATCCCTTCAGCTGAAAGCCGGGGCGCCCACGGTCGCCCCGGCCCGCCTCAGAAATAGACGTTCATGCCCAGGTAGATTTCCTTGGTGCTGTCGAGCTCGGTCGAGCCGAGCTTGGTGCCGTCTTCGTCGATATCGGGCTTGGCGTTGCTCCGCAGGTAGCGATAGCCGGCTTCCAGGGAGGTGCGGTCGTTGACCTGCTGCAGGATGCCCGCCTGGACGCCGGCCAGGTAGCCGGTATCACCGTTGTGGCTGTAGCTGGAGCCATCCTGGGTGACCCGCGTCAGACCCAAAGTGCCACCGCCGAACAGCTTGGTGCTGTTGCTCAGCGGGTAGAAGGCATCGTAGCTGCCGGTGAGATCCTGCTGCCGGAGCTTGATGCCATCGCTGCTGCCGCTGACCTGGTCGAGGGTCGCGTAGTAGCGCCCGGCGTCGTTCTGCTGGCCGAGGCGCAGACCCCAGGTGTTGTTGCCGTCGATGGCGCCGTCAGTGTCGGGGCTATTCAGGTTGCGGTCGAGGGCGTGGCTGTTGTCGAAGTTGTCGTAGCTCTTGCCATAGGTGAGGCCGGCGAAGTTCTGGGTATCGGCGGCGAAAACCGAGTGGCTGGCCAGGGCCAGCAGGCCGAAGAGGACGACACGGGATTTCAGGGCGTTCATGTTGATGACTCCTCACGCAATTCGAATACAGCCCGACCGGCTGCGCGGCCATCTTCGGCGGACGCGGATTAGCGCAGGATTAAGGAGACTGAATCGGAACTGAACGGCGAGAGAGGTGGAGAGCGAAGCGACCAGACCGCCCATTGCAGGCGGTCCGGCAGGGAAGGATCAACGCTGACGATGGTACTCGGTCACGCGCTGGACTTCTTCCTTGGAGCCCAGGAACACCGCCACCCGCTGGTGCAAGCCGTCGGGCTGGACATCGAGGATGCGCTGGTGACCGTTGGTGGCCGCGCCACCGGCCTGCTCCACCAGCAGGGCCATGGGATTGGCCTCGTACATCAGGCGCAGTTTGCCGGGCTTTTCCGGTTCGCGGGCGTCGCGCGGGTACATGAAGAGGCCGCCGCGGGTAAGGATGCGATGGACATCGGCCACCATGGAGGCGATCCAGCGCATGTTGTAGTTCTTGCCCAGGGGACCTTCCTTGCCCGCCAGCAGCTCGTCCACGTAGCGCTTGACCGGGGCTTCCCAGTGGCGTTGGTTGGACATGTTGATGGCGAATTCGGCGGTGGTCTCGGGAATGGTGATGTCTTCGTGGGTCAGCACGAAGCTGCCTAGTTCGCGATCCAGGGTGAAGCCCTTGACGCCGTCGCCCAGGGTCAGCACCAGCATGGTCTGGGGACCGTAGATGGCGTAGCCGGCGGCCACCTGCTCGGTACCCTTCTGCATGAAGGCTTCTTCGGTCACGTCACCGGTGGTGCTGCTGACGAAGTCCTTGCGCAGGATGGAAAAGATGGTGCCGACGGAGACATTGACGTCGATGTTGGACGAGCCGTCCAGGGGATCGAACATCAGCAGGTAGGCGCCCTTGGGATAGTGACCGGGGATCTGATGGACCTGGTCCATTTCCTCCGAGGCCATGCCGGCCAGGGTACCGCCCCACTCGTTGGCTTCCAGCAGAATCTCGTTGGACAGCACGTCCAGCTTCTTCTGCACCTCGCCCTGGACGTTCTCGGTGCCCATGCTGCCGAGCACGCCACCCAGCGCCCCCTTGGACACCTCGTAGCTGATGCGCTTGCACGCCCGTGCCACGACTTCGATGAGGAAGCGCAGGTCGGCCGGGGTTTTGTGGCTGCGGGTCTGCTCGATGAGGTAACGACTGAGGGATATCCGGGACATCGCGGTGCTCCTTGTAATGATGGGCGCGAGTGTAGCGCCAAAGCTCAAGCTCCGTCTCAAGCAGAGCGGACCGTCAGGCCAGGTCTGCCAGCCAGTGCCGATTCCGGGCTCTATCGCCAGGGCGAGGAGGCGCCGGGCAGCGGCGGCCGACAGGGAACGCGTGCCTAGCGCGCGTTCGGGGTCTCCACGGCCAGCAGTACGCCTCGGCCAACACGGAGATTTTCGGCGCTGGGATAGACTGCCGAGTCGGGTTCCAGTTCAGGCTGACGGCTGTCCAGCTGTATCACCCAGTGATGTCCGTCACGTGACGAGGGCAGTCGCAGGTCGATTTCCTCCCGGCGCGGCTGGAAGGCCAGCCAGATCCGTGCGGCCTGGGGCTGCTCCTCGCCATCGAGGGGCTCCAGGGTGAGGGCGAGCGGCAGGCTGGCCCCGGCCTGCCAGCGGCCGTCATCCATGGGCGCACCGTCGGCATCGAGCCATTCGATCCGGACCCAGCCACAGGGATCGGGTCGTCCCAGCAGCCGCTGTGCCTGCAAGGCCGGTAGCTCCTTGCGCAGCGCCATGAGGCGGCCGACAAAGGCAGTCTGCAGCCTTCCGGCGGGGCTGGCGGCCTGCTGCCAGTCCAGCCAGGATAGCTCGTTGTCCTGCACATAGGCATTGTTGTTGCCCTGCTGGGTACGGCCGAATTCGTCGCCGGCGGTGAGCATGGGTTCGCCCCCGGCGAGGATCAGGGTCGCCAGCAGGGCGCGCTGGTCGGCGGCGCGGGCCGCCAGGACGGCCGGATCGTCGCTCGGGCCTTCGACGCCGTTGTTCCAGCTCTTGTTGTCGGTGGTGCCGTCGCGATTGCCTTCGCCATTGGCCTCGTTGTGCTTTTCGGCATAGCTGACCAGGTCGGCCAGGGTGAAGCCATCGTGGGCGGTGATGAAGTTGACGCTGGTGCGCAAGGTGCGATCGCCCGCGGCGAAGAGATCGGCGCTGCCGGCCAGACGGGTCGCCAGGGCGCCTCTCAGGCCTTCGTCGCCGCGCCAGAAGCGGCGCACGTCGTCGCGGAAGGCGTCGTTCCATTCCTGCCAGGGTGCGCGAAAGGCGCCGACCTGATGACCGCCGGGGCCGATGTCCCAGGGTTCGGCCACCAGCCGCACCTCACGCAGTACCGGATCCTGGGCGAGGGCCTGCAACAGCGGTGCATCGCGGTCGAAGCCGCTTTCCAGACGACCGAGCGCGGGCGCCAGGTCGAAGCGGAAGCCATCGACGCCGGCGGCGGTGACCCAGTGGCGGAGGCTGTCCAGGGTCAGGCGCAGTGCCGGCGGGCTGTAGAGCGCCAGGCAGTTGCCGCAACCCATGTCGTTGATATAGCACGCCGGATCATCCGGCTGCAGGCGGTAGTAGCCGGCATTGTCCAGGCCGCGCAGATTGAAGGTGGGGCCGAGTTCGTCGCCTTCGCCGGTGTGGTTGAAGACCACGTCGAGCAACACCTCGAAGCCGGCGGCCTGCAGGGTGGTCACCGTCTCGCGCAATTCGCTTAGGGCCTCGTGCCCCGCCAGCCGCGGATCGACGGCGGCCATGAGCACCGGGTTGTAGCCCCAGTAGTTGGCCAGGCCCAGGGCCGGCAGATGACGATCATCGGCCCAGGCGGCGATGGGCAGCAGCTCAAGGGTGGTGACGCCGAGGCGCTGCCAGTGTTCGATCAGGGCCGGATGCCGCAGCGCCGCCAGGGTGCCGCGCTGGCGGGCGGTCACCTCCGGATGCAGCCGGGTCTGGCCGCGCACGTGCAGCTCGTAGATCAGTCCGGCGCCGCGGCGCTTGGGCCCTGGCGTCAGGCTGTCGACCGGCGGCAGGACGATGGCCTTGGGGACATGGGCGCCACTGTCGCGCGCGTCCGGACGATCGGGATCATCGGGATGAAAGCCATAGGTGCTGGGGTACAGGTGGAAGGGCCGGTCCACCGCCAGGGCCCAGGGGTCCACCAGCAGTTTGTTGGCATTGAATCTGAGGCCGTCCCGGGGACGATAGGCACCCTGGGCGCGCAGGCCGTATTTCAGACCCGCCTTGGCACCGGCCAGGAAGCCATGCCAGACGCCGCCTTCGTGCTCGCGAAAGGCCAGCCGCTGGGTCTCGACCTCGCCCTGGGCGTCATAGAGGCAGAGTTCGACCGCTTCGGCGGCCGGCGACCAGACGGCGAAGTTGATGCCGCCCTCGACGAGGGTGGCGCCGTAGTGGGCGGGATTGCCCGCTTCGAGGCGGGTAGAGATGCGGGGCATGGGGACTCCGGTGACAGGCTTGCGGGGCGGATGCTGCAAGAATGTAGACGTCGTGGAAGGCGGGGGTTCTCAATCGGGGGATGGCTGATCGTGGCCCTAGCCGGCCACCGTAGGCTGGGTTGAGCGCAGCGAAGCCCAACATCACCTCGGGGCTGACAGTGTTGGGCTTCGACGATAGAGCCGTCTCAACCCAACCTACAGGCCACCGCAGGTTGGTTGAGCGCAGCGAAGCCCGACATTGGCTCGGGGATCGGCAAGGTTGGGCTGCGACGATGGAGCTGTCCCAACCCAACCTACGGGCCGCGAAACGTGCTCGACTACAGCGCCTTCCAGATCTCCGTGGCGTATTCGCGGATGGTGCGGTCGGAGGAGAACCAGCCCATGCTGGACGTGTTGATCACCGCCGATTGCCACCATTTGTCCGGCTGCTGCCAGCGCATTTCCACCTGGCGCTGGGCGTCCCAGTAGGCGTCGAAGTCGGCGCAGACCAGGAAGCGGTCGTGCCAGGTCAGGACGTCGAGCAGGCTGTTGTAGCGGGCCGGATCCTCGGGCGAGAACTGGCCGCCGCGCAATCCGGCGAGTACCTGGGCCAGGCGTGGCGAATTCTCGATGATGTCCGAGGAGATGCCGCCGCTGCGCTGGCGCTCCTCTACCTCGGCCGCCTTGAGGCCGAAGATGAACATGTGCTCTTCCCCGATCAGCTCGCACATCTCCACGTTGGCGCCGTCCAGGGTGCCGATGGTGAGGGCGCCATTGAGGCCGAACTTCATGTTGCTGGTGCCCGAGGCTTCCATGCCGGCGGTGGAGATCTGCTCGGACAGGTCCGCCGCCGGAATGATGACCTCCGCCAGGCTGACATTGTAGTTGGGCAGGAAGACCACCTTGAGCAGGTCGCGGGTCAGGGGATCGTTGTTGACCACCCTGGCCACGTCGTTGGCCAGCTTGATGATCAGCTTGGCCTGGTGATAGCTGGCGGCGGCCTTGCCGGCGAAGATCTTGACCCGCGGCGTCCAGTCACCATTGGGGTTGTCGCGGATGGCCTGGTACAGCGCGATGGTCTGCAGCAGATTCATCAGCTGCCGCTTGTACTCGTGGATGCGCTTGATCTGGACGTCGAACAGCGCGGCGGGGTCGAGGTCGATCTCCATCCGCTGCTTCACCAGACTGGTGAAGGTGTCCTTGTTGCGCTGGCGCTGCAGGGCGAAGCGCTCGCGGAAGTTGCTGTCGCTGGCATAGGGCTTGAGCTGCGGCAGGGTCTTTTCCGGATCATGCAGCACACCCTGACCCAGGGTATCCACCAGCAGGTCGGTGAGCGCCGGATTGGCCTGGTGCAACCAGCGGCGGAAGGTGATGCCGTTGGTCTTGTTGTTGATGCGATCAGGATAGAGGCGGTGCAGCGAGCGGAAGACCGTCTTGCGCATCAGGTCGGTGTGCAGACCGGACACGCCATTGGTGCTGTGCGAGCCGAGGAAGGCCAGGTTGCCCATGCGCACGCGGCGACCCTGGCTTTCGTCGATCAGGGAGACATAGGAGATCATGGCGCCATCGGTCTCGCCGCGGGCCCGCAGGGAGTCGAGGAACTGTGCATTGATCAGGTAGATGATCTGCATGTGCCGCGGCAGCAGGCGCTCCATCAGCTGCACCGGCCAGGTCTCCAGCGCCTCGGGCAGCAGGGTGTGGTTGGTGTAGCTGAGGGTGCCGACGGTGGTGCTCCAGGCGGCGTCCCAGGGAATGCCGTGGACGTCCACCAGCAGCCGCATCAGTTCGGCCACGGCGATCGCCGGGTGGGTGTCGTTGAGCTGGATGGACACGTGCTCGGGCAGACTGAGCAGGTCGTTGTGCTGCTTGAGGTGGCGGCGGGTCAGGTCGGCCAGGGAGGCGGCGACGAAGAAGTACTCCTGGCGCAGGCGCAGTTCCTGGCCGGCTTCGCTGCTGTCGGCCGGATAGAGCACCCGCGAGATGCTCTCGGCGCGCGCCTCGTTGGCCACGGCGCCGACATGGTCGCCGGCGTTGAAGGTTTCCAGGTGGAGGATCTCCAGCGGTCGCGCACGCCAGAGTCTCAGGGTGTTGGCGCCCTCCCCGCCCCAGCCGATCACCGGGGTGTCGTAGGCCACCGCGCGGATGCGTTCGCCGGGCGTCCAGGTCTGGCGGCGCGGATCGCCCTCGCCATAGGGGGCGACGTGGCCGCCGAAGCCGATCTCGTACACCACCTCGGCGCGCTCGAATTCCCAGGGGTTGCCGAAATCCAGCCAGTTCTCCGGCTGCTCCAGCTGGAAGCCGTCGGCGATCACCTGGCGGAACAGCCCGTGTTCATAGCGGATGCCGTAGCCGTGGCTGGCGATGCCCAGGGTGGCCATGCTTTCCATGAAGCAGGCGGCCAGCCGACCGAGGCCGCCGTTACCCAGGGCAGCGTCCGGCTCCAGGCCGCGGATGCGTTCCAGGTCGACGCCCAGGTCGGCCAGGGCACGGCGGGTCTCTTCGAGGATGCCGAGGTTGGACAGGCTGTCGATCAGCAAGCGACCGATGAGGAATTCCAGGGAAAGGTAGTAGACCCGTTTCTGGCCGGTGCGATAGGCGTCGCGGGTGCGACTCATCCAGCGGTCGACGATGTAGTCGCGGGCGGCCAGGGCGGTGGCCTGGAACCAGTCATGGTCGAGGGCGTTGTCGGGATCCTTGCCGACGGCGTAGGTGAGCTTGGAGAGGATGTTGGTACGGAGCGCGGAAACTTCGTTGGGCGAGATGAAGCGGGGTCTCGTCATCAGGATTGACCTCTGCAAGCGCTTAGGAATCAGATCGCGAAGTGGCCGCGGATAATGCGGCGCGTGCCGTTCGCCTTACTTTTAGGCGAAACGGCGGGGACGTCCAAGCTTTTTTTCGACACATCAGACGGTTAGCCGTCTCCCAGCCCTTCTCTCTAGCCCGAGGTTTTCACTATGCGCAAGACCCTGCTCATCACTGGTGCAAGTCGTGGCATCGGCCGCGCCACGGCCCTCGGCGCCGCCCGCCGCGGCTGGAACGTCGCCTTCAACTATCGCCAGGACGAGGCCGCGGCCCGGGCCACCCTGGCCGAGATCGAGGGCCTGGGCGCAGAAGGCCTGGCGCTGTGCGGCGACGTGGCCGACGAGGCCCAGGTGCTGGCGCTGTTCGAGCGCACGGTGGAGCGCTTCGGCGGGCTGGACGGCTTCGTCAACAATGCCGGCATCGTCGACCATTCCCAGCCGTTGGTGGACATGAGCGCCGAGCGCCTGCGGCGGATGTTCGAGGTCAACGTCTATGGCGCCTTTCTCTGTGCCCGCGAGGCGGCCCGCCACCTGTCGCGGGAGCGCGGCGGCCGCGGTGGCGCCATCGTCAATGTCTCCTCCATCGCCGCCCGCCTGGGTTCGCCCAACGAATACGTCGACTACGCCGCCAGCAAGGCGGCGCTGGACACCCTGACCCTCGGCCTGGCCAAGGAACTCGGTCCGCACGGGGTAAGGGTCAACGCGGTGCGACCGGGCGTGACCCTCACCGACATCCATGCCAGCGGTGGCCAGCCGGGGCGTGCCGAGCGCCTGGGGGTGAGCACCCCGCTGGGGCGTGCGGGTGACGCCGAGGAAATCGCCGCCGGCATCCTCTGGCTGCTGTCGGACGAAGCCTCCTACACCAACGGCGCCCTGCTGGATATCGGCGGTGGACGCTAGGGTCTAGTCGCGCCGGGGTGTGAGGGCATTGAGCACCTGTTGCGACAGCGCATGGTAGAGCGGCACCGGCATCAGCCAGCCGGAGACGGCGGCGGCCAGCAGGCAGGCCGCCAGCACCGGCAGCGCCATGTCCGGGCTGTGGGCCAGCTCCAGGGTGATGACGGTGGCGGTCAGCGGAGTACGGGTGACGCCGGCGAGGTAGGCGGCCAGGCCCAGCAAGGCACACTGGGCCAGACTGATGCCCGGCAGCCAGTCGACCAGCCAGGGGCCCAGGGCCGCCCCTACCGCCAGCGAGGGCGAGAACAAGCCGCCCGGGACCCCGGCCAGGTAGGAAACGACATTGGCGAGAAATTTCCACAGCAGGAAGTCGCCCCCGGTCACGGGTTCGCCGGCGAGGATGGCATGGGTCTCGGCATAGCCGGTGCCGAACACGTGCTGGCCGGAGCACAGCCCCAACGCCGCCAGCACCAGGCCACAGCCGGCGGCGAAGGCCACCGGGCGCCGCCCGCGCAGGGCATTCAGACGGCCCAGCCAGCCTCGGTCGGTGGGCAGCACCAGGCGGCCGTAGCACCCGCCGAGCAGTCCGCCGATGACGCCGATCACCGCCACGCCGATCCAGCCCAGGCCCCAGGTCAGGTGCAGGTCCAGGGCGCCGAGATAGCTGTAGGGGCCGACGATGCCCAGGGTGACGATGCCGCCGAGCAGCACGGCGGTCAGCACCAGGCCGCTGAAACGCTGCTCGAAGGTGTGGGTGAGTTCCTCGATGGCGAAGACCACCCCGCCCAGGGGCGTGTTGAAGGCGGCGGCGATCCCGGCGGCGCCTCCGGCGAGGATGAGTCCGGACAGGGTGCGGCGGCCATGCAGGCCGAGGCGCTTGCCGAAGCCGTAGAGCAGTGCGGCGCCGACGTGCACGGTGGGCCCTTCCCGACCCACGGAGCCACCCACCAGCAAGGCGCCGGCCGTGAGCAGCAGCTTGGCCAGGGCGATGGGTGGCGCCAGCAGCCGGGCGCGCAGATCCGCTTCGGGTCGTTCGAGGGTGGCGATGACCTGGGGGATGCCGCTGCCACGGGCATCGCGCAGCGCGCCCTGGGTCAGCCAGACCAGTCCGGCGAAACCGAGCGGCGTCACCAGCCAGGGCCAGAGGGCGCTGTGCTGCAGCAGCTGCTGAAAGAGGCCGAAGGAGGCGTCGGCCAGCCAGGCGAAGGCCAGCCCGGCCAGGCCCACCAGCACCGCGCCGACCCAGAAGGCGATGCGCTGGCGCCACTCGCGCAGCCGACGGCGCCGGCGATGGCGCAGCAGATGCAGCCGACGCCGGGCGGCGACTTCGGGATCGGTATCGGGAAAGACGGGATCGGACATGGAGAAGAGGACACCAGGAGGCGAGAGCCTCCCAGTGTAACCTCTTGTTACAGCGCTATCGTCAGGGCCCTGATCAGGCCGCGGGGACCAGTTCGGTGGCGGCCTCGTTGCGCTTGAGCACCGCGTAGATGACCCCGGTCACCAGACTGCCGGCGGCGATGGCGCCCAGATACAGCCAGGCATGGCTGATGGCGTTGGGGATCAGCAGCACGAAGAGGCCACCGTGGGGCGCCATCAGCTTGCAGTTGAACAGCATCACCAGGGCGCCGGTGAGGGCACCGCCGATGACGCTGGCCGGGATCACCCGCAGCGGGTCCTTGGCGGCGAAGGGAATCGCCCCCTCGGAAATGAAGCACAGCCCCAGCACCGAGGCCGCCTTGCCCGCCTCGCGCTCGCTCTGGGCGAACTTGTGGCGCGCCAACAGGGTGGCGATGCCCATGCCGATGGGCGGCACCATGCCGGCTGCCATGGTGGCGGCCATGGGACCGTAGGTCTTGGACGCCAGCAGGCCGACGGTGAAGGCATAGGCGGCCTTGTTGATCGGGCCGCCGAAGTCGATGCACATCATGGCGCCGAGGATCAGGCCGAGCAGCACGGCGTTGCTGGTGCCCAGGTTGTTGAGGAAGTCGGTGAGTCGACTCAGGGCACCGGCCACCGGGGTGCCGACCAGATAGATCATCACCAGGCCGACGATGAGGCTGGCGAACAGCGGGATGATCAGGATCGGCTTGAGCGCCTCGACGCTGGCCGGCAGTTTGACGTGCTGGGCGATGGCCTTGGCCACGTAGCCGGCCAGGAAGCCAGCGATGATGCCGCCGATGAAGCCACTGCCCAGACTGGCGGCCAGCCAGCCGCCGATCATGCCGGGCGCGAGGCCCGGACGGTCGGCGATGGAATAGGCGATGTAGCCGGCCAGTACCGGGACCATCAGCTTGAAGGCCGATTCGCCGCCGATCTGCATCAGCGCCGCCGCCAGGGTGCCCGGCTCCTTGAAGGCCTCGATGCCGAAGACGAAGGACAGGGCGATCAGCAGACCGCCCGCCACCACCATCGGCAGCATGTAGGACACCCCGGTGAGCAGGTGCTTGTAGACACCCGCGCCTTCCTTCTTGGCGGGCTTGGCGCCCTCGCCCGCCGCTGGCGCGGCGCTGCCGGCCAGGGTTTCGCCCTCGGCCAGGGCCTTCTTGATCGTCGCCTCGGGTTGCTTGAGGGCGACCCCGGTGCCGCAGCGATAGACGCGCTTGCCGGCGAAGCGCTCGACATTGACCTCGATGTCGGTGGCCAGCAGCACCACGTCGGCGTCGCGGATGGCCTCGGCCGGCAGCGGATTGCGCGCCCCCACCGAGCCCTGGGTTTCCAGGTGCAGGCGATAGCCGAGCTTCTTGGCCGCGTTCTGCAGCGCCTCGGCCGCCATGAAGGTGTGGGCGACCCCCGTTGGGCAGGCGGTGATGGCCACCAGCCGTGGCGTCTCGCTGGCACTGGCCGGCGCGCTCGGCGCAGCGCCACTGGTTGCCGGGGCCTGTTCCAGCACCTTCGCCTCGCTGGCGGCGCGTTGCAGGAAGGCATCGACGTCACGCAGGGCTTCGGCCGGCGCGGCGCGATAGACACGCTTGCCGACGAAGCGGGACAGGTCGACCGCCCCGGTATGGACCACCACCACCAGTTCGGCGCGCGCCACCTGGTCGTCGGTCAGCAGGGTGGCCTCGGGGCCGTCGTGGATCTCGACGCTGGTGGTCCAGCCGCGGCGCTGGGCGGCGGCGTCCAGCAGGCGCGCACTGAGCACGCTGGTGACCATGCCGGTCGGGCAGGTCGTGACGATGGCGATGTTCATGGGTTTACCCCTGATTCTTGTTCTAGCGGAAAGTCGGGAAGGACGCGTACCTGCACCTGGTCTTCGAAGACGGCGAGTTGCGCGGGATCGTTGATGCCGAAGCCGATCTGGGTGACCGCCAGGGCCGCGATGGCGGTGGCCGTGGTCAGGGTGCGCTCCGGCGACTGGCCGGTGAGCAGGCCGTGCAGCATGCCGGCCAGCAGGGAATCCCCCGCCCCGACGGTGCTCGCCACGGTGACCTTGGGCGGCTGCGCCTCCAGGGTCTGCCGACCGTACCAGCGCACGCCGTCGGCGCCCTGGGAGATCACCAGGTGCTCGATGCCGAGGGCCCGCAGCTGCTCGACCAGCAGCGCCTGCTCGGTGGCGGTCTCGGCCGGTGCACCACAGGCTTCGGCCAGTTCCTCGGTATTGGGCTTGATCAGCCAGGGACCGGCGGCCAGGGCGGCGCGCAAGGCGGCGCCACTGGTGTCCAGCGCCACCGGCAGACCCAGCGACTTGAGGCGACCGACCAGCGCGGCCAGCCACTCGGGCGTCACCCCGCGCGGCAGGCTGCCGGCCACCACCACGGCGTCATGGCCGGGCGCGAGACGATCCAGGGTCTCGAGCAATTCCTGCTGGGCCGCGGCGGACACCTCCGGGCCGGGCCCGTTGATGTCGGTGATGCGCCCGGCGGCCTCGGCCAGCTTGAGATTGCTGCGGGTTTCGCCGGCGACCCGGACGAAGGCATCGGTGAAGCCGCGGCGGGCGAACAGCGCCTCGAAGGCGGTGGCGTTGTCGGCACCGAGAAAGCCGCTCACGGTCAGGTCATGGCCAAGATCGGCCAGCACCTGGGCGACGTTGATGCCCTTGCCGGCGGCATGGACGATCACCGCCTCGCTGCGATTCACCGCGCCGGGCTTGAGCTCCGGCAGCTGGACGGTGAGGTCCAGCGCCGGGTTGAGGGTCAGGGTGAGGATGCGGCTCATCGCAGGGCCTCCACGCTCTGCCGCACTTCCGCGGCGGTGGCCAGTTCCAGGGCGCGGGCGGCGCAGGACTGCACCAGGCGCAGCTCCAGTTCGCGAACCCGGGCCTTGACCAGGGGCACGCTGCGGGCCGAGACCGACAGCTCGTCCACACCCAGGCCGACCAGTACCGGCACCGCCAGGGGGTCGGCCGCCAGCTCGCCGCAGACGCCCACCCACTTGCCGTGGGCATGGGCGGCACGCACCGTCATGTCGATCAGGCGCAGCACGCTGGGATGCAGGCCATCGGCCTCGCCGGACAGCAGCGGGTGGCCGCGGTCGATGGCCAGGGTGTATTGCGTCAGGTCATTGGTACCGACGCTGAAGAAGTCCACTTCCGGAGCCAGCACCGGCGCCAGCAGCGCGGCCGAGGGCACCTCGATCATGATGCCGACCTGCAGGTCGGTGGTGGGGATCTCCTCGCGCAGGCGGTCGAGGATGTCACGCGCCTGGCGCCACTCCTCGACCCGGCCGATCATGGGGAACATGATCCGCAGTGGCCGGCCGTCGGCGGCCTTGAGCAGGGCGCGCAGCTGGGTTTCCAGCAGCTCGGGGCGGCGCAGGGTCAGGCGGATGCCACGGATGCCGAGGAAGGGATTCTCTTCCGGCGGCAGCGGCAGATAGGGCAGCGGCTTGTCGCCACCGACGTCCAGGGTGCGCACCACCAGCGGCTTGCCGGCCAGGCCATCGAGGGCGCGGCGGTATTCCTGCTCCTGGGCGGCCTCGTCGGGCGCGCTGTCATGACTCATGAACACCAGCTCCGTCCGCAGCAGGCCGACGGCTTCGGCGCCCTGCTCCACCGCGGCGGCGGCCTGGGCGGTATCGCCCAGGTTCACGGCGATCTCGACGTGGTGGCCATCGCGGGTGGTGGCGCTTTCGAACCGCCGGGCCTCGGCGGCGCGGCGGCGCTCGGCCTGGACCTCGCGCTCGCGCTGCACGGCCTCGATGCGGCCGGCATCCGGGGCGATTTCCAGGGTGCCCTTGTCGCCATCCAGCAGCAGCACGCTGCGCGGCGCCAGGTCCAGCACCCGGCGACCGGCGCCGACGATGGCCGGGATGCCCAGGGCGCGGGCGACGATGGCGCTGTGGGAGCTGGCGCCACCACGGGCGGTGAGGATGCCGCAGACGCGCTCGCGATCCAGCCGCGCCACATCGCCCGGACCGACCTCGTCCATCACCAGCACATAGGGTTCTTCGGGTTCGCGGGCGGATTCGACCCCGCACAGCTGGGCCAGTACCCGACGACCGACGTCGCGCAGGTCGGCGGCGCGTTCGGCGAGCAGCCGGTCGTGCAGGGCTTCCTGCTGGCTGGCCGCTTCCTCGATCTGGGCGTCCCAGGCCGCGGCGGCGCTGGCGTTGGCCTTGAGCCGGGCGGCGATGCCCTGCTGCAGATCCGGGTCTTCCAGCATCTCCAGGTGGGTCAGGAAGATCTCGCGCAGGGCGCTGGCCTCGCTGCGCGCGATGAGCGCCTCGATGTCGGCGCGTACCGCGGCCAGGGCCGTGTCCAGGCGCTGGCGTTCGGCGGCGGCGCCTTCGCCAGTGGCGGGGTAGTCGAAGTGCTGGGGTGCCACCACATGGGCCGGGCCCACGGCCAGGCCGGGGGCGGCGGCCACGGCCTGGGCGCGATCGCCCGGGGCCAGCGGCAGCTGTTCGGAGGGGTCCACCAGGCTGATGGCGGTGACCCGGGCGGCACCGGCCGGAGCCGGGGTGCTGGCGGTGACCGGTTCCACTTCTTCGCCGAGACCGGCCTGCACGGCGCCGATCAGATCGTTCAGCGCGGCCGCGGCCGGGGTGCCGGGCTCGACCAGGAATTCCAGGGTCTGGCCGCGACGGGCGCCGAGCGCCAGCAGCCGCGACAGACTCTTGGCCGAGACCGGGGCGCCGTGGTCTACGCGCACGCGGATCTCGCCGTCATAGGCCTTGGCCAGCCGCGCCAGCTCCTTGGCTGGACGGGCGTGCAGGCCATGGGCATTGGCCAGCACCACCTGGGCACTGGGCCAGTCCGGGGCGACTTCGCCGCCCAGGGCTTCGAGCACGGCACGCCGGGAGGTGGCCTGGGCCAGCTCCTGGCCACGGCCGGCGACGAGCAGATCGCAGAGGCGTTCGAGCAGGGCGCGATGGCCCTCGCCCAGGCTGGCGAGGCAGAACAGGCCGCGCACCGGCTGCTCCTGCACCTGCAGGGTCTGCAGCGGGGTGACGAAGGCCAGGCCGGGGCGTTTCACCGCAGTCTCGCTGTTCAGCCACCAGAGGCCGTCGCCCAGCGGCAGCGGCTGGCTGGCCTGCAGGGCACCGGCGAAACCGGCCCCCACGCATTCCATGTGCTTGAGCATGCGCGCACCCTGCCAGGCCAGGTCTTCCAGGTCCTCGGCATCGATGGCCAGCTGCACCAGTTCTTCATCCAGCGCCAGCGCCTGGGGCGCGCCCTGCAGCAGGTCGAGGATCTGCTGGGGTTCGCGGGCGTCGCGCAGGGCCTGTTGCAGGTCGCTTTCGCCCAGGGCGCGGGTCAGCAGCTGCAGGATGCGCAGGTGTTCGTCGGATTTGGCGGCGATGGCGATGGCCAGGTAGGTCAGCTGACCGTCGCCCCAGTCCACCCCGTGCGGGAATTGCATCATCCGCACGCCGGTGACGAACACCTGGTCGCGGGTCTGCGGCGTACCATGGGGAATGGCGATACCCTGGCCGAGGTAGGTGGAGCCCTGGGCCTCGCGGGCCTTGAGCCCGTCGAGATAACCCGGGGCGACCAGACCGTCGGTCACCAGGGACTCGGCGAGCATGGCCAGGGCGGTCGCTTTGTCCGGCGCCTGCTGGGCCATGCGGATATGCTGGGCATTGAGTTCGAACATGGAAGGATACCTCCGGCGCCGCGCGCCTGATCCTGGCGCCGTGCCTTTCTTGTAATAGATGCTTGCCGGCTCGCTCAGCCCTGCAATCGCGTCGGGAGAGGCGTGGCAGGGCCCTTGGCAGATTCGTGCCAGCCCTCGGACAACAGAAAGCTGAAACGTTTCACCCAATGGGACTGGAACGTTACTCGATAATCGCCGATCCTTGAAGCACAACACACAATAAAGACCGTCTCGCCAGCGCCGTACAGCGCCAGGCCATTCAGGTCCCATGAGGAACAGGCGTGAAACTCAGCGACATCGCCCAATTGGCCGGCGTATCCCTCACCACCGCGAGCTACGTCATCAACGGCAAGGCCGCGCAAAGACGCATCAGCGCGGCGACCGTGGCGCGGGTCATGGCCGTGGTCGAAGCCCACGGCTACCAGCCCGACCAACGTGCCGCCGGCCTGCGCCGCGGGGCCACCCACACCCTGGGCTTCCTGCTGCCCGACCTGGAGAATCCCAGCTACGCGCGCCTGGCCAAGCAGCTGGAACGCCGGGCACGGGCGCGGGGCTATCAGCTGCTGATCGCCTGCACCGACGACAATCCCGACAGCGAACGCCAGCTCATCGCGCTGTTTCGCGCCCGCCGCTGCGACGGCCTGTTCACCGCCAGCAGCCTGGCCGAGGACGACGCCCCCTACCGGCAACTGCAGGAACACAACATCCCGATCATCGCCATCGACCGCCAGCTCGATCCGGCGCAATTCTGTTCGGTGGTCAGCGACGACCACACCGCCGGTCGGCAACTGGCGGCCACGCTGCTGACGCCGGACACCCACAGCATCGCGCTGATCGGCGCCCGCCCCGACCTGGCCATCAGCCGCGCCCGCGCCGCCGGCTTCGCCGCCGCCCTCGCCGATCATCCGGCACGCCACTGGGAGCGACATGCCCCCCACTACAGCCGGGAAGGCGGTCGCGCCCAGGCGCTGGCCATGATCGAAGAGCTCGGCCACTGGCCCGAGGCGCTGCTGACCACCTCCTATGTGCTGCTGCAGGGCGTGCTGGACGTGCTGCGCGATCATCCGCTGGGCGAAGGCGACACCCTGCGCCTGGCCACCTTTGGCGACACCCAGTTGCTCGACTACCTGCCGTTCAAGGTCAACGCCATCTCCCAGCAGCACGAAGTCATCACCGAGCGCGCCCTGGAGCTGATGCTGGACGCCCTGGAAAACGACCACTACCTGCCCGGAGTGCAGGCCATCCCGAGGGTGCTCAAACGCCGCCTGTCATGAGCCTGCTGATCGACACCCACAACCACCTGGACTATCCCGGCTTCGACGCCGCGCGACCGGGCCTGCTGGCCGAATGCGCGCGCCTCGGGGTGGTCCGCCAGGTGCTGATCGGCGTCGAGCGCAGCCAGTGGCCGCAACTCTGGCGGGTCGCCACGGCTAACACCGGCCTCCATGCGGCGCCCGGCCTGCATCCGCTGTACCTGCAGCGCCATCAGGAGGCCGATGTCGAGGCGCTCCGGGCCTTCTGCCTGGAACGCCGCAGCGATCCCCGCCTCTGCGCCCTGGGCGAGATCGGTCTGGACTATTTCGTCGCGGCGCCGGACAAGGCGCGCCAGGCCTGGTTCTTCGAGCAGCAGGTGCGCCTGGCCATGGAACTGGAGTTGCCGGTGCTGCTGCACGTGCGCCGCGCCCATGCCGATGTGGTCAGGATCCTGAAACGTCTCAAGCCACCCCGGGCCGGCATCGCCCACGCCTTTTCCGGCAGCTATGAAGAAGCCCGCGAATACCTGCGCCTGGGCTTCAAGATCGGCCTGGGTGGCGCGCCCACCTGGCCGCAGGCGAAAAGACTGCAGCGGGTACTGCCACAGTTGCCGCTGGAAGGCATCGTGCTGGAGACCGATGCTCCCGACATGCCACCGGCCATGCATCCGGACGTGCGCAACAGCCCCACCCATCTGCCGGCCATCTGCGCCGCTCTGGCGCCCCTCTGGCAGGTCTCACCCGAGACCCTGGCCACCGTTACCACCCGCAATGCCTGCGCAGTGTTCGGCTGGGACGCGGAGCGGCTGGCCTAGACGTCGCCGTCCTGCAACTCGGCGTACAGACGCTGCCAGTCGAACGCCGGTCCCGGATCGGTCTTGCGCCCCGGGGCGATATCGCTGTGGCCCTGGATGCGCTCGGCGGTGATCGCCGGATAGGCGCGCTGCAGCGCCCGCGTCAGCCGCCCCAGGGCACGGTACTGGGCGTCGGTGTAGGCCAGGTCGTCCGTGCCTTCCAGTTCGATGCCCAGGGAGAAGTCGTTGCAGTTCTCGCGTCCGTCGAAGAACGAAACGCCGGCATGCCAGGCGCGTTGCGCGCAGGAGACGAACTGGGTCACCGCCCCGTCGCGCTCGATGAGAAAGTGCGCCGCCACCCTCAGCTCGGCGATCTCCGCGAAGAAGGGGTGGGCCGAATGATCCAGGCAATTCTGGAAGAACGCCTGGACGCAGCCGGTGCCGAATTGCCCGGGCGGCAAGCTGATGTTGTGGATCACCAGCAGGGACACCTCGGTCCCTGTCGGGCGTTCGTTGTGGTTGGGCGAAGGACACAGCCGCGCCTCGCGATACCAGCCATCGACGAACACCCTGTCCATCAGCGGGCCTTGGCCTTGAGCGCGTCACGCAGCGCGCTGGCGTCGCTGAATTCACGCTGGCTGACGAAGCGACCATGGTCGAGGGTCACCCAAAGCACCTTGTCGGCAGCGCCCGGAAAGCGCGGCACGATGCGCGATTCGCGATCGAGCAGGACCCGGTAGCCATACTTGCGCATGGCGGGTACGGCAAACATCCGGGTGATGGCTGCCGGCATGCTGCTGATGTCGGCGATGTAGGCCACCCGGGTGCCGTCGATATAGTTTGCCGGCTGGTCGCGCATGGCTTCCTTGACCAGGCCGGAGCCGCTCATGCTGCGCGCCACCAGCAGGACCTGCAGCTGGTCGTCGAAGGTATAGGGCTGGTCACGCTGATCGAGCAGGGTGAAGGGCGCCACCCGCTCGCCGGGTTCGAGCGCCAGGGCGGTTAGGGGCAGCAGCAGGCACGACAGCAACAACGCCAGAACTCCAGCGCGCATGGCATCCTCTCTTGAACGGTCTATCGAGGCCGTTATCCTGCCCTACCGCTCGAATTGGCACCACCATCGCGTCGAGGAGCCCCATGATCCCCCTCAAAGAACTGCTCGCCCATGTCCCCCAGTCCGGCGAGGTGCGCTGGATCGGCGTGCGACCCGCCTCCCGCGCACCCATGGTCGAGATCGAGGCCGTGGAAGCCCGGCGTGACGCGGGCCTGACCGGCGATCATGCCCGCCCTACCGCGCGCAACCAGCGCCAGGTCACCCTGATCCAGTGGGAACACCTGCCGGTGGTGGCCGCGCTGATCGGCAAGACCGTCGCACCCGCCGATCTGCGCCGCAATCTGGCCATCGCCGGGATCAATCTGTTCAGCCTGAAGAACCGGCGCTTTCGCATCGGCCAGGCGATCCTAGAGACCACGGGCTGGTGCCAGCCCTGCGCGCGCCTGGAAGAACGCCTCGGCCCGGGGACCTTCCAGGCCATGCGCGGCCATGGCGGCCTCACGACCCGGGTGCTGGAAAGCGGCATCATCCGCCTGGGCGATCGGGTGGAAGTCCTGGATTGACCCCAGTTTCTCCAAGGTCGAATGGCCGGGTCAGCCCGGTTAAACTAGCACTACCTCTCGTCGCCGCAGATGTCCTTACCAGAGCAGATGCAAGCCGCTTCCCTTGAAAGTCATGACTTTTCGCCCATCTTCCTTGCTAGATGTCTCGACTCGCGCGCTTCGACGACCCCAGATTTCCACCGGCCCGGGACTGCGCCCGCTTGCGGCGACGCGCCCGGTCCGGCTCATGCTTTCCTTCTCTATGAGTGCTCTCCATGACCCATCGCATCGTTATCGTCGGCGGCGGCGCCGGCGGCCTGGAACTGGCTACCCGCCTGGGCCGTAGCCTCGGCAAGCGCGACCAGGCGCAGATCGTGCTGATCGACGCCAACGCCACCCACCTGTGGAAACCGCTGTTGCACGAGGTGGCCGCCGGCTCGCTCAACTCCACCGAGGACGAGCTCAGCTATGTCGCCCAGGCCAAGTGGAACCACTTCGAATTCCAGCTCGGACGCATGACCGGGCTGGATCGCGAGCGCCGCAAGGTGCAACTGGCCGCGATCGAGGACGACGGCGCCATCCTGGTCCCGGAACGGGAGATCGGCTACGACTCCCTGGTGCTGGCCATCGGCAGTACCACCAACGATTTCGGTACGCCGGGCGCTGCGGAAAACTGCATCTTCCTCGACACCCGGGCCCAGGCCGAACGCTTCCACCGCAAGCTGCTGACCCACTACCTGCGCGCCCATGTCAGCGAGCAGCCGGGCGAATACATCGAGGTGGCCATCGTCGGTGCCGGCGCCACTGGCGTGGAACTGGCCGCCGAATTGCGCAATGCCGCCGAAGAGCTGCAGGCCTACGGCATGGACCGCATCCGTCCCGAAGACCTGCGCATCACCCTCGTCGAGGCCGGTCCGCGCATCCTGCCGGCGCTGCCCGAGCGGATCGCCGGCCAGGCGCACCGCACCCTGGAGAAGCTCGGCGTGCGGGTGCTGACCGGCTCGGCGGTCAAGGAGGTCCGCGCCGACGGCCTGCAGACCGCGGGCGAATTCGTTCCGGCCAGCCTCAAGGTCTGGGCCGCCGGTATTCGCGCCCCGGCCTTTCTCAAGGACCTGGCGGGCCTGGAGACCAATCGCATCAACCAGCTGGTGGTCAACTCGACGCTGCAGACCACCCGTGATCCGAATGTCTTCGCCCTGGGTGATTGCGCGGCCTGCCCGCTGACGCCCGGCGACACCCGCACCGTGCCGCCGCGCGCCCAGTCCGCCCACCAGCAGGCCTCGCTGCTGGTCAAGACCTTCAAGGCGCGGCTGGAAGGCAAGCCGCTGCCCGACTATGTCTACAAGGACTACGGCTCGCTGATCTCGCTGTCGCGCTTCAGCGCGGTGGGCAATCTCATGGGCGGCGCCCTGGGCAGCCTGACCCTGGAAGGCTGGCTGGCACGGACCTTCTATGTCTCGCTGTACCGGATGCACCAAGTCGCCCTCTATGGCCCGCTGCGCGCCCTGGCGCTGTTTGCCGGCGATCACCTGAGACGCAAGACCGAACCGCGCCTCAAGCTGCACTAAGCGTTTGGCGCAGGCATGAAAAAAGCCGTCCCTCGGGACGGCTTTTTTGCCTTGCGCAGAACACTCAGGACGACGACTGGCCCCGCAGGTTGCCGATCACCGAGGTCATGGCCCGGTCGAACAGCAGGGCATCGTCCAGCAGCCGCACCCGACCTTCCTGGTAATCCAGCGCCAGTTCCTCACGGGTGCGATCCAGCACCTTCATGCCGGTCCGATTGACGAAGACCAGACGACCCATGGGCCGGATGACCGCGGCCAGCTTGCAGCGCAGCTTCTGCTCGACATCCTGGATCTCCAGCCAGGCGCCCACTGAGAGGGCATCCACCCACTCCAGGGAGTCGCTGGTCAGCCCGGTGATCCGCTCGCCTGCGCGTGGCAGCTCGAAGGGTTCGTCGGCAGGGGCCGCTGTCGGCACCACAATCTCCTTGTCCGCCGCCGCATCCGCCAGTTCGGGACGGGTCTGCTGAAAGGTCTGGACGTGCAGGGATTCGAGTTCGGTGAAGAATTCGGAGGTAGAGAAGGGATCGAAGGCCGCGCTGGCCAGGCCTTCCCGCAGTGCCTTGAGCAGGCCGGGCACCATCTCCAGCAGGCGCTGGCGCGACGCCACGTCGTGGTGCGGCTGGATGCTCCAGATCAGATCGTCCATGGTCTTGAGCGCTGCGCGCCATTCGCTGGAATCATAGCCCTGCTTCAGGCAGGTCAGCAGCAGCACCTGGCTCCAGGCTTCGCGCAGGACGCGCTGCACGGCAGCTGGCAACGGGTGTTCCTGCAGGCGCTGACTGAGGACGTGCTCGACCTGCAGCCGAGCGATCTCGGCGCGCGCCCGGCCTTCCTCGGCGTCGCGGGTGCGCTGTTCGAGCAATTCGCTGCGCCGCTGTTCGTCACTGACATAGGCCATGAAGTCGGCCAGCAGCTCGGCGAAGATCTCCGGATCGTCGACGAAGTCGGACAGCAGGCGCTGCACGATCTGCTCGATCTTCTGATAGAGGCCGTCACGCTGCAGATCGCTCTGCTCGCCCCAGCCCAGGGAAGCGGCGGCGATCTCGTTGAGCAGGCGCCGGGCCGGATGGCTGCCACGGCTGAAAAAGGTCTTGTCGAGGACCGCGACCTTGAGCATGGGAATCTGCAGGCGGGCGATCAGCGCCTTGAGCGAATCCGGCAGGGTGAGGTCGTCGAGAATGAATTCGAACAGCATCGCCACCAGGTTGATGACGTCTTCGTCGACCTGCCCCACCACGCGCTTTCGACCCGAGCGCTCGCTGATGCGACCCAGGGCCACACCCAGTTGCGCCTTGAGGTCGTAGCCCTCCAGCGACTGGCTGGAGATCTGCTGCTGCAGGTGCGACAGCAGGCGCATGAGGTCGTAGCTGGTGATGACCTGGCCATCACCGGTCGCGACGCCTTCATCCGCAGCCATTGCGCCACCCAGGGCCGCACTGGTCGGCGTCCGCAGCTGGGCCAGCAGGCCCTGCAGGGTGCCGAAGAGCTCCTGGCCGTCGTCTTCGCTGTTGACGTGGGCCGGGGTGCGTCCGCTGTAGCCCTTGGCCGAGCGGCTCGGCACCTGCTGGGGAATGGCCTTGAGCTGGGGCAGTACGCCCGCATCGACCAGCTGCCGATTGGATTCCGCGTACAGCTGACCCAGACCGTTGAGCACGAAGCGCTCGAACAGCTTGTAGATGATCAGCTTGACCTTGATGTCGGTGTCGAGATCGCGACAGGCTTCGACGAAGGCCTCGCACAGCCGGCGCGGGCCCAGCGGATGGGTCGAGTCGTCCAGCTTGCTCGACAGCTGGGTATTGAATCGGATGGTCAGGTGGCTGATGGCCATGGCGTTGTTGCTGAGCGCCTTGGCCACCATGGTGTCCACGGCGACGCTTTCTTCCAGCGCATCGTTCTGCACCAGGCTGAGGTCTTCGTAGGAGACGCTGTCCAGGCGCATTTCCGGCTTGCTGCCGACCAGGTTGTTCAGCGCCGCGAAGCGCTCGAAATACTGCTGGAGAAAGCTGCGCTCGATGCTCTTGCGTCTGAGGCGCAGATCGCGCATCGCTTCGAAGTAGAGGCTTTGTTCCTGGTTGCTGCCTGCCCGATCGGCCATTTCAAACAGCGCATCGTCGGCGTTGTCGAACAGCTGCTGCAAGGAAGCATTGAGTCGCTGAGCGGCGCGATCCCTGACCGGTAAAAGCACTGCAGGCAATCGGGAAGATGACTCCCCGAGCGCCTTGAAATGAACTACGTTTACGTCGTTCTGCACCACCGCCTCCCACAACCGTCCTTGCGTTCGGCTGAATCGCGTTCCACTACAGGAGCATTGAACAACGTTGGCCGCCCTGGCCGCGAGGTGAAACGTTGTCGATGTGCCATTATTTGCTTTGCAAAGGCATCGACCAATCGGCATCTGCACAGTACATGACAGGGTTCACAAGGCACCTGTCAGTCAGTGCCTGCCCTTAGAATAACTCAACGTTGTCTATCTCAGATCGTCAACCTCCCCTAAAGTTGCCCGCTCGCCTCCCGCAGCCCCTTTCGGAGTCCTTTCATGTCCAGCGCTACCCTCCCCGATCTTGCCCAGGTCATCACCGACAATGTCGCCGCCGCGCTGCGCGAAGACGTTGGCAGTGGCGACCTCACGGCCGGTCTGATCCCTGCCAGCCAGCACGCCCGGGCGCGGATCATCACCCGCGAGGCCGCGGTGGTGGCGGGCACGGCCTGGGTCGATGAGGTGTTCCGGGTGCTGGATCCCGCGGTGGAGGTCCGCTGGCAGGTGGCCGATGGCGAGCGGGTCGCGCCCGACCAGGTGCTGTTCGAACTCGCGGGGCCCGCGCGCGCCCTGCTCACCGGCGAGCGCAGCGCGCTGAATTTCCTGCAGCTGCTGTCCGGCACCGCCACCCGCTGTCGTCACTATGCCGACTTGGTGCAGGACACCGCCGTAAGGCTGCTGGATACCCGCAAGACCCTGCCCGGTCTGCGCCGCGCCCAGAAATACGCGGTCACCTGCGGCGGCTGCTACAACCATAGAATCGGGCTGTTCGACGCCTTCCTGATCAAGGAAAACCACATCGCCGCCTGTGGCGGCATCGCCCAGGCCGTGGCCGCCGCCCGGCAACTGGCGCCGGGGCGTCCGGTGGAAGTCGAGGTGGAAAATCTGCAGGAACTGGAGCAGGCCCTGAGCGCCGGCGCGGACATCGTCATGCTGGACGAGCTGAGCCTGGCCGACATGCGCACGGCGGTGGCCCTGACCGCAGGCCGGGCCAAGCTGGAGGCCTCGGGGGGCGTCAACCAGGACACCCTGCTCGGCATCGCCGAGACCGGTGTCGACTACATCTCCATCGGCACCCTGACCAAGGACGTCAAGGCCGTCGACCTGTCCATGCGCATCCTGAATTGAGCGGGATAGGCAAAGGGCCTCGCGGCGGCTAGACTCCGCAGCCGCGCCCTTTGCGCACCGGCTTCGAGCGGTCCTGACGACCGCTCGCCTCTCGCGACACTCGAACAAGATCGAACCCGTGACCAAAGATCAACTTCGCGCTGAACTGGAACGCCAGGCCCAGCGCTATCAGGATGTCTACGGTGGCGAAATCGTCACCTACGCCGCGCAACCCAAGCCCGATCGCAAGCCCTGGAAGAAGCGGCCGACCGTACAGGACGAGGTGTTCGCCTCGGAATTGCGCAAGATCGCCGACCTCAAGGCCAAGACCAGCGACGAGTCCATCGCTCAGGACACCTGAGTCGAGTCTTCAGCCCCGCTGTCCGGAGCGTCCGCCACGGCGTCTCCGGCGCCTTGCCGTGCCTGCAGCCGCCGCCAGAGCGCCGCGGCGGCACTGAAATCGGCGCCGCCTTCCAGGCTCATCGCCTGCAGGTCGTAGCGGGCCAGGCACCCTTCGCCCAGGCGCGGCGGCTGCTCCGCGGTACCGGGAGCAGCCACCGGGGAATCGCTGTCAGTCGAAGATGACGGTCTTGTTGCCATGGACCATGACCCGTTCTTGCAGGTGGTATCTCAGACCGCGGGACAGCACCATCTTCTCGACGTCCTTGCCCAGCCGCACCATGTCCTCGACATTGTCCCGGTGGCTGACGCGCTCCACGTCCTGCTCAATGATCGGGCCGGCATCCAACTCTTCGGTCACGTAGTGGCAAGTGGCGCCAATCAGCTTCACGCCGCGCTGCGAAGCCTGGTGGTAGGGCTTGGCGCCGACGAAGGACGGCAGAAAGCTGTGGTGGATGTTGATCACCTGATGGGCATAGCGCGCGCAGAGATCCGGCGGCAGGATCTGCATGTAGCGCGCCAGGACCACGGTGTCGGCCTGGTGCAGATCGATCAGCCGCGACACCTCGTCGAAGGCCGGCTGCTTGTTGGCGGGATCGACCGGCACGTGGAAGAAGGGAATGCCGTGCCACTCGACCATGCTGCGCAAGGTGTCGTGGTTGGAGATGACGCAGGGGATCTCGCAATCCAGCTCGCCGCTGTGCCAGCGGTGCAGCAGGTCGGCCAGGCAGTGGGATTCGCGGCTGGCCATGAGCACCACGCGCTTGCGCTGGGCCGAATCGGTGATCCGCCACTGCATGGAGAATTCCCGCGCGATGGGCGCGAAGGCCTGACTGAAGCCGGCCAGATCGAAGGGCAGTGAATCGGCGCGGATCTCATGGCGCATGAAGAACCAGCCACTCTCCGTATCCGAATGATGACTCGCTTCGGTAATCCAGCCGTTATAGGTCGCCAGGAAGTTGCTGACCTTGGCCACGATACCTACCCCGTCCGGACAGGCGATCACCAGACGAAACGTTTGCATAGCACAACCTCGAACGAAAAGGGGCTGCATTCTAGGCGCAGTCGCCTGCAGCGTCGAGCGGTGCAAGGCGCCACGGGGCGCGTCTGTACGGCGAGGGTAAAGACTTCGCAAAGGACAAGTAAGGGCCGACAAGTTCAACTGTTGTCCTGCTGAAAGTTGCTCGCCTTTTGCCAACATCGTTGTTGCGACCAATGCCGCTTTAATTATCGGGCCGTCATGCGGACAGTTTACTTATCCCGATAGCTAATCTATGATCGATGCAGACTTTCATCTCTGCATCACTCAGAACAAAGGCCGTTTATGTCGCTCATCAACGAATATCGTCAGACCGAAGAAGCCATCAAGGAATTGCAGGAGCGCCTGAAGTCCCTGCAAGAGGATGACAAACTGCAGCGCGAGCTGGAATTCGAAAAGAAACTCCGTTCGCTGATGGGTGAGTATCAGAAATCCCTGCGTGACATCATCGGCATTCTCGACACTGAAGCCAAGCCCGCACGCCAGACCCGCACTCCCAAGGCCAGCAGTGGCAGTACGCCCAAGCGCGCCCGTAAAGTTAAGCAATACAAGAATCCGCACAATGGCGAAGTGATTGAAACCAAGGGCGGCAATCACAAGACGCTGAAAGAGTGGAAAGCCAAATGGGGTTCGGACGACGTCGAATCCTGGGCAACGCTGCTGGATTGATCAGAAAGAAACGCCGGCCAGCCGGCGTTTTTTCTGCCTGCGCGGCAGAAGGTTAGCGCAACCCGCCGGCTCCGCAGCCGGCCAATCTCCAAACGCCGATCGCCAGTTCGGATACTCCGCTGCCGCGACCGTTCGCAGCGCCTTTCATAGTGCCCAGGCAACAGCCTTTTCAGCTGAAGCTGCGGTCATTGGTCGCGGCACTCGTGGCTATGCAGGCCTTTTCTGTTGGCAAAGGTCTCTGGACGACATCCGTTGTTTGCGATTTCAGGCAACAGGATTATCCAACCGCTGCATCAACGCCCGAACATGGGCGGACCAGACCTCGAGAATAGGTACTCGCTCGATGGCCACCTCAGGCCGCAGTTGTTCGGCCAGGGTAATGAACTGGGTGCAGGTCATATGGCCCTGACCCTCTTCACCCAGTAGGCGCTGCCGACAGAATTGTCGCCAGCGAGCCCCCTCTTCCGCGGTCAGCAACTCGGGAAAGTTGCGCGCTCGATAGCGAAAGAACAGCTCCGGATGTCGCTCGTCCTGAAAGGGCCAAGTGCGGCTGCCAAGTTGCTCTGCCGGACACTGATGAACTTGTTCGCAGAGTTGCCGTTCTTCGGCGGCGATGAAACCGTCGTACAGTCTCACTTCGGCATCCTGTTCCTGGGCGGCAAAATTAGCTGCCTCGGCATAGAGCGCCTGCACCTTGGGTTGCCAGGTCGTACGCTGGTCGAGCAACTGGCGGACGCGGCGCCAGACGACCGCCAGATCGAATTGCAGCCGCTCCGTGTCGGCAGGGCGCAAGACGCTGAAGGGCGCCAGAATCGGACACTTGTTGACCTGTACCAGCTTCAGCGGCACCGGCAGGTCACCCTCGGCCAACGCCTCCCGCCGGGTATAGAGGCGTTCGCGCAGGGTCTCGACATCCAGTTCCAGCAGCGGCTCCGGCGCCAGGCCGAGATCGCAGACGATCAACGCGTTGCGATTGACCGGATGCCAGGCCAGCGGCAGGACGGGTGCGAGAAAATGTCGCTCGGCGCTGAAGCGGCCGGAGACGTGCAACAGGGGTTCGAGCAGGCGAATGCGCGCCAGTGCCGCCTTCTTCTGGCGCTGCGCCCAGAGATAGTCATAGAGCCTTGGCTGCCGCTGCTTGACCAGACGCGCCAGGGCCAGGGTCGCGCGGACATCCGCCAGGGCATCGTGGGCCTGGGCGTGTTCGATGCCGTTGGCGACGGTCAGACGGTCCAGGCGCAGGGAAACGCGCTGCTCGTCCTGCGGCCAGCTCAGGCTCTCGGGGCGGAAGGCATAGAGCGCCCGGACCAGGCCGAGCACATCCCAGCGACTGTTGCCCTGCTGCCATTCGCGGGCATAGGGGTCGTGAAAGTTGCGGTACAGACTGTGCCGCACCATTTCGTCGTCGAATCTGAGGTTGTTGTAGCCGACCGCGCAGGTGTTGGGACGCCGCAACTCCTCGTGGAGGCGCTGGACGAAGTCACGCTCGCGCAGCCCCAGCCGCTGCAGGGTGGCGGGCAGGATACCGGTAACCAGGCAGGCGGCGGGATGGGGCAGGACGTCCTCGCTCAGTTGGCAATGCAGATTGAGCGGCGCCTCGATTTCGTTGAGCTCCAGATCGGTACGCACCCCGGCCACCTGCAGCGGTCGATCCCGCCGTGGATCGATGCCCGTGGTCTCGAAGTCGTACCAGAAGATACTTTGCGTCACACCGCCCTCCCCTAGAATCGGCGCAGTCTAGCATCGTCGCGCGCCTTGCTCCCGGGCGCCCGCACCCGCTAGGCTCTGGCGCCTGTCTACCGCGTATTCTCTCTGCCCATGCGTCCAGTCGATCGGCTCTCCCTTCGCTCCAGGTGCCGAGGTATCGGCGTACGCCTGGGCTCTGCCGTCTGGGCGCTGACCCTGTCGCTGGCCTGCCTGGCCCAGCAGGAGCCGCTGTCCTGTCCGCTGCCGCCACAGACCGACAGCGGCCCGGCCAGCCTGCGCCTGACCCATCAGGGACTCGACAGCCGGACCGCACGCCAGCTCGCTACCCAACTCGGCGCGACCACCCGCGGCACCGATCCCCAGGCGCTGGCAGCGGCCTATTTGCAGCACTTCGGCAGCCAGGTGCAGCGCGGCCAACCCGAGCAGCTCGCCGAGCTGCCGGCCGGGGACGTCAGGTTCTGGCTGGCCGGCAATCCGCCCCTGGCGGAGGCTCAGGCCCAGGCGCTGCTGGACTGGGTCGAGGCGGGCGGCCATCTGGTGGCCGTCGCCGATGACAGCACCCTGGCGCTCAGCGCGACCCTGGGCGTTCGCCCCATGCCGACCCGCGAGCTGGGAGGTGCCGCCCCGCCGATCATGGCGCTGCCGCTCTGGCCCAACCTGACCCAGCTCTATCTCGCCGAGGACGACGCCCCCGCCTACCTCGGCTTCGACGACAGCCGCCATCTGTTCGATGTCGGTGATCAGGCGGTGGCCTGGGCCAGCAGCGCCAGCGCCACCCATATGCTGATGCTGCCCTGGGGCGACGGCAGCGTGACCCTGTTGTCGGACAGCGAACTCTGGAGCAACGCCCACCTCGCCCAGTACGACAATGCCTGGCTGCTGTGGTACCTGACCCAGGGCGCGCCGGTGACCCTGATCGCCCCGGCGCCACCGCTCCCCCTGTGGCTGGAGGCCCTGCAACGCTATGGCCTGGCCCTTCTGCTCCTGACGCTGGCGCTGGGTCTCTGGCTGAGACGCCGCCAGGCCAGCCCGGCGCCCCGTCGCGATGCCGGACACTGGCCCGAATTGATCGCCATCCTGCAGCGCGATATCCAGCGTGAGGTGCACCGCCGCCGCCCCGAACTCGTCGACCAGGGCGTGGCCGAGCGCTGGCAGTATCTCGCGCGCCTGAGCGGCCTGAGTACCCGCGTGGTGGGCGAGGCGATGCGGCCCAGCCCGGCACGCCTCTCCGCTCGCGACTTCACCCGCCGCATCGTCCAGCTGCGCCTGTTGCACCTGGCCGTGCGCCCCCCGTTTCCGAGGACTCCCGATGACCGACAGCTCCCCTCCTGACGCCACCCCGGCGGACCCCGGCGACACCGGCGTCAAGGCCCGCGCCCTGGCCCGGCTGCAGGCCCTGCGACAGGCGCTGCTCAAGGTGCTGCCGCAGCAGGATGCCGCCGTGGACGGTCTGCTCGCCACCCTGCTGGCCGGCGGTCACCTGCTGCTGGAAGGCCCGACCGGCTCCGGCAAGACCCTGCTGGTTCGCGCCCTGGCCGCCAGCCTGGACGCCGGCTTCGCCCGGCTGCATTGCCATCCGGGTCTGACCCCCGCCGAGGTGGCCGGCGAAATCGTCACGGACGCCGGCAGCGACAGTGCCCGTCTGCGGCGAGGCCCCCTGTTCAATTCCCTGGTCCTGCTCGAAGACCTGCATCGAGCGCCGCCGGTGGTCCTCCAGTTGCTGGACGACGCCCTGCAGGGCCGCCAGTTGAGTCTGGGCGGCCGCCCGGTGCCCTTGCCGGCGCCCTTCATGGTGATCGCTACCCGCACCCCGGGCAGCGACCTGCCGCTGGCGCTACGGGATCGCTTCCTGGCGCACCTGCGACTGGAGTGGCCGGCGGAGGGTCAGGAGCTCGCCGCCCTGCGCCAGGCCGTCCAGCAGGGTCACGGCGATCCCCTGGAAGCCGCGACCCTGCGCCCGCTGCTGCAGGCACGGGATCTGCCAGCCCTGCAGCGACTGGTGGGCGGTCTGCCGGTCGCGGAGCCGGTCCTGGAGCATGCCGTGCGCCTGATCCGTCTCACCCGGGAATGGCCGGCCTTCGAGCAGGGTGCCGGACCGCGCGCCGGCCAGGCCCTGCTGCGTCTGGCCCAGGCACAGGCCTTTCTGCGGGGTGGCGACGGCGTGACGCCCGAGGATGTGCGCACCCTGCTGCCCGCCGTGCTGCGGCCGCGGCTGCGGCTGACGCCAGAACGCGAATTCGAGGGTGACAGCCTGGATGGCCAGATCCTCAAGCTGCTGGGGCAATGTCCGGCACCGCGCCCATGATCCCGCGCTGGCTACCCCTGGCACTGGGCGTCCTGGCGCTGCTCAGCCTGATCCTGGGCTGGCTGGCGCCTCCGCGCTGGCAGGCCCTGCCGGCCGCAGGGGCGTTGCTGCTCCTGGGGCTGGCCCTGCTGGAGCACCCGCGATGGCGGAAGACCCGGGCGCATCCGCCGCTCCTCGCGCCGGCCGCCAGGGCACGTCTGCGGGCGAATACACCTGTGCAGCTGTTGATCGCCAGCCCGGGACTGGCAAAGACCGACGGGCACGAAAGCCGCGAACAGGCACTGGGCTTTTGGCAGGCGCTGGCGGCCAGCGGCAATAGGCTGCGGCTCTACGGCCTCGATCCCGAGCTGCGCCTGCTGGCGGCAGCTACGCCTATCCGACCCTTGATGCCGGTTGACCTTCCTCAGTCGGACTCAGGCGCGACGGCTGATCTCAAGGCGGCACTGGCGCGGCTTTGCGGCCAGGCGCAACCCGGCAGTGTCCTGGTAGTAGTGGCGCCACTGGAGGAAGCCATGATGGCTTGGCTCAGCCGTCTGGAGCTGGCCCAACGCGGCCTGCAGCTCTGGCTGGTCGACACCGCGCTGGAGGAGATGACGGAGCCCGACGAAATCCGTACCTGGCGCGACGCCCGCCGCTATGCCGAGGCCTGGCAGATCAGGATTCAGGGCGAGCGACTGGCCGCACGCCTGGAGAGAAGGGGAATCCGCTGGCTGCCTGCCAGCGCGACGGCGGATCTGCAGACCCGCCTGTTGCAGCTATGGAATGCCGGCGACCCGGGTCAGACCGCCGACTGAGAAAGGCGACCGAAGGTGAAATAGTGCTGCAGCACCCCGATCAGCTCGGCGAATTCGGCCGGTGGCTCGGCGACGCTGAAACCGGAATCGTAATTGCCCGGGGTCACGTCTTCGTGGCTCCACTGGCAACGGGCATCGAAGTCGACGAAGTGCAGCTGACCGTCCTGCCCCGGAATCTTCAGCCGGAGTTCGAAGCGCGCATTCACCAGCATGGGCAGCTGACTGATCATCAGCAACCCCTCGCGGGAGATGTTGCCGATGTACCCCATGGGCTTGTCGGTGAAGCGGTTGAACACCTTCAGATAGTAGGGCAGCTGGTGGCGCTCGATACGACGATTCTGAGTCATGGTGCGATTCATCCTGCACACGGTAAAGCCACGTTACCGACAACGTCCTGGAAAGCTCAGCGCTGCGGTAGTTTTCGCACCGGCTGGGGCGTCGCAACGGCCGTTCCGCCATCTAGCCCCAATTGGCGCAGGGTGTCCAGTCGGGCCTGGGCCCGAAAGGCGTATTCGCTGGCCGGAAAGCGGGCCTGGATGAAACGATAGGTCTGGGCGGCGTCGGCGTACAGCTGCTGCTGCTCGAGACACTGGCCACGCAGCATGGAGAATTCCGGCTGCAGCCACGGGCGGGCGCGACCCTTGCGCTCGGCCTGGGAGATCTGCAGCAGGGCATTGGTGCAGTCGCCTTCAGCATAGGACTTGTAGGCGGCGTCGAGATAAGAATTCATCGAAACGCTGGTGCAGCCGGTCAGGCCGAACAGCAGGAACAGGCAGAGATAAGGGCGCATGGAAAGTCCTCCTGCTCGCTAGATCGGCGCCGGGGCGCGCTTCTTGAGGGCAAACGACCATTGGTGTGACGGAGCTGCGAAAAGCCGTCATGTGCTGGCCACGCGACAGCGCTACAATGAGGTGCGCTTCGTGTTCTACGTCGACTCGGCGCTGAGGCGCCGACTCATGGTTGCAATCCGCTAAAGGAAAGACTGCATGATTTATCGCCGTACCAAGATCGTCGCCACCCTCGGCCCGGCCAGCAATTCGCCGGAAGTCCTCGAGCAGCTCATCATCGCCGGCATCGACGTCGCCCGCCTGAACTTCTCGCATGGAACGCCCGACGAGCACCGGGCCCGTGGTCAGCTGGTACGGGATCTCGCCGCCAAGCACGGTCGCCATGTCGCCCTGCTCGGCGACCTCCAGGGTCCGAAGATCCGCATCGCCAAGTTCGTCAACAAGCGCATCGAACTCAAGGTCGGCGATCCCTTCCGCCTGTCCATCGCCCATCCCCGCACCGAAGGCACCGAAGAAGTGGTCGGCATCGACTACCCGGGCCTGGTCACCGACTGCCGCGTGGGTGACGAACTGCTGCTGGACGATGGTCGCGTGGTCCTGCGCGTGGAAGGCATGACCGCCACCGAACTGCATTGCACCACCCTGATCGGCGGCCCGCTGTCCGACCACAAGGGCATCAACCGGCGTGGCGGCGGCCTCACCGCCCCCGCGCTGACCGACAAGGACCGTGAAGACATCAAGCTGGCCGCCTCCATGGAGGTCGACTACCTGGCCGTGTCCTTCCCGCGTGATGCCGAAGACATGCACGAAGCCCGTCGCCTGATGGAAGCCGCCGGTGGCAAATCCTGGCTGGTGGCCAAGATCGAGCGCGCCGAAGCCGTGGCCGACGACGAAGCCCTGGACGGCCTGATCCATGCCAGCGACGCCGTGATGGTGGCCCGGGGCGACCTGGGCGTGGAAATCGGCGATGCCGAGCTGGTGGGCATCCAGAAGCGCATCATTTCCCACGCCCGTCGCCTCAACAAGGCGGTGATCACCGCGACCCAGATGATGGAGTCGATGATCAGCAGCCCGATGCCGACTCGTGCGGAAGTCTCCGACGTGGCCAACGCCGTGCTGGACAACACCGACGCCGTGATGCTCTCCGCCGAAAGCGCCGCCGGCCAGTACCCGGTGGAAGCGGTGAAGGCCATGGCGCGCGTCTGCGTCGGTGCCGAGAAGCAGCCCACCAGCAAGCTGTCCAGCCACCGCCTGGGCCATACCTTCACCCGCTGGGACGAGAGTATCGCCCTGGCCTCCATCTACGTGGCCAACCACTTCCCCGGCGTGAAGGCGATCATCAGCCTGACCGACACCGGTTACACCCCGCTGATCATGTCGCGCCTGCGCTCCTCGGTACCGATCTTCTCCTTCGCGTCCAGCCGCGCCACCCAGGCCCGCACCGCGCTGTTCCGCAACGTGCACACCATCCCCTTCGACCCGACCACCATGCCGGCGAACAAGGTGAGCCAGGCAGCGGTGGACGAGCTGCTCAAGCGCGGCATCGTCGAGCACGGCGACTGGGTCATCCTCACCAAGGGCGACAGCTACACCAAGCGTGACGGTACCAACACCATGAAGATGTACCGCGTAGGCGATCTGCTGGTCTGATCCCTGCCGCCGGTCCTTGACCGGTGCCGACGAAAAAGCCCCGAACAGGCGACTGCTCGGGGCTTTTTCTTGGACGGCCGGAGGTGGGCATACGGCAGGACCGTACTAGAAGCCCTTGAAGGCGAGATAGGCCAGATGCAGGGCCGCGGCCCCCAGCACACCCAGGCTACAGACGATGAGGATGCCACGCTGCAGCGAGCGCAATCGCCCCTCTCGGCGGGCCGCCAGACGCGTGGCGTCGATCAGCGCAACGTTGGCCACCGGTGATTCACGCATCGTCTCGCTCCCCTGGCATTCTTAATGCACTATATTCTCATTCTCACATAGATCAAGGGAGTCCGACGAGCGCCTGCCGGACTGTGGCAGAATAGCCGGTTTGGTGCGAACAGCCTGGGTGAACGATGGCGTTACGTTTCGAACGGCTCAAGTGGCAGGACTGGAAAGGCGCCTTCACGGAGCGCAACTACGAGCGTGGCCGGCGGCTGGCACTCGACGGCCTGGTGCAGCTGCGCTCGGCGGCCAGGGGCCAGCTCTATGCCGAATGCAGCAGCCCGGCCGGGCCGGCCTATCGGCAGGCGATCAGCCTGCGCGCGGGCGAGACCGCCTGGCGGGTCGACGCCCGCTGCACCTGCCCGGTCGGCCGCAACTGCAAGCATGCCGCCGCCGCGCTCATCGAGCTCGAACGGCTGCAACGCAGCGAGGCCGACCTGCCAGCCACGCCGGTTGCCAATCCGGAGCTGCCACAACCGGTCCTGACCCTCGGCAGCCATACCCAGATCGATTACGACCGGCACATCGGCAAGATGCGACCCACGGTGCGTCATCGCGCCGCCCTGGCCTTCGCCTACGGCCCGCGGCGACTGTTCGGCGCCCCGCCGCGCACCCCCGACGCCGACTATCCCGCGCGCCAGTTGCCGGCCGAACAACGCTGGCGACAGACGCTGCTCGATCATGGCCTGCGCCTGGCGACCCGGCGCAGCGCCGCGCTGCCCGACGACAGTGGCGAGATGTTCGAATTGCCGGACGACACCGCCTGGCTCAGATTCGTGCAGCAGGTCATCCCCGGTCTGCGCGAAGCCGGCTGGCAGATCGAGGCCCATCCCGAATTCACCTTCGACCTGACACCGGTGGAAGGCTGGTACGGTCACCTCGAAGAGGTGCAGGACCCGACCGTCGCGAACGGCCAGTTCGATGTCGAGCTGGGCATCCGCCTGGGCCAGCGCCGCGTCAGCCTGATTCCGCTGCTGATCGACGCCCTGCGCCGCGAACCCTCCCAGTACGAGCCGGCGATGCTGGCCAAGCGCGCCGACGACGAACCCGTGTTGCTGCGCATCGATCCCCCGCGCCTCGCCGGCCAGCAGGGCCGGGTGCAACGGGTCGCCGTGCCCCTGGGTCGGCTCAAACCGATCCTGCAGATCCTCGGCGAGCTCTATGCCACCGACCGCCTCACCCATGACCGCGCCCTGCGCCTGCCGCGCCTGGACGCCGCGCGCCTGGCCGAGCTGGACGAGCGCCTGCCGCTGGAATGGGAAGGTGGCGAGCGCCTGCGCAGCTTCGCCGAACGGCTGCGCAGCTATGCCGCCGAGCCCGTCGTCCTGCCGGACACCCTGCACGCCGAACTGCGCCCCTATCAGCGCGACGGCGTGGCCTGGCTGCAGGCGCTGCGCGAACTGGACGTCGGCGGTATCCTCGCCGACGACATGGGCCTGGGCAAGACGCTGCAGACCCTGGCGCACATCCTCGTCGAACAGGCTGCCGGGCGTCTGACCGCACCGGCGCTGATCGTCATGCCCACCAGCCTGATCCCCAACTGGCAGGACGAGATCGCCCGCTTCGCTCCCGGACTGCGCGTGCTGACCCTGCAGGGCAGCGCCCGCAGCAGTCGCTTCGAGCGGATTCCCGAGCACGACGTGGTGCTCACCACCTATGCGCTGTTGCCCCGCGATGCGGAACGGCTGGCCGACTACGATTTCCACCTGCAGGTACTGGACGAGGCCCAGTCAATCAAGAACGCCGCCACCAAGGCCGCCCAGGCCGCCCGCCACCTGCGCGCCCGCCATCGTCTCTGCCTGACCGGCACGCCGCTGGAAAACCACCTGGGCGAACTCTGGTCGCAATTCCACTTCCTGATGCCCGGCTGGCTGGGCGACGAGAAAGGCTTCAAGCAGGCCTATCGCATTCCCGTGGAGCGCGAAGGCGATGTGCAGCGCCTGGCGGCGCTCAAGGCGCGGGTGCGGCCCTTCATGCTGCGCCGCACCAAGCAGCGGGTCGCCAGCGAGTTGCCGCCCAAGACCGAGATCGTTCAGCTGGTCGAGCTCAGCACGGCGCAGCGCGAGCGCTACGAAGACCTGCGGCTGCTGCTGGACGAACGCGTTCGCGCCGAGATCGCCCGTCAGGGCATCGGTCGCAGCCAGTTGCTGATCCTCGATGCCCTGCTACGGCTGCGCCAGGTCTGCTGCGATCTGCGCCTGGTGCCCAACGAAGACGCCAGCGTGACCAAGCCCTCGGCGAAGCTGGCCGCGTTGAACGAGCGCCTCGACGCCCTGCTCCCCGGCGGCAGTCGGGTCCTGGTGTTCTCCCAGTTCACCAGCATGCTCGATCTCATTGCCGCCGACCTCGACCAGCGCGGCATCGAGTACGTCACCCTGACCGGCGAAACCCGGGATCGGCGCACCCCGGTGCAGCGCTTCCAGAATGGCGAGGTGCCGGTGTTCCTGCTCAGCCTCAAGGCCGGTGGCAGCGGTCTCAACCTGACGGCGGCGGACACGGTGATCCACTTCGATCCCTGGTGGAATCCGGCCGCCGAGCAGCAGGCCAGCGACCGCGCCTACCGCATCGGCCAGGATCGTCCGGTGTTCGTCTACAAGCTGATCGCCCGCGGTACGCTGGAGGAACGCATCCAGCAGCTGCAGCAGGAAAAGGCCCGTCTGAGCGCCGGCATCCTCAGCGAGAACAGTGGCGACTGGCGCCTGACCGAAAGCGACCTGGCCCAGCTGCTGGCGCCGCTGGATCGCTAGCAAGCCAGGCCAAGGGTCTCTCTGACGCCGCGGGGCGCCCCGCGGCGTCAGAGAGACCGGGAAGGCCCTCGCTGCGCTACTTGTCGCCCGCGCCCTCGCCCACCACATCGCCCGTCGCATCCAGCACCTTGCTGGAAGGGAATCTGTTCGAGGCGACGCGGACCGCCAGCACCGACAGCGACAGCAGAAAGATGCCGCCGCAGAGATACAGCAGCCCGACATCCGGCGGCCGATGATGAGAGACGTCACCGATCAGGTAACGGGTCAGGGCAGTGATGGCGATATAGAGCAGAAAGCGGATGGGCAGGTGGTTGGTCTTGAAGTAGATGCCGACCATGGCACCCAGCTCCAGATAGATGAAGAGCAGCAGGATGTCATCGATGCTCGCCTGGCCCTTGTCGAACATCTCCATGAAGGCCATCACCGAGGCCCAGGCCGTGGCCGCGCCTATGGCGAACAGGCCGAAGTAGTGGAAGCCTTCCACCATCAGGTTGCCGAGGGAGTTCGCCCCGTCGTGCATGCGTTTGCGACCGTTGTCTGCCCATTTCATGGCGTGCTGCTCCCTCCATAAGAGTGAGGATATCCACTCGAAGATTCGTCCATTCCGGAATTCCCGTTCTCGAGGTTGTTCTGGCACCAGCCGCTCTTATAGCGAGAAGCCGGATCGCCGACCAGTGCGCAACTGTCGCAGACTGGACGGCCCGGCGCTGGCAGGCTAAAACCTGAGGAAAAGCCCTCGAGGGCGCTGGAGTCTACTGTGGAAGCGCGTCTATCTTGCCTCGCCTGCCTGGACCGGCCCGATCCCCGGCTGCTGGAAGCCGCCCTGTGGATCGCGGCTGAGCACCACGACCAGATCGATCCACCGGCCCTGCTGCACTCGCTGGACGACCTGGCGCTGCGCCTGGTCGCCACCCTAGATGGCGATGCCAGTCACTCCGAGCGGGCCCAGGCCCTGCTGCGGCAGCTGTGCGATGCCGGCTTTCGCGCGGCCGAGTGGCCCCTGAATCCCACCGCCGCCCTGCTCGACGAGGTTCTGGCGCGGCGGCGCGGCCAACCGCTGTCGATCGCCCTGGTGGCGCTGGAACTGGCCCGGCGTCTGGAGATCGACCTGCAGGGCATCGGCTTTCCCGGGCATTTCCTGTTGCGCGTTCCCGGCGCGGATCATCTGCTCGAACCCTTCGGCGGACGCCGGCTGTATATGAACGACTGCCGCCAGTTGCTGGTGGATCAGTTCGGTCCCGCCGCGCAACTGCAGGCGAGCTACCTGGCGCCCCTCGGTCCGCGACAGATGATGCAGCGCCTCTCGCGCAATTTGCGTGAACTGCATCGGCAGGGCGACCAGCCGCTGGCAGCGCTCAAGGATGCCCAGCGCGTCATCGAGCTGGGTGCGGCCGGGGTCATCGATCACCTGGCGCGCGCCGACCTGTACCGCCAACTCGACTGCCCCCAGGCCGAGCGCTACGACCTGCAGCACGCCCTGCTGATCAGCGAAGACGATGCCGAACGCGAGCAGGTGCGTCGGCGACTGGAGCAACTGGGCGCGCCTTCCGCCACCCTGCACTAGCCACGCAGCAACCAGAGCACCAGCTGGGCGCCGAGCAGATTGCTCAATCCGGCCAGCACCATGACCAGGCCGGCCACGGTGCCCTCCTCCAGACCGACCTCGTAGGCCTTGCTGGTCCCCACGCCATGGGCGCCCATGCCGAACAGGGCACCGCGGGCCAGGGCCGACTTGAGCGGCAGCAGCTTGATCAGCAGGCTGCCGAGGATGGCGCCCCCCAGGCCGGTGATCATCACGAAGGCCGCGGTCAATTCGGGGACGCCCCCCACGGTGGCGGACATCGGCATGGCGAAGGGGGTGCTGATTGAGCGCGGCAGCATGGACAGCAGCACCCGGTCATCGAGCAGCAGCAGCCGGGCCAGCAGCCAGGAACTGCCGATGGCCACGCCACTGCCGACGCAGAGACCGGCCAGCAGCGCCTGCCAGTAGCGCGCCAGCAGGCGGCGTTGCTGCCAGATCGGCACGGCAAAGGCCACCGTCGCCGGGCCCAGCAGGGTGATCAGCCAGTGGCTGTAGTGGGCGTACTCGGCATAGCTCACCTGCTGCCAGAGGGTGGCGGCATAGAGCAGCACCGTGACGAAGATGATCGGACTGACCACATACCAGCGCAGCCGGGCATAGAGCAACCGACTCAGCGCATAACCCGCCACCGTCAGCAGCAGCCAGAAGAGTCCGGGCAGATCAAGCATCGCGACGCCCCCGGCGGCGGAACATCCAGTCCACGGTATAGGCGGTCGCCACCATGGTCAGCACGGTACTGAGCAGGATGGCCAGCAGGATGCGCACGCCCTCCTGCCGCAGCAGCGGACCGTAGTCGAGCAGGCTCAGCAGGGCGGGAATGAAGAACAGCAGCATCTCACCCAGCAGCAGGCGCACACCACCCTGCAACCACTCGGGCTCGACGATGCGCGCGGCCAGCAGCACCAGCAGCATGGCCAGGCCCACCACGCCGCCCGGTACCGGCAAGGCGAAATAGGTGGCCAGCCAGGTACCCACGCCCCACAGCGCGCCCAATCCGCACAGCTCCAGAGCCAGGCGCAGATATCTATTCACCCAAGGCTCCATCTCAACTCTTCATCAGGCGCTCAAGGATACCGAGGCTGAGGGAACGAGGACAGCAAACCGGGCCAGGCGGCGGGCTCAGGGCGGGTAAAGCAGCTTTGCCGCCTGGGCAAGATCAGCCCAGGGCGGCGATGACCGCGGCGACCCAGCGCTCGGCATCTTCGTCCGGCGTGACCGTTTCACTGGCATCGATGCGCAGCATGGGCAGCAATTCGCGCAGCCCCAGCTCGGCAAACAACTCCTGCATCAGCTCGCCACCGCCGCAATAGGTGTCGCCATAGCTGGAATCACCCAGGGCCAGTACCGCGCCGGGCCGTCCAGACCAGGGCGGCAGCCGATCGCGCAGCTGGAAATACAGGGATTCCAGGTTGGCGGGCAATTCGCCCATGCCGGTGGTGGAGGTAATGGCCAGCAGGGCCTCGGGTGCGAAGGCCTCGAGGCTGGCGAGATCGCTATTGGGCTGGTGCCAGACCTCATGGCCTGCCGCGGTCAGCCGTGCCTTCACCTGCCGGGCGATATCTTCCGCGGTGCCATAGACCGAGCCATTCAACAGTGCGACTTTCATACGGACCTCTTGCGTGGAATCCCGTCCAGTATGCCTGGCGCGGCCCGGCTTGGCGCTCCGTCAGCAAGACGACTCCGCTGGCAACCCCGGCTGCACTCAAAGGTCTCAAGGCTTGTTATGCTAGCGCCGCCTGCTACCCCAGGCGTTTTCGCCACCTGTCCGCCTACCCGGCGGCGTGACGGCATCCGGCCTATCCGGCCCGATCGCCCGGAGTTAGAGCATGAATCAGCCTGTTACCCTCATGGTCGCGCGGCGCGTCGCGGCCGGCCAATACGATGCCTTTCTGATCTGGCTGCGCGAAGGCGAAGCCCTGGCCACCGGGCATCCCGGCTATCTCGGTTCGGGGGTCCTGACCCCGCCTCCAGGCGACAACCTGGTACAGATCATCTTTCGCTTCGCCTGTCCCCAGACCCTCGATGCCTGGGAGCACTCGGAGACGCGGCGCCTCTGGCTGGAGCGTGGCCAGGGTCTGTTCGAAGCGCCCCTGGCACGGCGCGCCCAGGGCATGGACGACTGGTTCGGCGCGGGCATCCAGCCACCGCCGCGCTGGAAACAGAGCATCGCCGTCTGGCTGGCGTTCTTTCCCATCTCGCTGCTGTTCAATGCCGCTTTCGGCGATTACCTGGCGCATCTGCCGTTGTTGCCGCGCATCCTGCTGAGCACCCTGATCCTCACTCCGGTCATGGTCTGCGTCTTCATTCCGCTGATCACCCGGGCGCTGAGGGGCTGGCTGCACAACGCCTCGTCGCGGGCCAACGACTGGCGAGGTAGCGCCCGCTAGGCCAGCACGGATCGGCCTGCATCCTGACGCGTCGAATGCGTACAATAGCCGCGGCCAGTACCCTGGCCGCCTCGCTCATCAGGATCGGGTACCCTTATGTCCGCAACCCTTCCCCTTCTGGTCACCGGTGCCAATCGCCGCGTCGGTCTCGCCTTGACCCGCCGGCTGCTCGCGGAGGGCCAATCCGTCATCGCCGTCTATCGCGACGACCCGGGCCCCTTGCGTGAGCTGGAGATCGAGGCCTATCAGGTCGATCTGGCGGAAGAGGCACAGCGCGACACCCTGCTGCAGCAGCTGCATGAACGCCATCCGGCGCTGCGCGGCATCGTGCACAACGCCTCGGTCTGGGCCGAAGACGGCCTGGACAATCTGCGGCTGCTCTATCGCCTGCACCTGGAAGCGCCCTACCACCTCAATCTGGGCCTGCAGGACCTGCTGCTGGCCGCGCCGCGCGCCGACATCATCCATATCGGCGACGACAGTGCCACGCGCGGCAGCCGCAACCACATCGGCTACGCCGCCACCAAGGCCGCCCTGCACAACCTGACCCTGTCCTTTGCCGAAGCCCTGGCACCCAGGGTGCGGGTCAACACCATCGCGCCGGGCCTGCTGATCTTCAAGGAAGGCGCCGACGAGGCCTATCGCCAGGCGACCCTGGACAAGGCGCTGCTGGATTTCGAACCCGGCGCCAATCCCATCGTGGATACCGTGCTCTATCTACTGTCGACCCAGTACGCCACCGGCAGTACCTTCACCGTCAACGGCGGGCGCCACCTGCGCCATGGCCGCCGCTAGCAAGAGGAATCAGTCATGACCGAACAAGACCGTCTGGAACTGGAAGCCGCTGCCTTCCGCACCCTGGTCGAGCACCTGCGCAAGCGCACCGATGTGCAGAACATCGACCTGATGAACCTGTCCGGTTTCTGCCGCAACTGCCTGTCCAAGTGGTACAAGGCCGCGGCCGACGACAAGGGCCTGGAGCTTAGCCTGGACGATGCCCGCGAGGCCGTCTATGGCATGCCCTATGCCGACTGGAAAGCCCAGTACCAGACCGAGGCCTCGCCGGCCCAGGCCGCGGCCTTCCAGGAGCAGCAGAGCAAATGAACGATCTCGCCCGCTTTCGCGCCCGCCTGGCCCAGGGCGACCATGCCTTCGCCGACACCCTGGCCTTTGTCGCCGAACACTACCGCTACCAGCCCACTGCCTTTCGCAACGGCGAGGTGGACAATGCCGCGGGCCAGAACGAAGGCTCCTGCAAGACCCTGGGCCTGGCCAGACTCGAGGGGCTGAGCGATGAAGAGGCCCTGCTGGCCTTTGGCGAGCACTATCGCAGCGTGTTGCAGACGCCCGAAGGGAGCGATCACGCCAATATCCGCGCCCTCATCGCCCATGGCCTGGCCGGCGTGAGCTTCCAGGACGAGCCCCTGACGCGTCGCTAGGCCTTTCAGCGACCATAAAAAAAGCCCTGCGGATGCAGGGCTTTTTCTTGGACCGGGCTCAGACGGCAGCCGCGGGTCTCATGTAGGAAATCGGTGCCAGACCGGAGTCTTCGAAGGTCACCACTTCCCAGGCATCACGATCGGCCAGCAGCGCACGCAGCAGGCGATTGTTCATGGCGTGGCCGGACTTGTAGCCGCGGAATTCGCCGATGAGGCTCTTGCCGAGCAAATACAGGTCGCCGATGGCGTCGAGGATCTTGTGCTTGACGAATTCGTCTTCGTAACGAAGACCGTCTTCGTTGATTACACCCTTCTCGTCCACCACGATGGCGTTGTCGACGCTGCCGCCCAGGGCCAGGTTGTGCGAACGCAGGAATTCCAGGTCACGCATGAAGCCGAAGGTGCGGGCACGGCTGACTTCCTTGAGGAAGGAGGTGCTCGAGAAATCCACCGAGGCTTTCTGGGTACGGTTGTTGACCACCGGGTGATCGAAATCTATTTCGAAGGTCACCTTGAAGCCGTCGAAGGGCACGAAGGTGGCGCGCTTGTCACCGTCGACGACGCTCACTTCACGCTTGATGCGGATGAACTGCTTGGCCGCTTCCTGTTCCTGCAGACCGGCGGACTGGATCAGGAACACGAAGGGACCGGCGCTGCCGTCCATGATCGGTACTTCGACCGCGGACAGCTCGACGTAGGCATTGTCGATCCCCAGACCGGCCATGGCCGACAGCAGGTGCTCAACGGTACCGACCTTGACGCCACTGTCACTGAACAGGTTGGTCGACATGGTGGTTTCACCCACGTTCTCGGCCCAGGCCGGGATTTCCACGACCGGATCGAGATCGGTGCGACGGAACACGATCCCCGTATCGACGGGAGCCGGCTTCAGGGTCAGGTAAACCTTTTCCCCGGAATGCAGGCCGACGCCAGTGGCGCGAATGGTGTTCTTGAGGGTGCGTTGTCTAATCATGCCAGGGCCGCTCGGTCGCAGGGTGCGAATGGTGTTCAACGAAGTCGCGATGATAGCAGATGCGAAAATCGATGCCCACTAATCACACCCTGGCTTGTGATATACCCGATCAATCAGCCTGACGACGCAGGAAGGCCGGGATGTCCAGGTAATCCAGGTCGTCGTTGGGATTGACCTTGGTCGCCGCTGCCGAGCCGCCATGATTCTGGCTGCCACGACCGGAGCGCATCGAGGTCGGGTACTTGAGGTCGTCGTAGTTGACCGGAGCGGTTTCCTGACGGGCCGCAGCCAGGGTCTGAGCGGTATTGTCCACCACCTTGACCGGCTTCTCGATGCGCGCACCCAGGCCGGTGGCGACCACGGTGACGTGCAGCTCGTCGCGCATTTCCGGATCGATCACCGCGCCAACCTTGACGGTGGCGTGCTCGGACGCGAAGTCCTCGATGATCTCGCCGACGGCGGCGTATTCACCCAGGGACAGGTCCAGGCCAGCGGTGATGTTGACCAGGATGCCGCGGGCGCCATGCAGGTTGACGTCTTCCAGCAGCGGGTTGCGGATGGCGGCTTCGGTGGCTTCGCGCGCACGGTTCGGACCGCTGGCGTGGCCGGTACCCATCATGGCCATGCCCATCTCGCCCATCACGGTCTTGACGTCGGCGAAGTCGACGTTCATCAGGCCGGGACGCTGCATGATGTCGGAGATACCGCGAACGGCGCCGGCGAGGACGTCGTCAGCCTTGGCGAAGGCGGCCAGCAGGCTGGCGTCCTTGCCCAGAATGGTCAGCAGCTTCTCGTTGGGGATGGTGATCAGCGAGTCGACGCATTCGGACAGGGAGCGAATGCCTTCGTCGGCGACCTGCATGCGCTTGCGGCCTTCGAAGGGGAACGGACGAGTGACCACGGCAACGGTCAGGATACCCATTTCCTTGGCCACTTCAGCGATGATCGGCGCGGCACCGGTACCGGTGCCACCGCCCATGCCGGTGGTGATGAAGACCATGTCGGCGCCTTCGAGGACTTCGGCGATGCGCTCACGATCTTCCATGGCCGCCTGGCGGCCGATTTCCGGGTTGGTGCCCGCACCAAGACCCTTGGTGACGCCCGGGCCGAGTTGCAGCACGGTACGGGATGTGACGTTCTTCAGGGCTTGGGCGTCGGTATTTGCACAGATGAATTCGACGCCTTCAACACCGCTTTTGACCATGTGGTTGACGGCGTTGCCACCGCCACCGCCCACGCCGATGACTTTGATCACGGCGCTTTGTGGAATGTTGTCTACGAGTTCGAACATGGTCCCCTCTCTTCCTTTCGGATCTTCGCCTACTGCCGCGGTTTAATTGTGAATTACAAGTTGCCCTGGACCCAACGCTTCATGCGTTCCAGGACTGTGGATTTGGTTTCGCTGCTATATCCGCCAGAAACAACCGGCAAGGGATCGGTCTGCTTTTGCAGGCCATAGAGCAACAGGCCGACGCCTGTGGAATAGATCGGGTTGCTGATCACGTCAGTCAGACCCTTGACCGTCTGGGGCACCCCCAGGCGTACCGGCATATGGAAAATCTCTTCCGCCAGTTCGACCGCGCCTTCCATCTTCGCGGTACCACCGGTGAGTACGATCCCTGCGGGGATCAGATCCTCGTAACCACTGCGGCGCAGTTCCGCTTGCACCAGTGTGAATAGCTCATCGTAACGGGGCTCGACCACTTCCGCGAGGGCCTGACGCGACAATTCTCGCGGCGGACGGTCACCCACGCTGGGCACCTTGATGGTTTCGCCCGGCCCAGCCAGTTTCGCCAAGGCACAAGCATACCGAATCTTGATTTCTTCGGCATATTGCGTTGGGGTTCTCAAGGCCATGGCAATGTCATTTGTGACTTGGTCGCCAGCAATGGGTATCACCGCCGTATGGCGGATGGCGCCCTCGGTGAAGATGGCGATATCGGTGGTGCCGCCGCCTACATCCACCAGGCAGACGCCCAGTTCCTTTTCATCGTCGGTCAGCACGGAATAGGCCGAAGCCAGCTGTTCGAGAATGATGTCGTCGACTTCCAGACCGCAACGACGAACACATTTCTCGATGTTCTGCGCGGCGTTGACGGCGCAGGTGACGACATGGACCTTGGCCTCCAGACGCACGCCGGACATGCCGAGGGGCTCGCGCACCCCTTCCTGGTTGTCGATCACATAGTCCTGGGCCAGGGTGTGCAGCACGCGCTGGTCGGCGGGGATGGCCACCGCCTGGGCGGCATCGAGCACCCGCTCGATGTCCGCAGGGCTCACTTCACGATCGCGGATCGCCACGATGCCGTGGGAATTCAGACTGCGAATGTGATTGCCGGCAATGCCGACGAAGGCCGAATGGATCCGGCAACCGGCCATCAGCTGGGCTTCTTCGATGGCCCGCTGGATGGAGGCGACGGTGGATTCGATGTTGACCACCACGCCCTTCTTGAGCCCGCGCGACGGATGGGTGCCGATTCCGACGATCTCGATCTGACCATCGGAAGACACCTCGCCGACCAGAGCCACGACCTTGGAAGTGCCGATGTCGAGGCCGACGATCATCTTGCCGCTTTGCACGCTTGCCATAGTAAAAAACTTCTCCTCAATGCTTGGCCGGTTCGGTCACGGGGGTGGCGGCGACAGCGGGATCACGCCAGGCCACGGCCAGACCGTTCGGATAACGCAGATCGATCCGCGCGATATTGTCCATCTGTGCCTTGAGCACCTGATCGTACAGGCGCATGAAGCGCCGCATCTTTTCCACCAGCTGGTCGCGGCCGAACACCAGTTCCAGGCCCTGACCGGTGGTGAGGTACCAGCTGCCGCGCTCGTGCATTTCCAGTCGCGACACGGTGTAACCGAGCGGCCGGAGCATCTGGCTGAACATCTGGTACTGCTGCATCACCTGCTGCTGGGCCCGCTTGGGACCGTACAGCCGCGGTAGATTGTCATAGTTGGCCAGATCCTGCGGGGCAAAAGCCTCACCCTGGTTGTTCAGCAGCGCCTCGTCACCCCAGCGGGCGATGGGCATCTGCTCTTCCAGGCGGATGCTGATCTCGTCCGGCCAGACCCGGCGGACCTCGGCATGGGCGATCCACGGCATGGTTTCCAGCTCGTGGCGCATGTCGGCCAGGTCGACCTGGAAGAAGGTGGTGCCCACGAAGGGAGCGATGCGCTGCTGCACCGCGCCCTGGCTGATGTAGGAGAGATCGCCCTTGACGCTGACCTTGGCGATCGGCCGGTCGGCATAGGGCAGCAATCGCTGGGCACCCTCATAGGTGCCGAAGCCCAGCCCCAGTAGCAGGAATGGCCAGAGGATGCGCTTGAGCAGACCCAGGCTCGGGCGTGGCAGGCGTGTCGACAGCGGCTCTTCGGCGACCAGGCGACTGGCGCCCCGTTGCTCGACGTTGCGCGACCGACCGAAGCCGGGCTGGTTGTGACGTAGGGTGGCGACCAAGGTTCAGCCCTCCACGTGCGCGCCGGCAACAGCGGTTGCCGGCAAGGGGTTGTATGGATGACGGCTCATGCCGAACTCCCGGCGGTCGCGGCGGTGGCGAACAGCGGGTGGTTGAGCAGTTGCGGCGCCAGCGCGCCGATGTCGCCCGCGCCCTGGCAGAGCAGGATGTCGCCCGGGCGCAGCAGTGGCTTGACCAGCGGCGCGATGTTGCTGCCGCGTTCGACATAGATGGGATCGAGCTGGCCGCGCTGGCGGATGCTGTGGCAGAGCTGGCGGCTGTCGGCGCCGGGAATGGGCTCCTCACCGGCCGGATAGACTTCCATCAGCAGCAGGACGTTGGCATCGGCCAGCACCTGGACGAAGTCTTCGTAGAGATCGCGGGTACGACTGAAGCGGTGCGGCTGATAGACCATCACCAGCCGGCGCTCGGGCCAGCCACCGCGCACGGCCTTGATCACCGCGGCGACTTCACGCGGATGGTGGCCGTAGTCGTCCACCAGCATGACGCTGCCACCGGCAACCGGCAGTTCGCCGTACACCTGGAAGCGCCGCCCTACCCCCTGGAAGCCGGACAGGCCATTGAGGATGGCCTCGTCGCTGACGCCTTCGTCGGTGGCGATGGCGATGGTCGCCAGGGCGTTGAGCACGTTGTGCACGCCCGGCATGTTGACCGAGACCGCCAGCGGCGCGCGGCCTTCGCGCAGCACGGTGAAATAGGTGCGCATGCCTTCCTGGCGGATGTCCACGGCCCGGACGTCGGCGTCCTCGGCGGTGCCGTAGGTGACGGTGGGCCGGGCGACCTGGGGAATGATCTCGCGCACCACCGGATCGTCGACGCAGAGCACGGCCAGGCCATAGAACGGCAGGTTGTGCAGGAAATCGACGAAGGTGCGCTTAAGCCGATTGAAGTCACCCTCGTAGGTGCTCATGTGGTCGGCGTCGATATTGGTGACCACGGCGACCATGGGCTGCAGGTGCAGGAAGCTGGCGTCGCTCTCGTCGGCCTCGGCGATCAGGTAGCGGCTGGTGCCGAGCTGGGCATTGGTACCAGCGGCATTGAGGCGCCCACCGATGACGAAGGTCGGGTCCAGGCCTTCGGCCGCGAACACCGAGGCGATCAGACTGGTGGTGGTGGTCTTGCCATGGGTACCGGCGACGGCGATACCGTGGCGATAGCGCATCAGCTCGGAGAGCATCTCGGCTCGGGGCACCACGGGAATACGCTGCTCGAGGGCGGCGGAGACCTCCGGATTGGATCTGTTGATGGCACTGGACACCACCAGCACATCGACCTGATCCAGGTTCTCGGCGCGATGGCCGATGTAGATGCGCGCGCCGAATTGCTGCAGGCGCGCGGTCACCGCGGATTCCTTGAGGTCCGAGCCCGAGACTTCGTAGCCCAGGTTCAGCAGCACCTCGGCGATGCCGCACATGCCGACGCCGCCGATACCGACGAAGTGGATGCGCCGGATGCTGCGCATACGCCGAACCTCGGCCTGAATGGCACTTTGCGACTTAACCACGGGCAACCTCCAGGCAGGCGTCGACGACTGCACGGGTGGCATCGGGTTTGGCCAGGGCACGGCTGCGAGCGGCCATGCCGGCAAGACGTTCGGGATGCATCAGGACCTCGGTAAGCTGCGCGGCGAGATCCGCCGGGCGTGTGGAATGTTGCGGCAGCACCACACCGGCACCGGCGCGCTCCAGGAAGCGCGCATTGCTGGTCTGGTGGTCGTCGATGGCGTGCGGCAGGGGGATCAGCAGCGCCGGCAGACCGGTGGCGGTCAGTTCGGCGACGGTCAGGGCGCCAGCCCGGCAGATCACCAGATCGGCCCAGGCATAGGCGCCGGCCATGTCGGCGATGAAGGGCTGGACATCGGCCTCCACGGCGACGTTGGCATAGCGCTCGGCGGTCACCTCGGCATGCTGGCGGCCGGCCTGGTGGCGCACATTGGGTCGCAGGCCCGCGGGCAGCTGGGCCAGGGCGTCGGGCAGCAGCTTGTTGAGCGGCTCGGCGCCCAGACTGCCGCCCAGCACCAGCAGATTGGCGACGCGCTCTTCCAGCGGGGCGCGGCTCACCGGGGCGAAGAGTTCGGCGCGCACCGGATTGCCGGTGGACAGGCGCTTGGCGGACGCCGGGAAGGTGTCGGCGAAGCCTTCGCAGACGCGCGCGGCCATGGGCACCAGCAGGCGGTTGGCGGTGCCGGCATGGGCATTCTGTTCGTGGATCACCAGCGGAATGTTGCACAGCCTGGCGGCCAGGCCACCCGGACCGGTGACGAAGCCGCCCAGGCCCAGCACGCAGATCGGCTTGAGCCGGCGCATGAGTCCCATGGCCTGCATGAGTGCCCCGCTGAGTTGCAGCGGCGCCTTCACCAGGGAGCGCACGCCCTTGCCCCTCAGGCCGGTGACCGGAATGTGGTGCAGGGTGATGCCGGCCTTGGGCACCACGTCGTTCTCGATGCCGCGCGGGGTACCCAGCCAGTGCACGGTATAGCCGCGGGCTTCGAATTCACGGGCGCAGGCCAGGGCCGGGAAGACGTGCCCGCCGGTACCGCCGGCCATGATGAGGACGTTAGCGGACATCGGCGAAATCCTCTTCGGTGAATTCCACATCCTCGGTATCCACCAGGGTGCGTCGCTCCCACTCGATGCGCAGCAGCAGGCCCATGCTCACGCAGCAGATCACCAGGGAGCTGCCGCCGTAGCTGAGGAACGGCAGGGTCAGGCCCTTGGTCGGCAGCAGGCCGACGTTCACGCCGATGTTGATCAGGAACTGGCCGATCCAGAGCATCGACAGGCCGTAGGCCACATAGGCCGAAAAGAACTGCTTGGACTGCTCGGCCCAGTGACCGATGAACAGTCCGCGCACGCAGACGAAGAGGAACAGGCCGACGGTGGCCATGGCGCCGATCAGGCCGAGTTCTTCGGCCAGCACGGCGAAGAGGAAGTCGGTATGGGCCTCGGGGAGGTAGAACTGCTTCTGGATGCTGTTGCCCAGGCCGAGACCGGTCCAGCCGCCGCGACCGAAGGCGATCAGCGCCTGGGTCAGCTGATAGCCGGAACCGAACTGGTCGGCCCAGGGATCGGTGAAGGTGATCAGACGCTGCATCCGGTAGGACTGGGTCTGCACCAGCACGAACACCGCCAGCACGGCCAGGGCGACCATCATCAGGAAGCGGAACAGGCCGACGCCGCCAAGGAACAGCATGGCACCGGCGGCGCCCATCATCACCACGGTGGCGCCGAAGTCGGGTTCGCGCAGCAGCAGCATGGCCATCGGCAGGAGCACGATGAAGGGCTTGAAGAAGCCGGCCCAGGTATGGCGCACCTCATGCTGGCGGCGAACCAGGTAACCGGCCAGATAGAGCACCACGAAGACCTTGGCGATCTCCGAAGGCTGCACGTTGAAGATGCCGAAGCCGATCCAGCGCAGGGAGCCGTTCACCTCGCGACCGATGCCGGGCACCAGCACCGCCACCAGCAGGAGGAAGGCGATGATCAGCAACGGAAAGCCGAAGCGCTGCCAGGTGGCCATGGGGATCAGCATCACCACGCCGCAGGAGACGAAGCCGATCGCCAGATAGACCAGGTGGCGGTACATGAAGTACAGCGGATTGCCCGACTGGGCGGCGGCCACCTCGGAGGAAGCCGAGGTCACCATCACCAGGCCGAGGCCGAGCAGCAGCAGGCAGCCCGCCAGCAGCGGGAAGTCCAGGTCGATGCCGTGGCGACTAGCCAGCGGCGAGGGATAGGGGCGCAGCAGGCTGAGGATCATGCCAAAGCTCCCACGGCCTGGGCGAACAGCCGTCCGCGTTCTTCGAAGTTGCGGAACATGTCGAGACTGGCGCAGGCCGGCGACAGCAGCACGGCGTCGCCTGGCTGGGCCAGCCGGCGGCTCTCGGCCACGGCTTCTTTCAAGGTGGTGACACGCACCTGTTGCACGGTGCCCGGCAGGATCTCGGCGATCCGTGCCGCATCGCGCCCCAGCAGCACCACGGCGCGGCAATGACGCGCGATGGGCTCGCGCAGGGCACTGAAATCGGCGCCCTTGCCGTCGCCCCCGGCGATCAGCACCAACTGGCCGGCGATGTCATCACCGAGGCCTTCGACCGCAGCCAGGGCGGCACCGACATTGGTCGCCTTGGAATCGTTGTAGTAGTTGACGCCCGCGACCTCGCCGACCCACTGGCAGCGATGCTCCAGCCCCGGGAAGGCGCGCAGGGCCTCCAGCATGGGTGCCAGCGGCAGACCGACAGCCTGGCCCAGCGCCAGTGCGGCCAGGGCATTGCTGTGGTTGTGCGTGCCGCGGATCTTGAGTTCCTCGACATCCAGCAGGTTGTCGAAGGCCAGCGCCAGATAGCGACGCCCCTCCTCCTCGCGAATGCCGAAGGCACGGAAATCGGGCCGCCCCAGGCCGAAGGTCAGGCGCGGCACGTCATCGCCGATCAGCGGCCGCGACAGCGCATCGTCGCGATTGACCACCACCTGGCGAACGCCGCGGAAGATGCGGTGCTTGGCCTGGTGATAGGCCGGCATGCCGGTGTAGCGATCCATGTGGTCTTCGCTGAGGTTGAGCACGGTGGCCACCTCAGCATTGAGTCGCTCGCAGGTCTCCAGCTGGAAGCTCGACAGCTCCAGCACATAGAGCTCCACGTCATCGGCCAGCAGATCGAGCGCCGGGGTACCGAGATTGCCACCCACGGCCACCCGCTTGCCGGCGCGGAGTGCCATGTCCCCCACCAGGGTGGTGACGGTGCTCTTGGCGTTGGAACCGGTGATGGCGACGATGGGTGCCTGGGCCTGGCGCGCGAACAGATCGATATCGCCGGACAGCCGCACGCCACGGGCGGCGGCTTCCTGCAGCGCCGGCGTTTCCAGGGCCAGGCCGGGACTCACATAGAGCTCCGCCGCGCGGGCGAGGAAGTCGACATCCAGCTCGCCGCAGCGCACCTCGACCTGGGGGTACTGGGTTCTCAGGGTCTCCAGTTCCGGCGGCTGTTCCCGCGTGTCGGCCACGGCAAAGGGCACGCCACGGCGCGCGAGAAAGCGCACCAGCGACATGCCACTCTTGCCGAGGCCGACGACGATACGGAACTGGTCGGAAGCGATGAGCACTGCGATTACCTCAGTTTCAGGGTGGCGAGACCGAACAGCACCAGGATCACGGTGATGATCCAGAAGCGCACGATGACCCGCGGTTCGGGCCAGCCCTTCAATTCGAAATGGTGGTGGATCGGCGCCATGCGGAAGACGCGCTTGCCGGTCAGCTTAAAGGAGGCGACCTGGATGACCACCGAGAGGGTCTCCATGACGAAGACGCCACCCATGATGAACAGCACCACTTCCTGGCGGACGATCACGGCGATGGTGCCCAGGGCGGCGCCCAGCGCCAGGGCGCCGACGTCACCCATGAAGACCATGGCCGGATAGGTGTTGAACCAGAGAAAGCCCAGGCCCGCGCCGATCAGGGCGCCGCAGAAGACGATCAGTTCGCCGGAGCCTTCCACATAGGGAATCAGCAGGTAGTCGGCGAATTTCACGTTGCCCGACAGGTAGCAGAAGATGCCCAGGGCACCGCCGACCATCACGGTGGGCATGATCGCCAGGCCGTCGAGACCGTCGGTGAGGTTGACCGCGTTGCTGGAGCCGACGATGACGAAGTAGGTCAGCACAACGAAGAAAATCCCCAGCGGGATTTCGATGTTCTTCAGCAGCGGCAGGATCAGCGTGGTTTCGATCGGCGCCTTGGCCGTGACATAGAGGAAGATCGCCGCCCCCAGGCCGAATACCGATTGCCAGAAGTACTTCCAGCGACTGGGCAGACCACGGGAATTCTTCTCGATCACCTTGCGATAGTCGTCGACCCAGCCGATGGCGCCGAACAGGAAGGTCACCGCCAGCACGGTCCAGACGTAACGGTTGTGCAGATCGGCCCACAGCAGGGTGCTGATGCCGATGGTGGTCAGGATCAGGGCGCCGCCCATGGTGGGGGTGCCGGACTTGGACAGGTGCGACTGGGGGCCATCGTTGCGCACGGCCTGGCCGATCTGGCGGATCTGCAGGGTGCGGATCATCCAGGGGCCGAGCCACAACGACAGCAACAGGGCGGTCAGAACGCCCAGAATGCCGCGCAGGCTGAGGTATTGGAAGACGGCGAAGCCCTTGTAGAACTGTTGCAGGAACTCCGCCAACAGCAGCAGCATCAGTGTTTCTCCTCGGTGTTGATAGCGCAGAGCGCGGCGACGACCTTGTCCATCGCGGCGCTGCGGGATCCCTTGATCAGCAGGGTGGTTCCGGCCCGGTCCTCGTCCGCCAGGGCCTCGATCAGGTGTTCGCGATCGGCGAAATGCCGGGCCTTGGCGCCATAGGCGCGGGCCGCATGGGCCATCGAAGGACCGACGCTGTAGAAGGCATCCACTTTGCCGCGGGCGTGCTCGCCTACCTCGCGATGGCCCTGCTCGGTCCACTCGCCCAGCTCGGCGATGTCACCCAGGACCACCACCCGACGGCCCGGCAGGGCCGCCAGCAGGTCGATCCCGGCCTTCACCGACGCGGGGTTGGCGTTGTAGCTGTCGTCGATGACCTGGGCACCGCGCTGGCTGGTGCGGGTCAGGGTGCGGCCCTGGACCGGTGCCGCGGCGGCGAGGCCACGGGCGACGGTGGCCAGTTCCAGCCCCAGGCTGAGGGCTGCGGCCGCGGCGGCCAGGGCATTGCCGACGTTGTGGGCACCCAGCAGTTGCAGGGTGACCGGCGCCTCGCCCTGGGCGGTGTGCAGGAGGAAGCTCGGGCGGCCCTGGGCGTCCAGGGTCACCTGACTGGCGCGGACATCGGCGCGGGCGTCCAGGCCGAAGGCGACGACGGTGCGACCGGCCGCGCGGCGCTGCCAGGTCTCGAAGGCGGCGTCGTCGCGGTTGAGCACCACGGTGCCCGCCTCGGCCACGCCTTCGATGATCTCGCCCTTGGCTTCGACGATACGATCGACGCCGCCGAATTCGCCCACATGGGCCTGGCCGGCGTTGGTAATGATAACGACATCCGGGCGTGTCAGGCTCACGGTGTAGGCAATGTCGCCGACATGCGAAGCACCCAGCTCGATGACGCCATAGGCGTGCTCGGCGGCCAGTTGCAGCAGGGTCAGGGGCGCGCCGAGGTCGTTGTTCAGATTGCCCTGGGTAGCCAGGGTGGCGCCCTGCTGACGCAGGATGGCGGCGAGCAGCTCCTTGACCGTAGTCTTGCCACTGGAGCCGGTCACGGCGGCGAGCCTGCCCTGGAACAGGTCACGATTGAAGGCGCCCAGGCGACCCAGCGCCAGGCGGGTATCGGCGACCACCAGTTGGGGCAGCTGGACCTCGGGCACGGCCCGCTCCACCAGGGCAGCCGCGGCGCCCTGAGCGGCGACGTCGGCCAGATAGGCATGACCATCGAAGCGCGGCCCGGTCAGGGCCACGAAGAGCTGCCCGGCCACGGCCTTGCGGCTGTCGGTACCGACGCCGTCGAACAGGGCATCGGCGCCCAGCAGGTTGCCGGTCAGGGCCTCGGCCACTTCGGTGAGGGTAAAGGTTCTAAGCATGCTGTCGCTCCCAGGCGGTCAGGGCCCGCTCGGCCTGGTCGAGATCGGAAAAGGGATGACGGACACCGGCGATTTCCTGGTAGGGCTCATGGCCCTTGCCGGCCAGCACCACGATGTCCTGGGCGGTCGCCGCGGCCACGGCCTGGGCGATGGCCGCTTCGCGCCGGCCGGCGAAGCTCACCTGTTCGGGATGCGCGAAGCCGGCGCGGATGTCGGCAACGATGGCGGCCGGATCCTCGGTACGGGGGTTGTCGTCGGTCACCACCACCTGATCGGCCAGGCGCTCGGCCACCGCGGCCATCTCCGGCCGCTTGCCGCGATCGCGATCGCCGCCACAGCCGAACACGCAGACCAGGCGCCCCTCGGCACCGACATGGGGCCGCAGGGCGGTGAGCACCTTGTCCAGGGCATCGGGGGTGTGGGCGTAGTCCACCACCACCAGCGGTCGCCCGGCACCACCCAGGCGCTGCATGCGTCCGGCCGGACCCTGCAGCTGCGGGAGGATGGCGAGGATGTCGGCCAGCGAATGACCGAGACCCAGCAGGGCACCGATGGCGGCCAGCAGGTTGCTCAGGTTGAAGCGCCCGATCAGCTGGCTGCGCAGCTCGCCGGCGCCCTGGGCGGTGACCAGCTGGGCGCGCACGCCGTGGTCGTCGAAGTGGATGGCCTGGCAATGGAGGCTGGCCGTCGGATCGCTCAGGCTGTAGGTCAGGGTCGCGGCCGGGCTTGGGCGAGCCGCCAGCTCGCGGCCAAAGGCGTCATCCAGATTGAGGACGCGGGTGCCGAGCCCCGGCCAGGCGAACAGCTGGGCCTTGGCTTCGCCATAGGCGGCCATGGTGCCGTGGTAATCGAGGTGATCGCGGGACAGGTTGGTGAAAACCGCGACCTTGAAGGCCAGCGCCGCCACCCGACCCTGGGCCAGGCCATGGGAAGAGACTTCCATGGCCACGGTAGCGGCGCCGTCCTCGGCCAGTTCCGCCAGGGTCGCCTGCAGCCTGAGGGCATCCGGGGTGGTGTGGCGGCCTTCGGCGAGGGCGCCATGAAAGCCGCTACCCAGGGTGCCGACGATGCCGCAACGCTGACCGAGCAGATCGCAGGCCTGGGCGATCAGCTGGCTGACACTGGTCTTGCCATTGGTTCCGGTGACGCCGACCAGGGCCAGGCGCCGACTGGGCTCGTCATGGAAACGACCGGCAATGGCAGAAAGCCTTGCGGCAAGGCCCTCGACGGCGACCAGGGGGATGTCCAGGGCCGGCAGCGCGGGGGCGTCCTTCGCCTCATAGGCGATGGCCGCGGCGCCTCGTTCGGCGGCGCTGGCGACATGGGCACGGCCGTCGCTGTGCAGACCGGGAATGGCGAGGAACAGCGAGCCCGGGCGGACTTCGCGACTGTCCAGTGCCAGACCGCCGATGTCGACGGCAGTGGCAGCTTCAGGCAGGAGGTCGGTCAGCAGGCGGCTCATCGATCACGCTCCCCGACCAGCAGCGGCTTGCCGGCCTGGGCCTGCTGCACGGGCAGCGGCTGGAGGTTGTCCGGCTGGATGTTCATCAGGCGCAGGGCGCCGGACATCACGCGGCTGAATACCGGCGCCGAGACCACGCCACCGTAGTAGCCGCCCTTGCTCGGACGATCGATCACCACCACCGCGGCCAGGCGCGGATTGCTGGTCGGGCCGAAGCCGGCGAACAGCGAGCGATAGGAATTCTCGGCATAGCCACGGGTGCCGGTGCTGGTCTTGCGCGCGGTACCGCTCTTGCCGGCGACGTGGTAGCCCGGCACCTGGGCGCGGAAGGCGCCGCCCGGGGCTTCCACGACCTGCTGCAGCATGCCCTGCAGGGTCTTGGCAACGCGTTCTTCCACCGCCTGGTCGCTGGCCGGGGCCTTGTCCAGGCGCACCATGGACAGCGGCACGGAGCGACCGTCGTTGGCCAGCACCGAATAGGCGTGGGCCAGCTGCACTGCGGTCACCGCCAGGCCATAGCCATAGGACAGGGTCGCGGTCTCGGCCGGGCGCCAGGTGCGATGGTTGGGCAGATTGCCGACCCGCTCGCCGGGAAAGCCCAGACCGGTGTCCTGGCCGAGGCCCACGGCGCGCATGGCGTTGTAGATGTTCTCGCCACCGACGTCGAAGGCGATCTTGCTCATGCCGACGTTGCTGGACTTGATGAGGATGCCGGTCAGGTCCAGGGCGCCGTCGCTGTGGGAGACGTCCTTGATGGTGTAGCGACCGATCTGCAGCGAACCCGGATAGACGTTGACCTTGTCGGTCGGCTTCCAGCGGCCGCTGGCGAGCGCCGCGGTCATGGAGATCGGCTTCATCACCGAGCCGGGTTCCATGACGTCGATCATCGCCCGGTTGCGCATGGCGGCCGGTTCCAGACTGCGACGATTGTTGGGGTTGTAGGTGGGCATGTTGACCATCGCCAGGACCTCGCCGGTCTTGACGTCGACGATGGTGAGGCTGCCGGCCTCGGCTTCGAACTGGGTCAGGGCATTGCGCAGTTCGCGCGCGGCGAGATACTGCAGCCGCAGGTCGATGGACAGTGCCAGGGTATTGCCCGGCTTGGCGTTCTTGGCGACCTGGACATCGCGGATCAGCCGACCGCGGCGATCCTTGACCACCTGGCGACGACCCGGCACGCCGGACAGCCACTCGTTGAAGGCCAGCTCGATACCTTCGCGCCCGTGATCGTCGATGTCGGTGAAGCCGACCACATGGGCCGCCACCTCACCCGCCGGGTAGAAACGCCGAAATTCCTCGATGTCGTAGACACCGGGAATCTTGTGCGCCTTGACCTGGGTCATCACCGCATCGCCCTGCTCGGGCGTGAGGCCGCGGGCCAGGTAGAGGAATTCCTTGCTGGCGTTTTGCTCGATGCGCTTGGCCAGTTCCGCTCGCGGCTGGCCGACGGCATCGGCCAGGGTCGCCCAGCGATCCTCGGCGCCCAGCAGTTCCTTGGGATTGATCCACAGCGTGGTGACCGGCGTACTCACGGCCAGGGGCTCGCCGTTGCGGTCGGTGATCAGGCCGCGGTGCGCGGGAATGGGAATGGTGCGCACGCTGCGCGCATCGCCCTGCCCCTTCAGAAAGGCCCGGTCGATCACGTGCAGATCGACGATGCGCCAGATGATGGTGCCGACCATGACCAGCAACAGCCCGATAATGAGGCTGAAGCGCCATGGCAGGCGCGCGATCAGGCCTTTCACGGATTGACCATCCGGATTTCGGCCGGGTCGGGAATGCGCATCTGCAATTGGCCGCTGGCCAGGGCCTCGACGCGACTGTGGGCGGTCCAGGTGCTCTGTTCCAGCAGCAGTCGACCGTATTCGGCCTGAGCCTTGTCGCGGATGGCCATCTCGCCATAGAGGGTATTGAGCAGCTGGCGATTCCAGTGGGCGCTGTAGGCCACGGCTACCGCCGACAGCAGTACGCCGGCGAACAGAATCAGCATGACGCTGCTGCCCAGGGGCAGTTTCTTGACGAAGAGCCGGCTCATTTCAGCTTCTCGGCAACGCGCATCACGGCGCTGCGGGCGCGGGGATTGGCGGCCAGTTCGGCTTCGCCGGCATAGACCGGCTTGCCCAGCAGGCGCAGCGAGGGTTCGAAGACCGTGGCGCGGATCGGCAGGTCGCGTGGCAGCTGGTCGGCCTCGCCCTTGGCCAGTCGGCGCATGAATTGCTTGACGATGCGGTCTTCCAGCGAGTGGAAGCTGATCACCACCAGCCGGCCACCCACGGCCAGCTGCTCGTAGGCCGCCTGCAGGCCCTGCTCCAGATCGCTCAGTTCGCGATTGATGTAGATACGCAGTCCCTGGAAGGCGCGGGTAGCCGGATGCTTGCCCTTTTCCCAGGCCGGATTGGCCTCGGTAAGCACCTTGGCCAGGTCGCCGGTACGTTCGAAGGGCTGGACTTCACGGCGCTGCACCACGGCGCGCGCCATGCGCTTGGCGAAACGCTCTTCGCCGAATTCCTTGAACACCTGGGCGATGTCGGCCTCGGGCGCCGTGGCGATCCAGGCGGCGGCGCTCTGCCCCCGACTCGGATCCATGCGCATGTCCAGGGGACCGTCCTGCATGAAGCTGAAACCGCGCTCGGGATCGTCGAGCTGGGGCGAGGATACGCCCAGGTCCAGCAGCACGCCATCGACCTGGCCGGACCAGCCACGGCTGACGAGTTCATCGCCCAGTTCGGCGAAGCTGCGCTGGACGATCTCGAAGCGCGGGTCTTCCGCGGCCAGGGCCTGGCCCGCGGCGATCGCCTGGGGATCCTTGTCGAAGCCCAGCAGCCGCCCCTCTCCACCCAGCAGGCGCAGCACGGCCCGGCTGTGTCCGCCGCGGCCGAAGGTGCCGTCCAGATAACGGCCGGCCGGCTGGATCGCCAATGCCTGTACGGCCTCGTCCAGGAGAACGGAGACGTGGTGGAAGACTGGGTTCATGGTCACAGGATCAAATCGCGCATTTCATCCGGCATACCGCCGGGTTCCTTAATCGCCAGGAGATCCGCGTCGCACACGGCACTCCAGGCGTCCTCATCCCATAACTGGAACTTGTTGAGCTGACCGACCAGCATCACGCGGCGGTCCAGCTTGGCGTATTCACGCAGGCGCGGCGGAACCAGGAAACGGCCACTGCCGTCGAGTTCCAGATCCACCGCATTGCCGATCAGCAAGCGCTGCAAGCGGCGAGTCTCCTCACGTAGCGAGGGCAACTGCCGCAGCTTGCTTTCGATGATTTCCCATTCCGGGAGTGGATAGACGCAAAGGCAGGGGTCGACGGCATCGATCGTCACGATGAGCTGGCCGGCACAACGCTCCAGCAGCTCGTCACGATACCGGCTCGGCATCGCGGCGCGCCCCTTGGCGTCGAGACTGATGGCGTTCGCTCCCCGGAACAATTTCGCGTCCTCTAATAGGCTGTCCTTGCCATTAAATCCCACTTCGCCCCACTTCGTACCACCGGCCGCCACTATATTGAGGAGGGCCGGTTTCAGTCAAGGTAAGCGAGGGGGTAGCCAGGCCGCGTGGGACGCGGATTTCGAGCAAATTGCACGAGTTCACGGCCAGGACGAACGACATTGATTTCCGACAAACGGAAATGAAGTCAATTGATTGGCTCAATTGATTAAAGTGATGTCTTAAGAAGAGGTCGCAGACCCCGGGCGCAGAGGCCCAGGAGGGAGGGGGTGCGAGAGCCGACCTGTAAGCCGGGTTCTGTCGAGGACAGTCATTCCTCTGGGACAACCATCGCTGATTGCCTCTAGCGACCTACCCGAATCCAGCGCGGGCCACGCCTATGGATTCCTATTTGGTCTTGCTCCAGGTGGGGTTTACCTAGCCACGAACTGTTGCCAGCCGTGCGGTGCGCTCTTACCGCACCTTTTCACCCTTACCGGCGCTTGCGCGCTTAGGCGGTTATTTTCTGTGGCACTTTCCGTAGGCTCACGCCTCCCAGGCGTTACCTGGCACCTCGCCCTATGGAGCCCGGACTTTCCTCCCTCGCAACCCTTGCGGATCACGACAGCGACTGCCCGGTCGGCTCTCGCGGCGCAAGGGTATAGAGACTGGGGGCGGATAACAAGGAAAGATGCCCACTAATTCACCCTGACTCAGCCCGGTTCGCCCTTGCGCTCCAGGGCCAGCTGATAGAGCTGGTTCTTGCGTGCGCCGGTGATCTGGGCGGCCACCGCGGCGGCGCGCTTGATCGGCAACTCGGCCAGCAAGAGATCAAGGATGCGCAGAGTCTCGGCATCGACCTCCGCGTCCTCCGGCGCCGCCCAGCCGCCCACCAGCAGCACGCACTCGCCGCGCTGCTGATCCAGATCCGCGCGAATCCAGGCCAGCAGCTCGCCAGCGGGCAGGCCGCGCAGGGTCTCGAAGGTCTTGGTCAATTCGCGACCGAGGACGATGTGCCGCTCAGGCCCGAAAGTGGTCACCATGTCGGCCACGCAATCCTCGAGTCGATGGGGCGCCTCGTAGAAGATGAGGGTGCGCGGGTCTTCGCGCAGCGCCGCCAGGCGTCCCTGCCGGCCTACCGCCTTGGCCGGCAGGAAACCTTCGAAGCTGAAGCGATCCGAGGGCAGACCGGCTGCCGACAGCGCCGCGACCAGGGCGCAAGCGCCGGGAATCGGCGAGACCCGGATGCCCTGGGCGCGCGCCGCGCGCACCAGGTGGAAGCCCGGATCGGAAATCAGCGGCGTGCCCGCATCGGAGATCAGGGCGACGTCTTCCCCCGCCAGCAGCCGGGTGATGAAGCGGCCACCGGCATCGCGCTCGTTGTGATCGTGACAGGCCGCGAGCGACGTCTCGATGCCGAAATGGCGCAGCAGGCGCGCCGAATGACGGGTGTCTTCGGCGGCGATCAGGGCCACTTCGCGCAGGACCTTGAGCGCGCGGGCGGTGATGTCGTCCAGGTTGCCGATGGGCGTGGCAACCACATAAAGAGTACCCGGCGAAATCATGATGAAACCTGACGGACTGGAAATAGCCCAACAGTGTACGCCGCTCTCGCCCTCGGCGTTCGCAGCGCTTGGGTGCTGTGAGACAATCACCCCCTTTCCAGACATTTGCTCAGGAACCACAGCATGAAGTTCCGCCTGCGTCCGCTGCTCTGCGCCACCGCCTTCGCCCTGCTCGCCGCCTGCAGCAGCTCGCCCGTCAACAACTCCCTCGGCGACCTGCCCCAGTCCAGCCAGGCCAGCATCGAGCAGCTGCTGAACCAGGCCGGCTCCAGTCAGTCCGAGCAGGCCAATCTGCTGCGCCTGACCGCCGCCGACAAGGCCTATGCCCAGCAGAATTCCCGCGAAGCGCGGCAGATCCTGGGCTCCATCAATTTCGAAGGCCTCAAGCCGGCACAGCAGATGTTCGCCCAGACCCTGCTGGCCCAGCTCGACCTGCTCGACAAGCAGCCGGCCCAGGCGCTCAAGCGCTTCGACCACCCGAGCTTCGCCCAACTGGGCGAACTGCCGGCCCAGCAGCAGATCCGCAGCGGCCTGACCAAGGCCGAGGCCCAGGCCGCCAACGGCCAGCCGCTCGCCGCCGCCCAAGAACGCATCTTCCTCGGTCCGCTGCTGGACGGCGATGCCGCCCATGACAACCGCGAGCAGATCTGGCAACTGGTGACCAACCTGCCGGACGCGCAGTTGCGCCAGAGCGTGAAGGACGCCGATCTCAATGGCTGGCTGGCGCTGGCCGCCATCACCCGCGGCAACCTGGCGCTGGATCAGCAGCTCGCCGCCATCGAGGAATGGCAGAAGCAGAACCCCGGCCATCCCGCCGCGCGCAATCTGCCCGATGACCTGGAGCGCCTGAAGACCCTGGCGCGGGAACCGCTCAGTCGCGTCGCCCTGCTGCTGCCCCTGCAGGGTCAGCTCGCCGGCGTCTCGCGCGCGCTGCAGGACGGCTTCATGGCCGCCCGCTACGAAGCCCTGGCCGCCGGCCAGAGCGCCCCGGCCGTGACCGTCTACGACAGCACCCAGATGGGTTCGCTGGACGCCTTCTACCGCCAGGCCCAGGCCGCCGGCATCCAGCTGGTGGTCGGCCCGCTGGAGAAGAACTTCGTCAAGCAGCTGGGCGATCGCCCGCAACTGCCGATCAATACCCTGGCGCTGAACTATGGCGACAGCCAGGGCGCCCAGCCGCCGCAACTCTTCCAGTTCGGCCTGGCCGCCGAGGACGAGGCCCGCGAAGCCGCGCGTCGCGCCTGGGCCGACGGCAAGCGCAGTGCCGGCGCCATGGTGCCCCAGGGTGACTGGGGTGCCCGCGTGCTGGCCGCCTTCCAGAACGAGTGGCAGCAACTGGGCGGTCGCCTGGTCGCCGCCGAGCGCATCGGCCAACCGGTCGAGATCGCCAACCGCATCACCAGCCTGTTGCAGATGCGCCAGGGCATGGACTTCATCTTCCTCGCCTCGACCCCGGCCCAGGCCCGCCAGATCAAGCCGATCCTGGTCTACCAGAACGCCCGCGACCTGCCGGTGTACGCCACCTCCAACCTCAACAGTGGCGTCAACGAACCCGGCGTGAACCAGGATCTCAACGGCATCCTGTTCTGCGAAACCCCCTGGCTGCTCGAGCCGAGCAATCCGCTGCGCGCCAAGATCACCGCCCAGTGGCCGCAGGCCGGCACCAGCATCGGTCGCCTCTACGCCATGGGCGCCGACGCCTACCTGCTGGCGCTGCACCTGCAGCAGCTCAAGGCCCTGCCCAACTCCGAGTTGCCCGGCCTGTCCGGCAATCTGAGCGTGGCGCCCGACCAGCGCGTGGTGCGGCACCTGCCCTGGGCGGAATTCCGCAACGGCGTGGCTCAGCCACTGCCGGCCAACAATACGCCGCTGCCGACCACCAGCGTGCCGGCCTCGCTCAGCACCCCGTGAAGCAGGCGCCGCATCTCCAGCGCGGCAGGCAAGCCGAGGATCGCGCCCTGCAGTTCCTGCAGACGCGCGGCCTGCGGCTGATCGCCCGCAACTGGCGCTGGCAAGGCGGCGAGCTCGATCTGGTCATGCTCGACGGCGATACAGTAGTATTCGTCGAGGTACGCGCCCGCAGGCACACCGCCTGGGGCGGCGCCGCGGAAAGCATAGATGCCCGCAAGCGGCAGCGACTGGTCAACAGCGCCGCCCTCTTTCTGCAATCCGAAGCGCGCTGGGCCAAGCGGCCCTGTCGTTTCGACGTGATCGCGATCGGCCCCGGGGCCGACGCATCCCCTCAGGCACTCGAATGGATCAAACAGGCCTTCGACGCCTGAGGCCCTCCACAGCACAGGTCAAAGATATCGCGATGGACACCCACGCCCGCATCCAGAAGCTCTTCCGGGACAGCATCGAAACCAAGCGTCAGGCCATGGAAGTCCTGATTCCGCATATCGATCTGGCCAGCCAGGTCATGGTTGCGGCCCTGCTCAACGAAGGCAAGATTCTCACCTGCGGCAATGGCGGCTCCGCCGGCGACGCCCAGCACTTCTCCTCGGAACTGCTGAATCGCTTCGAGCGCGAGCGCCCCAGCCTGCCGGCCCTGGCCCTGACCACCGACACCTCGACGCTGACCTCAATCGCCAACGACTACAGCTACAACGAGGTGTTCTCCAAGCAGATCCGCGCCCTGGGTCAGCCGGGCGACATCCTCCTGGCCATCTCCACCAGCGGCAATTCCGCCAACGTGATCCAGGCGATCCAGGCTGCCCACGACCGCGAGATGACCGTGGTCGCCCTCACCGGCCGCGACGGCGGCGGCATGGCCTCCCTGCTGCTGCCCGAAGACGTCGAGATTCGCGTGCCGGCCAAGGTCACCGCCCGCATCCAGGAAGTGCACCTGCTGGTGATCCACTGCCTGTGCGACCAGATCGATCAGCAACTCTTTGGAAGCGAAGAATGAAGAAGGCTCCCCTGCTCGCCATCCTGGCGCTGTCCTTTGCGGTCGTCGGCTGCAGCAACGTGGTCACCGCCAGCCGTGACAAGCCCATCGACGACAACCGCGGCACCCGCACCCTGGGCAGCACCGTGGACGACGCCCTGATCGAGACCAAGGCCTCGGTCAACATCTCCAAGGCCAATGCCGATCTGGCCAGCTCGCACATCGTGGTGGTGAGCTACAACGGCGTGGTGCTGATCGCCGGCCAGACGCCGCGTGCCGATCTCAAGGCCCAGGCCGAACAGGCCGTGCGCAGCGTGCAGCGGGTCAAGACGGTGCACAACGAACTGCAGGTGACCGGCAATTCCTCGCTGCTGGCGCGCAGCAACGATTCCTGGCTGACCACCCGTATCAAGACCCAGATGTTCGCTGACGAAGACATCCCCGGCTCGCGCATCAAGGTGGTCACGGAGAACGGCATCGTCTATCTCCTGGGTCTGGTGACCCAGCAGGAAGGCGCCCATGCCGTGCAGCTGATCCAGAGCGTCTCGGGCGTGCAGCGCATCGTCAAGCTGTTCGAATACATCAACTGACCGGTATTCGCCGCCCAATAAAAAGCCCCGCTGATGCGGGGCTTTTTATTGGGCGGCGTGCCTTAGGCGGCCTGCCACTCGCTTTCGGCCTCGTCGCGAGTCTTGGACAGGCGTACCTGGCTGCCCTCCACCGACTGGACCCAGCTCAGCGGAATGTAGTGATGCTTGCCATCGGCATCCTGATCGCGCTTGGTCAGCTTGATGCGATCGGCGCCTTCCATATGGTCGACGGTGCCCACGTGCTGGCCGTCCGAACCGACAACTTCCGCATGCTCTTTGATCTGGGTTGCATCTACCATGGTGGTTCTCCGGCAGGTTAAGAATCAAGAGGCCGCTCTCTGAGTGCCTGCAGGATAGGAGACGCAAGACGCCGTCTGGGTTCGGCCTGTGCCGACGAAAGGCCAGCATGGCGGTCAGCAGCCCGAGACCTGTGAAGAGGATCCATCGATGAGCGACGAGCCAAGCAAGCTGACCCGTTCCAAGGAGCGCTGGGCCCAGGAGGGACGCTTCCTCAGCGGCCAGGGTGCGCGCCCGGAAAGCGAGCGCCTGCCGCCTGGCCAGCACCGCGTCAGCAACTGGCCGGTCCTGGACCTGGGCGTACGCCCGGAGGTCAGCCGGGAGCGCTGGCAACTGGCGGTGACCGGCGCGGTGCGCAAGACGCTGCGCTGGAACTGGGAGACCTTTGCCGCGCGGGCGACCCGCGAGGCCATCAGCGACATGCATTGCGTCACCACCTGGTCACGCTATGACAATCGCTGGATCGGTCTGCCGATAGACGAATTGCTCGACGAGGTGCAGCCGCGGGACGAGGCCACCCATGTGCTCCTGCATAGCTACGACGGTTACATCACCAATCTGCCGCTGGCCGATTTCGCCGCGCCCGGCGCCATGCTGGTGCACAGCTGGGAAGGCCAGCCGCTGACGGCCGAACACGGGGGACCGGTACGGGCCCTGATCCCGCATCTCTATCTGTGGAAGAGCGCCAAGTGGCTCAGGCGCATCGACTTCCGGGTCGGCGACACCCCTGGCTTCTGGGAGATGCGCGGCTATCACGACCGCGGCGATCCCTGGCAGGAGCAGCGCTACTCCGACGACGCCTGAAGGCGCCTCAGTGCGCCGCGGGGGCCAGCTGCAGCTCCACCGGATCACCGGGATTGAGACTGCGGATACGGAATTCGTCGCGGCTGAGGCTGAGGATTTCCGTGGGATAGGTGATGCCTTCCTCGATCATGTTCAGGCCCTTTTCGGTGCGCGTCCAGCGCCCCAGGGAGGGCTGGCTGCTCGGCGACGCCATCACCAGGGTGCCGTCGCTGAGGAAGACGTAGAGCATCCCCGGCTCGATGCTGTTGCTGGTCTTGATCTGCCAGACCTTGTTGACGAAGCCTTCCTGGGCACTGCCCTGCTTGCCGCGCCCGCCCTGACCGTAGCCGATCAATCCGGCCACGATACAGAGCGCGCCTATCACCAGCACCACCACGCGCCAGTAACGACGCGCCTTGTCTTGCAAACTCATGTCACTCCTTGGGTGTTCTTGAGGCTGGCCAGGTAGGTGCCCAGCGGGGGACGCTCCTGGAAATAGCCATGCAGGCCGGCAAAGATCGAATCGGCCAGCTGCTTCTGGTGGCGACTGTCGAGTAGGCGCCGGCAGTCGCGATCATTGGAAATGAACCCCGTCTCGACCAGGATCGAGGGGATATCCGGCGATTTGAGCACAGCGAAGCCCGCCTGCTCCACTCGTTTCTGGTGCAGGTTGGTGATGCTCGACAATTGCCCCAGCACCTTGTGGCCCAGGTCCAGGCTCGACGAGATGGTGGCGTTCATCGACATGTCCAGCAGCACGCCGGCGAGCATGGGATCGCGTCCCTTGAGAATCTCGTTGGCGCCGATCAGGTCGACGTTGTTCTCGCTGTCGGCCAGGAAGCGCGCCGTGGTGGACGTCGCTCCCCCCTCGGACAGGGCGTAGACCGAGGCCCCGTAGGCGGTGCGGCGCGGCGCGGCATCGGCATGCACTGAGACGAACATGTCGGCGTTGTAGCTGCGGGCGACCTCGACGCGCTTGCGCAGCGGCACGAAGAAGTCGTCGTTGCGCACCAGCTTGGCCTTGAAGCCCTTCTGCAGGTTGATGCGGCGCGCCAGATTCTGCGCCACGATCAGGGCGATGTCCTTTTCGCGGTCACCCCGGGCGCTCAGCGCACCCGGGTCCTTGCCGCCGTGACCGGCATCGACCACCACCATGATGTCGCGACCCGTGGCCAGGCCCTTGCCGCGCTTGACCTCAAGTGGCGGCTCGGCATCGGCCGGCTTGCGTGCAGCCACCACCGGCGCCCCGGCCCGCTTGAGATCGAGCACCAGGCGATTGGCCGCGCCCTCGCCCGGACCGAGGATGAAGCTTTCCACCTCCACCGGATGGGCCAGCTCCAGCACCACCCGGGTGTCCTGGGCGCCATAGTGAGCGCTGCGCACGGCCCGCACCGGCGACCCCTGCAGGGCGAGGTGGTTGAGCACCGCGGGGGCCTGGGTATCGGCGAGATCGAGAATGATGCGATCCGGCGCGACCAGGGTGAAGGTCTTGTAGCGCACCGGTCCGGTGAGATCGAAGACCAGGCGGAGCTTGTCGGCATCCTGCCAGGCCCGGGCGCCCTTGAGTTGCTGCCGGGCGGCAAACGCCGGCAACCCGACGGGCAAGGTCATGCCAGCCAGGATCAGATTGAGCAGACGACGGCGATTCATGAGGTCCTCGCGAGAAACGAGAAACGGCTGGGAAGTTACAACATAACGCTAAAGATCGCCTGCCGCCTGGCCTCTGTCAACTGCCGTTCGGACAAAATAATCCTTAGAAAACGGGGGCATAGCGTTCGTTTGCAGAATCAGCTTTAGATACAGTCACTTGCCGGGGCCAGCGGCCGGTCCGTCAAAGTGGCAAACAGCGAGAAGTGCGACGGAGAGCGAATTTATCGGCGCCGCCATCGTCGAAGTGTCAGGCACTTCCGCCTTTGAAGGGATCACACCATGAACAAGAAGATTGCTGTCGCGACCGCGCTGCTGGCTGGCACCGTGCTGGCGGGCTGCGCCTCGGTGAAGAACACCGCCGACTACACCGTGGGCCGCGTCGAATTTCGCGAGCAACCGCTGGTGAAGCAGGTGGACAAGGGCATGAGCAAGGCTGACGTGCTGCGCATCGGCGGTACCCCGTCGAGCACCTACACCCGCAAGTTCCGTCCCGGCACCTGCAACAACTATGTGCTCAACAAGGACGGCAAGGAGCAGGTCTATTCGATCGGCTTCGACAGCATGAACCGTGTCGACAGCAAGGACTTCGAGACCTGCGAAAGCGCCGACCGCGCCTGAGCCGGGCGCTGACCGGCCGGCCAGGCCGGGTGTCCTGAAGGACGCTGGCGGCGTCTGATGGACAGGATGGGCGAGCGGCAGCACCATGGGCCCTCGCCATCCCCGATCGCTGCGCCAACCTCCTGCACTGTGGATCGACGCAGGCGCGGCCAGCGCCGCCAGGCTCTACCCATCGTTCCAAGGAATTCAGGCATGTCCAGACGTCACCTCATACTCACAGCTGCGGTGCTTTCCCTGACTGGCTGCGGTGGCTATGACTACAGTTGCGATGCGGCCAAGACCGCCGAGCTGGTCCGTCAGCAATACGCCCAGACCATCAACGAGATCTATGCGGACGACATCGCCGCCGGCCAGCCCGCGCTGGAAGCCGGTCAGGTCTCGCTGGTCGACATCAAGACCCAGGAAGAGCCCTCGGACAGCGGCGAAGCGGGCTTCTATACCTGCAACGCGACCGTCGAGGCCACCTGGCCTAAGGCCGCCCTCGAGCGCCTGGCCCCGGCCGCTGCCCAGCTGGCCAGTGTTGGCGCCATCCTCGAGAACGGCCACCTGCGCCATGCGCTGAGCTACGAGTCCTCGCTGGAAGGCAGCGACAAGCAGCGCGTCGACATCACCCTGCCCGAAGCCGTGGACCTGAGTCTCAAGACCCTGGCCGGCCAGGAGCCCATGGACGAATACCTGGAAGATGCCCCCGACGGCGAACAGGAAGCGCCCTGATCCGTCCGGCGCCGGCCTGCTGTGCAGTGCTGGCGCCCGGGTGTATGATCCAAATTCCCCTCCGCCAGCATCCTCCGGCGGGTTCGTGAGCCCTGGCACCCCCTGCGGAGATCCCGCATGGCGTGGCCGCCCTCCGGCCCGGCAACCGTCACTCCGCGTTTGCACCGTGCCTCGTCTGCGCTCACGATGACCAGAACCGTGATCTAGAAAGCCGCCTCGGAGAGACGCTTCATGCCTGACTATCGCTCGAAAACCTCCACCCAGGGCCGCAACATGGCTGGCGCCCGGGCGCTCTGGCGCGCCACCGGGATGAAGGACGAAGACTTCAAGAAGCCCATCATCGCCATCGCCAACTCCTTTACCCAGTTCGTGCCGGGCCATGTCCACCTCAAGGACCTCGGCCAGCTGGTCGCCCGGGAGATCGAGAAGGCCGGCGGCGTGGCCAAGGAATTCAACACCATCGCCGTGGACGACGGCATCGCCATGGGTCACGATGGCATGCTCTATTCGCTGCCCAGTCGCGAGATCATCGCCGACGCCGTGGAATACATGGTGAATGCCCACTGCGCCGATGCCCTGGTGTGCATCTCCAACTGCGACAAGATCACCCCCGGCATGCTGATGGCCGCCCTGCGCCTGAACATCCCGGTGGTGTTCGTCTCCGGCGGCCCCATGGAAGCCGGCAAGACCAAGCTGGCCAGCCACGGCCTGGACCTGGTGGACGCCATGGTCATCGCCGCCGACAGCTCGGCCAGCGACGAGAAGGTCGCCGAATACGAACGCAGCGCCTGTCCCACCTGTGGCAGCTGCTCGGGCATGTTCACCGCCAACTCCATGAACTGCCTGGTCGAGGCCCTCGGCCTGGCCCTGCCCGGCAACGGCTCGACCCTGGCCACCCACGCCGACCGCAAGGAGCTGTTCCTGCAGGCCGGCCGCACCATCGTCGACCTGTGCCGCCGCTACTACCAGGAAAACGACGAGTCGGCGCTGCCGCGCAACATCGCCTGCCATGCGGCCTTCGAGAACGCCATGACCCTGGACATCGCCATGGGCGGCTCGACCAACACCATCCTGCACCTGCTGGCCGCCGCCCAGGAAGCCGAGGTGGACTTCGACCTGCGCGACATCGATGCCCTGTCGCGCAAGGTGCCGCAGCTGTGCAAGGTGGCGCCTAACATCCAGAAGTACCACATGGAAGACGTGCACCGCGCCGGGGGCATCTTCAGCATCCTCGGCGAACTGGCGCGCGGCGGTCTCCTGCATACCGACCTGCCCACCGTGCACAGCCAGACCCTGGGCGACGCCATCGAGCAGTGGGACATCACCCTGACCCAGGACGAGGCGGTGAAGACCTTCTTCCGCGCCGGTCCCGCCGGTATCCCGACCCAGGAAGCCTTCAGCCAGGCGACTCGCTACGACACCCTGGACGACGACCGCGCCGAGGGCTGCATCCGCAGTGTCGCGCACGCCTACTCCCAGGAAGGCGGTCTGGCCGTGCTCTACGGCAACATCGCCCTGGACGGCTGCGTGGTGAAGACCGCCGGCGTGGATGAATCCATCCATGTGTTCGAGGGCAATGCCAAGGTCTTCGAAAGCCAGGACGCCGCGGTGCGCGGCATCCTCGCCGACGAGGTGAAGGCCGGCGACATCGTCATCATCCGCTACGAAGGGCCCAAGGGCGGTCCGGGCATGCAGGAGATGCTCTACCCCACCAGCTACCTGAAGTCCAAGGGCCTGGGCAAGCAATGCGCCCTGCTCACCGACGGTCGTTTCTCCGGCGGCACCTCGGGCCTGTCCATCGGCCATGCCTCGCCGGAAGCCGCGGCGGGCGGTGCCATCGGCCTGGTGCGGGACGGCGACAAGGTGCTCATCGACATTCCCCAGCGCAGCATCAACCTGCTGGTGAGCGACGAAGAGCTGTCCCACCGCCGCATCGAGCAGGACAAGCTGGGCTGGAAGCCGGCACAACCCCGTGCCCGCCGCGTGACCACCGCGCTCAAGGCCTATGCCCTGCTGGCCACCAGTGCCGACAAGGGCGGCGTGCGCGACAAGGCCCTGCTGGGCTGATATCGCGGGCTCCGGGCGACGGCATCCGCCGTCCCCCGGACGCTCCGTTCCACCTTCCCTCCTGCCTTCCCCGCTCTATTTCGCCCCTCCGCCTGCGTGCGTTCCTCTCCGCTTCGCCTGCCGTTTCTTCAGCAGGAGAACTCCTCGCCATGACCCCATTCCAGAGGGGTTCCACAGTTGCTTGGCTTGCTATTTTTGTAGAAGCACAGCTTGTGATTCAGCTCACACATCGCTGTAATCGAGCCGCTAGGCCGTTGAGTGATCAAAGGCTACCCTCCGTCTGCCGCTGAATTGATTCAGCGATAAGTTTGTAGTCAGGTTGGTTTCCAATGGTCACACCTATAGCGATCTTCCGCTCGAGCACGGCGGATCGGGTGCTGGCCAGGCACTGAGTTACACCACAACAATAAATAGGGAACATAAATGAATAAGAAAAAGGCTATCCCCCTGGCCAGGGTTTCGGTCGCGTCCTTGATGAGCACCCTCCTCCTGATCCCCGCGGCACACGCCTTCGAAACCACCGGCTATTTCCGCGCCGGCCTGGGAGACTCCTCCGGTTCCAATTCGATGCGCTGCTTCAAGCTGCAGGGCGCCCAGTCCAAGTATCGTCTGGGCAACGAATGCGAACAGTACGGTGAATTCGCCGCCAAGCAGGACTTCCTGACCCTGGACGATGGCTCCGCCGTGGGCGTCTTCGGCATGGCCAGCCTCTACAACCAGTACGATCGCACGCCGACCTTCAATGGTGACAACGGCCAGGTTCGCCTGCCCCAGGCCTATGCCTACTGGAACAACGTCGCCGCACTGAACGGCGGTAACGTCTGGGCCGGTCGCCGCTACTACAAGCGGAACGACATCCACATCTCCGACTTCTTCTACTGGAACCAGAGCGCCACCGGCGGCGGTATCGAGGACGTCAACATCGGCGGCCTGAAATACAGCGTGGCCTTCTCGCGCAAGGACAACCAGAACCAGAAGGACTTCCAGAACCGCTTCGACTTCAACGTCGCCGGCTTCAACACCAATCCGAACGGCTCGCTGGAAATCGGCGTCAGCTACCTGGACAAGCCCACCAACCAGCCCAATGCCAACAGCGGCATCGCGGTGACGTTGCAGCACAAGCAGGCCAACTTCATGGGCTGGGGTGGCGTGAACACCTTTGCCGTGCAGCGCGGCCAGGGCCCGGGCACCGCCCTGGGCAGCACCGGCGATCCGACCCTGAGCAGTTCGGACGTCTCCTACCGCGTGGTGGACTTCTTCGACTGGCAGATCAGCCGCTACTGGGGTGGTCAGGTCGCCGCGGTCTACCAGAAGGACGAGCGTCCGAACGGCAACGACCTGCGCTGGACCTCGCTGGGCGGCCGTCTGGTGTACGGCATCACCGACCAGTTCAAGTTCTCCACCGAACTGGGTCATGACCAGGTGCAGGCGCCCGGCGGCACCCGCAAGCTGACCAAGCTGACCCTGGCACCGACCTGGTCGCCCAAGGGTCCGGAATTCAAGACCCGTCCCGAATTCCGCCTGTTCTACACCTATGCCGCCTGGAACCGGGCCGCCCAGCAGGCCGCCGATGACTTCGACGCCGGCTCCGCGCTGTCGAGCACCGGCAACTTCGGCAACGACCTGCACGGCTCCAACATCGGCTTCCAAGTCGAGCAGTGGTGGTAACAGCTCCACCGCGACCGGCGCCCTGCCGGTCGCGTTCCTGTCTCCGAACCTGAGCGCACAACAATGAAAAGAACCGTCTCCCTCGCGTCCTTCGCCGGTTGCCTGTTGGCTGCTGCCCTCGCCAGCGGCACCGCCCAGGCAGCCCCCGTGTCCGCCTGCCTTATCACCAAGACCGATACCAATCCCTTCTTCGTGAAGATGAAGGAAGGCGCCACCGCCAAGGCCAAGGAGCTGGGGGTGACGCTCAAGGCCTACGCCGGCAAGATCGACGGCGACAGCGAAAGCCAGGTGGCCGCCATCGAGACCTGCATCGCCGACGGCGCCAAGGGCATCCTCATCACCGCCTCGGACACCAAGGGCATCGTGCCGAATCTGCAGAAGGCGCGTGAAGCCGGTCTGCTGGTGATCGCCCTGGACACCCCGCTGGATCCGGTGAGCGCCGCCGACATGACCTTCGCCACCGACAACCTGCTGGCCGGCAAGCTGATCGGCCAGTGGGCGCGGGAAACCCTGGGTGACAAGGCCAAGGACGCCCGGGTGGCCTTTCTCGACCTGAACGCCTCCCAGCCCTCGGTGGACGTCCTGCGCGACCAGGGCTTCATGCTCGGCTTCGGCATCGACCCCAAGGATCAGAGCCGCATCGGCGACGAGACCGATCCGCGCATCGTCGGCCACGACGTGACCAACGGCAACGAGGAAGGCGGCCGCGCAGCGATGGAGAATCTGCTGCAGAAGGACCCGACCATCAACGTGGTGCACACCATCAACGAACCGGCCGCCGCCGGTGCCTACGAGGCGCTCAAGGCCGTGGGTCGCGAGAAAGACGTGCTGATCGTGTCCATCGACGGCGGTTGCCCGGGCGTGCACAACGTCGCCGACGGCGTCATCGGCGCCACCTCCCAGCAGTACCCGCTGCAGATGGCGGCGCTGGGCATCGAGGCGATCAAGACCTTTGCCGACACCGGCAAGAAGCCGACGCCCACCGAAGGCAAGAGCTTCGTCGACACCGGCGTGAAGCTGGTGACGGACAAGCCGGTCCCCGGCATCCAGTCCATCGATAGCAAGACCGCCCTGCAGAAATGCTGGGGCTGACGGCCTCTCGTCCAGGCTAGAGAAGATCGATCGCCCCGCCTGAGCGCCCGTCGCACCGGCGCGGGCGATCGACTCCCGGCCGCTTTCCCGCTCTCAGGAGATTGCCATGAGCGATCCGACCTCGCCCTCCCCCTCCGGCCAGCCCTTCGAACAGGTGCTCAAGCACAGTGCCACGGAGGTCGCCTCCTTCGCCCGTGACGAACGCAGCCCGCTGGTCAAATTCCGTCACTTCCTGCATTCGCGCCCCTCGGCGGTCTCGCTGCTGGTGCTGCTGCTGTCGCTGGGCATCTTCGGCGCCCTGCTGGGTGGCAAGTTCTTTTCCGCCTTCGCCCTCACCCTGATCCTGCAGCAGGTCGCCATCACCGGCATCGTCGGCGCCGCCCAGACCCTGGTGGTGGTCACCGCCGGCATCGATCTCTCGGTAGGCGCCATCATGGTGCTGTCCTCGGTGGTCATGGGCCAGTTCACCTTCCGCTACGGCCTGCCGGTGGAGCTGTCGATCCTCTGCGGCCTGGCGGTGGGCACCCTGTGCGGCATGGCCAACGGCTGGCTGATCGCCCGCATCAAGCTGCCGCCCTTCATCGTCACCCTGGGCATGTGGCAGATCGTGCTCGCGGCCAACTTCCTCTACTCGCGCAACGAGACCATCCGCGCCCAGGAAATCGGCACGACCGCGCCGCTGCTGCAGGTGTTCGGCGACAATTTCCGCCTGGGTGGCGCGGTCTTCACCTATGGCGTGATCGCCCTGGTGGTGCTGGTCGCCCTGCTCTGGTACGTGCTCAACCACACCGCCTGGGGCCGCCACCTCTATGCGGTGGGCGACGATCCCGAGGCCGCGGCGCTGGCCGGGGTCAACGTCCGCCGTATGCTGATCACCGTGTACGGGCTGTCGGGGCTCATCTGCGCCTTCGCCGGCTGGGTGCTGATCGGCCGCATCGGCTCGGTCTCGCCCACCGCCGGCCAGTTCGCCAACATCGAATCCATCACCGCGGTGGTGATCGGCGGCATCTCGCTGTTCGGCGGCCGCGGCTCCATCCTCGGCATGCTGTTCGGCGCCCTGATCGTCGGCGTCTTCGCCCTCGGCCTGCGGCTGCTGGGCACCGACGTGCAATGGACCTATCTGCTGATCGGCACGCTCATCATCGCGGCCGTGGCTATCGACCAATGGATCAGAAAGGCGGCCAGCTGATGACTACCGAACCCCTGCTCATGGCCCGTGGCCTGGTGAAGCGCTATGGCCGCGTCACCGCCCTCGACCACGCCGACTTCGACCTGCTGCCCGGCGAGATCCTCGCCGTGATCGGCGACAACGGCGCCGGCAAGTCCTCGCTGATCAAGGCCATCTCCGGCGCCCTGCGGCCCGATGAGGGCGAGATCCGCTTCGAGGGCCAGCCGGTGCAGTTCGCCTCGCCCATCGCGGCGCGGCGGGCCGGCATCGAGACGGTCTACCAGAACCTGGCGCTGTCGCCGGCGCTGTCCATCGCCGACAACCTCTTCCTGGGTCGCGAATTGCGCAAGCCGGGACTGCTGGGCACCCTCTGCCGCACCCTGGACCGCAAGGAAATGGAGCGCATCGCCCGGGAAAAGCTCTCCGAACTGGGCTTGATGACCATCCAGAACATCAACCAGGCGGTGGAGACCCTGTCCGGCGGTCAGCGCCAGGGCGTGGCCGTGGCCCGGGCGGCAGCCTTCGGTTCCAAGGTGATCATCCTCGACGAACCCACCGCGGCGCTGGGGGTGAAGGAGTCGCGCAAGGTGCTGGAGCTGATCCTCGACGTACGCGCCCGCGGCATCGCCATCGTGCTGATCTCCCACAACATGCCCCATGTGTTCGAGATCGCCGATCGCATCCACATCCATCGCCTGGGTCGCCGGCTGACGGTGATCGATCCGCGCCAGCACTCCATGGCCGACGCCGTGGCGCTGATGACCGGCGCCCAGACGGTCGCCGCCTAGGCGCAGGCCAGGCCACGGGTCTCCCAGGCCACGGCCGAGCGGGAGACCCGCGGCCCGCCTGATCTCCAGTGATCCGCCCCCGCAGGAAAAACCTGACTGGCCGCTCAAGTTATCTCCTACAGGCACCGATAAAGTCCGACAATTAATTAATTATCGGAGTCACCCCGCCGTGCCTGCCCTGTCGTTGAAACAGAAACTCTCGTTGTCTGCCACCGCGGCCGTCCTGGTCGTGGGGGTGGGTCTTACCGCCATCAACTTCTTCAATACCCGTACGGCGCTGGAAGCCTCCACGGTCGAGCAGCTGAAGACCGTCAGCTTCGTCTTCAACGGCGGGGTGCGCCAGTGGCTGGACGGCAAGGCCGCGGCGCTGGGGGCCCTGGCCGCCGACACCGAGGAGGCGAACCTCCCGGCCGGGCTCAACCAGGTCAAGCATTCCGGCGGCTTCGACAACGTCTTCTATGCCCGGGGCGATGGCAGCCAGGTCAATGCCAATGGCGTCCAGCTGCCGCCGGACAACAACGATCCGCGCAAGTGGCTGTGGTACCAGCAGGCGCAGCAGAATCCCGGCAAGGTGTTCTTTTCCATTCCCACCGTGGCGGCGGCCACCAAGCAGAACGTGCTGTCGCTGGGTTGGGCCCTGCAGTCGGCGGGCAAGACCACTGCGATCCTTGGCGCGGACGTCAGCATCAGCGACATCCTCGACCAGCTCAAGCGCGTGCAACTGCCGGGCGCCGGCAGTGCCGTGCTGGTCAACGGCCAGAACATCGTCCTGGGCCACGAAGACGCCGCCCTGCTGGCCAAGCCGATCACCGAGCTCTTTCCCCAGCTCGACGCGGACACCCTCCAGCGCCTGGCCCAGGCGCCCGGCGAGCGCCATGTCGAAACTGCCGCCGGCCAGCGCCTCTATGCCGCGCCCATGAATCACAATGGCGAAACCCTGGTGATGATCGTCGACAGCGGCGTGCTCATGGCGCCGCTGCAACGCCAGCTGTGGATCAGCCTAGGCATCCTGGCCGTGGTGCTGGGCGGCTCGCTGCTGCTGATCAACCTGCTGTGCAGCTATCTACTTAGGCCGCTGGGCGTGGTCTCCAGCGGCCTGCAGGTGATCGCCGACGGCCAGGGCGATCTGACCCGCCGCATCGCCGTGCAGAGCAGCGATGAGGTCGGCGGCCTGGCCGGCCACTTCAACCAGTTCGTGGCCAGCCTGCACGGCCTGATCGGTGGCGTGCGTCAGCATGCCCAGAGCGTGGACGCCGAATCGCAGAAGGTGCTGCAACGCAGCGCCGCGGCCACCCAGGAACTGGGTCGCCTGCAGCAGGAGATCACCCTGGTGGCCACGGCCGTGACGGAGATGTCTTCCGCCACCCAGGAGATCGCCCGCAATGCCGAGCAGACCGCCGAGGCCATCCGCCAGTCCTCCGACAGCACCGCCCAGGGCCTGACCCTGGTGCAGACCAGCAAGGAATCGATCAACAGCCTGGCGCGGGAAGTGGATGACGCCACCCGGGTGATCGGCGAACTGGACCACCACTCCCAGGCCATCGCCAAGGTGCTGGACAGCATCCAGAGCATCGCCGAGCAGACCAACCTGCTGGCGCTCAACGCGGCCATCGAGGCGGCCCGCGCCGGCGAGCATGGCCGCGGCTTCGCGGTAGTCGCCGACGAGGTACGGACGCTGTCCCAGCGGACCCAGGCGTCGACCCGGGAGATCAACGAGACCATCGGCACCCTGCAGCAGATGACCCGCCAGGCGGTGCAGCGCATGGACAGCAGCATGGCCATCGCCGAGCGCAGCGTCGCCGACGTGGAACGCGCCTCCAGCGCCCTGGAAGAGATCGCGCAGAGTGCCGGCGTCATCTCCGAGATGTCCCTGCAGATCGCCACGGCGGCCGAGGAGCAGACCTCGGTCACCGAGGAGATCACCCGCAACGTCATCACCATCAAGGGCCTCGGCGACACCCTGGCCAGCGGCGCCGAGGATTCGGAGCGCCAGTCGCGCTCCCTGCAGCATCACGCCGCCGACCTCAATCGCGACGTGGCCCGCTTCATCCTGTAAGTCGTCAGGCACGGCCGCCGCCCTCCCAGGTCGGCGGCCGTGTCCTGGTCGAAGACCCTGCGCCCCGGCGCGGGCATCCGGTAAGATCGGCGCTTTTTCCGCGACGACTCCGCCCATGTCCCAGCCTTCCCGCTCCGAACTGCTCTACGGTCCCCAGGACCGACCGCGCCCGCTGATCGCCCTGCTCGCCGCCATCCAGCACCTGCTGGCGATCATCGTGCCCATCGTCACCCCCGGTCTGCTGATCTGCCAGGCCCTGGGCGTCTCGCCGCGCGACACCAACCTCATCGTGTCCATGTCGCTGGTGATCTCCGGCATCGCCACCTTCGTCCAGTGTCGCCGCTTCGGGCCCTTCGGCGCCGGGTTGCTGATCGTCCAGGGCACCAGCTTCAACTTCGTCGGTCCGCTGATCGCCGGTGGCGCCCTGATGGTCAAGAACGGCACCCCGGTGGAAGCCGTGATGGCGGCCATCTTCGGCGTGGTCATGGCCGGTTCCTTCGTCGAGATGGGCGTGTCGCGGGTGCTGCCCTTCGTCAAGCGCCTGATCACCCCGCTGGTGACCGGCATCGTGGTGCTGATGATCGGCCTGACGCTGATCAAGGTCGGCCTGATCAGCATGGGCGGCGGCTTCGCGGCGCTGGGCAACGGCACCTTCGCCAATGGCGAGAATCTGCTGCTGTCGGGCACCGTGCTGGCCACCATCGTGGTGCTCAATCGCATTCCGCTGCGCGGCCTGCGCAGCAGCGCCATCGTCGTCGCCCTGCTGCTGGGCTACGCCCTGGCAGCCTGGCTGGGTCGGCTGAATTTCACCGGCATGCACGAGGCGGCCTGGGTGCAGATCCCCCTGCCTCTGCACTTCGGCCTGGGCTTTTCCTGGTCGCTGTTCGTGCCACTGCTGGTGATCTACCTGGTGACCTCGCTGGAAGCCATCGGCGACATCACCGCCACCAGCAAGGTCTCCCGCGAACCGGTGGAAGGCCCGCTGTGGATGCAGCGGATCAAGGGCGGGGTGCTGGTCAATGGCGCCAACTCGCTGCTGGCCGGACTGTTCAACACCTTTCCCAGTTCGGTGTTCGCCCAGAACAACGGGGTGATCCAGCTGACCGGCATCGCCAGTCGCCATGTCGGCCTGTGGATCGCCGCCATCCTGGTCCTGCTGGGGCTGTTCCCGGCGGTGGCCGGGGTGATCCAGGCGGTGCCCGAGCCGGTGCTCGGTGGCGCGGCCATGGTGATGTTCGGCGCGGTCGCCGCCTCGGGGATCAACATCCTCGCCAGCGTCGAGCTGGACCGCCGCGCGCTGCTGATCATCGCCGTCTCCCTGGCGCTGGGCCTGGGCATTTCCCAGGTACCGGAATTTCTCGCCCATATGCCGGCCGGCCTGAAGGCGGTACTGGAATCCGGCGTCGCCACCGGCGGCCTGTGCGCGCTGCTGATGAACTGGTTCCTGCCGGAGACGCCCAGAGCCGCCGACTAGAGCGAGCTTTTTCATCCGCGGGCTGAAGTTCCGCGCAGGGGTGCCGATAAGCCTGGCAAGTCACCTGTGGGCTTGCCGCGATCGTCGTTTCGACCGTGGGCGACCCACCCAGCAGAGCGCCCATGATCAGCCCGGATGTTCCTGTCGTTAAGGTCCCGCTGCGCGAATATGCCGTCCTGGCGCGTGCCATGGGCGCCACCGTCTTTGCCCAGAATCTCGAAAAGCAGCCGGGCGAACTGGTCGGCTGGCGCTTTCCCAAAGGCTGCTTCGTGCAGAAGGCGCACTTCCAGAGCCTGCTGGGCCGCCAGCCGGAGACCCTCTAGGCGTCGCCTTCCAGCGCCGCGAGCAGGCGCTGCGCCTCGTGCAGTTCGGTCTCGTTGAAGACGGCGACGCCAGCGCGCTTCAGCGCCGCCGCCGTGACCCCCTCGCCCGCCACCCGGGTGCCGCTGAAGCTGCCGTCGTAGTTTTCCCGATTGCCGCAAGACGGACTGCGCGCCTTGAGCACCGCCAGGCGGATGCCATGGCGCGCGATCAGTTCGAGCGCGGCCTCGGCCCCGGCAACGAAGGCCAGAGTCACGTCCTCTCCGCTATCGGTCACCACCGGCAGCCGACCGTCCAGCACCGCGCCGCCCTGGCCACCGGGTATCTCCGCGGGCGGCCGCGGCGTGGGCAAGCCCCCGGCCACCTCCGGACAGAGGGGCACGATGCGCCCTTCCGACTGCCAGACGCCCAGCAGATCGAAGGGGCCATGGGCGCCGCCGTCATAGCGCACCCGATGCCCCAGCAGGCAGCGACTCACCAGTATCTTTTCCATGCACCCTCCCCGGTCAGCCGACAAGTCTACGCCTTAGGCCTGCAGCGGATTGTCGCCACGCCGGCGGAACCAGCCGGTCAGCGACAGCCGCTCGCGGGTGGCCGGCAGCACCTCGTGGGGCAACTGGCCGGAGAGAAAGCACACCAGGCTGCCGCCCAGGGGCAGGACATCCTGCTGGCGTTGCTCGTCGAGATAGAGGCGCAGCTCGCCACCCTGCTCCGGCAGCCAGGCGTCGTTGAGATAGAGCACCAGGGAGACCATGCGGCGGTCATCGTCGCGGAAGCGATCCAGGTGCCGTGCATAGAAGGCGCCGGGCGGATAGAGGGCGAAGTGGCTCTCGTAGTCTTCCAGCCCCAGGAACAGGGAGCGGTTGAAGGCCTCGCGCAGGGTGTCCATGAGGTGCAGGTAGCGCTGCACGCCGGGATGCTCATCGTCCGGGTCCAGCCAGGCGATATGGTCGCCGCGGACGCCCTCGCGGATCAGTGGGCTTTCGCCGCGGCCGATGCCGGCGCGTTCTAGTTCGCCACGGGCGTGGCGCAGCCGACATTCGGCGGCCAGCTCGGCGGTGAGGTCCAGGGGCAGGAAGATGCTCTGCCGCGACCAGCCGTGCTCGGCGAGATCGTCGACGATACGTTGCAGCAGGGGATGCTCGGGGTGCAGAGCCATCGCGGAAACCGTCAGAACCGGGCCAGGCCGGCGGGATGCCGAGTGTAAGAGAAGTCGGCCACGGCTGCGCGCCCGCCTTGACCAGGCGACGAATGCCCGGGATGAGCGCCTCGACAGTCAGCCTGGGGTTGCCGACAATGGCGGACTTTCCGGCTCTGCGCCGCTGCCCGAGGTGTCCATGCGCGTTTTGTTCGCTTCCCTGCTTTTCGCCATCAGCCTGCCCGCCCTGGCCGACGATACGGTCAGTCTCTATCAGGCCGCAGGTTGGCCCGAGCAGCGCGGACACTTCCGCGACGCCCTGCAGGCTGCCCAGCAGCGCTACCAGAACAGCCTGCCGCCGGCGCTCTACCAGAGCCTGGTGGACAACAGCAACAAACGCTACACCGCCGCGGCCATCGACCAGCGCGCCCTGGCCGCCTTGCGCCAGAGCTTGGCGGCCGACGGCCCCGCCCTGCAGTTCTTCCAGTCGCCGGTGGGCCGCAAGGTGGTCGCCGCGGAGATCGCCGCCACCCGCAGCGATCAGCTGGCCAAGAACGCCAATGGCGTGCCCCAGATGCAGGCCAGTCCGGCCCGGCGTGCCCAGGCCAAGCGCCTGGCCACCGCCCTGCCCGTGCGCGAAGCCGGGGCCGAGGTCAGCGTGGCCCTGGCGGGCCTCGCCGCCGACAGCCTGAGTTCGATGCTGCCGGGCCTGATGGGGCAGCAGCAATCCGGCGGCATGATCGAGCAGCAGCGCCAGCGCTTCATCCAGCAGATGAATGCCGGTGACCTGGAAAACACCCTGCTCTATGTCTATCGCACCCTGAACGACAGCGAACTCGGCCAGTTCGCCGACTTCGCCAGCTCGCCCAATGGCAGCGCCTATTACCGCGCCGCCGTGGCTGCCCTGCGCGCCGGCCTGGGCGGCGGCGGTCAGTAAGCCGGCTCAGGCGAGACGGTCGTCCAGCCAGCGGAAATAGCGCTGGCGCAGGGCGGCGGTCTCGTTGACCAGATGGTGCCGCGCTTCCGGCAGGCGCAGCACCTCGGGCCGCGCGAACTTGGCCTCCAGCACCCCCAGGTTGTGCCGCCAATCGACGGTGAAATCCTGCTCGCCCTGGATCACCAGCAGGCTGCGGGTACTGGCCGGCGCCCTCTCCAGTTGCGGAATCCAGCGCGCCAGGGCGCCAACCCACTGCGCCGGCAACTCGCGTGGCTGCAGGTCGTCCTGCTGCAGGAAGTCGAGAAAGGCCGGATCCCCGGAATTCACCGAGAAGCGCCGTGGCAGGGCGCGCACGAAGGGCTTCACCAGGCGATAGGTCCACAGGCCCTGGCGCCAGGCGTGGGGCCTGACCAGGGGCGCCAGCAGGATCGTCTCGCCCAGCTCGGGAGCCGGCTCACCGCGCAGCAGATAGTCCAGCAGAATGGCGCCGCCGGTGCTCTGGCCGAGCAGGTGCCAGGGCCGCGGCAGGTCCAGGCGCCGGGCCTCGGCGATCAGGGCCGTCAGGGCGGTCTGGTATTCGGCGAAGTCGTTGATGCTGGCGCGGGTCCCGCTCGACAGGCCATGCCCGGGCAGGTCGCAGGCCAGCACCGCCAACTGCCGTGACAAGGCCCAGTCCACCACGTGGCCATAGAGGCCCATGTGGTCGTAGTAGCCGTGCAGCATCAGCAGGCTGCCCCGCGGCTCGCGCGGCCACCAGCCTTGCACGGCGAGCTGGTAGCCGCCGGCGGCCAGCGCGCCCAGGGCCACGGTGACCTCCGGCCGCGCGAGGCTGTCCGCCAGGCGGTAATGGGCGCGATAGCCCTGGTGGTCGAGATCCGGCGGCAGGTCGCGCCGCAAGGGCACCAGTGCCTGGCGCAGTCGGTCTAGATCGAAGAGAGGCGTCATGGCTCGGTTCAGCGTGAAGTTGCCGCCATGATCGACGTCCAGGCAACCGCGGGACAAGGGTCTGCCAGCAGACTTTTCCAATTGTTTCAAAATGCGCAACTCTCCCCTGCGCAAAGGTGTGTGAATATTTCACTGCCTAGGCAGTATTCTGGATACGCTTGATTGCCTGGGCAGATACTGCAATGTCACATTTCGACCGTAGCAACTTTCCGCTGCGCAATTCCGTGGGCCACCTGATTCACCTGGCGAACCAGTACAAGGATCGCGTGCTGGACAGTCACCTCGCGCCCTACGACATCACCGCTGCCCAATTCAAGGTGCTGCTGCTGCTCGCCCGCGACCAGACCGACACCCCGGCCGAGCTCAGTCGCTGCCTGTCCCTCGACAGCGGCGCCATGACCCGCATGCTCGATCGCCTGGAAGCCAAGGGCCTGCTGCGCCGCGTGCGCAGCCTCAGCGACCGCCGCCAGGTACGCCTGGAGCTGACCGAACAGGGTCAGGCCCTGAGCAGTGAACTCATGCAGATCGGCGTGGACGCACTCAACGACCTGACCCACTGCCTGGATCGCCAGGAGCTGGATGACCTCGAACGCCTGCTGCGCCGCCTGCTCAGCCCCTCCGGCCTGCTGCCGGAGACCTCTGGAGACCTCTGACCCATGACCTTTCGCCTGCCATTGACCGCCCTCTGCGCCGCCCTGCTGCTGGCCGGCTGCGTGTCGTCCGAGGGGCTGCACACCCAGGGGCGCGCCGTGGATCCGGCGACGCTCAAGGGCGAAGCCACCTTTGCCAGCGATCGCCTCTCCCCCGCCCAGTGGCCGAGCGCCGACTGGTGGACCCGGCTGGGTGATCCGCAACTCGACAGCCTGATCCGCGAGGCCCTGCGCGACAGCCCTTCGCTGCAGGAAGCCGATGCGCGCAGTCGCCAGGCCGATGCCGCGGTGCTCGCCGCCGATGCCGATCGCTATCCGCAGATCGACGCCAATGGCGGCGTGACCCGCTCGCGCCTGGCGCGGCCGGACGACCCCCTCGGCCAGGGTGACCGCTACAGCACCCTGCGCCAGTTCGACGTGAGCGGCAGCTACAGCTTCGACCTCTGGGGCGGCCAGCGCGCCGCCTGGGAAGCCGCCCTCGGTCGCGCCCGCGCCGGCGAGGTGGATCGCCAGGCCGCGCGCCTGACCCTGGCGGCCAACGTCAGTCGCGCCTACAACCAGCTCGGCCTGGCCTATGCCAGCCTGGACGTGGCCCAGCAGGACCTGGAACGCACCCGCGGCATGCTCGACCTGGCCCAGCGCCGGGTCGACGCCGGCCTCGACAGCGATTACCAGCTGCAGCAGACCCAGAGTCTGGAAGCCAGCTCCGCCTCGGCCCATACCGCCGCCGAACAGCAGGTGCGTACGGCGCAGATCCGTCTCGCCGTGCTGCTGGGCAAGGGCCCCGACCGCGGCGCCGAGATCCCGCGACCGAAGCTGATCGCTCCCGCTGCGGTGAATCTGCCGGCCCAGCTGCCCGCCGAACTGGCCGGGCGTCGCCCGGACCTGATCGCCGCCCGCTGGCGCGTGGAGGCCGCGAGCAAGGACATCACCGCCAGCAAGACCAACTTCTACCCCAATCTCAACCTGACGGTGGCCGCCGGCAGCAAGGCAATCCTCGGCGATGCCCTGTTCGGCGGACCGGCGCGCTTCTTCAACGTCGGCCCGGCGCTGTCGCTGCCGATCTTCGACGGTGGGCGCCGCCGCTCCGATCTCGCCAGCCGGGACGCCGACTACGACCTGGCCGTGGCCCAGTACAACCAGACCCTGGTGCAGGCGCTGGGCGACATCGCCGACGCCATCACCCGCCAGCGCTCGCTGGACCAGCAGATCGTCGAGCAGCAACGGGCCCGCGACATCGCCAAGAGCTCCTTCGACATCGCCACGCAGCGCTATGGCGCCGGCATCGGCAACTACCTCGACGCCCTGACCGTCGAGCAGCAACTGCTGCAGGCCGAGCGCCAGCTGGCCAGCCTCCGGGCCGATCGCATCGACAGCGGCGTGCTGCTGATGCAGGCCCTGGGCGGCGGCTTCCAACCGTCCAACCTGCCGCCGGCACCCGCCGCCGCGGCCACACACTGATACCGAGAGCCCGACCATGGCCGATTCCGCCGCAACCCCCAACGACAATGCCCAGGAGCAGAAGCCACAGCGCTCCGGCAAACGCAAACTCCTCCTGCTGCTCCTGCTGCTGGTGGTGATCCTGGCCGGCGTAGGCGTCTACTGCTACCACCTGTTCTATGGCCGCTTCCACGCCAGCACCGACGACGCCTACGTCAATGGCAACCTGGTGCAGATCACGCCCCAGGTCATCGGGACCGTGACCCGCATCGCCGTGGACGATGGCGACTTCGTCCGCCAGGGCCAGCCGCTGGTGGAGTTCGATCCCAGCGACACCGCCGTGGCCCAGCAGAGCGCCGAGGCCAACCTGGCCAAGACCGTGCGCCAGGTGCGCGGCCTGTTCAGCAACGTCGACAGCTACAAGGCCCAGGTGGCCGCGCGGCGCGTCGAGGTCGAGCGCGCCCGTGCCGACTACGCCCGCCGCCAGCAACTGGCCAAGGGCGGTGCCATCTCCAAGGAAGAACTGGCCCATGCCCGGGACACCCTGGTGGCGGCGCAGAGCTCCCTGACCTCCGCCCAGCAGCAACTGGACACCAACCAGGCGCTGGTGGACGACACCGAGATCGCCTCGCACCCGGACGTCAAGGCCGCCGCCGCCCAGCTGCGCCAGGCCTATCTGAACCATGCCCGCAGCACCCTGGTGGCGCCGGTCAGCGGCTATGTCGCCAAGCGCTCGGTGCAGGTCGGCAGTCGCGTGCAGCCCGGCGCGGCGCTGATGGCCGTGGTGCCCCTGGACCAGATCTGGATCGACGCCAACTTCAAGGAAACCCAGCTCGCCGAGATGCGTATCGGCCAGCCGGTGGAAATCCATTCCGACCTCTATGGCGACGATGTCCGCTATCGCGGCGTGGTGGAAAGCCTGGGCGTGGGTACCGGTAGCGCCTTCTCGCTGCTGCCGGCGCAGAACGCCACCGGCAACTGGATCAAGATCGTCCAGCGCCTGCCCGTGCGGATCCGCCTGGAAGGCGACAACCTGGACAAGCACCCGCTGCGCATCGGCCTGTCGACCGTGGTCGACGTCGACCTGCACGACCAGGACGGCGCCCGCCTGCCCACCACCACGCCGCAGCAGCCGCGCTACAGCACCGACGTCTACGACCATCAGCTGGCCGAGGCCGATCAGTTGATCCAGCAGATCGTCCACAACAACGGTCCGGCGGCGCGCGCCGCGGGCGTCGCCAAGCGCTGACAGCCAAGGAGGCTCCCTGGCGAGCCTCCCCGTCCACCCCTTCTGGTAATCCGTCATGAGCGATAACGCCTTTCGCCCGGCGAGCCTGGTGCTCGCCACGGTGGGCCTGTCCCTGGCCACCTTCATGCAGGTGCTCGACACCACCATCGCCAACGTCGCCCTGACCACCATTTCCGGCAACCTCGGGGTGAGTTCGGAACAGGGCACCTGGGTCATCACCGCCTTTGCCGTGAGCAACGCCATCGCCCTGCCGCTGACCGGCTGGATGGCGCGGCGCTTCGGCGAGGTCAAGCTGTTCATGGCCGCCGTGGTGCTCTTCGTCATCACCTCCTTTCTCTGCGGCATCGCCACCTCCATGCCGGAGCTGGTGATCTTCCGCGCCATGCAGGGCTTCGTCGCCGGCCCGCTCTACCCGATGGCCCAGACCCTGCTGCTGGCGATCTTTCCGGCGGCCAAGCGCGGCATGGCGCTAGCGCTGCTGGCCATGGTGACGGTGGTGGCGCCCATCATCGGCCCCATCGCCGGCGGCTGGATCACCGACAACTACAGCTGGCCGTGGATCTTCTTCATCAACATCCCCATCGGCATCTTCGCCACCCTGGTGGTCTGGAGCCAGCTGGGCAAGAAACCGGAAAAGCTGGTGCACCAGCCCATCGACTATGTCGGGCTGATCCTTCTGGTACTGGGCGTGGGCGTGTTGCAGGTGGTGCTGGACAAGGGCAACGACCTGGACTGGTTCGAATCCAACCTGATCTGCCTGGGCGCGGCCTTTTCCGCCGTGGCCCTGACCGCCCTGGTGATCTGGGAGCTGACGGACAAGCATCCCATCGTCAACCTGCGGCTGTTCCGCTATCGCAACTTCAGCTTTGGCACCCTGGCGCTGGTGCTGGGCTATTCGGGCTTCTTCGGCATCAACCTGCTGCTGCCCCAGTGGCTGCAGACCCAGCTCGGCTACACCCCGGTGTGGGCGGGTCTGGCCGCGGCGCCCATCGGCATCCTGCCGGTGATCCTCTCGCCGCTGGTGGGCAAGTTCGCGCACAAGACCGACCTGCGCCTGCTGGCCGGTGGCTCCTTCCTGGTGATCGGAGCGTCCTGCTTCATGCGCGCCACCTTCAACAACGAGGTGGACTATCGCCACATCGCCGAGGTACAGACCTTCATGGGCCTGGGCGTGGCGCTGTTCTTCATGCCCACCACCAGCATCCTGCTGTCCAGCCTCAAGCCGTCGGAGCTGGCGGATGGCGGCGGCCTGGCGACCTTCCTGCGGGTGCTGGGCGGCAGCTTCGCCTCGTCCCTGACCACCTGGCTGTGGCAGCGCCGCGCCATCCATCACCATGCCCAGCTGACCGAGGACGTCACCGTCTACAGCCCGGCCACCCAGCATTACCTGGACGCCCTCGGCGGGCCGTCGCAGCAGGCCTATGCCCAGCTGGACAAGGTGGTGGAAGGCCAGGCCTACATGCTCTCCACGGTGGACTACTTCACCCTGCTCGGCTGGATCTTCATGGGGCTGTTCCTGATCATCTGGCTGGCCAAGCCGCCCTTCGCGGCCAAGCCCGGCGCCGGCGGCGGCGACCACTAAGAACCTGTTCACGATCTGCTGCGCGTCGGCTAAACGGCGTTGAAAACGGCTTCGGAATGCTCATTTACCACTCGTAAACTCCGCTTCCTCAGCCGTTTTCGCCTTGTTTATCTCTAGCTCGCGAGATCGTGAACAGGTTCTAAGGAATGCCGTGCTGGGTCTCCAGGTAGTCGGCGATGTCGCGCAGGTCGTCGGCGTCGCCGATGCCCCAGAATCTCATCTTGGTGCCCGGCACCTTCCGCTCGGGGTCGCGCAGAAAGGCCGCCAGGGCTTCGCGGTCCCAGGCGAAGCCGGCGTTGCGCATGGCCTCCGAGTAGTGGTAGCCGGCTAGACTCCCGGTCTGGCGACCGAAGAGGTCGTTGAGCTGGGGCCCGAAGCCGGACTGGGCGCCCGGCCCCACCGAATGGCAGTTGTGGCAGCGGCGCAGGAAGAGGTTGCGGCCGTTGTCGGCATCCGCCCAGGCCGCCTCCCCGCCCAGCAGCGTCAGCAGGACCACCCCGGCCAGGGCCCTCATCGCTGGCAATTGCGGCAATAGACGCTGGCGCGCTGACCGAGGCGGATCTCCTGCAACCCCGTGCCGCAGACCTTGCAGAATTCGCCCTTGCGTCCGTAGACGAACAGCTCCTGCTTGAAATAGCCCGGCGCGCCGTCCCCGCCGATGAAGTCGCGCAGGGTGGTGCCGCCGCTCTCGATGGAGCGTGCCAGGACCTTCTTGATCTCTTCGGCCAGGCGCTCGTAACGCGCCCGAGAAACGCTGCCGGCGGCACGGCGGGGATCGATACCCGCGGCGAACAGCGCCTCGGCGGCGTAGATGTTGCCCACCCCCACCACCACGGCGTTGTCCATGATGAAGGGCTTGACCGCCATGCTGCGCCCGCGCGACAGCTCGAACAGGCGACCGCCGTCGAAGGCCTCGGTCAGCGGCTCGGGCCCCAGCTTGCTGAGCAGCACATGGGCATGGGGGTCCTGGGTCCAGAGCAGCGCGCCGAAGCGCCGGGGATCGGTGTAGCGCAGCGACAGTCCGGATTCCAGTTCGATGTCGACGTGCTCGTGCTTGGCCGGCGGCTGGTCGGCGGGCACCAGGCGCAGGCTGCCGGACATGCCCAGGTGACCGATCAGGGTGCCACTCTCGGCGCGGATCAGCAGGTACTTGGCGCGTCGCTCGACGGCCTCGATGCGCTGTCCGGAGAGGCGCACGTCCAGGTCCTCGGGTACCGGCCAGCGCAGCCGGCCATCGCGGACGATGACCCGGCGCACACGCTGACCGACGACATGGGGCGCGATGCCCCGGCGAGTGGTTTCGACTTCAGGTAATTCGGGCATGAGGATCCAGGAGGATTGCGGACGCCTTAGTAATTGATCCGACCGCTGCCCATTTCAAGGATGGTTTCCTTGAGCGACTCGAAGTCGTATTCGGACAGGCCGACGTGATCCAGTACCCGCGGCGCGATGGCCTGCCACTCGTGGTCCTCGTCCTGGCCACCGAGGGCGCGATAGCAGCGGCAGATGTGCTCGGCCATCTTCAGCAGCGCCAGCAGATTCTTTATCTGGATGTCGGTGGACGAGTCCTCGTCGAAGACCGACTGGGCGTTGTGGTGATTGGCGATGGCCTGGCCGACGTGTTCCGGCAGGCGCCAGGAGCGGGAGATGAAATAGCCCACCACGGCGTGGTTGGTGCTGAAGATGCGGTTCTCCACGTCCACCACCCGCACCTGCTCGTTGACGCTGGCATAGGCCTCTTCCAGCACCGCCATGTAGTTGGGGAAGCGCTTGAGCATCAGCGGGATGCCGCAGTTGTGGAACAGACCCAGGGCATAGGCTTCGTCCGGGGTCGGATAGCCGGTCTTCTTGGCCAGGCTCAGGCAGGTCTCGGCGACGTCCTGGGCGGTGTCCCAGAAGCGGTTGAGGATGACGATGGTCTCGTCGGTGAGCTCGCCCTTGATCGACTGGGCGTTGATCAGGTTGATGACCGACTGGCTGCCCAGCAGGTTGACTGCCCGCTGGATCGACGTGATGCGGTTGCTGAGGCCGAAATACGGCGAGTTCACCAGTTTGAGCAGGGCACCCGAGAGCCCCGGGTCCTGGCCGATCAGGCGCGAGATGACCTTGAGATCGGGGTTGGGCATGAGCTGTTCGAGTTGCAGATCCACCATGATCTGCGGCTGCGGAGGAATGCTGATGCCTTGCAGGGCCTGACGGATCTGCTCCTCGGTCAGCTGAGGGGACGCTTGGGACATGGGGACTACTCTGCGATGGATGTCGCAAATCTACTCTGCGCCGCCCGGCGATGCCATCGGGCGCGACGAAGGAACTTAGCAGGGGCAAAACGAGCCGGATTCAGGAGCGCTGGCAAAAGGCTAGCCTAACCGAATTCCCCTCGAGGTAACCGCAACCATGGCTACATCCCTGAACGGCAAGAAAATCGCCATCCTGGTCACCGACGGCTTCGAGCAGGCCGAACTCACCGGCCCCAAGCAGGCCCTGGAGCAGGCCGGCGCCGAGACCCACATCATCTCCGCCGAGGACGGTGAGGTGCGCGGCTGGGACGGCACCGAGCCGGCCGACAGCTTTCCGGTAGACCTCACCTTCGCCGCGGCCAATGCCGGTGACTATGACGCCGTGCTGCTGCCCGGCGGCGTGGTCAATGCCGACACCATCCGCATCGACGAGCAGGCCCAGCAGCTGACCAAGCAGATCGCCGACGCCGGCAAGCCGGTCGCCGTCATCTGCCACGGGGCCTGGCTGCTGATCTCCGCCGGCCTGGTGCAGGGCAAGACCCTGACCAGCTGGCCATCGCTGACCGACGACCTGAAGAATGCCGGCGCCACCTGGCAGGACCAGGAGGTCGTCGTTGACGGTCAACTGGTGAGCAGCCGCAAGCCGGACGACATCCCAGCCTTCAATCGCGAGTTCATCAAGCTGCTGGCAGGCTGAATCATCAAGACTGGCACTTTGATCTCATAAGACTGAACTTATGGCAAAGTGCCAGAGTCCTATCGAGTGCCCCCAAAGCACTTTTAGCCCGCCCTGCCCGGCGGGCTTTCTTTTGCCTGGTGTTTGGCCCGGAGCTTGTTCAGAATCTTGCGAGCTAGAGCCAAACAAGGCGAAAACGCCTGAGGAAGCGGAGTTTACATAGGTTAAATGAGCATTCCGAAGGTGTTTTCAACGCGGTTTGGCCGACGCGCAGCAGATTATGAACAGGCTCTTAGGCCTGGAAATCACCTTGCAGATCCACCAGGTGACGCTCGATAGCGGCCAGGCGCTGACCCTGGTCGTTCAGGCCCAGCCATTCCAGCTTGAGGTGCGCCTCGAACGGCAGCAGATAGGCCAGCTGGCAACCCAGGGCCTGGCGGTCGGCGACTTCGCCGCCCATGTCCAGGCTGGCGACCATGGGATGCTGGGCCAGGGCCACCAGCAGCGCCATGAGATCGGCGTCGCCATCGCGCAGCGGCTGGGGAGCGGTTTCGGGCAGCCACTCGACTTCACCCACCACCAGGTGGTCGGCCTGCTCTTCCTGGCTCAGCAGGCGAAAGCGCCGCCCGCCTTCGATGCGAATGCCCAGCAGGCCGTTGCTCTGCTGCTGCCAGTCGCGGATCAGCGCCTCGCAGCCATAGGCGCCCAGGCGGTTAGGCGCGCCACCGGTCTCGCGGCCTTCGAGGATGGTCACCACGCCAAAGCTGCTGCCCTGCTTGAGGCAGCGACCGAGCATGTCCACATAGCGGGCTTCGAACAGCTGCAGATCGAGGCGGCAGCCGGGAAACAGAGTGGTGTTGAGCGGAAACAGGGGCAGCGTCATGAAACCTCCGGGGCTTGAGGGTCCTGCTGGATAGAACATCGTGCGCCGCCGAAGGCTCCCGCGCGGCGACGCGCGGAGCCTGGTCGGGTCAGAAGCGATAGACCTCGGCGCCGGTGCGGATGGGCACCACGGCCGGCAGCGTCGGCCGGGCCTGGGCCTCTTCGACGAGTTTCTTCGGCTCCTTGCGCGCCATTTCGGTCTCGCGTCGGCCGCGCTGGGCGACCTTGGTGAGATCGGTGGCCAGCCGCGCCGACAGTTGCTGCAGCAATTCGCCCTGGGCCCGCACCTGGGCCGCGCGATCGCCCGTGTGCCGGGTCTGCAGGTGGATCACCTCGGTGTCCAGCAGCCGACCCTGGCCGTCGCGCAACTGCCAGCTGGCATCGAGGGTGGCAGGCGCCTGGTCACCGGCATCGAGGCGGGTCACCACCAGTTCCACCCGGTACTGCGGATCGAAGCCTGCGGGTTGCTCACCCACCACCACCCGGCCGCTGTTGAGGCGACCGGCGAGCTGGCGCTGCAGCAACTGGCGCACGTTGGCGTCGAGCGGTCCGGCCCAGTGATCGCGGGTGGTCCTGAGACTGCCGTCGGGCTGGCGCTCCAGCAGCACGTCGCGCTGCAGGTAGTCGGCCAGCTGCAGGCTTTCGATCCATACCGCAAGGCCGCGCTCACTGCTCGCCGGCGCACGCGCATTGCCGCCATCGAGCTGGTAGTAGTGGCTGGGGCCGAGGCTGGCACAGCCACCCAGGCCGGCCAGCAGGCCAGCGAGCGCCAGCCTGGCAAGACACATCCGTTTCATCGAGGCTCTCTCTCGACGGGCAGCGAGGCCCGGCGAGTCCTGGTCGAAAAAATCCGGGCTATGCTAGCGGCTGACCGCGGGCGGCTCAAGTTTCCACCTGTAGCGAGTCCACCCGCTGGAAGCCCCGCGGCAGCTTGTTGCCGCGCCGGCCGCGCTCGGCACGGTAGTGCTCCAGGTCGCTGCCCTTGAGGGTGTAGGGCCGTTTGCCGGCCTGCAGCGTGAGGGAGGCGCCGGCCGGCACCACGGCCAGATCGACCACGTATTCCTCGCGCTTGGCGACCCGTTCGCCGGGAATGGAGATCAGCTTGTTGCCCTTGCCCTTGGCCAACTGCGGCAGCTCGGTGATGGCGAACACCAGCAGCCGCCCCTCGTTGGTGACCACCGCGAGGGAGGTGTTCTCCAGAGAGGCCACCGGCTTCGGGGACAGTACCCTGGCGCCGTTGGGCAGGCTGATCAGTGCCTTGCCGGCCTTGTTCTTGGCCTGCAGGTCCTCGCCCTTGACCACGAAACCGTAGCCGGCGTCCGAGGCCAGGACATAGAGGCCGCTGTCATCCGGCAGCAGCAGGCATTCGAAGCTGGCCCCCGGCGGTGGCGTCAGGCGTCCGGTCAGGGGCTCGCCCTGGCCACGCGCCGACGGCAGCGAATGGGCGGCGACGGAATAGCTGCGCCCGGTGGAGTCGATGAACACGGCGAACTGGTTGGAGCGACCCAGGGCCGCCGCCTTGAAGCCATCGCCAGCCTTGTACGACAGGCCGGTCGGATCGACGTCGTGGCCCTTGGCCTGACGTACCCAGCCCTTCTCGGACAGCACCACGGTCACCGGCTCGGTGGGCATGAGTTCGGTTTCGGACAGGGCCTTGGCCTCGGCCCGGGCGACGATGGGCGAGCGCCGGGCGTCGCCATAGGTCTCGGCATCCTTGATCAGCTCGTCACGGACCAGGTTGCGCAGCTTCTTGTCACTGCCCAGCAGGGTCTGCAGACGCTTCTGCTCCTTGAGCAGCTCCGCCTGTTCGCCACGGATCTTCATCTCCTCCAGGCGCGCCAGCTGGCGCAGGCGGGTCTCGAGGATGTAGTCGGCCTGGTCCTCGGAGAGTTCGAAGCGGGCCATCAGCGCCTGCCTGGGATGCTCTTCGGTGCGGATGATGTGGATGACTTCATCCAGGTTGAGGAAGGCGATCAGCAGGCCGTCCAGCAGGTGCAGGCGACGCTCGACCTTGTCCAGGCGGAACTGCAGGCGGCGGCGTACGGTGCCGATGCGATAGATCAGCCATTCCTGGAGGATCTGCCTGAGGTCCTTGACCTGGGGCTTGCCGTCCAGGCCGATGACGTTGAGGTTGACCCGGTAGCTGGACTCGAGATCGGTGGTGGCGAACAGGTGCTGCATCAGCTCGTCGGCATCGATGCGGTTGGAGCGCGGCACGATGACGATGCGGGTCGGATTCTCGTGGTCCGACTCGTCGCGCAGGTCGGCCACCATAGGCAGCTTCTTGGCCTGCATCTGGGCGGCGATCTGCTCCAGCACCTTGGAACCGGAGACCTGGTGCGGCAGCGCGGTGATGACCACGTCGCCGTCTTCGCGGCGGTAGACGGCGCGCATGCGCACCGAGCCGCGACCGGTCTCGTAGATTTTGCGCAGGTCGGCGTGGGGCGTGATGATCTCGGCTTCGGTGGGGAAGTCCGGACCCGGCACGTGTTCGAGCAGCTCGGGAATGCCGGCGATGGGATCGTCCAGCAGGCGCACGCAGGCGGCCGCCACCTCGCGCAGGTTGTGCGGGGGGATGTCGGTGGCCATGCCCACGGCGATGCCGGTGGTGCCGTTGAGCAGCAGGTTGGGCAGCCGCGCCGGTAGCACCGCCGGCTCGTTCAGGGTGCCGTCGAAGTTGGGCACCCAGTCCACGGTGCCCTGCCCCAGTTCGTTGAGCAGCACCTCGGAATAGCGCGACAGGCGCGCCTCGGTGTAGCGCATGGCGGCGAAGGACTTGGGATCGTCCGGCGCCCCCCAGTTGCCCTGGCCATCCACCAGCGGATAGCGATAGGAGAACGGCTGCGCCATGAGCACCATGGCCTCGTAGCAGGCCGAGTCGCCGTGGGGATGGTATTTGCCGAGGACGTCACCCACGGTACGGGCGGACTTCTTGTGCTTGGCGTCGGCGTCCAGGCCCAGTTCGCTCATGGCATAGATGATGCGGCGCTGGACCGGCTTGAGACCGTCGCCGATATGCGGCAGGGCGCGGTCCATGATGACGTACATGGAGTAGTTCAGGTACGCCTGCTCGGTGAAGTCGGCCAGCGAACGGCGTTCGACGCCATCCAGGCTCAGGTCGAGGGGTGCACTCATGGGAATCCTTTGGTGTTACGTCGGTAATCGGGTGGCTTGCCTTTATCGTGGCCATGGGTTGCTCCTACCGGAGGAGCGACCCATGCCCGCGATGGGCACGCCCAATGAGTCAGGCGCTCAAAGCAGCACTTCGGCGCGATCGCCCTTGGATTCCAGCCAGCTCTTGCGGTCGCCGGATCGCTTCTTGGCCAGCAGCATGTCCATCATCTCGAGGGTGCCGGGCACGTCTTCGAGGGTCAGCTGCACCAGGCGCCGGGTGTTGGGGTCCATGGTGGTCTCGCGCAGCTGCAGCGGATTCATCTCGCCCAGGCCCTTGAAGCGGGTCACCTGGGGCTTGCCGCGCTTCTTTTCCGCCGCCAGGCGATCCAGCACGCCGTCGCGCTCGGCTTCGTCGAGGGCGTAGTGCACCTCCTTGCCGAGGTCGATGCGATACAACGGCGGCATGGCCACATAGACGTGGCCGGCATCCACCAGCGGACGGAAGTGCTGCACGAACAGGGCGCACAGCAGGGTGGCGATATGCAGGCCGTCGGAGTCGGCGTCGGCGAGGATGCAGATCTTGCCGTATCTCAGGCCGCTCAGGTCGGCGCTGCCCGGATCGATACCGATGGCCACGGCGATGTCGTGCACCTCCTGGCTGCCCAGTACCTCGCTGCCGTCCACTTCCCAGGTGTTCAGGATCTTGCCGCGCAGCGGCATGATGGCCTGGAATTCCTTGCTGCGCGCCTGCTTGGCACTGCCGCCGGCGGAGTCGCCCTCCACCAGGAACAGCTCGGAGCGCATCGGGTCCTGGCCGGCGCAATCGGCCAGCTTGCCGGGCAGCGCCGGACCCTGGGTGATCTTCTTGCGCTCGACCTTCTTGCCCGCCTTGAGGCGGCGACCGGCGTTGTTGATGGCCAGTTCGGCGATCTGCTGACCCAGCTCCGGATGGGCGTTGAGCCAGAGGCTGAAGGCGTCCTTGACCACGCCGGCGACAAAGGCCGCGGCCTCGCGGGAGGACAGACGCTCCTTGGTCTGGCCGGAGAATTGCGGCTCCTGCATCTTCATCGAGAGGACGAAGGCGATGCGCTCCCAGACGTCTTCCGGGGCCAGCTTGAGGCCGCGCGGCAGGAGGTTGCGGAATTCGCAGAATTCGCGGATGGCGTCCAGCAAGCCCTGGCGCAGGCCGTTCACATGGGTGCCGCCCTGGGCGGTGGGAATCAGGTTGACGTAGCTTTCCTGCACCGATTCGCCGCCCTCGGGCAGCCAGAACAGCGCCCAGTCCACCGCTTCCCGGGCCGAGGCCAGGCTACCGTGGAAGGGTGCTTCGGGCAGCCGCAGGGCATCGCCCACGGTGTCGATCAGATAGGATCTCAGCCCGTCTTCGTAATGCCATTCGCTGCGCTCGCCGCTGGCTTCGTCGAAGAAGCTCACCGCCAGGCCCGGGCAGAGCACCGCCTTGGCCTTGAGCACGTGCTTGAGACGGCTGACGGAAAACTTCGGCGAATCGAAGTACTTGGGGTCCGGCCAGAAGTGCACGCTGGTGCCGGTATTGCGCTTGCCAACGCTGCCGACCACGGCCAGTTCGCTGGCCTTGAAGCCGTCGGCGAAGGCCATGCCGTATTCGTTGCCCTCGCGCTTGACGCGCACCTCGACCCGGGTCGACAGGGCGTTCACCACCGAGATGCCCACACCGTGCAGACCGCCGGAGAACTGGTAGTTCTTGTTGGAGAACTTGCCGCCGGCGTGCAGCTTGGTAAGGATCAGCTCGACGCCGGAGACGCCCTCTTCCGGATGGATGTCCACCGGCATGCCGCGACCGTCGTCGATCACCTCGAGGGAGTTGTCGGCGTGCAGGATCACCTGCACCTGCCGCGCATGACCGGCCAGGGCCTCATCCACGCTATTGTCGATGACTTCCTGGGCCAGGTGGTTGGGCCGGGAGGTGTCGGTGTACATGCCAGGGCGCTTGCGCACCGGATCGAGTCCGGAGAGGACTTCGATGGCGTCGGCGTTATAGGCGTTCTGCGTGGCCATGGGGTCTCTATTCGAAGGTGTTGAAATCCAGCTCGCGCCAGAGCGCCGGGTCGAAGCCGGCCAGCTCCAGCAACAGGGGCAGCTGGCGATGGAAGCCCTGGAAGCCGTGGTCGCCGCCCTGCTCGATGCGCAGGGTACAGCCGCCGTAGTAGCGTTCGGCGTCACGGTAGTCGAGGGTCTCGTCGCCGGTCTGCAGCCAGACGTGGAAACGCTCGGGATCCGCCGGCGCCGCGACTTCCTGCGCCCGCATGGCCTCGACGTGGGCCTCGGTGAGGGTCCAGCTCTCGCCGGTATGGTGATTGCGCTGGGGCCCCAGGTAATGCTCCATGAAGCGCCAGGGCCGGACCGCCGGGTTGATCAGCACGGCCTTGAGCCCGTGGCGCTCGGCCAGGACGGTGGCATAGTAGCCGCCCAGGGAGCTGCCGACCAGCAAGGGGGCGTCCAGCTCGGCCAGTTCGCGCTCCAGGAGGGCGAAGGCGGCGTCGGCATCGTTGGGCAGCGCCGGCGCGCGCAGGCGGTCCGCCAGGCCGAGTCGGGTCATGCAGGCGGTGAGCTGCCGCGCCTTCAAGGACGCGGGTGAGCTGTTGAAACCATGGATATAGAGGATAGACGGCATCGGGCCGCTCCTACTGGATAAATAAACAGGTAAAGAATAACCCGTTTCGACCCTCGCGACCAAGGCAACCGACCGGCGTCAGCCCTGGCAGCCCTAGTAGCCCGCGGCGCTGTGATCCACGGTGAAGGCATGCTGTTGCAGGCGTGAGACACCGGTTTCCAGCTTGCCGTCGGGCAATAGGCGCAACCAGCGATAACCCGGGGCCTGGTCGCCCGCCTTGAAGTCCTCGCTGCCCGGCTCGAATTGCAGACCGGTGGAGGGCGAGGCCAGCAGGCGTACGCCGTTGCGCAGTTGATCGAACTCCTGGTGGATGTGCCCCCAGAGCACCACCCTGACCTGGGGATGGCGATCCAGTACGGCAAACAGCTCGTCCGCCCGGTGCAGGCCCAGGGGCTCCATCCAGCCACAACCCACGGGTACCGGGTGGTGGTGCAGGCAGATCAGTGCCGGACGCTCGGGCGCGGCGCTCAGGGCCTCGTCCAGGGCCAGCAGCTGTTCCTGCTCCAGCTCACCGAACACGCAGCCGCGCACGGTGCTGTCGAGCAGGATGAGGCGCCAGGCGCCCAGGTCGGTGACGGTTTCAAGGAAATCGCGATCGCCGCAGGCCTTGGCCATGGGCGCGTTCTCGTCATGGTTGCCGGCCAGCCAGCGCATGGGCGCGGCCAGGGGTTCGGTCAGCTCGCAAAAGCGTTGATAGGAGGCCACGGAGCCGTCCTGGGAGAGGTCACCGCTGGCCAGCAGCAGATCGATGCGTGGCTGCTCCCGTACCACCTGGGCCACCACCTGTTGCAGGCTGGCTGCCGTATCGATACCCAACAACCGACCGTTGGCGCGCGCGAACAGATGACTATCGGTCAATTGGACGACGAGGGGAGCATTGACACTATCCGGCAAACTCACCAAAGCCTCCTAGGCATAAGGGGACAACGAGCGCAGGCAGGGTGCAGAAAAGTTCCCGGGAACTTGCGTGCATGCTTCACATTTTCGCAGCTTGCACCGCGCGAGGGAAGCCGCGGCTGTCAGCGTTGCGCCCCAGTGCTCATCGCTGCAGGATAGGTTCAGCTTCGTGGCCACAGGCCAGGCAGTGACTCAGCCACTCACCGAGAAACAGATTGAGCTGACTCTTTTCGTCAGGCTGATACATCGCCTGGTTGGGATAGGGATAGCGTCCGAGCAGGTGCCGGGAGGCCCCGGCCGACACCACTTCCGCCATCCGCGCATCGTGATAGACGCGCACTTCCAGTTCGGGCACCGGCAGCCAGGGCAGTCCCAGCTCCTGACGCACCCGCAAGACCGTCGTATAAGGACAGGCCTCGGTGACTTCCAGGGCGAGCACGCCCAGCGGGCGCTCGCCTTGCGACAACATGACGCGGCGCGATACCACGGCTTCGCGCATCTTGGGCAGAAGCCGCATCAGCCGCACGTAGTTGGCCTCGCACGTGGCCTGCAGGCCCGGCAGGTCAACTCGATAGCGATCTCGCAGTTTCAGCCCCATAACCCCCGTACCTCGGCGCGATTGAGCGCCAACCATTGCAGGGCGATGATTGCCGCTGCGTTATTGATTCGACCGTCGCGAACCCCTGCCAGTGCCTCGTCCAGCGACCAGACATGGACGCGAATGTCCTCGCCCTCCTCTTCCAGACCATGGACGCCACCGGCATCCGCGGTGCTGCAGCGACCCAGGTAGAGATAGACCTGTTCGTCGCTGCCGCCAGGCGAGGGGAAGTAGGTGGAGATGGGCCAGAGCGATTGCAAGGTCAGCCCGGCTTCTTCCTCGGCTTCCCGATGAGCGACCGCCTCGACGGCCTCGCCCTGCTTGTCCACCAAGCCCGCCACCGGCTCAAGCAGCCAGGGATGAGCGGTCTTTTCCATGACGCCGACGCGAAACTGCTCGATCAGCACCACCTCGTCGCGCACGGCGTCGTAGGGCAGCACGCAGACGGCATCGGGACGCACGAAGACCTCGCGCTCCAGTTCCGGGCCCAGGGCACCGGAGAACTGGCGATGGCGCAGCCGGAAACGGGCCATGCGGTAGAAGCCCTGGAAGCAGATTTCGCGACTCAGGATTTCAACGGCGGGCGCCTGGGATTCGTTGGCTTCGGTCATGGGCGCTCCAGCGCTGATTGAAGGTGATCAGATCATCCTAGCGTGCCGCCTGCGCTCGTGCAGCCCCTGGCGCGCCAAGTCGCGAAAAGGACAACAAGCCGGGAAACCTCCGCCCGCCCCTGGCAAACTTATAGGGCCAGACGGGTTCGAAAGCCGTCGTTCTCCGTTTCCATGACAAGGAATCCCATGCGTATCCGCCCGCTCCTCCTGCTCGCCGGCCTGCTGCTCGGTGGTTGCCAAAGCGTCTTCGGCCCCAACCTCGACAAACCCCTCGCGCCTCGCCACCAGGCCTGGGAGCACCGCCCGGCCGGTTGCCAGGGCGAAGACTGCCCGCTGATCAACATCGACTACGTGGAATTCGGCGACCCGGCGCTGGACGCCCTGGTGCAGCGGCACCTGCTGGGCCTGGCCCGCGCCGAGCCGGGCGCGGCCATCCCTGCCTCGCTGGGAAGCTACGAGCGGGATTTCCTCGCCAAGGCGCAGCCGCGCTGGAGCAGCTATCTGCAGGCCAAGGTGCGTGAACAGCATGACGGCCTGGTGATCATCGAATTCTCCAGCTACCTGGCCAACGGCGGTGCCCATGGCCTGGCCGGCCGCGACTTCGTCACCTGGGATCGCCATCTCGACCGGCAGATCACCCTGGGCGACATGCTGGTGCCGGGGCAGGAAGCCGAATTCTGGCGCCTGGCGCAGCTGTCGCGCGAGGCCTGGATGCTCAGCAACAACGTTGGCGATGCCGAATTCCGCCAGCAGTGGCCCTTCCTCAAGACCAACAACGTGGCCCTGGACTTCGGCGCCCTGACGCTCAAGTACGACATCGGCAGCATCGCCCCCTACGCCATGGGCCACCCGGAGCTGAAGATCCCCTATCCCAAGCTCAATGGCATCCTCAAGGGCGAGTATTTCCCGGGCCGGGGCAAGGCGCGGCAGCCGTAGTCCGCCGTGTTGGGCTTCGACGATGGAGCCGTCTCAACCCAACCTACGTCAGGCCGCAACCGCCGTAGGTTGGGTTGAGCGTAGCGAAGCCCGACAGATCCGACTCAGTCGTAGGGTGGATGACGGCGCAGCCTCATCCACGCGTGCCGACTTGTCCCCACCCCAACCCTCCCCCCGCAAGCGGGAGAGAGGGCAGTTAGGCGTAGGTTGGGTTGAGCGCAGCGAAGCCCAACAGCTCGGCCTATACCCGCTTCAATCCCAACAGCGCCTGCGCGGTGCCGGCCACCACGATGGCCGGCAGGGTCGCGCCCCAGGCCGGCAGCAGCGTCGGCAACAGGTGGTAGACGGCCACGCCCAGGGCCCAGGCGATCAGGGATTCCAGGCGCAGCGCCCGTACACGCTGCGGAGCCTTGCGGCGGCGCAGCAGGAAGTGATCCACCAGCACCACGCCGAACAGCGGGGCGAACACCGAGCCGATCAGCAGCAGGAAGTGTTCGTACTGCGCCAGGGGCACCAGGAGCGCCAGCAGGGTGCAGAGGATGCCGATGGCCAGGGTCAGTTGCCAGATCTTCACCTGGGCGAGGAAACCCGTCGCCACGGCTGCCGAGTGATAGGCGGCGAAGGCGTTTTCCGACTCGTCCAGCAGGATCAGCAGCAGTGGCAGGCCCAGGCCGGCCACGGCCAGGGCGCGCAGCAGAGCGTCGGCCTCACCGCCGCTGGCGAAGGCCAGGGTATAGGCGAAGCCCAGACCCATCAGCCAGAGGTTGCCGCAAAAATAGCCCAGCAGGACGCCGCGACCGGCGCTGCGACCGGTGCGGGCGAAGCGGGTGTAGTCGGCGATCACCGGCAGCCAGGACAGCGGCATGGCCACCACCAGGTCGAAGCCCAGCGCCTGGGTCAGGGAACCGTTGCCCGGGCGCTGCCAGAGCGCGGCCAGGTCGGCGCGCAGGAACAGGTCCAGGGTCAGCCAGGTACAGGCTCCGAGCAGCAGCCAGATGCCCCAGCGACTGAGAAAGCGGCGGACGAAGGTCAGCGGACCGGCCACCGCCAGTGCCGTGGCCAGGGCGCCGAAGACCAGGGTCCAGAGCACCGGCGAGGCCCAGCCCTGCAAGCCCCAGCTGCCCAGCAGCACGCTGGCCGCCTCGCGCATCACCACCAGTTCGAAGGCACCCCAGCCGATCAGCTGGGTGATGTTGAGCACCGCCGGCAACAGTGCGCCGCGTTGGCCGAGACTCTGGCCCAGGGCGCTCATGCCGGCCAGACCGGTGTCGCTGCCCACCAGGCCGGCAGCCGCCAGCAGCAGCACCCCGACCGCGGTGCCGAGCACCAGCACCAGCAGGCCATCGGCCAGACCCAGCCCGGGCGCCAGCAGCGCGCCGGCCTGGGCCACCATCAGGCCGATGCCGAGGGAGAACCAGAGGGTGAAGAGGTCGCGCCCGCCAAGGATGCGGCGGTCCGCCGGAACGGGGACGGTTGGGGTGTAGAGGCCGGGGGCCTGGGCCATGATGGGTCTCGTGAGCAAGGGATTGAGGACACCCAGCGTCGTGGGGTGCCGCTGGGCATTGTTGGGCTTCGCTGCGCTCGGCGCCAACCTACGGAAACAGCGTGCGGGCTTGGCCTAGGCAGCCGTAGGTTAGGCTGAGACAGCTCTACCGTCGAAGCCCAACAGTGCGGGATCGACCTGGACAACGTTGGGCTTCGCTGCGCTCAGCGCCAACCTACGAAAGCCCTATACCTGCTTGTAGATCACCCCGCCTTCGTCCTTGAAGCGCGCCGCCTGTTCCTGGAAGCCGGCCTCGATGGCCTTCTGCTCGTCGGTCAGGCCGTTTTCCTTGGCGTAGTCGCGGACTTCCTGGGTGATCTTCATGGAGCAGAACTTGGGTCCGCACATGGAGCAGAAGTGCGCCACCTTGGCCGAGTCCTTGGGCAGGGTTTCGTCGTGGAAGGCGCGCGCCGTGTCCGGGTCCAGGCCGAGGTTGAACTGGTCTTCCCAGCGGAATTCGAAACGCGCCTTGGACAGGGCGTTGTCGCGGATCTGGGCGCCGGGATGCCCCTTGGCCAGGTCGGCGGCATGGGCGGCGATCTTGTAGGTAATGATGCCGGTCTTGACGTCGTCCTTGTTGGGCAGGCCGAGGTGCTCCTTGGGCGTCACGTAGCAGAGCATGGCGCAGCCGAACCAGCCGATCATGGCGGCGCCGATGCCGCTGGTGATGTGGTCGTAGCCGGGGGCGATGTCGGTGGTCAGCGGGCCGAGGGTATAGAACGGCGCCTCGTCGCAGCACTCCAGCTGCTTGTCCATGTTCTCCTTGATCAGCTGCATGGGCACGTGGCCGGGGCCTTCGATCATGGTCTGGACGTCGTGCTTCCAGGCGATCTTGGTCAGCTCGCCGAGGGTTTCCAGTTCGCCGAACTGGGCGGCGTCGTTGGCGTCGGCGATGGAGCCCGGGCGCAGGCCGTCACCCAGGGAGAAGCTCACGTCGTAGGCCTGCATGATCTCGCAGATGTCTTCGAAGTGGGTGTAGAGGAAGTTTTCCTTATGGTGCGCCAGGCACCACTTGGCCATGATGGAACCACCGCGGGAGACGATGCCGGTGACGCGCTTGGCGGTCAGGGGCACGTAGTGCAGGCGCACCCCGGCATGGATGGTGAAGTAGTCCACGCCCTGCTCCGCCTGCTCGATGAGGGTGTCGCGGAACAGCTCCCAGGTCAGTTCCTCGGCGACGCCGCCGACCTTTTCCAGGGCCTGGTAGATGGGCACGGTGCCGATGGGGACCGGCGAGTTGCGGATGATCCACTCGCGGGTCTCGTGGATGTGCTTGCCGGTGGATAGGTCCATCACGGTGTCGGCGCCCCAGCGGATGCCCCAGGTCAGCTTCTCCACCTCTTCCTCGATGGAGGAACCCAGGGCGCTGTTGCCGATGTTGCCGTTGATCTTCACTAGGAAGTTGCGGCCGATGATCATCGGCTCCAGCTCCAGGTGGTTGATGTTGGCCGGGATGATGGCGCGGCCGCGGGCCACCTCGTCGCGAACGAATTCCGGGGTGATCTCCTGGGGGATGCTGGCGCCGAAACTCTGGCCGCGGTGCTGGTTGCCGAGCAGGCCGGCGGCGCGGGCCTCCTGCAGCTTCATGTTCTCGCGGATGGCGATGTATTCCATCTCCGGGGTGACGATGCCTTGGCGGGCATAGTGCATCTGGGAGACGTTGCGCCCGGCCTTGGCCCGGCGCGGCTGGCGCGCCAGGTCGAATCTCAGGGCGGCGAGACTCGGATCGGCGAGGCGCGCCTGGCCGAATTCGGAAGACAGCCCGGCCAGCAGCTCGGTGTCGCCGCGCTCTTCGATCCAGCGCGAACGCACGTCCGGCAGGCCCTTGCGCAGGTCGATGCGCACCGCCGGATCGGTGTAGGGACCGGAGGTGTCGTAGACGCACACCGGGGCGTTCTGCTCGCCGCCAAAGGCGGTGGGGGTGTCGGCGAGGGCGATTTCCCGCACCGGCACGCGGATGTCGGGACGCGAGCCGGTCAGGTAGACCTTGCGCGAATTGGGCAGCGGCTGGGTGGACTGGCGGTCGACGCGGGTGAAGTCGGTGACGTTGTTCTGCTTGTTCATCGAGGCTCTCCTGGTGGGCGCGTTGCCGAGGGAAGAACCTGGACGAAGGGTGGGCACGCAAGAAGACGCAAGCCCGGACGGATGGCGACCACGGATGGAGACGGCGGACGCCCTCTTGTTCCCTACGCAGGTTGACGCACCGCCATGCGGCGCGCCTAGCCTGATCAGGTTCAACGGGATCCGGGACTACCCGATCTCAGCGCCTCGTAGCGCACCCCGACAAGAACGCGGCCAGTGTAAACCCAGAGCGGCAGAAACTTCGACCGCTATTTCCTCTCCTATGGCGGATTCGGACGAAGCCACTACACTGGCGCGGTCCCTCAAGGAAGGCTCCAAGAATGCGAAGATTCCTGCTGCTCGCGGCGCTCTGCAGCTCGGCCGGCCTGGTCCAGGCCCAGGTCGCCGGCAATGGCCTGCTCGACGTCTATCGCGAAGCGCTGGACAACAACGCCGACCTCGCCGCCGAACGTGCCGGGCTCGGCGCGCAGCGCGAGGCGGTGCCCCAGGCGCGCGCCGGCCTGCTGCCGCAGATCGGACTCGGCGCCCAGTTCAACGACACCCATACCAGCCTGCAGCTCAAGGACAATCCGGCGCTGGGCGTCCAGGGTGGCCGCTACGACAGCGACCGCAGCAGCCAGCTGATCCAGGCCAGCCTCAGCCAGCCGCTGTTCCGCGCCGACCGCTGGTTCCAGCTCAAGGCCGCCCAGGCCGCCACCGAGCAGGCCGAGCTGCAATTCTCCGCCGCCCAGCAGCAACTCATCCTGCAGACCGCCGAGGGATATTTCAGCGCCCTGCGCGCCCAGGACGCCCTGGCCACCGCCCGCGCCGAGGAAAAGGCGCTGTATCGCCAGCTGGACCAGTCCCGCGAGCGCTACAAGGTCGGTCTGACCGACGACACCGACGTGCTCCAGGCCCAGGCCAGCTTCGACAACGCCCAGGCCAACCGCTCCCAGAGCGAGCAGCAGGTGGCCGACGCCTTCCAGGCGCTGACCCGGCTGACCGACCGCGACTACGGCAGCATCGCCGGCATCCGCCACGACCTGCCGATCCTGCCGCCGCAACCCAACGATGCGCGGCTGTGGGTGGACACCGCCATGCGCCAGAATCTGCAGCTGCTAGCCGCCGGCCAGGGCGTCAACGCCGCCCAGGAGACCTTGCGCCAGCGCCGCGCCGGGCACCTGCCGACGGTGGATGCGGTGGCGCGCTACAGCCACAGCGACAACGACGCGGTGAATCTGCCCAACGCCGAGCAGCTGTCCCTGTTCGGCAGCCCGGTCAACAGCCGCAGCATCGGCATCCAGGTCGAGGTACCGCTGTACAGCGGCGGCGCCACCAGCTCTCAGGCGCGCCAGGCCTATCAGCAACTGGACCAGAGCGAACAGCGCCAGGAGAGTCTGCGCCGCCAGGTGGTGCAGAACACCCGCAACGCCCACCGGGCGATCAACACCGACATCGAGCAGGTGCGCGCCCGGCGGCTGTCCATCGCCTCCAGCCAGCGCGCCCTGAGAGCCACCGAGATCGCCTACCAGGTCGGCAGCCGCACCATCGTCGACGTGCTCGACGCCCAGCGGCTGCTGTACAACGCCGTGCGCCAGTACAACGACGCCCGCTACAACTACATCCTCGACACTCTGAGACTCAAGCAGGCGGCTGGCACCCTGGCGCCCAATGACCTGCTGGCCCTGTCCGGCTATCTCGACCCCCACTACGACCCGGATCGCGACTTCCTGCCGCCGGACCTGGCCAAGACCCGCGCCGACGTCTTGCCGGCGCGCTCGGCTCAGGGCTTGAGCAGTCCATCCAGTCCGGAGAGCAGGCGCTCCAGCGCGCCCTGATTGGCGGCCAGTACCGCCAGGCCCGCCTGACGACGCCGCGCGGCTTCTACCGGTTCGGCCCAGAGCCGGGCCACGGCGGCAGCGATCGCGGGTGCTTCCGCCACGGTTTCCAGGGCGCCGGCGTCGCGCAGCTGGGCGACGATGTCGAGAAAATTGAACACGTGCGGACCACTGAGCACCGGCAGGCCAAGGGCGGCCGGCTCCAGCGGATTGTGACCGCCGCGCTCGATCAGGCTGCCGCCGACGAAGGCCACCTCGGCCAGGGCGTAGAGAAACAGCAATTCGCCCATGGTGTCGCCCAGCAGCACCTGGGTCTGCGGCTGCACCCTCTCTCCCGTCGAGCGCTGCACCACGCCGAAGCCTTCACGACGCACCTCGGCCAATACCTCCGGAAAGCGCTCGGGATGGCGCGGCACCAGGATCAGCAAGGCATCGGGGTGTGCGGCCAGCAGTTGGCGATGGGCCTGGAGCAGGATGCCGTCTTCGCCGACATGGGTACTGGCGGCGATCCATACCGGGCGCTGGTCCCAGCCCTGGCGCAGCTCTGCGGCGCGGACCGGCAGCGCGGGATCGATGCGCAGGTCGAACTTGATGGAGCCGGTCACCGTGACCCGCTCGGCGCGAGCACCGAGGGCGCGAAAGCGCTCGGCTTCCACCGGCGTCTGCACCGCCAGCCAGGCCAGTTCCGCCAGCATCGGCCCGGTCACCCCGCCCAGCTTTCCATAGCCCCGCGCCGAACGCTCGGACAGCCGGCCATTGGCCAGGGCGATGGGAATGTTGCGCCGCGCCGCCTGGTGGATGAGGTTGGGCCAGAGTTCGGTCTCCATCACCACCCCCAGGCTGGGCCTGAGCCGGTCGAGGAAGCGCCCGGCCAGCCAGGGCAGGTCGTAGGGCAGATAGCAGTGGTGGACGTCATCGCCGAACAGGGCGCGGATGCGCTCCGAGCCGGTGGGCGTCATGCAGGTCACGGTGATCGGCAGATCGGGATGACGCTGGCGCAGGGCGCGGATCACCGGCGCCGCGGCGATGCTCTCCCCCACCGACACCGCGTGTACCCAGATGCCGCCGGGCGGCACCGCTGGCAAGCCCAGCGCCAGGCGCTCGCCGATGCGTTGCCGGTAGGCGGGAGCCTTGCGACCGCGCCACAGCAGGCGCAGCAGGATGAAGGGCAAGGCCAGGGTGAAGATCAGGCTATAGAGGGTACGATTCATGGCGGCAGAGCTTAATGAAGCCCGGCCGCCAGTGCGAGCCTGTTCAACCTAATGCGAATGCCGCGGCACCCCGCCCTCACGGGCGATCACCTTGAGGTGCAGGGTGGCCGGCTCCAGGCAGCCGCCGGTGGAGAGCTGGCCCACCAGTTGCCGATAGAGCTCCTGCCAGGGGGTCTGGGCCGGCGGCAGGTTGGGCGTCCATTCGGCGCGGCGGCGTTCCAGTTCGGCATCGTCGAGCAGAACATCGACGCTGCGGGCATTGAGGTCCACGCGCAGCCGGTCATTGGTCTTGAGCAGCGCCAGGCCGCCACCCACCGCCGCCTCCGGCGACATGTTGAGGATCGAGGGGCTGGCCGAGGTGCCGCTCTGGCGACCGTCGCCCAGGCACGGCAGGGAATCGATGCCCTTCTTGATCAGCGCCGCCGGGGGCGCCATGTTGACCACCTCGGCACTGCCCGGATAACCCACCGGCCCGGCGCCGCGGATCACCAGGATGCAGCGCTCGTCGATGTCCAGCGCCGGATCGTCGATGCGTGCGTGATAGTCCTCCGGGCCCTCGAAGACGATGGCCCGCGCCTCGAAGCTGTTTTCCTTGCCCGGCTCGGCCAGGTAGGTCTGACGGAAGGCCTCGCCCACCACCGACATCTTCATGATGGCGCTATCGAAGAAGTTGCCGCTGAGCACGATGAAGCCGGCGCGGTGCTTGAGCGGCGCCTCGTAGGGCTGGATCACCGCGGGATCGGCGCTGGCGGCGCCCTCGGCGATGCTGCCGATGGTCTTGCCGGAGACGGTCAGGCAGTCGCCATGCAGGCGACCGGCCTTGAGCAATTCGTGGAGCACCGCCGGCACCCCGCCGGCGCGGTGGAAGCCCTCGCCGAGGTACTTGCCGGCGGGCATGCAGTTGGCCAGCAGCGGGATGTCCTCGCCCAGGCGCTGCCAGTCGTCCAGCGACAATTCGATGCCCATGTGCCGGGCGATGGCGATCAGGTGCGGCGGGCAGTTGCTGGAGGCGCCCAGGGCCGAGGCCACCACGATGGCGTTTTCGAAGGCCTCGCGGGTCATGATCTGCGAGGGACGGACGTCGTCCAGCACCAGCTGGCAGATGCGCTTGCCGGTGGCATAGGCCATCTGGCCGCGCTCACGGTAGGGCGCGGGGATGCTGGCGCACCCCGGCAGCGACATGCCCAGGGTCTCGGCCAGTGCATTCATCGACAGGGCCGTGCCCATGGTGTTGCAGTGGCCTACCGAGGGCGAGGCGGCGGTGGTCAGGGCCATGAAGCCCTCGTAGTCGATCTCGCCGGTCGCCAGCAGGTTGCGCGCATGCCAGAGCACGGTGCCGGAGCCGATCAGCTCGCCCTTGAAATGCCCGTCGAGCATGGGCCCGCCGGAGAGCACGATGGCCGGCAGATCGGTGGTGGCCGCGGCCATCAGGCAGGCCGGGGTGGTCTTGTCGCAGCCGGTGGTGAGCACCACGCCATCCAGCGGGAAGCCATGCAGGATCTCCACCAGACCGAGGTAGGCCAGGTTGCGATCCAGGGCCGCGGTGGGCCGGCGACTCTGCTCGGCGATGGGATGCACCGGGAATTCCATGGGGATGCCACCGGCATCGCGGATACCGGCCTTGACCCGCTGGGCCAGTTCCAGGTGGTGACGATTGCAGGGGGTGAGATCGCTGCCGGTCTGGGCGATGCCGATGATGGGACGACCGGACTGGAGTTCGTCGCGGGTCAGGCCGTAGTTCATGTAGCGCTCGACATAGAGCGCGGTCATGTCGGCGTGGGCAGGGTCATCGAACCAGAGCTGGCTGCGCAGCGGGCGTTTGGCGGAAGTCATGATGGTCTCTAGTTGTTATTAGGAAAGAAAGGATCAGCGGCCCAGCAGGCCGCGGGCGGCCAGGTTGTGCATCAGGGCGCCGAGGCCGAAGCGCCAGGCCGGGGCCTGGTCGCTGGTGGTCACCCGGTTGTGCAGGGTCCCCAGCAGCGGGCTGGCGATGCTCACCCGGTCACCCACCTTATGGGTGAAGCCGCCGCCCGGGGCGTCACGGTCCTGGGTCGGCGCGAACAGGGTGCCGAGAAACAGCACGAAGCCGTCGGGATACTGGTGGTTGGCATTGAGGGTCTGGGCGGCGAGATCGGTGGGGTCGCGACTGATCTGCGCCATGGAGCTGCTGCCCTGGAGTCGGAAGCCGTCTTCGCCCTGGACCTCCAGGGTCACCACGCACTGGCGGACCTGGTCGAGATCGAAGGTCTCGTCGAACAGGCGGATGAAGGGCCCCAGGGCGCAGGAGGCGTTGTTGTCCTTGGCCTTGCTCAGCAGCAGGGCGCTGCGGCCCTCGATGTCGCGCAGGTTGACGTCGTTGCCCAGGGTGGCGCCATGCAGGCGACCGCGGCTGTCGGCCACCAGCACCACCTCGGGCTCGGGATTGTTCCACTGGGACACGGGGTGGATGCCGATGGCGCTGCCACTGCCGACCGCGGCCAGCACCGGCGCCTTGGTGAAGATCTCGGCGTCCGGGCCGATGCCCACCTCCAGGTACTGCGACCACATGCCCTTCTCGATCAGCAGCGCCTTGAGCGCCTGGGCGCGCGGACTGCCTGGCTCCAGACCCTGCAGGTCCGCGCCGATCACCGCCTGCACCTGCTCGCGGATGGCCACGGCGCGCCCGGCATCGCCGCCAGCCTGTTCCTCGATCACCCGCTCCAGCATGCTGGCGGCAAAGGTCACCCCGGCGGCCTTGATCACCTGCAGATCGGCCGGCGGCAGCAGGTGCAGACGGTCTGCATCCGCCTGCTCGCCGCTGTTGGCCAGCAACTCCTCCACGCTGCCGAGGTAGCGCCCGGGGGTGTCGCGCAGGGCCTGCAGCGGCGCTTCCTCCTCGAACAGGGCGCTGAGGGTGGCGAAACGCTGGGAGACATCGAAGACGCCGTCTTCGCGCAGCACCACGGGCGAGGGACCGGCCAGCGGGCCGGGCACCCAGGCGCGGCCCACCAGGGTGCCGGCCAGGCCATCGGTGGGAAGGGTGTTGGCAGGCGAGAGACGAAGGGACATGGGCAGGACTCCAGGGCTGATGGGTCCACGCTAGGCAGCCGGACTGATAAACTCAAATGGGCTTATTTCATCATTCGATAACCTGCGCTTATCGCCTGGGAGGCATGCGTGTCCGAGCCGTCGTTCAGCCAGATCTGCCACTGGCTCAAGTTTCGCCACCTGCTGCTGATCGACACCCTGGGGCGTACCCGCAACATGCACCTGGCGGCGCAGCAGATGAATCTCAGCCAGCCGGCGATCAGCAAGATGCTCAAGGAGATCGAGCACCTGCTGGGCTTCGCCCTGTTCGAGCGCCAGCCGCGCAGCATGCCGCCCACGGCACTGGGCGAGCACGTGCTGCGCTATGCCCGGGTGGCGCTCAACGATGCCCGCGACTTCGCCGAGCAGATCGACAGCCTGAGGCGCGGTGGCCACGGCCAGCTCAAGGTCGGCGGCATCTTCGCCGCCACGGCGGTGGCCCTGCCGCAGGCCATCGTCGCCATCAAGCAGCGCTGGCCGCTGCTGGCCATCGAGGTGATGGAGCAGACCAGCGATCACCTGATGGAGATGCTCGACGACAAGCTGCTGCACCTGGCGGTGGCGCGCTTCACCGACGAAGCCCAGGCCCAGCGCTTCGACTTCCAGCCCCTGGCGCCGGAGCCCTTCCGCTTCGTGGTCAACGCCGATCACCCACTGGTGGGCAGCGGCCCCGTGGGCCTCGACCAGGTGCTGGCCTGGCCCTGGATCCTCTATCCCAAGGGCACGCCCATCCGCGGGCGCATGGAGCGGGCCTTCGCCGCCGCCGGCCTGCCGGTGCCGAGCAACACCATCGACACCATCTCCATGCAGACCTTTCTCCAGGTGCTGCGCGCCGGCCCCATGATCGGCATGCTGCCGGAGGCCATGGTCGAGCCCTATCTCGCCAGCGGCGCGCTCAGTGCCCTGGAGCTGCCGCTGCACCTGCCGGCGCAGGACTACGGCATCCTCACCCGCAAGGGCGAACCCCTCGGCGAGGCGGCCCGGGAATTCGCCGCCATCCTGCTGAGCCATGCCGGTCGCGAGGAGTCCGCAGACTAGAGGCTTCGATAACGCGCCGTTATCGAATGATCCGCAAATGCCATTGGGAAAGAATCGCTCCCGCTCCTAGAGTGGCCTGGCGATTCAGACGGCCACCCTGCATCCCCGGCCGCCTTCGACCTCTTCAATAACAACAACGGGCCCCAAGGCCCCGAAGGTCATTCCCATGTTCGAGACCACCGCTCCCCAGGGCGCCGCTGGCGACGCCTTCGAAGAACGCACCTATCGCAAGGTGGTGCTGCGCATCCTGCCGATCCTGCTGCTGTGCTACATCGCCGCCTACCTGGACAGGGTCAACGTCGGCTTCGCCAAGCTGGACATGCTCGACGACCTCGGCTTCAGCAACACCGTCTATGCCCTTGGCGCCAGCATGTTCTTCTGGGGCTACTTCCTCTTCGAGGTCCCCAGCAACCTGCTGCTGCACCGCTACGGCGCGCGCTTCTGGATCGCCCGCATCATGCTGACCTGGGCGATCATCTCCATGGCGGTGGCCTTCACCCAGCCGCTGGCGCAATTGTTCGGCCTGCAGTCGAGCACCCTCTTCTATGTGCTGCGCTTCCTGCTGGGCGTGTGCGAGGCGGGCTTCTTTCCCGGGGTGATCCTCTATCTCAACTACTGGTTTCCGACCCGCCGGCAGAGTCGGGTGATGTCGGGCTTCCTAATCGCCCTGCCCTTCAGCCTGAGCTTTGGCGGCGTGCTCTCCGGCTGGCTGATGAGCAGCCTGCACAACTGGCACGGCCTGGCCGGCTGGCAGTGGATGCTGCTGGTGGAAGGGGTGCCCTCGATCATCATGGCGGTGGTGGTGTTCTGCTGCCTGAGCGACAACATCGACAAGGCGCCCTGGCTGGACGCCCGGGAGAAGGCCCTGCTCAAGCGCAACCTGGAGCAGCAGAACGCCGGCAAGGCGTCGCGGCTCGGCGAGGTGTTCTTCAATCCGCGGGTCTGGCTGCTGGTGTTCATCCTGCTGACCTTCAACACCGGCTTCTATGGCCTGGCCTTCTGGATGCCTTCGATCATCAAGAATGCCGGGGTCAGCGGCAGCCTGCAGATCGGCCTGCTCACCGCCATCCCCTACAGCGTCGCCCTGGTGGTCATGCTGCTCAACGCCCGCCACTCGACACGCACCGGCGAGCAGCGGATGCACGCCGCGGTGCCGGCCTTCGTCGGCGCCCTGGGCCTGGTGCTGAGCGCCTGGTTCAGCCACAACATCGTGTTGTCGATCTTCTTCCTCACCGTGGCCGCCTCGGGCCTGCTGGCGCTGATGCCGATCTTCTGGTCGCTGCCCGGCACCCTGCTCTCCGGCGTGGCCGCCGCGGCGGGCATCGGCATGATCAACGCCATCGGCAACCTCTCCGGCTTCACCGGCTCCATGATCACCGCGACCATGGAAACCCTCACCGGCGACATCAACAACGGTACCTATGTGCTCGGCGCCTGCCTGTTCGTCAGCGGCCTGCTGATCCTGGCGATCCCGGCCTCGATGCTGCACCGCGCGCCAACCGCCGTGCCGCTGGACCTGAAGCCCGCTTAGCCCGCCTCGGGCACGGCCGAGCGCCCGGCACCCGCGGCGCTCGGCCGGCCGATCCAGAGGGCCATCAGCGCCGCCAGCAGGCCGGTCAGGCCGGCCAGCACCAGGGCCTCCTGGTAGGAGCCGAAGTGCTCGCGCAGGGCACCGGCCAGGAAGGCCGCGCAGGCGGCGCCGAGCATGTGGCCGCAGAACACCCAGCCGAACACCACCGGCGCGCTCTTTTCACCAAAGCTCTGGTTGGTCAGCTTGACCGTGGGCGGCACCGTGGCGATCCAATCCAGGCCGTAGAAGATGCCGAACAGCAGCAGCTGCTCGGGGGCGAAGCCGGAGAACGGCAGGTAGATCAGCGAGAGGCCGCGCAGGCTGTAGTAGACGAACAGCAGGCGGCGCGGATCGTATCTGTCGGTCAGCCAGCCGGAGGCGGTGGTGCCCACCAGATCGAAGATGCCCATCAGCGCGAGGATCCCGGCGGCCTGCACCTGGGACAGCCCGTGATCGTGGCCCATGGCGATGAAGTGGGTGCCGATCAGGCCATTGGTGGTGAAGCCGCAGACGAAGAAGGTCAGGAACAGCAGCCAGAAATCGCGCCGCCGGCTGGCCATGGCCAGGGTACCGAGGGTCACGCGAAACAGATTGCCCGGTGCGGAGGCCGCGGGTGCCTGGTAGTCCGCCGGAGCGCCATGGGGCCGCAGGCCGATGTCCGCCGGCCGCTCCGGCAGCAGCCAGGCCACCAGCGGGATCAGGACGGCGCTGGCCACGGCCACGGTCAGCACCACGGTCTGCCAGCCCTCATGACTGGCGAGCTGGGCCAGCAGCGGCAGGAATACCAGATTGCCGGTGGCGGTGCTGGCCGCCAGCAGCCCCATCATCAGCCCCCGCCGGGCGACGAACCAGCGATTGACGATGGCCGCGCCCAGCACCATGGCCACGCAACCGGTGCCCAGGCCACTGAGCACGCCCCAGGTGGCGACCAGTTGCCAGGGTTCGCGCATCAGGGTGCTCAGGGCGGTGGCCAGGCTGATCAGGGTCAGGCCGCCGAGCAGGGTGCGGCGAATGCCGAGGGTCTGCATGAGGGCCGCGGCGAAGGGGCCTACCAGGCCATAAAGGAAGATGCCGATGGCGGCGGAAAGCGAGACCGTCTCGCGACTCCAGCCAAAGGTCTCCTGCAGCGGCAGGAGCAATACGCCCGGGGTGGACCTCACGCCCGCCGAGACCAGCAGGGCGAGAAAGATCAGTGCCAGGACGACGAAGACATAGCGCTGGCCGAGGGCGGGAGGTGTGGTCATGGCGATCGTCACCGGCAGGAAAGGGATGAGCCGAGTATTGCAGCCCGGGCAACCTGGCGCTGGTCAAGCTGGCCCACGGATCTGGCCAGAATGGGCTTTCGTCGGGATGGGCCGTGGGCGAGTGCTGGGGGTCCGTCTTGTTGGGCTTCGCTGCGCTCAGCCCAACCTACGCAGAGCACTCGTAGGTTGGCGCTGAGCGCAGCGAAGCCCAACACGTCGATTCAACCGATCGCCCGCAACTCTTCCGCCAGGCGCTGCGCCAGCCAGCGCGCGGCCGGCCCCGGCGCGGCATTGCGGCGCCAGGCCAGTTCCACCACCAGGGCCGGCGGTACCCAGTCGCAGGCCAGTTCGGCCAGCAATCCCTGGTAGGTGGGATAGCGCGCCACGTGCCGCGGTAGCCAGCCCCAGCCCAGGCCGCGCATCAGCAATTCGGCGAGCAGGTAGAAGCTGTCGGCGCGCCAGACCTGGGGGGCGATCTGCTCGCCGCCGGGATAGGGATTCTCCAGCGGCGCGATCAGCAGCTGGCGGTGGCGGGCCAGTTCGCGCCGCCCCACGCCCTGCTGGCGCGCCAGGGGATGCTGGGCACCGCAGGCGGTGACCTGAGCGACATCGCCCAGGGCCTGGCGCTCCAGGGCCTCGGGCATGTGCTCATGGCGAAACAGCAGGCCGAGGTCGGCCTGGTCGGTCAGCAGCTTGCGCGCCACATCGCCCTGGGCGCCGCTGGTGAGCTGGACCTCCAGGTGCGGAAAGGCCGCGGCCAGGGCGTCCAGGGCATCGAGCACCGGCTGGTAGGGCATGGCTTCGTCCAGGGCCAGGCGCAGCAGCGGTTCCTGTCCGGCGCAGAGGGCCTGGGCCCGGCTGTCCAGGCGCTGGCACTGGCGCAGCACCTCGCGCGCCTCCTCCAGCAGGGCCAGACCGGCCGCGGTGATGACCGGCGTGCGGCCATTGCTGCGCACGAACAGCGCCACGCCCAGGTCGGTTTCCAGCAGGGCGATGGCCGAGCTGATCGCCGATTGCGCCCGGCCCAGACGCCGCGCCATGGCCGAGAAACTCGCCCCCTCGGCGATGCCGACGAAGATCTCCAGCTGCTCAAGATTCCACTGCACGAGCCATCTCCACAACAGATAGGTATCAACTTTCACCTATCGCCTGGAAAGGCACAATGGAGGCATTCAATAGGAGGAAGCCTCATGAGCGGATACATCTACCTGGCCGTCGCCATCGCCGCCGAAGTGGTCGCCACGACCTCCATGAAGGCCATCAGCGGTTTCAGCAAGCCGCTGCCGCTGATCCTGGTCGTCTGTGGCTACGGCCTGGCCTTCTGGATGCTGACCCTGGTGGTGCGCAGCATCCCGGTGGGCATCGCCTACGCCATCTGGGCTGGCCTTGGCATCGTGCTGGTGAGCATCGCCGCGGCCTTCCTCTACGACCAGAAGCTGGACCTGCCGGCCATGCTGGGCATGGGGTTGATCGTCGCCGGGGTGGTGGTGATCCAGCTGTTTTCCGGCAGCACCGGGCATTGAGACCAGCGGCGGCGAGGAGCGTGTAAAATCGCCTCTTTGCCGATCATCCGAGCAGGCCGTTCATGTCCCAACCCTGGTCCACCGATATCCTCATCGTCGGCGGCGGCGTCGCCGGCCTCTGGCTCAACGCCCGCCTCCGACGCGCCGGCTACGCCACCGTGCTGGTGGAGACCGGCGCCCTGGGCGGCGGCCAGAGCGGCAAGTCCCAGGGCATCATCCATGGCGGCACCAAGTACGCCCTCACCGGGATGCTCACCGGTGCCTCCGAGGCCATCGCCGACATGCCGCGGCGCTGGCGCGAGAGCCTGGCCGGCAGCGGCGAGCTGGACCTTTCCGGCGTGCGCCTGCTCTCCGAAGCCCATTACCTCTGGTCGCCAGGCAGCCTGGCCGGCAACCTCACCAGCTTCTTCGCCAGCAAGGCGGTGCGCGGCCGGGTGGATGCGGTCAAGGGCGACGAACTGCCCCCGGCCCTGCGCGATCGCGCCTTCAAGGGCAAGGTCTATCGCCTGGCCGAACTGGTGCTGGACGTGCCCAGCCTGGTCGCGCGCCTCGCCGAGCTGGCCGGCGACAGCCTGCTGGCCGGCCATGAGCTGCAACCGCTGCGCGAAGCCGGCGAACTGACCGGCCTGGTGGTGGACGGCCAGCCGATCCGCGCCCGGCGCATCGTGCTTACCGCCGGTGCCGGCATGGCCGAGCTGCTCCAGGCGCTCCACCTGGAACAACCGGCCATGCAGCGTCGCCCGCTGCACATGGTGGTGGTCAAGGGCCCCATGCTCAAACCCCTCTATGCCCACTGCCTGGGTGGCGGCCCCAAGCCGCGGGTGACCATCACCAGCCACCCCACCGCCGATGGCCAGTGGCTGTGGTACCTGGGTGGCGACCTGGCCGAAGCCGAGGGCGTGGCGCGCGAACCCCAGGCGCAGATCGCCACGGCGCGCGAGGAATTGCAGCGCCTGCTGCCCTGGATCGACTTCGCCGGCGCGCGCTGGGCGACCCTGCGCGTGGATCGCGCCGAGCCGGCGCAATCCGGACTGGTACGCCCGGACAACGCCTTCCTCGCCGAGGAAGGCCGCCTGCTGGTGGGCTGGCCGACCAAGCTGGCCCTGTCGCCGGACCTGGCCGACCGTGTCCTGGCCAACCTCGACCGCGACGGCATCGCGCCGGGACAGCACCCCGCCCTGCCCGCCCATCCGCAACCGCCGGTGGCCGTGCCCTTCTGGGAGGAACTGCTGCCATGAGTTTGCGCACCCTGCACGGTCTGCATCGTCCGCTGGGCAGCACCGGCCTGGAGATCTCCCCGCTGGGCCTGGGTACGGTCAAGTTCGGGCGTGACCAGGGCGTGAAGTATCCCAGTGGCTTCACCATCCCCGACGACCGCAGCGCCGCGGACCTGCTGAGTCTTGCCCGCGAACTGGGCATCAATCTGCTGGACACCGCCCCGGCCTATGGCCGCAGCGAAGAACGCCTGGGTCCGCTATTGCGCGGCCAGCGCCAGCACTGGGTGATCGCCAGCAAGGTCGGCGAGGAATTCGAGGGCGGTCTGTCCAGCTTCGACTTCAGTCCGGCCCACACCCGCCGCTCGGTGGAACGCAGCCTGCGGCGCCTGGAGACCGACTGGCTGGACCTGGTGCTGGTGCATTCCGATGGCAACGACCTGGCCATCCTCCAGAACAGCGGCTGCTACCAGACCCTGGCCGAGCTCAAGCGCGAAGGCCTGATCCGCGCCTTCGGCTTTTCCGGCAAGACCGTCGCCGGCGGCCTGAAAGCCCTGGAAGCCGGCGATTGCGCCATGGTCACCTTCAACCTCAACGAAGACGCCGAGATCCCGGTGATCCAGGCCGCGGCCGCCCAGGGCAAGGGCATCCTGATCAAGAAGGCCCTGGCCAGCGGTCACGCCGTACTCGGCGCCGGCCAGGATCCGGTGCGGGCCAGCTTCGCCCGGGTGTTCGGCGAGCCGGGGGTGAGCGGTGCGATAGTCGGCACTATCGATCCCCTGCACCTGTCACATAATGTTCGTACCCTGGCCGAAGTGATCACCGCTCGGCCCTGATCCAGAGCGTTTCGCTGAACCCTTGCCTTCGTCCGCTGGACGCCCTGCCCGGTCGCCCGGGACGGCGCGTCCGCGGCATACAACAAACAGGAGTCGGCCATGCCCCAGCTCATCGCCCGCCACAATCCCAAGGCGTTCAAGACCCTGCCCCTTTCGGTCGAGGCCAATCATGATGGCCTCACCTACCAGGCCCTCGGCCAACCGCTGAATTTCAGCGAGATGCTGGAGCGGCGCAAGCCCATCGAGATCGACGATGCCCAGCACTTCAGCGCCAGGCTCGCCAACCTGGGTGTCTCGGTACGCCTGACGCTGAACTGGCAGGGCCAGGACCACTGGCTGCTGGTGCGCCAGCGCCGGCCCGATCGGGGCGACGTGGTGCTCAAGCTGATCTCCGGTTACATCCCGACCCACGAACTGGCCCTGCCGCTGCTCACCGCCGTGCAGGAGGTGGCCGAGGAGTGCCTGATCGAGACGCCGCGCGGCTGGCTGGCCGGCCGCTTCGCCGACACCTGGCTGCCGACGCCCTATGCCCCGGCCCTGCCCTATCGCGAGGACGTGGCCTTTCGCCTGACCCCGCGCTCGGGTGCGGCGCGGCCGGTGCGTTGCGGCAGCCTGGCGTTGCTGGAGCGCCCTCGCGCCTATGTGCACACCCCCACCGCCTCGCTGCAGCTGGTCTATGACCTGCTGCTGGAGCTGCCCAAGGAGTGCAAGGCGCCGAGTCTGTTCCACGTCGACGAGAAGATCGAGAACGGCCAGTTGCTGGCGCGCCTGGCGCGGCAACGCCCGGATCTCTATCTGGTCGCCCTGGACGACGGCAAGCCCACCGGCGAGCTCTACACCCTGTCCGCCGGCCAGCGCCTGCCGGTATCGACCCGCGGCCTCTGGCTGTCGGAAAGCTTCGCCCGCCAGGACGGCTGGCTGGTCCACGACAGCCGGGTGCGCTGGCGTGACTGGCTGGAACGCATGGCGCCCCAGAGCGCCCTGCAGCGGGCCTAGGGCCCGAGAGGGATCAGTCGCCGCCCGCGCGGCGTTCCCCCGTGACGCCGCCGGCCGCGGCCTGGACCCGGCCGGCTAGCCGGGAAAAGGGCAAGGTCTGAATCCACACGGTGCCGTGGCCGCTCAGGGTCGCCAGCACCAGGCCTTCGCCGCCGAACAGCATGCTGCGCAGGCCACCGGCCAGCTGGATGTTGTAATCGATGCCACGGGTGAAACCCACCAGGCAACCGGTATCCAGGCGCAGGGTCTCGCCCCTGAGTTCCTTGCGGATCACCGTGCCACCGGCATGCACGAAGGCCATGCCATCGCCCTCCAGCCGCTGCAGGATGAAGCCCTCGCCACCAAAGAAGCCGGCGCCCAGGCGGCGGGTAAAGGCCACGCCGATGCGGGTGCCCTTGGCCGCGCAAAGAAAGGAATCGCGTTGGCAGAACAGGGTGCCGCCGAGGGCGGCGAGGTCCAGCGGAATCACCTGCCCCGGATAGGGCGCGGCAAAGGCGACGTGGCGCTTTTCGCGGCCGTCGTTGGTGAAATGGGTCATGAACAGCGACTCGCCGCCGAGCATGCGCTTGCCGGCGCCCCAGAGTTTGCCGAGCAGGCCGGCGGAGCCGTCGCCCATGCGTGCGGTGAAGTCGATGTCGGCCTCCATGTAGGTCATGGCACCAGCCTCGGCGATCACCGTCTCGCCGGGATCGAGACCGATCTCCACCGCCTGCAGGGATTCGCCGAGGATGCGATGGTCGAGGATATGACTGGCCATGGTGGGCTTTCCCGCTCGCTGAAGAAGCCTCCAGCCTAGCAGTCGCCGACCGCTTTGGCGCGGCCCGGAGCGGGGCAACGAAGCGGTGTTGCGGCCCGCGCGCTCGTCGGCGCGGCAAGCCAGGCGGTGGAACACCCGCCCATTTTCCAGGTTCCCCTCTAGGTACCTGTCGGCGCCTGCCCGACTCCGCTCCAGAGGTGAACATGACCAAGCACGCCGCCCAATCTTCCGCGCAACCCCTGCACGGCACCCAGGAAAAAGGCACCGCCGGGGGCTGGGGCGCGCTCAATGCCGTGACCCAGCACCTGAGTCGGCAGAAGGTGCTGATGCGCGGCAACAAGGCCCTGCTGACCATGAACAAGCCGGGCGGCTTCGACTGTCCGAGTTGCGCCTGGCCCGATCCCAAGACGCCGCACACCTTCGAATACTGTGAGAACGGCGCCAAGGCGGTGGCCTGGGAGGCCACGCGCAAGCGCACCACCCCGGAATTCTTCGCTGCCCATACCTTGAGCGAACTGCGCACCTGGACCGACCACGACCTGGAAGACCAGGGCCGGCTCACCCACCCGATGCGCTACGACGCTGCCAGCGACACCTATCGCCCGGTCAGCTGGGCGGACGCCTTCGCCGAGATCGGCGCCGAGTTGCGCGCCCTCGACGATCCCTGGAAGCTGGAGCTCTACACCTCGGGGCGCTCGTCCAACGAATCGGCCTTTCTCTACCAGCTGTTCGGCCGCCTCTACGGCATGAACAACTTTCCCGACTGCTCCAACATGTGCCACGAGACCACCACCACCGCCATGCCGGAGAGCATCGGCGTGGGCAAGGGCACTCTCGATCTCGACGACTTCGCCCAGGCCGACGCCATCTTCATCATCGGCCAGAATCCCGGCACCAACAGTCCGCGGATGATGAGCGAGCTGCACGACGCCGTGCACCGTGGCGTGCCCATCGTCACCTTCAATCCCTTGCGGGAAAAGGCCCTGGTGCGCTTCGCCTCGCCTCAGGCGGTACGCGACATGGCGCTGCCCGGTGGCGGCGTGGCCATCAGCTCCCAGTACCACCAGGTGCGCACCGGTGGCGACATGGCGGCCATGCAGGGGCTGTGCAAGATCGTCATCGAGGCCGACGACGAAGCCCGGCGCACGGGGGCTCCACGCCTCCTCGACGTAGACTTCATCGCAGCGCATTGCGCCGGTTTCGAGGCCTTCGCCGAGCACTGCCGCGGACTGTCCTGGGAGCGCCTGGAGCGCTATTCCGGCCTGACCCGGGCCGCCATGGCAGAGGCGGCGGGGGTCTACATGAAGGCCGAGCGGGTGATCGCCTGCTGGGGCATGGGCGTGACCCAGCACCGTCGCGGCGGGGATGTCCTGCAGCAGATCATCAACCTGCTGCTGCTGCGCGGCAATGTCGGCAAACCGGGTGCCGGGCCCTGCCCCATCCGTGGCCACTCCAATGTCCAGGGCGACCGCACCGTGGGCATCTACCAGAAGCCCAAGGAGCCCTTTTTGGCGCGGCTGGACCAGGCTTTTGCCTTCCGCGCGCCGCGCGAGGGCGGGCATGACGTGGTGGAATGCTGCGAAGCCCTGTTGCGCGACGAACCCCAGGCCTTCATCGGCCTGGGCGGCAACTTCTTCCGCGCCATTCCCGACATTGACCGGGTGGCGCCCCATGTCGCCAACCTGCGGCTGACGGTGCAGATCGCCACCAAGCTCAACTGGAGCCATACCCTGCACGGTCGCAGCACCTTTTTGCTGCCCTGCCTGGGCCGTACCGAGCGTGATGTCCAGGCCAGCGGGGTGCAGACGATCACGGTGGAAGACTCCATGTCCATGATGCACGGCTCCACCGGCAGCCTGGAACCGGCTTCGCCGGAGCTGCTCTCGGAGATCGCCATCGTCGCCGGCATCGCCAAGGCCACCCTGGGCGAACGCCATCCGCATATCGACTGGGATGCCTTGGTCGGCAACTACGCGCTGATACGCGACAAGATCGAGGCAGTGCTGCCCGAGCAATTCGCCGACTACAACGCGCGCATCGAGCAACCCGGCGGCTTCCGCCTGCCCAACGCCGCCCGCGAGCGACAGTGGGACACCCCCAACGGCAAGGCCAACTTCCTCTTTCCCGGCGATGTGCTGGACGAGGACGACAGCCCGCCGGACGCCGAACATCTGCAGCTGATGACGATCCGCAGCCACGACCAGTTCAACACCACGGTCTACTCCAATCGCGACCGCTACCGCGACATCGACGAGCGCATGGTGGCCATGCTCAGTCCGGAGGACATGCGCCGCCACGCCGTGCAGGAGGGTGACTTCATCGACTTCGTCGGGGATGCCCTGGACGGCTATCCGCGCCGGGCCGGGCCCTTCAAGGTCATCGCCTTCGACGTGCCGGCCGGCTGCTGCGCCGCCTATTATCCCGAGACCAACAGCCTGGCGCCCCTGGCCAACCACGACACCCGCAGCCATACCCCGGCGTCGAAGTCCCTGCCAGTACGGATCGAGCGGCTCAGCCAGGAGCAGGCGATGGGGCGGCGGGGATTGATTGCGGCGGGGTGATCCCGCAGTCCCGTAGCGTGGAAAACGGCGCAGCCTTTTCCACTGCCTTGCACCAGGCGACTCGCGTGGAAAACGCTGCGCGGTTTTCCACCCTACACATTGGCGCCATGGCAGCGCTGGGGTGCTTGATTCCGTAGGTTGGGTTGAGCGCAGCGAAGCCCAACAGCCCGATGCAATAACGACCGTTGGGCGTCGACGGTAGAGCCGTCTCAACCCAACCTACGTGCCCGGTCAGACGGCGCGCAGCTCGCCGGCGAAACGCTCCAGTCCCGTAGCGTGGAAAACGGCGCAGCCTTTTCCACTGCCCTGCGAATAGGCGACCCGCGTGGAAAACGCTGCGCGGTTTTCCACCCTACAGATTGCCGACATGGCAGCGCTGGGCTGCTTGATTCCGTAGGTTGGGTTGAGCGCAGCGAAGCCCAACAACCCGATGCGATACGGACCGTTGGGCTTCGCCGGTGGAGCCGTCTCAACCCAATCTACGCGGCCGGTCAGACGGCGCGCAGCTCGCCTGCGAAACGCTCCAGCCCGTAGCGTGGAAAACGGCGCAGCCTTTTCCACTACCCTGCAAATAGCGACCCGCGCGGAAAACGCTGCGCGGTTTTCCACCCTACACACTGCCGCGATAGGGTGCTTGATTCCGTAGGTTGGGCTGAGCGCAGCGAATCCCAACAATCCGATGCGATACGGACCGTTGGGCTTCGACGATAGAGCCGTCTCAACCCAACCTACGCGGCCGGTCAGACGTCGCGCAGCTCGCCGGCGAAGCGCTCCAGGCGCCGCCGCAGGCGCTGGTTTTCGCGGCGCAGCTCTTCCACCTCATCCAGCAGGTGCAGGGCCAGGGCCGTGGCGGGCCAGTCCAGTTCTAGTTCGCGCCTCAGGCGCACGGCGCGGCGGGCGCGATGCAGGGCGCCGGTATCGAAGTGCCACTCGGCCGGGCGCTTGCCCCGCTGTGGCGCCAGGATGCCGTGCTCGACGATCTCCACCACCACCGGCTCGCTCACCTCGCAGAGCACGCAGAATTCCTGCAGGACGATCAGACTGCTCATCAGACTCTCCTCCAGTCGCGGCGGGGATCGAAGGCCGCCCGCTCGGCCAGTTGGCGCCACAGCGCCTGGGTTTCCTCATCGCCCCTGGGTGGCATCACCACCTTGAGCAGGGCATGCAGATCGCCCTGCCCGGCCTTGCCGACCAGGCCCTTGCCGCGCACCCGCAACCGCGCACCGTTCTGGCTGCCGGGCGGGATACTGAGCATGATCTGCCCATCCAGCGTCGGCACCTGCACCTTGGCGCCCAACGCGGCTTCCCAGGGGGCGAGCGGTACGCTGACCACCAAGTCCTGGCCATCCACGTCGAACAGCGGATGGGGCACCAGGCGGATGACCAGATAGAGGTCCCCCGCCTCGGCGCCGCCGAGGCCCGGCTCGCCCTGACCTTTCAGGCGGATGCGCTCGCCGTCGGCGCTGCCGGCGGGAATCTTGACGTTGAGTGTCTTGGTGGTTTCGCCCACGCGACGGCCCAGTTCATCGCGTTGCGGCAGGCTGAAACTCAGCGGCTTGGTGCTGCCGGCCTGGCTCTCTTCGAGAAACAACGGCAGCTCCAGTTCGATATCGCGGCCACGGCGAGCGAAACCGCCGTGCTGGGAACGCCCGGCAGCGCCGAACAGGGACTCGAAGAAGTCGGAATAGTCCTCGCCGAAACCGGCATGGGGATCGCTGTAGTCGGCACCGGAGCCCGGCTGCCAGTCCGGCGGCACCTGGAAGCGTTCGCCCTGCTGCTGGTAGAGGCGTACCTGGTCGTATTCCGCCCGCTTGTGCGGATCACGCAGGACGTCATAGGCCTCGGCCACCTCCTTGAAGCGGGCCTCGGCATCGGCCTCCTTGCTCACGTCGGGGTGGTACTTGCGCGCCAGCTTGCGATAGGCGGTCTTGAGGGTCTTGTCGTCGACGTCGGGGGCGACGCCGAGCACCTCGTAATAGTCCTTGAAGTCCATCGTGGTCTCCAGTGGGGGGCTATCCTAGAGACCGCGACGCACGCCTGGGGGTTGCACGCAGCCGGTCAGTCGCCTCGCTTGCGAAAGGCCAGGCTGCCGGCCAGCACCGTGAAGGTCGCCACCAGCGCCACCAGGATCCAGAAACCATGGGGCGAGTCGGAGAGCGGGATGCCACCGACGTTCATGCCGAAGAAACCGGCGATGATGTTGATCGGCAGGGCCAGCACCGTGACCAGGGTCAGGGTGAACAGAGTGCGGTTGGTCTGCTCGGCGGAGGCGGCGGCGATCTCTTCCTGCAGCAGCTTGAGCCGCTCCACCAGGGCGGCGAGGTCGTCCAGCACCCGGTCGAATTCCTCGGTGGCCTCGCGCAGGGTCTGGATGTCATCGCGCCGCAGCCAGGCCGGAGGCCGGTTGAGCAGGCGCAGCAAGGAACCCGGTTCCAGCGCCAGCAGCCGCTGCAGCCGCACCAGGGCGCGCCGCAGGCCGCCCAGTTCGGCGCGACTGGCGGACAGCCGCTGGGACAGCAGGCGATCCTCGATGGCATCGACCTTGACCGTGGTGTCGCGGATGATGCCGGTGAGCACATCGGCCTGGTCGCGCAAGAGGTGCACCAGCAGTTCCAGGGTCGAGCCGAAGCCCTCGCCGCGACGTACCGCATGGCGCAGGCGATCCACCGAGCGCAACGGCTGGGCCCGGGCGGTCACCAGCAGCCCGGGAAGGGCGCAGGCCCAGAGGGTGGCGACGTCCACCGAGACCTGGCCGTAGGCCAGGGTCACGTCGTTCACCACCCCGAGCAGGGTGTCGTCGGCCGGCTCCAGCCGGGTCGAGTGGGAACCGGCGTGCAGGGATTCGAAGAATTCCTCGGGCAACCCCAGGTGCTCGCGCATCCAGCGCTCGGCGGCGGCGTGGGCCAGGTTGAAGTGCAGCCAGCGAAAACCGCCCTCTTCCGCTTCCCAGGGATCTTCCGGCGCCATGGTCAGGGCGCGGCCCGGCTGGCCCGAGGTGAAATGGTAGGCGTAGAGCAGCCCCAGCCGTTCAGCGGCCGGATGCAGGGGGATCAGGGTGTTGGTCATGGCTACCTGCGGAGGGAACGCGACATCAGGGCTCTGTTAGCAGGTCCGGATGAACCTTTGATGACAGAGCCCCGAGTCGGCAGGAGCCAGCGGCGCCCCCGGACAGGGGCGCGACGCTTATTGCGGACGCATGTGCGGGAAGAGGATGACGTCGCGGATCGACGGCGAGTTGGTCAGCAGCATCACCAGGCGGTCGATGCCGATGCCTTCGCCGGCGGTGGGCGGCATGCCGTATTCCAGGGCGTTGATGAAGTCGGCGTCGTAGTGCATGGCCTCGTCGTCACCGGCGTCCTTTTCCTGGACCTGCAGCATGAAGCGCTCGGCCTGGTCTTCGGCGTCGTTGAGCTCGGAGTAGGCATTGGCGATCTCGCGGCCACCGATGAACAGCTCGAAGCGGTCGGTGACGCTGGGGTTGTCGTCGTTGCGACGCGCCAGCGGCGAGACCTCGAAGGGGTACTCGGTGATGAAGTGCGGCTGCTCCAGCTTGCTCTCCACCAGCTCCTCGAAAATCATCACCTGCAGCTTGCCCAGGCCTTCGTGGCCGAGCACCTTGGCGCCGGCCTTCTTGGCGATGGCGCGGGCCTTCTCGACGTCCTGCAGGTCTGCCGCGGTGATGTCCGGGTTGTACTTGAGGATGGAGTCGTACACCGACAGGCGCACGAAGGGCTCGCCGAAGTGGAAGACCTTGTCGCCGTAGGGCACGTCGGTGCTGCCGAGCACGGCCATGGCCAGTTCGCGGAACAGTTCCTCGGTGAGGTCCATGTTGTCGTGGTAGTCGGCGTAGGCCTGGTAGAACTCGAGCATGGTGAACTCGGGGTTGTGCCGGGTCGAGACGCCTTCGTTGCGGAAGTTGCGGTTGATCTCGAAGACCTTCTCGAAGCCACCGACCACCAGGCGCTTGAGGTACAGCTCCGGCGCGATGCGCAGGAACATGGCCAGGTCCAGGGCGTTGTGGTGGGTCTCGAAGGGCTTGGCCGCGGCGCCGCCGGGAATGGTCTGCAGCATGGGAGTTTCCACTTCGAGGAAACCCCGCTCCATGAGGAAGCGGCGGATGTGGGCGATGACCTGGGAGCGTACGCGGAAGGTCTGGCGCACCTCTTCGTTGACGATCAGGTCGACATAGCGCTGGCGATAGCGCAGCTCGGTGTCGGTCAGGCCGTGGTGCTTGTCGGGCAGCGGGCGCAGCGACTTGGTCAGCAGGCGCACGTCGCTCATGTTGACGTAGAGATCGCCCTTGCCGGAGCGGGCCAGGGTGCCTTCGGTGGCGATGATGTCGCCCAGGTCCCAGCTCTTGACCGCTTCCAGGGTTTCCGCCGGCAGGGTCTTGCGGTCGACGTAGACCTGGATGCGACCGCTTCCGTCCTGCAGCACCATGAAGGCGCCGCGGTTGAGCATGATGCGCCCGGCCACCTTGACCTTGATGCCTGCGGCTTCCAGCTCTTCCTTGGTCTTGTCGGCGTACTGCTGCTGCAGGTCACCGGCCAGGCTGTCGCGGCGGAAGTCGTTGGGGAAGGGAATGGCCTGCTGGTCGCGCAGCGCGGAAAGCTTTTCCTTGCGCTGGGCGATCAGCTTGTTGTCTTCCTGTTCCTGGGCTTGGGGATCTAGGGGTTGTTCGCTCATGTCTGCTGTTTACCTGGGGAAGGGTATTGCGGGCCGGCGCCCGGCAGGCGACCGGCCAAAGAAGGATTAGACGCCCTGCTTGAGGCTGGCTTCGAGGTATTCGTCCAGATCGCCGTCGAGCACCTTGTCGCAGTCGCTGCGTTCCACGCCGGTGCGCAGATCCTTGATCCGCGAGGCGTCGAGCACATAGGAGCGGATCTGGTGGCCCCAGCCGATATCGGACTTGGAGTCTTCCAGGGCCTGGGACGCGGCGTTGCGCTTCTGCATCTCCAGTTCGTACAACTTGGCCCGCAGCATCTTCATGGCGGTGTCCTTGTTGGCGTGCTGGGAGCGTTCGTTCTGGCAGGCCACCACGGTGTTGGTGGGCACGTGGGTGATCCGCACTGCGGAGTCGGTGGTGTTCACGTGCTGACCGCCGGCGCCCGAGGAGCGGTAGGTGTCGACGCGCAGATCCGAGGGGTTGATCTCGATGTCGATGTTGTCATCGATCTCGGGCGAGACGAACACCGCGGTAAAGGAGGTGTGGCGACGGTTGCCCGAGTCGAAGGGACTCTTGCGCACCAGGCGGTGCACGCCGATCTCGGTACGCAGCCAGCCGAAGGCGTATTCGCCCTTGATGTGCACGGTGGCGCCCTTGATGCCGGCGACCTCGCCTTCCGATAATTCGACGATCTCGGCGCTGAAGCCGTGCTGGTCGGCCCAGCGCAGGTACATGCGCAGCAGCATGTTGGCCCAGTCCTGGGCCTCGGTGCCGCCGGAGCCGGCCTGGATATCCAGGTAGCAGTTGTTCGGGTCCATCTCGCCGCTGAACATGCGGCGGAATTCCAGCTTCTCGAGGATGCCGCGCAGGCGCTCCACTTCGGCCGCCACGTCATCGACGGCGGCCTGATCTTCCTCTTCGGCCGCCATTTCCAGCAGGTCGGTGGCATCGGCCAGGCCGCCGTTCAGCTCGTCCAGGGTACCGACCACCTGGGCCAGCAGGGCGCGCTCGCGGCCAAGATTCTGGGCGTACTCGGGCTTGTTCCAGACAGCGGGGTCTTCGAGCTCGCGCTCGACTTCGACCAGACGATCCTTCTTCAGATCGTAGTCAAAGATACCCCCGAATGGTCTCGGTGCGGCTGGAGAGGTCCTTGATGCTGGTGACGATCGGGTTGATTTCCATGGGGGAAACACTCGCGAGAAAAGCTGTGGAAAAGCTCGCGAGTATAACCCAATCGGCGGCGAAACTCAGAGTGCGACGGGGATTCGCCGCCGGCGGGAGCTCAATCGGCGTCGAGATCGCGGTGGCGGGTTTCCGGCAGGCACAGCAGCCCCACCACCAGGCTGACACCGGTCACCAGCACCGGGTACCAGAGGCCGTAGAAGATGTCGCCGGTATAGACCACCAGGGCAAAGGACACCGTCGGCAGGAAGCCGCCGAACCAGCCGTTGCCGATGTGGTACGGCAGCGACATGGAGGTGTAGCGGATGCGCGTGGGGAACAGCTCCACCATCAGCGCCGCCAGGGGGCCGTAGCAGAGGGTGGCGATGAGGATCAGGGCGAAGATCACCGCCACCACCATCGGCTTGTTGACCTGGGCCGCATCGGCCTTGGCCGGATAGCCGGCGGCCTGTACCGCCGCGCGCAGGGCCGGCTCGTCGAAGCCGACGATGACCTTGTCGCCGACGTTGACCTGCACCGCGTCCCCCGGTGCCGCCGCCACGCTGCGGTAGGGCAGCCCGCTCTTGGCCAGCAGCGTCTTGACCCGGTCGCAGGGACTGTCGAAGCGCGCCTTGCCCACCGGATCGAACTGGAAGGTGCAGGTGGCCGGATCGGCGGTCACCACGATGGGCGCCTGCTGGCTGGCCTGGTAGATCTGCGGATTGGCGTAGTGGGTCAGGGCCTTGAACAGCGGAAAGTAGAGCACCGTGGCCAGCAGCAGGCCCAGCATCAGGATCGGCTTGCGCCCGACCCGGTCCGACAGCCAGCCGGCGATGACGAAGAAGGGTGCGCCGAGGATCACGCTGATGATCAGCAGGTTGTTGGCCAGCACCGGATCGAGCTTGAGGGTCTGGGTAAGAAAGAACATCACATAGAACTGCGACAGGTAGAAGGTCACCGCCTGGCCGCCATTGATGCTGAACAGCGCGATCAGCACCACCTTGAGGTTGCTCCAATTGGTGAAGGAATCGCGGATCGGCGCCTTGCTCTGCTTGCCCTCGGCCTTCATGCGCAGGAAGGCCGGCGATTCGTGCATGGACATGCGGATCCAGGTGGAGATGGCCAGCAGGAAGATCGACAGCAGGAACGGCAGGCGCCAGCCCCAGACCTCGAACTGGTCGCCGGTCAGGTAGCGGCAGACCAGGATCACCACCAGCGACAGCAACAGCCCCAGGGTGGCGGTGGATTGCAGCCAGCTGGTATGGGCGCCGCGCTTGCCGGGCGGCGCGTGCTCGGCGATGTAGGTGGCGGCGCCGCCGTATTCCCCGCCCAGGGCCAGGCCCTGCAGCAGGCGCAGCACCACCAGGATGATGGGCGCGGCCACGCCGATGCTGGCGTAGGTGGGCAGCAGGCCGACGCCGAAGGTGGCGATGCCCATGAGGATGATGGTGGCGAGAAAGGTGTACTTGCGGCCGACCAGATCGCCCAGGCGTCCGAACAGCAGGGCGCCGAAGGGCCGTACCACGAAGCCGGCGGCAAAGGCCAGCAGGGCGAAGATGAAGGCGGTGGTGTCGTTGACGCCGGCAAAGAACTGCTTGCTGATCACCGCCGCCAGGGCGCCGTAGAGAAAGAAGTCATACCACTCGAAGACGGTCCCCAGGGACGAGGCGAAGATCACCTTGCGTTCTTCGCGGCGATTGCTGGCCGCGCTGGGTTGTACCCGGGGTTGGGCATAGTCGGACATCGCACGTTCTCCTGACCCGGGATCGCCGGGCTGATTGTTGTTATGGGCGACAGCTACTACGGTGGAAACGGCGGGAGGCCCCGCCGTCGGATGAAACCAGGCAGGCGAAACTAGGCGACCGAGACCGCGCTGGCCCGGGCGATCGCAGCGGGCAACGTGTGGCTGCCCTGCTCGCGGGCCTCGGCCAGCATGAAGGTGGCCGCCTGCTCGGCGATCATCAGGGTCGGCGAGCAGCTGTTGCCCGAGACCAGGGTCGGCATGATGGAAGCATCGGCCACCCGCAGCCCCGGAATGCCATGCACCCGCAGGCGCGCATCGACCACGGCGTCGGCGTCCTGGCCCATGCGGCAGGTGCCGGACGGATGGAAGATGGTGGTGCCTATGGCGCCGGCGGCCTGCTGCAACTCCGCTTCGCTCTGGTAGGCCGGCCCCGGCAGGTATTCCTCGGGCCGATAGGCGGCCAGGGCCGGGGCGGCGACGATGCGCCGGGTCAGGCGGATGGCATCGGCGGCCACCCTGAGGTCTTCCGGCGCGCTGAGATATCGCGGCTGGATCAGCGGCGCGGCCAGCGGGTCGGCGCTGCGGATGGCCACCTGGCCGCGACTGGCCGGACGCAGGTTGCACACCGAGGCGGTAAAGGCGGGAAAGCCGTGCAGCGGCTCGCCGAAGCGCTCCAGCGACAGCGGCTGCACGTGGTATTGCAGATTGGCCGAAGGCTGCGCCGGATCGGAGCGGGCGAAGGCGCCCAGCTGGCTCGGCGCCATGGCCAGGGGACCACTGCGCTTGCAGAGGTATTCCAGGCCCATGCCCAGCTTGCCCCAGAGACTGCCGGCCAGGGCATTGAGGGTCGGCACGCCGTGTACCCGATAGATGAGGCGCAGTTGCAGGTGATCCTGCAGATTGCCGCCCACCCCTTCCAGCCGGTGCTGGACGCCGATGCCCAGGCCTTCGAGCAGACCGCGCGGCCCGATGCCGGAGCGCTGCAACAGGGTCGGCGAGCCGATGGCGCCGGCGCAGAGCACGATCTCCCGCCGCGCCACCATGCGCTGGGGCTCGGCCTGACCGGGCAGCCGCGCCAGCACCGCCCGTGCCCTGCCCTCCTCCAGCAGCACCCGTTCCACCTGCACACCGGTCAGCACCTCGAGATTGGCGCGCTGGCGGATCGGCTTGAGAAAGGCCTTGGCGGCATTCCAGCGCACGCCATTGCGCTGATTGACCTGGAAGTAGCCGCAGCCTTCGTTGTCACCGGTGTTGAAGTCTTCCACCGGCGCGATGCCGGTCTCGTTCGCGGCGCTGCGAAAGGCATCGAGCAGCGTCCAGTGCAGGCGCTGCCGCTCGACCCGCCATTCGCCACCGGCGCCATGGTAGGCCGAGTCGCCGTCGCAGTGATCTTCCATGCGCTTGAACAGCGGCAGTACGTCCTGCCAGCCCCAGCCGGGATTGCCGGCGGCGGCCCAGCCGTCATAGTCGCGGGCCTGGCCGCGCATGTAGATCATGCCGTTGATGGACGAGCAGCCGCCCAGCACCCGGCCGCGTGGATAGTTGAGCGCGCGACCACCCAGGCCCGCTTCCACCTCGGTCTTGAAGCACCAGTCGGTGCGTGGATTGCCGATGCAGAACAGATAGCCGACGGGGATGTGGATCCAGGGATGGTTGTCGCGGCCGCCGGCTTCCAGCAGCAGCACGCGATGGGCCGGATCGGCGGACAGTCGATTGGCCAGCAGACAGCCGGCCGGACCGGCGCCGACGATGATGAAGTCATATTCCGCAGCAGGACCGGGCATGACGTTCCCTCGCTTTTTTGTTGTTGTGGTCCCTATCCTAGTGTCGTCATCCGCGAACAACAGTCGCAGAAAACGGGCAACGGCTGTGCATTTCTGAACAGTGCCCAGCACGCGGCCGGACAGACAGGCCTAGACGAGGAAAAGGGATGTTCGACTGGAACGATCTGCGGGTTTTTCTGGAGGTCCAGCGCCATGGCCGCCTGCTCACCGCCGCCCGCAGCCTGGGCGTCAGTCACGCCACCGTCGCCCGCCACCTGGAGGCCCTGGAACGCGCCCTGGGCAGCCAGCTGCTGGTGCAACAGGCCAGCGGCTACCAGCTCACCCCGGCCGGTCAGGCCCTGCTGGCGCACGCCCAGGCGATGGAAGAAGCCGCACTGCTGGCCCAGGAGGCAGTGACTCAGCGACTCAATCCGCTGGGCCAGGTACGGGTCGGGGTGACCGAGGGCCTGGGCACCGGTTTTCTCGCCCAGCGCCTGGGCGCGCTGCTGCGCGACTATCCGGGGCTGGAAGTGGAGCTGGTGTCGGTGCCGCGCTTCGTCAGCGTCACCAACCGCGAGGCGGACATCGCCATCACCCTTGAAAGACCCACCGCCGAAGGCCTGATCGGCCGGCGGCTGACGCCCTATCGCCTGAGGTTCTATGCCAGTCGCGCCTACCTGGATCGGGCACCGGCGCTGGACGCCGAAGCCGACCTCGGTGAACAGACCTTCATCGGTTACGTCGACGACCTGCTGTACACCCGTGAACTGCAATTCATCCAGGGGCTCTGCCCCGAGCCGCGCATCGTCTTTCGCAGCACCAGCGTCATCGCCCAGCGCGAAGCCGCCTGCGCCGGTATCGGCATCGCGGTGCTGCCCTGCTACCTGGTAGGTCAGGGCACGCCCCTGGAAGGCGTGCTTCCGGAGCGGTCCTTTACCCGTGAGTACTGGATCTCGACCCACCGGGAATTGCACCGCTCCGCGCGCCTGCGCGTGGTCTGGGATTTCCTGCTGCACCTCTGCGCGGCGGAGCGGAGCGTCCTGCTGGGCGAGGAACGCCCGCTCGCCTAGCCGTCAGACCGCCGCGGCCTCACGCTCCAGCTCGGCGCGCAGGCCGGGCTCCAGGCGCAGCTGGCGCGCCAGCTCGTCCAGATAGGCCTTTTCCATGTATTGCTGATCGTCGATCAGCATCAGGCTGGCCAGGTACATCTCGGCGGCCATCTCGGGCGTTTCCGCCGCGGCGGCGACCTTGGCTGGATCCAGCGGCTGCTCCAGTTCGCGCTGCAGCCAGCTGCGCAACTCGGGATCGTTGTCCAGCTTGGTCATCTCGGCCTCGATGGCCTGGCGCTCCTGGTCATCGACATGACCATCGGCCTTGGCCGCCGCGATCAGGGCGATCAGCACCGCCCGGCCATGGGCCTCGGCTTCGTGTTCCGGTACCCGATCCACGGTACGGGGCTCGGCCGCCGTCCCCTGGGCCTGATTGGCCTGCCAGGACTGATAGGCCTTGTAGGCCACCATGCCGAGCGCCGCCAGACCACCATAGCCGACCGCCTTGCCCCCCATGGCGCGACCGCGCTTGCTGCCCAGCAGGGCGGTCAGGGCACCGGCCGCCAGGCCGCTGTTGCCCAGTCCGGAGAGCAGACCGCCCAGGGGATCCTTGCCGGTCGACGCCGTGCCGGGTCGTGGGGCCGAGTGGCCGGTCTTCTTGGCCAGGGCCTGCTGGCCCGCCTTGAGCAATTGATCAAGCAAACCGCGGGTGTTCATGGACGACCTCCTCATAGTCAGGATTCAGCTTCTTGGGACCGCTGACCACCCCGTCCGGCTCCCGGCACCTGCTTACCGGATGTTGCCGGGATCGCCGTCTCGACCAGCCGGCCGATACAAAATATTGCTGACCGCGGGCCACCCACGGCGCTACTCTTGCGCCTTCCCCCTGCAGTTGCCGGAGACACCCCATGCGCTCGCGTCTGGCTGTGCTGTTCGCGCTTTCGCTCGCCCTCACCGCCGGCCAGGTTCAGGCCGCCGCCGAGGACGCGCGCCTCATCGCCAATCGCTATCTCGATGCCTGGAACGATCACGATGCCGAGGCCGCCAGCGCCCTGCTCGATCCCAAGGTGCAGTATTTCGACAGTGGCGCCGCCACCACCGAAACCAGCCGCACCCAGGCCCGCGACAGGATCGTCAAGGTCACCCTCAAGGCGGTACCGGACCTGCAGGTGAAGATGGTGCACAAGCCGGTCATCGGCCCGCGCAGCATCGCCTTCGAATGGGAACTGACCGGCAACAGCGTCACCGCCACCGGCAAGCAACCGGTGAAGATCCGTGGCGCCAGCATCATGAAGATCCGCGACGGCCGTATCTGGTACCTGGGCGACTACTACGACAGCGACGCCCTGGAGGCGATGCTGCGCCCGGCCAAGCCATAGGACGGGCACGGCCGCGGCGCTTTTCCGCCGGGCGTCAACGCAGCGGCTCGAATGGCTCACACCCACGATAACGCGGCCTGACAACCTGCGCGATCGCTCCTAGACTGAGGATTCCCTCCAGACAAGGATCGTCGCATGCCGTCGTTCAAGCACCTGCTCCTCCTGCTCGCCGCTACCCTGATGCTCGCTGCCTGCTCAGGTAGCGATACCCCCGAAGACGTCAGTCGCAGCTTTCTCGAAGCCGTCTACAAGAACGAGCCCGAGCAGGCCTTCAAGCTTATCGAGATCCCCAAGAACGCTCGGCCCGGCATGGAAGACATGGTTCGCGGCAAGTTGAAGGGCCAGCTCGCGGAAAATGCACGCAAGACCGCAAGCCTCGGTGGCCTGGCCTCCATCGACGTCGCCAAGGCGGAATACAATCCGGAAAAGACCCTGGCCACTACCGCGGCCACGGTCACCTTCAAGAATGCTGACGCTCCGAAACGCCAGGAACAACTCCGCCTGGTGAAGGGTGAGAACGGCTGGAAAGTACGTCTCTGATCGACGCCTGATGGCCAGGCCTTCTGCCGTACGCCTGCTAGCGTGGGCCTTGCTGCTGCTCACCCTGGTTGCGCAGCGTCCAGCGCCCCTCCACTACCCGGCGTTCGATCCCGCCAGCCTGCCGCCCCTGGCGGTGGGTGACTGGCTGTTTCGCCTGGGCACTTCCATGGACAGCGTGCTGATCCGCGAGGCCAGCGGCGGTGCCTATTCGCACGTTGGAATGGTGGTGGCGACAAGCCCGGGGGTGCTCATCGGCCATGCGACGACAGATGATGATCCGCAACATCCTGACCAGGTCCTGCTTAGCACCCTGGCAGACTTCCTCCAGCCCCACCGGGCGCAGCATTTCGCCATCGCCCGGCCGGGCTTTCTGAACGAAGCACTACGAGCAAAGATCGCTCAAGACCTGAGTACCCAGCAAGGTAAGCCCTTTCTGCTGGACGCCCGCAACGCGCCCCATCGCTATTGCACCAGCCTGCTGGCCGAGGTCATCGGACGCCACATGCCGGGCTTCGCACCAAGCTGGACGCGCCTTGACCTGCCGCTCTTTCATGGCGACTACCTGCTACCCAGCGCCTTCGCCGACTATCCCGGACTGGAATGGATCTACCGCCAGTGAGTGCAGCAGCACCGGGCTCTCCAACGGAAAGCCCGCACCTGCTCTTGTCACTCCACCCCGAACGGTTTGCGCAGCGGCGTATCGCGGTGCGCGGCGCGCACGTACTGCGGCGGCCAGGAGACCTTTTCGCGCAGGGCCTCGGCGGCATTCAGCGGCCAGTAGGGATCGCGCAGCAGCTCGCGGGCCAGCAGCACCAGATCGGCCTGGCCGGTGCGCAGCACGTGTTCGGCCTGGGCGGCATCGGTGATCATGCCCACCGCGCCACTGGGAATCCCGGCTTCCTTGCGGACCCGCTCGGCGAACTGGGTCTGGTAGCCGGGGCCGGTGGGGATGTCGGCCTGGGCGGCGGTACCACCGGAGGAGACGTCGATCAGGTCGACGCCCAGGGTTTTCAGCCGGCGTGCCAGCTCCACCGTCTCATCAACGTCCCAGCCGTCTTCCACCCAGTCGGTAGCCGAGACCCGCACGAACAGCGGCAACTCCTGCGGCCAGACCGCCCGCACGTCGGCGGTCACTTCCAGCAGCAGGCGGATGCGATTTTCGAAATTGCCGCCGTAGTCGTCTTCGCGGCGGTTGGAGAGCGGCGAGAGGAACTGGTGCAGCAGATAGCCGTGGGCGGCATGGATCTCGGCCACCTTGAAGCCGGCCGCCAGGGCACGTTCGGCGGTGTCCACGAAGGCCCGGCGAATGCTGGCGATGTCGTCGCGATCCACCGCCGTGGGCCGGGTGTGCTGGGGATCGAAGGCGATGGCCGAGGGCGCCACCGGCACCCAGCCGCCTTCGGCGATGGGCACGCTGCCGTGCTTGCCGGCCCAGGGCTGCCAGGTACTGGCCTTGCGGCCGGCATGGGCCAGCTGGACCCCGGCGACACTGCCCTGCCCCTCGATGAACTGGGTGATGCGCCGCAAGGGCTCGATCTGCTCGTCCTTCCACAGCCCCAGGTCCTGGGGCGTGATACGCCCGTCGGGGGTGACGGCGGTGGCTTCGAAGATCACCAGACCGGCGCCGCCGGTGGCACGACTGCCGAGGTGGACCAGGTGCCAGTCGTTGGCGAAGCCGTCTTCGCTGGAATACTGGCACATCGGGGAGACCACCACGCGATTGGGCAGGGTCAGCTGACGCAGGGTCAGGGGCTGGAACAGGAGACTCATGGCGGACCTCGTCTAGTCGGGATGCACGGTATTGGAGTGCTACCAACCAGAATAGATCGCCGATCCGACAGGACTCGTCTGAAAAGTGCCTGCGCTCGGTGATGCTGCGTTAAAAATCAGCTCGGAATGCTCATTTACCTTTCGTAAACTCCGCTTCCTCGCTGATTTTTGCCTTGCCTGACCTTCGCTCGGCGACTTTTCAGGCGAGCCCTAACGCGGTGACAGGTGCACCACCAGCAACTGCACGCTCTCGTTGCCGCGGAATTCGTTCACGTCCAGCCGGTAGGCCAGTTCGGCCCAGCGGATGTTGGGATCGGGCCAGGTGTCGCGATCGATGTTGAAGGCGATGCCGTCCAGCTCCGGACCGCCCTGCTCGCTGCGCAGGGTCAGCTTGAGGTGCCGCTCCTTGAGCAGGCGCTGAGAGAGAATCTCGAAGGTGCCGTGGAACAGCGGCTCGGGGAACTGCTGGCCCCAGGGACCGGCCTGGCGCAGGGCCTGGGCCAGGCCGAGCTGGAATTCGGTAGGGGCCAGGCAGCCATCGGTCTGCAGGCGCCCGCTGAGATCCTCGGCCTGCAGATGGCGGCGCACCTCGGCATCGAAGGCGCTGGCAAAGGTCTCGTAGTGCGCCTGGGGCAGGCTGAGGCCGGCAGCCATGGCGTGACCGCCGAACTTGGTGATGAGTCCCGGATGACGGGTCGCCACCGCGTCCAGGGCATCGCGAATGTGCAGCCCGGGCACCGAGCGCGCCGAGCCCTTGAGCATGCCGTTGCCACTGCCGTCGTCGGCGAAGGCCAGCGCCGGGCGGTGATACTTTTCCTTGAGGCGCGAGGCAAGGATGCCGATCACGCCCTGGTGCCACTCCGGGTCGAACAGGCAGAGACCGAAGGGCAGATTGTCTTCCGGCAATTCCTTGAGCTGCTTGAGCGCCTCGCGCTGCATGCCCTGCTCGATGCTCTTGCGATCCTTGTTGAAGTCGTCCAGCTGCTGGGCGTATTCCTGCGCCAGCTGCGGGTCTTCGCAGAGCAGCAACTCAATGCCGATGGACATGTCGTCCAGGCGCCCCGCCGCGTTGAGCCGTGGGCCGAGGATGAACCCGAGGTCGCTGGAGGCCACCTTGCCCGGCTGGCGCCCGGCCACTTCCAGCAGCGCCTTGAGCCCCGGTCGCGCCCTTCCCGCGCGGATACGCATCAGCCCCTGGTGCACCAGGATGCGGTTGTTGGCGTCCAGCGGCACCACGTCGGCGACGCTGCCGAGGGCCACCAGATCCAGCAGCTCGGCCAGATTGGGCTCGGCCAGCCCCTGACGGGCGAACCAGCCGTTCTCGCGCAGGCGACTGCGCAGGGCCAGCATCACATAGAAGATCACCCCGACCCCGGCGATGCATTTGCTGGGAAAGGCGCAGGCCGGCTGATTCGGATTGACGATGGCATCGGCGGCGGGCAATTCGGCGCCCGGCAGGTGGTGGTCGGTGATGACCACCTGCAGCCCGGCCGCCTTGGCCGCGGCCACGCCGTCCAGACTGGAGATGCCGTTGTCGACGGTGAGCAGCACCTCGGGTTCGCGCTGCAGGGCCACGGCGACGATCTCGGGCGTCAGGCCGTAGCCGTATTCGAAGCGATTGGGCACCAGGTAGTCGACCCAGGCCGCGCCCAGGCGCCGCAGGGCCAGCACGCCCACGGCGCTGGCGGTGGCGCCATCGGCATCGAAATCGCCGACGATGAGGATGCGCCGGCGCTCTTCCAGGGCGCGCGCCAGCAGCTCCACCGCCGCCTCGATGCCCTTGAGCTGGTGATAGGGCACCAGCCGCGCCAGGCCCTTGTCGAGTTCTTCCGGCAAGGTCACGCCGCGCGCTGCATAGAGCCGGGTGAGCAGCGGCGGCAGGTCGCCCAGGTCGGGCAACACCGCCGGCAGCGGACGGGGCTCCAGGCGCATCAACGTTCGCCCAGCAGCCATTCCAGCTGCAATTCGTGCTGACCACGGTCGTCGGTGACGAACAGGGTGCCTTCGCTGATCATCACCTGCCAGGAAATGCTGCGCGGCAGATCGCGGGCCAGCTCGGCGAGCGGCTCGGCGGGGACCGCGGCGATGTGCAGATTCTTCAGCGTCCTGACCGCGTCCACCACCTTGGTCTGCCAGACGCGCAGGTTGCCGTAGGCCAGCAGGCTGGTGCGCTCGGTGCGGCGGCTACACCAGGTCAGGCGGTCGGCATCGGGCTGGCCGACTTCGATCCAGTGCAGCACCCGACCGTCGAGGCTCTTTTCCCACAGCGCCGGCTCGTCGACGTCGGACAGGCCGCGGCCGAAGGCCAGCTGCTCGTTGTACCAGAGCACATAGGCCAGCAACCGCACCGCCATTCGCTCCTCGGTCTCGGAGGGATGCCGCGCCACGGTCAGGCGCAGATTCTCGTAGACCCCGCGATCCAGGTCGGTGAGGTTGAGTTCGACTTTGTAGGGCGTGGCTTGCAGAGCCATGGGCGGGTCACCGGCAGGGAAAGCCGGGCATTGTACCGGAAAAGATCGGCAGGCTTGGGACCGCGGATCCGCGGGTTGGGCTGGCCCGACAGGGACGGCTGGAGTCCGCCGTGTCGGGCTTCGACGAGGGAGCCGTCTCAACCCAACCTACAGATCCGCGTAGGTTGGGTTGAGCGCAGCGAAGCCCAACACGGATTGCTACCACCTTACAGCGGCTGACCACGCTTGCCGTGGCGGCTGACGAAGGCCTGGACGGCGGCGAGGTCGTTGGGCAGCACGGTGCAGCGCTCTTCGCGTTGCAGCAGGTCGGCCAGGTGGGTCGGTAGGCTTAGGGTCGCGCCGATGCCGGCCTTTTCCACCGCTTCGGGGAATTTCACCGGGTGCGCGGTACCCAGCACCACCATGGGCGTGGCTAGGCTGCGCCGGCATTCGCGAGCGGCGCGCACGCCGATGGCGGTGTGCGGATCCAGCACCTCGCCGGTGGCGGCATAAACCTCGGCGATGGTGGCGCAGGTCTCCTCGTCGCTCACGGCGAGGGAGTCGAACAGCTTGCGCGCTTCGGTCCAGCGATCGTCGGCCACCGTCAGGGTGCCGCTGCTGCGGAAGTTCGCCATCAGCTCGGCCAGGGCCAGGCCATCGCGACCGTGCAGATCGAACAGCAGGCGCTCGAAGTTGGACGAGACCATGATGTCCATGGACGGCGACAGCGTGGCTTCCAGCTGCTGCTTGTCGTAGCGGTTGCCGGACATGAAGCGGTGCAGGATGTCGTTGCGGTTGGTGGCCACCACCAGCTGGCTCACCGGCAGACCCATGTTGCGCGCCAGGTAGCCGGCGAAGATGTCGCCGAAGTTGCCGGTGGGCACCGAGAAGGCGATGGAGCGCGCCGGGGCGCCCAGCTGCAGGGCCGCATGGAAGTAGTAGACGATCTGGGCCATGATCCGCGCCCAGTTGATCGAGTTGACCGCCACCAGCGGGGTGCCCTTGAGGAAGCCCTGGTCGGCGAAGCTGGCCTTGACCATCTCCTGGCAGTCGTCGAAGTTGCCTTCGATGGCGATGTTGTGGATGTTGTCACCCAGCAGCGTGGTCATCTGCCGGCGCTGCACTTCCGACACCCGCTGGTGCGGATGCAGGATGAAGATGTCCACGTTCTCGCAGCGCTTGCAGCCTTCGATGGCCGCCGAGCCGGTGTCGCCGGAGGTGGCGCCCATGATCACCACGCGCTCGCCGCGCTTGGCCAGCACATGGTCGAGCAGCCGTCCCAGCAGTTGCAGGGCGAAGTCCTTGAAGGCCAGGGTCGGGCCGTGGAACAGCTCCAGCACCCACTCGTTGGCGTCTAGTTGACGCAGCGGGGCGATCGAGCCATGGGCGAAACCGGCGTAGGTCTCTTCCAGGATGGCCTTGAATTCGGCATCGGCGATGGAGCCGGCGACGAAGGGCTTCATCACCCGGAAGGCCAGCTCGTGGTAGGGCAGACCGGCCCAGGAGGCGATCTCCTCCAGGGAAAAGCGCGGCAGGTTCTCAGGTACGTAGAGACCGCCATCGCTGGCGAGACCCGCCAGCAGCACTTCTTCGAAATTCAGCGCGGGCGCCTGGCCGCGGGTACTGATGTAACGCATGACTCGACCTCGGGAAAGACGGCGGCGCCGGGCGCCGCCAGGCTGCTCAGTTCAGGTGCTCGACGCGGATGCGGACGACATCGCCGACGACATCGTCCAGGGCTTCCAGCGCGGTGATGGCCTCGACCATGTGGCGCTCGGTCACGCGATGGGTCAGCAGGATCATGGGCACCAGGCCGTCATGTTCCTCGGCTTCCTTCTGCATGATGGACTCGATGTTGATGCCGCGCGCCGAGAGGATGCTCGCCACCTGGGCCAGCACGCCCGGGTGATCCTTGGCCTGGATGCGCAGATAGTAGGCACTCTCGCAGGCCTCGATCGACAGCACCGGATGGTCGGACAGCGCATCGGGCTGGAAGGCCAGGTGCGGCACGCGATTCTCCGGATCCGAGGTCATGGCGCGCACCACGTCCACCAGGTCGGCCACCACCGCCGAGGCGGTCGGCTCCTGTCCGGCACCGGCGCCGTAGAACAGCGTCGAGCCGACGGCATCGCCATTGACCATCACCGCGTTCATCACTCCATTGACGTTGGCGATCAGGCGATCGGCCGGGATCAGCGTCGGGTGTACCCGCAGCTCGATGCCCTGGTCGGTGCTGCGCGCCACGCCCAGGTGCTTGATGCGATAGCCCAGCGCCTCGGCGTAGCCGACATCGGCGGTGGTCAGGCGGGTGATGCCCTCGGTGTAGGCCTTGTCGAATTGCAGCGGGATGCCGAAGGCGATGGAGGCCAGGATGGTCAGCTTATGGGCGGCATCGATGCCTTCGACGTCAAAGGTCGGATCGGCCTCGGCATAGCCCAGCGCCTGGGCTTCGGCCAGGACATCGGGAAAGGTGCGACCCTTCTCGCGCATCTCGGAGAGGATGAAGTTGCCGGTGCCGTTGATGATGCCGGCCACCCAGTTGATGCGGTTGGCGGCCAGGCCTTCGCGCAGCGCCTTGATCACCGGGATGCCGCCGGCCACCGAGGCCTCGAACGCGACGATCACGCCCTGCTCGCGCGCCTTGGCGAAGATCTCGTTGCCGTGCACGGCGATCAGCGCCTTGTTGGCGGTGACCACGTGCTTGCCGTTGGCGATGGCGCGCAGCACCAGTTCGCGGGCCAGGGTGTAGCCACCGATCAGCTCCACCACCACGTCGATCTCGGGATTGTCGGCCACCGCCAGGACATCGGCGGTGATCGGCGTGCTGCCGGTGTCGCACTGGGGATTGGGCCGGCGCTGGGCAATCTGCGCCACCTCGATACCCCGCCCGGCGCGCCGGGCGATTTCCTCGGCGTTGCGCTTGAGTACGTTGAAGGTCCCGCTGCCCACGGTACCCAGACCACAGATGCCTACTTTGACCGGCTTCACACCCTTATCCCCATGTCGTGTGGGACCGCTCCGCGGCCCCGTTCATAGCTCTGATTGAGGCGCCTAGCGGGCGCCGATTGCCGCTTCCGCCAGCTGGTCGGCCGGCTGGTAGCCCGGGATCATCTGGCCATCGGCGAGAATGATCGCCGGCGTGCCCTGGATGCCCATGTTCTGCCCCAGCGCGAATTGCTGGGCGACCGGATTCTGGCAGCTCTCGGACTTGACCTCACGGCCGGTGAACATCTGGTTCAGCGCCGCCGGCTTGTCCTTGGCGCACCACACCGCCTCCAGCTGTTTGGAGCCCGGCGAGCCCATGCCCTGGCGCGGGAAAGCCAGGTAGCGCACCTCGATGCCGCGCTTGTTCAGCTCGGGCACCTCGGCGTGCAGCTTCTGGCAATAGGGGCAGGTGGTGTCGGTGAAGACGGTGATGTGCGCCTTGGTCTCGCCCTGGGCGGGATAGACGATCATCTGGTTGCGATCGAGGCCATTGATCTGCCGCGCCACGGCGACGTTCTCGGCCTTCTCGGTCAGGTTGGAAGCCTTGCCGTCCTTGACCTGATACAGATAGCCCTGCATGACGAACTGGCCATCGCCGCTGGCATAGAGCACGCGGCCGCCCTTGAGCTGGACCTGGTAGAGGCCTTCCAGCGGACTCTTGGCGATGGACTCGATGGCGAGATTGGGTTGCAGCGCGGTCAGGCTCTGGCGAATGGCCTGCTCAGGTTCGGCCTGAGCCAGTTGCACGCCGAGCCCCAGGCAAGCGGCGAGCAACAGTTGGGAAATACGCATGTTTGACTCCTGTTGAGACGCCGGCAAGCCTACCACAGACCTGCCGGCTACGGCGGTCCCGCCCCAGGGCGGGGCTTCAGAAGTGTCTACGCAATTTTGGCGGCGCTTTTGGTCCCTGAGCGGTGTTGCCGCTCCTCGCCATAGCCCTGCTATGACTCGTCCCGGCGCCTAGCTCAGTCGAAACGCCGAACCGAACAAAAATCACTCGCCAATTCTTGCGCGAACTTCTGAAACACCGCCCTACCCGCGCGGATGGTGCTGGGCGTGCAGTTGCTGCAGCCGCACGCGGGCGACGTGGGTGTAGATCTGGGTGGTGGACAGGCTGGTATGGCCGAGCAGCATCTGCACCGTGCGCAGGTCCGCGCCGTGATTGAGCAGATGGGTGGCGAAGGCGTGCCTCAGGGTGTGCGGCGACAGCGAGGTGCGGATGCCGGCCACCTGGGCATGCAGCTTGATGCGATGCCAGAAGGTCTGCCGGGTCATGGGCGTGCCCCGCTGGCTGGGAAAGAGGATATCGCCGGGCTGGCCGCCCAGCAGCAGCGGACGCGCGGTCTTCAGATAGTCTTCCAGCCAGGCGATGGCCTCTTCGCCCAGGGGGATCAGCCGCTCCTTGCTGCCCTTGCCGAAGACCCGCAGCGAACCCTCGCGCAGATTGATCTCGTCCAGGGTCAGGCTGATCAGCTCGGTCACCCGCAGGCCGGTGGCATAGAGCACCTCGAGCATGGTGCGGTCGCGCAGGCCGAGACTGTCCTCGGTATCCGGCGCGGCGAGCAGGGCTTCCACATCCGCCTCGGACAGACTCTTGGGCAGCGGTGCGCCCAGCTGCGGCATGCTCACCAGCAGCGTCGGATCCTCGGCCAGTCGCCCCTCGCGCACGGCATACTTGTAGAAGCTGCGCAGACCGGAGAGGAAGCGCGCCGTGGAACGCGCCTGGTAACCCTCGCTCAGGCGCCAGCCGAGGTGATCGAGCACGGCGTCGCGGCCGACCGTCTCCAGGGTCAGCCCCCTGCCCTCCAGCCACCGGGCGAAGGCCAGCAGGTCGGTGCGATAGGCGTTGCGGGTATGGGGCGACAGCCCCTTTTCCAGCCACAGGGCGTCGAGGAATTCCTCGATCAGCCGCTCGGCGCTCACGCGGCGAATCCGGGCAGGACCGGCGTCGGCTTGCCCTCGTCATCGACGGCGACAAAGCTGAAGGCGCCGTTGATGGCGCGCTCGCGCCCTTCCGCCAGCATGCCTTCGACGAAGACCTCCACCTGCACCTTGATGCTGGTGTTCCCGACCTTCACCACCCGGCCGATCAGCTCGACGATGGAGCCGGCGGGAATGGGATGGTTGAAATCGATCCGGTCGGTAGAGACCGTGACCAGCGGTTTGCGGCAGAAGCGCGTCGCGGTGATGAAGGACACCTCGTCCATCCAGGCCAGGGCGGTGCCGCCGAACAGGGTGTCGTGATGATTGGTGGTGGGCGGGAAGACCGCCTTGGCCACCCGGGTTTCCGACAGCGCGGTGCGCCGCTGGATTTCCGCTTCGCGGGTCGTCATTGCTTACCTCGAACCTCAGAGCCTACTCAAAATCTGCTGCGCGTCGGCCAAACGTCGTTGAAGCCGGCCTGGAAGGCCAGCCCCGTCGGAATGCTCATTTACCAGTTGTAAACTCGCACGCGAGCCCGGCCCGCTTCCTCAGCCAGCTTCGCCTTGTTTGTCTCTAGCTCGCGAGATTTTGACTGGGCTCTTAGAAACGAAAAAAGCAGCCGAAGCTGCTTTTTTCTGGTCACGCCGCGATCAGGAAAGCTTTTCCTTGATGCGGGCAGCCTTGCCGGACAGTTCGCGCAGGTAGTACAGCTTGGCCTTGCGCACGTCACCGCGACGCTTGACGCTCAGGCTGTCGACCAGCGGGCTGTAGGTCTGGAAGGTACGCTCGACACCAACGCCGTTGGAGATCTTGCGTACGGTGAAGGCGCTGTTCAGGCCGCGGTTACGCTTGCCGATCACCACGCCTTCGAAGGCCTGCAGACGCTGACGGTCGCCTTCCTTCACCTTAACCTGGACAATCACGGTGTCGCCGGGGGCGAACGCCGGGATTTCTTTGTTCATCTGCTCAGCTTCGATCTGGGCAATGATTTTGTTGGTCATGTCACTCTGCTCCTAAGACAGGCCGCGGCCCGCCATCGATACCTAACTATCGTTCCGCTGACGGAGATATTCCGCCAACAGGTTCTGCTCTTCCCCAGAAAGCGAGCGGCCATCCAGAAGATCGGCGCGTCGCTCCGCAGTGCGTCCCAGGGACTGCTGCAAGCGCCAGCGCCGGATATGCTCGTGGTTACCACTGAGCAACACGTCGGGTACGCGACGGCCCTCGTACACCTCGGGTCGGGTGTAGTGCGGGCAATCGAGCAGGCCGTCGGTAAACGAGTCCTGCTCGGCGGAATCCACATGCCCCAAGGCTCCGGGCAGCAGTCGCGTGACCCCATCGATCAGCACCATGGCCGGCAATTCACCGCCGGACAGCACATAGTCGCCAATCGACCATTCTTCATCCACGTGCGTCTCGATGAAACGCTCGTCGATGCCTTCGTAACGCCCGGCGATGAGGATCAGATGTTCCTCCTGCGCCAGTTCCCGTACCGCCGCCTGGTCGAGCTTGCGACCCTGGGGGGACAGGTAGATCACCTTCGCCGCCGAATCACCCCTGGCATCGGCCAGGGCGCGCTCCAGTGGCTGGATCTTCATGACCATGCCGGGACCACCGCCAAAGGGCCGGTCGTCCACGGTCTGGTGGCGATCCTCGGTATAGCTGCGCGGGTTGTAGCAGGTCAGCTCCAGGAGCCCCTGCTTCATCGCGCGACCACTCACGCCATAGGCGCTCACGGCTTCGAACATCTCGGGAAAGATGCTGATGACATCGATACGCATGGATCAGAAATCCGCGTCCCAGTCGACCTGCATCTCGCCCTTGGCCAGATCCACCGCCAGCACGTACTGGTCGGGCAGATAAGGCAACAGACGCTCACGATCGTCGAGGCTGCCGGCACAGGGCATGACCACCATGACGTCGTTGGCCCCGGTCTCCAGCAGATGATCCACCACACCCAGCCACTGGCCTTCGCGATTGATCACCTTGAGACCTTCCAACTGATGCCAGTAGTAGTCACCGGCGCCCAGCTGGGGCAATTCGCTGCGCGGCACGCAGATCTCGAAACCAGCCATCAGGCGGGCTTCTTCGCGATCGTCCAGGCCCTGCAGCCGTACCGTCAGGACCTTGCCGTGCAACCGACCGCCGAGCACCTTGACCTGCCGGGTCTCGCCTTCGCGCCTTAGCGTCCAGGTCCGATAGTCCAGCAGATTGTCGAGCGGATCGGTAAAGGAGTAGATCTTGAGCTCGCCGCGTACGCCGAAGACCGAAACTATCTTGCCCAGGACCACCAGGTCGGGGGCGGAGGTCGGCGTACTCATGGTCTTCAGGCGGTAGCCTGAGCGCTCTTGAGCAGCTGAGCGACGCGCTCGGACGGCTGGGCGCCCTGCGACAGCCAGTAGCTGGCACGCTCTTGGTCCACCGACAGACGGATTTCGGCGCCGCTGGCCACCGGATTGAAGAAACCGATGCGCTCGACGAAACGACCATCGCGCGCATTGCGGCTGTTGGTCACGGTCAGGTGGTAGAAGGGGCGCTTCTTGGAGCCGCCACGGGCTAGACGGATGGTTACCATTGAACTTCGTTCCTGTAGTCGGTGCTTGTAGCTGTGGGCACACTGGGCCACATGGCCCGAAAGGCCGCATATTCTAAGGGCTGTCACCCGGTTTGCCAATGGCTTTAAACGGTGCCCTGGGTATCGCGGCAGCCTGGAGACTCCGACAGCGGAGTCCCGTCGCTCGCGAAGACGCGTCAGCACTGGTACCGACGCCCCTCGCAGAGCCCTTGCCGGCACCGACCATCTGGCGACGGGCGGCACCGGAAAATCACATCTTGGGCATGCCGCCACCGGGGAACATGCTGCCCATGCCGCGCATCATCTTGGCCATGCCGCCCTTGGCGGTGACCTTCTTCATCATCTTCTGCATCTGCTTGTGCTGCTTGATGAGGCGGCCGACGTCCTGCACCTGGGTACCGGAACCCAGGGCGATACGCTTCTTGCGCGAGCCGCTGATCAACTCCGGATCGCGGCGCTCGGCCGGGGTCATGGAGTCGATGATGGCTTCCATCTGCTTGAAATGCTTTTCCGCGGCGCCCTGGGCATTGCCCATCTGCTGGATGTTCATGCCGCCCATCATGGTCGGCAGCTTGTCCATCAGCGAACCCAGGCCGCCCATGTTCTTCATCTGGCGCAGCTGGTCGCGGAAGTCTTCGAGATCGAAGCCCTTGCCCTTCTTGAGCTTCTTGGCCAGCTTGTCGGCCTTTTCGCGATCCAGGGTCTGCTCGGCCTGCTCGATCAGCGAGAGGACATCGCCCATGCCGAGGATGCGCGAGGCGACGCGATCGGGGTGGAAGGGATCGAGGGCTTCGCTCTTCTCGCCCATGCCGATGAACTTGATCGGCTTGCCGGTGATGTGGCGGACCGACAGGGCGGCACCGCCCCGGGCATCGCCGTCGACCTTGGTCAGGATCACGCCGGTGAGCGGCAGGGCGTCGTTGAAGGCCTTGGCGGTGTTGGCGGCGTCCTGACCGGTCATGGCGTCGACCACGAACAGGGTCTCGGCCGGTTTGGTAGCGGCATGGACCTGCTGGATCTCCGCCATCATCTCGCTATCGATGTGCAGGCGGCCGGCGGTGTCGACGATGACCACGTCGATGAACTTGAGCTTGGCTTCGCGGATGGCGGCCTGGGCGATCTCCACCGGCTTCTGGCTGATGTCGGAGGGGAAGAAGGTGACCCCCACCTCCCCGGCCAGGGTTTCCAACTGCTTGATGGCGGCCGGGCGGTAGACGTCGGCGGAGACGACCATGACGGTCTTCTTCTTGCGCTCCTTGAGGAAGCGCGCCAGCTTGCCCGCGGTGGTGGTCTTGCCCGCGCCCTGCAGGCCGGCCATGAGGATGACCGCCGGCGGCGCGACGTTGAGCGCCAGGTCTTCGTTGGCCGCGCCCATGATGGCTTCGAGCTCGGCGCGCACGATCTTCACGAAGGCCTGACCCGGGGTCAGGCTCTTGGACACCTCGGTGCCGACCGCCCGCTCCTTGACCCGGTTGACGAACTCCTTGACCACCGGCAGGGCGACGTCCGCCTCGAGCAGCGCCATGCGCACCTCGCGCAGGGTGTCCTTGATGTTGTCTTCGGTGAGCTTGGCCTTGCCGGTGATGTGGCGCAGGCTTTGGGACAGGCGGTCTGTGAGATTCTCGAACATGCGGACATCCAGGGCAGAAACGGCGGCTGACCGACAAGTATAACGAAAGAGCGCCTGACCAGGGATAGCCGCTAGGGCTGGTAGCTCGTGAAACCGTCAGCAGGGCCTGGAGCGACGCACGGCTGAACGCAGGGAAAGAGGCACCAACACCTGGGCCGATGCCTCCGGGGACGGGATCAGAAGATCAGCGAGAAGATGCCGATGACCACCACCAGGCCGATCAGAAAGATGATGCCCATGGTACCGCCGAGAAATTTAAGCATGGTCGTGACCTCTTCAAGATATGTACCTCTTGGGACCACCCGCTGGCGGCCAGGGTTCGCCCGGTCTGGCCAGCCGGCGCCAGGGCGCGGCTCAGACTTTCTGTACCGCCCTGTCTGTGCCACACTCGCCTGCTTTCCGCTCTGCTGAAACCGGACCATGCACGCCCTGCTGCCCACCCTCCTGGCCGCCGCCCTCTATCTGCTCGCGACCCTCTACCAGGGCAGTTGCCTGCTGCGCAAACAGCCATCGAACAAGCCCCTGGTCCTAGGCGCCGGCATCCTGGCCCTGCTGCCCCACGCCCTGGCCGTCTACCTGCAGCTGATCCTCGAGCCGACCCTGAGCCTGGACTTCTTCGACGCCTCCAGCCTGATCTCGGCGACCGCCATCGCGCTGATGCTCATCGGCTGTCTGCGCATGCCGCTGCAACCCTTGCTGGTGCTGGTCTATCCCCTCGGCGCCATCACCGCGCTGCTGGCCGAATTCGTGCCGCCGGGCACCGTGACGCCGCTGGACGTGTCGCCCAAGATCGTCGTGCACGTGCTGCTGTCGATCATCGCCTACGGGCTCTTCACCCTGGCGGTGCTGCAGTCCTGCCTGGTGCTGTTGCAGAACCATCAGCTCAAGAACAAGCATCCGTCCGGCCTGATCCGCAGCTTTCCGCCGCTACAAACCATGGAAAGTCTGCTGTTCGGCTTTCTCTGGGCCGGCTGGGTGGTGCTGTCACTGGCGCTGATCTCCGGCTGGTTCTTTGTCGAGGACATGTTCGCCCAGCACCTGATCCACAAGACGGTGCTCTCCTGCATCGCCTGGGTGGTGTTTGGCATCCTGCTGTGGGGACGTCATCGCCTGGGCTGGCGCGGTCATACGGCGATCCGCTGGACGTTGCTGGGCTTCATCCTGCTGATGCTGGCCTACTTCGGAAGCAAGCTGGTGCGGGAATTCATCCTGCATCGTTGACAGTCGTCGTTCCACTACCTGCATAATCAGGCGACCGAACCACGTTCGGCGCGACCCGGCCAACAGCCGCTTCGCGCCCGGCACGTCATAACAGGTCGTCCCGCCCGTCCCCATCCTCGGACAGCCGCTGCCCCATCGGGCCGCTCCGGCAGACGCCTCCTACAAGAACGACTGCCCGGTACCCCTGCATGTCCACGACCGCTGCCGCCTTCGACGCGCCCACCTCCGTGCCGCGCAATTCCCCCACCCGTGTGGCCACCGCCAGCTTCATCGGCACCGCCATCGAGTTCTACGACTTCTACGTCTATGCCACGGCCGCGGCCCTGGTGATCGGCCCGGTATTCTTTCCCCAGGGCGCGGGCATGGCCCAGACCCTCAGCGCCTTCATCACCTTCGGCATCGCCTTCCTGGCGCGCCCCCTGGGCTCGCTGCTGTTCGGCCACTTCGGCGATCGCATCGGCCGCAAGTCCACCCTGGTGGCCTCGCTGCTGCTGATGGGCATCTCCACCACCCTGATCGGCCTCCTGCCCGGCTATGCCAGCATCGGCGTCTGGGCTCCGATCCTGCTCTGCCTGCTGAGATTCGGCCAGGGCCTGGGCCTGGGTGGCGAATGGGGTGGCGCGGCGCTGCTGGCCACCGAGAACGCCCCACCCGGCAAGCGCGCCTGGTTCGGCATGTTCCCCCAGCTCGGCCCCTCCATCGGCTTTCTCATGGCCAACGGCCTGTTCCTGGCCCTGGCGCTGCTGCTGGACGACGAGCAATTCCGTGCCTGGGGCTGGCGCATCCCCTTCCTGCTCAGCGCCCTGCTGGTGGTGGTCGGTCTCTATGTGCGGTTGTCGCTGCACGAGACGCCGGTGTTCGCCGAGGCCATGGCCCGCCGCGAGAAGCTGCGCCTGCCCATGGTCGAGACCTTCGGCAAGCACGGCAAGGCGGTGCTGCTGGGCGCCCTGAGCATGGTGGTGTGCTACGCCCTGTTCTACATCTCCACGGTGTTCTCGCTGAGCTACGGGGTGAAGAACCTCGGCTACAGCCGCCAGGAATTCCTCGGCCTGCTCTGCGTGGCCGTGCTGTTCATGGCCCTGGCCACGCCGCTGTCGGCCTGGCTGGCGGATCGCTTCGGCCGCAAGCCGGTACTGGCGGTGAGCGCCATCGCCGCCCTGCTGTCGGGCTTCGCCATGGAGCCGCTGCTGACCCACGGCTCCAGCCAGGCGGTCGGCCTGTTCCTGGCCCTGGAGCTGTTTCTCATGGGCATGACCTTCGGCCCCATGGGCGCCCTGCTGCCGGAAATCTTTCCCACCCGGGTGCGCTACACCGGTGCCTCGGCGGCCTACAACCTGGGCGGCATCCTCGGCGCCTCCCTGGCGCCCTATGCCGCGCAGCAACTGGTGGAGGCCGGTGGCCTGAGCTGGGTGGGCGGCTATGTCTCGGCAGCGGCGGCCATCAGCCTGGTGGCGGTGCTCTGCATGCGCGAGACGCGCGACCAGTCGCTGTAGATTCTCCAGCTGATTAAAAAGGGCCCCGCGGGGCCCTTTTTCGTGGGGCGCAGCCGGCGTTACAGCTCGACCTTCACCGCCTGGGACGCGCGCACGGCCTTGGCCCGTGCGGCTTCGATGCTTTCGTCGCGAGCCAGGGCGACGCCCATGCGCCGCTGCCCCTTGACCTCGGGCTTGCCGAACAGGCGCAGCGCGGTGTCGGGCTCGGCAAGGGCCGCACCCAGGTTGGCGAAGGCGGTCTGGCGCGAATCGCCGTCCACCAGGATCACCGCCGAAGCCGAGGGGCCGAACTGGCGGATGGTGGGAATCGGCAGACCGAGGATGGCCCGGGCATGCAGGGCGAATTCGGAGAGGTCCTGGGAGATCAGGGTCACCAGGCCGGTGTCGTGGGGCCGCGGCGAGACCTCGCTGAACCAGACCTGGTCGCCCTTGACGAACAGCTCCACGCCGAACAGGCCACGACCGCCCAGGGCCTCGGTGACCGCGCGGGCGACCCACTCGGATTCCGCCAGGGCCTGTTCGCTCATGGCCTGGGGCTGCCAGGACTCGTGGTAGTCGCCCTTGACCTGGCGATGCCCGACCGGCGCGCAGAAGGAGGTGCCGCCGACGTGGCGCACGGTCAGCAGGGTGATCTCGTAGTCGAAATCGACGAAGCCCTCGACGATCACCCGGCCCTTGCCGGCGCGCCCGCCTTCCTGGGCGTACTGCCAGGCGGCCTGCAGTTCATCGGCGCTGCGCAGCAGGCTCTGGCCCTTGCCCGAGGAGCTCATGATCGGCTTGACCACGCAGGGATAGCCCAGCGCCTCGGCGGCGGCGGCATAGTCTTCGTAGGTGTCGGCGAAATGATAGGGCGAGGTGGGCAGGCCCAGCTCCTCGGCGGCGAGGCGGCGGATGCCTTCGCGATTCATGGTCAGCTGGGCGGCACGGGCGGTGGGCACCACGGTATAGCCTTCGCCTTCCAGCTCCACCAGGGTGGCGGTGGCGATGGCTTCGATTTCCGGCACGATGAAGTGCGGCTGCTCGCGCTCGATCACCGCGCGCAGGGCGGCGCCGTCGAGCATGTCGATGACGTGGCTGCGGTGGGCGACCTGCATGGCCGGGGCATCGGCGTAGCGATCCACGGCGATGACCTCGACGCCCAGGCGCTGCAGTTCGATGACGACTTCCTTGCCCAGTTCGCCGGAGCCGCAGAGCAGCACGCGGGTGGCGCTGGGGGACAGGGGGGTACCGATACGGGGCATGACAGATCTCTCCGGCTGATGTCAGGTCAGGAAGGCCGCACCGCCCGCCCGCGCCCGCTCGTCGCAGCGCAGCAGCACCTCGCGGCGCTCGCTGTCGCTCATGGACATCCAGCGAGTGATCTCGGCGGCGCTGCGCTGGCAACCGATGCAGATGTCCTGTTCGTCCAGGGCACAGACATGGACGCAGGGCGAACGCACGGGTGAATCGGCGGTAGTCATGCGGCTTCCCTCGAATGGCCGCGCATTGTGCCCGTTAATGGCAGTCTTGGCATGTGCCTTTACCTTGCCGATACCGCTCAATCCCGCCTGGGCGGTGCCTTGAGCACGATACCGGCGTCGTACAGCAGGTTGACCAGTTCGACGATGATCACCGCCGTCAGCCCCCAGATGCGGTGCTCGCCATATTGATAGCTGGGCACCTGCCAGCGCCGGCCGTCGTGATCGACCCTGAGGGTGAAATCCGGCGGCACCTCGCAGAAGAACTGCAGGGGCACGGTGAAGATCGCGGCGATCTCGGCTTCGCTGGGGATGTATTCGAGCTGATCCGGAATCAGCGCGACGATGGGGGTCACCGCCAGGCCGTAGCGCGACACCAGCGGACTCAGGGGCGCGATCACCTCCACCAGGCCCGGTGGCAGTCCGACCTCTTCCTCGGCCTCGCGCAGGGCGGTGGCGACCAGATCGGCGTCCTCGGGATCGCGCCGGCCACCCGGCAGGGCCACCTCGCCACCGTGGGTGGACAGGTTGCTGGCCCTCAGGGTGAGCAGCAACTCGGGATGCTCGCCGCGAATGATGGGGACCAGCACCGCCGCTTCCTGGTAGCTTTCGGTGCCGCTCAGGGTGCGCGGCTGGTAGTGACGCAGGCGCTGGAGCAACTCATCCACGCCGGAATTCTCCCTTGCTCATCGTATCCCCTGGATCATGGCACGCCCGTCGGGCAATCCCAAGCCCAGCCATCGCTTGCGAGCCCCGGGAGCGCCCCGGCACACTGCAGCAAAACGAGGATGAACCATGAAGCATTGCAATCACTGTGGCGGACTTCTGGAAGAACGCATTCCCGCGGGTGACAACCGGATGCGCCTGGTCTGCAGCCAGTGCGGCGCAGTGCATTATCAGAATCCACGGGTGGTGGCCGGCTGCCTGGCGACCTGGGAGGGCAAGGTGTTGCTCTGCCAGCGCGCCATCGAGCCGCGCAAGGGTTACTGGACGCTGCCGGCGGGCTTCATGGAAAACGGCGAGACCACCACCGAGGCCGCCGCCCGCGAGACCTTCGAGGAAGCCGGCGCGCAGGTGCAGGGCCTGGAGCTCTATACCCTCTTCGACCTGCCGCACATCGACCAGATCTACATGCTGTTCCGCGGCGAGCTGGTCGACGGCCGCTTTGGCGTCGGCGAGGAAAGCCTGGACGTGCGCCTTCTGGACGAAGCCGATATCCCCTGGTCGTCTCTGGCTTTTCCGACCATCAAGCGGACACTAGAATGCTTTTTCGCCGACCGCCAGCGCGGCGAGTTTTCACTGCGCCATGAGGGCATGGCGCCCATGGTGGTCGCACCCAAGCCTGCCTGAGCTCTTCCGAGGATCTACCTGACATGCGTCCGTTGCACCTGTTGTTGGCGCTCTGCTATGTGCTGTGCGGTTCGTTGCTTCCCCAGCTGGCCCAGGCCAGCACCAGCGTCACGGTGATTCGCCAGCCGGCCGCGCCGCTGATCGACAAGGTGCTGGTCATCAAGTCGCGCAATCAGCTGCAACTACTCAGCGGCGATACCGTGATGAAGTCCTATCGCATCTCGCTGGGCAAGAATCCCCGCGGCCCCAAGCTGCGCGAGGGCGACAAGCGTACCCCGGAAGGCTTCTACTGGATCGACTGGCGCAAGACCAGCGACAAGTTCAACCTGGCCATGCACATCTCCTATCCCAATCGCGAGGACCTGGTCCGCGCCACCCAGGCCGGCGTGCGTCCCGGCAGCATGATCATGCTGCACGGCACGCCCATCGACGAGGAGTACCCGGAGTGGTACTTCAACTCGCTGAACTGGACCGAGGGCTGCATCGCCATGACCAACCACGACATGCGCGAGGTCTGGGGCCTGGTCAAGGACGGCACCCTGATCGAGATCCGCCCCTGATCGTCCCGTCGGCACCGATCAGTTGATCGGTGCTTACTGCCCTTCCCTACCCCGCCACCTGCTCCGCCGGCGAGACGATGGTGGTCTTGCCCCGCGACCGACCACTGCTGAGATAGTCGGCGATGGACTCCTGGGTGACCTCGCCGAGGAAGTCGTTGTCGGCGCTGAGCACCGGCAGCCAGGAGCTGTTGAACTGGTACATGCGCGACAGCAGGATGCGCAGGTGTTCGTCGAAGGCCGCGGTGGCCCTGAACGGGGTGACGAAGGGCGCCACCGGTCCGCTCTGGCCACGCAGGTCGCGCCGACGCACATAGCCCAGGCCCTTGTTGGCGGCATCCGTCACCACCACGTGGCGGCGGTCGTGTTCCTCCATCAATTCCACGGCATCGCCGATCAGGGTCTCGGCCTGGATCGAGGGCGCGTTGTCGGCCGCATCCTCGGCGCGGATCAGCAAGAGGCGCTTGAGGGTGCTGTCTTGGCCGACGAAGTTGCTGACGAACTCGTCCTTGGGATGGGCCAGCAGGGTGTCCGGATGGTCGAACTGCACCAGCCGGCCGCCACGGAACACGGCGATCTTGTCGCCCAGGCGGATGGCTTCGTCGATGTCATGGCTGACCATGATCACCGTCTTGTTCAGCGCCCGCTGCATCTGGAAGAACTCGTTCTGGATGGCGTCGCGGTTGATCGGGTCCACCGCGCCGAAGGGTTCGTCCATCAGCAGCAGCGGCGCCTCGGCCGCCAGAGCGCGGATCACGCCGATGCGCTGCTGCTGGCCGCCGGACAGTTCGCGCGGATAGCGCGACAGGTACTGCTTGGGTTCGAGCTGCACCATGCTCATCAGCTCGGTGGCGCGCTCGCGGCATCTCTTCTTGTCCCAGCCCAGCAGCTTGGGCACCACGGTGATGTTTTCCTCGATGGTCATGTTGGGGAACAGACCGATCTGCTGGATCACGTAGCCGATATGGCGTCTGAGGGTCACCTCGTCGATGCCGGTGGTGTCCTCGCCATTGATCAGCACCCGTCCCGAGGTGGGCTCGATCAGGCGGTTGATCATCTTCAGGGTGGTGGTCTTGCCGCAGCCGGAGGGGCCGAGGAAGACGCAGATCTGGCCCTCCTCCACGGTGAGGCTGACGGCGTCCACCGCGGTCACGTCCTTGCCGTGCTGCTTGAAGGTCTTGGTCAGGCGGTCGAGTTCGATCATCTGGGGCTCCTTAAGAGGCGCTGCGCAGGCCGCGCGGGGTGAGGCGGCGTTGCAGCCACTGCAGGACGAGGTCGGCGACGATGGCCAGCAGGCTGACCAGCACGGCGCCGACGATGAGGGTGGCCATGTCGCTGCGACTGATGGCGGTGAGGATGAGCACGCCCAGGCCGCCGGCACCGATGGTGGCGGCGATGGTCATGACACCGATGTTCATGACCACGGCGGTGCGCACCCCGGCCAGGATCACCGGCAGGGCGATGGGCAGCTCGACCATCCGCAGGCGCTGCCAGAAGGTCATGCCGATGCCGGCGCCCGCCTCGCGGATCCCCGGCTCGACGCTGGTCAGCGCCAGGTAGGTGTTTCTCAGGATCGGCAGCAGCGAATAGAGGAACACCGCGGTGATGGCCGGCAACGGGCCGAGGCCCTGGCCGAACTTGGAGTAGAACGGCAGCAGCAGGCCGAACAGGGCGATGGAGGGCAGCGTCATGACCATCGTGGCCAGCGCCTGCAGCGGTCCGGCCAGCCAGGGATAGCGGGTCATGAGGATGCCCAGGGGCACGCCCACCAGGATCGCCAGGGTCACGGCGATGCCTACCAGGGTGATGTGCTGGCGGGTCAGTTCGAGGACCTGCAACCAGTCGATGTGATTGAAGGAGGTGACGAAATCCATGGGTCATTGCCCTCCGTCTAGGGGGTGCTGGGCGAGGAAGTCGCGCGCCACCTGGGCCGGCGTCTGTCGCTCGATGTCCACCTTGGCGTTGAGCTGGCGCATGGTGGCCTGGTCCAGGCTTTCCGCCAGGGGCTTGAGCAACGCGGCGAGATCCGGGTGCTTGGCCAGGTACCCGGCGTTCACCACCGGCGCGGCGGTGTAGTCGGGGAAGTAGCCCTGGTCGTCTTCCAGCACCTTGAGCCTGAAGGCGTCCAGGCGGCCGTCGGTGGTGTAGACCAGACCGGTGAAGACCTGGCCGTTGCGCAGGGCGGTGTAGACCAGGCCCGGGTCCATCTGGCGGATGTCATCGCGGGTGTAGCTCAGGCCGTAGGCCTTGACCAGGCCGGCGAGGCCGTCGGAGCGGTTGGCGAATTCGATGTCCAGCGCGGTGAGGTGCCGCTTGCCCGCCTCGGCCCTGAGCAGCGCGGCCAGGTCGCTGATGCTGTTCAGCTCGGGATGCTGCCGGGCGACCTGCTCCGGCAGCGCCAGGGCATAGGTGTTGTTGAAGCGGGTGGGCGCCAGCCAGGCCAGACCGACCTTGGCGTCCAGCTGCTTGACCCGCTGGTAGGAGGCGTCCTTGTCCAGTCGTTCGGTGACATGGTTGTAGGCCACCAGCGAGGTCCCGGTGTATTCCCAGGTGAGGTCGAGCTGGGCGTTCTTCACGCCGTTCCAGGCGATGGTGCTGCCCAGGCCGCCGACGATCTCCGGCTGGTAACCGTGCCTGGCCAGATACTGTCCGGTAAGTTCGGCGAGGATGGCCTGCTCGGTAAACACCTTGGCCCCGATGCGGATCGGATCGGCCTGGGCACCACTGGCCAGCGTCAGCCCGAACCAGGCGGCGCCCAGGGCGATAAGCAACTTCTTCATCTCGTCTCCTTAGCGGGCCAGGCCGCGTTCCAGCCAGAGGCGACTGGCGAGCAGCACCAGGCCATCCAGCAGCAGCGCCAGCAGTGCGGTGGCGGCGGCGCCCAGCAGCAGCTGTGACTGGTTCTCCAGGGCGATGGCGGGAAAGATCAGGCTGCCCAGGCTGTTGGCGCCGATCAGGAACACCAGCGGCGTGGTGCCGACATTGATCGCCAGGGCGACCCTTACCCCGCCGATGATGATGGGCACGGCATTGGGCAGCTCCACCTTGGTCAGCACCTGGGTGGGCGTCATGCCGATGCCGGTGGCCGCCTCCTTGAGCGAGGCGGGCACGTTCTTCAGCCCTTCGTAGGTGTTGCGCACGATGGGCAGCAGCGAAGCGAGGAACAGCGCCAGGATCGCCGGGCCGTCGCCGATGCCGACGATGCCCAGGGCAATGGCCAGCACCGCCAACGGCGGCACGGTATTGCCGATGTTGAACACCTGCATGAAGCGCTCGGCACTGCGGGCGAATCGCGGTCGACTGAGCACTATCCCGGCGGGAAGTCCTACCAGCAGCGACAGAACCATGGAGACGGCCACCAGGTAGAGGTGGGCCTGGAGATAGAACAGCAGATCCGCGCGATAGGTACTGAGGGTATCCCTACCGATCCAGTGCACCAGCAGTGCCAGGATCACCACTCCCACGGCCGTGCCGAGCAGGAGGGTCTTGAACTTCGCCATGTCAGGCTCCTTCAACGGGCGGACAGGCCGCATGCCTTCCGAGTGCGGACCTCGCGACAGGCGCGAGGCGCAGGACGGCTGTCCGGGTTCAGGGTCGAGACACAGCAGGGCATGGCGGGTATGCCGGCTGGACCAACGGGGCACTGCGGATCTCGGATCTGCCTAGCCCTTGGGTGTCGCTCCTGGGGAACGACATGGCGCCTTGTCTCGACCGAAGAGATTGACGTCCATCGCAGTCGATAGTTCGTCAGCTCCTTTTCAGGCTAACCCAATAGACTCGCTCAATGCCAACCCGATCGCGAAAGCTGCAGGGCTTGACAGGGTGAAAGGCCCGGACGAGAGGCGTTCCTTTTCTGCCAAAGGCAAGAAGCGCGGGCTAGAGCCACTGGCGAATATGTGCCGATAAATTTAATACCCTTACTGTTAGCTGCTTAACAGCGCCAGCGCGAACCTGGTCGCAGATACCGGCGCGAGCCGTCCTCGTTTCGTGGAGCGGCACACAGCCCGGCTGACGTACGGTCATAACTGAAACATCTTTCTGTGAGCCAGTGCGGTGACGAGGTTTTGGCACCTCTTTATCATGCCGACGAGTGGCTGACGCTTTGAGGGATCATTCAGCCATAACAAGGTCAATAGGTGGCCCAGTGATAGCACCCAGCGCCATTCCTGGTACCGCTATAAAAACAGACTATTCACCGAGCTAACTTCAAAGGGAACGTTATGAATGACATGACGGCTTGTGCATCGTTGGACTCCGCTGTTCTCTCCTCTGCCCCCGTAATGCTGCTGCAACCCAAAGTGGAAAATTGGGTGGTGGTGTATGCGCACGGTGGCCTGATCGCCGAATTCAGCGACGAGGCTTCGGCCCGCCGCGAAGCCGAGCAGTGGGCTGGAATCTGCCTGCGTCGCTAAAGACCGCTTTCGAATGATCTGCCTGCGCCATTAATAGATGGAAAGTAGTCACAGGCAGCTCATTACCCGCTCCAGCGTCTTGCATCCCGCGCCTCGCCAGACGCCCCAACGTCCAGCCTCGCCTTATCCCCCAGCCTTACCAGCTCGCATTTCCGCTGATTTCGCCCGGCATTAACGTTGCCTGGCGCACCTTCTGAGCGTTGCACTGCAACTTCCCGGCGTCTCTTCAGGCCTGATGGCGAGTCGAGCCCCTGCGCCCGATCACCCAACGTCTTCCGTCACTGTCCGGGACCTTGCCGATGACGCTACGCCTGAAATCCGCTATTACCACCCTGTTCGCCCTGCTCTGCTGCCTGGCGGCCACACCGGTCACCCAGGCCGCTCCGCGGGACTTCCCCACCGATCTGGTCGGTCTGAATTTCTCCGGCGCCGGCTTCGCTCCTCACGTACTGCCGGGAAAACCGGGTACCAACTATTTCTTTCCCGACGCCGGTCATTACCGGCGCTGGGCGGCCAAGGGTATCCGGGTGATCCGCTTCCCGGTCATCTGGGAGCGCCTGCAGCCGCGTCTGGGCCAGCCCCTGGATCCTGCCTACGCCAAGCTGATCGACCAGACCCTGGACAATGCCAAGCGCTATCGCATGAGCGTGATCCTGGATCTGCACAACTACATGAGATACCGCGGCCAGATCATCGGCAGCGCGGCGGTGCCCTATCCGGCCTATGCCGATGTCCTGCGGCGCATCGCCCAGCGCTGGCACGAGCACCCTGCCCTGGCGGCCTACGACATCATGAACGAGCCCCACGATGCGGTTGAGCAGTGGCCGGTGGCAGCGCAGCACGGCATCGACGCCGTGCGTGACGTCGACCGGGCGCGCCCGATCCTGATCGAGGGCAACGGCTGGTCCAGCAGCTATCTCTGGCCGCGCTACAACGCCAAGCTGCTCGGCCTCAAGGACCCAGCCGACAACCTGATCTATTCGGCGCACGTCTATTTCGACAACGACGGGGGCGGCAAATACCTCAAGAAGGACATGACCGACTTCGACCCGGATGTCGGCATCCGCCGAGTCGAGCCCTTCATCACCTGGCTCAAGCAACACGGCAAGCGCGGTCACATCGGCGAGTTCGGCGTGCCGGACAACGATCCCCGCTGGCTGGCGGCCATGGACAGATTGCTGGCCCGGCTGCGCCAGGATTGCATTCCGGCCATGTACTGGGCCGCCGGTCCCAACTGGGGCGACTACCCCCTGGCGATCGAACCGGTCAAGGGCAAGCCCCGACCGCAGTGGAGCGTGCTGCAGAAGTACGTGAAGCCGGCCGACTGCCAGACGCTGGGCCCGCGCTGACCGAAGCGCCGCCGGACAGTACGGGCGGCGCCTTCTTGCAGCTATGCGACAACTTGTCTGGAAATCGGTGACTGCAATCACAAAACGTCGGGCCAGGGACGGCCCAGCAAGAACTTGCTGGCTTTTGGCGATCAAAATGTAACAGCAAGTAATAGTGCGACTATTAAGACGCTTGCGATGCTCAAGAGCCAGGATGCCATGTCAGCTATCGTTTTTCCGCACTACCTCTCCGCTCTTTCCCCCTAACGGCAGCGCTGCATCCGTTCGCCTTTCTTGCCGCACCCTCAGGGATATCCCATGGAAAGATTTGTCGCTTTGGATAGCTTTCGCGGTCTGTTGGCCGTCGCCGTCGTCCTGTTCCATACCTATGTCGTTCAGGCGGCCTCGGAAAATCCGTTGATCGCCAACGCCTACCTGTTCGTTGAATTCTTCTTTGTGCTCAGCGGTTTCGTGCTCATGCACACCTACGAAAACCGGCTGCGTACCCTGGACGACTATCGCGATTTCGCCATCAGTCGCGCGGCGCGGATCCTGCCGCTGCACCTGGCCATGCTCGGGCTCTATGTACTGCTGGAATGCGGCCGCCTGTTGGCGGAAAAGCTGGGGGTTGGCTTCAACGATCCGGCTTTCAGCGGCGCCACCGCGCCCGAGCAATTCCTGCCCAATCTGCTGCTGCTGCAATCCTGGCTGGGCCAGGCCATCACCGGTTCGTTCAACTACCCGTCCTGGAGCATCAGCATCGAGTTCTATCTCTATCTGGTCTTCGGTCTGCTGGTGCTCAAGGGCCAGGGTCATCAGCGCCAGTGGTTCCTGGCGATCGCCCTGCTGGCCTTCGTGCAACTGCTGTTTCCCTTCCTGCCGCTGAAGACCGAGATCTTTCGCGGCCTGTCATGCTTTTTCGCCGGTGCCTGCACCTATCGCCTCTATGTCTGGATCAAGCAGCACAACGGGGGGCAATTCGGTGGCACCCTGCTGGAGCTGGCCTGCCTGATCGCTGGCGCCGCGGTGATGACCTCCGATCTGCCGGTGCCCAAGAAGGGCGTGCTGGCGACCCTGGTGTTCTGCGTCACCATCCTCACCTTCGCCTTCGAGCGCGGCCTGGTCTCCAGCGTGCTGCATCACGGCCTCTTCGTGCGCCTGGGGGTGCTGTCCTATTCGATCTACCTGTGCCACGCCGCGGTGATCTTCGTGGTCAAGAGCGCCTTCATCGTGCTGGGCAAGCTGCTGCACCAGGACCTCACGGTAGTGGCGCCGTCCCACGACGCGCCGCTGCCCTTCATGATCCGCTACATCGCCACCGGCAGCGTCGTGCTGGACAACCTGGTGGTGGTGGTGGAACTGGCGGTGGTCTTCGCCTTCGCCTGTCTGACCCACAGGTACATCGAGATCCCGGGCATGGCGCTGGGCAAGCGACTGGTCCGCCGCAAACGCACCCCGCCCTTCTGCGACGGCAACATCCAGCCGCAGCGCTGATCGACGCCTGGCGCAGCCCTACCGACCTCAAGCCGGTGGGGCTGCCCTCTGCTATACTCCGCCCCCTCTTTTTTCTTCCCGCCCAGGTTCATCCATGACCACCCAGGCCGCCGAAGTCGCCAAGCGCCGTACCTTCGCCATCATTTCCCACCCCGACGCGGGCAAGACCACCATCACCGAAAAGCTGCTGCTGATGGGCCAGGCCATCGCCGTCGCGGGGACGGTGAAGTCGCGCAAATCCGATCGCCATGCGACCTCCGACTGGATGGAGATGGAAAAGCAGCGCGGCATCTCCATCACCACCTCGGTGATGCAGTTCCCCTACCGCGAGCACATGATCAACCTGCTCGACACCCCCGGCCACGAAGACTTCTCCGAAGACACCTACCGCACCCTGACCGCGGTGGATTCGGCGCTGATGGTGCTCGACGGCGGCAAGGGCGTCGAACCCCGCACCATCGCCCTGATGGACGTCTGCCGCCTGCGCGACACCCCCATCGTCAGCTTCATCAACAAGCTCGACCGTGACATCCGCGACCCCATCGAACTGCTCGACGAGATCGAGGCGGTGCTCAAGATCAAGGCCGCGCCCATCACCTGGCCGATCGGCAGCTATCGCGACTTCAAGGGCGTCTACCACCTCTCGGACGACCGCATCTACGTCTACACCCCCGGCCATGGCCACGAGCGCATCGCCACCAAGACCATCGACAAGCTGGACTCCGACGAAGCCCGCGCCCATTTGGGCGATCTCTATGAGCGCTTCGTCGAGGAGCTGGAGCTGGTGCAGGGCGCCTGCCACGAATTCGATGGCGAGGCCTTCCTGCGCGGCGAGATGACCCCGGTGTTCTTTGGTACCGCGCTGGGCAACTTCGGCGTCGACCAGGTGCTCGACGCCGTGGTCGACTGGGCGCCGCGCCCGCTGTCGCGCGCCGCCCACGAGCGGGTGGTGGAGCCGGTGGAAGAGAAGTTCTCCGGCTTCGTGTTCAAGATCCAGGCGAACATGGATCCCAAGCACCGCGACCGCATCGCCTTCATGCGCATCTGCTCGGGCAGGTACGAGAAGGGCATGAAACTGCGCCACGTGCGGATCAAGAAGGACCTGAAGATCGCCGACGCCCTGACCTTCTTCTCCAGCGAACGCGAGCACCTGGAAGAGGCCTTCGCCGGCGACATCATCGGCCTGCACAACCACGGCACCATCCAGATCGGCGACACCTTCACCGAAGGCGAAGCGCTGGGCTTCACCGGTATCCCGCACTTCGCCCCGGAACTGTTCCGCCGCGTGCGCCTGAAGGATCCGCTGAAATCCAAGCAGCTGCGCCAGGGGCTGCAGGAACTGGCCGAGGAAGGCGCCACCCAGGTGTTCTTTCCTGAGCGCAACAACGACATCGTGCTCGGCGCCGTGGGCGTGCTGCAGTTCGACGTGGTCGCCAGCCGCCTGAAGGAAGAATACAAGGTGGAGTGCGCCTACGAGGCCATCAACGTCTGGTCGGCGCGCTGGATCGAGTGCGACGACAAGAAGAAGCTCGAGGACTTCAAGAACAAGGCCTTCGAGAATCTGGCAGTGGATGGTGGCGGTCACCTCACCTACCTGGCGCCGACCCGGGTCAACCTGGCGCTGATGGAAGAGCGCTGGCCGGAGATCAAATTCCGCGCCACCCGCGAGCACCACTAAGCGCCATCGCCCTGACCGGTGCGCCCGGCACCGGTCAGGCGCACCCGCCCTCCTCCTGAAACCGTAGCGCCGGATCAGCCCTGGTCGGAAGACTCGGCCGCGGCTTCCAGCTCGACCATCGTCAGCTCCAGCTCCGCCCGCTCGGTCCACTGGCCGTCCAGCTCGGTGCGTACCGCCACGCCCAGCTCCTTGAAGTCGGCCACCTGCTTGACCAGGTTGCCCGGCCCGCCCACCAGTTGGCCACAGGCCTTGCGATAGGCTTCGCCGGCCTTGTCCAGACTCTTGCCGATGCCGTCCATGCTGCCGAGAAAGGTGCGCAGCTTGTCGTAGACCTTGCCAGCGCGCTCGGCCAGTTCGGCGGTGTGGCGATTCTGGTCTTCGAAGCGCCAGAGCTGGCGGACGATGTTGAGGCTGGTCAGCAGCGTCGTCGGCGTGGCTACCAGGACATTCTGCTCGATGGCGCGCTGGAACAGGCTCTCGTCGGCCTTGAGCGCCTCGACGAAGGCCGATTCAATGGGGATGAACAGGAAGACCATCTCCGGCGAATTCAGCCCGGGCAGACTGAAGTATTCGCGATCGGCCAGTTCGCGAATGCGCTCGCCCACGGCGCGCACGTGCTCGCCCAGGGCCAGGCGCCGCTCGCCCTCGTCTTCGCTGTTGACGTAGCGGGTATAGGCGTTGAGCGACACCTTGGCGTCCACCACCAGGTGCTTCTTCTGCGGCAGATGGACCAGCACGTCCGGCCGCCGCCGGCCGGTCTCGGTGGTGAAGCTGCGTTCGCGGACGAAATCGCGCCCCTCGCGCAGGCCGGAGCGTTCCAGCACGTTTTCCAGGATGAGCTCGCCCCAGTTGCCCTGGGCCTTCTTCTGACCGCGCAGGGCGGTGGCCAGGTCGTGGGCCTCCTGGGTGATCTGGCGGTTGAGCTCCTTGAGGTCGAACAGTTGCTGGCCGAGGGCCGCCTGCTGCTGGACATCCTTGTGGTGGATGTCCTCGACCTTGGCACGAAAACCCTCGATCTGCTCGCGGAAGGGCCGCAGCAGCGCATCCAGGGATTGCTGGCTGTGCTGGGCGAAGGCCTGGCCCTTGGCGTCGAAGATGCGCCCGGCCAGTTGCTCGAATTCCAGCTTGAGTTGCTCGCGACTCTCGCGCAGCAGCTGCTGCTGCACCTGGAAGTGCTCTTCCTTCTGCGCCAGGGTGGTCTTGAGCGTCGCGTGCTCTTCGGCCAGGCGCGCATGGCGCTCCTGCACCTCGGCGTGCAGCTGCTGCTCGCGGTGCTGGCGCTCGCGCAGTTCGGCGAGCTGCTCCTGGATGCCCTGCAGCTGGGCCCGGGTGGCCTCGGCCAGGGCGTGCTGTTCGGCGGCCTGCAACTGGGCCTGGCGGGTCTGCTGGCGCAACTCGGCTTCCAGCTCGCGATTGACCTCCAGCTGGCGCTGCAGGGCGGCGGTGCGTTCGCGCTCGGCGCCCAGCTCCACCACCTGGCGACCATTGGCCAGCTCGGCCCGCTGCAGGTCGTCGCGCAGCATGTCGTAACGCTCGGCGGCGCTGTCGAGTTGCTGTTGCAGATAGCGTTGGCGCCCGGTCAGCCAGACGGCCGAACCCGCCCAACCGGCCAGCAGCAACAGGGGAAGCACAAGGGAAACGAAAGGCAGGGAAGTCATGGCGCTCTCATCGCGGACGGCTCCCCTCACCTTAGGCAGGCGCGCGGGGAGCGTCCAGCATTTATCTGTACATTTACACAGTGTTTCGCAAATCCAGATCCAGGCCGCTGACGCGGCGAACCCGCCGGGCCACGGCCTCGGCGAAGATGCCGCCACGGGCCTCGATCAGGGTGAAATCATCGCGCGCCCGGGTGATGCCGGTATAGACCAGCTCCTTGGTCAGCACCGGACTGAGCTGCTCGGGCAGCAGGAGCGCCGTGTGGGCGAATTCCGAGCCCTGGGACTTGTGCACGGTCATGGCGAACACCGTCTCCACCGCCGCCAACCGACTGGGCAGGACGAATCTCAGGCCACCGCTGCCATCGCCGCGGGGAAAGGCGACCCGCAGGACCTTGCGCCCCGGCTGGTTGGCATCCGGCAGACAGAGGGTGATGCCGATGTCGCCGTTCATCAGCCCCAGGCTGTAGTCGTTGCGCGTCACCAGCACCGGGCGACCCTCGTACCAGCCATGCTCGCCCGAGAGCAGGCCGGCCGCCAGCAGGGCGCTGGCAATGCGCAGGTTGAGGCCTTCCACGCCCCAGGGGCCCTTGCGCACGGCGCAGAGCAGCTGGAAGTCGTCGAAGGCGGCCAATACCTGGCCGGCCCAGAGCGTCCAGGCCGGATCCTCCAGCACGGTGTCGAGCTGGGGCCGCGTCTCCTGCAGGACCTGCAGATAATGACGATAGCCCCGGGCGCGCCCGCGTCCTTCCAGCACCAGGCGTTCCAAGGCGCGATCCTCGGCGCCCTTGAGCAGCACCCGATGGAGATCGGCGTAGCCGCCGTCGACCAGCACCTGCTGCGCCCCCTGGCCATCCTGGGCATTGACCCGGCGGGCCAGCTGGCCGATGCCGCTGCCGGCGCCGAAACGCCGCGAGCGCCTGAGCATCACCACCTGCTGCGCCAGGGCGTCCCCCTGGTCGTCGCCGACCGCCAGCGGCGTCTGGGCCAGCGACTGGCCACTCACGGCTTCCAGCCAGGCGCGGGTGGCCGGACTGTAGCGTCCGGCCTCGGCATCCCGGCAGAGATCGCCCAGCACCGCGCCCGCCTCCACCGAGGCCAGCTGATCCTTGTCACCCAGCAGCACCAGGCGCGCCCTGGGCGGCAAGGCCGCCAGCAGGCTGGCCATCATTTCCAGGTCGATCATCGAGGCTTCGTCCACCACCAGCACGTCCAGCGGCAAGGGATGGCCGTGGTGATGACGGAAGTGCCGGGTGTTGGGGCGACTGCCCAGCAGCCGGTGCACCGTGGTCACTCCGGTGGGGATGTGCCGGCGCAACTCGTCGTCCACCGGCAGGCGACTGACCTGGCCGCCGATGGATTCGGTGAGGCGCGCGGCCGCCTTGCCGGTCGGTGCGGCCAGGCGGATACGCAAGGGACGACCGGCCGCCACCGCGGGCGCCTGGAGCAGCGCCAGCAGTCGCACCACGGTGGTGGTCTTGCCGGTGCCGGGGCCGCCGGTGACGATGCTGAAGGCGCCGCGCACCGCCAGGGCACAGGCCAGTTTCTGCCAGTCGGGTTCGCCACCCGCGTCGGGATCCGGCGGAAACAGCCGGTCGAGGCGCTCGGCGAGATCGGCCGGCAAAGGTTCGGGGGTGGCCAGACGCTGCCGCAGGCTGGCCGCCACCGCGCGTTCGTAATTCCAGTAACGACGCAGGTAGAGGCGCTCGCCACCCAGCACCAGGGGTCGTTCCGGACAGCTGCCGTCGCCATCGACCAGGACGCTGGCCCGTAGCGCCCGCTGCCAGGCCTCGAGGGTCTGGCCGTGCAGCAGCTGCGACGGCAAGAGCGAAGCGCGCGCCTCGTCGCCCTCGGGTGGCAGCGACAGGGCGGCGTCGGGATTGCGCAGGGTGGCGGCGAGATCCAGGCAGACATGGCCATGGCCGAGTTGATGGCTGGCCAGGGCCGCGGCCAGCAGCACCGCCGAATCGCCCTGGGGTTCGAGTTCGCCGAGAAAGCTGGTGAAGGCCCGGTCCACCTGGCGCAGCCAGCCGCGCTGCACCCAGAGCTCCAGCAGGCGAAAGAGGTCGTCACGCTGTTCGAGCGGGGCGAGTGGACGCTCCTGGGCCAGGGACGCCAGGCGCAGCAGCCGTTCGGTGGCGGGGCTGAAATCAGACATGGGTATTCTCCGCACCGCTGAACAGCAGGTCCAGGGTCTCGATCAGGGCCTGGGCGGGCCGCTCGACGAAGACGCCGTGGCCGGCCGGATCGCACCCGCGCAGGAAGAGGTAGACGGCGTCGCCGAAGTGGCGCTCGTAGCTATAGTCGGGTAGCCGCGCCTTGAGCAGCCGGTGCACGGCCAGGCTGTAGAGCACGTACTGCAGGTCATAGCGCTTGGCCAGGACAGCCTCTTCCATGGCCGCGCGGGTATAGGCCCCGGCTTCGGCGCCCAGCCAGTTGGACTTGTAGTCCACCACGAAATAGCGCCCCTCGTGCTCGAAGACCAGATCGATGAAGCCCTTGAACAGGCCGTTGAGCTGCCCCGGTTCCAGCATCGGCCGCGCCTGGCCGCCGTGGGTGCCACGACTCACCAGGTCATCCAGCCGCTCCAGATCGACGCCATGGGTGGCGAACCAGAATTCCATTTCCACCTGGTAGCGCGCCAGTTCGCCCAGGCGCTGGCTGCCCCCCGGCAAGGGCAGTGGCAGGGCCAGCAACTGGCGCAGCCAGCCCTGCAGGATGGGAATCCAGTGATTCCAGCCGCGCCGCTGGCAGCGCCGGGCGATCAGGTCGTCCAGCCGCTCGGGCGCCGCCTGGATGGCGGTGAAGCCTTCCTCGCCGACCCACTCCAGCAGGCTGTGCAGGAAGGTGCCCGGCCCGGGGCCGCGGGGAAAGCGATGCAGGTCTTCGCCGGCTGCCGGCTGGCGCGCCTCGTCCGGGGCGAGACGATCGTCGTCGAACAGCTTCTGGGCCGCCGGGGTATCCAGGTCCAGCTCCAGGTTGAACGGCCCCTCCTCCCGCGCCTCGCCCAGACGCGTACCGATGCGCAGGGCACTGTAGGAAGCGATCCACCAGTCCTCGCGGGCCGCCCGACGGGCCGTCAGGGCCTTGAGGGTCACCGGCGCTTCATGGGCTTCGGGCAGGCGGGCCGGATCGGCTGCGGGCAGCGGCAGGATCAGGGTGTCGGGCTGCGCGCCGACCAGGGTGGCCAACGCCGTGCCCAAGGCCGCCGAACTCGCCAGGGGCTCGCCGCCAGTAGCCAGGTAGCCGAGGGCACTGCGGGCGAAGCCGGATTCCTTGCTGCGCCCGCGCTTGAGATCGGCCACCCCGACCCAGCAGGCATGGCGGGCCCGGGTCAGGGCGACATAGAGCAGGCGCAGGTCTTCGGCCAGCCGCTCGTCGTCGGCACGAGCCAGTTCCTCGGCGGAGGGCTTGAAGGTCCGGCGCACCTGCCCCTGGTCATCGTGATAGCGCAACGGCAGGTTGGCGCCCTCCTCGGCGCGATAGGCGCAGGCGAAGGGCAGGAACACCAGCGGGTATTCCAGGCCCTTGGACTTGTGCACCGTCACCACCTTGACCAGCTCGGCGTCGCTTTCCAGGCGCAGGATCTGCTCGTCGGCGGCGCCCTGGGCGGCCAGTTGCTCGGCCAGGTGGCGGATCAGCGCCTGCTCGCCATCGAGCTCGCCGGCGGCACGCTGCAGCAACTCGGCGAGGTGCAGCAGATTGGTCAGCACCCGCTCGCCGTCGGCGCGGGCCATCAGCCGCTGCGGCAGGCGGAAGTCCTGCAGCAGGCGGCGCAGCATGGGCAGCACGCCCTGGCCGCGCCAGAGCTGGCGATAGCCGCGGAATTGCAGCACCCGCGTCTCCCAGGCCTGCTCGTCGTGGTTGAGGGCATCCAGTTCGGCCAGCGGCAGGTCGAGGGTCAGGCTGCCCAGCGCCGCGCGCAGCCGACGATCCACGTCGGGCTCGGCGCAGGCCTTGAGCCAGTCCAGCAGGCAGCGGGCCTCCTGGGCGGTGAACACCGAATCCTTGTCCGACAGGTAGACGCTGCGCACCCCGCGTCGCACCAGCGCCTGGCGTACCGCCTGGGCTTCGCTGCCGGCGCGTACCAGGATGGCGATGTCGGCGGGCCGCAGCGGCTTGAGTTCGCCATCCTCCTGGCGAAAGCCCGCGCGTCCCCCGGCGGCCAGAGTCAGCAGCCGGACAATCTCGCTGGCGGTGCTCTCGGCCAGGGTGGCGCGATAGGCGGTGCCGGCCAGCGGCTCGTCTCCGGCCAGCTGCCAGAAGGTCAGGGCCGCACCCGGCGTGCCGTCGATCTCCAGGACTTCACGCCGCCCCTGGGCACGGACCGGCTCGAAGGGCACCGGATTGTCCTCGCCCTGGCGAAACAGGAAGGCCGCCCGCGGGGCCGTGGTCTCGCCATGGGCGAACACCTGGTTGACCGCCGCGACCATGGCGGCGGTGGAGCGAAAATTGGTGTCCAGCGAATGCAGATGGCCGGCATTGGCGCGACGCGCCTGCAGATAGGTATGGATATCGGCGCCGCGGAAGGCATAGATGGCCTGCTTGGGATCGCCGATCAGGAACAGCCCACTACCATCTCCCGCGCCATAGACGGTGTTGAAGATGCGGTACTGCACCGGGTCGGTGTCCTGGAATTCGTCGATCAGCGCCACCGGGAATTGCTCGCGGATCAGCGCCGCCAGCCGCGCGCCGGCGCCATCGGCCTGCAATGCCCGATCCAGGCGGGTAAGGATGTCGTCGAAACCCAGTTCGGCGCGGCGCAGCTTCTCGCGCTCGAATTTCTGCTGCACCCAGGCCGCCGCGTGCTCCAGCAGCGGCACCTCGGGACTGGGCAGCTCGGCCAGTTGCCCGGGCAGCCGCGCCATGGCCGCAAGGGCCGGATGATCCGGCGGACTGGCCTTGGTCCAGGCCTCGGCGAAGCCCTCCTCGGTCAGCCGGGTAAAACCGGTGCCGATATCCAGGTCCTCGCTGGCGGGGTTGTCCACCCAGGCGACCAGCTTGTCGCACCAGGGCCCGAAGAATCGCTTCTGTAGCTTGCGGCCGTCGACCACCTTGGCGTCGCAGCCGGCCTGGCAGAGTTCGCGCAGCTCTTCCGCCCACTGGGCCCAGGGCGCCTTGAGCCGCGACAAACGCGCCTGGCGTTCGGCCAGGGCGGTGGCCAGCAAGGCGGCGGGTTCGCCCTGGGGCGTGCCCAGGGCCTCGCTCAGCAAGGGGCGCAGGCGTGCGGCCAGGGCACGGGGTTCGCCCCAGTGCTCGATGACCCAGTCCAGCGCCTCGCCATCGAGCGGATAGCAGAAGCGTCGCCAGTAGTCGCGCACCACCTGGGCGAGCAATTCGCTTTGGTCCTGCTCCAGGTTCTGCACGAAGAGACTGCCGCTGTCGAAGGCGTGCTCGCGCAGCATGCGCTGGCACCAGCTGTGGATGGTGGAGACGGCCGCCTCGTCCATCCACTGGGCGGCGATGTCCAGGCGCCGGGCGCAGTCGGCCCAGGCCTCGATCGCAAAATCCTCGCGCAACTCGGCGAGCAAGGGATCGGGCGCCTCGATTTCCCCCCGGAAGAAGCGCGCCGCTTCGGCCAGGCGATGGCGAATGCGGTCGCGCAATTCCTGGGTGGCGGCCTCGGTAAAGGTCACCACCAGGATCTGGGGCGGCAGCAATTCACGCTCGAAGGCCGTCTCCGGTGTACCGTGGCCCAGCACCAGACGCACATAGAGCGCGGAGATGGTGAAGGTCTTGCCAGTGCCGGCGCTGGCCTCGATCAGCTGATTGCCCTGCAGCGGAAAGCGCAGGGCGAGCGGACGCTGACTCATGCCTGTCCCTCCCCGCCCACCACCTGCCAGCCGGCGGTGTGCACCGGCGCATAGAGGGTCTGGCACCAGCCGTCGAATTCCTCGTCGGCCAGCAAGGCGGCGAAGTCCGGATACTGCCGGCGCAGCGCCGGATGGGTCGCCGCTTCGCCCTGATAGGCCTGCTCGGCCGCGGCCAGGGCCTTGTCCGGATCATTGGCCAGCCAGGCGAAGGCGGTGCGCGGCGCCACCGGCAGCGGCCGCCGCTGCCCCAGGGCCCAGGCGTCCAGCAATTCGTTCAACTGCCGCCGGGCCAGCTCGGCGTCCAGCGGCGCCAGCAACAGGGTCAGATCGGTCGCCACCACCGCGGTGGTCAGCTGCAGGCCACCGGCCGCGGCGACCAGATGCTGTACCCAGGGGCGCAGCAGCCGGTGCCACTTGCGGGTGCGCGTATTGCCCAGGCCATTGGCCTGGGCGGTCAGGGCCAGCAGGCCCTCGGGGCCGCGGCGCAGCCGTTCGAGGTTGGCCACCAGCTGCAGCTCTTTATGGGCGAGATCCAGGGTCACGGCCTCTTCCAGAGGTTCGGGCCAGCGCAGCGCCAGGGCCTCGACCTGGGCAACCACGGCGGGCAGTGGCTCGCGCAAGGCCCGCCCGGTCCGTTCGCCAAAGCCCGCCAGCGGCAGCCGACCACTGCCACGCAGGCGCTCCGCGGCGGCCATGAGCGCCTGATCCGCCTCGGCCGGCGCGGCCAGAGCCGCCGCCAGCAGGTCTTCACCCAACTGGTAGCGGGTCAGGGCGTCCAGGCCGAAAGGCTCTTCGTCTTCCGCCGGCGCATCGGGCGCCGCGAAATGCACCTTGAGGCGATTGGCGAAGAACAGGTCTACTGGTCCGCGCAGAAAGCGTGCGAGATCATCGAGGCCCAGGGGTTCTTCGGGTACCAGCGGCGGCAACAGGGCATCCTCGTCACGCGTGGTGCGGTCATGCACGCCCAGCCACTCGGCCGCGAAGCTGAAATAGCCGCGCTCGCCACGGAAGTAGCGGGCACTGAAGGGCTGCAGGGGATGCTCCTGGGTCAGGGCCGCGAGCAGGCGCTCCGGTTCCTCTTCATGACCCGCCAGTCGCCAACCGGCCTGGAGATGGTCGCGCAACTGGGCGACCAGCACCGACGGCGGGCGCTCGCTGTTGTCGCGGATGCTGCGTCCCACCCAGCTGACATAGAACTGATCGCGCGCCGAGAGCAGCGCCTCCAGCAGCAGATAGCGGTCGTCTTCACGCCGCGAGCGGTCACCGGGACGATAGTCATGGGCCATGAGATCGAAATCCAGCGGTGACTGGATGCGCGGATAGGCGCCATCGTGCATGCCCAGCAGGCAGACCACGCGGAAGGGAATGGCGCGCATGGGCATCAGGGTGCAGAAATTGACCGCCCCGGCGAGAAAGCGCTGGGCCAGGCCCCCGCTGTCCAGCCCCGCCAGCCAGGCCTCGCGCACCACGGTGAGCGGCAATTCTTCATCCAGCGCCACGTCCTCGCACAACTCCAGCCAGCGCTCGCGCAGATTTTCCAGCTGCTCCAGCAGGTATTCGTCGTGCTCGTCCTGGGCGTTGAAGAACAGCGCCAGCAGCGCCTGCAGGCGGGCGCCCCACTCCGCCGGCCGCGCCGGCTGGGCCAGCGCCGCCTGGGCCGCGTCCAGGGCGTCGAGCAGATCCACCAGCGGCCCGACCAAGGCTGCATCCAGGCCACCCACCTCGTCGAAGGGCTCGATCTCGCCCAGGGCCGCGCCGCTGCCGACGGCATAACCCAGCAGCATGCGCCTCAGGCCGAAGCGCCAGGTGTTCTGCGTGAGCCCCTCGGGCAGGTCGAGGCGACTGCGCTGCTCGGCATCCAGCCCCCAGCGCACGCCGGCGCCTTCCAGCCAGAGGTGCAGGGTCGGCAGATCGCCCTCGCGCAGGCCGAAGCGGGCGCGCAGCGCCGGCACGTCCAGCAGATCGAGGATCTCGCTCAGGGCGAAGCGGCTGTCGGGCAGCTGCAGCAGGTGCTCCAGGGCAATCAATAGCGGTTGGAAACCGCGCTGGTGCTGGTCGGCCAGGCTGAAAGGGATGAAGCGCGGATCCTGGCGTTCGAGCTGGCCGAACACCGCGCGGATATGCGGCGCATAGGCATCGATGTCCGGCACCATGACGATGACGTCGCGCGGCCTGAGGCTGCCATCGCTGCTGAAGCGCGCCAGCAGCTGGTCATGAAGGATCTCCACTTCGCGCTGCGGACTGTGGGCCACATGGAAGCGCATGGACCTGTCCCGCGCCGGATCGACCACCGGCCAGCGTTCGCGGGTCTCGGTCAGCGGACGCAATTCGAGGATGTCGTCCTGCAACTGGCCGAGCAGGTGCTGGGGTTCGGTGTCGGCGAAGAGGTCGATGCGCCCGCCGTTGAGGTCCTCGAACAGGCGACGATAGCCATCGGGTTCGTCGAATTCGTCCAGCAGATGGATGTAGTCGCGCCCCTGCTTGCCCCAGCTCGCCAGCAGCGGCTGGCCGTGCTGGTGCAGCGCCTCGGCATCCAGGGTCTGCGGCATGCCCGGCTTGCGCTGTTGGCGCCGGTAATTCTGCCGCAGGAGATCCTGGTCGGCGACGATGTCGGACCAGTGATGACGACAGGGATTGTGCACACAGAGCAGCACCTGGCTGAACTGGGCCAGCGCGGCCAGGGCTTCGAGGGTCTGCGCCGGGATGGCCGACAGCCCAAAGATCACCACCCGCCGCGGCAGACCGGCTGGCGGCTCGGTCGCCGCCTGCATGACCTCCAGAAAGCGCCGGTGCACCCCGGCCCGACTGCGGGCCAGGCCACCGTCACCCACATCGTCCAGCAGCGCCCGCCACAGCTGCGCCTGCCAGCGGCAACTCTCCGGGAGGGGGCGCCGGCCGTCACGCAGGCTGGCCAGCAGATCGCGGCCCGCCGCCCAGTCGTTGAGCCAGTCGGCGCGATAGACCTGGTAGCCGTCATAGAGATCGGCCAGGCGCTCGGCCAGCTGATAGCGCTTGCGCAGATCGCCGTCATCGTCGAGAAAGCGCCGCAGCGCAGCGAAGTCCGGTTGCAGGAGCAGCGTCGGCAAGAGCCGCATCAGGCGCCAGGTCAGGGGCGCACGGTCCAACGGCGAGGAGGGCGGGACCTGATCACGGCCCAGCACCTGGCGATAGGTCCGCCAGAGAAAGGCCGCCGGCAACTGCACTTCGAGGGCCGCGGCGACTCCGCAGCCACCCTCGTCGTCGCCGCGCGGATCCTCGGCCAGCGCCAGCTTGAGCCACTGGGCGATGCCGTTGCTCTGCACCAGCACCTGTTCGTTTTCCAGCGGCGCCAGGGGATACCGCCGCATCCAGCCGACCGCCAGGCCGCGCAGCTCTTCGAGCCGATTGCCGTGTACCACCATGAATCCGGGAGTGAGCGCCTCGGACATCCTACGCCTCGCTGTTCGCTATCTGCGGCCAGGGTAAGGATCACCCGCGCCAGACACCAGCCCGCAATGTGATGACCGACGCATGACCCAGTGCACAGCCGCTCCGTCCAGCCGCCTATCGCGGGGCTCCAGCCGGTAGACTCATGGCCTATCGGCCGTCGGCCATCGACAGGATGTTTTCATGCGTTTCCTCGTTGCCCTCCCCCTGCTTCTGGGCGCTGCCCTCGCCCATGCCGATAACGGCGAGCCCGTCGACTGCGCCAGCCTGCAGGCCCAATTGCCGCTACCGGTGCTCCAGCAGACCTCCGGCCTGCCGCTGGCCTATGCCCGGCAGATCGCCGGCGGCTGCGCCTTCACCGATCGCGACACCGGCCAGCCGGCCAACTACCTGCTGGGTCTGTCGGCGGGCTACGAAAATGGCGGCCGGGCGCTACCCAAGCTGCGCCGGCAGGTGCAATCGCTGAGCGAGCAACTGGAGTGCAAGGCCATCGATGGCCTGGGCGAAGCCGCCAGTGCCTGCAGCAAGCCGCTGCTGGGCACCCAGGTCTTCTTCATCAAGCGCGACCGCATCCACACGGTGACCGCGTCCAGCCCACTGGAATACGAAAAGCCCGAACTGGCCGCCAAGCTGCGCCAGGCGGCTCAGGCGACCGCCCAGGCCTGGGCACAGCGGCTATAGGGGGAAAGCGGCCCTAGTGGCCGCGCCGATTGAGGTCTTCGGAATAGAGATCGTCTTCCAGCTCATTGCCGGGGATAGCGTGTTCTTCCGCCGCCCAGGCACCCAGGTCGATCAGTTTGCAGCGGTCGGAACAGAAGGGCCGGTTGGCGCTCTTCTCGCTCCATTCCACGGGTGCGCCACAGGTGGGGCAGTCCACGGTAAGAATGCTCATGCTTGGCCTCCGTCAAGGGTCAGATAAAAGGAATGCAGGCGCTCCACCTCGGCGTGGAGCGCGGCGAGATCGCCGTCGTTACAGATGACGTCATCGGCCTTGGCCAGCCGCTCGGCGCGCGGCAACTGCGCCGCCAGGATGGCCCGCACCTGGGCTTCGTCCACCCCGTCACGGCGTGTGGCTCGTTCGAGCTGCAGTGCCTCGGGCGCGTCGATCACCAAGCCACGCCGGACCAGCGCCCGTTGCCCGGATTCGAACAGCAGCGGCGACACCAGAATGGCATAGGGCGATTCTGCGCGACTCAAGGCTGCCAGGATTTCCTGGCGAATGAGGGGATGCAGCAGGGCTTCCAACCAACGCCGCTCGGCCGGATCGGCAAAGATCGCCGCCCGCAGCGCCGCCCGGTCCAGACTGCCATCCGGCTGCAGGACAGCCGGCGAAAAATGCCCGGCGATCTCGGCCAGTGCCGGCCGGCCCGGTTCCACTACCCAGCGGGCGGCCTGGTCGGCATCGACACAGGTAATGCCCAACTGGGCGAAATGCTCGGCAGCGGCGCTCTTGCCACTGCCGATGCCCCCGGTCAGGCCGAGGGTCCAGGCAGAAGTCATCGGAATCCGGCGAAGTTCAGGTACAGGCCGGTTATTTGATCACCCCAGAGCAAGGCAATCCACCCCGCCACGGCGAGATAGGGACCGAAGGGCAAGGGCGTGCTGCTTTCCGCCCGCCGCAGCCGCAGGGTGATGACGCCCAGAATGGCGCCCACCAGCGACGACAGCAGGATGGTCAGAGGCAGGATCTGCCAACCGCCCCAGGCACCGAGCAGCGCCAGCAACTTGAAGTCGCCATAGCCCATGCCTTCCTTGCCAGTCACTAGACGGAACAGCTGGAACACCAGCCACAGACTCAGATACCCCGCCACCGCGCCCCAGACGGCATCGCTTAGGTTTGTGAACAGCTCGAACTGATTTGCCACCAGCCCCAACCACAACAGCGGCAACACGATCACATCCGGCAACAGCTGGTGATTGGCATCGATCAGACTGGCCGCCAACAGCCCCCAGGTCAGCAGCAGAAAGGCCCCACCCTGCCAGGTCACGCCCAGGTGCCAGATGACCCAGGCGGACAACAGCCCACAGGCCAGCTCTACCAGCGGATACCGCAGGCTGATGGAGGCTTCACAGCCTTGGCAACGCCCGCGCAGGAGCAGATAACTCAGCACCGGCACGTTTTCCCAGGGCCGCACGGCGCGCTGGCAGTGGGGGCAGCGGGAAGCAGGTCGCGCCAGGTTGAAGGGGGCGCCTGCCGGCTCGGCCGGCAGCTCCAGCACCTCACGCGCCTCCGCCTGCCAATCCCGCCTGAGCATCACCGGCAGGCGATAGACCACCACATTGAGAAAGCTGCCTACCAACAACCCCAGGACTAGCGCGCACAGCACCGCGGCCAGCGGCGCGCCAGCCAAAAATTCCAACAGCGCCATCAGACCACCGAGCCGAGCTGGAAGATGGGCAGGTACATGGCGATGATCAGACCACCGACCAGGACCCCGAGGACCGCCATGATCATCGGCTCCATCAGGGTGGTGAGGTTGTCGACCATGTTGTCGACCTCGTCTTCATAAAAGGTAGCGACCTTGGACAGCATCTCGTCCAGCGAACCGGACTCCTCGCCAATGGCCGTCATCTGGATAGCCATGGACGAGAACACCCCGGTAGTGCGCATGGAGAAGTTGAGCTGCATACCGGTAGAAACGTCGCCTTTGATCTTCTCCACGGCGTTGCGGAACACCACGTTGCCGGTCGCACCTGCCACCGAATCCAGAGCGTCTACCAAGGGCACACCGGCCGCAAAGGTAGTGGCCAGGGTACGAGCATAACGGGCAATGGCCGATTTATAGAGAATGGAGCCAATCAACGGAATCTTCAGCAATCCACGGTCGACGGCGTCGCGAAACTTCTCTGACTTTTTGTAGAAGTGCCGCAGGACGAAAGCCAGTACAAAGATCCCGCCCAATACCAGCAGCCACCACTCCTGCAGGACCTCGGAAATGGCGATGACCATTAGGGTAAAGGCCGGCAACTGAGCACCGAAACCTTCGAACACCGACTGGAACTGGGGGACTACCTTGATCAATAGAATGGACGACACGATGACAGCGACCACGATCACGGCCGCGGGATAGGTCATGGCCTTCTTGATCTTCTTCTTCAGCGCCTCGGTCTTCTCCTTGTAGGTGGCTACCCGATCAAGCAAGGTCTCCAAGGCACCGGATTGCTCCCCGGCATCCACCAGGTTGCAATAGAGGTCGTCGAAATACTGCGGCTGCTTGCGTAGAGAATTGGCCAGGCTATTACCCGCGGCGACATCCTGCTTGATGTCGTCGACCATCTTGCGCATGTTGGGATTGTCGAAGCCCTCGCCGATGATGTCGAAGGCCTGCAGCAGGGGCACGCCTGCGCTCATCATGGTCGCCAGCTGCCGGGTGAACAGGGCGATATCCATGGGCTTGATCTTCTTGCCCTTGCCGAACAGCGACACCGACTTCTTGCGCACCCGGGTCGGATTGATCCCCTGCTTGCGCAACTGCGCCTTGATCAGCGCAGGATTCAGGCCCGTCATCTCGCCCTTCACCTTGGTCCCTTTGCGATCGGTCCCCTCCCAGGTGAAGCTGCCCATCTTGATAGCTTTATCGGCCATGGCCTCGACTCGTCAAAGGCTCGGCCCGCCATGGCGGACCCGTCAAAAGAATGCTCTATGCAGAGCGGTTTGCGGCTTTGAGAGCAAGCATCGCGCCAAACGCCAACGCACTAGGTGCTCCATGATGCCAAGGCCCTATGCGCGGGCATTAACTGACGCTCCGATCAAATCCCCTCTCCCTCCGGGAGAGGGCTAGGGTGAGGGAAGCCGTTAATCCTTAGTGACCCTGTTGATCTCTTCCAGACTGGTAATCCCCTGCATCGCCTTTACCAACCCCGACCGCCGCAGATCATTGAAACCCTCTTTGCGCATCCGCGCCGCGATCTCGATAGAGTTGCCCTCCTCCATGATCATCTGCTGTAGCGCCGGGGTGACCTTCACCACCTCGTAGATCCCCACCCGCCCGCGATAACCGGCATTGCAGTCCTCGCAGCCGATAGGCTGGTAAAGGGTGAAACTGCCGATCTCTTCCTCGCGGAAGCCTTCGGCCAGCAGGGCCTCACGAGGTACCTCATGGACTCTCTTGCACTTGTTGCACAGCTTGCGCGCCAACCGCTGGGCGATAATGAGGTTGACCGAGGTCGCCAGGTTGAAGGCGGGCACCCCCATGTTCCGCAGTCGCGTCAGGGTTTCCGCCGCGCTGTTGGTGTGCAGGGTCGACATCACCATGTGACCGGTCTGGGCTGCCTTGATGGCGATCTCCGCCGTTTCCAGATCCCGGATCTCACCCACCATGATCACGTCAGGATCCTGACGCAGGAAGGCCCGCAGCGCCTGGGAGAAGTCGAGTCCCTGACGCGGATTGACGTTGACCTGGTTGATGCCTTCCAGATTGATTTCCACCGGATCCTCGGCGGTGGAAATATTGATGTCTTCGGTATTGAGGATATTGAGGCCGGTATAGAGGGATACCGTCTTGCCCGAACCGGTCGGGCCGGTCACCAGGATCATCCCCTGCGGCTGCTTGAGCGCCTGCAGATAGAGTTCCTTCTGCACATCCTCATAGCCCAGGGCATCGATCCCCATCTGGGCGCTGGAGGAATCCAGAATCCGCATTACGATCTTTTCGCCCCAGAGGGTGGGCAGGGTGTTGACACGGAAGTCGATGGACTTGGTCTTGGAGACCTTGAGCTTGACCCGGCCATCCTGGGGCTTGCGCCGCTCCGAGATATCCATATTGGACATCACCTTGAGCCGCGCCGAGATCCGTGACACCAGTTGCACCGGCGGCCGCGCCGCCTCGTGCAAGACGCCGTCGGTACGAAAGCGTACCCGGTACATCTTTTCATAGGGCTCGAAGTGCAGGTCGGACGAGCCCTTCTTGATGGCATCGAGCAGCATCTTGTTGACGAACTTCACCACGGGCGCATCGTCGGCGTCGGTACCCGCAACGGCTTCCTGAGGCCGCTCGCCACCCTCAGTCTCAAGATCGAGGTCGATATCGCCCAGATCCAGTCCACCCGTACCGCCATCGAGATACTTTTCGATGGCCTGGTGTAACTTGTCATCCTCGACCAGCACCACCTCAACGGCCAGCTTGCTGCCAAAGGACACATCATTGATGGCCTGTTGGTTAGTCGGATCAGAGAGCGCGATGAAAAGCTTATTGCCCCTTTTGCTCAAAGGCAGGAAATGGTGCTGCTGCATCAACTTCTCGTTGACGATGTCCTTGGGTAGCTGCTCCTTGTCGATGGCCGACAGATCGAGAAAAGGCACACCGAATTCCTGGGCCGCCAATTCGGCCAGAGGCCTGCTCTGCACAAGCCGCTGCTGAACGAGGTAGGTCACCAGCGGCACCTTGGCCTGCTTGGCCTTGACCACAGCCTGCTGGGCCGCCGCCTCCGGGAGCAATTGCGCATCTACCAATTGCCGCGCCAGTCCTGACAGCATCACGGTCTCGTTCATCATTATTCCTGCCCTTGGCTACAGATGGCGTTATAGCACCCCCTAGACTGCCCGCAAAATGGCGCCAGACAGCTGACATTTTTTGTCACGAGCTGCCCCTTTGTTGACGCTTATCGCGAAAGAAACGTGCTGCAGTCGCCACTTTTCTTTGGCACGGCCTGTGCTATACCTCAAACAGGCACGTTGGCCTGACCCAACCTCGGAGATTTGGAATGAAAGCTCAGAAAGGCTTTACCTTGATCGAACTGATGATCGTGGTTGCGATCATCGGTATTTTGGCGGCAGTCGCATTACCTGCCTATCAAGATTATACAGCTCGCGCCAAAGTTACAGAAGTAATGCTACAGGTTGACTCTTGCAAAACCGCCGTATCTGAGTTTATGCAAGCAAACGGCTCGTTCCCAGCGGATGCTAACGCTGCCGGATGCAACTCTACGGTAGCAACAAAATACATGGCAGCCGGAACCGCAGTAGATAGCGCATCAGGAAAAATTACTTCCGGTGCAATTCAAAGCGTTGCCACCGGCGCAGATACCAAGCACATAATTTTACAGCCCACCAGCGATGCTGGAAGAACTACAGCTCTTGCCACCGCCACAACTGCCATTCAAGGTTGGTCTTGTGGGACGGATGCAACTGCAGCAAATTACAAATACTTCCCTGCTTCCTGCCGCCAGGCAGTCCTAGGCGGACTCTAATCAAATAATTTAGCGAGGCCAACGGCCTCGCTTTTCTCATGAAAAGCCAAATCAAAGAAAAGCTCAAAGCATCTGGCATACACTTTGCTATGTCAGCATTTTTCATAACGGCAATCCTAGCCGCTATTAGGTATTTCTGGTATCCAGAGCAATTATTTTACGTAATGCGCACAGCACCAATATTCATTATCTTGGCCGCAACAGATATTGCAATAGGCCCGCTTCTAACCTTCATCGCATACCAAAAAGAAAAAGAAACCCTTCGTAAAGATCTATTAATAATATTAGCGATACAACTGGGAGCCCTATGCCTTGGAATTAAGACACTGGCCGAAGCCAGACCTGTATGGATAGTTTACAACTATGGTATTTTTGACATAGTAAGAGCAAATGACATTTCGACGGAGAACATTAACCCCATAGAGTTACTTCTAAAAAATTCTTGGCTAGGACCAAAACTCGTATCAGCCAAACTTCCTGAAAGCAACCACGAACGAAAAAAAATACTTTTTGACACTTTAGCTGGAAAGCCAGATATATCAAAAAACCCAATCTACTTTTTACCTATAGAGGCAGCATGGTCAGAGATTAAGTCCATAGCAGTGCGAGAAGCACTGCCCAATGAGGAAGAAGCCTACTTAATTCCGGTCACAGGCTCTGCGACCCCATCGATCGCAATAATTAAAATGACTAAAAATCCCAATATAAAAATCATCAAAGCGCTCTGAATTTCCGGTCAAAATTTCATCACGGCATCCCCTTCCCCCCAAACGCCCCTACCACCGTCCCCGTACTGAAACTTGCATCCTCCTCTGCTAGCGCTACATACAACCCCGCCAATTCCGCCGGCTGCCCTGCCCTGCCTAGCAGCGTGTCCTGGCCGAACTCCTTCATCTGTCCTTCCAATTGCCCACCTGCTACCTGTAGCGGCGTCCACACCGGACCTGGTGCTACTGCATTTACGCGAATGCCCTTCTTGGCCAGTTGCTTGGCCATGCCCTTGGTGAGATTGAGGATGGCGGCCTTGGTCGAGGCATAGTCGATCAATTCTTCGCCGGGGTCGTAGGAATTCACCGAGACGGTATTGATGATGCTGGCGCCCGGCGGCAGGTGCGGGATGGCCGCCTTGCTGAAGCGGAAGACGTGATAGACGTTGGTCTTGAAGGTCCGGTCGAATTGCTCGTCGGTGATCTCGAGGATGTCGGCCTTGCTCTGCTGATAGGCGGCATTGTTCACCAGCAGGTCCAGGCCGCCGAGTTGCTGGATGGCCTTGCTCACGACTTCTTCGCAAGCCTCCTGGGTACGGATGTCAGCCGGCAGGGTGATGGCCTTGCGGCCGGCTTCCTGAATCAGCTTGACCACCTCCTGAGCATCGGACTCTTCGGAAGGGTGGTAGTTGATGGCCACATCCGCCCCTTCCCGGGCAAAGGCGATGGCCACGGCGCGACCGATGCCGCTGTCGCCGCCGGTGATGAGGGCTTTGCGCCCGGCCAGGCGACCCGAACCGCGATAGCTGGTCTCACCATGGTCAGGGCGAGGCTCCATCTTGCTGGTCAGCGCTGGCCATTCCTGGCGCTGCTCCTTGAAGGGCTCGCGGGTGTACTTGGTGCGTGGGTCCTGCAGCGGCTTGGCGGGACGAGTCGCGCTGCTGCCTTCCTGCGCGACGGCAGCGCCTGAAGCAGCGGCGGCCAGCCCCACGGCGGAGCCGACGAGCACGTTACGACGAGTAAGGGAGTAATCGGTCATCGAGGCTCTCCGCATGGGCAGCTATCTATTGGCAGAATCAGAGGGTCGAAGCTGCGGCAAGGCTGGATCCGCGAAGGATTAGGTATGACGACTCGGGCAAAGGTTTCCCGAATGCATGCCGCCCTGACCGCTGACCTTCGCGCTCAAAAATCGAATCAGGCCGAGAAGCATTGACGAATCGCGAAATCAGGGGCGGGCAGCAGTGCGACACATCGCCACAGGGCTTGGCACAGGCACGATGACCAGGCTTGCACAGCAGATAACCGAAGACTTATCATTGAAAGCTTCGTGCCGGTGTAGCTCAGTTGGTAGAGCGGCGCATTCGTAATGCGAAGGTCGTAGGTTCGACTCCTATCTCCGGCACCATTCCTCCGTTTCATCCCTCCTCGCTCTTTTCAAAGCCTTCAAGGCCTTAGCCGCCTTGGGCCGCGCCTTTCTGCGCTCCTTTCCGATCTGCGCCTTGCATGCGAGCCGACGGCAAACGCCGGAGCAAACTGGCGACTCCCTGTCCCTCGGCTACTCTTACCCAGCGCATGACAGTGCCTTACACCGCCTGATTTCGGCTTTCTTGACGGCCGGCAAGACCTGAACGGCGGCTGACCAAAGGGTCGAATATCCAGCCCCTCTGTGGCACCATACCGCGCTGCGAAATCCCGCAATTTCTGCAATCCATCAGCCTGCCGCACGGATGCCTGTCCGTTGCGGAGCATGAGGCTGGCGACAGGCACGTTGAGAGAATAACCACGATGAGCCGCTCTACTGAGGTCGTGAGATGAAACTAACGAAGTATCTAAAACCAACCGGTTGGCTTCTGGCCGGTGCCGCCGCGCTGCTGCTCAGCGGGTGCGACGCCGTGCTGCTGGATCCGAAAGGCTCCATCGGCGTGCAAGAACGCAACCTCATCTACACAGCGTTCGGCCTCATGCTGATCGTGGTGATCCCGGTCATCGTGATGACCTTCCTGTTCGCCTGGAAGTACCGCGCTACCAACAAGGAAGCCAAGTACACCCCGAACTGGGCTCACTCCTACAAGATCGAAGCCGTGGTCTGGCTGGTCCCCCTGGCCATCGTGGTGTTCCTGAGCATCCTGTCCTGGAAGACCTCCCACGAACTGGATCCCTTCAAGCCGCTCGATCATCCCGAGCAGCCGCTGGTGATCGAAGCGGTCTCGATGGACTGGAAATGGCTGTTCATCTATCCCGAGCAGGGCATTGCCTCGGTGAACGAGATCGCCCTTCCGGTCAATCGTCCGGTGCAGTTCAAGATCACCTCCGAGTCGGTCATGAACACCCTGTCCATCCCGGCCCTGGGCGGCATGATCTACGCCATGTCCGGCATGCAGAGCCAGCTGCACCTGATCGCCGATCATCCCGGCGAATTCGAGGGTCGCTCGGCCAACTACAGCGGCGCCGGCTTCTCCGACATGATCTTTACCGTGCACGCGGTACCCACCGCCGGCGATTTCGACGCCTGGGTGAACAAGGTCAAGCAGTCGGGTGGCAAGACCCTGGACCAGGCGAGCTACACCGAGCTGGCCAAGCCCAGCGAGAAGCAGCCGATCGCCTACTACTCGACGGTCGAGCCGGATCTGTTCAGAACGGTCATCAAGAAGTTCATGAAGTCCGACTTCAGCAAGCAGACCGATCACGTGATGGACATGAGCCAGCACGGCGGTCAACACGGTACCGAGGAATAAGTTATGTTCGGTAAATTAACTCTGGCGGATATTCCGTATCACGAGCCGATCATTCTCGTGACGTTCGTTGTGGTCGCCCTGGGCGGCCTGGGACTCATCGGGGCGCTCAGCTACTTCGGCAAGTGGGGCTATCTCTGGAAAGAGTGGCTGACCACCGTCGACCACAAGAAGATCGGCGTGATGTATTTCATCGTCGCGCTGGTCATGCTGCTCCGTGGCTTCTCAGACGCCATCCTGATGCGTAGCCAGCAGGCCATCGCCTCTGGCGGCGCCGAGGGCTACCTGCCACCGCACCACTACGACCAGATCTTCACCGCCCACGGCGTGATCATGATCTTCTTCGTGGCGATGCCGTTCGTGGCCGGCCTGATGAACGTGGTGACACCGCTGCAGATCGGTGCCCGCGACGTGGCCTTCCCCTTCCTTAACTCGCTGAGCTTCTGGCTGTTCGTGGCCGGTGCCGTGCTGATCATGATGTCGCTGTTCGTGGGCGAATTCGCCGCGACCGGCTGGGTGGCGTATCCGCCATTGTCAGGCATCAAGTACAGTCCGGGCGTAGGGATGGACTACTACATCTGGGCCCTTCAGCTTTCCGGTATCGGGACGACCCTGACCGGCGTCAACTTCTTCGTGACCGTGCTGAAGATGCGTACCAAGGGCATGACCCTGATGCGCATGCCGATCTTCACCTGGACCTCGTGGTGTACTGCCATTCTGATCATGGCAGCCTTCCCGATCCTGACCGTGACCCTGGCACTGCTGACCCTGGACCGTTACCTGGGCTTCCACTTCTTCACTGCGGAAGCCGGTGGCAACCAGATGATGTACACCAACCTGATCTGGGCCTGGGGCCACCCCGAGGTATACATCCTGATCCTGCCGGCCTTCGGCGTGTTCTCGGAAGTGACCTCCACCTTCAGCAAGAAGCGTCTGTTCGGCTATGTATCGATGGTCTGGGCAACGGTAGCCATTACCGTGCTGTCCTTCATCGTCTGGCTGCACCACTTCTTCACCATGGGTTCGGGCGGTAACGTCAACGCCTTCTTCGGCATCGCGACCATGATCATTGCGATCCCGACAGGGGTGAAGATCTTCACCTGGCTGTTCACCATGTACCAGGGTCGTATCCAGTTCACTTCGCCGATGCTCTGGACCCTGGGCTTCATCGTGACCTTCAGCATCGGCGGCATGACCGGCGTACTGCTGGCGGTACCGGGTGCCGACTTCGTGCTGCACAACAGCCTGTTCCTGATCGCCCACTTCCACAACGTGATCATCGGCGGCGCCGTGTTCGGCTACTTCGCCGGCATGATCTACTGGTTCCCGAAGGTGTTCGGCTTCAAGCTGAACGAGAAGCTGAACAAGCAGGCCTTCTGGTGCTGGCTGATCGGTTTCTATGTCGCCTTCATGCCGCTGTACATGCTGGGCTTCATGGGCATGACCCGTCGTCTGAACCACTACGACAACCCTGACTGGCACCCCTTCCTGGTGACCGCCGCCATTGGCGCCGGCATCATCGCCCTCGGCATCCTGAGCCAGCTGTGGATGTTCTACGTCAGTATCCGCGACCGCAATCTGCCGGAAAACGTGGACGTGACGGGCGATCCGTGGGATGGCCGTACCCTGGAATGGTCGACCTCGTCGCCGCCGCCCTTCTACAACTTCGCTGAAGTGCCGGAAGTGCACGACATCGACGCCTACTGGGGCATGAAGGAAAAAGGCATCACCGAGAAGAAGGATGCGGATTACAAGAAGATCCACATGCCGCGCAACACTGCTGCCGGCATCGTGATCAGCTTCTTCGCCCTGATCCTCGGCTTCGCCCTGATCTGGCACATCTGGTGGCTGGCCATCGCCAGCTTCGTGGGTTGCATCGTCACTGCGGTCGTCCGCAGCTATGACGACGATGTCGACTACTACGTACCGGCGGAAGAAGTGGCGCGAATCGAAACCGCGCGCATTCAGTCCCTGGCGAAATTCAAGCAGGCCTAATCCAATGGCGAATCAAGTTATGCATAACGAAGTCGCCCATGCCGAGGAGCATGGGCACCACGACGCCGGATCGATGAAGACGTTCGGCTTCTGGTCCTACCTGATGACCGACTGCATTCTGTTCGGGACGCTGTTTGCGACCTATGCAGTCCTGAGCGGGGCCCATGCCGATGGCCCCTCCCAGAAGGACATCTTCGAACTGTCGTTCGTCCTGGTCGAAACCTTCCTGCTGCTGTTCTCCAGTATCACCTACGGCTTCGCCATGATTGCTCAGCACCATGGCAGCAAGGGTGGCGTTCTGGGTTGGCTGGCGATCACCTGGCTGTTCGGCGCCGGCTTCATCGGCATGGAAGTCTATGAGTTCCATCACCTGATCGAAGAGGGCTACGGTCCGGATCGCAGTGCCTTCCTGTCGTCGTTCTTCGCGCTGGTCGGTACCCACGGTCTGCACGTGAGCTCGGGTCTGATCTGGATGATCGTGTTGATGCTGCAGGTCGCTTCCAAGGGCCTGACCACCACCAACGTGACCCGTCTGTCGTGCCTGAGCCTGTTCTGGCACTTCCTGGACATCATCTGGATCTTCGTCTTCACCATCGTCTATCTGATGGGGGTGCTGTAATGGCGCACGACCATAACGCCCACGGGCATACCGCCGAGAGCCATGGCACTTTCAAGAGCTACATGGTCGGCTTCATCCTGTCGGTCATCCTGACGGTCATTCCCTTCGGCCTGGTGATGTTCCCCACCTTCTCCAAGGGCGCGACCCTGGCGATCGTGGTGATCATGGCAGTGGTACAGCTGCTGGTGCACCTGTACTTCTTCCTGCACCTGAACACCTCCGAAGAGCAGCGTTGGAACGTGATCTCCTTTGGTTTCACCGTGGTCATCGTCGGTATCGTGGTCGTGGGATCCCTGTGGATCATGTACCACATGCACCAGAACATGATGATTCACTGAACCGGGCCGACGTGATGATCAAGAAGTACCTTCTCGTGACGAAGCCGGGCATCATCTTCGGCAACCTGATCTCGGTTGCCGGCGGGTTCTTCCTGGCGTCCAAAGGGAGCATCGACCCGCTGTTGCTGCTGGCGACGGCTATCGGGGTGTCGTTGGTCATTGCTTCCGGCTGTGTGTTCAACAACGTGATCGATATGGACATCGATCAGAAGATGGAAAGAACCCGCAATCGCGCCCTGGTCCAGGGCACGATCTCCTCGAAGGTGGCGCTGGCCTATGCCACCCTCCTCGGCCTCGCCGGGGTGGGGCTGCTGTACGTGGCGACCAATCTGGTCGCCACCGCCTTCGCGGTGATGGGTTTCGTAGTGTATGTAGGGCTCTACAGCCTCTGGCTGAAGCGCACCTCGGTATACGGCACCCTGGTCGGCAGCCTGTCCGGTGCCGCACCGCCGGTGATCGGCTACTGCGCCGCCAGCGGCCAGTTCGACAGTGGCGCTGCGGTGCTGCTGCTGATCTTCTGCCTCTGGCAGATGCCGCACTCCTACGCCATTGCCATCTTCCGTCTCAAGGACTACACCGCGGCCTCGATTCCGGTACTGCCGGTGGCCAAGGGTATCTCGGTGACCAAGCGTCACATCGTCTGGTACACCGTGGCCTTCATGGCTGCCACCCTGCTGCTGACCGTGCTCGGCTACGCCGGCTACGTCTATCTGGCAGTGGCTGCCGTGATCGGGGCCTGGTGGCTACGCCTGGCCTTCATGGGCTATCAGGCCGAGAATGACGTGCAGTGGGCACGCAAGCTGTTCGGGTTCTCCATCATCGCCATCACCGCCCTGAGCGTGATGATGTCGGTGGATTTTCAGATCCCGGGCGACGTGCTGCTGACCTACGCACGCTGAGATGCACCGTTCCATGAAAAAGCCCGGCCTGGTGCCGGGCTTTTTCATGCCTGCGTGAAAGCCCTCTTCACTAGTCCTGGTTGGTGATGACGCGCCAGGTCTGGCGGCGGCTTGCGGGCAGGTCACCCCGCAAGCCATTCGGTGATTTGCTGTCGCTGCCATAGATCGCCGCATCCGCCAGGGTTCCTTCCATGCTGAAGGTGCCGTCACCGTATACGAAGGGCACGATCCCTCCGAGCAGGCCATCGAGCTGGATACGCCCATAGACCGTATCCGTCCCCAGATTGAACAGGCCGCTGTTGTTGCCGCCGGTGTAGGGATCCAGGGCATAGAGGTAGGTGGTGACACCGGCGGTACAGGCGTCGGTGCTGGGTATCAGGGAGCTCATCAACAGGGTGCCGCTGAATAGCTGGGGCTTGTTGATCACCAGCTCGCCATTCAAGGGCAGATTCAGATACCAGCCCTGCTTGCCATTGGTCGCCGTATTGGCGTCGTAGCTCACCGACGTTGCGGAAATGGTGTTCGCCGTACTGCTGACGCTGGAACCGGCAGAGCTGGTATAGCTGATGCGCTGATCGGTGCCGAGGGTCTGCTGCTGCAGACTGGCGATCGTCAGTACCGGAGTACTGCTGGCCGCCGATCCATCGGTCTGGCGATCCCAGATGCCGTAGAGGGTCATGGCCTTGCTGGTATTGGCGAGGGCGTCGCTGGCCTCGAGATACTTGCCGGTACCGAAAAGCACCAGATGCCCCGTTCCACTGGGATGAGCCACGACCGCAGGACTGGCAGTGATCGGTTGAACCAGATTGGTGGTACCGGGCGCCACGCTACTGGCCTGGGCGGTATAGAGAGGCCGCCCCCCGAAGGCGACACGGAAGTTGTCCGCTGCAGCCGTTGCGGTCAGGGAAGTGCCGATCAGGTCGAAGCGCCAGAGATTGCCGTGCAGGTCACCAGCGTAGGCATAGTCGGCGATCAGGTCACCATCGACATCGGCCACGAAGGGTGAACTCAGCCCATTGGGCGTCGCCACATTATCGGCGGCAGGCAGCGCCTTGATCAGGCTGCCATCGGCCACATTCATGACATAGAGCACGGCGCTGTCCTGGGCGCTGTTGTAACCATTGCTGACCACCACGCCCCAGCCGCCGGTATGTAGCCGGGTAATAACGGGTTGGGGGTAGGTGAAGCCCAGGTCCTTGTAGCTGGCATCGGCGTCCGACTTTTCCCAGAGCAGCACCGGAGCATTGGGATTGGTGATGTCCAGCGCAAAGAGGCCCCGCCCTCCCCCGCGCAGCGTGCCAATCAGTACAGTGCGCCAGGCACCGTTGAAATAGACGTCGCCCACCACCGGCGTATTGTCGACATAGGACTGATGGCCACCCCCGTTATAACTGCGCTCGGTCAATCGGGTGAGATTGCCGATGACAGCGCTGGGAACGAAGGCATAGACCTCCTGCCCCTGATCGTTGAACGCATGCAGCATGCCATCGTTGGCACCTACATAGATACGCCGCTCACGGGCGGCATTGGTGGTGCGGAACGTCGCGTAGGAATTGTCGCCGACGGTCGCATTCATCAGGGCGATGGGGCTGTTGGGACCGTCCACCACCACCGGTGAAGAGTTCACGATGTCACCGAGGATATGGCTGCGCGGCCGCAAGGATGGCGCGGCTCCGGGCGCTTCCAGACTGCGATCGCCGCGCAGATAATCCACCCGGCGACTGCCATAGGTGTCGGTTGTGCCGCCGGAGGTCTTGTTGAGACTGAGTTGTTGATCGGTATTCAGATTCGCCCAGGTGAAATCGGTCAGAGCGCCGCCCTTGGCCATGTAGATCTTGCGAGTGCCGAAGGCGGTATTACCTGTAGCGAACTTGCCATCGAGTTGTTGAGCGGCGCTCCAGATCCTCGTCTGGGTGGTACCCGTGCGTTGGTACTTGATGACATCCCCGCTCCAGTCGGCATTGGAAAAGGACGGGGAATAGGTAAAAAGCGCGTTGGTGTCCCCTACCCGGGTGGGCGATACGGTCTGGCTCGCGCCGACACTGGTGGACTGGGTGATCCGCGTGACGACCTTGCCAAGGGAGGTAATCAGGTCGCTGGCGTTTTCCGCGCTGAAGAACTCGCCCCGCGAATTGATCGCTGCGTGCCAAAGGTCATAGACATTGTTCTGATTGACCGTGTTGTCCGCACCCGCCACGGGCCAGGGCGTAGTACCTGCGGCCAAGCCAGCGTAGCCACCGGCGAAGGTATCGCCATCCCAATCGGGATTGATCAGCGCACTGCTCAAGCCGATACCCACGTAGAACCCCGTGAGGTGTTGCCAGGTGGCCGGATCGTTACGCGGATTCCAGTAGGGCGAAAGCGTATTGGTGCCCCGAACCTCGCTGCTGGTCACGGTATTGTAGGGCGGTACCTTGTTGTCGAGCCCGGGCTGGGCATCGGTGCTCCAGTAGAGGAAGGCCAGGTCTGCGAGAGTGCTGGAGGTGGCGTCCTGAAAGGGAGCCTGAGGTGAATATTTCTGACCATCAGGCAAATCGGCGGCCGTGCCATCAGCGTTGCTGGAGGCAAGGGGAGCGTTCCAGATACCGTCGGTGACAACTAGGCTGTAGCTGGCTCGACAACCGTAGACTGGTTTCTCACTATTCCCAGGATCATAAGCATAGGGACTATTGCTGCCAGTAGTCTTGAGTAGATCGCCGACTCGGGCAACTGCCTCTAGCAGCGGTGTGCTCTGGTTGTAGTAAACATCGCCAAGCCAAGTAAAGAAGGCTGCCCGGTGCGCACCAGTGAACGGTCGTAAGCGATTATCGTAGGATGTCGTCGGACTGACACCACGGCAGTTTGGGTCTACCGCAGCTAGAACGCAGCTTTGATTGGTACCTAGCGCCTGCCAACCAACCCGAATGTTTTCCGATGCTTCTGCCAAGGCCAGGTTGGTGGCGGTCTGGGCGGCCAGGGCGCGGCTGCGGTAGAAGGAGTACCAGTTGGCGAAGTTCTGCCGCTCGTCCGTGCCGTTGGGCCCGGAGGTGGCGGTCACGAATACGCGGCGATAGCAGTCATCGTTCTGCAGCGAAGCAGACCGGCAGCTGGTTAAGGTGGCGTCGTAAAAGTAGTAATAAGCCGGAACGCTCGACACGACCGTTGCGGTGATGGTGTAGGTCACCGACGAGAAAACACCGCCCACGGCGTAGCTCACGTTCCGCGTGCAGGTCACGCCACTGTAGGTGATCGACGCGGTATTGGCGATGCTCGCCGTGCACCCCCCCAGCGCCTCCCTCCCCTGCAACCAGCCGAGCAGGGACGCATCACTGATGGAGACCTGAGCACCATTGATGGTTTCGGTAAAACCAGCCCCCAGGAGAATATTCAGCAGCGTCACTCGCCCATAACTACGACTGGTGCCTTGGTAGCTGCCCGCGCTTTGGAAGTCCTGCGCTGGATTTTCTGCCAGCATGCTCGGGCTGTTGTTCTGCAGCCCCGGATTTCCGTAGGAGTTACCCCGCGCCACATTGGGATCTGTAGTAACCAGATTGGGGTTATAACTCCAGCTGACGCGGTAGTCGGTGGCCAGATTGACGCTACCCAGGCTCGGTCGATAGCCGTTTACATAGGCACTGGTAAAGCTGGTAGACAGTCGCGTACGGGTCAGTCCGCCCGTACTGCTGTAGCTCACCGCATAGGGCGCCGGATAGCTGATCGCCGGGTTGTAGTAGAGACTGTTGAAGGCCGCCGATTTGGCGCGGCGGGTCGGTCGGATGGCATCGGTGTTCGATGCATCCGGCACCACCGCCATCTGCATGCTGGTGGAGTTATCCAGAGTGACGAACAGATTGGGACCGACACTGTTGGTCAGGAACAGCGGCTGCTGACTGAGATTCAAGACAGCAGCTTGCGCCGCAGGTGCGGCCAGGGTCAGCAACAGGGCCAGAGACCCGATGCCCGATGCAGCTCGACTCATGGCACCTCCAGGGCGACGACGCTCTGCAGAATCACCGGAAAGCGCTTGCCGCGGTCCTGGGCAACAGCGGTGATCCGAAACAGGTTGGTGGCTGGCGCCGAGACATCGACCGAACTGCTACCGATGGCCGTCACTACCCAGCGGGGTGTCTGGGCGAAGGAGGCACTGCCATCTGAGCCGCGATAGGCAACCGTCCGCGTCGTAGGATCGGTCCCGCTCGCCTGGAGCGCCGCCGCTGCCCAGGTCTGGGTCAGGGCACCGGTATTGAGATCGCTGGCCTTGGTCAGGATGCACAGGTCACCGGTTGGCACCTTGGCGAAGGCACTGCGCACCGCTGGCACGCTTTCGGGGCAACTGGCGAAACCTGCACTGAAGGCGGTAAAGGACGGTTGCTGACTGAGGGCCACCAGTCGCCGCTCACCTTCGCGTAGCGCCGCCTCCGCAGCATTGAAGGCCTGGGTGTTTTCCAGGGCGGCGCCGCCGCTGCGGGCCTGCAGCAAGGTCTGACGCATGCTGGAGGCGGCCAGCAGCGACAACAGCAACAACATCACCAGGGCGATCAGCAAGGTCGCACCGCGCTGCCTGCCAATGACCGGACTCATAACGCCAGATTCCTCAGGGTGACGGTGCTCTGCAGTATCTGCATGGGTCGACTGGCATCCGCCACCTGCAGGCCGGTAAGGGTCTGCCAATTGGCAGCCGTGTTACTGGCCACATCAATGGTCAACGCCTCTGTGGTGCTGAGCAGCGCCGCGTAGCGCACGGCCGGTGCATCCGCCTTGGGTGGGATTGACCAGCGGAAGTCCTGCAGTCCCTGCACCAGCACCGCACTGCCTCTGCGTGTCAGCGCGCCCCCGCGCTCGCTCCAGACGGTGCAGCTCAGGGTGCCACTGCCTGGGGTATTTCCTGCCGTATAACGCAGCTTGAGCAGGACGTTGCCGCCGGCATTCAGATTCACCCGAGGGATGGGGTTGCCCAGGCAGTCCTGATCCTTGCTGTCCAATGCACCCTGATAGCGAATGCAGACACCGGCGGGCGCGTTGGGGTTGTCCGTGGTCGCCGCGAAGGTGGCGCCGGCAGCGAAGGCTGGACAGCTTATGCCATCGGCATCCTTGACCTCACCCACCGCCGGAAAGGCTGCCTGCAGGCTACCCTGATAACGGATTTCGGCGCGGAAGCCGGTCCGTGCGAGTTGCCGGTCAAGCAACTGCAAGGTCAGCTGGGCGTTGTTGCGATTGCCGGTCTGGCCCTGCTGGAAGAGAAAGCTGCGCTTGTTGTTGATATAGATCTGCGAGACGCCCAGTACCAGAAAGGTACCCACGGTGAGGGCGATCATCATCTCGATGAGGGAAAATCCAGTCTGACTGCGTAGCTTGAGGTTCATGGCCTACAGCTCCGAGCGCAGGGCGTAGTAGCAGACGCCTTTGGGGCAATTCAGCGAATCGTTGCTGACGTCCTGCCAGGCCACCACCACCATCACCGGCGCTACCGCATTGGCCTCGCAAGCACCCAGCGGCGTCGTGTTGCCCGCGGGATCGCTGGACGGCAGTTTCGGTACGCCGGACGCCGGACAGACCGCGAAACTGCTGGCGATCAGCGCGTCCGTGACCGGCAGCAAGGCTTTCACCTGATTCAACCAACACCCCAGATCCTGACCCGCCACCGTCTCCCCGCCCGCAGAGCGATCCCGGGTCAGGCAGGTCTTGCCTGCATCGAGGGCCTTGGTGCGAAAGTTGGTACCGGGCTGCTTGATATAAGCCCCATCGATCTTGACCTTGTCGCTCGCCACCACCTGGTCGCGATTGCTGCGCATCAGTTCGAGCAGGTCATTGGCCAGAACCATGGCATTGCTGCGCTGCACCGAATCCTGGGACAGCGCCACGCTGCGTGTCTGCAGGGCGACCATGCCCAGCACGCCAATGCAGATGATCACCAGACTGACCAGCACCTCGATCATGCTGAACCCATCTTCGTGGCGCTTCATCTAGCTGCACCCCACGGCACTTGGGCGATTGGGCACATAGTCGGCCACGTTCAGCACGCCACCCTGGCTGAGCGTGAACTGCTTGCCCTGGGTAAGCGCATTGGTGGCGCAGATGCGAATGGTGGCGTCGCCGCTGAGTTTCAGACTGCCATTGGGTTGGAAGGTCAGACTGGTCAGAGGAGTTCCTCCTACGGATCCGGTTCCGTTGACGCCGCTGCCCAGTCCCCCGCTGTATTGCCGCAGGACTTCGGCATTGGGCAGCACCACCGTCTTGACCGTGGTGATCCTCAACGCGCCCATCCAGCCGTTGGCGTCCTCTGGATCGGTGGTGACGACGACATTCACACCGCGGCTCATGGCTTCACTGCGTGCGTAATAGAGGGCGCGCTGCAACTCCCCTGCTGCCGCCTGCACGCGGTTGCTTTGCACCAGGTTCGCGAAGCCAGGCGCCGCCAGCGCTGTGACGATGCCCAGCAGCGCTATGACGACCAGGACCTCGATGAGCGTGAAACCCGAGAGGCGTTTCGACTGCATTCCCACCGCCTGAAAACCCGTTACTTCACCTGATAGTAGTAAGGGCTCGAGCAGTCGCTATGACCGGCTATCGCTTCGATTTGCGGGGCGAAACCACCTGGATCAAGGCGTTCGGCGGAGATGAGCGAAATAGAGCGTGGCGTAACGAGTCGAGGATGATCAGCCGGAATACTGGCCGTTTGCAGTCGGAAGCAGAAAGATTTCGGGATGATGGTCAGCCTGGCACTGAGTCACCAGAGAAAATAATGACCCGGAAACGCAAAAACCCTCCTTGCGGAGGGTTTCTGGTAAAAATGGTGGGTCGTGCAGGATTCGAACCTGCGACCAATTGGTTAAAAGCCAACTGCTCTACCAACTGAGCTAACGACCCAAATATGGTCGGGGTAGGGGGATTCGAACTCCCGACATCCTGCTCCCAAAGCAGGCGCGCTACCGGGCTGCGCTATACCCCGAGAATGGAAGTGGCTCCGCGACCTGGACTCGAACCAGGGACCCAATGATTAACAGTCATTTGCTCTACCGACTGAGCTATCGCGGAATTTCTCTCTTCCAACCCCTCTTACGTCAGTGCCTTTCGAGCTTTGCCGTAAGTGAGGTGCGCCATTTTACGGAAGTAGAAACAGACGTCAACACCTAGCCTGCTGTTTTTTCACAAATTTATAGGAAACGCCGGGCGACCCTGGGATCGCCCGGCCATTTCCTAGGCGAAGACGATCTCGTCGCCCTCCAGGCGGCCCTGGATCCGGCTGTTCGGCGCGAAGGCGCCGGACAGGATGCGCTGGGCCAGCGGGTTCTCGATCCAGCGCTGGATCGCCCGCTTGAGCGGACGCGCACCATAGACCGGGTCGTAACCCACCGCGACCAGCTTGTCCAAGGCCTCAGTGGTCAGCTCCAGGTGCAGATCGCGCTCGGCCAGGCGCTGACCCAGTTGCTGCAGCTGGATCTCGGCGATACCGGCGATCTGCTCGCGCCCCAGGGGCTCGAACACCACCACCTCGTCGATACGGTTGACGAACTCGGGCCGGAAATGACCCGCCACCGCATCCATCACCGCCGCCCGCTGGGCATCGGGATCGCCTACCAGCTCCTGGATCTGCGCCGAGCCCAGGTTCGAGGTCATGACGATCACCGCATTGCGGAAGTCCACGGTACGCCCCTGGCTGTCGGTCAGGCGACCGTCGTCCAGCACCTGCAGGAGGATGTTGAAAACATCCGGATGAGCCTTTTCCACCTCGTCCAGCAGGACCACCGAATAGGGTTTGCGCCGTACGGCCTCGGTCAGGTAGCCACCCTCCTCGTAGCCGACGTAGCCGGGCGGTGCGCCGATCAGGCGAGCCACGGAGTGCTTCTCCATGAACTCGGACATGTCGATGCGCACCATGGCATCCTCGGTGTCGAAGAGGAATTCCGCCAACGACTTGCACAGCTCGGTCTTGCCTACCCCGGTCGGGCCGAGGAAGAGAAAGGAACCGCTGGGCTTGTTGGGATCCGACAACCCGGCCCGCGAGCGACGCACGGCGTTGGCCACGGCGGTGACCGCCTCGTCCTGACCGATCACCCGGTTGTGCAGGGCCTCTTCCATGCGCAGCAGCTTGTCGCGCTCGCCTTCGAGCATCTTGCTGACCGGAATGCCGGTCCACTTGGAGACCACCTCGGCGATCTCGTCTTCGGTGACCTTGTTGCGCAAGAGCTGGTTGGCCGGCTTCTCGTGCTGGTCGACCATCTGCAGACTGCGCTCCAGATCGGGGATGGTGCCGTACTGCAGCTCGGCCATGCGGTTGAGGTCACCCTTGCGGCGGGCGGCCTCCAACTCGGTGCGCGCCTGCTCGATGCGCTGCTGCAACTGGGCGGAATCCTGGACCTCGGCCTTTTCGGCTTTCCAGATTTCCTCCAGGTCGGCGTATTCCTGTTCGAGGCGGGCGATATCTTCGTCGAGCTTTTCCAGACGCTTGCGCGCGGCCTCGTCCTCTTCCTTCTTCAGCGCCTGACGTTCCACCTTGAGCTGGATCAGCCGACGATCGAGACGATCCAGGGCCTCCGGCTTGGAGTCGATCTCCATGCGGATGCGGCTGGCGGCCTCGTCGATCAGGTCGATGGCCTTGTCCGGCAGCTGACGATCAGTGATGTAGCGATGGGACAACTTGGCCGCGGCGATGATGGCGCCGTCGGTGATGGCCACCTTGTGGTGCACCTCGTAGCGCTCCTTGAGGCCACGCAGGATGGCGATGGTGTCCTCTTCGCTCGGCTCGTCCACCAGCACCTTCTGGAAGCGCCGCTCCAGGGCCGCATCCTTCTCGATGTACTGGCGGTACTCGTCGAGGGTGGTGGCACCGACGCAATGCAGCTCGCCACGGGCCAGGGCCGGCTTGAGCATGTTGCCGGCGTCCATGGCGCCCTCGGCCTTGCCGGCGCCGACCATGGTGTGCAGTTCGTCGATGAACAGAATGATGCGCCCTTCCTGCTTGCTCAGTTCGTTGAGCACGCCCTTGAGGCGCTCTTCGAATTCACCGCGGAACTTGGCGCCAGCGATCAGGGCACCCATGTCCAGCGCCAGCAGGCGTTTGTCCTTGAGGCCGTCAGGTACTTCACCGTTGATGATGCGCTGGGCCAGGCCTTCGGCGATGGCGGTCTTGCCGACGCCGGGTTCACCGATCAGCACCGGGTTGTTCTTGGTGCGGCGCTGCAGGACCTGGATGGTGCGGCGGATCTCGTCGTCCCGGCCAATCACTGGGTCGAGCTTGCCGTCCTCGGCGCGCTTGGTGAGATCGACGGTGAACTTGTCCAGCGCCTTGCGGCTGTCTTCGGCGTTGGGGTCGTTGACCGCCTCGCCGCCGCGCAGGTTGTTGATGGCGTTCTCCAGCGCCTTGCGCGAGACGCCCTGCCCCAGCAGCAACTTGCCGAGACGGGTATTCTCGTCCATGGCGGCGAGCAGTACCAGCTCGCTGGAGATGAATTGGTCACCCTTCTGCTGGGCCAGGCGATCGGCCTGATTGAGCAGGCGCGCCAGATCCTGGGAGAGATTCACATCGCCGTTGGGATTCTGGATCTTGGGCAGCTTGTCCAGCTCTTCGGCAAGGGTCTTGCGCAGGCTGGCGAGGTCGAAGCCGACCTGCCGCAGCAGCGGGGAAATGGAGCCGCCCTGCTGTTCGAGCAGCGCGGAAAACAGGTGCAGGGGCTCGATGGCCGGATGGTCGTGGCCGACGGCCAGGGACTGGGCATCCGACAGGGCGAGCTGCAGTTTGCTGGTGAAACGGTCTATACGCATGGGCAAGGTCCTATCTGAGACGCGGGACAGCGCGGCAGTAGGCGCTTTCGATTACCCGCGGGAATGACCTTTAGATAGGGGCGATGCGTAACGATTCAAGCCAGGAAGGCTTGACATCCCAAAAAAAGACCTAGGGCTTGATCCAGATCAGGCTGGCGAAGCGTCCGGTGCGGGCAGCGCGCCGATAGGAAAAGAAACGCTGGTCATCGGCAAAGGTGTCGAAGCCGCCACCATAGACGGCCGTGATGCCCCTGGCGGCGAGACGCAGACGGGCCAGGGCATAGAGATCGCCCAGGTACTTGTCCCCGCCCCTGGCCACGAAGCAGTGCACGGCGTCGGCCTGCTGGGCGACGAAGGCCTCGCGCACCTCGGCGCCGACCTCGAAGCTGGCCGGGCCAATGGCCGGACCCAGCCAGACCAGCACCTCGGCGGGGGCAACATCCAGACTGGCCGCGGCAGCTTCCAGCACGCCACCTGCCAGACCGCGCCAGCCGGCATGGGCCGCGGCGACACGGGAGCCGTCACGCCGGCAGAACAGCGCCGGCAGACAGTCGGCGGTCATCATGGTCACCGCGACACCGGGCGTGGCCGTCCAGGCCGCATCGGCACGCAGCACCTGCGCAGGATCGGCTTCGACCACCGCGGTACCATGGACCTGTTCGAGCCAGGCCGGCTGACACCCCAAGGCCTCGCCCAGGCGGCGTCGATTCTCGGCGACCGCCGCCGGATCGTCACCGACGTGGTTACCGAGGTTGAAGCTGGCGAAAGGCGGCTGACTGACCCCACCCAAACGGGTGGTGATGCAGGCCTGGACGCCGACCGGCGCCGGCCAGTCCGGCCGCAGCCAGCCGGCGCCGATCATTCGAAGGATTCCCGGTCCTGGCGCAGCAGATCCAGCAGCCAGACCAGGTCTTCCGGCAGCGGCGACTCCCAGCGCAGGCGCTCGCCGGTCACCGGATGATCCAGTTCGAGGAAGCGCGCGTGCAGCGCCTGGCGCGGAAATTCGCGCAGGGTCTTGATCAGGGTCGGATTGGTCGCCGGCGGGATCTTGAAGCGCCCGCCATAGACCGGATCGCCCACCAGCGGAAAACCGACGTGGGTCATGTGCACGCGGATCTGGTGGGTACGCCCGGTTTCCAGCTTGACCCGGGTATGGGTATAGGCGCGGAAGCGCTCCAGCACCCGGTAGTGACTGACAGCGGGCTTGCCACCGGCGATCACCGCCATCTGCTGGCGCCGCTGGGAATGCCGGCCGATGGGCGCATTGACCGTGCCGCCGGCGACGATCACCCCGGCGACGACGGCTTCATAGATGCGGCTCACCGAGCGCGCCTGCAACTGGGCGACCAGATGGGTATGGGCTTCCAGGCTCTTGGCCACCACCATGAGGCCGGTGGTGTCCTTGTCCAGACGATGGACGATGCCGGCCCGCGGCACGCTCTCCAAGCCGGGCACGTGGTGCAGCAGGGCGTTGAGCAGGGTGCCATCGGCATGGCCGGCGGCCGGATGCACCACCAGCCCGGACGGCTTGTCGAGCACCAGCAGGTGATCGTCTTCGTAGACGATGTCCAGCTCGATGTCCTGGGCCACCCATTCGCCCTGGGCCTCGCGTTCGGCACGCAGCGCCAGCTGGGCGCCGCCATGGACAGTGTCGCGCGGGCGCAACACGGCGCCGTCGACGGTCAGGCTGCCATCCTTGATCCAGGCGGCGAGACGCGAGCGGGAGTGTTCGGCGAACAGCTGGGCAGCGACCTGATCGAGGCGCTGGCCACCGAGTTCGTAGGGGACTTCGGCATTGAGAACGATGGATTCGGACATGGATCTGCGCGGGCAATGGCGGGGCTTTTGGAATCGGCCCGACCCTGTGGTTAAATACGGCGACTTTTTTGCCCCGGCATTCCGGGTCGATCATCATAACAGGACGGTTCCGGCCCCGTCACAGGCTAGGTGAGTGCTCTCCGCACTCATCCCTGCACCGCCGACCGTTTCGGGGAATCCAAGCCGCCATGCAATTGAAGCACCTGCTGCTGGTCACCAGCCTAGTCCTCACCGCCGCCTGCTCCTCGAAAGCGCCCGAGGTTCCGGAAAATCTGCCGGAGGGCGAGCTCTATACCCAGGCTCAGCGCGATATCTCCAACAGCAGCTACACGGATGCCATCAGCAAGCTGAAGGCCCTGGAGTCGCGGTATCCCTTCGGTCGCTATGCCGAACAGGCCCAGCTCGAGCTGATCTACGCCAACTACAAGAACGGCGAGCCGGAAGCGGCGCGCACGGCGGCGGATCGCTTCATCCGACTGCATCCGCAGCACCCCAACGTCGACTACGCCTACTACATGAAAGGCGTGTCCTCCTTCGAACAGGATCGCGGCCTGCTGGCGCGTTTCCTGCCGCTGGACATGACCAAGCGTGATCCGGGCGCGGCGCGCGATTCCTTCAACGACTTCGCCCAGTTCACCAGCCGCTTCCCCAACAGCCGCTACGCCCCGGACGCCAAGGCGCGCATGGTCTACCTGCGCAACCTGCTGGCGGCCTACGACGTGCACGTCGGCCACTACTACCTGACCCGCAAGGCCTATGTGGCCGCCGCCAACCGCGGTCGCTACGTGGTCGAGAACTTCCAGGGCACCCCGTCCGTGGGTGACGGCCTGGCGATCATGACCGAAGCCTACAAGCACCTGGGCCTCAACGACCTGGCGGCCACCAGCCTGGAAACCCTCAAGCTCAACTACCCGGACAACGTCAGCCTCAAGGATGGCGAATTCCAGCTGCGCGAGCCGGACGACAAGGATCAGCAGCGCTCCTGGCTGACCCGCGCGACCCTGGGTCTGATCGATCGCCCGAGCGATCCGCTGCCGCCCGGCGAGACCCGCGCCAGCCAGGACATCCAGCGCAAGTACCAGGAAGAGCGTGACAACCTGGCGCCCGAGCTGCGCATCGTTGACCCGGCCGAAGCCGAGAAGGCCGGTGGCGCGACACCGGCGCCGGCCAAGCGCTCCTGGTTCAGCCGTCTGACCTTTGGTCTGTTCGACTGATCCGGCAGCAGACGTGAAAAGGGGAAGCCAGTGGCTTCCCCTTTTTCATTGCGCCGGAACCGGCGACCTAGTCGCCGATGCGCCAGCCCGAGGTAATGGGATAGCGCCGGTCACGCCCGAAACCGCGCTGGGTGACCCGGGCGCCCACCGCCGCCTGTCGCCGCTTGTATTCATTGAGATCCACCAGGCGCAGCACCCTGCGCACCGTTTCCTCGTCGAAGCCGGCGGCGACGATATCCACCGCCGAAAGATCCTGCTCGACATACAGCCGCAGGATCTCGTCGAGCACCGGATAGGGCGGCAGCGAGTCCTCGTCCTTCTGGTCGGGCGACAGCTCGGCCGATGGCGGACGGTCGATGACGCGCTGCGGAATCACCTCGCCAGCGCGATTGCGGTACTCGCAAAGGCGGAACACCAGGGTCTTGGGCACATCCTTGAGCACGTCGAAGCCGCCGGCCATGTCGCCATAGAGGGTGGCGTACCCTACCGCCATCTCGCTCTTGTTGCCGGTGGTGAGCACCAGATAGCCCTTCTTGTTGGAAATCGCCATCAGCAGGGTCCCGCGGCAACGCGCCTGCAGATTTTCCTCGGTGGTATCCCGTCCGAGCCCGGCGAATTCACCGGCCAGGGTCTCCTGGAAGGCCTCGACCATGGGCGCGATGGGCAGCACGCTGTAGCGCACCCCCAGGCTCCGCGCCTCGGCTTCGGCGTCTTCCAGGCTGATCTGGGCGGTGTAGTGGTAGGGCATCATCACCGCCTCCACCTGCTCCGCGCCCAGCGCATCCGCGGCGACCGCCAGCACCAGGGCCGAATCGATACCGCCGGACAGGCCCAGTACCACCCCCTTGAAGCCGTTCTTGCGCACGTAGTCGCGTACCCCGAGCACCAGGGCGTCATAGACGCTGGCCTCCAGCGAGGCGACGGGGGCCAGCGCGGCCGGCTGCGGTTGCAGGGCCTCATCGAAGATGACCGGATAGAGCCCCTCGGCGAAGGCCGGCGCGCGCTGGCTGACCTGCCCGCGGGCATCGACCACGAAGGAGTGACCGTCGAACACCAGTTCGTCCTGGCCACCCACCTGGTTGACGTAGACCACCGGCATGCCGCCCTCGCGGGCACGCTCGCCCACCACGGCCTCGCGCTCCGGCTGCTTGCCGCCATGGAAGGGCGAGGCATTGAGGTTGAGCATCAGCCGCGCCCCAGCCGCTCGTGCCTTGGCCATGGGCTCGGCGAACCAGATGTCCTCGCAGATGGTGACGCCGATGGGCACGCCCCGGTAATCGAACACGGCAGCGCTGTCGCCCGGTTCGAAATAGCGCTTCTCGTCGAACACCCGGTAGTTGGGCAGCTGCTGCTTGCGATAGAAGGCCAGCTCGGCGCCATCGCGATAGACCGCGCAGGCGTTGTAGCGCCGCCCCTCCTCCAGCCAGGGAAAACCCACTAGCACATGGATACCAGTAATCTCCTGGCGGATCCGCTGCAAGCCCTGCTCGATCCGGCGCTGCATGCTCGAGCGTAGCAGCAGGTCCTCCGGGGGATAGCCGCACAGCGACAATTCCGGGAAGACGATGAGATCGCCGTGCAAGTCATCCCGGGCCTCGCGGGCCGCGGCGATGATCCGTTCCACGTTGCCGTGGATGTCGCCGACCTTGAGGTTCACTTGCGCCATCACGACGTTCAGCAGCTGACTCATGCACTCTTCCTTGCCCGATTGATCGGCGCATTTTCCCGCAAGCAGCGAAGCGGGACAATCGATGCCAGGTGGGGCTTACCGCCTGCAGCGGCCCTGCTAGACTCCACCCTCTTTCACACTGCGAGATCGCCATGGGTCTGCTTCGCCTGCTGTTGTGGCTCGTCCTCCTGGGCGCGCTGTTCTGGATGATCAGACGCTGGTGGCGTGGCAAGACGCAGACGCCTGCTGCCAAGGCACCGACATTGCCGCCCAATGCCATGGTGCGCTGCGCCCATTGCGGCGTGCATGTGCCCCAGGAAAGAGCCCTGGCCGATGGCGAAGGCCAGCGCTGGTATTGCAGCGCCGAACACCGCCGGTTGCAGCATGAGCGCCGCGACTGATCCAGGCACCCTGAGAGCCGACGCGGTCCTGCGGCTCTATCATCTCTATCGCATCGTCATCGGCCTGGCGCTGGTGGTGCTGATTTCCAGCGACCTGGACCAGCACTGGCTGCGCACCGTCGACGGCCAGCTGTTCCGCCAGGCCAGCTGGGCCTATCTCGCCGTCAACGCCGTGCTGGCAGTCGGCCAACGGCTGTTGCGTGGCCGCGCCTTCACCCTGGCGCTGATCGACATCCTCGCCCTGGGCGGCCTGTTCTTCCTGGCCGGCGGCATCGCCAGCGGCATGGGCAGTCTGCTGGTGGTGACCGTCGGGGTATCCAATGTCCTGATCCGCGGCCGCCGCGGCCTGCTGATCGCCGCCCTGGCCGCCATCGCCCTGCTGCTGGCCACCGGCTATCTCGACCTGCGCCGCGGCGACAGTGGCAGTGGCTACGTGCAGGCAGCGGGCCTGGGCACCCTCTGCTTCGCCACGGCGCTGCTGGTGCAGGGCCTGGTCCGGCGCCTGCTGGACAGCCAGGCCCTGGCCGAAACCCGCGCCACCGCCGTGGCCGAACTGGAAGCCCTCAACGCCCTGATCCTCGAACGCATGCGGACCGGCATCCTGGTGTTCGATGCCGAATACCAGGTGCTGCTGGTGAATCCGGCAGCCCGTCGCCTGCTGGGGGTGGACGACGAGGACACCATCGCCCCCCTGGCCCTGGGGCTCGCCCAGCGCCTGGAGGAATGGGAACGCAATCCCAGTATCCGACCCGCGCCCTGGCGCGCCTATGCCAACGGTCCCCTGTTGCAACCCAGCTTCGCCCGTTTGCAGCAGGGCGAGGGCGAGCGGGTGCTGACCTTTCTCGAAGACGTCTCGCGCATCGCCCAGCAGGCCCAGCAACTCAAGCTCGCTTCCCTCGGCCGTCTCACCGCCGGCATCGCCCACGAGATCCGCAATCCGCTGGGCGCCATCAGTCATGCCGCGCAACTGCTGCAGGAATCCGAAGAACTGACCACACCGGACCGGCGCCTGGCGCAGATCATCCAGGACCAGTCGCGGCGGATGAACCGAGTGGTGGAAAACGTCCTGCAACTGTCTCGCCGCCAGCAGGCAGCCCCTCAGCTGATCGATCTGCGCTACTGGGCGCACCGTTTCGCCGGGGAGCTGCGCCCTACCCTGCCCGCCGGCCAGACGCTGCACGTCAAGACCGAGCCGGGTACCCTGCAGACGCACATGGATCCTCACCAGCTGGGCCAGATCCTGACCAACCTAGTGCAGAACGGCCTGCGCTACAGCTGCCAGAAGCACGGCATCGGCCAGATCTGGCTCAGCACCTACCGCGATCCGGAAAGCGACCTGCCCATCCTCGAGGTGGTCGACGACGGGCCAGGTGTCGCCGCCGAGCAACTCGACCACCTGTTCGAGCCCTTCTTCACCACCGAAAACAAGGGGACCGGGCTGGGCCTGTATATCTCCCGTGAGCTTTGCGAGAGCAACCAGGCCAGACTTGGCTATCATCCCTTGGCGAACGGCAGCTGTTTTCGCATCACCTTCGCCCATCCCCGCACAATGAGCTGAGCATGGCCCGACAGAAAGTCCTGATCGTCGACGATGAACCCGATATCCGCGAACTCCTGGAGATCACCCTGGGGCGGATGAAGCTCGACACCGCCAGCGCCAAGAACATCGCCGATGCCCGGGCCGTCCTCGAACGGGAAAGCTTCGATCTCTGCCTGACCGACATGCGCCTGCCCGACGGCTCGGGACTGGATCTGATCCAGTTCATCCAGCAGCGCTTTCCGCAACTGCCGGTGGCCATGATCACCGCCTTTGGCAGTCTGGAAACCGCGGTCCAGGCCCTCAAGGCCGGCGCGTTCGACTACCTCACCAAGCCGGTGGACCTGCCGCGCCTGCGCGAGCTGGTGGGCACCGCCCTGCGGCTGTCCGGGCCTGCCCCGGCAGTGGCCGGCGCCAGCGAAACCCAGCTGCTCGGCGAATCGCCGCCGATGCGCGCCCTGCGGGGCCAGATCGCCAAGCTGGCGCGCAGCCAGGCGCCGGTCTATATCAGCGGAGAATCGGGTAGCGGCAAGGAGCGGGTGGCACGACTGATCCATGAGCAGGGTCCGCGGGCCGGTCGGCCCTTCGTGCCGGTCAACTGCGGCGCCATCCCCTCGGAACTGGTGGAAAGCGAATTCTTCGGCCACCGCAAGGGCAGCTTCACCGGCGCCATCGAGGACAAGCAGGGCCTGTTCCAGGCCGCCCAGGGTGGCACCCTGTTTCTCGACGAGGTGGCCGACCTGCCGCTGCCAATGCAGGTCAAGCTCCTGCGCGCCATCCAGGAAAAGGCCGTGCGCCCGGTAGGCAGCCAGCAGGAGATCAGCCTGGACGTGCGCATTCTCAGTGCCACCCACCGGGATCTGGCCGCCGAGGTCGCCGCCGGGACCTTCCGCCAGGATCTCTACTACCGCCTCAACGTCATCGAATTGCAGGTGCCGGCCCTGCGCGAGCGTCGCGAAGACATCGGCGCTCTGGCCAGCCATATGCTCGAACGCCTGGCGCGGGACTCTGGCTTGGCCGCGGCCACGCTGGGCGAGGATGCCCTGGCCAAGCTCAAGAGCTACCGTTTCCCCGGCAACGTGCGGGAACTGGAAAACATGCTGGAGCGGGCCTACACCCTCTGCGAAGGCGACGTCATCCGCCCGGCCGATCTGCGCCTGGCCGATGCGCCAGCGGCCACCGCCACGGGCGAAGCCAGCCTGGCCAACATCGCCAACCTCGAAGACCACTTGGAGTCCATCGAACGCCAGCTGATCATGCAGGCGCTCGAAGAGACCCGCTGGAATCGCACCGCTGCCGCGGAGCGCCTCGGTCTCTCCTTCCGGTCGATGCGCTACCGCCTGAAGAAGCTCGGCATCGATTGATCAGCCCGCCGCCAGCCGCTCGCCTGGCGTATAGGGCGCCGGATCGATGATCGGCGTGCGTTCGGTGAGCAGATCGGTCAGCAACTGGCAGGAGGCCGGTGCCAGCACCAGGCCGTTGCGATAGTGCCCGCAGTTGAGCCACAGCCCGGGCAGCTCCGGCACCGGCCCGATGAAGGGCACGCCATCCGGCGACCCTGGCCGCAGCCCTGCCCAGTGCCCCACCGGTGCCTGGCCGGCCAGCGCCGGCAGCAACTCGGCAGCCGACGCCTGCAGACTGGCCAGCGCCTCGGCGGTCGGCGTCTTGTCGAATTCGGCGTGCTCCAGGGTGCTGCCGATGAGGATATGACCATCGCGCCGCGGAATGGCGTAGCGCCCCTTGGCCAGCACCATGCTGGTCAGAAAGCCCACCGGCTGGCGATACAGCAGCATCTGTCCCTTCACCGGCCGCACCGGCACCGCCAGCCCCAGGGTCTGCAGCAACTCACCGCTCCAGGCCCCTGCACAGACCACCACGGACTCGGCATGGATGGCCTCGCGCGCGGTCTGCACCCCCACTACCCGCTCGCCCTGGCGCAGGAAGCCGGTCACCGGCGACTCGCTCACCAGCGTCACATTCGGCATGCGCAGCAGGGCTTCGCGCAGGGAGCGCACCAGCCGGGGATTGCGCACGTTAGCCACCCCCGCCATGAAGACCGCTCGCTCATAGCCTGGCCCCAGCACCGGGACCCGCTGCCGCACCTCCTTGACCGACACCGACGCCAGCGGCCGCACATTGCGCCGCGCCCAGTCCAGCGCCTCGGCTTCATCCTCCAGATCGAGCCAGTACAACCCGGTCACCTCCACCTCGGGGTCCACCCCCGTCTCCTGCCGCAGCCGCTCCCCCAGCACCGGATAGAAATCCTGCGACCAGTGCGCCAGCGCCGTCACCGCCGGCTGATAGCGCCACGGATACAGCGGCGACACGATCCCGCCACCGGCCCAAGACGCCTCCCGCCCCGGCTCGCCCCGCTCGACCACCACCACCCGCCGACCGCTCAAGGACAGGCAATAGGCCGACATCAGCCCTAGCGCACCCGCGCCGACCACCGCTACATCAAAGATCACGTCACACCCTCATCATCTAGCCTTGACACTCTCTACCGATACGAGCAAAAAGGCCTTCCAGGACGGCGTCTACCTTTTTCTCAAGGATGAGAATGAAGAGAACCTCTGAACTCGGACTGAGCCTGTTCGAGATGCTTTTAACACTAAGCATACTTGCCATTCTGGCAACTGTGGCTGTGCCCATCGCCTCGGACTGGCTGGAGCGAATCCGTAATGAGGCAATGGCCAATACACTCCTCAGGCATTTGCAGGCAGCCCGTACCTTGAGCATTGAGCGTGGCCATACCGTGGTGCTCTGTCCGATTGATGAGTCAGGATGCGGAGACAGCTGGGCACGCGGCTGGCAGGTGCGGGATACCGATACCGATGAGGTTCTGCTACGGCAAGCGGATATGCCCCCTGGCTTGAAGATCAGATGGAACCGGACGAGTGCCATTACCTATCGCCACAACGGTACCAGCGCTGGGCTCAATGGCACTCTTTCCCTATGTAATACGCATGGCAAGGAAATCTCCCGAATTGCCATCAACAATCATGGCCGTGCGCGCCTAGCCAGAGCAAAGGGTCGTCCTCTGTGCCTTGAGCAATCGGCAAATTGATGATTCCGAAGCCGGGTAACCGGCCATCCAAGATCTCCTCCCGACTGTCCTTTCCCAGGCGACAGCTGCAGAGCTCGGCAAGAAACTAACCCCTGGCTGAGTATAGGAAGTCACCATGCACCGCGCCCATGCGCAGAAGGGATTCACATTACTCGAGATGCTGACGGTGGTGACCCTGCTGGGCATTTTCGCGGCTATCGCTGTACCGAGCTTTACCAGCCTCATCAATCAGACGCGGACCAGCAGCGTAGCGGACAATGTCTTTGGCTTGATCATGCATGCGCGATCAGAGGCGGTACTCAGGCGTACAACCGTTTCCCTTTGCCTATCTGAAACACAGTTGATATCGGTTCTCGGCTCCTGTGACGCTCCCACCGCACAGGTGCGTACGATGTCTATCAGTCCGGCCCAGGTGGCTGTCCGGGCAAGCCAGGCGAATCTGAGCTACTTCGCCGACGGAACCACCAACGGCGACGTCGCATCCCGCGTCAGTTATTTCGTCTGCCATGATCTAGAGGTGGCTTACGGCTACAAGATCGACATCCAACGCAATGGTGTGACCAGGCGTTACGCCAAGGGCAAGGCAGACGAAACGGGCAACGTCCTGACCGCGTGCAAGCCATGAGCAGGTCAATCATCAAGTCAGATGGTTTCAGCCTGATCGAAGTACTGGTGACTCTGGTACTCATCACGATCGGCGTGCTCGGCATGGTCGCTCTCCAAAGCAAGTCCATCGCGTTCACTCAGGACACCACGCAGCGCAATACGGCAGCGATGCTGGCGCAGGACGCGCTCGAACTATTGCGCGCCCAGGGCAAGGTCTCTGAAAAGATGAATGGAGACGTTTTTCCAGCAATCGACGACTGCACCAGCACACCCAGCGAAGCAGACAAGCAGCTGAGCTGCTGGTCCAAGGAAGCCGCTCGCTTGCTCCCTGGTGTGGATGCCGATTTGCTGAAGAACGAATTCCATGTGTGCAAAGCGAAAGCCGCCAATACCTGCGATGCGGATGGCACCACCATCGAGATTCAGTTGGCCTGGAGAGTTAGAAACGGGGAGTGTCTGGATAGCCAAGATGCCGCTAACCCTGATGTGGATAAAGGCATCTGCCGTTATCGCTTGCGGTCGGAGCTCTAGGTCATGATCCATCATCAACGGGGTCTTTCTCTTATCGAGCTGATGATTGCCTTGGTCATCAGCAGCTTTCTTATATTAGGCGTAACGCAACTCTATATCTCCAACAAGCAAAACTATCTATTCCAACAAGGCCAAGCCATCAACCAAGAGAATGGGCGCTATTCGCTCCTGATGCTGGAGCAGCAATTGTCCAAAGTCGGATTCAGAAGACGCCCCTTCGTCGACGTCACCGCAGAATTTCCTGCGAAAGATTATAAATTTTGCAAGTTTGCAGCCGGAGAAACTATCAACACCCCCGACAGCCAGACCCTGTGCATCAGATACAAGCCTAGGGATACAGCCGAACTAGATTGTCTTGGCTATGGTGCATCCGATAGCGCAAACCTGAAAATACCCTATACCAGTACCACTGCTGAATTTGTCGAGCGCTACACCTTGACGAAGAATACGGATGAAGACCTTCCCGGGCTCACCTGCCAGACCCCAAAAGGTATCGGCACTCTGATCGATGGCGTAGCCGACGTGCGATTCGACTTTGGGGCAAGCACTACCGCAAGGAAGGTTTCCTCCTACAGTGAAAAACCACCCGCCGGCCAACAAATCGGTGCAGTTCGTTATCGACTGTTGCTCGCCAGTAGCAAGAATTTAGATACAGGCGTCAACCCTATCATCGCCAGCTGGAATGACCGCTACAAAACAGAATTTAAAAATAGCGATAACCGTATCTATCAAATTGCGGGCAGCACCATCAGCCTGAGAAATCTGATGCCATGAAACGTCGGTCCCAACAAGGCGCCTCGCTGCTGATCGCGCTGATCATGCTGATCCTTATCACGCTACTGGCGGTTTCGAGCATCCAGGAAAGTACGCTGCAAACCCGGATTACCGGCAATTTGCTTGAGGAGAAAAACCTCCTTGCCGCCACTGAAGCCGGTCTCCGTGATGCCGAACGCCGACTCAGTAAAAACGGCGCGCCCGATGGCTGTCCGAATCCCCTAACGCAGAAGCCCTGTATTCAGGGCTTCGTGCCCAGCACTGCCGATGGTTACAAAACCGACTTTGTCGGTAAGTCGCTGGCCTATGGAGATACCAGCAATCCGACGAAATTGGACAGAAACGTTCATTGGTACCTGCGTGATATTCCTCAGGGCGCCAATAGCAGCTGCAGCGATCCGGAAAAAAATGCCAGGGGTGAGGGCTGCGTGTCCTATTACGAGGTCAACGCTCAGGCTTACAAATCAGACGCCAGTTCAGCCGATGCCAAGCCTTGCTCGGTTGACGTGGTTTGCTTGCGAGCGGTGATCTCCAGGCAATTCTAGACAGCAGGGAATTGATAATGAAAACCTTCTTGGCGAGATCGCTGATAACCGTTGGCGCCCTAGTATCGCCTTTGCTGTCGATTGCCGCGGAGGATGTCAACGTGGCGCAAAGTCCTTTGTTCGTGACCGACTCCGTTCCACCCCTAAATCTCCTGGTAATGGGACGTGATCACAAACTTTTCTATGAAGCCTACAATGATGCCTCCGACCTGAACGGCGATGGCATTCTAGACATTGGCTACAAAGGTTACAAAACCAAGGCTGACAAGGGCATAGATTACTACGGATATTTCAACTCTAAGCTCTGCTATACCTATACCAGCAATCGCTTTGTTCCCACCGGTGTAGGCTCAGGTACCACAGGCAAGGAATGCACCAGTCAATGGAGTGGCGATTTCCTGAACTATATCGCCACCTCCCGTATGGACGCACTACGTAAGGTACTTTTTGGTGGCTATCGCAGTACCGATGACGCTACCACTACAGTCCTGCAAGGCGCGCACATTCCTCAGGATGCTCATACCTGGGGCAAGGAATATACCAGCGTTGCCATCGATGGCTACGACATCAGCAAGTTCACTCCGCTCAAAGCGCCGACTGTAGGTTATCGGCACTTGATAGCCGTGGCATCCCTGAGTGAAACCGGCGTTCCGCAAATGCGGGTATTGACCAACGTCAATTTGCGAATTTGGAACTGGGTATCCATTGAACGCCCCGTGGGAGGCGATGAATGTGTCAATGCCAGCGGCACTCGGATCATCTGTACGAATGCAGGCCCCAAGAACGGCTGGACGCTGATACCGCCTGAGACATTTACGAACCTGAAGATTTCGACCTGGGCAAAGTCCAACAATACTCACCCCACCAATGCCAACGGCATGACGACCCTGTTCAACACGGATGCGCAAGGCAGCAGACTGTGTGGATCAAAAGCCATCAGCAATGGCATCTATGCACCCGGTTCAAATAATAATCCCTTCAACGGCGCCGTAACCTCTGGAAAGCAAACATGCGGCAACGACTACTATATAACCGAAATTACCGGGACGATAAAAGTTGACACGACCGGTACCTATAAAATCTCCGTTGATGGCGATGATGCCGTTGAAGTAAAGCTGGGAGGCACCACGGTAGGTTGGTACGGCGGCCACGGTCCTCTGGACAGTGGCAGCGATGCCCACTCGGGAAGCGTTAGTCTTCAAGCGGGCGTCAGCTACGATATCGTCTTTCGCCACGAGGAAGTGGATGGCGGTGATTCCTGGGGATTGTATTGGCAAACACCGGCAGGCATACCCGAGAACGCCAAGAGAGTTGACTACAACGTCCAGGTAGAGGTGTGCCCTAATGACGCGGGCAATACCAGCAATTCCGCCCTGCGCGAGAGCAATTGCCGCCTCTATCTTAAAGGAAACTACAAACCGACCGGCATCCTTCATGACTATGGCGAAACCGACAAGATGTACTTCGGTTTGCTGACCGGGTCGTACAAAAACCACTTCTATGGCGGCGTGCTAAGATCCAACATCCAGAGCTTCGCCCGGGAGCTCACACTAAGCACCGGGCAGTTTTGTCTCAATGGCAATTGTGGTGCTAGCAATGACGTCAGTGGCATCGTCGACACGATCAACAAATTCCGGACTGTTGGTTTCACCTACTACAACTCCAACGGCACGAACAACTTCCAATACGACCAGGACGGCTGTGGTTACAACCGCAACCCTACCAGCAACCTGGCGACCGATCCCTGCTATATGTGGGGCACACCTACCGCGGAAATGATGTATGAGGCGCTACGCTACTTCGCTGGCGCCCCAGGTCCGACTCCAAGCTTCGCTTATTCCAAAACGACCACCACTCCTGATTCCAGACTTGGACTTTCACAACCGGATTGGCTACCGCCCTATTCCAAAGGCAATGGCGGTTCTGGCTATCCGCGCTGCTCTGTTCCGGCCATGACGGTTCTGAGTGATATCAATCCCAATTACGATTGGAAACTGCCGGGGAGTCGCTGGGACAACACGACGGACGGCAGCGGTAATCCCAAATCCATCAGCGATCTCAACGTAAGCACCGAAACGGATGCAATTGGCGCCGCAGAGGGCCTGAACGATACCAAGGTCTTTATCGGCGAAACCGAATCGGCTGCCGACAGTGCACCCACGCAAAAAACGCTGACAGCGCTCTCCCGTATTCGCGGTCTGGCGCCCGAGGAGCCAGGCAAGCAAGGCACCTACTATTCAGCTGGAATAGCCCGCTTTGGCGCCATGCACAATATAGGTGGCAGCAAGCCCTTGCTGACCTATGCGGTTGCCCTTGCTTCGCCTTTCCCCAAGATCGAATTTCCGGTTGGCGACAACAAGATCACGCTCGTTCCTTTCGCCAAGTCCGTACAAAATCCGGGGCAGAATCAGTATCAGGCTACCAACCAGATCGCTGATTTCTACGTGCAGAAGCTGGCCAACACTACGACGGCAAATACCGACAGCACCGTCAACGGTGGCCGTCCCTATGCAGAGTTTCGGATCAACTGGGAGGACAGTGAAGAGGGCGCTGACTTCGATATGGACGCTATCGTTCTCTATACCCTCGCGGTCGCTCCCGATCCGAATGATGGTGGAAAGCTCAAGCTCAATATAACCCTGACCTCCGAATATGCTGCGGGCGGCGCTCAGCAGCACATGGGCTACACGATTTCCGGCACCGATAAGGACGGCCTCTATCTCGAGGTTTGTGACCTAAGAGACGGCACCGTCAATAATGGTCAAAGAAGTGTATGCGATAGTCAGACCGCTTACCGTCTCAATACCCCGCCTAATCGGCCTGCTGGCTGGTGCATTGCCAACTTGGATAATTCCGAGTGCAAGGGCCTGCCGCCTACGGCGGTACGCCAATTCAGTGCGACCGGCGTAGGCGCCGGGGTACTCAAGGACCCGCTGTGGTACGCCGCCAAGTACGGTACTACTGGCAACTGGGATACAGATGGTGACCAGGTGCCCGATAATTATCTCCTGGTGACCAACGCCCTTACACTGAAGGACCAGTTGGCCAAGGCCTTCAACAGCATCGTCCAGAAGAACTCTTCCGTTACCCGCGTTACCGTTCAAGGCGGTCAGACCGACGATACCGGGCTGGGAAATCGGGTCGTCTATCGGACGTCCTTCAACGCCGATGGCTGGACCGGAGATCTGATCAGGGACACCTACAAGAGCGATGGCAAGACGATCAACTCAACCATCAGAGCCAACTTCCCCGATGGCCGTGTCGTCAAGATGGTCAGTGCCGACGGCAAGAGCCTGCAAGATTTCTCCTATGAGAGTCTCAAGGACAGAAGCTTCGACGGTACAAATCTTCGGGACTCGCTCGACAGTGCGCCTTCTGGCAATAGGGATGGACAAGGCGCCGATCGGGTCAGGTTCCTACTGGGCCAATGTACTTCTTCGGGATGCCCGAATTTCCGCACTCGAACCTCGCTGCTGGGTGACATTGTCAATTCCTCACCGGTCTTGGTAGGACCCGCTCAGTATCTGGCGTACCGGATCGGCAAGGTCGATGGGACGGTAGCCAGCTACACCGAATTTCAAAAGACTCAGACCTCGCGACGCGCCCAGATCTATGTCGGCGCCAACGATGGCATGCTGCATGCCTTCGATGCGGCCACTCTGAAGGAGACCTTTGCTTTCGTACCCACGCCGGTCATACCCAATCTCAACCGGTTGATGGCGAAGGACTACGGCACGGCCAACCTTGCCCACCATTACTATGTAGATGGGCCTATCACGGTCAGAGACGTCTATTTCAAGAGTGACAGTACGTGGCGCACGGTCCTGGTTGGGACGCTTGGCGGTGGCGGACGGGGCTTGTTCGCCCTGGATATCACGGATCCAGATCCTGCCAAAATCAAACTGCTCTGGGAGTTTACGTCCGATAGCGCAGCCACACTTGATGCAGCCACCAAGCTAAGCAACCTGGGCTATAGCTTCGGCAAGCCATCAATCGAACGCCTACACGACGGTAACTGGGCGGCCATTTTTGGTAACGGCTACTACAGTGCCAACGCCAATAGCGGCAAGGCCATCCTCTATGCCTTGAACATCGAAGACGGCACCTTGATAAAGGCGCTGGAAGCAAAGAGTCCCACCGGAGGCAGCAATGGCCTTTCTACGATTCAAGCCGCGGATTACAACGCGGATATCGTGACTGACGCGGCCTACGCAGGTGATTTGCTAGGGAACCTGTGGCGATTCGATCTGTTCAAGCCGATGTCGGCGGATACCCCCTTTGCCCGAGACAACGATGGTGCAGACAGTGCCAGAAGTTTCCAGGTAGCTTTCGGTGGGGCTCCGCTCTATCGTGCTACTACCAATGACCAGACCACGGGATCTGGCGCCGGCAAGCCGCAGGCGATCACGGTGGCGCCTGTGCTGATTCAGCATCCCACCCTAACCGGCTATCTGGTCGCCTTCGGGACGGGTCGCTACCTAGGCGTCAATGACAAGGTTTCGCCCTTCGATGTCCAGACCGTTTATGGCGTCTGGGACCGCTGGACATTAGGTCAAACCACCACTGACAACATGGTGAAGACTCGAAACCGCTCTTCTCTGCAACAGCAAACCCTGACCGCCGCCACCTACTCGAACAACGGCGTGACGAGAAACGTTCGGCTCCTTTCCGCCAATTCGATCAACTGGTACAGGGCGAGCGGCGAAACAGATGCCGATGTCGACAAATCCGGCTGGTATGTCGACCTCAAACTGGTTGGCAGCACAACGAATACCGGAGAAAGGATAGTGTTTCCGCTGCGTACCCTGGGTGACGCCCTGGTATTCACGAGCATTACACCCAACGCTGATCCCTGCTCCGCGGGCCTGGATAGCATCCTCTATGCAACCGATGCCAAAGCGGGCGGGCGAACCTTGCACAACGTTTTCGACCTTAACAATGACGGGCGAATAGATGGGGCAGACAGCCTGAGTTCCGGCTCCATTTCGGGTACGGACGGCACCATTGGAGACAACTCTCTTACCGGAACCCGAACGGGCAATACCAACCTCACCACGCTGATCTGTGACTCCAGCGGCAACTGCATTTCGGCCACGACAGGCCCTGCAGCCAATGGACGTCAGTCCTGGCGGATGCTGCTTCCCGCTCAATAACAAAAAGGCCGCTGCTCCTGGGAGCAGCGGCCTTTTTGTCTACCTCCTGTGCCGAGGCGCTATACCGCCTTTACCCTGAGCTCTCGCGGCAGGGTGAAGGTGATATGTTCCGGCTCGCCTTCCAGCTCGACTTCGCCGGTGGCGCCCCAGCTCTGCAGCTGGTCGATTACGCCGCGTACCAGGACCTCGGGGGCCGAGGCGCCGGCGGTGACGCCGATGCGCTGGACACCTTCGAACCAGCTCTGCTGCAGGTCCTCGGCGCCGTCGATGAGATAGGCCGGGGTGCCCAGGCGTTCGGCGAGTTCGCGCAGGCGGTTGGAGTTGGAACTGCTGGGGCTGCCGACTACCAGCACCACGTCACTTTCCAGGGCCAGGGTCTTCACGGCGTCCTGGCGGTTGGTGGTGGCGTAGCAGATGTCGTTCTTGCGCGGGCCATTGATGCGGGGAAACTTGGCGCGCAGGGCGTCGATCACCTTGCGGGTATCGTCCATCGACAGGGTGGTCTGGGAGACATAGAACAGGGCTTCGGGGTTGCGTACTTCGAGCTTTTCCACGTCTTCCTCGTCTTCCACCAGGTAGATGGCCCCGCCGGCACGATCGTCGTACTGGCCCATGGTGCCCTCCACTTCCGGATGCCCGGCGTGGCCGATGAGAATGCATTCCTGGCCGTCGCGGCTGTAGCGCGCGACCTCCATGTGCACCTTGGTCACCAGCGGACAGGTAGCGTCGAACACCTTGAGGCCACGCTCGGCGGCCTCGCGGCGTACGGCCTGGGAGACGCCATGGGCGCTGAAGATGAGGATGACGTCGTCCGGCACGTCGGCCACGTCTTCGACAAAGACGGCGCCACGGGCGCGCAGGTTGTCGACCACGAACTTGTTGTGCACCACTTCGTGACGCACATAGATGGGCGGACCGAAAACGTCCAGCGCCCGGTCGACGATGTCGATGGCGCGGTCCACGCCGGCGCAGAAGCCGCGGGGATTGGCGAGCTTGATCTGCATAGGCTCCTCTGCCCGCTTCACGGGCGGCGTTGGATCAATGGGAGACGGCAGGCTCGATGGCCAGGATGTCCACGTCGAAGGTCAGCACACGGCCGGCCAGCGGATGGTTGAAGTCGATGATCACCTGCTCGTCGTCGTAGCTCTTGACCACGCCAGGCATCTCGCCACCGGCGGCGTCGCTGAAGATGATCAGCAGGCCGGGCGAAAGCTCCATGTCACTGAAGTCGTCCCGCGCCATGGTCTGAAGGTTGCCGTCGTTGGGCTGGCCGAAGCCGCGCTCCGGCGGAATGGTCAGGCTGGTCTTGGTACCGGCTTCCAAGCCGAACAGTGCCTGCTCGAAACCGGGCAGCAGATTGCCGTCGCCGACGGTGAAGGTGGCCGGCGCCTTGTCGAAGGTGCTGTCCACCACATCGCCATTCTGCAGCTTGATGGCGAAATGCAGGGTGACCCGGGTATCCGGGCCGATGGTGATCTCAGCCATGGGCTTCCTCGGGCTTCTTCTTGCGGAACATGTCCAGGGCCAGCATCACGGCACCGACGGTGATGGCGCTATCGGCCAGGTTGAAGGCCGGGTAGTACCACTCCTGGCGCCAGTGCACCAGGATGAAGTCGATGACGTGGCCCAGGACCAGGCGGTCATAGAGATTGCCCAGCGCACCACCCAGGATCAGCGCCAGGGCGATGGCGGTCCAGGTGTCGTTGCGCAGGCGCTTGAGCCAGACCACCAGAACCACGCTCACTATCGCGGCGATACCGGCGAAGAACCAGCGCTGCCAACCGGAGTGATCGGCCAGGAAGCTGAAGGCGGCACCCGGGTTGTAGGCCAGGGTCCAGCTGAGGATGTCCGGAATCACCGGCACCTGCTGGTAGAGCGACAGGTTGGCCTGGAAGTAGAGCTTGGTCAGCTGATCCAGCAGGATCACCAGCACACTCAGGGCCAACCAGGGCAAGGCACCGAAACGCGAGGCGTCACGCATGCTCGCGTACCTCGCCGGCGCCGTAGACGTTGGTCACGCAGCGCTCGCAGATCTCCGGGTGCGCGGCATCCTGGCCGACGCTGTGGCTGTGGTGCCAGCAACGGGCGCACTTGGGTGCCTCGGATTTGCGGACTACCAGCTTGAGGCCGCTCAGTTCGCTGGCCACGGCGCCTTCCGGAGCCTTTTCCAGCGGCTGGACAGCGGCCTGGGACGAGATCAGCACGAATCTGAGTTCGTTGCCCAGGGCCTCCAGCACGGTCTGCAGGGCGCTGTCGGCGTAGAGGGTGATCTCCGCCTGCAGGCTGCCACCCAGGGTCTTGGCGGCGCGCTGGTTCTCCAGCTCCTTGTTGACCGCGGCCTTGACCGCCATCACCTGATCCCAGTAGGCGCGATCCAGGGTCGCACCCTCGGGCAGGGCGAAGAGGCCGTCGTACCAGGTGGTCAGCATCACCGACTCTTCCCGCTCGCCCGGCAGGTACTGCCAGATCTCGTCGGCGGTAAAGGACAGGATGGGCGCGATCCAGCGCACCAGCGCCTCGGCGATGAGGTACAGCGCGGTCTGGCAGGAACGCCGCGGCAGGCTGTCGGCGCCGGTGGTGTACTGGCGGTCCTTGATGATGTCGAGGTAGAAGCCGCCCAGCTCCTGCACGCAGAAGTTGTGCACCTTCTGGTAGACGTTGAGGAAACGGTACTCGGCATAGGCCTGTTCGATTTCCTGTTGCAGCAGCAGGGCGCGATCCACGGCCCAGCGATCCAGGTCGATCATGTCCTCGGGAGCGACCCGATTGACCGCCGGATCGAAGCCGGACAGGTTGGAGAGCAGGAAGCGCGCGGTGTTGCGGATGCGGCGATAGGAGTCGGCGCTACGCTGCAGGATCTGATCGGAGACCGCCATCTCGCCGGTGTAGTCGGTCGAAGCGACCCAGAGACGCAGGATGTCGGCGCCCAGGCTGTCGATGACCTTTTGCGGGGCGACCACGTTGCCCAGCGACTTGGACTGCTTGCGGCCCTGCTCGTCCACGGTGAAACCGTGGGTCAGCAGTTCCTTGTAGGGCGCATGGCCGTCGATGGCGCAACCGGTCAGCAGCGAGGAGTGGAACCAGCCGCGATGCTGGTCGGAACCCTCGAGGTAGAGATCGGCCACCGGGCCCTGGTCATGGGCCAGCTCGGCATGGGAGCCACGCAGCACGTGCCAGTGGGTGGTGCCGGAATCGAACCAGACGTCGAGGGTGTCGCGACTCTTGTCGTACTGGCCGGCTTCTTCGCCGAGCAGTTCAGCCGGATCGAGCTTGAACCAGGCTTCGATGCCCTCGCGCTCGACGCGCTGGGCGACCGCTTCCATCAGCTCGACGGTACGCGGATGCAGCTCGCCGCTTTCCTTGTGGGTGAAGAAGGGAATCGGCACGCCCCAGTTGCGCTGGCGCGAGATGCACCAGTCGGGCCGGCCAGCGATCATGCCGTGCAGCCGTGCCTGGCCCCAGGCCGGGACGAACTGGGTCTGCTCGATGGCCGCCAGGGAGCGCTCGCGCAGGGTGGCGCCCTCGTTGGGCTGCTTGTCCATGCCGACGAACCACTGGGCGGTGGCGCGATAGATCAGCGGGGTCTTGTGGCGCCAGCAGTGCATGTAGCTGTGGTTGATCGCCTCGTGCTTGAGCAGGGCCCCCGCCTCTTCCAGCGTGGCGACGATGGCCGGATTGGCCTTCCAGATGAACTGGCCGCCAAACAGCGGCAGCGACTCGGCGTAGACGCCGTTGCTCTGCACCGGGTTGAGGATGTCGTCGTTGCTCAGGCCGTACTGCTTGCAGATGCGGAAGTCGTCCTCGCCATAGGCGGGCGAACAGTGCACCACACCTGTCCCGGCGCCCAGCTCGACGTACTCGGCCAGGTAGATGGGCGACAGCCGCTCGTACAGCGGGTGGCGGAAGTTGATCAGCTCGAGGGCGGTACCCGGGGCTGTGGCGATCACCTCGCCCTGCAGGCCGTAGCGCGCCAGGCAGCTTTCCACCAGCTCCTCGGCCAGCAGCAGCAGGCGATCGCCGACGTCCACCAGCGCATAGGTGAATTCGGGATGCACGTTGAGCGCCTGGTTGGCCGGGATGGTCCAGGGGGTGGTGGTCCAGATGACGATGGCGGTGGGCTTGGCCAGCGCGCCGAGGCCAAAGGCGGCCGCCAGCTTGTCGGCATCGGCGACCGGGAAGGCCACGTCGATGGCGTCGGAACGCTTGTCCTGGTACTCCACCTCGGCCTCGGCCAGGGCCGAGCCGCAGTCGAAGCAGAAGTTGACCGGCTTGAGGCCCTTGAAGACGAAGCCCTTCTTGACCAGTTCGCCGAGGGCACGGATCTCGCCGGCCTCGTTGGCGAAGTTCATGGTCAGGTAGGGATTGCTCCAGTCGCCGAGCACACCCAGGCGGACGAAGCCGGCCTTCTGCTCTTCGATCTGCTCGCTGGCATAGGCGCGGCAGCGCTCGCGGGTCAGGTCCGCCGGCTGGTTCTTGCCGAAGGTGGTCTCCACCTTGTGCTCGATGGGCAGGCCATGGCAGTCCCAGCCCGGCACATAGGGGGCGTCGTAGCCGGCCAGGGTCTTGGACCGGGTGATGATGTCCTTGAGGATCTTGTTCAGCGCATGACCGATGTGGATGCTACCGTTGGCATAGGGCGGACCGTCATGCAGGATGAAGGTCGGACGGCCCTTGCCAATGGCGCGCAGCTTCCCGTACAGGTCGATGTCCTGCCAGCGCTTGAGCGCTTCCGGCTCGCGCTGCGGCAGGCCGGCTTTCATCGGGAATGCCGTTTCCGGCAGGTTGAGCGTCGCTTTGTAATCGGTCATGTCAGTCCAGGCTCGTTGACGGTTGCCCCTGCCAGTAGGCGCGGGCCGTGGCGACGTCCGCTTCGATCGCCGCCTTGAGGGCCTCCAGAGAGGCGAATTTCTGTTCGTCGCGGACCTTCTGCACGAAGGTCACGCTGAGGTGGCGGCCATAGAGGTCGCCGGAAAAGTCCAGCAGATGGATTTCCAGGTGCGGCCGGCCATCGCCCTGCACCGTCGGCCGCTGGCCGATGTTGGCCACGCCAGGCACCACCTGCCCATCGATCAGGCTGCTGACCAGATAGACGCCACGCAGCGGCGGTCGGCGCCGCTTGAGCTGGACATTGGCCGTGGGCCAGCCCAGCTGGCGCGCCAGCTTCTGGCCGTGCAACACCCGCCCCGAGAGGCTGTAGGGGCGCCCCAGCATGCGCGCGGCCAGGGCCAGATCGCCGTCGGCCAGGGCCTGGCGGATCAGGGTACTGCTCACCCGCAGGCCATCCAGTTCGACGGTGGTGGCGGCTTCCAGGGTGAAGCCATGATCGCGGGCAGCCAGATTCAGGTAGGTGAAGTCGCCGGCGCGGTCGCAGCCGAAGCGGAAGTCGTCACCGATCTCCAGGTGCCTCACGCCCAGGCCTTCCACCAGTACCTGCTGGACGAAGGCCTCGGCGGACAATTCGCGCAACCGCCGATTGAAATTCAGGCAGAGCACGTTGTCGACGCCCAGGCGCGCGAAACATTCCAGTTTCTCACGCAGGCGCGTCAGGCGCACCGGCGCGATGTCGGGCAGGAAGAATTCACGGGGCTGCGGTTCGAAGATCACCACGCAACTGGGCACCCCGAGCTCCGCCGCCCGCTCACGCAGCCGCGCGAGGATGGCCTGGTGCCCCAGGTGAACCCCGTCGAAGTTGCCAATGGTGGCAACGCAGCCCTTGGGAAAGGCGTCGAGATGGTGGAGACCGCGAAACAGCTGCATGGATAGGGATTGCTCAGAAATTAATCGATTATATCCGGATGCCCGCCGCGAGGACAGGCACACACCCGGCCTTGTGCAATCACAGCACCGCGCGCCGGTTGAAGTCGCGCACGCGGAAGCCGAGCAGGAAGAGACTGGCGAAATAGGCCAGCACCCCCGCCGCGACCAGCCCGCCCAGACGCAGCAGGCGCTGCCACATCAGTCCTTCGCTCCAGCTGGGCAGCAGCTGCATCAGACCGAACAGGACGGCGGTCATCACCGCCACCGCGACCAGCAGCCGGAGCAGGAAGCCCGTCCAGCCGGGCTGGGGGATGAACAGGTTATGGCGGCGCAACTGCCAGAATAAAAGGCCGGCGTTGAGACAGGCCGCCAGACCTATGGCCAGCGCCAGGCCGACGTGCTGCAGCGGCCCGATCAGGACCAGGTTGAGCACCTGGGTCACCGCCAGGGTGAAAATGGCGATCTTTACCGGCGTCTTGATGTTCTGCTGGGCATAGAAGCCCGGCGCCAGCACCTTGACCAGGATGATCCCGAGCAACCCCACGGCATAGGCGACCAGCGCCCGCTGGGTCATCAGGGCATCGTGGGCATCGAAGCGACCGTACTGGAACAGCGAGACGGTCAGGGGCTCGGACAGCAGCGCCAGGGCCGCGGAGCAAGGCAGCACCAGCAGGAAGCAGAGTCGCAGACCCCAGTCGAGCAATCGCGAATACTCCTGGCGATCGGCCTTGGCGTAGGTGCGCGACAGCGCCGGCAGCAGGATGGTCCCGAGCGCCACGCCGAGCACGCCGGAAGGCAACTCCATCAGGCGATCGGCGTAGTACATCCAGGACACCGAGCCGGCCGCCAGGAAGGAGGCGAAGATGGTGTTGATGATCAGCGAGATCTGGCTGACCGAGACCCCGAGGATCGCCGGCCCCATCTGCTTCATGACCCGCCAAACGCCGGTATCGCGCAGATTCAGCCGCGGCAGCACCAGCATGCCGATGCGCTTGAGGTGCGGCAGCTGATAGAGGAACTGGGCCAGGCCGCCCACCAGGGTCGCCCAGGCCAGCGCCATGATCGGCGGATCGAAATAGGGCGTCAGGAACAGCGCGAAGATGATCATGCTGATGTTGAGCAGGGTCGGCACGAAGGCCGGCACGCTGAATCTGTTCCAGGTATTGAGCACGGCGCCGGCCAGGGAGGCCAGGGAGATCAGCAGGATGTAGGGAAAGGTCACCCGCAAGAGGCTGGACGTGAGGGCGAATTTCTCCGGGGTATCGGCAAAGCCCGGCGCGGTGATCCAGATCACCAGGGGCGCGGCCAGCATGCCCAGCACCGTGACCACCGCCAGCACCAGGGTCAGCAGGCCGCTGACATAGGCCAGGAAGGTACGGGTGGCCTCCTCGCCCTGCTGGGCCTTGTATTCGGCCAGGATGGGCACGAAGGCCTGGGAAAAGGCGCCCTCGGCGAAGATGCGGCGCAGGAGATTGGGCAACTTGAAGGCGACGAAGAAGGCGTCGGTGGCCATGCCGGCGCCAAAGGTGCGGGCGACGATGGTGTCGCGCACGAAACCCAGCACGCGGGACAGCATGGTCATGGAGCTGACGGCGGCCAGGGACTTGAGCAGATTCATGGCAGGGAGAGGACTCGGTGAACGCAGCGGGACGTGACGAAAGAAGCGCGCGAGCGCAGTCGGGCGATGGACACAAGCGATCGAGTGTAACGAGGCCCTTCATCGGCGACCAGCCGGATATCCATCCAGACGGCCTTGACAGCCGCCGCCAGGGACGTCAAGATTCGCGACCTTAATTTAGCTCTGTACTTGCTACAGAGTTCGCTCTGTACCCAATACAGTCTTTTTCGAAGGAGCTCCACGGTGGCTAACTCCCCCTCCGCCAAAAAACGCGCCAAACAGGCTGAGAAGCGTCGCAGCCACAATGCGAGCCTGCGCTCCATGGTGCGTACCTACATCAAGAACGTCGTCAAGGCGATCGAAGCCAAGGACCTGGAAAAAGCCAAGTCCGCTTATGTTGCTGCCGTTCCGGTCATCGACCGCATGGCCGACAAGGGCATCATCGACAAGAACAAGGCCGCTCGTCACAAGAGCCGCCTGAACGCTCACATCAAGGCCCTGGCTACCCCCGCCGCTGCCTGATAAGCGTTCGAATAAAAAACCGGCCTAGGCCGGTTTTTTATTGCCTGCAATTCGAGCACCCAACGCCTCCGGAGAGGCGCCAGGAGCGACGATCGTCAGACCAGGACCAGATTGTCCCTGTGGATCAGTTCGGGCTCGTAGACGTAGCCCAGCTCGACGACGATGGCATCCGAGGGCCGCCCCAGGATGCGCCGCGCCTCGGTCGCACTGTAGTTGACCAGGCCACGCGCCACCTCGCGCCCATCCGGACCGACGCAGGCGACCATCTCGCCCCGTCGGAAGCTGCCTTCCAGCTCCCGCACCCCCACCGGCAACAGACTGCGATGACCGCCCACCAGGGCCTCTACCGCACCGGCATCCAGGCGCAGAGTGCCACGCACCTGCAGATGCCCAGCCAGCCACTGCTTGCGCGCCGCCACCAGGCCGCGCTCGGGTGACAGCAGGGTTCCCAGCTGCTCGCCCTGCTGCAGGCGACTGAGCACCTGCTGGATACGCCCGCCGACGATGACGGTATAGGCACCGGAACGCGCTGCCAGACGGGCGGCACGCAACTTGGTCTGCATGCCGCCACGCCCCAAGGCGCCACCGGTACCGCCGGCGACCAGATCCAGGGCCGGATCGTCGGCACGCGCCTCACTGATGAGGCTGGCGTCGGGATTGTTGCGCGGATCGGCGTCGAACATGCCATCGCGATCGGTGAGGATGACCAGCAGATCGGCCTCGACCAGGTTGGCCACCAGGGCGGCCAGGGTGTCGTTGTCGCCGAAGCGGATCTCGTCGGTCACGACGGTATCGTTTTCGTTGATCACCGGCACCACGCCCAGGCTCACCAGCGTCCGCAAGGTACTGCGGGCGTTGAGATAGCGCTTGCGATCGGACAGGTCGTCATGGGTCAGCAGGATCTGTGCGGTCTGCACCCGGTGTTCGGCAAAGCTGGATTCCCAGGCCTGCACCAACCCCATCTGCCCCACCGCCGCGGCCGCCTGCAATTCGTTGATGGCGGTCGGGCGCTGCGCCCAGCCGAGCCGGCTCATGCCCGCCGCCACCGCGCCCGAGGACACCAGCACCAGCTCGATGCCCGCCTGGTGCAGGGCCACCATCTGCTCGACCCAGCCGGCCATGGCCCCGCCATCCAGACAACGACCGTCGTCGGTCAGCAGGGCACTGCCGATCTTCACCACCCAGCGCTGGGCGCCAGACACCTGATCACGCATGGGCAAGCTCCTTTCTTACCGTACGTAGAAGATTTCCGGACCGTCGCCGTCGTCTTCGTCATCGAAGTCGTCATCGGCATCGTCCACCGCCTTGACGCCGGACCGGCGCAGGGCACGCTGGTCATCCAGCGCCTGCAGCCGCGCCCGCGCCTCGTCCTCGATGCGCTGATCGAGTTCTTCCAGCGCTTCGGCATAGGCCGGATCCTCGGCGAGGCGCAGGGTACGCTCGTCGAGATACTGCATGATCGCCTGGCAGAGCTGCTCGGTTCCTTCGCGCTCCAGCGCGGAGATGACAAAGACCGGACCCTGCCAGTCCAGGTGCTCGACCACCGCCTTGAGGCGCTCTTCGCGCTCGTCGTCGAGCAACTGGTCGGCCTTGTTCAGCACCAGCCAGCGGTCACGCTCGCCCAGCGCCGGGCTGAACTTGGTCAGCTCGTTGATGATGGTCTCGGCAGCCTCGGCCGGATCGCTCTCATCCAGGGGCGCCATGTCGACGAGGTGCAGCAGCAGCCGGGTTCGCGCCAGGTGCTTGAGGAAGCGGATCCCCAGACCGGCACCTTCGGAGGCGCCCTCGATCAGCCCCGGAATGTCGGCGACCACGAAGCTCTTGAAGCGCCCCACGCTGACCACACCCAGGTTCGGCACCAGGGTGGTGAAGGGATAGTCCGCCACCTTGGGCTTGGCAGCCGATACCGCCCGGATGAAGGTGCTCTTACCGGCATTGGGCAGGCCGAGCAGACCGATGTCCGCCAGCACCTTGAGCTCCAGCTTGAGATCACGCTCTTCGCCGGGCTTGCCGGGCGTGGTCTGCCGCGGCGCACGGTTGGTGCTGGATTTGAAACGAGTATTGCCGAGGCCGTGCCAGCCGCCCTGAACCACACGGATGCGCTGACCGGGCTGGGTCAGGTCACCAATGATTTCCTGGGTCGCCGCATCGATCACCGTGGTGCCCACAGGGACCGGCAGCACCAGGTCTTCACCCTTGGCGCCGGTGCACTCGGTGCTCCCGCCCTTTTCACCGTTCTGCGCGGTGAAACGTCGGGTGTAACGGTAATCGACCAGGGTGTTCAGGTTGATGTCGGCTTCGAGCCAGATCGACCCGCCATCGCCGCCGTCACCGCCATTGGGGCCACCCTTCTCGATGAATTTCTCCCGGCGGAAACTCATCATGCCGTTGCCGCCGTCACCCGCTTTTACGTGTATGGATACTTCATCGACGAATTTCATCTGGACCTCCCGCGCTCGCGGGCCGCTGCAAACAAGGAACTAGTGTGGTACTTCAGGAGTTCGCGCAAGAATTGGCGAGTGTTTTTTGCCGGTTCGGCGTTCCGACTGGGCTAGGCGCCGCGACGAGTCATAGCAGGGCTATGGCGAGGAGTGACAACAACGCCCAGGCGGAAAAAGCGCCGCCAAAATTGTGCAGATAACTTCTGAAACACCACACTAGCTTAACTACAAACGAAAAAGCCCCGTCGGGTAGACAGGGCTTTTCTTTCGTCACAGGCCTTAGGCGGCGGCGACGATGCTCACGTAACGACGGCCGAAGGCGCCCTTCACGTCGAACTTGATCACGCCGTCCACTTTCGCGAACAGGGTGTGATCCTTGCCGAGGCCCACGCCGTAACCGGCATGGTACTGGGTGCCGCGCTGACGCACGATGATGTTACCGGCCTTGACGACCTGGCCGCCGTACAGCTTCACGCCAAGGCGCTTGCTTTCGGAATCGCGACCGTTACGAGTAGAACCACCCGCTTTTTTGTGTGCCATGAGTCAATTCTCCGTTAGAGGCGAGATCAGGCCTGGATGCCAGTGATCTTGATTTCGGTGAACCACTGACGGTGGCCCTGACGCTTCATGTGATGCTTACGACGACGGAATTTGATGATGGTGACCTTGTCGTGACGGCCCTGGGCGGTCACTTCGGCGGTCACTTTGGCACCATCAACGACCGGCAGACCGATCTTGACGTCGTCACCGTTGCCAACCAGCAGAACCTGGTCGAAGGTGACGGTTTCACCGGTGGCGATGTCGAGCTTCTCGACCTTCAGGTATTCGCCTTCGGCGACCTTGTATTGCTTGCCACCGGTAACGATAACTGCGTAGGACATGGTAAATCTCCGTTAAACCTGCTCACCCGGTGCTTTATAGGAGGTATCGTCGACCGGCATGGCTGCACGGGACCGGAAGGACCGCCGCGCAATTGCGTAAGACAGGGGGTCAACCCTAGGAATGTTCAGGGCCCGCGATTCTACGCAAGCCCGGGCCAGGAGGCAAGAGCCGCCCGCCCGCGCCTTGACAGCCCCCCACCCCACCCCTAGCATGCCGCGCAACCTCGTTCAGCGGCCATGCCGGGCCGGTGCCCAACCGAATCGGCAGGAGCGGCGAGCCGCGGGAGCGCGATGGCTATCCCTGGGCATGGCACTCGTGCCGGTCCCTAGGGCATAGTCTGGCGGTCATGCGCCATCCGGCCGCCTGAATATTGCCCGGACCTCCAGTGGACACCTCTCAATGACGCAGCAATCCCAGTCCTTCTATCGCGTGGTGACGGACGATTTCGCCGCCGTAGACGGCATCATCCGCCAGCAGCTGACCTCGCGCGTGCCGCTGGTCGAGAAGATTGGCGACTACATCGTCTCCGCAGGTGGCAAGCGCCTGCGTCCGCTGCTGGTGCTGCTGGCCGGCAAGGCGCTCGGGCGCGCCGACCATGATCTACAGTTGCTGGCGGCGACCATCGAATTCCTGCACACCTCCACCCTGCTGCACGACGACGTCGTCGATGCCTCGGGAATGCGCCGTGGCCGCTCCACCGCCAACGCCCTCTGGGGTAATGCCCCCAGCGTCCTGGTCGGCGACTTCCTCTATGCCCGCTCGTTCGAGATGATGGTGGCGCTGGGCTCCATGGAGGTGATGCGCATCATCTCCCAGGCCACTCGCGTCATCGCCGAGGGCGAGGTGCTGCAGCTGTCGAAGATCCGCGACGCCAGCACCACCGAAGAAATCTACATGGAGGTCATTCGCGGCAAGACCGCGATGCTCTTCGAGGCCTCCACCCACAGCGCGGCGATCCTGGCCGGCGCCAGCACCGAGCAGGCGGACGCCCTGCGCCGCTATGGCGATCACCTGGGCGTGGCCTTCCAGCTGGTCGACGACCTGCTCGACTACCAGGGCGACGCCGTGGCCCTCGGCAAGAACGTCGGTGACGACCTGGCCGAGGGCAAGCCGACCCTGCCGCTGATCGTGACCATGCGCGAAGGCACTGCCGAACAGGCCGCCCTGGTACGCCAGGCGATCCGCCAGGGCGGCAGCCAGGACCTGGAAGGCGTGCGCGCCGCGGTCGAAGCCGCCGGCGCCCTGGACTACACCGCTCGCAAGGCGCAGGAATTCGCCGAGCGGGCCATCGCCTGCCTGGACGCCCTGCCCGCCAGCGAATATCGCGACGCTCTCGCCGACCTGGGTCGCTTCTCGGTGGCCCGTACCCACTGAGGCCTGCCGTCGCCTGACCAAGCCCGCCGTCGCCAGACTGCGGGCTTTTTTCATGTCCTACTAAAAAAGTCAGGTAATCGGCTTGCTATTTAGCGAATAAGAATTATTCTCATGAATAGTACAGCAGGAGCTCTTGCCATGACTTATCTGATCGACGCCTGGCTGGACCGGCCGCATCCCTACCTGCGCATCCTCAACCGGGAAACCGGCAAGGTCTGCGCGGAGCTGGACGAGACGGCCCTGGAAGAACTCAAGGACCTGGGCGAGCTGGATCTGCACAGCCTCACCTCCAGCGAACCGCGGGTGGTGAAGGAGCAGATCCGCCAGGTCTTCCTGTTCAGCTACGCCCTTGCGCTGCGCCCGGACAACGAGGCGCTGCGGCTGGACTGCTAGCGTTAAAGGACGTCGAGCAGCTCGACGTCGAACACCAGCACGCTGTGCGGCGGGATGCCGCCGACGCCCTGGGCGCCGTAGGCCAGTTCGCTAGGCACATGCAGGCGCCACTTGCTGCCGGCAGGCATCAGTTGCAGGGCCTCGGTCCAGCCGGCGATCACGCCGCCCACCGGAAACTCGGCCGGCTGGCCGCGCTGGTAGGAGCTGTCGAACACGCTGCCGTCGATGAGGGTGCCGTGGTAGTGGGTACGCACCTGGTCTTCGCGAGTCGGCGTAGCGCCGTCACCCTGGGTGAGCACCTCGTATTGCAGACCGGACGGCAGCACCACGACGCCAGGGCGCTCGGCATTGGCCTTCAGGTAGTCGACGCCTTCCTGGGCGGCAGCGGCGGCCTTGACCTGGGCTTCCGCCTGCATGCGCTCGCGGATGACCCGGAAGCTGGCGTTCAGCGACTCGACGTCCACCCGGGAATCCTGGCCGTCAAAGGCCTCGTTGAGACCGGCGAGCACGGCCGCCAGCTGCATGCCGGGGACCGGATTCTGGCGCAGCTGATCGCCCAGCTGGCGGCCGATGCCGTAGCTGACGCGGGCTTCGTCGGTGTCGAGCAGGATGTCGTTCATAGCAGCCTTTCCATCGTCAAAAAGGAGCCGAGCCTAGCACATCAGGGATTCGACTCGCCGCCGCCCAGGCTGCCACGCTGCCGGCGACAGCGCTCGGAGCAGTAGCGCACCTCGTCCCAGTTGCGCTCCCACTTCTTGCGCCAGGCGAAGGGCCGCTGGCAGACCGGACAGAGCTTGGTGGGCAGATCGCCCTTCTTCATAGGGATTCTCCTGCGTCGATACGCGCCAGCAGTGCCTCGCCGCGCTGCCAGAGCGCCTGTTGCCGCTCGGGAGCCTGACGATCGAGGTTGCGATAGAGATTGAGCATGCGCGGATAGTGGGCGAAGCGCCCGCGATGACGGATCAGGAAATGCCAGTAGAGGGCATTGAAGGGGCAGGCTCGCTCGCCCAGGGCCTCGCCGACCTGATAGTGGCAACCCTTGCAGTAGTCGGACTGCCGGCGGATGTACTGGCCACTGGCGCAATAGGGCTTGCTCGCCAGATAGCCGCCGTCCGCATGCATCACCATGGCCTGGGTGTTGGGCAGCTCGACCCACTCGAAGGCGTCCAGGTAGACCGCCAGGTACCACTCGCCGATAGCCTGGGGCGCGATGCCGGCCAGCAGGGCGAAGTTGCCGGTGACCATCAGCCGCTGGATATGGTGAGCGTAGCTCAGCGCCAGGGTCTGGCCGATGGTCTCGCGCAGGCAGGCCATGCGGGTCGCCCCGGTCCAGTAGAACGCCGGTAGCGCCCGGGTATTGCCCAGCACATTGAGCTCCCGGTATTCGGGCATGCGCAGCCAGTAGACGCCATGGACATACTCCCGCCAACCGATCAGCTGACGCAGAAATCCCTCGGCGCTGTTGAGCGGCACCCTGCCCTCGCGATAGGCGGCGTCAACGTCGGCGCAGAGCTGACGCAGGTCCAGCAGTCCGATGTTCAGCGCCGCTCTGATCCGGGCGTGATGCAGATAGGGCTCGCCACAGGCCATGGCGTCCTGGTAGTGGCCGAAGTCGCGCAGGCCCGACGCCAGGAAATGCTGCCAGAGGCGCTCGGCATCGATACGGGTCACCGGATAGTCGAAGCCCTCCAGCCGGCCATAGTGATGGGCGAAGCGCTGCCCGACCAGGTCGAGCACCTCCCGGGTACAGGCATCGGGCGGGCAACTGAAGGGCTCGGAGACCGGATGGTCCTTGGGCAGGGCCTTGCGATTGTCCTTGTCCAGATTCCAGACGCCACCGCAAGGCTCGTCTGGCCCCCCCATCAGCCAGCCGTGTCGCCTGCGCATGCCGCGATAGAAGGCCTCCATCCGCAACTCGGTACGGGCCCCGGCCCAGCGGGCGAAGGCGCCGCGGCTGCAGAGGAATCGGTCATCGCCGTGCCATTGCACGGGCACCGCCAGATCGAGTCCCCGTAGTGCCTGCTCCAGACGCCATTCACCGGCCTCGGTCAGGTGAACCTCGCGTGCGCCCGTCTTCTTTGCCCAGAAAGCGATCTCGGCCGGCAGCGAGCCCTGATTGTCCGGTTCATCCAGGGTGCGGTAGTGGACCCGGAAGCCACGCGCGCGCATCTCGCTAGCGAAGTGGCGCATAGCGCTGAAGATCAGGGCGATCTTGCGCGGGTGGTGCGGGACATAGCTGGCTTCTTCCCGGACCTCGGCGAGCAGCAACACGTCCTGCGCGGGATCGGCCTCGCGCAGGGAGGCCAGCCGGGGCGACAGCTGATCGCCAAGGACCGGAAGCAGGCGCCGGACGGCGCCGTCGCTCAAAAGGCGTTCCGGTAGTTCAGCGGGATCTTCAGGGGCTCGGCCGAGCGTGGCGCCATGCCGACCATCTCGTCATAGGCGCTGTGCTGGATGAGAAAGCACGGCAGTGCCGGCAGGTCGGCCAGCAGACGGCGGGCCTGGGCGGCGGAGCCCAGGCGGTAGAAGTGGCCATCCCGCCCGGTCAGCCGCGTGCGACCGTCCTGGGTGAGTACCTCGAGCACATAGAAACCGCCCTCGATGGACAGCAGATTGAGTTCACGGACCTCGCCGGCCTGGGCGCGCTGGGTCAATTCCGGCAATTGCATGGAAACCTCCGGGTCGAGATCGACGCCAGGGGCGGCGTCGATCGGCAGCTGTGAGCATTCGACAACCTAGGACAAGCAAGCGCAGCGGCGCAATCCACAAAGCGTAAACGAAAGCTGCCGGCGGTGGACGAGTGGCCGCCCGGCCCGTCAGTGCTTGGTCAGCCGATCCAGATAGCCCATGGCGAAGGCCGAGACCACGAACACCAGATGGATGATCACGTACCACTTGAGGTATTCGGGATTGGTGTTCTGGGCATCCATGAAGATGCGCAGCAGGTGGATCGAGGAGATGGCGACGATGGAGGCAGCCACCTTGTTCTTCAGCGAGCCCGAATCCATCTTGCCCAGCCAGCTGAGCTTTTCCGAGCCTTCGTCGATGTCCAGCTGGGACACGAAGTTCTCGTAGCCGGAGATCATCACCATGACCAGCAGGCCACCCACCAGCGCCATGTCGATGAGCGACAGGACCAGCAGGATGAGTTCGGCTTCGGTGGATTGGAAGATGTGCGGCAGGACGTGGAAGACTTCCTGAAAGAACTTGAGCGCCAGCAGCACCAGTGCCAGGGACAACCCCAGATAGATGGGGGCCAGCAGCCAGCGGGAGGCGTAAAGGGCTTTTTCGATCAGACGTTCCATGCAGACTCGCTCGGATTACCAGGGCCGGGCGAGTATACCGGGGCGGTGCGGGCGGACCAATGCGGCAGGTTATACCTGACTCAGGCGTCGGGGCCGACCTGGAAACGCACCTGCTGGTGGGCACGCTCGCCGTTCATCTTGCGCAGTTCGCTCTGCATGTGCAGGCGCCAGATCTGGGTTTCCTCGACCTGGATATAGCCCTGCTCCACCAGGTTCTCGGCGATGGCGGTCATGACGCCTTCGGCCGCCTTGGGACCGTGGAAAGGCCCCTGGGCCTTGATCGCGGTGGGCTGCTGGCCATTCAGGCCGGCGGCGCACAACAGGGTCCAGAGGCCCTGCTCCTGACCGAGCGGCTTGATTTCGCATTCGATACGGGTGACGAGGCCCAGGCAGGGACGGATCAGGGTAATGGTGCGGGACATGGCGTCATCCTCTCGAAGCGCTCGATGCTCGCCGGTCCTAGGCCAGAGGTATCCACAAAGGCTGTGGACAACCCTGTTGGTCAACAGGGGGCAAGCGGGTCTGGGCGCCGTGCTACTTGGGCTGCGACGCCTTGTACAAAATCCGACCTGCCCCCTGGACCTCAGTTCTCCTCCGCTTCGTTGTTTTTCCCTTTTGCCTTGGAGTTATCACTGAGTTTGTCGGCCAGTTCATCTTCCAGCTCGAGCTCGGCGATTTCCTTGAGACGCTGCACCACGCGCGCATTGACGCTGCCGTCCGGGAAGCGACCCTTGGCATCCGGTGCCCCGGCGGGCTCGCCCACCAGCAGCGACAGAGCCTCGTCCGCCTGGCGGACGGCATAGACATGGAACAGCCCTTCGCGTACCGCTTCGAGCACGGTCTCGTCGAGCATCAGGTTGGTGACGTTGGCGCGCGGGATGATCACGCCCTGCTCGCCGGTCAGACCGCGGGCCTGGCAGAGGCGGAAGAAGCCTTCGATCTTCTCGTTCACCCCGCCGACCGGCTGCACCTCGCCGAACTGGTTGATGGAGCCGGTGATGGCGAAGCACTGCTTGAGCGGCGTGCGGGACAGCGCGGAGATCAGGGTGCAGGCCTCGCCGAGGGAGGCGCTGTCGCCATCGACATAGCCATAGGACTGCTCCAGGGCGATGCTGGCAGAGATCGACAGTGGAAATTCCTGGGCATAGCGACTGCCCAGGTAGCCGGTCAGGATCATCACGCCCTTGGAGTGGATCGGCTGCCCCAGGCTGACCTCGCGCTCGATGTCGAGAATACCGCTGGCACCTGGATAGACCGTGGCGGAAATGCGCGCCGGCATGCCGAAGGCGGAATCGGCCACTTCCAGCACGGTGAGGCCGTTGCACTTGCCCACCGCCGCACCCTGGGTGTCGATGAGGATGAGTCCGGTCAGCATGTCGTCCAGTACCCGGGCGCAGACGCGACCGGTGCGGGTTTCCTTGGCCTTGAGCGCGCGCTCGACATGGCCCTTGTCGGTACGCTCGTCGCCGGCCAGGTGGCGGATGAAGTCGGCTTCGCTGACCAGCTGGAACAGATCGCCGATACGCGCCGACAGCCGTCCCTGGTGTTCGGCCAGCCGGGCACTGTAGGTGGCCAGCCGCGCCACGGCCGCGGAGGTCAGGGGCGCCATGCCCTCTTCCGAGGTGCGCGTCTTGATCAACTGGGCGAACTGCTCGAGGCTTTCGTCGCGCAGCGGCAGCTCCTCGTCGAAGTCCACCAGCACCCGGAACATCTCTTGGAAGTCCGAATCCAGCTCCTGCAGGGTGTAGTAGATGTTGCGCGAGCCGATGATGATGACCTTGAGCTGCAGCGGGATCTGCTGCGGCGCCAGGCTCATGGCGGTGAGCCGCCCCAGTTCGGCCAGCGGCGATTCCATCTTCAGCTGACGCGAATGCAGGGCGCGCTTGAGTGCGTCCCAGACGAAGGGCTCGGTCAGCAGCTTGTCCGCCTCGACGATGAGGAAGCCGCCATTGGCGCGATGCAGCGCGCCGGGGCGCAGCTGGCGATAGTTGGTGTAGAGCGCGCCCTGATCGGACTGGTATTCGATCCGGCCGAAGAGGTTGTCGTAGGTCGGATGGGACTCGAACACCACCGGGGCACCGCCGGTGACGTGGTGGCCGATGATCAGATTGGGTTCGTACTGCTCGCGCAATTCCTTGCGCCGCTGCATGTCGGGCTTGGCGTCGTCGGCCAGTTGCTCGACCACCGTCTTGAGCAGATCCACCTGCATGGCCTGCAGATAGGCGCAGACCCCGGGATTGTCGTTGTACTTCTCCGACAGCGGCGCCAGCAGCGGTTGCAGGGCCTGGATGATGGTGTCTTCGTTCAGGGCACGCAGCTGGTTGCTCGACTCGCGCCGCCACTGCGGCAGGCTGGCCAGCTCTTCGTTGAGGCGCTCTTCCAGGCTGGAGATGTCGGCGTGGAAACGCTCGCGCTCGGCTTCGGGCAACTGGGCGAATTCGGCTTCGTCCAGCGCCTTGCCTTCCTTCATCGGGGTGAAGGCGACATTGTTGGCGTCGCGGTAGAGGGCGATCTCCTTTTCCAGGGCGAGCTTTTCCACCACGTCCAGCGCCTGGTCATAGCGCTGGTTGAAGGCGCGCTCGATGGCGCTCTTCTTCTGCTGGAAGGCCGGATGCTCGAACACCGCCGGGAAGGTCGCCAGCAGGTTGTCGATGAAATGGGCCATGTCGGCCACGAAGGCCTCGCCCTCGCCGGGGGGCAACTCCAGCACGCTCGGCGCGCGGGGCTCTTCGAAGTGATTCAGGTACACCCAGTCGTTGGGCGTCGGCTGGCGCTTGGCTTCGGCCTTGAGATAGCGCTGGACGAAGGAGAAACGACCGGTACCCGGCTCGCCCATGACAAAGACGTTGTAGCCGGGCCGCGGCATGGCCACGCCGAACTGCAGGGCTTCCACCGCACGTTCCTGACCCAGGATGCCGCGGAAGGGCTCGAGCTGATCGGTATCGGCGAAGGAAAACTGTTCGGGGGCGAAGGGGCGGGTCAGCTCATCAGGGGCGAGCCGGAGACCGGCTGCGACGGGATCGTGCATCGTAAGTCCTTGTCAGGCATGCAAGCAGTGCCCGCATTCTGCGACCGGGATGACAGCCGAAGCAAGGCAAGCGGCGCTCCGCCGCGTATTTAAGCGCAGCGGTTCGAAGGGCTGGCCATGACGTCCGTCGGTATTTTTCAACCCGGACGTTTTTTGACGAAATTCTCACTAGGCACCAACTAAGCTCTCTACACAGGGATCAGACGTAGTATCCCGTGAGGAGGCTCCCATGGCTGTCTCTCGTCGTCTCGCCTCGTTGTGCGTCCTGCTGGCCAGTCTCACGGCTTGCACCAGTTACCACGACCAGTTGATCGCCAAGGGCTATCCCCCGGCCTATGCCGACGGCTTCAGCGACGGCTGCCAGACCGGCAAGCAGGCGGTCAATGGCATCGGTTACGAACACAAGGACGCCCGCCGCTTCGCCGCGGAAAAGCCCTACCAGCAGGGGTGGGATGCAGGCTACGCGCAATGCGTGCAGGTGGCCCAGCGCGAAGAGCAGCAGCGCTTCATCGAGCAGGTCCGGGAAAATCGCGAAAGCGCCGAATCGCTGCTGCAGCGCTCGAGAACACGTTGAGGTCGCAGCCAACCTTGCGACCCTGACAGGATGACCTATGCTGGCGGGCCCGCTAGTCGAGCCCTGCCGATGTCTGCCCGCTCTCCGCTGTTCGCCGTCGCCCTGTTGCTGGTCGCCATGACCTCGATCCAGACCAGCGCCAGCCTGGCCAAGACCCTGTTCCTGCGTCTCGATCCGGTGGGCGTCACTACCCTCAGGCTGATCTTCGCCGCCCTGGTCCTGCTGATCGTGCTGCGCCCCTGGCGCAACTTCCGCCGCGCGGCGCTGGGCAGCCTGCTGGGCTACGGCGTCGCCATGGGCGTGATGAACCTGACCATCTACCTGGCCATGCAGCGGCTGCCGATCGGCATCGCCGTGGGCCTGGAATTCGTCGGGCCGCTGGTGGTGGCGCTGTGCGCCTTGCGCCGCTGGCTGGACCTGCTGTGGATCGTGCTGGTGGTGGCCGGCCTGGCCGTACTCCTGCCCTTCGGCCACAACGCCTCGGCACTGGATCCGCTGGGCACCACCCTGGCCCTGGCTGCTGGCGCCTGCTGGGCGATCTACATCGTCCTGGGCAAGCGCGCCGGCGCGGTGCACGGTACCGGTACGGTGGCTTTCGGCGCCACCATCGCCGCCCTGGTCGTCCTGCCCCTCGGCGTCGCCCACAGCGGCAGCAATCTCCTGAAACCTGAAATCTGGCCGCTGGCGCTGGCCCTGGCGCTGATGTCCACGGCCATTCCCTATGCCCTGGAAATGGTCGTCCTGACCCGCCTGCCGGCCTCCACCTTCGGCACCCTGATGAGTCTGGAGCCGGCGCTGGGCGCCCTCTCCGGCTGGGTATTCCTCGGCGAGATCCTGGGCGTCGCCCAGTGGTTCGCCCTCGCCTGCATCATCGTCGCGTCCATCGGCGCTACCTGGAGCAGCCGGCTGACCCCGGAGCAAACGCCGCTCTAGACACTCTATAGCGAGGCGAATCCTCACGCGGAGCGACGACGATGATCTATCTGATAATGGGCGTCTCGGGCAGTGGCAAGACCACCCTGGGCGAACTCCTGGCCAGCCGGCTGGGCTGCCGTTTCGACGATGCCGACACCTTTCACAGCCAGGCCAACAAGGACAAGATGGCCAAGGGCGTCGCCCTCACCGACGAGGATCGCTGGCCCTGGCTGGATGCCATCCACGACGCCATGCAGCAGGCGCAGGCCGATGGCACCACCCGGGTGTTCGCCTGCTCGGCGCTGAAGAAGGTCTATCGCGATCGCCTGCTGAACGGCCTGGAAGGCGTTCGTCTGCTGTTCCTCAGGGGCTCACCCGAGCTCCTGGCCGAGCGCATCGGCAGTCGCCGCGGGCATTTCTTCGATCCCAAGCTCTTGCAGAGCCAGCTCGACACCCTGGAGGCGCCCGATCACCTGGAAGCCCAGGTGCTGGACGTGCGCAAGGCGCCCGAGCAACTGGTGGACGAGGTGCTGGAGCACGGCCACGGCGCCTGAACGCTGCGGCCGCCGGCTCAGACCGCGACCGGCGCCTTGATGTGCGGATGGGCCTGGTAGCCTTCCAGTTCGAAGTCCTCGAAACGGAACGCGAACAGGTCGGTGACCGCTGGATTGAGCTTCATGGTCGGCAGCGGCAGCGGCTCGCGGGTCAGCTGCAGATCGGTCTGCTCCAGGTGATTGGCATAGAGATGGCAATCACCGCCGGTCCAGATGAATTCGCCCGGTTGCAGTCCGGTGACCTGGGCCACCATCAGGGTCAGCAGCGCGTAGCTGGCGATGTTGAAGGGCACGCCGAGGAAGATGTCGGCGGAACGCTGATACAGCTGGCAGCTCAAGCGACCATCGGCGACATAGAACTGGAACAGCGCATGGCACGGTGGCAGCGCCATCTCGTCCACCAGCGCCGGATTCCAGGCCGAAACGATCAGGCGCCGCGAGTCGGGCTTAGCGCGGATCATGTCCACCACCCCGGCGATCTGGTCGATATGGCGCCCGTCCGGTGCCGGCCAGCTGCGCCATTGATAGCCGTACACGGGGCCCAGCTCGCCGTTCTCGTCGGCCCATTCGTCCCAGATGGATACGCCGTTGTCCTTCAGGTAGCGGATGTTGGTCTCGCCCTGCAGGAACCACAGCAGTTCGTGGATGATGGATCGCAGGTGGCACTTCTTGGTGGTGACCAGGGGAAAGCCCGCGGCGAGGTCGAATCTCATCTGGTAGCCGAAGACGCTGTAGGTCCCGGTGCCGGTGCGGTCGCTCTTGAAGGTGCCGTGTTCGCGCACGTGGCGCATCAGGTCGAGGTACTGTTTCATGGCGGGAGCGCTACCTGGCAAAAGGCAAATGGTATCAAATCACGCCTCGCGAAAGCGGTCGCGCTTGTCGCAGGCCTGATCATCGGACATAAAAAAAGCGGCCCTGAGGCCGCCCTTTTCTTCCCGTCCTCAGCTGTTGGCCGGCGGCGCCATGAGGGTCGCCGTTTCGCGTTCGCGCCGGGTGCTTTCCGAGGCCGTGGCATCCATGGCTTCCTGCAGGCCCTGCAGTCGCTTCTTCTCGGCGCGGCGGGTGAAGTACCAGGCGAAGAAGGTGAACAGCGAGACCGCCAGGAGGATCAGGCTGGCGATGGCGTTGATCTCCGGCTTCACGCCGAGGCGCACCGCGGAGAACACTTCCATCGGCAGGGTGGTCGAGCCGGGGCCCGAGACGAAGCTCGCCAGCACCAGGTCGTCCAGCGACAGGGCGAAGGACATCATGCCGCCCGCCGCCAGCGATGGCGCGATCATGGGAATGGTGATCAGCAGGAACACCTTCCACGGCCGGGCGCCCAGGTCCATGGCCGCCTCCTCGATGGACAGGTCCAGCTCGCGCAGGCGCGAGGAGACCACCACCGCCACATAGGAGGAGCAGAAGCTGGTGTGGGCGATCCAGATGGTGGTCACGCCCCGGTCCTGCGGCCAGCCGATCAGTTGCGCCATGGAGACGAACAGCAGCAGCAGCGACAGACCGGTGATCACCTCGGGCATCACCAGCGGCGCCGTGACCATGCCACCGAAGACGGTGCGACCACGGAAGCGCGGGATGCGGGTCAGTACGAAGGCCGCCAGGGTGCCGAGGATCACCGAGGAGATGGCCGTGTAGAAGGCGATCTCCAGGGAGCGGAACACCGCGCTCATCAGCTGGGTATTGTCCAGCAGGCCGACGTACCACTTCACCGACCAGCCGCCCCAGACGGTCACCAGGCGCGACTCGTTGAAGGAGTAGATGACCAGGATGACCATCGGCAGATAGATGAACAGCAGCCCGAGCACCAGCATCAGGTTGGTGAACTTGAGGCCTCTCATGGCTTGCCCTCCAGTTCCTTGGCTCGGCCCCAGAGTGGAGAGCCGGTTGAACAGCACGATGGGCGCACAGCGGCTTTCTGGCTCACAGCTTGCCCTCCAGTTCCTTGGCTTGGTTGCGGTTGAACAGCACGATGGGCACGATGAGGATCACCAGCATCACCACCGCCAGGGCGGAGGCCACCGGCCAGTCACGGTTGTTGAAGAATTCCTGCCAGAGCACGCGGCCGATCATCAGGGTCTCCGGGCCACCCAGCAGCTCGGGAATGACGAACTCGCCCACCGCCGGAATGAACACCAGCATGCAGCCGGCGATGATGCCGTTCTTGGACAGCGGCACGGTGATCTTCCAGAAGCTGGTGAAGCGACTGGCACCCAGGTCGCCAGCGGCTTCCAGCAGCGTCAGGTCATGCTTCACCAGGTTGGCGAACAGCGGCAGGATCATGAACGGCAGATAGGAATAGACGATCCCCAGGTACACCGCGAAGTTGGTGTTGAGCATCTGCAGCGGACTGCTGATGAGCCCCAGATTCATCAGGAAGCTGTTGATCAGGCCGTTGGTGGACAGCAGCCCCATCCAGGCATAGACGCGGATGAGGATGGCGGTCCAGGTCGGCATCATGATCAGCAGCAGCAGCACCGTCTGCTTCTCGCGACTGGCCCGGGCGATGGCATAGGCCATGGGGTAGCCGATCAGCAGACAGATCAGGGTGCTGATGCCGGCCATCTTCAGCGAACCGAGGTAGGCGTCCAAATACAGCGGATCGTCGGCGAACATCAGGTAGTTGCCGAAGTTGAGCGCGATATCCAGTTGCTGATCGGCGTAGCTGAACAGCTCGGTATAGGGCGGGATGGCCACGTCCGCGACCGAGAAGCTGATCTTGAGCACGATCAGGAACGGCAGCAGGAAGAACAGGAACAGCCACACGAAGGGCACGCCGATGGTCAGGCGGCGGCCATCGAGCAGGCGCTTGAGCAAGGGGGGTCTGGTCATGCTTGCAGTACCACGCCGCTGTCGTCTTCCCAGTACACCACCACGGCGTCATCCCAGGTGGGTCGCTTGCCGAGGCGCTCGGCGTTGGCGATGAAGCACTGGACGATGGGGCCGGTGCCCAGCTTGACGTGATAGACCGAGTGCCCGCCCAGGTAGGCGATGTCGTGCACGGTGCCGCTGCACCAGTTGTAGTCGGGATGCTCGTGATCCGCCGGCAGGCTGGTGCCCATCAGCAGCTTCTCGGGGCGCAGGGCGAAGGTGACCTGCTTTTCCTGGGCGCGGGTGCTGATGCCGTGGCCGATGTAGATCGGTCGCTCCAGTTGCGGACTGTGGATGATGGCGTGGTCGGCACCGTCGTCGGTCAGCTCGCCGTCGAAGACGTTGACGCTGCCGATGAACTCGCAGACCAGCCGGCTCGCCGGGGTCTCGTAGATGTCCATCGGGCTGCCCACCTGGGCGATCCAGCCCAGGTGCATGATGGCGATGCGCTCGGCCATGGTCATGGCCTCTTCCTGGTCGTGGGTCACCATCACGCAGGTCACGCCCACGCGCTCGATGATCTCCACCAGTTCCAGCTGCATCTGCGAGCGCAGCTTCTTGTCCAGGGCACCCATTGGCTCGTCGAGCAGCAGCAGCTTGGGCCGCTTGGCCAGGGAGCGCGCCAGGGCCACTCGCTGGCGCTGGCCGCCGGAGAGCTGGTGCGGCTTGCGCTTGGCGTACTGGGTCATGTGCACCAGCTTGAGCATCTCGGCCACGCGGGCATCGATCTCGGCCTTGGGCAGCTTGTCCTGCTTGAGGCCGAAGGCGATGTTCTGCTCCACGCTCATGTGCGGGAACAGCGCATAGGACTGGAACATCATGTTGATCGGCCGCTCGTAGGGCGGCATGTCGGTGATGTCCACGCCATCGAGAAAGATGCGCCCTTCGCTGGGCCGCTCGAAACCGGCCAGCATGCGCAGCAGGGTCGACTTGCCCGAACCCGAGCCGCCGAGCAGGGCAAAGATCTCACCCTTGTTGATGGTCAGGGAGACGTCGTCGACAGCGACGGTTTCGTCGAATTTCTTGGTGACCCGGTCGATCTTGACCAGGACTTCCTTGGCTTTCTTGTCGCCGGTGGCGGCTTTCTTGAAGGCACTGGTGGCAGTCGCCATGTACATCTCCCCAGGAAAATCGGGGACCGGTCGGGCCGGTCCGCTTTAGCGTTGGTTATTTGCCGGACTTGACCCGCGTCCAGCTGCGGGTTTCCAGGCGCAGGATCTGCGGGGGCAGCTCCTTCATGACGTACAGCTTGTCCATCACCGCTTGTGGCGGATAGACGGTCTCGTCCTGCCGCAGCTCGGCATTCATCAGCTCGCCCGCCTTCGGATTGGGGTTGGCGTAGCCGACATAGTCACTGACCTTGGCAATGACCTCGGGCTGCAGCAGATAGTTGATGAAGGCATGCGCCTCCTTCACGTTCTTGGCATCCTTGGGGATGGCCAGGAGGTCGAACCAGAGGTTCGCGCCCTCCTTGGGAATCGCGTAGCCGATGTTGACGCCCTTCTTCGCTTCCTCGGCACGCGAACGCGCCTGAAAGACATCGCCGGAATAGCCGAAGGCCACGCAGATGTTGCCGTTGGCCAGATCCGAGATGTACTTGGAGGAATGGAAATAGGTGATGTATGGCCGCACCTTGAGCAGCTGGGCCTCGGCCTTCTTGTAGTCGTCGGGATTGGTGCTGTTGGGATCGAGTCCCAGGTATTGCAGTACTGCCGGATAGACCTCATCGGGCGAGTCCATGAAGGAGACGCCGCACTTGCTCAGCTTCTTGAGGTTCTCGGGTTCGAACAGGATGGCCCAGGAATCGAGCTTGTCGGTGCCTAGCGCGGCCTTGACCTTGTCGACATTGTACCCGATGCCGTTGGTGCCCCACAGGTAGGGAACGCCGTATTGGTTGCCCGGATCGCTCTTTTCCAGCTGCTTGAGCAGCGCCGGATCGAGATTCTGCCAGTTCGGCAGCTGGCTCTTGTCCACCTTCTGGAAGGCGCCCGCCTTGATCTGCTTGGCCAGGAAGTTGCTCGAGGGCACCACCACGTCATAGCCGGTGTGACCGGCCAGGAGCTTGCCTTCGAGGGTCTCGTTGGAATCGAAGACGTCATAGACGGGCGTGATGCCGGTGGCCTTCTGGAAATCCTCGAGCGTGGTCTCGCCGACGTAATCGCTCCAGTTGTAGACGCGTACCGTCGGCTCGGCGACGGCGGTTCCCATGACGGTCAGGGTGGTCATGGCCAGCAGGGTTTTACGCAACGAAAGCACGGGCGGCTCCTTTCATGGTGGGCATCGGCGGCGACACCCTTTCAGCGGTCCATACAGACGGACGGCACGCCGGAGTGACTCCGGCGTGCCGTCCTTTCAGCCGCACGCGGCGACCGAACTCACTTGCCGGACTTGATGGTGGTCCAGGTACGGGTCATCAGACGCTGGGTCTTGGCCGGAAGATCCGGGAAGGCGTACAGCTTGGCCATGGTTTCCTGGGTCGGATAGATCCCCGGGTTGGTGCGAATCGCTTCAGCTACGAGCGGGGTCGCCTCTTTGTTGCCGTTGGGATATTGCACGTAGTCGCTGACCGCCGCGATCACCTTGGGCTCCATGATGTAGTTGATGAACTTCAGTGCGCCCTCGGGATTCTCGGCATCCTTGGGAATGGCCATGGTGTCGAAGAAGGTGCCGGCGCCTTCCTTGGGAATGTTGTAGGCCACGGTCACGCCGTTCTTGGCGTCGGCCGCGCGGGCCTTGGCCTGGGCGATGTCGCCGGAATAGCCGACCGCCACGCAGACGTTGCCGTTGGCCAGGTCCGAGATGTACTTGGAGCTGTGGAAATAGGTGATGTACGGACGCACCTTGAGGAACAGCTCCTCGGCCGCCTTGATCTCCTTGGGATCCTGGCTATCTGGCTTGTAGCCAAGGTAGTGCAGACCGGCGGGAATGATCTCGGTGGGCGAATCCAGCACGGCCACGCCGCAGCCCTTGAGCTTGGAGAGGTTCTCGGGCTTGAAGATCAGGTCCCAGGAATCCACCGGCGCATTGTCGCCCAGGGCGGCCTTGACCTTGGCCGGGTTGTAGCCGATGCCGATGGTGCCCCACAGGTAGGGGATGGCGTACTGGTTGCCCGGATCGCTGACTTCCAGGGTCTTCATCAGCTGCGGATCCAGGTTGCTGTAGTTGGGCAACTTGGACTTGTCCAGCGGCTGGTAGACGCCGGCCTTGATCTGCTTGGCCAGGAAGGAGTTGGACGGCACCACCACATCGTAGCCGGAACGGCCGGCGAGCAGCTTAGCTTCGAGGGTCTCGTTGCTGTCGTAGACGTCATAGACCACCTTGATCCCCGACTCCTTCTCGAAGTTGGCGATGGTGTCTTCGGCAATGTAGTCGTTCCAGTTGTAGACGTGCAGGACCTTGGGGTCCGCCGAGGCGTTACCGGCAAAGAGGCCGGCCAGGCTCAGCGCTAGAAGAGTCTTGCCAAAAACATTCATGCGGTGGTGCTCCTCAAGTCATCGTTGGTCTTTTGATTCGGTGCGCGGCCAGCGCCCGCGCGCAGTCTGGCAAGGTCCGCCGCCGGGCTCAAGCCTTGGCGGCCATTAGCCACGCTGGCGCAGCACCGCATGGGTCTGATCGAGGCTCAGGCGCGCCAGGGTGACCAGTTCGTCGATGGACTCCGGCGTGATCACCAGCGGCGGCGCGATGATCATGGTATCGCCCACCGCGCGCATCACCAGGCCGTTGCGGAAGCAGTGCTCGCGACAGAGCATGCCCGCCCCGCCCTCGTAGCGCGTCCGCGTCTGCTTGTCGCGCACCAGCTCCAGCGCCGCCACCATGCCGACGCCACGGGTCTCGCCCACCAGCGGGTGGTCGGCCAGCTCCGCCCAGCGCTTTTGCAAATAGGGTGCCGTGGTACTGCGAACCCGGTCGACGATGCCCTCGTCGCGCAGGATGCGGATGTTCTCAAGGGCCACGGCCGCGGCCACCGGATGCCCGGAATAGGTGAAGCCGTGATAGAACTCGCCGCCCTCGTCGAGCACCCTGACCACCTCGTCGCGCACCACCACGCCGCCCATGGGCACGTAGCCGGAGGTGAGCCCCTTGGCGATGGGCATGAGGTCCGGAGCGTTGCCGTAGTACTGGCTGCCGAACCATTCGCCGGTGCGACCGAAGCCGCAGATGACCTCGTCGGCGATGAAGAGGATGTCGTACTTGTCGAGGATCTGGCGGACCCGCGGCCAGTAGCTTTCCGGCGGCACGATCACCCCGCCGGCGCCCTGGATGGGTTCGGCGATAAAGGCGGCGACGCGCTCCTCCCCGACCTCGAGAATCTTCCGCTCCAGCTGATCGGCCGCCCAGATGCCGAATTCCTCCGGACTCATCTCGCCGCCTTCACCGAACCAGTAGGGCTGCGGGATATGCACGATGTCGGGCAGCAGGCCGCCCTGCTCGTGCATCGCCGCCATGCCGCCCAGGCTGGCACCGGCCAGGGTCGAGCCGTGGTAACCGTTCCAGCGGCCGATGACCACGCGCTTCTCCGGCTGGCCCTTGGTCGCCCAGTAATGGCGCACCAGGCGCAGCACGGTGTCGTTGGCCTCCGAGCCGGAGCCGGTGAAGAACACGTGGTTCATGCCCTCCGGCGCCAGTTCGGCGATGGCCTTGGCCAGCTCCAGCACCGGCGGATGGGCGGTCTGGAAGAACAGGTTGTAATAGGGCAGTTCGCGCATCTGGCGACTGGCCGCCTCGACCAGTTCTTCACGGCCGTAGCCGACGTTGACGCACCAGAGCCCGGCCATGCCGTCGAGGATGCGCTGACCCTCGCTGTCCCAGAGGTGCACCCCCTCGGCGCGGGTGATGATGCGCGCGCCCTTCTCGTTGAGCTGGCGATAGTCGGTGAACGGCGCCAGCAGATGCCGGCGACTCAGGTCCTGCCAATGGGCGGTGGTAAAGGTATTCACGAAGCCTCTCCTCGGATCGCGGTCAGACGCTGAGCAGCAGGAATTCCCGCTCCCAGGAACTGATCACGCGCTTGTAGTTCTCGTGCTCGGCGCGCTTCACCGCGACGTAGCCGCGGGTGAAGCGACTCCCCAGATACCGCTCCAAGGTGGCCGACTGCTCCATGCGCTCCAGGGCGGCTTCCAGGGTCAGCGGCAGGCGCAGGTTGCGACGCTCGTAGCCGCGACCCTGCACCGGCGCACTGGGCGAGACGTTCTCGATCATGCCCAGATAGCCACACAGCAGGCTGGCCGCCAGGGCCAGGTAGGGATTGGCGTCGGCACCCGCCAGGCGATTCTCCACCCGGCGATTCTGCGGATCGGAATCCGGCACGCGCAGGCCCACGGTGCGGTTCTCCTCGCCCCACTCCACGTTGACCGGCGCCGAGGTGTCGGGCAGGAAGCGGCGGAAGGAATTCACATTGGGGGCGAACAGCGGCAGCGCCTCGGGAATGTATTTCTGCAGGCCACCGATGTGGTGCAGGAAGAGTTCGCTCATGCTGCCATCGGGGTTGGAAAACACCGTCTTGCCGGTCTTCAGGTCCACCACGCTCTGGTGCAGGTGCATGGCGCTGCCGGGCTCGCCGGTCATGGGCTTGGCCATGAAGGTGGCGGTGACGTTGTGTTTGAGCGCCGCCTCGCGCAGGGTGCGCTTGAAGACGAAGATCTGGTCGGCCAGGTGCAGCGGATCGCCGTGGCGGAAGTTGATCTCCATCTGCGCGGTGCCCTCCTCGTGGATCAGGGTATCCAGATCCAGTTCCTGGGCCTCGCACCAGTCGTACATGTCTTCGAACAGCGGATCGAATTCGTTGGCCGCATCGATGGAAAAGGACTGGCGCCCGGTTTCCTGGCGCCCGGAGCGACCTACCGGCGGCTGCAGCGGATAGTCGGGGTCGTCGCTGCGCTTGGTCAGGTAGAACTCCATTTCCGGCGCGACGATGGGCTGCCAGCCGTGCTCGGCATAGAGCTTGAGCACCTTCTTGAGCAGGTTGCGCGGCGACAGCTCGATGGGGATGCCGCGCTTGTCGTAGGTGTCGTGGATCACCAGGGCGGTGGGCTCCAGTGCCCAGGGCACCAGGAACACCGCGCGATCGTCCGGGCGACAGTGCATGTCGATGTCGGCCGGATCGAGCAACTCGTAGTAGATGTCGTCGTCGACATAGTCCCCGGTCACGCTCTGCAGGAGCACGCTCTCCGGCAGGCGCATGCCCTTTTCGTTGAGAAACTTGGCGGTGGGGGAAATCTTGCCGCGGGCGATGCCGGTCAGATCGGCGACCAGGCATTCCACTTCAGTGATCTTGCGTTCTTTCAACCAGGCGGTGAGCCGGTCAAGCGGGGTGCTCATAAAGACCTCGAAGGTTCGAGCGGGGTGAACAGCATCAGCGCTCGGCAGCGCGCGCCTTGCAGGCCTTGCCGAACGCCCTGAACAAGGCGAGATAGACCGGGTGACTGCGCACCCTCCATTCCGGGTGCCACTGCACGCCACAGGCGAAGGCGCGGGCCTCGCGGACCGAGACGGCCTCGATCAGGCCGTCGGGCGCCAGTGCCTCGGCACGCAACCCCGGTGCCAGGCGATCGATACCCTGGCCATGGATGGAATTCACGTCGAAGCGAGCCGGCAGCTCCAAGGCCTCGAACAGGCCGCCTGGCTGGACCTCGACCGGATGGTGGAGACCATAGTGCTCCTCCAGGGTCTCGCCGCGTTCGCGGTGATCCATGAGGGAGCCGACCTCGTGCACCTTCTGGTGCAGGCTGCCGCCAAAGGCCACGTTCATTTCCTGAAAGCCGCGGCAGATGCCCAGCACCGGCACCCCGGCCGCCACGGCGGCGCGCAGCAGCGGCAGGGTCACGGCATCGCGAGCCGCATCGTGCAGGGTGCCGGGCTCGCTGGGCGTACCCTGGTAATGATGGGGCTCGACGTTGGATGGCGACCCGGTGAACAGCAGACCGTCCAGGCGCCCGAGCAAGGCCTCGGTGGCAATGAGATCGGCCAGGGCCGGAATCACCAGCGGCATGCCCTCGGCCCCCTCCACCACCGCGCGCAGATACTTGTCGCCCGCGATGTGAAAGGGATGCAGGCCTAGTTGCCTGGTACAGGCTGTGACACCTATGAGGGGCAGCGCGGACATGGGACACCGGGTTGAACAGGAATCATCCGAGCCTAGTCTTGTTCGTTATTTTTCACAACCACCGGCAAAAAGTTTCGAGATTCTGCACAGGAGCGGCGAAACAGAGGCATTCCAGCGCCTCTGAATGCGCCAAAAACAGGCACCTGCGCACCACCCCTGAGCAGGGGTGCCTCCAGTTGACTTTGGTCCGCCTTTCGGATTGACTCCAGAGTGGTAACTCCGCTGATTGATATTTTTAACAGGGGCGCTGACAAAGCGTCGGAGCGCAGGCGAGACCGTACTCTCAGGTCGCTGTCGGATCGACAGCGGGCACTCGTGCCCTCACTGCGGTTGGCCCACTGGGCAAACAGGCGCATCAGGCGCTAACCGTTTTGTCGAGCGCAGCCAAAAGCAAAGGTGTTTCATCATGTCGGTACCCCCGCGTGCCGTTCGTTTGGATGAAGCGACCGACTTCCTCAGGGAGCACCCTGAGGTCCAGTTCGTCGATCTTCTGATTGCGGATATGAATGGCGTGGTGCGTGGCAAACGCATCGAGCGCACCAATCTGCCCAAAGTCTTCGAGAAAGGAATCAACCTCCCCGCTTCGCTGTTCGCCCTCGACATCACCGGCTCCACCGTCGAAAGCACCGGTCTCGGGCTCGACATCGGCGACGCCGACCGCGTCTGCTTCCCCATCACCGATACCCTCTCCATGGAACCCTGGCAGAAGCGCCCCACCGCGCAGCTGCTGATGACCATGCATGAGATGGAAGGCGAGCCCTTCTTCGCCGATCCCCGCGAGGTCCTGCGTCAGGTCGTCCAGCGTTTCGACGAGCTCGGACTCACCGTCTGCGCCGCCTTCGAGCTGGAGTTCTATCTGATCGATCAGGAGAACATCAACGGCCGCCCGCAACCGCCCCGCTCGCCTATTTCCGGCAAGCGTCCCCAGTCGGTCCAGGTCTATTCCATGGACGATCTGGACGAGTATGCGGACTGCCTGCAGGACATCATCGACGGCGCCCGCGCCCAGGGCATTCCGGCCGACGCCATCGTCGCCGAATCGGCTCCGGCGCAATTCGAGGTCAACCTCAATCACGTTGCCGATCCGATCAAGGCCTGCGACTACGCCGTGCTGCTCAAGCGCCTGATCAAGAACGTCGCCTATGACCATGAGATGGACACCACCTTCATGGCCAAGCCCTATCCGGGCCAGGCGGGCAACGGCCTGCACGTACATATTTCCCTGCTGGACAAGGACGGCCGCAACATCTTCGCCGGCGAGGATCCCGAGCAGAACGCCGCATTGCGTCACGCCATCGGCGGTGTGCTCGAGACCCTACCCGCCTGCATGGCCTTCCTCTGCCCCAACGTGAACAGCTATCGCCGCTTCGGCTCGCAGTTCTTCGTGCCCAATGCGCCGAGCTGGGGCCTGGACAACCGCACCACCGCCCTGCGCGTCCCCACCGGCACGCCGGAGGCGCACCGCATCGAGCATCGGGTAGCCGGGGCCGACGCCAACCCCTACCTGCTGCTGGCCGGCGTCCTGGCCGGCGTGCACCATGGCCTGACCCGACAGATCGAACCCGGTCCGGTCACCGAGGGCAACTCCTACGAGCAGCACGAGCAGAGCCTGCCGAACAACCTGCGCGATGCCTTGCGCTACCTGGACGACAGCTCGGTGATGGCGGAGTACATCGACCCGAAGTACATCGACATCTTCGTCGCCTGCAAGGAGCACGAGCTGGAGGAGTTCGAGCACTCCATCTCCGACCTCGAGTACAACTGGTACCTGCACACCGTGTAAGCGCCAGCCTGCCGACCGGTCCCGCTCCGGTCGGCAGCTGTTCTGCAGTACCTCTGGCGCCCTGTGCGTGTTCACGCCCGCGGCGCCCTTTCGATTCTTTCCCTTATCAGCCCAAGACGACTCTGGACGGAGAGCCTCGCCATGACCACCCTCACCACGCCGCGTGCCGACGGCTTCCACATGCCGGCCGAATGGGCCGACCAGCGCAAGATCTGGATGATCTGGCCCGAGCGCCCGGACAACTGGCGCCTGGGCGGCAAGCCCGCCCAGGCCGCCTTCACCGCGGTCGCCCAGGCCATTGCCCGTTTCGAGCCTGTGACCATCGGCGCCTCGGCCCATCAGTACGAGAATGCCCGTGCCCGCCTGCAGCACCCGAACATCCGGGTGGTGGAAATCAGCAATGACGACGCCTGGTGCCGCGATACCGGCCCGACCTTCGTCAGCGACGGCCAGGGTGGCGTGCGCGGGGTGGACTGGAGCTTCAATGCCTGGGGCGGCCTGGATGGCGGCCTCTATTTCCCCTGGCAGCGCGATGACCAGGTCGCCGGCAAGATCCTCGCGATTGAGAATCTGCCGGGCTATCGCACCCCGGACTTCGTCCTCGAGGGCGGCTCCATCCACGTCGACGGCGAAGGCACCCTGATCACCACCGAGGAATGCCTGCTCAACGCCAATCGCAATCCGCACCTGGATCGCGAAGCGATCGAGCACTACTTGAGCGACTACCTGGCGGTGGACAAGGTCATCTGGTTGCCCCACGGTCTCTACAACGACGAAACCAACGGCCACGTGGACAACTTCTGCTGCTACGTGCGCCCGGGCGAGGTGCTGCTGAGCTGGTGCGACGACCAGGCCGACCCCAACTACAGCCGCTGCCGCGAGGCCCTGGCCGTGCTGGAGCGCGAAACCGATGCCCGCGGCCGCACCTTCAAGGTGCACCGGATCGTCACCCCGGGTCCGCTGTTCGCCAGCGAAGAAGAATGCCGCGACGTGGATGCCTGCCTTGGCACCCAGCCACGCCGAGCCGGTGAGCGGCTGGCCGCCTCCTACGTCAACTTCCTCATCGTCAACGGCGGCATCATCGCCCCGACCTTTGGCGTTCCCGAGGACGCCGAGGCGCTGCGTACGCTGCAGGCCTGCTTCCCGGAGCACGAGGTGGTACAGGTTCCCGGCCGCGAGATCCTGCTCGGCGGTGGCAACATCCACTGCATCACCCAGCAGCAGCCGACCGGTCACTGATTTCCGGCGGAAACGAAAAAGCCCGTCTCGCGACGGGCTTTTTTCTGACCTGAGCGCGGCTCAGAGCAGCGGCAGGGTGTAGCTGACGATCAGACGGTTTTCGTCGACGTCACGCTGGCCCGGTACACCGGCTTGCGAAACGGCCGGCAGGTCGGAACGCAGCATGGCGTTACGCCAGGTGAAGCCCAGACCTTTCAGCTGGCCTTCCGGGATCACGTAGCTGACAGTCAGGTCGCGTTCCCATTCCATGGCGTCGCCAGTACGGGTACGGATGTTGTCACCGCGCTGATAGATGACGCCAGCGGTCAGACCCTTGACGCCCAGCTGAGCGAAGTCATAGGAGTAGCGAGCCTGCCAGGTGTCTTCGCCGGAACGGGTGAAGTTGTTGATCTGAATATCGGTGATGGCATAGGTCGAAGCGCCACCGTTCTCGTTCAGGTAGGGGAAGGCGCTGTTACCGTTGCTGCCCTGATAACCCAGACCGAAGGTGTGGCCGTAGATCGAGTAGGTGAACAGGCCGCTGTAGAGGCGGTTGTCGATCTCGCCAGTGGTACGGGTACCACCGTAGTAGCCGCTGGACACGTAGAGGCCGGTGCTGTCGGCCTTGCGGTTCTCGCCCTGGCTGTTGCTATCGAAATAGCGCAGGTCGGTCTTGAAGGTACCGTCGCCCAGCTTGACGCTGTGCACCAGGCCCAGGAAGTGCTGGTTGTAGAAGTCTTCCAGCTGACCGAAGTAGTACTGCAGGGTCAGGTCTTTGGTGACCTTGTAGTCGGCACCGACGAAGCGGAAATGGTCGCTGTTGCGACGCAGGGCGGCATTCGCAGCACCGTTGGAACCGGCGATGGACAGATCGTCTTCGTCGGTGGAGTTACGGTTCTTGGCGCGCTCGAGTTGGCCGGCGGTCAGGGTCACGTCCTTGATGTCCTTGGACGTGATCTGAGCACCCTGGTAGGTCTGCGGCAGCAGACGACCGTCGTTGGAGACCACGACCGGCAGCTTCGGCATCAGGGTGCCGTAGCGGAATTCGGTTTCGGAGATCTTCATCTTGGCGGTAGCGCCCAGGCTGCTGAACTCGTCTACAGCGCTGTTATCGGTGTCGCGCGGGAACATGGTGCCGTTCTGCACGCTGCCACCGTTGCCGCCGTTGGCCTTGCCACCGCTGTCCAGACGCAGGCCCAGCATGCCGACCGCATCGACGCCGAAGCCAACGGTGCCCTGGGTGAAGCCCGACTGGTAGTTCAGCATGAAGCCCTGACCCCAATCCATCACGCGGGAAGGATTGGCAGTACCGTTGCGGTTGTCTGTGTTGATGTAGAAGTTACGCAGACTGAGGGTGGCTTTGCTGTCTTCGACGAAGCCGGCAGCGTGGGCGGCGGCAATGAGGGACAGGTTCAGACAGGCCGCGGAGACCGCGACCACCAGTGGCTTCTTGACCATGAGTGCTCCAGGGGTGAATCGTTGTTATGCGGCCACCAGAGGTGTCAGCGCCTGCTGGTGGTATGCCCGACGGGCCGTGCGGAAGGGAAAGCTAGAGGGCTTTTGTTTCAATTTGGAGAATTATCCCGGGCCTGGTCGACTTTTAAGTTGCGACCTCCAGCACAGGGTCCCTGCCACCGTCTTCCACGTTGCGAAAGCTAATTGCAAAAAAGCATTTCGTCTAGCGATACCTGGTTGAAAACCCGCCCTGTGGTCTTCCCCTCTGACTGTTCGGTCATGTCCCGAGGGAACCTGCGCTGCCTACGCCTATGGAACGGCTCGCCGTTTCCTGGGGGAACACCCGCCCAATCCGTACGCACTGAGGCTCTGGGACGGGCCTCCCAAGGCACTGGCTCGGCCTTGAAAATCGACCAATCTCAAGCATCAAAAAAGCAGGATCTAAAGGAATTCCCTATCTGCTTCAAGGACTTGTAATTTTTTGCGACGGCTCTTTCAGTGGAATGGCCCTGAAGACGACGTCTTTCGCCCGGCGTGACGCATCACGTGCCCTGCCGCAAGGGCGATCTTGCCCAATCGGTCACGCAGGAAATTCTTTCCCATCGATGGGGTGCCGCCGCTTCAGCCAGGACGGCCAACAGGACAAGAAGAAGAGATCGGCTGCAGGCCAGATGGACAAGGAAGCAAGGTCGCAGCGGACCGGGTGGGGGATGGCATGACGGCGGTCGGCAGAACCGCGACCCAAGCCGGCCGAGCTGTCATCGGCGCGGCCTGGCAAGGGGTATTCAGCCCTGGACGACCTGATCCTTGCCCTGGCGCTTGGCGCGGTACATGGCCTCGTCCGCCCGCACATAAAGGGTGTCGAGGGACTCGTCGCCCTCCCGCAACACGGTGACACCCTGACTGATGGTGACCTTCAGCGGGCCCTCGGCGCTGGGTACCGCCAACTGCCGCACGGCGCGCTGCAGGCGCCCGCCGATCTGCAACGCCAGATCGCTGTCGCAGCCCGGCAGCAGCAGGGCAAATTCCTCGCCGCCGATACGGCCGAACAGATCCCCACGGCGGGTAGTCTGGGCGCCGCATTCGGCAACACGCTGCAACACTTGATCACCCATCTGGTGACCGAAGCGGTCATTGATCTTCTTGAAGTCGTCGATGTCGAGCAACAGGAAGGCCAGGGGCTCGCCTTCGTTCTGGGCGAATTCGAAGGCGCGCTGGGCACTCTCGAAGAAGTGCCGACGGTTGCTGCTGCGGGTCAGGACGTCGGTGGTGGCGAGCCGTTGCAGCTCCTCCTCCATGCGCTTCTTGTCGGTGATGTCTTCGGCGATGCCCACCACCAGCAGCGGCATGCCAGCCTCGCTGCGCTGACTGACAAAGCACTTGTCGCTGAGCCAGCGGATCTCGCCGTCGGCGCGGATGATGCGGTACTCGCGCGATTCCACGGCGCCCTGCTCGATCACCTGTTCCAGGGTGCGCTGGGCGTATTCCAGATCGTCGGGATAGATGTTGTTGAGCCAGGTGCTGTAGTCGCTCAATACCAGGGACTGGGAGCGACCGAAGATCTGTTCGTAGGCAGGGCTGACATAGATGATCTGGCGAGTGCGCCAGTCCAGGGCCCAGAGCACCGCATTGACGCTTTCCAGCAGCGCGCTGAACAGCTGCTCCCGGTCACGCAGGCGATCTGTCTCGGCCCGCGAATGCAGGAGAGCCAGCAGATTCTCTTCCGGAGTGGGAAGAGCAGACAGAGAGGGTTGTTCATCCATATACAAATGCGCCTACGCGGGGTCCTGAGGGAGTTAGAGACAGCTGAAACCAGCCTGGTTCAATCCCCGCATAGAGCAGCCCACCGCTTCGGTGGGCTTTTGTGAAGCCTTTCTCAAGCAGTTCCGGCCGGCCGCAGGGAATAGGTTTTCAGCTGTTCGGCGAATTCGCGCAGCGACTGAATGCCGCTCGCTTCGGCTTCGCCGATCCACTGCCGGGTCGCGGCCAGCATGTCGTGGCCGTTGGCGCTGGTCCGGGCCCAGATCTGCTGCAGCGCCAGGCGCTTTTCGTAGATCAGCTTCAGCGCCTGGCTGTGCTCGAGCAGTTCGTCGATGCGCACCTGATGGCGGGCCTTGAGCAGACTGGTCTCGCGGGCCAGCAGACCACGCGCCCGACGGAACAGCGGACGCTGGGAGGGCGCCGCACTGCCGCGCTCCTGCCGCAGCAGCGGGCCGATCACCTGCTTGCGGTACTGGGCCATGATCTGGAAGCGGTTGTTGAGGATGGCCATGGCGGTGTCCATGTCCAGCTGCCCCTTGCCTTCGATGCGATGGGCGATGGGGGCGACACGGTTGACCTTGGCCAGACGCAGCCAGGTGAACAGCTTGATCCAGGCCCAGCCCATGTCGAATTCCCAGCGCTTGACCGACAGCTTGGCCGAGTTCGGGTAGGTGTGGTGGTTGTTGTGCAGCTCTTCGCCGCCGATGACGATGCCCCAGGGAATGAGGTTGGTGGCGGCATCGCGGCACTCGAAGTTGCGATAGCCCACGGCATGGCCCAGGCCATTGACCACACCCGCGGCCCAGAAGGGAATCCAGACCATCTGCACGGCCCAGACGGTGAGCCCCAGGGCGCCGAACAGGGCGATGTCGATCAGCAGCAACAGCACCACACCCATGTTGCGGGTGCGCGGATTGGAGTAGAGCTTGCGCTCGATCCAGTCGTCCGGGCAGTTCTTGCCATAGATGCGCAGGGTATCGGCGTTGTTCGCCTCGGCCTTGTACAACTCGGCGCCGCGCCGCACCACGGTGGCGAGGCCCTTGTGCACCGGGCTGTGCGGATCCTCTTCGGTTTCGCACTTGGCGTGGTGCTTGCGGTGAATGGCGGTCCACTCGCGGGTGTTCATCGCCGTGGTCAGCCACAGCCAGAAGCGGAAGGCGTGCTTGAGCGCGGGATGCAGCTCCAGCGAACGGTGGGCGGAGTAGCGATGCAGGTAGACGGTGACACTGACAATGGTCAGGTGGGTCAGCAGCAGGGTGACCACCACCAGTTGCCAGACCGACAGGTCAAGCAGGCCGTTGTAGCTCATGGACGCAAAGGACCTCGCGCGGGTTGTGTAGTGCAACTGTCACAGAAAGTTCAGTGAACAGGCGTTCGCGCATTATTGCCGGGGTGGGCGATAAATCCAGCCCTCCCTTTTGCTACACAACGTGTCCTTCACAGACTGCTAATTCTAAAAGTGAATAAACAAAGCATTATTAGCAATTTTAAGAAATAAAGATCAGCCCTCTAAGATGGCGCCACCTCCCCGCCCACCGCTGTACACGAGGACGCCACCCCATGAGCTCCGTTCCGTTCCGCAGCCTGGAAAACCAGGACGAAACCGCACTGCTCCGCGATATCCAGCAGGCTTTGCGCGGGCTGAGATTCGGCGCCATCGAGATCACCGTGCACAACGGGCAGGTGGTGCAGATCGAGCGCAAGGAAAAATTCCGGCCTCAGACCGGCCAAGCCAACAAGCATTGAGTTCTCGAGGTCAGCGGACGAGCGGGCAAGGCGCCCGCCAGACGGTGTCCGGCTTTCTCACGTCAAGGAGCCTTTTCATGTCGATTCGCCGTTTCGCCCTGGCCGCGCTGGCTGGTGCCCTGTTCGCCACCCAGGTCCACGCCGTTGAATTGCTCAACGTGTCCTACGATCCGACCCGCGAGCTCTATCAGCAGTACAACGCCGCCTTCGCCAAGCACTGGAAGACCGGGACCGGCGAAGACGTGACCATCAAGAACTCCCATGGCGGCTCAGGCAAGCAGGCGCGCTCGGTGATCGATGGCCTGCAGGCCGACGTGGTGACCCTGGCGCTGTCCGGCGACATCGATGCCCTCAATCTGCGCCAGCAGCTGGTCGACCCGAACTGGCAGAAGCGGCTGGCGGACAACAGCACCCCCTACACCTCGACCATCGTCTTCCTGGTGCGCAAGGGCAATCCCAAGGGCATCAAGGACTGGGACGACCTGGTGAAGAAGGATGTCCAGGTCATCACCCCCAATCCCAAGACCTCCGGCGGCGCCCGCTGGAACTTCCTCGCCGCCTGGGCCTATGCCAAGGCCAAGTACGGCAGCGATGCCGAGGCGCTCAAGTTCGTCACCGAGCTCTATCGCCACGCCCCGGTGCTGGACACCGGTGCACGCGGCGCCACCATCAGCTTCGTGCAGCGCCAGCTGGGCGACGTGCTGATCGCCTGGGAAAACGAAGCCTATCTGTCCCTGAAGGAAGAAGGCGGCGACCAGCTGGAGATCGTCACCCCGTCGCTGTCGATCCTGGCCGAGCCGCCGGTGGCCGTGGTGGACAAGGTGGTCGACAAGAAGGGCACGCGCAAGCAGGCCGAGGCCTACCTGCAGTATCTGTACAGCCCCGAGGGGCAGCGCATCGCCGCGCAGAATTTCTATCGCCCCCGCGATGCCAAGGTGGCCGCGGAATTCAAGGATCAGTTCAAGCCGGTCAAGCTGGTGACCATCGATCAGGAATTCGGCGGCTGGAAAGAGGCGCAGCCCAAGTACTTCGCCGACGGCGGCGTGTTCGACAAGATCTTCGCCGACATCAACAAATAGCGCCCCGGCCGGGACGGCTCACGCTGACCGGCCCGGAACAGGTATCGTTCCACCCCTCTGCGCCCTGGCGAATGCATCGCCGGGGCGCCTTGCAGAAGGACGTCTCATGTCTCGCCGTCTCTCCCCGGTCATACCCGGCTTCGGGTTGACCCTGGGATTCTCCCTGACTTACCTCGCGCTGATCGTGCTGATCCCGCTGGGCGCCATGTTCCTCCATGCCAGCCAGCTGACCCTCGGGCAGTTCTGGTCGCTGATCACCGGGCGCCAGGTGCTGGCCGCGCTACAGCTGTCCTTCGGCACGGCCCTGCTCGCCGCCCTGGTCAACGGCATCCTCGGCACCCTGCTGGCCTGGGTGCTGGTGCGCTACGAGTTTCCCGGGCGCAAGCTGATCGATGCCATGGTCGACCTGCCCTTCGCCCTGCCCACCGCGGTGGCCGGCATCGCCCTGACCGCGCTCTATGCGCCCAACGGCATGATCGGTTCGCTGTTTCCCTTCAAGATCGCCTATACCCCGATCGGCATCACCCTGGCGCTGATCTTCGTCACCCTGCCCTTCGTGGTGCGCACCCTGCAGCCGGTGCTGGCGGACATCCCCAAGGAGATCGAGGAAGCCGCCACCTGCCTGGGCGCGCGCCCGTGGCAGGTATTCCGCTACGTGCTGGTGCCGACCCTGCTGCCGGCCTGGCTGACCGGTTTCGCCCTGGCCTTCGCCCGCGGCGTGGGCGAGTACGGCTCGGTGGTGTTCATCGCCGGCAACATCCCGTTCAAGACCGAGATCCTGCCGCTGCTCATCGTCTCCAAGCTGGACCAGTACGACTACACCGGCGCCACCGGCATCGGCGTGTTCATGCTGCTGGTGTCCTTTGTCATGCTGCTGCTGATCAACATCCTGCAGCGCCGCATCCAGCCCAACATCTAAGGACGTCCGCATGAGCCTCATGACTTCCACCAAGGCCGATGCGCGCGCCAACAAGCAGCGCACGCCGGTGGCCATCGCGCTGATCGCCAGCGCCTGGCTGATCTTCCTGCTGGTCCTGGTGCTGCCGCTGTACATGGTGCTGAGCCAGGGCCTGGCCAACGGCATCGGCGCCTTCTGGGACGCCATCAGCGAACCGGATGCGCTCTCGGCGCTCAAGCTCACGCTGTTCGCCACCGCCATCTCGGTGCCCCTCAACCTGGCCTTCGGCCTGGCCGCGGCCTGGTGCGTGACCAAGTTCGAGTTCACCGGCAAGAGTCTGCTGATCACCCTGATCGACCTGCCCTTCTCGGTCTCGCCGGTGATCGCCGGTCTCATCTATGTGCTGCTGTTCGGCGCCCAGGGCCTGATGGGCCCCTACCTGCAGAGCGTCGATGTGCAGATCGTCTTCGCCGTACCCGGCATCGTGCTGGCGACGATCTTCGTCACCTTTCCCTATGTGGCCCGCGAACTGATCCCGCTGATGCAGGAACAGGGCACCCAGGAAGAGGAGGCGGCGCGCCTGCTGGGCGCCAGCGGCTGGCAGCTGTTCTGGCACGTGACCCTGCCCAACGTGAAATGGGCGCTGATCTATGGGGTGGTGCTCTGCACCGCGCGGGCCATGGGCGAGTTCGGGGCGGTGTCGGTGGTCTCCGGCCATATCCGCGGCCTGACCAACACCCTGCCGCTGCATATCGAGATTCTCTACAACGAGTACAACATCGTCGCCGCCTTCAGCGTGGCGATCCTGCTGCTGATGATGGCCCTGGTGATCCTGCTGCTGCGGCAGTGGAGCGAGAGTCGCCTGAGCCGCCAACTGCAGCACCGTGACGAGGAATAAGGCGCCATGAGTATCGAGATCCAGGGTATCAACAAGAGGTTTGGCGCCTTCCAGGCGCTCAAGGACATCAACCTGCACATCGAGAGTGGCGAGCTGGTCGCCCTGCTCGGCCCCTCGGGCTGCGGCAAGACCACCCTGCTGCGCATCATCGCCGGCCTGGAAGCGCCGGACACCGGCAATATCGGCTTCCATGGCGAAGACGTCTCCGGGCGTGACGTGCGCGATCGCAACGTCGGCTTCGTCTTCCAGCATTACGCGCTGTTCCGCCATATGACGGTGTTCGACAACGTGGCCTTCGGCCTGCGCATGAAGCCGCGCCGCGAGCGGCCGAGCGAGGCGCAGATCGCCAGCAAGGTGCACGAGCTGCTGAACATGGTGCAGCTCGACTGGCTGGCCGATCGCTATCCCGAGCAACTCTCCGGCGGTCAGCGCCAGCGCATCGCCCTGGCTCGCGCGCTGGCGGTGGAGCCCAAGATCCTGCTGCTCGACGAACCCTTCGGCGCCCTGGATGCCAAGGTGCGCAAGGAGCTGCGCCGCTGGCTGGCACGGCTGCACGAAGAGATCCACCTGACTTCGGTGTTCGTCACCCACGACCAGGAAGAAGCCATGGAGGTGGCCGACCGCATCGTGGTGATGAACAAGGGCCAGATCGAGCAGGTCGGCTCGCCCGGCGAGGTCTACGAGCAGCCGGCGAGCGACTTCGTCTATCACTTCCTGGGTGACTCCAACCGCCTGGCCCTGGGCGAGCAGGAGGTGCTGTTCCGTCCGCACGAGGTGGAGCTGGAGCGTGAGCCGCGAGCGGGTTATCACGCCGCCGAAGTGCGCGACATCCGGCCGCTGGGCGCCACCACCCGGGTCACCCTGAGAGTGCCGGAGCAGACCGAGGTGATCGAGGTGGAGCTGGTCAAGGACCACCCGGTGCTGGCCGGTCTGCAACGGGGTGCGCCGCTGCATTTCCTGCCGCGTACGCCCTGAGTCCGCCGCGGCGGCTAAGACCAAAGTCGTAGCTGCCGGGACCAGACAGCGGTTGCAACCTCCGGAAAGCGGGCTCCATGATCGACGAAGCTGACACCCGTCACACTTCGTCCTCGATCGAGCAGAATAACAAGGAGGTCGCATGCCCAGGCGCTGGCCCGTCGTGTTGTCGCTTCACCTGGTCATCCTCGTGGCCGCGCTGCTGCTCTGGCAGTGGCTGGCGCTCCCCATCGCCGCCGGCATGGCACTGGTGCTCGCCGCTGCCCTCTGGCCCTGGTTGCTGCTGCGCAGGCCCCCGGCGCCGCCCGCGCCGAGCCAGTCCTTCGACGCGCTGACCAGCGATCTCTCGCGCAGCACGGCGCGCAACGCCGTGGCCATCGCTGGCGTGGCCTTTGCCGCCCAGCAACTGGCGGCCCGAGTGCAATCCCAGGCCAGCACGGCGGCGCAGATCTCCAGCAGTGCCACGTCCCTTACCCAGACCGAGCATGACAGCGCCGGCAGCGCCCGCCAGGCCCTGGCGGTGGCGCAGCAGGTGCACCAGCGCAGCGAGGCCGGGCGGGAAGCCCTGAATGCGGCGATCGCCGCCATCCGCGCCCTCAGCGAGCACGCCCGCCAGAGTCGCGAACTGATCGCCGGCCTGAGTGCCCGTACCGACAAGATCCAGCAGGTCACCGAGGTCATCCAGGGTATCGCCAGCCAGACCAACCTGCTGGCGCTCAATGCCGCCATCGAGGCCGCGCGCGCCGGGGAACACGGGCGCGGCTTCGCGGTGGTCGCCGACGAGGTCCGGGGGCTGGCGGCGCGGACCTCCAGCGCGACCGGCGAGGTGGGGCTGATCGTCGCCGACATCAGCCAGCAGACCGACGCCGTGGTAGCGCAGATCCAGCAACTGGCCCAGGCGCTGGACGACGGCGTGCGCCAGGTCGAACGCACCGGCGAGGGCCTGCAGGAGATCGCCCAGCTGGCGCAGACCGCCGAGCGCCAGGCCGCGGACATCGCGCAGGGCACCTCGGCCAATCTTGCCCAGCTGGAAAGCCTGGCCCAGGCGGTGGAGCAGGTGCACAGCGATCTGGCCGACAGCGAGCGCCAGACCAGCCGGCTCAGCAGCGCCGCCGACGAACTGGTGGACATGGCCGAGGCCAGCAGCGAACGCCTGGCCGAGGTCGGCCTGGACAGCTATCACCAGCGCATCTTCGAACTGGCGCGCCAGGGCGCGGATGCCATCGGCCGGCGCTTCGAGGAAGACCTGGCCGCCGGGCGCATCACCCAGGACGCCCTCTTCGACCGCCAGTACCAGCCCGTGCCCGGCAGTCAGCCGGCCAAGTACCGCACCCGTTTCGACAGCTATACCGATGGCGTGCTACCGGCGATCCAGGAGCCGCTGCTGGACCAGCATCCCGGCCTGGTGTTCGCCATCGCCTGTACGCCGGAAGGCTATGTGCCCACCCACAACCGCGCCTTCGCCCATGCACCCACCGGCGACGTGGCCGTGGATACGGCGCGCAGTCGCAGCAAGCGCCTCTTCGGCGATCGCACCGGCAAGCGCTGCGGCAGCCATCAGCGTCGCCTGCTGTTGCAGACCTACATGAGAGACACCGGCGAGGTGATGCACGACCTTTCGGTGCCGATCCTGGTGAACGGCCGCCACTGGGGTGGACTGCGCCTGGGCTATCGTCCCGACAGCGCGCGCTAGGCCAGCTTGAGCTGGGTGACCGCCAGCTGCCAGACCGCCGCTTCCAGACCGAGCATGCGCCCGGCCTTGTGCTCGAGCAGGGCATCGAGGGACTCGCCCGGGGCGGGATTCGCCGCCTGCGCCGCCAGGTGCAGGATCAGCGACGGCTTGGGCAGCACGCCGTGCAGGCTGTGCACCGCGGCCACCAGCTCGCGCAGCTCCAGCGGTAGTCGCCAGTGCCGCTGCAATTCCGCGGAGAACTCCAAGCTGTAGCTCAGCAGCGCGCGCTCCAGCGCAGCCTCCTCGATGGCGCCACCCCCGTCGCACCAGCGCTGCACGCCTTGCAGCACCGCCAGTTCACCCAGGCGGTGCAGCAGGCCGGCGGTATAGCAGCGCTCGGCGTCTTCGCGCACATAGCGTAGCGCCAGCAGCCGGGCGCAGTCGGCGGCGCGCTGGGCCAGGCGCAGATAGCCTTCGGCGCGTCCGGCCAGCAGCGGCTCGGCCAGACGGGTCGCCCGCCGCAGGCTCAGGCCGAGGACCAGATTGAGGGTGAAGCCGACGCCCAGCCGCGGCAGGGCCTGGCTGAGGGTCTGGCAGGATTGGCCGACACGCTGGGAGGCGCTGTTGGCCGCCGCGATCAGGGTCGCCGTGACCAGGGGATCCTGACCGAATTCGGTTTCCAGTTCGTCCAGGCTGCAGCTCTCGCTCTCGCGACAGCGCTCGATGATGGCCGGCAGATCGGCGAACAGCGGCACGGCGTCGATTTCGGCGGCCATGCGCTGCAGATGATCGTCCAGGGAGCCCAGCGCCGCGACACTGGCCGTCCGGGACTCGTCCCCCGCGGGCGGCAACAGGCTGCGCAGACGGCGCAACACCTCTTCCGCCGCATAGGGTTTGACCAGATAGGCGGTTGGCGCCAGACGCAGGGCCGCGCGCACATAGGCGGCATCGGCCTGTTCAGACAGCAGGATCACCGGCTGCAGCGGCTGGGCGCCGCGCTGACGGATGCGGCGCAGCAGGTCGAGTCCATCGCAATCGGCCGGTCGCTCGACGATGATCAGGGCGCATCTCTTTCGCTGATCCAGTTCGGCGAGGGCCTGATAGCCATGGCCGTATTCCTGCACCAGGGCATCGGCACGCACGGCCAGCACCAGCGACTTGAGCAGGTCGCGGGTCCAGGGATTGGCGTCGACGATAAGTATCAGGGGCGGCATCCCAACCCACTCCTGCTTGAGGAAAGCGAAGCGGCGGATAATGCGTCAAAGCAGAAATAATGCCAAGTCCATCACAGAAAAACCGCCCTCTGGGAGGGCGGTTTGGTCAGGACTCAGGCCAATTCGGCAAAGCACTCGCCGATTATGGCCAAGCCGCGATCCAGCTCTTCGTCGCTGGCGGTCAGCGGCACGAGGATGCGCAACACGTTGCCGTAGCTGCCGCAGCTGAGCAGGATCAGGCCCTTCTGGCGCGCGCGGACCACGATCTGGCTGGTAAGCTCGGCATCGGGCTGCTCGATGTCGCCGCCCTTGCCTAGCTCCATGGCGATCATGGCGCCCAGGCCACGGACGTCGCAGATCTGCGCGTGCTTGGCGGCCAGTTCGCGCAGACCGGCGGTGAGGCGTTCGCCCACGGCCTTGGAGCGGTCCAGTAGCTTCTCTTCCTCGAAGGTCTCGATCACCGCCAGGGCCGCGGCGCAGGCGATGGGGCTGCCGGCGTAGGTGCCCCCCAGGCCGCCGGGGGTGACGGCATCCATCACCGTGGCGCGACCGGTCACGCCCGACAGCGGGAAACCACCGGCGATGGACTTGGCGAAGGTCACCAGGTCGGCGTCGACGCCCATCTGCTCCATGGCGAAGAAGGTCCCGGTACGGCCGGCGCCGGACTGGACTTCATCGGCGATGAGCAGGATGCCGTGGGTGTCGCACAGCTTGCGCAGGCGCTGCATGAATTCTTTGGGCGCGGCATAGAAGCCGCCCTCGCCCTGTACCGGCTCGAGGATGATGGCGGCGATGTCGCCAGGGGCCGCATCGTTCTTGAAGATGCGCTCGACGCTGGCGATGGCGTCATCGACGCTGATGCCGTGCAGTTCGCAGGGATAGAGCGCGCGATAGACACCACCGGGCATCAGGCCCATGCCGGCCGAATAGGGCGCGACCTTGCCGGTCAGCGACAGGGTCATCATGGTACGGCCGTGGTAGGCGCTGGAGAAGGCGATGACGCCGGCGCGCTGGGTGGCGGCGCGGGCGATCTTGACGGCGTTCTCCACGGCTTCGGAGCCGGAGTTGAACAGCGCGGTCTTTTTCGGGAAGTTGCCCGGCACCAGTTCGTTGAGCTTTTCGCAGACCTCGACATAGGGCTCGTAGGCCAGCACCTGGAAGCAGGTGTGGGAGACCTTGGTCAGCTGCTCCTGCACGGCCGCCACCACGCGCGGATGCAAGTGGCCGGTGTTGAGCACGGCGATGCCGCCGGCGAAGTCCAGGAATTCGTTGCCCTCGACGTCCCATACCTTGGCGTTCTCCGCGCGGGCGACGAAGATCGGATGGGTCTGGCCGACGCCACGGGCGACGGCGGCACTGCGGCGGTGCATCAGGGAATCATTGGTGTGGCTCATTGCAGTCCTCGATGGCCGCTCATCGTGGCGGCCGGCTACGGGAAAGGCGCGGACCGGATTCCGGGCAGCATACGATGATCGACTGCCAACGGCCCGGCGTCCGCGCCGGGAAAAGCTTTGGATCAGGCTGAGGGGCTGTTGGGCTTCGACGGTAGAGCTGTCTCAACCCAACCTACGGTGTCAGTAGGTTGGGTTGAGCTCCGCGAAGCCCAACGAGAGCGATCAGACGCCCAGGCAGAGGTACTTGATCTCCAGGTATTCCTCGATGCCGTACTTGGAGCCTTCACGGCCCAGGCCCGAGGCCTTGACGCCGCCGAAGGGCGCGACCTCGTTGGAGATCAGGCCGGTGTTGATGCCGACCATGCCGTACTCCAGCGCCTCGGCCACGCGGAACACGCGGGACAGGTCGCGGGCATAGAAATAGGACGCCAGGCCGAATTCGGTGTCGTTGGCCAGCTCGATGACCTCGGCCTCGTCCTTGAAGCGGAACAGCGGCGCCAGCGGGCCGAAGGTCTCTTCCTTGGATACCTTGGCGCTCTTGGGCACGTCGGCGAGGATGGTCGGTTCGAAGTAGCTGCCACCGTTGGCGTGGGCCTTGCCCCCGGCGATGACCTTGGCGCCCTGGCTCACGGCGTCGTCGATGTGCTCCTTGACCTTGGCCGCGGCCTTGGCGTCGATCAGCGGGCCGATGGTCACGCCCTCTTCCAGGCCGTTGCCGACCTTGAGCTTGGCCACGGCGGCCTTGAACTTCTCGGCGAAGGCGTCGTACACGCCATCCTGGATGTAGAGGCGGTTGACGCAGACGCAGGTCTGACCGGCGTTGCGGTACTTGGAGGCAATGGCGCCTTCCACGGCCTTGTCCAGGTCGGCGTCGTCGAAGACGATGAAGGGCGCGTTGCCGCCCAGCTCCAGCGACAGCTTCTTGATGGTGGGCGCGCTCTGCTCCATCAGCTTGGCACCGATCTCGGTGGAGCCGGTAAAGGAGATCTTGCGCACGATGGGGCTTTCGGTCAGCTCGGCGCCGATCTCGGCGGCGGAGCCGGTGACCACGCTCAGCACGCCCTTGGGAATGCCGGCGCGCTCGGCCAGCTCGACCAGGGCCAGGGCCGAATACGGCGTCTGGCTGGCGGGCTTGATCACCATGGTGCAGCCGGCGGCCAGGGCCGGACCGGCCTTGCGGGTGATCATCGCGGTGGGGAAATTCCACGGCGTGATGGCGGCGGTGACGCCGATGGGCTGCTTGATGACCAGGATGCGCTTGTCGGCCTGGTGGCCGGGGATGGTGTCGCCATAGATGCGCTTGGCTTCTTCGGCGAACCACTCGATGAAGGAGGCGGCGTAGGCGATCTCGCCCTTGGCTTCGGCCAGCGGCTTGCCCTGCTCCAGGGTCATCAGCCGGCCCAGGTCGTCCTGGTTCTCGATCATCAGCTCGTACCAGCGCCGCAGCTTGGCCGAACGCTCCTTGGCCGTCAGCGCCCGCCAGGCCGGCAGGGCGCGGTTGGCGGCGTCGATGGCACGCTTGGTCTCGGCGCGGCCGAGCTTGGGAATGGTGCCCAGGGTCTCGCCGGTGGCCGGGTTATCCACTTTGACGGTGGCACCGCTGTCGGCGTCGATCCAGGCGCCGTCGACATAGGCTTGCTGGCGAAACAGGGAAGCGTCTTTGAGCTGCATTACGGTCTCCTTGGCTGAAAGGGCCGGAAGCAAGGGCATGACACCCCTGCGCCTGCGATAGGGTCAGGCCTGGAAACGCTGGCATCGCCACCGTTCAGTGCCCGTTCGAGCAACGTTCGAACCGCCCTGGGCGTTCGAAATATTGAACGCATCCTAGGAGAATATTGAACCCCCGCGCAAGAGCGCCGGAGCGGTTTTCGCGCGGCCCTCCTCCTTGTTTATCCAGCCCTTGCCAAGCCCCGCGAAACAGTCGTTCAAAATCAACAACATCGTGCATCCGGGCATGGACGGTCGAGGGCAAGGTGAGTATGATGGCGACCGATTCAGCGTCACCGAATCGCTGCACTCGTAGCTCAGCTGGATAGAGTACTGCCCTCCGAAGGCAGGGGTCGTGGGTTCGAATCCCGCCGAGTGCGCCATCTTCCGTTCACCGTCGCGTGAACCTCAGCAAAGCCCGCCATCGTGCGGGCTTTGCTGTTTCTGGCGTCAATCAAGCCGTTCCAGAACTTACAGACCGCTGGTAAAGGGGGCTCGCCAGATTACCGGCGTGATTTATCTGACCATTATCACTACCACCCTCGCGATTCTGATCTAAGCTCTGACCTCTAGACCCGCTCCAACAGGCCGGCCGGATGCCGATACCCTGGTGACCACCTCGCAAGGACGCCTCATGAGATACCTCCTGACCAGCTCGGTCACCCTCTTTCTCGCCGCTCCGCTCCTGACCGAAGACACCGCCCTGGCACAGGCCGGTCATGCCCTTCGCCCGGGGATAGAGGCAGCGGCGCACGCCCTCAATCTGTCGCTGCTGCAGAGCAGCGCGGTCGGCAGGGGCCCGGTGGCCGACGGGGCGCGGCTACAGCTGGCGGCGCTGGAACGGCAAGCGCGGCGGGACGACTAGCGCCTCAAGGCGTTTGCCAAGGCCCGGCGCAGAGCCCTTCTTGAACGAAGCGCCCGTCCCGGGCTCTCAAGGTCTCCACCATGGCCACCCCGAGGAGACCTGGATGAAATCCCTGATTCCCCTGTTGTTGTTGCCCCTCGCCCTGGGCGCCTGTACCCGGGAGCCGGTTCGGCACGACGATCTCGGCTTGCCGAGCTGCGATCTGCAGCAGCAGCGCGAACTCCCGGGCGAGCTGGGCGGCGCCATCAGCGATCCGCGGCAGGCGCATATATCGATGCGCGCCAATGTGCTGCTGGCCGATGTGAGCACGGCGCGCAAGGCGCGGCGGATCAGTCAGGAACAGGCGACCGCCTTCAGCGAGCGCATCGCCGCGGTGCGCAGCCAGACCGATTCCCTGGTCGGGCAGCAGGGCTTTCTCAGCGCGGCCGAGCGCGCCAGCTTCGATCGCGAATTCGACGGGATCGCCACGCAGATCTGCCAGCCGCGCTAGCGGCTGGTGGGTGGCGCCTGACAGGTCGGGTCGAAAGGCGCCGCCATGAACGGCTAGGATAATGGGGCCGATCAGGCGGCAAGGCAGCTTGCCGCCCTGTTCTCTTGGCCTACGGGGACGACCCCGGCGATCGGCGGGCAGCGTTCCGGGACGGCCCGGTTTTACAGGAGGCCGTCGTTGGCTTGGTTCTATCTGGTGTGCGCCGGACTGCTCGAAGTGGTCTGGGCGTTCTACATGAAGCAGTCCGCGGGCTTCACCCGTCTCATACCCACGCTGATCACCGGGGTCGCCATGGTGGCCAGCGTGGCGCTGCTGTCGATCTCCATGCGCAGCCTGCCGCTGGGCACCGCCTATACGATCTGGACCGGCATCGGCGCGGTCGGCGCCTTCATGGTCGGCATCCTGGTGCTGGGCGAGGCGGCGAGTCCGCTGCGCATCCTGGCCGCCGCGCTGATCGTCGGCGGACTAGTGCTGATGAAGCTGACCTCATCCTAGGTTCTGTACGAAAACTGCCTGCGCTCGGTGATGCTTTGTTGAAAACCGCTGCGGAATGCTCATTTACCGCTCGTAAACTCGCTCGCGAGCCCGGTCCGCTTCCTCAGCGCTTTTCGCCTCGCCTGACCTTCGCTCGGCGACTTTTCGTACAGAACCTGAGCGCCCTCCCCTAGCGCGGAATCACCGAGCGGGCCAGCCAGATGAACAGCAGCCCGCCAAGCAACCCACCCACGGCCATCGCCAGCAGCCCTTCCAGGGTACGCGTCGCATAGATGAGCACCGGCATGGGTGCGAAGGCGTCGATCAGGCGGATGGCGGCGATCAGGCTGAGGCTGCTGGCCAGCGGCAGCAGGCAGGCGCGATAGGCACCGCCGTGACGACCGAGCCAGAGGGCCGCGGCAAAGGCTGGTAACCAAGCGGCGAGCACGATAGCGGCATAGACGGGTCCGAAGCCCAGCAGATCCTCCAGCGAGGTCCGCCAGCGCGTGGCCAGGTCGATCGGCTGGCCGAGCACCTGGAGAGCGGCCAGGTTGTACTGAGTCTGCACCAGGCTGCCCCAGGCGGTGGCCAGCAGCAGGGCCGCGGCGAACGCCAGCAGGGTGCGCGGTTGCAACAGGGCGCGCCAGAGCGGTTGAGGCATGGTCGGAAGATTCCTTGGAGAGAGCCAGATGCTAGCGAAAGCGGGTACCCGGAACAGACCTCAAGCGTTACCTAAAGCTTCCGGCCGCTGGGTCTGGCTGGCGTGGCTGGCCCTGCTGGCGGTTCCACTGGCGCTGGCGACGCCGGCCTATCGGATCGAGACGGTGGCGACCGGGCTGGACCGCCCCTGGTCGCTGGCCTTCCTGCCCGATGGCCGCGCGCTCCTGACCGAGGGCGCCGGGCGCTTGCGGCTGCTGGTGCCGGATGGAGACGGCCGCCTCAGGCTGCAGGCGGAAGCGCTGGACGGACTACCCGCCTTGTACAACGAAGGCCAGGCCGGTCTGTTCGAGGTGCTGCCGGATCCGGATTTCGCGCGCAACCAGCTGATCTATCTCTCCTATGCGACAGGCACGCGCCAGGCCAATCACCTGAGGGTGGTACGGGCGCGGCTGGAGAGTGGCCGCCTAGAGGACGTTCGGACGCTGTTCACCAGTCAGCCGGCCAAGGCCTTCGGCCAGCACTTCGGGGCGCGGATGGCCCTGCTCGGCGACGGCACCCTGGCCATCGCCCTGGGTGACGGCAACGTGGAACGTACCGACGCCCAGCGACTGGATACCCATCTGGGCAAGATCGTGCGCATTACCCGCGACGGCCAGGTGCCGGCGGACAATCCCTTCATCAAGCGACCCGGCGCCCTGCCGGAGATCTACAGCCTGGGCCATCGCAATCCCCAGGGCCTGGTCTGGGTGGCCGAGCGCCAGGCGCTGTACGAGCACGAGCATGGCTCCAAGGGTGGCGACGAACTCAATCTGATCCGCAGCGGTGCCAACTACGGCTGGCCGCTGACCACCGGCGGCGTGGACTACACGGGCGCGCGCATCTCGCCCTTTCGCGAATTGCCGGGCATCACCCCACCGCTGCTGGAGTGGACCCCCTCCATCGCACCGGCCGGGATGACCTGGTACGACGGCCAGGGCTTTCCCGCCTGGCGCGGCAGCCTGTTCGTGGCGGCGCTGCGAGAGAAGTCGGTGCGGCGGATACCGCTGGTGAACGGGGTGCCCGGTCCGCAGGAGCTCCTGTTCCAGGAGCTGGACCAGCGCTTGCGCGACGTGCGCAGCGGACCGGACGGGAATCTCTGGCTGCTCACCGATGGCGAGGACGGCCGGCTGTTGCGGGTGGTACCGGGGTAGGTGGCGAGAGAGCCGTGATGCCGATCCGGTACAGCGCCAGTCGCGGCCATGCCGGTGCGCCGTAGGTTGGGTTGAGCGCAACGAAGCCCAACATCGCCTCAGGGCTCGCCATGTCGGGCTGCGACGATAGGGCCGTCTCAACCCAACCTGCGGAGACATGGATAGCCTGTTGAGGCGGCAACTCGGGTAAGCCGCGAGACGCCTCGTCGAAACGACGAATACTCCGTCGCTTCGTCAAATAAAGCACAACGATTCGACGCTCTGACGCTCACATCTGGCAGCGCCGCTTTTTAAGCTGGAGCCTCAACCACGGAGGATCCCGCCATGAAAGTCACCCTGCTCGGCGCCGGCCATATCGGCTACACCATTTCGCAATTGCTGCACGCTAGTGGCGACTACCAGGTGACGGTGGCGGATCGCGACGAGCGCGCCCTGGCGGCCATCGCCGCCCTGGGTGTGCAGACCCGGACCCTGGATACCGCCGACGCCAGCGCCCTGGCCGCGGCCCTGGATGACCAGGACGTGGTGCTCAATGCCCTGCCCTATCATCTGGCGATTCCCGTGGCCCAGGCGGCCAAGGCTACCAACACCCACTATTTCGACCTGACCGAAGACGTCAAGGCGACCAAGACCATCCGCCAGCTGGCCGAGGGCGCGAGCAATGCCTTCATGCCCCAGTGCGGTCTGGCGCCCGGCTTCATCGGTATCGCCGCGCACTCCCTGGCCAAGCGCTTCGACAGCGTGCGCGAGGTGAAGATGCGCGTCGGCGCCTTGCCGGAATTCCCCACCAATGCCCTGAAGTACAACCTGACCTGGAGCGTCGACGGCCTGGTCAACGAGTACTGCCACCCCTGCGAAGCCGTACGCAACGGCGAACTGCAACTGGTGCAGCCGCTGGAAGGCCTGGAGCACTTTTCCCTGGACGGCGTGGAATACGAGGCCTTCAACACCTCGGGCGGCCTGGGCACCCTCTGCGAGACCCTGCAGGGCCAGGTGGAAACCCTGGACTACAAGACCGTGCGCTATCCCGGTCACCGCGACCTGATGAAGTTCCTGCTGGAAGACCTGCGCCTGGCCGGTGACCAGGAGCAGCTCAAGAACATCCTGCGTGGCGCCGTGCCCACCACCATGCAGGACGTGGTGCTGGTGTTCGTCACCGTCAGCGGGATGCGCGGTGGCAAGCTGGTGCAGGAGGTGTTCAGCCGCAAGATCTTCGCCGCCGAGCGCGACGGTCGCCTGACCAGCGCCATCCAGATCACCACCGCCGCCGGCATCTGCACCGCCCTGGACCTGTTCCGCGAAGGCAAGCTGCCGCAGCGCGGCTTCATCGCCCAGGAGCAGGTCGACATGGAGGCCTTCCTGGCCAACCGTTTCGGCAAGTCCTACCAGCCGGTCTGATCGGGGAAGCTTAGCGGGCGATAAGGGGTCCATAACGGAACAGTTGCCGTTAGAGGACCCCTCGTCATGCTCAGCGTCGCCATCGTCGGTTGCGAACAGATCCACGCCCAGGACTATCTGGACACCAGCCTGGCCGATCCGCGGGTGCGGGTGGTGGCGGTGGCCAGCGAACGCGATCCCGCCCGCGCCCGGCGCCTTGCCGCGCCCCACAGTCTGCCGGTACTCGATGACTTCACCCGGTTGCCCGCGGTGGACCTGGCCTTCGTCACCACCGCCATCGAGGATCACGAGGCAGCGGTGACCGCCCTGCTCCCGCGCGCCCGTCATCTCTTCGTGGAAAAGCCGCTGGCCGTCTCGGCAGCCCGGGCCACCGCCCTGGCCGATCAGCTCGCCGGGCGTTCCTGCTTCAGTGGCTTCTATCTGCGCACCGACCCGGCCTTGCAGCTGTTGCGCCAGCGGGCGCGGGACGGCGCCATCGGCAGCCTCGCCCACCTGTCGCTCACCGCCGGCCACCCCGGGCTGCTGGAGGGCTGGCTCAGCGACTGGCCGGCGCATCTGGACGAGCGCCGCATGGGCTATGGCGCCTTTGGCGATCTGGCGGTGCACCTGCTGGACTTCAGCGCCTGGCTAAGCGGTGAGGCCCTGACCGTCGTGCACAGTCGGCTGGACCGCGATCCGTGCTGGCCGCTGGATCATGGCGGCGAGGCCCTGCTCCAGGCCGGCGATCTGCCGATTCATCTGCGCGCCAGCGCCACCCTGCGCGGTCCGCGGCTGGCCATGCGGCTGGACGGTAGCGAGGGAAGCCTGGAGCTCTCCGCGGGGCGCCTGGTGCTGCACGACGCCAAGGGCAATCGGCAGGTGTTGGCCGAGGGGGTGGATCCCGGCGTGCCCCAGGGCGCCCAGGCGGTGTTCGACCAGCTGCTCGGCCAGCCGCGACCGGAACTGGCCAGTCTGGCGGACGCCCTGGTGGCCAATCGGCCGCTTGATGCCCTCTATGGACGCGGTTGAAGGCGGATTCGGACGCTCCGGGGCCACCTAAAGGTCGGACAGTTGGTGCCGATAGCGAGGGTATCCAGCGCAACTTGGCTGATACCCACCTCGCAGAAAGGAAGGCTCCATGGTCTGGTTCAACAATCTGGCGCTGGCGAAGAAACTCGCCGTGGCCTTTGGCCTGTGTACGGCCATCACCCTGGGCATCGGCGCCGTCGGCCTCAGCGGTATCCGCAGCGTCAACGCTCAGCTGGATAACGTGCTGAACGACACGCTGCTCTCCATCACCCTGCTCAACGATGCCAAGAGCAATGTCATCGGCCACAACCGCGATCTGTTCCGCGTGCTGTCCATGGCCTACGGCGAGGCGCCCCAGAGCGATCTGCAGACCGTCATCACCTCCCTGCGCGACAACCAGGCCGATGCCGAGAAACCCTTCGCCGCCTATCGCACCACGCCGCTGCAGGCCGATGAAAAGCAGGCCGGCGATGCCTTCGAGCAGGACTGGAAGAGCTATATCGCCGGCACCGACGCCATCCTGGCGCGGCTGGCCGTCAAGGACGTCGCCGGTGCCGCCAAGTTGTTGAACGAGCAGGTGCAACCCACCTATCGCAAGACCATGGCCTCGTTCAAGGTCATGATCCAGTCCAACAAGCGCCAGAGCGCCGAAGCCGGCACCGCGGCGCATGCCGCCTACCAGCAGGCGGTCTGGGCACTGGGCCTGGGTCTGCTGCTGGCCTCACTCTGCGCCCTGGCGCTGGGCATCGTCATCACCCGGATGATCGTTGCACCAATCCGCCAGGCAGTGACCAGCGCCGAGCGCGTCGCCCAGGGCGACCTGACCCAGTCGATCCAGAGTTCGCGCCGTGACGAGGCCGGGCAGCTGCTGCAAGCGCTGGGTGGCATGCAGCGCAGCCTGAAAGACACGGTACAACAGATGGCCGGCGCCTCCAGCCAGCTCGCCGCGGCCGCCGAGGAACTGCACGCCGTGACCGAGGAGAGCTCGCGGGGTCAGGTCCGCCAGCACGATGAAGTGCAGCAGGCCGCCACCGCGGTCAACCAGATGACCGCCGCCGTGGAAGAGGTGGCGCGCAATGCCGCCTCCACCTCCACTGCCTCCCAGGACACCAGCCGCGAAGCCCAGCAGGGCCGCGAGCAGGTGCAGCAGGCCGCCCAGGCCATGGCGGTGATGACCGGCGAGATCACCGACTCCACCCAGAAGGTGCAGACCCTGGAAGGCCAGGTACGCGAGATCGGCAAGTTGCTGGAGGTGATCCGCGGGATCGCCGAGCAGACCAACCTGCTGGCGCTCAATGCCGCCATCGAAGCCGCCCGGGCGGGCGAACAGGGCCGCGGCTTCGCCGTGGTGGCGGACGAGGTCCGTGCCCTGGCCCATCGTACCCAGGGGTCCACCGGCGAGATCGAACGCATGATGAGTGCCGTGCGTAGCAGCGCCGAGGAAGCGGTGGGCGCCATGCACAAGAGCCAGTCCCTGGCCGACAGCACCCAGGCGCGCGCCAACCGGGCCGGTGAAGCCCTGGACCGCATCGCCGCGGGGGTCGCCCAGATCGAGGAGCGCAACCTGGTGATCGCCAGCGCCGCCGAGGAGCAGGCCCAGGTCGCTCGCGAAGTGGATCGCAACCTGGTCAACATCCAGGACCTGTCCACCCAAACCGCCACCGGGGCCCAGCAGACCGCGGCGTCCAGCCAGGAGCTGTCGCGACTGGCCACCTCCTTCCAGACCCTGGTGGCGCAATTCCGTTATTGATCGGTCATCCCGCACCCTTCCGACCGGCGGTCAGCCTGCCCTCGCCCCCGCGAGTGGCAGGCTTTCGGTGCAGCCATGGGTCTGCAGGCCCGACGCGCTGATGTTCGCAATTGAACATTGCGCGCCGACGCGGCTCTGAGCAGAAACACCTGAATGGATGCTCCCATGCGCTTTACCTACGATGCCCGCCGCAGCTATCGCCTGATCGGCCTGGACGATGGCCGTCTGGCTGGCCAATTGCTGTGTGGGCAGCTGTACATCATGGTCGCGGGCGATGGAAAGCAACCGCAGTCCTATGCCCAGCTGGAAGATGACCAGCTGCGCACCGCCGAGGGCCGGCTGATCGGCTGTCGCGACGCGGATATCCTCACCCTGCAGCGGACGGGCGTAGCCCTGCGTCTGGAGCCGCTCGACGCCTGAGGCAGGACGGCTAGCGCGGTCCCCTCTGCTCCGGGCCACCGCCTGGCCCGTCCCCATGGCCACCATGACCTCCACCGCCGGGCGGTGGCATGAACAGCCAGCACCCGGACAGGGACAACAGGGCCGCCAGTACGGCCAGCTTGACGCTCTTCACCATCACGACGATCTCTCCTCTCGAAGGGCCCTTCCCTTCTCACCGTCATTGGACGCCAGGCCGAGCCGAAAAAGGCGTAGCCCCGGGTAAAGGCCAGGTAATAACGCTGTCCGGCCTGATACATCCGCTGCCGATCGGTGGGAACCTCTCGCGCGCCTTGCTGCTCCATTTCCTTGAACGTCATCGAAAAGATGCCAAACGGGCGCCTTTTGGCCCCCTTCAGGAGATGTCATGTCCAGCAACAACCAGTACAGCATGCAGAACCCCCTCACCCAGTATCCCCAGCCGGAATTTCCCAAGCAGCCCCAGGAGGCCCCGGGCCTGGCGCAGGTCATGGAGCCGCGTCCCGATCATGGCGAGACCAGCTACAGGGGCTTCGGTCGACTGGCCGGACGCAAGGCGCTGATCACCGGCGCGGACTCGGGGATCGGTCGGGCCACGGCCATCGCCTATGCCCGGGAGGGTGCCGATCTGGTACTGAACTACCTACCCGAGGAAGAGGCCGACGCCCAGGAAGTGGTCACGCTGGTGGAAGCCGAGGGTCGCAAGGCCGTCTGCGTGCCCGGTGACCTGAAGGACGAGGCCTTCTGCACACAGCTGGTGAGCAAGGCCAAGGAGGCCCTGGGCGGTCTCGACATCCTGGTCAACGTGGCCGGCAAGCAGACCGCCGTGCAGGACATCGCCGAGCTGACCACCGAGCAGTTCGACGCCACCTACAAGACCAACGTCTACGCCCTGTTCTGGCTGTGCAAGGCTGCCCTGCCGCACCTGCCGGCCGGCGCCGCCATCATCAACACCACCTCGATCCAGGCCACCCAGCCTTCCGAATTCCTGCTGGACTACGCCTCGACCAAGGCGGCCATCACCAACTTCACCAAGGCCCTGGCCAAGCAGGTCGCCAGCAAGGGCATCCGCGTCAACGCCGTGGCCCCCGGTCCGTTCTGGACCCCGCTGCAGCCCAGCGGCGGCCAGCCCCAGGAAAAGATCCCCACCTTTGGCGGCGAAACGGTGTTCAAGCGCCCTGGCCAACCGGCGGAACTGGCGCCCATCTATGTGCTGCTGGCCTCCCAGGAATCGAGCTATGTGACCGGTGAGGTCTATGGCGCCACCGGAGGCATGGGCTGACGGCCATGGCGGCCTTCGATCCCGCCCGCCAGGATGGCTACGCGCCCCTGGCGGGCTATGCCGCCCTCTCCGATGGCCGTTCGGTCGCCCTGGTGGCGCCGGACGGCTCGCTGGACTGGTGGTGCGTGCCCAACATGGATTCCGCCCCGCTGTTCGACCGTCTGCTGGACGCTCCAGAGGGCGGATTCTTTTCGATCGCCCCGGTGGCCGACTATCGCGTCGAGCGGGCCTATCGAGAAGACAGCAATGTGCTGGAAACCTGCTTCCACACCGCTGATGGCAGCGTCCGCCTCACCGAATCGCTCAACAGCGGTTCGGCCGGGCGCCTGCCCTGGTGCGAACTGGGTCGCCGGGTGGAAGGTCTTTCCGGGCGGGTCGAACTGCGCATCGAACTGGTACCCGGGACCCAGGGCCAGACCGTCTCACCCTGGATGCGCAGCACCCCCAATGGCGAGGTCATGCACGTCGATGGCGTGATGGCCACCCTGCGCTATTGCGAACGCCTGGAAATCCTCCAGTGCGACGACCGCCGACTGGTGGCGCGCCTGGTGCTCGAAGCCGGGCAACGCAGTGTCCTGGCGCTGACCGCGACCGAGAACGAGCCGCTGGTGGTGCCCTCGCTGGACGAGGTGGACCAGCGCATCGACCGCAGTGACCAAGCCTGGCGCGAATGGGCCCAGGGCTTCGCCTACCGCGGCGAATTCCTCAGCGAGGTGAAGCGCTCCGCGCTGGCCCTCAAGCTCTTGCTCTACTCCCCCACCGGCGCCATCGTCGCCGCGGCCACCACCTCGCTGCCAGAACGCATCGGCGGCGACAAGAACTACGAATACCGCTACGCCTGGGTGCGCGATGCGGTCTTTACCATCAAGGCCTTCCTGCGCCTGGGCGCCCTTGGCGAAGCCCAGGCGGCCCTGGCCTGGATCCAGAATGTCATCCGCCGCCACGGCAATCGTCTGCACACCTGCTTTACCCTGCAGGGCGAACTGGCACCGGCGGAGCGCACCATTCCCGTCCCCGGCTATCGCGACTCCCAGCCGGTGCGCGTCGGCAATCGCGCCAGCGCCCAATGCCAGCTGAGTCTTTATGGCGATCTGCTGGAGACCTTCCGCCTCTATGCCAGCAAGGGCCACGTGCTGGATTTCGCCACCGCCAGCCTGCTCACCGACCTGGCCAATCTCTGCGCCGATGGCTGGCGCCAGCCGGATGCCGGCATGTGGGAGTTGCCCGAAGAGCGGCACTACACCCTGTCCAAGCTGGGCTGCTGGTTCGCCCTGGATCGCGCCGTGACCCTGGCCCGCGAAGGGCACATCCCCGACGCCATGTGTGGCCGCTGGGAGCGCGAGCGCGACCGCATTCGCGATTGGGTCAACGAACACTGCTGGAGCGAGCGCAAGCAGGCCTACACCTTCTATGCCGGGACCGAGCGCCTGGACGCCGGGCTGCTGCTCGGTATCCGCTTCGGCTTCGACGGGGGTGAGCGGTCGGTGAGCACCCTGGCCGCCATCCGCCGCGAGCTGGCCCGCGGTCCGCTGGTCTATCGCTACAGCGGCGCCGAGCGGGAGGAAGGGGCCTTTCTCGCCTGCTCCTACTGGATGGTCGAGGCCCATGCCGTACTGGGCGAGGTGGACCAGGCATGCGAACTGATGCGCGAGGTCCTGGCCGCCAGTCTCAATGGCGTCGGCCTGATGACCGAGATGCGCGATCCCAATGACGGCGCAGCCCTGGGCAACTTCCCCCAGGGCTTGAGCCACCTGGCCATGGTGCATGCCGCGCTGATCCTGGAAGAGCCGGAGCCCGAGGCGTGAGCGACCTGGACTTCACCCGTCCGGTGGACGAGGTCGCCCGGCAACTGATCGGCGCGACGCTCAGGGTCGCGGGCGTCGGTGGCCTCATCGTCGAGACCGAGGCCTATGACGGCGAAGACCCGGCCTCCCACAGCTTTTCCGGTCCCACCCCGCGCAACCGCGCCATGTTCGGTCCGCCCGGCCATGCCTATGTCTATCGCTCCTATGGCATCCACTGGTGCTTCAACCTGGTCTGCCGCGAAGCCGGGCATGGCGCCGGCGTGCTGATCCGCGCGCTGGAGCCGCTGTGGGGGCTGGAGACAATGCGCGAACGTCGCGGTGGCCTGCCCGATCGCCTGCTCTGCGCCGGTCCCGGCCGGCTGTGCCAGGCCCTCGCCATCGACGGCAGTCACGATGGCCTGCCGCTGGCCGAACCGCCCTTCCTGCTGGAGCCGGCGGCTGCCGAGGTGGCGGTGCTCGCGGGCCCGCGCATCGGCATCAGCCGCGCGCGCGAGGTGCCCTGGCGCTTCGGCCTGGCCGGTTCGCGCTATCTGAGTCGTGGCTTTCCTGGCTGAGCACCGCCGCGCGGTGCTGGCGCCGGCCGCGGCGCAAATCGACGATCAGGGTCAGGAGACCGAAGGCCAGAATCACCAGGACGATGCCCAGGCCGAGTAGCTGCTTTTCCATGTTGTCCTCCGGGTCTGTCGATGAAGCGCGCTAGACCGCGCGCGCGGCGGATTCGGCCCGACGCCGCAGCGAGCGGCGCAGGATCCAGGTCAGGGCGAGACTCAGCGTGGCCATGGCTGCCAGCAGCAGCGAGTAGGACAGCCACCAGGGATGACCGGCGGTCATCATGCTGAATTCGGACATGCCGCCAATGCCGGCGATGAGGTTGAGCGGCAGGAACACCACGTTGATCAGCGTGAGGTTGCGCAGGGTCAGGTTCATGCTGTTGTTGGCCAGGTTGCCACGGGCATCCATGAGGCGGGCGAACACCGTGGCGTAGAGGTCGGCCTGGCGGCGGCACTGATCGTTCTCGATGATCAGGTCCTCCAGGCGCGCCTGCAGCGCCTCACCGAACTCGCGCCTTTCGGCGATCTGTCGCAGTCGGTCGAGGACCGCGCCGTTGCCCTGCAGGGCGTTGATGTAATGGATCAGGCTCTCGCTGAGGTTGAACATCTGCAGCAGGTGCTCGTTGCCCAGGGAGCTGTCGAAGCGCTGCTGCAATTCGCGGCCGACCAGCCTGATGACCTTGAGATGCCCCTGGTAGTGATGGACGCTGCGAAACAGCAGCTCCACCAGCACATCCAGCGGAGCGTGCAGCGGCTGCAACGGCCCCTCGCCGGCCAGCAGCGACTGGCCGGCGGAGATGACCACCAGCCGCTCGGGATGCCAGAGCAAGCCGAAGGAAGACACCTCGAAGGCGAAGCGCGCTCCGCCGGCATAGCGTTCCGGACGCTTCCAGATCAGGAAGAGTTCGTCGCCCTGCACTTCCAGGCGCGAGACCTCGTCCGGGTCGAGCGCCGAGGCCAGGCGGTGACTGTCCAGGTTGAAGGCCTGCTGCAGCCAGGTGCGTTCCCGGGCATCCGGATCGCTGCACAGCAGCACTGGCGCCTGGCGGTCGCCGGCCGGCACCAGGCCGCCGTCCAGCAGGGTGAAGGCTTCGATCATGAGAAGCTCCTACCAGCCCTGACGCCGTTGCTCCAGGCGCCGGACGAAGTCCTCCAGCACCCGCCGATAGAGACTCTCGCCCAGCAGGCCGTCTTCGATGCCGGCGTCCAGGTTGGGGTTGTCGTTGACCTCGATGACCACCAGCCGATCACCGTCCTGCTTGAGATCCACCCCATAGAGGCCATCGCCGATCAGGGCGGCGGCCCGCACCGCCAGCTCCACCACCGCGGGAGGTACTGCGGCGATGGCCACCGCCTCGCAGTGCCCTCCGCTACTGCCGGCGTCCGCCTTGTGGTTGTAGATCTGCCAGTGGCCGGCGGACATGAAGTAGCGACAGGCATAGAGCGGCTCGCCGGCGAGCACGCCGATGCGCCAGTCGAATTCGGTGTAGAGGTATTCCTGGGCCAGCAGCAGCACCGAGCGCTCAAACAACTCCGCCGCGGCCTGGCGCAACTCGGCGGCGTCGGCCACCTTGAGCACGCCGCGGGAAAAGCAGCCGTCGGGAATCTTCAGCACCAGCGGATAGCCCAGGCGCCGCCCCACCTCTTCCAGCTCGTGAGGCCGCTCACGATAGAGGATCTCGGTACGCGGCATGCCCAGGCCGTGCTGGGCCAGCAGGTCGCTGAGAAAGACCTTGTTGGTGCAGCGCAGGATGGAGGCGGGATCGTCCAGCACCACCAGTCCTTCGCTCTCGGCCTTGCGGGCGAAGCGATAGGTGTGGTCGTCGACCCGGGTGGTGGCGCGGATGAACAGGGCGTCGTATTCCGCCAGCCGGCCATAGTCCTTGCGCTCGATCAGCTCCACGGCCACCCCCAGGTCGCGCCCGGCGGCGACGAAGCCGGCCAGGGCCGCGGCATTGGATGGAGGCAGCGGTTCTTCCGGATCATGCAGGATGGCCAGGTCGTAGCGCGCCTGGCGCCGCGAGGCCGGTTGCCGCCAGATGCGCCGGTTGAAGGCATCCAGGGCATCGGCGAAGGCGTATTGCTGGGCGTCCTGCAGCCGGTGCAGGGCGCCACTCTTGATCCCGGCGATATGCCAGTGGCGACTGTGGCGCAACTCCACCTGCAGGATCGGACAGGGCAAGGCGTCGAACAGCTGCCTTGCCAGCGCCTGCAGCGGCGCGAAGTCGGTGCGGCCGAAATAGAGGTTGAGGGTGAAGCCCTCGGTGGCACCCAGCGGATGCTCGGCCAGCGCCTGGTCCACCAGGACGTCGAGGTCTTCCAGCAGCAGGCCGTAGAGCGCCTTGCGATTGAGTTCGCTCAGGGTGCGCACCGAGGGGATGACGCGATGGCCACGCGCCTCCGCCAGCAGCGAGCAATAGTAGCCATGCCCCAGATAGCGGTAGTTGCGACAGAGGTTGAGCACCTGGATCCGGCCGCCACCGGCGGAGAGACGACGGTCTTCCAGGTACTCCTGGGCGGTGATGATGCTTTCGCTGGGCAGGTAGTCCGACCAGTCTTCCTTGCGCTCGACGATGATCAGCAGGGTGCTGCTGGCCGGCAGGTGCAGCACGGGTTCGGGACGGGGAACGGGGGTGGCGACGGGCAGGCGGGCTTGGATCGCGACCATGATGCGGACGGGGCTCTTGCGGAAGGGGTGTCCAGCAATACGCCTTCCGCCGACAGCTGTCCCGCGCCGTTACGCAGGCTTTATGCCCTGGCGGTGGAGTTGACCGAGACTTTGCACCGGGCACGCCGTTCGGCGGTTGGCTAAGCTTGACGGACGTCCTGCCCCGGAGTCCTCATGAAGTCCCGTCAGTTGCTGCCGATTGTCCTGCTGTGTCCCCTCCTCGCCCAGGCCAGCCTGCGCTGCGGCCAGAGTCTCGTCGAAGAAGGCGACAGCGTCGAGCAGGTCCTCGCCGCCTGCGGCACCCCGGCCGAGCGCAAGATCAATCCGCCGGCGCTACGCAACAACAACGTGCCCACATTCAATGCCGCCGAGACCCAGTTCTGGACCTATGCCCCGGCGAACGGCGCCTCGCGCTACCTCACGTTCATCGACGGCAAACTGGTGGAGATCAGGGTCGAGCGTTAGTGGGAAGCCTCCCTCACCCCAGCCCTCTTCCGGAGGGAGCGGGGGAAAAGCAGCAGCTTAGGCGTAGGTTGGGTTGAGCGCAGCGAAGCCCAACAGTTGCCAGGCGAGCCTCTCTCTCGGTTAGCAGGCAAGAGCCTCCCTCACCCCAGCCCTCTCCCGGAGGGAGAGGGGGAAAAGCAGCGGCTTCTGCGTAGGTTGGGTTGAGCGCAGCGAAGCCCAACACTTGCCAGGCGAGCCTCGCCATCGCGCAGGCAAAAAAGAACCGCCCGGAGGCGGTTCAAGAGGAGCACGACCTCAGGGTCGTGGTTAGAACTTGGCTTCTAGGTCCAGCTGCAGGGTCTTGACGTCGGCGTCGCGGCGGAAGCGGCTGGCGGTATCGGACTCGGCGAGGAAGTAGGTCAGGCCGACGCCGAAGTTCTTGTCGATGTCGTAGCCGAGCTTGAGCTTGTGGCCACGGGCGCCGGTCGAGCCGTTGCCGAAGTCGGAGTCGGTGAAGGCGCCCACCACGGCGTTGCGCTGGACATCGCGATAGTTGTATTCCAGTCCGACCCGCTGCATCAGCTTGGTCTTGGCGCCCACCAGCCAGGCGGTGTCCTCGCCGTCGTCGGCCTTGTCGTTGACCACGTACTGGCCGTAGAAGGACAAAGGCACCCACAGCTTGGTCAGGTCCAGCTGGGCGAAGCCCTCGTAGAGCTGGAAGCGGTCGGTGGTGTTGCCATTGACCGCCAGGGCGCAGGGCGAGGTGACCGAGCCGGTGGTCGGGCAGGTGCTGTCCTGGTCCTTGTCGTAGGCGTAGACGCTGCCACCGACCATCAGCTTGGCGGCATCGCCCAGGTTGAAGCGGCTGCCCAGCTGGCCGGCGTAGAGGCGCAGGTCATGCCTGAACTCGTAGCCCTCGCCGTCGACGTTGTCCTTGAGCACGTAATAGCCGGTGCTGCCGAACAGCTCGGCGCCGCCGCCCAGGTCGTACTTGTAGGTGCCGGCCAGGCCTTCGGGATTGATGTCGGCGTCCCAGATGACGTCACCGGTGCTGACCCACTGCTGGCCCATCTTGCCGCCCACCAGGTGCAGATTCGGCATCGCCGTCGGGTGGTAGTCGATGTAGGCCTGATCCAGCCAGAGCTGCTTCTTGTTGAAGTAGCCGTTGAGGTCCTGGTTGGTGGAGCGGGCATCGTCGCCGCCGCCGGTGGCGATGCGGATGCCGGTGTCCACCTGCGGATTGATCTCGCTGTAGGCGCCCAGTCGCGCCCGGATGCGCTGGCGGTCGCGGTCGCGACCGTTGTCCGGCTCGCCGCTGATGTCGATGCTCTCGTGGCGCACCCGCACGTCGCCCTTGATCTGGGTCTTGGCGGCCCAGGCCAGTTTCTTCTCGAAGTCGGAGGTCTTCTGCTGCTGGGCGACCTGGGCGGCGCGCGCCTGCTGCTCCTGCTGCAGGTCGCCGCGCAGTTCGCTGTACTGGGCGGGGGTGATGGAGCCGTTGGCCTTGAGCATGTCGAGCAGCTTCTCATCGACAGCGGCACTCGCGGCGGCCGAGCAGGTGGCCAGGAGCACGCCCGAGAACAGCGCCGTGAATCGATAAGGGTTAACAGACATCGGCAGATCTCCTTTCAAGACAATCCAGGGGTGGTGGCTGGCAATGCAGCCCGTCACGAAGCTGGGTCAGTCTCGACAGAAGAGATGTCGTTTTGTCTTCAATAAAGTAAAACTTTTAATACAAGCCTTTGAAATTAAATGAAAATTTCACGTTAACGCCATGCGTTTCGAGCTCGGGAAAAGTCTTTTTCGGACGTGAAGACAATTTTCTCCGCCGAGAAACCAGGCGACCGCCCTGCCCCACCCCTTTCCGCTCGCCCATGAAAAAGGCCACTCCGGGGAGTGGCCTTGCCGAGAGCCGGCGAAAGCGTCAGCCGAAGCGACCGGTGATGTAGTCCTCGGTCTGCTTCTTGTCCGGCTTGGTGAAGATCTTGTCGGTCTTGTCCACTTCGATCAGCTCGCCCAGGTACATGAAGGCGGTGACGTCGGAGCAGCGCGCCGCCTGCTGCATGTTGTGGGTGACGATGACCACGGTGAACTCCTGCTTGAGTTCAGCCAGCAGCTGTTCGATGCGCGCGGTGGAGATGGGGTCCAGGGCCGAGGTCGGCTCGTCCAGCAGCAGCACCCGCGGACGCAGGGCGATGGTGCGGGCGATGCACAGGCGCTGCTGCTGACCGCCAGAGAGACCCAGGGCGCTCTGGTTGAGCTTGTCCTTGACCTCGTCCCACAGCGCCGCGCCGCGCAGGGCCTGCTCGACGCGATCCTGCAACTCCACGCGGGACAGCCGCTCGTGGTGGCGGATGCCGTAGGCGACGTTGTCGGCGATCGACATCGGGAAGGGCACCGGCTTCTGGAACACCATGCCGATGGTGCTGCGCAGGCGGCTCAGCGAGTACTTGGGATCGAGGATGTTCTCCCCGTCCATGAGGATCTCGCCGGTCGCTTCCAGCCCCGGGTATTCCGAGTAGATGCGGTTGAAGATGCGCAGCAGCGTGGACTTGCCGCATCCGGACGGGCCGATGATGGCGGTGATCTGCTTGGCCGCGATGTCCAGGTTGATCGACTTGAGCGCCTGGTGGCCCTTGTAACGGAAGCCGACGTCGCGCGCCTGCAGTTCCGGTATCTGCGTCTGCATGGTAGTCACTTGGAATCCCGGTTACGAAAGAAGAAGCGAGAGGAGAGGTTCAGGAGCAGCACGAACAGCGTCAGCAGCAGGGCGCCGGCCCAGGCCAGGTGCTGCCAGTTCTCGAACGGACTCATGGCGAACTGGAAGATGGTCACCGGCACGGTGGCCATGGGCTTGAGCACGTCGGCGTTCCAGTACTGGTTGCCGAAGGCGGTGAACAGCAGCGGTGCGGTCTCACCGGTGATGCGGGCGATGGACAGCAACACCCCGGTCACCACGCCGGCGCGGGAGGCGCGCAGCAGGATCTGCAAGGTCACCTTCCACTGGGGGATGCCCAGGGCCAGGGCCGCTTCGCGCATGGCCGGCGGCTGCAGCTGCATCATCTCGTCGGTGGTACGGGTCACCACCGGCACCACCAGCATGGCCAGCGCCAGGGAGCCGGCGAACCCGGAGAAGCCGAGGCTGCCGCCGGAGTACTGGTTCAGCGTCACCACCACGGCGGTGTAGATGAACAGGCCGATGACGATGGACGGCGCCGACAACAGGATGTCGTTGACGAAACGCACCACCAGACCGAGCTTGGAGTGGCGGGCGTATTCGGCCAGCCAGAGGCCGGCGAGGATGCCGATGGGCGCGCCGATGGCGGTGGCCAGCAGGGTGATCAGCACGCTGCCGAACAGGGCGTTGGCCAGACCGCCGTCGGCGGCGCCGGGCGGCGGCGTCATCTCGACGAAGAGGGCCGGGCTCAGGGCGCTGACGCCCTTGATCAGGGTGGTGCCGAGGATCCAGGCCAGGAAACCCAGGCCGAGCACGGCGGCGGCGCTGCCAAAGATCAGCGCGATGCCGTTCTTGATCCGCCGCTTGCGATAGAGATAGGCGTCGATGTGCATCAATTACCTGCCTTGCGCGACAGTTGCGTCAGCATCAGCCGTGCCGCCAGCAGCACGAAGAAGGTCACCACGAACAGCAAAAAGCCAAGGGCGATCAGCGAAGAGCGGTGCAGATCGGTGTAGGCCTCGTTGAATTCGTTGGCGATCACCGAGGCGATGGAGCTGCTCGGCATCATCAGCGAAAGGGAGAACTGGTGGGCGTTGCCCAGCACGAAGGTCACCGCCATGGTCTCGCCCAGGGCGCGACCCAGACCGAGAAAGGCGCCGCCGACCACCGCCGAGCGGGTGTAGGGCAGCACGATGTCCCAGCAGACTTCCCAGGTGGTGGAACCCAGGGCGTAGGCCGATTCCTTGAGCTGGGCCGGCACGCTGCGGAACACCTCGTACATCACCGAGGTGATGAAGGGCAGGATCATGATCGCCAGGATGATGCCGGCGGTCAGCATGCCGATGCCCAGCGGCGGGCCCTGGAACAGCACCCCGATCACCGGGATGGCGCCGAGGTAGTCGTTGATGAAGGGCGAGATATAGGCGGCCATGAAGGGGCCGAAGACGAACAGGCCCCACATGCCGTAGATGATCGAGGGAATGCCCGCCAGCAGTTCGACCGCGGTGGCCACCGGGCCGCGCAGCCAGGGCGGCGCGATCTCCGAGAGGAACAGGGCGATGCCGAAGGCGGTGGGCACGGCCAGCAGCAGGGCGATGAAGGAAGTCATCAGGGTGCCGTAGATGGGCACCAGGGCGCCGAACTTCTCGGCGCCGACATCCCATTCGGCCGAGGTGATGAAGTCCAGGCCAAAGGTCATGAAGGCGTGGCGACCGCCCCAGAGGGTGGACGCGGCGGCGCCGACCAGTACCAGCAGTACCAGCAGCGCGGCGGAAAACAGGAGCCGGCGGAACCAGACATCGGCACGGGTATCCCGGCGGATGCGCTGTTCCTGAACGGCGGAGAGGGGCAGGGTCTGGTCGGTCATGGAGCTTTCCGTCTACCTGGAAGGACGCGCGAAACCGCCTGGACCCCAGGGGATCCAGGCGGCGGGACAGTCGTGCTTACTTCTTGAAGTCGGACGCCCAGTAGCCTTCGATCTGCTTGACCAGGGTGTCCGGGACCGGGACGTAATCCAGGGCCGCGGCATCCTTCTGGCCATGCTCAAGGGACCACTTGAAGAAGTCGAAGGCGACCTTGCTGCGCTCTTCGTTCTTGGGTTCCTTGTACATCACGATCCAGGTGGTGGCGGTGATCGGCCAGGCATCGGCGCCCGGGGCGTTGGTCATCAGCAGGTTGAAGTCCTTGGCGCTCTTCCAGTCGGCGGTGGCGGCGGCGGCCTGGAAGCTCTTGGCTTCGGGCTGCACGAAGTTGCCGGCGGCGTTCTTCAGCTGCACGTGGGTCATCTTGTTGGTCAGCGCATAGGCGTACTCGACGTAGCCGATGGAGCCCTTGATCTGCTTCACGTAGGCGGCGATACCCTCGTTACCCTTGCCACCCACACCGACCGGCCAGTTGACGGTGGTGCCGAAGTTGAACTTCTCCTTCCACTCCGGGCTGACCTTGGCCAGGTAGTTGGTGAAGTTGTAGGAGGTGCCGGAGCCGTCGGAACGACGCACCACGGTGATGGCGCCCTCAGGCAGCTTCAGGCCGGGGTTCAGCGCGGCGATGGCCGGGTCGTTCCAGGTCTTGATCTCGCCCATGAAGATCTTGGCCATGGTCGGACCGTCGAGCTTCAGCTTGCCGGGTTCGATGCCTTCCACGTTGATCACCGGCACGATGCCGCCAATGATGGTGGGGAACTGGCCCAGACCGCCCTTCTGCAGGTCGTCGGTGCTCATGGGCGCGTCGGTGGCGCCGAAGTCCACGGTGCCGGCCTTGATCTGGGCGATGCCGCCGCCGGAGCCGATGGACTGGTAGTTGATCCGGTTGCCAGTCTTCTCGCTGAAGCCTTGCGACCACTTCGACAGAACGGGGAAGACGAAGCTCGAGCCGGCGCCCGTGACATCCACGGCGTGAGCGGCGGTGCTCAGGCAAAAGGCCGACAACAACAGAGAGAGGCTGAACGTGCGTTTCATGGTGGCTCCATTACCTAGTGAGGGCTGGCGCTAGGCTATTGCCGAAATGTGACAATTAAGTGTCAGCGGCATGACGAAACGGGGACGGCAGAGCGCCATCATTAAGGGCGGTGGCGACAGCGCAAGCGCCGACGAGCAGCGGTGTCCGCGCCCGGGTCTCGGACGAGACCGCTACGAGCGATCCGTCGAGCGCGGCGGATAACAAAGGGGCCGCGAGTGCCCCGGCCCGTTATCACAGGCGACCTCTGACGGTCGCCAGACGACACTCCCACCGGGCACCCGCGCTCCGCTCGCGCCTCCTCTCGGCAGCCTGTGCCGAAGCGAAAATCCAGCTGCGCCGGGCCTTGCAGGTCCTTTTGCGGCTATGCCTGGTCGCCACGGCAGCAGAAATTTAGCCAAGGCTATATATATTAGAACTATCTACAAGATAGACTTTCTCTATCCGGATGGGTAAGGTGGCGGCCTCTTTGGGGAGTAGCCTGCTTCCACCGCGGTGGAAAGCGTCCTGATCAACATACTCGGCAACCGCCGTGGTCAGGACAGCCAGTCAGGGTTGGCGAGACCAGAGGCATCACCGCGCCATGCCGGGCGTGCGGGGGTGCCTTGTGGATCGAGCCCGGCCGGCGCTGTCACGATGAACCCCGCTTCCCTGATGTTCCTGGCCTTCGCCATGTCCACCGATGCCTTTGCCGCCGCCGTCGGCAAGGGTGCCAGCCTGCACAAGCCCTGCCTGCGCGAAGCCTTGCGTACCGGCGCCATCTTTGGCGTCATCGAAGCCATCACCCCGGTGATCGGCTGGGCCGTCGGCCTCACCGCCGCCCAGTACGTCCAGCCCTGGGATCACTGGATCGCCTTCACCCTGCTCACCGTGCTCGGCCTGCGCATGATCTGGGCCGGCTTCGGCGCGCCCGAGGCCGAAGCGGAAAAGCCCCGCCAGCATTCCTTCATGCTGCTCGCCCTGACCGCCGTGGCCACCAGCATCGATGCCCTCGCCGTGGGCGTGGGCCTGGCCTTCATCGACGTCAACATCATTACCGCCGCCCTGGCCATCGGCCTCGCCACCATGATCATGGTCACCACCGGGGTGATGCTGGGCCGGGTGATGGGCAACCTGGTCGGCAAGCGCGCAGAGATGCTCGGTGGCGTGGTGCTGATCGTGATCGGCGCGGCCATCCTCCATGAACACCTGGCCGCCGTTGCCAGCTGATGGCCCGGCCCTGGCGTAGCGCCCTCCTCGTCCTGGCCGCCCTGCTGCTGGCAGCCTTGGGCTTTCTCGCCTGGCAGCGCTTCTGGCCGGCCCAGGCTGCCCCTGGCTGGCGCTACGAAGTGGCCCATGCCGACATCGCCAAGGCCAGTGCCCTGGCCTGGCAGGGCGATGCCCTGCTCACCGCGGAAGAACTCAAGGACGGCAAGGGCCGCCTGCTGCGTATCGATGCCGAGGGCCGGCGCAGCGTGCTCAGCGAGGGGCTGTACAAGCCCGACGGCCTGGTGCCCTACCAGGACGGCTTCGCCTACAGCCAGGAAGGTGGCACCCATCCCATCCGCTGGTTCGACGCCGCCGGCAGTCGCGATCTCTTCACCGGCATCAACGCCCAGGGCCTCTGGGCCGAAGGCAAGCGGCTCTATGCCGTGGAAGACCGCAAGGGAGCCGGACGGCTGCTGCGCTACGACGCCGCCGATGGCAGCCTGACCGTGCTGCGCGACCATCTGGACGAGGCGGAGTCCTTTACCCGCTGCCCGGACGGCAGTGCCTTCTATACCGAAAAATCCCGCGGCCTGGTGCGCCAGCTGAGCGATGACGGCCGTGATCCGCCGGCGCTGAGCGAGCTGCGCGAGCCGAGCTTTCTGCTCTGCGACCGGCGCGGCCTGTGGATCAGCGAAGACTCCACCCACCGCGCCCGCCTGCTGCTCTGGGATCGCCAGTCGGCCCCGCGCGCCATCCTGACCTTCCTGCGCGCGCCCCAGGCCTTGCTGCCACGGGGCGACGGCTATCTACTGGCCGAAGGCGGTCGCAACCGCATCATCGCCCTCGATCCGCGTTAGCGCATGCGCTTCAAGGTGTCGTCCTTGCGCACCAGGTGATGCCAGAGGGCGGCCAGCACGTGCAGGCCGATCACCCAGTAGAAGGCCTTGCCCAGCCAGAGGTGCACGCCCTTGAGCGTCTTCGCCAGTTCCGGGTCCACCGGGAAGGGCGAAGGCAGCGCCCAGGTGCTGGACGGGATCTTGACCGCGCCGATGGTCAGCCAGACGGTGAACAGCCCGAGCAGCGGCTGGGCCAGCAGGAAGGCATAGAGCGCATAGTGGGTCAGCCGGCCGAGGGTCTCCAGGCTTCGCGCCAGCGGCGGCGTGATCGGCGGCACCGGATGGCGGTGGCGCACCAGCAGCCGCGGCAAGACCAGCGCCAGGACCAGCAGCCCGACCCAGAAATGACTGAGCGTCACCCACTGGCGCTCCAGCGAGCCCCGCTCGAACTGTCCGCGGTTAAGGATCAGTACATAGGCCAGCAGTACCAGCAGGGCCATGAGCCAGTGCAGCAGCCGGGCGCTGCGTGCATAGCGGGAGACAGGAGAAGCGGAAGGCATGACGGGATCCTGCGACTGAGGTGAAGAGGCGTCGGCAGTGTAGCGGCGCCCCGGAGCCAAGGGTAAGACGGCCGCGGGACTAGCCGCAGGGCGCCGCCGAGGTATCCAGCAGCAAGGTGCTCAGCTGCTGCGGCGGCTGATGCACGAGGCCGGTGGGCGATTCGCAGACGCGCTGCACGAAATTGTCGCTGAACAGGAGCTTGCCATGGACGAAGTACTCGTCGGGGCGGCGATTGGGATTGTCGATGCGGGTCCCCAGGCGCTCCGCCAGCCAGCTGCCGGCCTCGTAGTGGCTGATCCAGCGCTCACCCTGCAGCTCGGCCAGGGGTTGGGGCGGTGCGTCCCGCGCCACCACGATCACCGGTACGTCGCTGACCTCGGGCACCAGGTCGTTATGGCCCCAGTGACCGCCCTCCCCTAGCCGCTGGCCGTGATCGCCGGTGATGATCAGATAGCGCTCGCCGTCCAGGCGGTCGAAGTCGGCGAGGATCTCGGCGAGCAGGCCGTCGAGATAGTGCAGGGAATTGTCATAGGCGTTGGCCTGGCCCTCGGTCCCGCTATCCGGCCAGGGCGCCGGGGTGCTCTCGTGCCGGTAGTTCTGCGCATAGGGCAGGTGCGCGGTGCGCAGGTTGAGCACCACGAAGTTGCGCGGCGCCCACTGCTGCTCGTCGAGGATCTCCAGCAGGGCGCGATCCTGGCGCTGCAGGAAGCGCAATGGATGGTCCTCGCGGGTGATGGCGACGTCCAGGTGGCGACTGCCCAGGTGCGCCAGCAACTTGGATTCCTGGGAGGACAGCCAGTGGGTGCGAAAGCCGGCGGCCTGGGCGAAGCGGAACAGATTGATCTCGCCACTGCGCAGGCGTCCGTCCTGGCCCGGTTCGCGGATCGGATTGAGCAGGTAGGGCAGGCTCACGTCGGTGGCCACCCCTGCCGCCACCCCCGGCCGGATCAGCGTCTGGGGATTGCCCGCCAGATAGGCCGACAACCTAGGGGTGGTATTGCGCGCATAGCCAAAGGCCCCCAGGCGGTCGCTGCGCAGGGAATCGGCCACCACCAGCCAGACGTGTCGCGCACTGCTGGGCACCTGGGCCAGTCCATAGGGCGCATAGGCGGTGGGCGGCAGGACGACATCGTCACGCCCGGCCAGGCGCACCGCCCAGGCGGAAAAGGCGTTGAGGCTGTTGTGCAGCCCGCTGCGCGCGGGACTCGGCACGAAGGCATCGAGATTGCGGTAGGTGGCGCGATAGGGTTTGGACAGCAGCACCGCGGCGATCAGGATCAGCGCCCAGCGACTGGCCGGCAGCGGTATCCGGCCTGGCAACTGGAGATGCAGGGCGATCAGCAGTCCATAGGGCAGTCCCACGCACAGCAGCACCGTCCAGTGTTCGGGCAGACTGAGCCACAGCGTCTGGCGCACTTCGGCGGTATCGCCCAGCAGGGCCTGGATGTCGATGGCGCTGAGTGGTTCGCCGAAGAAGCTCAGGTTGCCCAGCTGCAGCAGCTGCATCAGCGCGAACCCCAGCAGGATGACCGCCGCCAGGCGCGGCAGATTGCTCAGCCAGAGCGCCAGGCTGAACACCCAGAGCGCGGCCACATAGCCCGCCTCCAGCTCGGCGCGGTTGTTTGCCGTGAAGCCTTGCTGCAGGAAATCGTCGGCCAGCAACAGCAGGCAACTCAGACTGCTCAGCAGCAGCAGATTGCGCCAGGGCCGCCAGCCCGAGGCGCGGGGACGGGAGAAGGCTGCGAGCAGCATCAGGGTGCCCTGCGCATGCGCGAGGGACGGCAAAGGCAAGCGGGCATGGCGGGCTCCAGCGACGGGAAGCCGCTACCCTGAGGGGCGAACCTTAATGAAGTCTTAGCGACTCATGCGCGGTAACAGATGACCAAAGGGTCAGACGCAAGCCGACCGGCTTGACCCTGAAGTCACTTCAGGCTTCAGGATGGTCAGAGAAGGGCCCGTGCCCACTGCTTCCTCAATGCTCCGGAGACCTGTAGATGAGTGGCTCCACCTCTCACCACGACCACGACCACGACCACGACCACGACCACGATCATCAGCATGGCCACGACCATGGCCATGGTCATTCCCACGCCCCGCGGGTGACCGCCGCCAACGAGCGCAAGCTCAAGCTGGTCTTCGTCCTGACCTTTGGCTACGCCATCGTCCAGGCCGTGGGCGGCTGGTGGTCCGGCTCCCTGGCGCTGATCGCCGATTCCGGCCATATGGTCTCGGACGCCGCGGCCCTGCTGCTGGCGCTGGTGGCCTACCGGGTGGCGGCCAAGGCGGCCAATGCGCGCTTCACCTATGGCTTCCACCGGGTGCGCATCCTCGCCGCCCTGACCAATGGCGTCGCCCTGCTGCTGCTGGTCCTGTGGATCGGCTGGGAAGCCATCATGCGGCTGCGCGAGCCCACCGAGGTGCTGTCCGGCCCGATGCTGGTGGTGGCGGTGATCGGCCTGGTGGTCAATATCGTCGGCTTCGTGGTGCTCAACAGCGGGCACAAGGACGACAGCAACCTGCGCGGTGCCCTGCTGCATGTGGCCGGCGACCTGCTGGGCTCGGTGGGCGCCATCGTCGCCGCCCTGGGCATCCTCTGGACCGGCTGGACCTGGCTGGACCCGGCGCTGTCGATCCTGGTCGCCCTGCTGATCGTCAAATCGGCCTGGACCCTGGTGCGCGATGCAGGCGCGGTGCTCTTGCAGGCCGCGCCGCGGGAATTCGACACGGCCGGTGCCACGGCGGCGGTCCGCGCCCTGCCGGAGGTGGCCGAGGTGGGCCATCTGCACGTCTGGACGCTGACCGATGAAACCCGCATCGCCACCCTGCACATCACCCCGGCGCCGGGCAGCGATCCCCTGCGCCTGCCGACCCTGGTGGGCGAGCTGCTGCGCAGTCGCCATGGCCTGCAGCACGTGACGGTACAGGTGGATCCGCCCGGCACCCTCGACGGGCACTGCGCCTAGTAGCGCGGGGAAGACTCATCCAGCGGGCGGCGGCGACCGGTCAGCATCGACAGCGGCAGGTTGTCGCCCACCCTCAGGCTTTCCACCACGGCGGCCACGGCATGCAGGCAGACCAGCGCCAGCAGGCCGTTGGCGAAGCAGGCGTGCAGGTCTCCGGGCCAGTCGGCGCCCCAGAGGGCATCCACCTCGCGCATGAGGAAGCCGGTGACGCCCAGGCCGCCGATGGCGGCCATCATCAGCAGCATCACCAGGGCACCCAGCGGCGAATGGCCGAGGCGATGATGGGGCCGCCCCTGGCAGAGATCACGCAGCTGGGCGCCCAGTCGGGCGCGGGTCGGCCAGCAGTCGCTCCAGCGCGCGCTGCGCGGGCCGACGAAACCCCAGACCAGGCGTACCAGCAGCCAGGCACTGGCGTAGTAGCCGATCCAGCGGTGCCAGAAGGCGCCCTTCTCGTTGAAGAAATAGTTGGCGAAGAAGGCGGCGGCGACCGACAGGTGGAACAGCCGTACCAGGGGATCCCAGAGCCGCACGGTCGCCGTCTTCATCAGCTGTCGATCTCGCTCTTGACCGCCTTGCCGCTCACCGGGTCGTGATAGATCTCGACCTTGCGCCGGTCCTTGTCGAAGCCATAGATCTCGTAGCAGTTGCCCTTGGTGATCTTGAACTTCTTGATCTCGTAACCCTGGTCGCGCAGCTGCGCCTGGAATTTCTCGGCGTCCTGCCAGGTGGACTTGTCCGCCTGGGTGCACTGGGGTTCGGCGGCGAGGGCCAGGGGACTTGCGAACCGCAACGGCAGCAACAGGCGGCGCATGGCGACACTCCTCGTGATTGGAGTGGCCAGACTCGACGGCGAAGCTTAATGCAGTCTTAGGATGCAACGCCCGGTAACAGTTGCCCCTGCCGCTGCGCCAGGACGCCAGCGATGATGGCGGCCTGACGGCATTGCAGAACGAGGAGCACGGCCGTGCGGGTACTGCTGGTGGAAGACGATGCGGCCCTGGCCCAGGGCATCCGCATGGCCCTGCGCGGCGAGGGCTATACCCTGGACTGGGTGGCCGACGGCCTGGCCGCCGAGCATGCCCTGGCCGCCGAGCGCTTCGACCTGGTGCTGCTCGACCTGGGCCTGCCGCGCCTCGACGGCCTCGACCTGCTGCGCCGCCTGCGCAGCCAGCCGGACGGCCAGGTGCCGGTGCTGGTGCTCACCTCCCGCGACGCCAAGGCCGATCGCATCCAGGGCCTGGATGCCGGCGCCGACGACTACCTGGTCAAGCCCTGCGACCTGGACGAACTCAAGGCGCGCCTGCGCGCCCTGATCCGCCGCAGCTGTGGCCGCGCGCAACCGCTGCTGGAGCACGCCGGCATCAGCCTCGATCCGGCCAGCCAGGTGGTGCACTACCGCGGCGCCGAGGTGGTGGTGACGCCCATGGAATACCAGCTGCTGCACCAGCTGCTGCTGCGACCGGGCGCCGTCATCACCCGCGAGCGCCTGAGCAACGCCCTCTATGGCTGGCAGGAAGCCGCTTCGGGCAACACCCTGGAAGTGCTCATCCACAACCTGCGCAAGAAACTCGACAGCGGCCTGATCCGTACCGTGCGCGGGGTGGGCTATCTGCTGGAGCGTCAGCCATGATCGCCATCCGGACCCGCATCCTCGCCCCCACCCTGGCCCTGGTGCTGGCCGGCAGTCTGGCCCTCGCGCTGCTGGCGCTGCGCGACAGCCATCGCGAGATCGAGGGCATCTACGACGCCCAGCTGGTCCAGGGCGCGCGCCTGCTGGAAGGCCTGCTGCAGGCCGGCACGCCGGCGGCAGCCAGCTGGCCGGCGCTGATCCGGGTGTTCGATCGCGCCATGCAACCCGTTCCCGGCAGCGTGCCGGCGCACCCCTACGAGAATCAGCTGACCTTCCAGATCTGGACCGCCGACGGCCGGCTGCTGGCCCGTTCCGGTAATGCACCGCAGCTGGCCGAGGTGCCGCCGGAGGGCCTGCACGAGGTGTTCGAGAACGGGCGCGAATGGTGCGGGATGCTGGTGCGCACCGCCGAGGGCGGCCTGCGCATCTGGGTCGGCGAGCGCGAAGACCTGCGCCAGGACCTGATCCAGCGCATCGTCAGCCATACCCTCTGGCCGACCCTGGTGGGCCTGCCGCTGCTGGTCGGGGTGCTCTGGCTGCTGCTGGGCTGGGGGCTGCGACCGCTGCAGGATTTCGCCCGCGGACTGCGCGAGCGCGATCCGCACAGCCTGGCGCCGCTGCCGGCCGGTCCGCTGCCGCCGGAGTTGCAACCCATGCGCGGCGCCCTGGATCACCAGCTCGCCCAGTTGCGCGCCCTGCTCGATCGCGAGCGGCGCTTCATCGCCGACGCCGCCCACGAATTGCGTACGCCGCTGGCGATCCTCGATCTGCATGCGCAGAACGCCCAGCGCGCCGAGACGGCCGCGGAGCGCGACGAAGCCCTGGGCTATCTGCGCCAGGGCGTCAGCCGGGCCACCCGCCTGGCCAGCCAGTTGCTGACCCTGGCGCGGCTGGAACCCGGCGCCACCCAGGTCCAGCCGCTGGCGCTGGAACCCCTGGTCCGGGAAGAACTGGCGGAATTGACGCCGCTGGCGCTCAGGCAGCAGGTGGAGCTGGTGCTGGCGGCCCAGGCCGGACCGCCGGTGCTGGGCGATCCGGACGCCATCGCCATCGCCCTGCAGAATCTGGTGACCAATGCCCTGGCCTTCGCCCCCGCCGGCAGCACGGTGGAAGTCGGCATCGAGGCCAGCCAGGACCAGGGCGTGCTGCTGCGGGTGGAGGATCGCGGCCCCGGGGTGGACGAAGCCGAGCTAGCGCGGCTGTGCGATCGCTTCTACAGCGCCGGCAACCCCCAGGGCGCCGGGCTGGGGCTGGCCATCGTCGAGACCATCACCCGCCGCCTGGGCGGTGCCCTGAGCTTCAGCAATAGGGCGCGGGGCGGCTTTTGCGTGGAGTTGCGCCTGCCGCGCGCGGGCTAGGTTCAAACAGCTAGGCCTGCTGGCAGCCGCGCGCCACGACCGGGCGCTCCGGGCGGGTCAGGCGCAGGCCGAGGCCCATCAGCACCACCACGCCCACCGCCATCAGCAGCCAGGCGTTGGCCAGGCTGTCCAGGTAGTCGCGCAGGATGCCGGCGGCCAGCGGCGCCAGGCTGGCGATCAGATAGCCACCGCCCTGGACGAAACCGAGCAGCGCGCCGGCGTCGGCGGGATCGCGCACCTGGTCCATCGCCAGGATCAGCGACAGCGGAAACAGTGCGCCGATGCCCAGGCCGAGCAGGATGGCGGTCGGCACCGCCAATGGCAGCGGCGCCAGCGCCAGGCACAGCAGCCCCACCAGCACCACGCCGAGTACCCCCAACACCAGCGGCCGGCGGTTGCGCAGGCGGGCGATGGTCGCCGACAGCAGGAGGCCGGCGCTGACCTCGGCGAGACTCACGCCGCCCAGCAGCAGGCCGCTGTCGGCCGGTGGCCAGCCGAGGCCGGTGTAGTACGGCGGCAGCCACGCCAGCACCAGGGTGTAGGCGGCGGTACCGATGCCGAAGAAGGCCAGCAGCAGCCAGGCCTGGCGCTGCCGCCAGGGTTGCGCGCGGGGTGCCGCGTGCTGCACCGGCGCGTCCGGACGGGCCAGGGCCAGCCAGACGCCGAGCGCCAGCAGCACCGGCAGGGTCCAGAGCGCCAGGCCCTGGGCCCAGCCCCACTGCTCGGCCAGGGGCGCGGCGGTCGCCGCCGCCACGGCCGCGCCACCCATGATGCCGGTGGTGTAGAGACCCATCAGGGTGCTGGTGCGCTGCGGATGGCAGCGGCGGATGTAGGCGGGGATCAGCGCCTGCACCAGGGCAATGCCGACCCCGCCCAGACCGGCGGTGAGGATCAGCCCCAGGCCGCCCGGTTCTTTCCAGCGCAGCGCATTGGCCAGGGCCAGCAGCAGCAGGCCGAGGGCGATGCCACGGCGCTCGCCGAGCCAGGCCTGCAGGCGGGCGCCGCCCAGGGCGCAGAGACCCATGGCGGCGATGGGCAGGGTGGTCAGCGCCCCGGCGCCGCTGCCCTCCAGACCGGTGGCCGCCTGGATGTTATCCAGCAGCGGACCGATGGCCGCCAGGATGGGTCTGAGATTCACGCCGACCAGCAGCACCAGCAACACGGCGAGGAAGGCGTCCTGGCGTGGTGCGGCCATGGTCGGGGATGATGATGACGCGGAAAGCATGGACAATCTCCAGCACGACTCGGTATTTCTCTTGATGAGAAGTATCTTAACATCAAGATATATTCCTGAGGTAAGCCGATGGCCGATCGCGCCGAATTCGCCGTGGATCAGTGGCACCGCGAGCGCCCCGACCTGGATGCCCTGCCCATGCGCCTGGTGGGTCGCCTGGGCGAGATGGCCCAGGTGCTCAATCGCGATGTCCTGCAGCCCTTCTTCGACGAACACCGGCTGCACTATGGCGAATTCGACGTCCTGGCGACCCTGAGGCGCGCCGGCGAGCCCTATGCCCTGAGTCCGACCGTGCTCTATGAATCGGCCATGATCTCCTCGGGCGGCATGACCAATCGCCTCGACCGCCTGGAGCGTGCCGGCCTGATCGAGCGACGCAGGAATCCCGAGGATCGCCGCAGTACCCTGGTGGCCCTCAGCGCGAACGGCTTCGCCCTGATCGATGGCCTGATGGCCGCCCACGTGGACAACGAGCGCCGCGCCCTGGCCACCCTCAGCGAGGCCGAGCAGCGGCAGCTCGATGCCCTGCTGGGCAAATGGCTGGCCGGCCGCGCGCCGTCCTGACGCCATGCTCATCGACTTCAGCTCGTGCAATGGCCTCCACGCCGTGGCCCAGGACTTCGCCCATGGCGACCGGGTGCCGCCCCATAGCCATCGCCAGGCGCAGCTGATCCATGCCCTCTGCGGCGTGGTCATCGTCAACACCGCCCAGGGTCGCTGGGTGGTGCCGCCCGGGCGGGGGGTCTGGGTACCCGCCGGCGAAGAGCACGATCTGCACCTGCTGGGCCGCGTCGAGGTGCGCACCCTGTTCGTCGATCCGCGGGTACGGGCCGAGCTGCCGACGCGCTGCCAGCTGATCGCCGTCTCGCCGCTGCTGCGGGAACTCATCCTGGCCGCCCTGCCCCTGCCCGCCGATCGACCGGCCGAAGGGCGCGCCCGCTATATCCTGCAGCTGATGCTCGACGAGTTGCAGGGCTCGCCCACCGCCGGACTGCACCTGCCCTGGCCGGTGGATGCCACGCTCGCCGAACTCTGCCGCCACCTGCGCCAGCACCCGGGCGAGCGCTGGACGCTGACCCGCGCCGCCGCGCGGCTGGCGGTCAGCGAGCGCACCCTGAGCCGGCTGTTCCTCAAGGAGACCGGCCTGACCTTCGGCCAGTGGCTGCAGCGGGCGCGGCTGGATTCCAGCCTGACCTCCCTGGCCGCCGGCCACCCCATCGTCGACGTCGCCCTGGACCACGGCTATGCCAGCCCCAGTGCCTTCGCCACCCGCTTCCGCCAGGTGCTGGGAGTGTCGCCCTCGGCCTATCGCGGCCAGGCGGGCTTGCCCGAAGAGGTCAGCCCCGCCGCGCCCTGAGCCCCAGCTCGGCCGGATCGACGAGCCCCAGGGCCGCGCCCTGCCCGGCATTGGCGGCCAGGGCCAGGCGACCGCCATAGGGATGGCGCGGATGGATGGTCAGCTGGTTGCAGGCCTCCACCACGCTGGCCACCTCTTCCAGGCGCGAGAAGTCGATCCCCGGCGTGATCCCCTGGCTGTAGAGATTCAGCGCCAGGGTCACCAGGTCGACGTTGCCGGTGCGCTCGCCATTGCCGAACAGACAGCCCTCCACCCGCGTGGCCCCGGCCAGCTGGGCCAGTTCGGCGCAGGCGACGCCGGTGCCCCGGTCGTTGTGCGGATGGACGCTGATGGTCACGTGGGGCGCCGCACCCAGGCCGCGGATGAAGCCCTCGATCTGATCGGCGTAGACATTGGGCGTGGCCACTTCCACCGTCGCCGGCAGATTGAGGATCAACGGGCGCTCCGCCGAGGGCTGCCAGGCCTCGCGCACCGCCTGGCAGATCTCCAGGACGAAGTCCGCCTCGGTGAAGCAGAAGGTCTCGGGCGAATACTGATAGGTCCAGGCGGTCTCCGGCTGGGCGTCGCACAGGGCGCGCACGCGCTGGGTACCGGCGACCGCCATGGCCAGGGTGGCGGCGCGATCCTGGTCGAACACCACCCGGCGAAACAGCGGCGCGGTGGCGTTGTAGAGATGCACGATGGCACGGGGCGCCCCGACCAGGGCCGCGAAGGTGCGCTCGATCAACTCGCTGCGCGCCGGCGTCATCACCTGCAGCCAGAGATCGTCCGGCAGCCCGTCCGCGGTGACCAGTTCGCGCACAAAGGCGAAATCGGTCTTGGACGCCGCCGGAAAGGCCACCTCGATTTCCCGGTAACCCACGGCCAGCAGCAGGGCGAAGAAGCGCCGCTTGCGCTCCAGCCCCATGGGCTCGATCAGGGCCTGGTTGCCATCGCGCAGGTCGGTTGAGCACCAGCGCGGTGCCTGGGTCAGCTGGCGACTCGGCCATTGGCGATCGGGCAAGGCCGGCGCGGCGAAGGCGGGGTACTTGGTCTGGGGTTGCTTGAGCATAAGGGACTCCAGGACTGGACCCCGGAGTCTGACCGTCCCGCCGCTTCGCTGCGCTCGCGAGCAGGACAGGTCCCTGCGCGATCCGGACAGCGGCGGGCGAAAAAAAGCCGCCGGGGGAAGACCCGGCGGCTGTGGGTGCCTCGGCAGGGTGACGATCAGTCCACCGAGATGCGCTCCAGCGGCACCGGCTTGAGTCGCGGCGTGAGCACATGGATAACCACGATGGCCACCAGGTAGGCACTGCCGGCGACGATGAAGATCGGCTGGTAGGACTTGAAGATCTCCAGGATGTAGCCGTTGTAGGTGGTCATCAGCATGCCGCCGATGGCGCCGGCGGTACCGCCGATGCCGATCACCGAGGCCACGGCTTCCTTGGGGAAGAGGTCCGACGGCAGGGTCATCAGGTTGGCCGACCAGGCCTGGTGGGCCGCGGCGGCGAGGCCGATGATGCCGACCACCAGCCACAGGCTGGAGACGAACTGGGCGGTGACGATGGGCACGACCGCCAGGGCGCAGAGCAGCATGGTGGTCTTGCGCGCCAGGTTGGCGCTGCGGCCGAGCTTCATCTGCTTGGACGAGCCCCAGCCGCCCATCACCGAACCGATGTCGGCGAGGATATAGATGGCGATCAGCGGCGGACCGAAGGATTTCAGATTCAGGCCGTAGGTCTTGCCGAGGAAGTCCGGCAGCCAGAACAGGTACAGCCACCAGATCGGATCGGTGAGGAACTTGCCGGCGGCATAGGCCCAGGTCTCGCGGAAGGTCAGCAGCTTGAACCAGGAGATCTTGGTCGGGGCGGTCGGGGTGGCCGACACCGGGGAGCCATCGTCGGCCTGGATGTAGGCCAGCTCTTCACGACTCACCTTGGGGTGCTCGTGGGGGCGGCGATAGATCAGCAGCCAGGCGATCAGCCACAGGGCGGTGACGATGCCGATGGAGATGAAGGCCGCGCGCCAGCCCCAGGCCAGGGTGATGGCCGGAACCAGCAAAGGTGTGATGATCGGGCCCATGGCGGTGCCGGCGTTGAACAGCCCGGTGGCCTGGGCGCGCTCCTTTTGCGGAAACCATTCCGACACCGCCTTGAGGCTGGCCGGGAAGCTGCCGGACTCGCCGAAGCCGAGGGTGAAGCGCACCAGCACGAAGTGGGTGACGGTATGGGCGATGCCGTGACCGATGCTGGCGATGGTCCAGATGGTGAAGGCCAGAGCGTAGCCGATGCGCACCCCGACCTTGTCGATGATGCGGCCAAAGGTCAGGAAGCCGATGGCGTAGGCGCACTGGAACCAGAACACGATCTTGGCGTAGTCGGTCTCCGTCCAGCCCAGGTCCGCCTGCAGCGTGGGCTTGAGGATGCCGATCATCTGGCGGTCGATGTAGTTGATGCCGATGGCGATGAACAGCAGGGCGCAGATCAGCCAGCGGTAGCGGGTGATGCGGGAGGCTTGTTGGGTAGCGGCGACGGGCGGGACCTGCGGCCGCAGGGCGGACTCCGTCTCGGGAGTGACCTGGATAGTCATCGAATAGGCTTCCTGACTTGTTGTTATTGACCGGCGTGAACCGGGGTCGTTGGAAAGCTGTTACCAGATATTCATATGACATCGTATGAGTGACTTTCCAAGGTGTCAATCCACCCAAAGCAGAGTGGTCAGACAACGCTCCAGAGGCTAGACCTGGCTACCGGAGCAGGCGCGCGCGCCCCGGTGAAGGATCCCGCCTCGCGCCGAAACGACGCCGTGAAGAATCTGTGACGCGCCTGGCACTTTCCCAGCCCGGACCGTCTAATGCCGGTCTTTGAAGCGAAGCCGTCGCCTCATCCTTCTCGCCGAGCCTGCCGTGCCTGTCGCCGACACCCCTTCCCTGCTGGCGCGCCTTGCCGAGCTGGAGCAGCGCAATCAGCAGCTGCGCCAGCATCTCGACGCCCGCGCCGCACTCCCCGAAAGCCCCGTCGCCCTGGCCAGCGAGCGTTACCAGTTCCTGTTCAACGCCATGGACGAAGGCTTCTGCATCATCGAATTCATCGACGGCCCCCATGGACCGCTGAGCGACTACGTCCATGTCGAGGCGAATCCGGCCTATACCGCCCATGCCGGCATTGCCAACATTGTCGGCAAGAAGCTGCGCGAGGTGGTCGGCGACGAGGCCCAGGCCTGGCTCGATCGCTATGGCCACGTGCTGCGCACCGGCGAAGCCATCCGCTTCGAGCAGGAACTGGTAGCCACCGGGCGCTACCTGGAGCTGACCGCCTTTCGCATCGAGCCGGCCAGCCGCCGCCAGGTCGCCGTGCTGTTCCAGGACATCACCCCACGCAAGCGCGCCGAAATCGCCTTGCGGCAACTCAACGAAACCCTCGAAGAACGGGTGCAGGCCGCCCTGGCCGCCAACCGCATCCTGGCCAATGTGGTGGACGGCTCCGCGGCCCTGATCCAGGTGGTGGATTTCGACTTTCGCTGGCTGGCGATCAACGGCTCCGGCGCCGATGTCTTCGAACGCGTATTGGGTGTCCGCCCCCACATCGGCGGCTCCATGAGCGAGAACCTAAAGCGGCGTCCCGAGTTGTACGAGGTGATCATCCCGCTGTGGCAGCGTGCCTTCGCGGGTGAGACCTTCCGCGAGATCGTCTCGGTGGACGAGGCCTCGACGCAGCGCCATTACGAGCTGCAGTTCAGCCCCCTGCACGATGCCGAAGGCCGCTGTATCGGCGCCTATGAGTTCGCCTACGACGTCACCGAGCGCCTCAACGAGCAGGAACGCATCCGGCTGATGGAAGAAGCGCTGCGCCAGTCGCAGAAGATGGAAGCCGTCGGCCAGCTCACCGGCGGCATCGCCCATGACTTCAACAACCTGCTGACCGGCATCCTAGGTTCGCTGGAGCTGCTCGACCTGCGCCTGCGCCAGGGCCGCCTGCAGGACCTGGAGCGCTACACCGGCACCGCCCGCAGCGCCGCCCAGCGCGCCGCCGCCCTGACCCACCGGCTGCTGGCCTTTTCCCGCCGCCAGACCCTGGATCCGCAACCGGTGGCCCTGGAGCAACTGGTGATCGGCCTGGAAGACCTGATCCAGCGCAGCATCGGCCCGCAGATCGCCTTGGAGCGCGAAGCCGATCCCCGGCTCTGGCTGACCCACATCGACGGCCTGCAGCTGGAAAACGCCCTGCTCAATCTCTGCCTCAATGCCCGCGACGCCATGCCCGACGGCGGCCGCATCCGTATCGTCCTGAGCAACGAACGCCTCGACGAGGCCCAGGCCGGGTGCCAGGCGCTGCCTCCGGGCGACTACGTGCGCCTGAGCGTGGGCGATACCGGCAGCGGCATGAGCGCCGAGGTGCTCGACAGGGCCTTCGATCCCTTCTTCACCACCAAGCCGCTGGGTCAGGGCACCGGCCTGGGGCTGTCCATGGTGCACGGCTTCGTGCTGCAGTCGGGTGGCGAGATCCGCATCGACTCCGCGCCCGGCGCCGGCACCCGGGTAAATCTCTATCTGCCGCGCCATCGCCTGGCACCGGTAGCCAGCGCCCCGGTCTATCCCGAGCTCGAACCCAGCCGGCCCGGCCAGGGCGAGACCATCCTGGTGGTGGACGACGAACCGACCATCCGCACCCTGCTGGTGGATGCCATGCTCGCCCAGGGCTACCAGGTGCTGGAGGCGGCCGATGCCGCCACTGCCCTGGCCCTGCTCGCGCCTGATACCCACCTGGATCTGCTGGTGACCGACGTCGGCCTGCCCGGGGCGCTCAATGGCCGCCAGCTGGCCGATGCCCTGCGCAGGCTGCGGCCGCAGTTGCCGGTGCTGTTCATCACCGGCTATGCCGAGGCCAATGTCATCGGCGACGGCGATCTCGACACCGGCATGCGGATCCTGACCAAGCCCTTCACCCTGGATACGCTGGAGCGACGGATCCAGGCGATGCTGCAGCCGTCCTGAGCTGCGGCCGGGCAACAGGTGGTAGCTCTTTGCTATCATCGGCCATCCGCGTCGCTACCCGTGCCCTCGCCCATGGACAAGCTCTCCCTGCTGCACCTCCTGCTGATCTTTACCGCCATCGCCTGCATGGCCCTGCTGGCCACGCTGATTCGCTGAGCGGCGTTAAGGCAGCCATAAGCCGGGCGGTGGCAAGCTCTCCTCCATGCCGACAAGGCATCGTAGAAGCTGACATCTGCGCTTTTAGCCCGGGAGGATCCCGGGCTTTTTTTCGCGTCGACAAAATGCGCAGCAGTCCACGCGTCCGCGCTTTGCCCCTCCAGCGCTCTCCGCCGGGCCTGGCATGATGGGGCTCTGGTCCAGGAGGGACAGCCATGATCACCAGGATGCCGTCAGCCCACGCCCAGTCGCTCGCCTTCGATGCCTGCCCCCTGGGCGCCAAGGTCCAGTCGCTGTCCATCGAGATCCTCCAGCAGGGCTTCCAGGCGCTGGATCATCACGGTCAGCTGGACATGAGTCGCGCGCTCAAGCGCCAGTTGCGCGAGCGCCTGGTCGAGCAACTGGATGCCCAGCTGCCCGCGGTCGCGGCCGCCGCGCTGGAGCGTTCCACCCCGCAGCCACGGGCCTTGCCGCAGCGTCGCAGCTGCGGCGGCTGATCGCCTCTTTCAGTCCCGGTAGTCCGGCTCCAGCCGCAGGAGCTGGCGCTTCACGCTGTCCAGGTGCAGCCGTGCGCTGTCGGCATTGCCCTGCAGCATCTGCTGGCAGGCGGCGTGCGCGATGGCGGGCGCCACCGGCTTGAGTGGCCGGCCGCTGGCCATGGCCTTGGGTTGCACCTCGGCGGCGCGCTCCAGGTAGTAGAGATCGTCCCAAGCCTCGGCGATGCTCGGCCCCAGCACCAGCGGTCCGTGATTCTTCAGCATGACCACCGCCGCGTCACCCGCCGCCCGGGCGATGCGTTCGCCTTCGGCCGCGTCCAGCGCCAGGCCGTTGTAGTCCTCGTCCACGCTCAGGCGGTCATAGAATTTCAGCGCGGTCTGCCCGGCCCAGACGAAGGGTTCGCCTTCCAGCAGGCAGAGCGCCGTGGCGTGGGGCATATGGGTGTGGAAGGCGGCCCGCGCCCCGGGATTGAGCCGGTGCAGCTGGGCATGGATATAGAAGGCAGTGGCCTCGGGCGCCCCTTCCCCTACGACCACACCGCCAGTGAAGTCGCAGATCAGCAGCGAAGAGGCGGTGACCTCGGCGAAGGCCAGGCCATAGGGATTGACCAGGAAAAGGTCATCGTGGCCGGGCACCACGAAGGAAAAGTGATTGCAGATCCCCTCGCCCAGGCCCAGTCGGGCGGCCATGCGGAAACAGGCGGCGAGATCGATGCGGGCCTGGCGGATGGCCGGGGTTTCCAGGTCAAGGTGACGGGCAGCGGCGGTGGTGCTCTCGAAGGCGTGGGCCATGGGCAGCTCCTTGGATGGGGACCCGAGCGCTGCACAAAGGATGCCGCCCCCTGTCATGGCGCTGTCATCATAAAATTGCAGCAATCCCTTGTTACATCTCTGCTGTCTTTCTACCTGTACAGAGAATCTTCCATGGCGTTCCTTCCTACCCGTCTCGCCCGTGCCTGCAGTCTCGCCCTCCTCGCCAGTTCGGCCGTCATGGCCGCGGAGCCGGCGCGCAACGTCATCCTCTTCATCCCCGACGGCCTGCGCGCCAACATCGTCGATGCCCAGACCGCGCCGAATCTGGCCCAGCTGCGCCGCGAGGGTGTGAACTTCCAGAACAGCCATTCGCTGTTCCCGACCTTCACCACGCCCAATGCCTCGGCCATGGCCACCGGGCACTACTTGGGCGATACCGGGGATTTCGGTAACACGATCTACACCGGCTTCCCGGTCCCGGGCGCCAACAACAGCGTCACGCCCTTCCTGGAAAACGACGAGGTGCTGGGCGACGTCGACGAGCATTTCGCCGGCAACTACCTGGACGAGGAGACCCTGCTGGCCGCCGCGCGCCAGGCGGGCCTGTCCACCGCCGCCGTCGGCAAGCTCGGTCCGGTGGCCATCCAGGACGTGACCGCCCGCGACGGCGAGAAGACGGTGATCGTCGACGATTCCACCGGTCACCCCACCGGCATTCCGCTGAGCGCGGCCATGCAGGACGCCCTGAAACAGGCCGGTCTGCCGCTGGAAGCCCCGAGCCGGGGCGCCAACGGCAAGGCCGGCAACGCCACCACGCCGGGCACCCTGAGTGCCAACGTCGAGCAGCAGCGCTACTTCCTCGACGTCACCAACCAGGTGCTGCTGCCGCGCTTCAAGGCGAGCGGCAAGCCCTTCGTGCTGGTGTTCTGGTCGCGCGATCCCGACGGCACCCAGCACAATCAGGGCGACAGCCTGGGCAAGGTCACCCCGGGCATCAACGGCCCCACCAGCCTGGCCGCCATCCGCAACGTCGACGCCAACCTCGGCGCCCTGCGCGCCCGGCTGAAGGAGCTGGGCCTGGACGGCAACACCGACATCTTCGTCAGCGCCGACCACGGCTTCTCCACCATCTCCAAGGAGAGCAAGACCAGTCCGGCGGCCAAGGCCAGCTACCCCGACGTGCCAAAGGGACAGCTGCCGCCCGGCTTCCTCGCGCTGGATCTCGCCGCCGCGCTGAAATTGCCGCTGCTCGATCCGGACGCCAAGGGCGCCGCGGTGGCGATGGACCAGGGCCAGCATCCGAGCAAGGCCAATGGCCTGATCGGCCCCGACCCGGCCAAGCCGGAGGTGGTGGTGGCGGCCAACGGCGGCTCGGACCTGGTCTATCTCCCACAGGGCGATGCCAAGGCGCTGGCGCCCAAGGTGGTCGCGGCGCTGCTCAAGCAGGACTACGTCAGCGGCCTGTTCGTCGATGACGACCTGGGCAAGATTCCCGGCACCCTGCCGCTCTCGGTGATCAACCTCAAGGGTTCGGCGCTCACCCCCTACCCGGCCATCGTGGTCAACTTCCGCTCCTATGACAGCGGCTGCGGCAAGCCCGACGTCTGCGCCGTGGAAGTGGCCGATACCGGGCTGCAGCAGGGCCAGGGCATGCACGGCAGCTTCAGCCGCGGCGACACCCACAACTTCATGGCGGCGATCGGTCCGGACTTCCGCAAGGGCTTCGTCGACCCGAGTCCGGTCAGCAACGCCGACGTCGGCCAGACCCTGGCACACCTGCTGCACCTGGAGATCCCGGCCAAGGGGCAACTGGTCGGCCGGGTGATCGGCGAGAGTCTGGAAGGCGGCAAGCCGGTCAAGGCCAGCCACCAGGTGCAGCGTTCCGCGCCGGCGGCGGGCGGGCTGGTCACCGAACTCAAGACCCAGAACGTCGGCGACACCCGCTACTTCGATGCGGCTGGCTTCAAGGGACGCTCGGTCGGGCTGTGATCCGCGCCTGCTAGAGGGTAAGGGTGCCGCGGATGCAGTCCTGCACCGCGCCACCCACCCAGATCTGGTCGGCGATACGGGCTACCCGTACCCGACCGCGCCGGCCCATCGCCGTCCCCTGGCTGGCCAGATAGCGCTCCGGCGCCAGGCCCGCCGGGATCAGCCACTGCGCCAGGCTGGCATTGAGGCTGCCGGTGACCGGGTCTTCGGCGAATTCCTCGCCCATCAGGGCACGCACCTCGAATTGCGCCTCGGCCGCGCTGCCCGTCCAGGGGGCGATCAGGCCGACGTTGAGGCCTTCCAGGGCGGCATAGTCCGGCCGGATCGCCAGCAATTCCTCGCGACTTTCAAGCAGCACCGCCACCCAGCCGGGGCCGTTGTCGGCCCACTGGCTGGCCTGGATGCGCGCGGGCGCCAGGCCGGTGCCCCGGGCAATGCGCGCCAGTACCTCGGGCTCCACCGCGCCGCCTCGCACCAGCGGCGGCGCGGCGAAGGCCAGCTCCTCTCCGGCGGCGCGGATCGACACCAGGCCGGCGCCGCATTCCTGGATCACTTCGCCGCCCTTGGGCCGCCCGCCTTCGCGCAACCAGACATGGCAGCTGCCCAGGGTCGGATGCCCGGCGAAGGGCAGCTCGCGCTGCGGGGTGAAGATGCGCACCCGGTAGTCCGCCGCCGGATCGGTCGGCTGCAGGAGAAAGGTGGTTTCCGACAGGTTGGTCCAGCGCGCCAGGGCGGCCATCTGCTCGGTGGACAGCGCATCGGCGCCGCAGACCACCGCCAGGGCATTGCCCTCCAGGGGGCGCTGGGCGAAGACATCGACCTGATGAAAGACGAGGGACATGGCGGTGGACTCCTGGGGCAAAGAGTCGATTGTCAGCGGTTGGCAGGCGACAGGAACAGCCACAGCCAGGTGGCTAAGGGGCCGTACAGACGGGCGTCGCGCGCGGGATTCGCGTGGAAAACGCTGCGCGGTTTTCCACCCTACGGCATCGTCGCAGGGTTCGCCCTCACCCCAGCCCTCTCCCCGAGGGAGAGGGGGCGGTTCCGCGCGGGGTTGTTGCCCTGCGTAGGGTGGACAACGGCGCAGCCTTATCCACGAAGCAACACACCCGTAGGTTGGCGTTGAGCGCAGAGAAGCCCAACGCGGGCACGGCACCCTCACCCCAACCCTCTCCCCGAGGGAGAGGGGGCAGCTCCGAGCAGAGAGGTGGCGCCGCACCGTAGGGTGGACAACGGCGCAGCCTTGTCCACGAAGCACCACACACTCGTAGGTTGGCGCTGAGCGCAGCGAAGCCCAACGCGCTCCAACCACCCTCACCCCAACCCTCTCCCAGAGGGAGAGGGAGCAGCTCCGAGCAGAGAGGTGGCGCCGCACCGTAGGGTGGACAACGGCGCAGCCTTGTCCACGAATCCGCCCTACCCGTAGGTTGGTGCTGAGCGCAGCGAAGCCCAACGCGGGCACGGCACCCTCACCCCAGCCCTCTCCCAGAGGGAGAGGGGGAAAAACCGAGGCACCTCAACCCCCTCACTCCACGGCCGGCCGCGCGAAGATGCGGGTCACCGCGTCCAGGTGCGTGGCCATGGCCTGGCGGGCGGCTTCGGGGTCGTGGGCTTCCAGGGCTTCGAGGATGGCCAGGTGCTCCTGCTGGGAGCGGTCGGGCATGTCTTCGGGGGTGTAGCGGCGCTGCAGCAGCTGGAACATGCTGCCGTAGCGATGGCCGAGCAGATGGCGCAACAGCAGCGCATAGGCCGGATTGCCGCTGGCCTGGGCGATGCGGATATGGAACAGCCGGTCGCCGGGATGGGTGGTCGACCCCAGACGATTGTCCTCGACGTTGCGCCCATAGGCCGCGCGGATGCCGGCCAGTTCGCTGGCGCTGGCGTGGCTTGCGGCCAGGGCGGCGGCTTCCGGCTCCACCAGGCGGCGCGCCTGCAGCAGGGCGAAGGGCGGGATCTCGGCGTCCAGGTCCAGCGCCAGGCTCAGCTCCGGATCCATCTCCGCCCACTGGCCGCGCCCGGCCAGCTCCAGCACCGGGGTGTCCGGTGGCGGCGGGGCGCTGGGCGCGCAGACCCGCACGCCATCGCCGACGCGCACGTCCACCAGGCCGATCACCTCCAGGGCGATCAGCGCCTCGCGTACCGAAGCGCGACTCACCCCCAGTTGCTTGGCCAGTTCGCGCTCGGCGGGCAGGCAACTGCCCGGCGGATATTCGCTGCCGTCGATGAGGGCGCGCAACTGGTCGGCGATCTGCCGGTAAAGCCGTGGTTTTTCAATCACCTGAAGGGGCATGGCGGTCTCGTCTCATGCAGGTCGCGCAGTCTGCCGCGAAAAAATCCTTGCCTGAGAGCCTAGCAGGGTCTAAACAATAGGACCAATGGCCTGACCATTGACCGCTGGCGGTCAGGCGACTCACAACAATAAACAGCCAAGAGGTCTTCGCATGAGTCATGCAGGCAAACGCGTCCTGGTTACCGCCGCCGGCCAGGGGATCGGCCGGGCCACCGCCCTCGCCTTCCACCGCGCCGGTGCCGAGGTCATCGCCACCGACATCAATGCCGCCGCCCTGGACAGCCTCGAAGGGCTGCAGACCCGGGTGCTCGACGTCACCGATGCCGCCGCCGTGACCGCGCTGGTCACCGAGCTGGGCAGCCTGGACGTCTTGTTCAACTGCGCCGGCTACGTCCACGCCGGCAGCATCCTCAACTGCGACGAAGACGCCTGGCGCTTCTCCTTCGAACTCAACGCCACCGCCATGTACCGCATGATCCGCGCCGTGCTGCCCGGCATGCTGGCCCAGGGCGGCGGCTGCATCATCAACATGGCCTCGATCGCCTCCAGCCTCAAGGGCGTGGCCAATCGCTGCGCCTATGGCGCCAGCAAGGCGGCGGTGATCGGCCTGACCAAGTCGGTGGCCGCCGACTATGTCGGCCAGGGCATCCGCTGCAACGCCATCTGCCCCGGCACCGTGGATTCCCCCTCGCTGCACCAGCGCATCGCCGACCAGGCCGCTCGCGAAGGCCGCAGCGAAGCCGAGGTGCAGGCCGCCTTCGCCGCCCGCCAGCCGATGGGTCGCGTGGGTCGGCCGGAGGAGATCGCCGCCCTTGCCCTGTATCTTGCCTCCGACGCCGCCGCCTTCGTCACCGGGACCGCCCAGGTGATCGATGGCGGCTGGAGCGTCTGACGCCGTTTTTCGTCCGCACCCTTTTCCCCTCATAGGAGCTCCGATGAAACTCTTGCGCTACGGCCCCCAGGGCCAGGAAAAACCCGGTCTGCTGGATGCCCAGGGCCGGCTTCGCGATCTCTCCGGCCAGGTGGCCGATCTCGCCGGCGAGGCGCTCGGCGCCGAGTCCCTGGCCCGGCTGCGCCAGCTGGACCCGGACAGCCTGCCGCTGGTGGACGGCACCCCGCGCCTGGGCCCCTGCGTGGGCCGGGTCGGCAAGTTCATCTGCATCGGCCTCAACTACGCCGACCACGCCGCCGAGTCCGGCCTGGACGTGCCCAAGGAGCCAGTGGTGTTCAACAAGTGGACCAGCGCCATCTGCGGGCCCAACGATGCCGTGCAGATCCCCCGCGACTCGACCAAGACCGACTGGGAAGTGGAGCTGGGCGTGGTGATCGGCAAGGCCGGGCGCTACATCGACGAGGCCCATGCCCTGGATCACGTAGCCGGCTATTGCGTGGTCAACGACGTCTCCGAGCGCGAGTGGCAACTCGAACGCGGCGGCACCTGGGACAAGGGCAAGGGCTTCGACACCTTCGGCCCGCTCGGCCCCTGGCTGGTGACCGCCGACGAGGTGGCCGACCCGCAGAACCTCGATCTCTGGCTGGAGGTGGACGGCCATCGCTACCAGAACGGCAACACTCGCACCATGATCTTCACGGTGGCCCAGATCATCGCCTACCTCAGCCGCTGCATGAGTCTGCAACCGGGTGACGTCATCTCCACCGGCACGCCGCCGGGCGTGGGCATGGGCGTCAAGCCACAGTCGGTGTACCTCAAGCCGGGCCAGGAAATGCGCCTGGGCATCCAGGGCCTGGGCGAGCAGCACCAGCGCACCGTTGCCGCCGACTGAGGCAGGCCCTCCCACCCACAGCTAGCTAATCCCCGTGCCCGCTTTTCATCGAGCGGGCGCGGGGCCGGGTTCGCTCAGCCCGCGAAAACCCTCGAGGACAGCGCCATGCCAACAACAATTACCGGCCTGCAGATCGAAGACATCCGCTTCCCCACCAGCCAGGCGCTGGATGGCTCCGATGCGATGAATCCGGATCCGGACTACTCCGCCGCCTACGTCATCCTGCAGACCGACCAGCCGGGACTGGAGGGTCACGGCCTCACCTTCACCATCGGCCGCGGCAACGAGATCTGCTGCGCCGCCCTGCGCGCCCTGGAGCCGCGGGTGCAAGGCCTGACCCTGGAGTGGATCCAGGAAGACCCGGGCCGCTTCTGGCGCCACATCACCGGTGACAGCCAGCTGCGCTGGATCGGCCCGGACAAGGGCGCCATCCACCTGGCCACCGGCGCGGTGGTCAACGCCGCCTGGGACCTCTGGGCGCGCGCCGTGGGCAAGCCGGTCTGGCGCCTGGTGGCGGAGATGAGCCCCGAAGAGCTGGTGCGCTGCATCGACTTCCGCTACCTCACCGACTGCATCACCCCCGAGGAAGCCCTGGCCCTGCTGCGCCAACGCGCCGAAGGCAAGGCCGAGCGCCTGCAGCGCCTGGAAGCCGAGGGCTATCCCTGCTACACCACCTCGGCCGGCTGGCTCGGCTATCCCGACGACAAGCTGCGCCGCCTCTGCCAGGAGGCCATCGACGCCGGCTTCTCCCACATCAAGCTCAAGGTCGGTCGCGATCTCGCCGACGACATCCGCCGGGTGCGCATCGCCCGCGAGGTGATCGGCCCCGAGCGCCACCTGATGATCGACGCCAACCAGGTGTGGGAAGTCGGCGAGGCCATCGACTGGGTACGCGAGCTGGCCTTCGCCCAGCCCTGGTTCATCGAGGAACCCACCAGCCCCGACGACGTGGAGGGCCATCGCGCCATCCGCGAGGCGGTGGCGCCGGTCAAGGTGGCCACCGGCGAGATGTGCCAGAACCGCATCCTCTTCAAGCAATTCATCATGCGCGGCGGCCTGGACGTGGTGCAGCTCGACGCCTGTCGCCTGGGCGGCCTCAACGAGGTGCTGGCGGTGCAGCTGATGGCCGCCAAGTACGACCTGCCGGTCTGCCCCCATGCCGGCGGCGTGGGCCTCTGCGAATACGTGCAGCACCTGGCGATGATCGACTACCTCTGCGTCGCCGGCACCCACGAGGGCCGGGTGGTGGAATACGTCGACCACCTCCACGAACACTTCGAGGACCCCTGCCAGGTGCGCGGCGCCGCCTATCTCGCGCCCCAGGCGCCGGGGTTCTCCATCGCCATCAAGGCCGCCTCCCGGGCGCGGTATCGCCATGCCGGATGGCAGCCGTCATGAGCCTGCGCCTGGATGCCCATCAGCACTTCTGGCGCTATCGGCCGGCCGAATTCGCCTGGATCGACGGGCGCATGGCCGGACTGCAACGCGATCATCTGCCCTCCGATCTGCAACCGCACCTGCAGCGCGCCGGTTTCGACGGCTGCATCGCCGTCCAGGCGCGCACCCTGGAAGAGGAGACGGACTTTCTCCTCGACCTCGCCGCCCGCACGCCCTGGGTACAGGCGGTGGTCGGCTGGACCGACCTACGCGCCGCCGACCTGGTGGCGCGCCTGGAACGCCGCCAGGGCAGTCGTCACCTGCGCGGCTTTCGCCATCCGGTGCAGGACGAGGCCGATCCCGGCGCCTGGCTGGCCGATGCCGCCGCCAACCAGGGCGTCGCCACCCTGCAGCGGCATGGCTATCTCTATGAGCTGCTGATCCACGCCGAGACCCTGCCCGCCGCCACCGCCTTCGCCGCTCGCCATGACCATGGCGTGCTGGTGCTGGACCATCTGGGCAAGCCGCCGGACCGGGTCGCGCCCGCCGACTACGCCCGGCTGCTGGCGCCCCTGGCACGACTGCCCCATGTGCATTGCAAGCTGTCCGGCCTGGTCACCGAGGCCGACTGGCAGGGCTGGCAGGCGGAGCAATTGCTGCCCTATGCGCGCATCACCCTGGAGGCCTTCGGGCCGGAGCGCCTGCTGTTCGGCTCCGACTGGCCGGTCTGCACCCTGGCCGCCAGCTACGCCGAGGTGGTCGACTTGGCCGAGCAGGCGCTGCTGGATCTCACGACCAGCGAACGTGCGGCGGTCTTTGGCGGCAACGCGGCCCGCCTCTACGGCCTGGGCACCCAGCCGCGGGAGGCTGTGGCATGAATCTGCAGCTGACCGACAAGGTGTTCCTGGTCAGCGGCGGCGGCTCCGGCATCGGCGCCGCCATCTCCCTGGCCCTGGCCGCCGAGGGCGCCATCCCGGTAATCCTCGCCCGGGAGCCGCTGGAGGCGAGCTTCGCCGCGCAGCTGGCCGAACGCCAGCCCAGGGCACGGGCCTTCACCGTGGAGCTGTGCGACGAAGCCGCCTGCGAGCGGACCGTGGCGGCCATGCAGGACGCCTATGGACGCATCGATGGCCTGGTCAACAACGCCGGGGTCAACGATGGCGTCAGTCTCAGCGCCGGTCGCGCTGCCTTCGTCGCCTCCCTGGAGCGCAACCTGGTGCACTACTACCACCTGGCGCACCTCTGCCTGCCGGCGCTGCGCGCCAGCACCGGCGCCATCGTCAACATCGCCTCCAAGACCGCCCTCTCCGGCCAGGGCGACACCAGCGGCTACACCGCGGCCAAGGGCGGCGTGCTGGCCCTGACCCGCGAGTGGGCCGCCTCGCTGCTGGACGACGGCATCCGCGTCAACGCGGTGATCCCCGCCGAGGTCATGACCCCGCTCTATGAGCGCTGGCTGCAGGGCTTTCCCGACCCGGCCGCCAAGCTCGCCGCCATCACCGCGCGCATCCCCCTCGGCCGCCGCATGACCACCCCCGAGGAGATCGCCGACACCGTGGCCTTCCTGCTCTCGCCCCGCTCCAGCCATACCACCGGGCAGTGGCTGAGCGTCGATGGCGGCTATCTGCATCTGGATCGAGCGTTGACGTGACGACGTGGCCGTAGGTTGGCGCTGAGCACAGCGAAGCCCAACACAGGCAGGCACACCCACCCCGGCCCCTCCCAAAGGGAGAAGGGGCGGTCCAGGGATGGCAGTTGGATTTGGCGTTAGCGAGATCACCAGCGCGTGGAAAACGCTGCGCGGTTTTCCACCCTACCCATCCGCCGTCGGTCGGCGAGAGCGACCTCCCGTAGGGTGGACAACGGCGCAGCCTTGTCCACGCGCCCAGGCATCAAAACCGCCGTTGGAGTACAGGCCTGCCACTATGGCTACCCTCACCCCAGCCCTCTCCCCGAGGGAGAGGGGGCGGTATCGTGGTTAGTGGTGAGATTTGGCGTCAGCCGAGACCACCAGCGCGTGGAAACGCGGCGTACCGACGTAGGTTGGCGCTGAGCGCAGCGAAGCCCAACAGGCGTGAGCACCGTAGGGTGGACAACGGCGCAGCCTTGTCCACGCGCCCATCCACCCAACCCGCTAGCGCTTCGGACTCAACGGGCTGTCGTCCAGATCCTCGCGCTCTTCGGTGGTGGTGGTATTGGCCGAATCCGGCACGTCGCCGTATTCGTCGTAGTCGTGGGGGGTCTGCTTATCGTCCGCGGGTTCGGGATTCATGGGGTACTCCGATCGTAGAGGCACCCTTGGTGGAGTCCGCCGGCCCCGGGGGCGTTCCCGCTAGACCAGCGCCACCAGACGTTCGGCCACCCGGTCGAAGGGTTCGATGCTGCGCTGGGCGCGGCACAGCGGGATCACCCCCTGCACCGCCGCCACCAGCAGCGTGGCCAGCCCCGTGGCCGCCTCTTCCGCATGGCCATGCTCGACCAGCGCCTCCTGCAGCCGGGCCTCCCAGCGGCGATAGATGCCCGCCGCCGCGTCCAGCTCGCGCTGGGCGATCTCGTCCACCGGTTCCTCCACCGCCACCGCCATCACCGGGCAGCCGACGCGAAAGTCCGAGTCCAGCAGGATGTCGCGCCAGAGCCGCAGGAAGCCCTGGATACCCGCCAGCGCCCCGGCCTGCAGCTGGCGCTCCAGATCGCGACTGACCTGGGCGCCGGCCAGCTCCACCGCCTCCACTACCAGCTGGTGCTTGCCGCCGGGGAAGTGATGATAGGTGGACCCCAGCGGCGCCTCGGCGCGCTTGATGGTCTCGCGGATGCTGGTGGCATTGAGGCCGTGCCGCGCCAGCATGGCCGAAGCCGCCACCACCACCCGATCCCGCACCTTCGACTGCTCGGTCATCCATTCTCCTTGCTATGACAGTCGTCATAATCTACCGTCCAGGCATTATAACAACTGTCATAGGGACCACCCCATGCCCAGCGACGCTCTCGTCGAGGACCTGATCACCGCGGACGGTTATCGCCTCAGCACCAGTCGCTATCCCGCCCAGGGACCGCTGCAGGGACGGCTGATCGTCGCCGGCGCCACCGCCGTGCCCCAGGGCTTCTATCGACGCTTCGCCCAGCACGCCGCGGCCCGCGGCTTCGAGACCCTGACCTTCGATTACCGTGGCATCGGCCGTTCGGCGCCGGCCTCGCTCAAGGGCTTTCGCATGGACCTGCTGGACTGGGCGCGCCAGGACCTCGCCGCCGCGGTAGACAGCATGGCCCAGGGCGACGTCCCCCTCTACCTGGTCGGCCACTCCTATGGCGGCCATGCCTTCGGCCTGTTGCCCAACCACGCCAAGGTCGCCGGCTTCTATGTCTTCGGCACCAGCGCCGGCTGGTACGGCTACATGCCGCCGCTGGAAAGACTCAAGGTGCTGACCATGTGGAAACTGGTCCTGCCGGTGCTGACCTGGTGGAAGGGCTACTGCCCCTGGAGCGCCCTGGGCCTGGGCGAAGACCTGCCGCGCGACGTCTATCGCCAGTGGCGCCACTGGTGCAGCTATCCACACTATTTCTTCGACGACCCGGCCATGCAGGGCATCGAAGCCGGCTACGCGGCGGTGCGCACCCCCATCGTCGCGGTCAACGCCCTGGACGATCTCTGGGCCACGCCGCAATCGCGCGATGCCTTCATGCAGGCCTATCGCAACGTCGACCTCCAGCGCGAAGACCTCGACCCCCGCCAGCACGGCGGCGCCATCGGTCACATGGGTTATTTCCGCGCCAGCGCCCAGCCGCTGTGGGACCGCGCCCTGGACTGGTTCGCCGCCCTGCCGCGGGCGTCCGCGCCGAACTAGGTTGCCAACAGGCCGCCCGCACGGCGTGCCTGTCGCTTTTCCAAAAGCTCCCCGTCGTTTCCGGACAGCTGTCCCGCTGCCCCAGGTCCCATTGTGGCGGCACTAATAACAAGGAGAAACACCCGTGCTGATCGGCGTCCCCAAGGAAACCGGTGCGGGGGAAACGCGCGTGGCCGCGACCCCCGAAACCCTCAAGAAACTGATCGGCCAGGGCCACCAGGTGGTGGTGCAACAGGGCGCTGGCGAAGGCGCCAGCCTGCCCGATGCGGCCTATGTCGCCAGCGGTGCCCAGCTCGGCGATGCCGCCGCGGCCCTGGGCGCCGACCTGGTACTCAAGGTGGCGGCGCCCACTGCCGCCGAGCTGGCGCTGATGAAGCCCGGCGCCGTGCTGATCGGCATGCTCAACCCCTTCGCCCAGGAGACCCTGGAGCAGCTCAACGCCTGCGGCCTCACCGCCTTCGCCCTGGAGGCTGCGCCGCGCACCTCCCGCGCCCAGAGCCTGGACGTGCTCTCCTCCCAGGCCAACATCGCCGGCTACAAGGCGGTGATGCTGGCGGCCGACCACTATCCGCGCTTCATGCCCATGCTGATGACCGCCGCCGGCACGGTGAAGGCCGCGCGGGTGCTGATCCTTGGCGCCGGGGTGGCCGGGCTGCAGGCCATCGCCACCGCCAAGCGCCTCGGCGCGGTGATCGAGGCCTCGGACGTGCGCCCGGCGGTGAAGGAGCAGATCGAATCCCTCGGCGCCAAATTCGTCGACGTGCCCTTCGAGACCGAGGAAGAACGCCAGTGCGCCGAAGGCGTCGGCGGCTATGCGCGGCCCATGCCGGCCTCCTGGATGGAGCGTCAGGCCCGGGCCGTGCACGACCGCGCGAGGCAGGCCGACATCGTCATCACCACCGCGCTGATCCCCGGCCGCCGCGCGCCCACCTTGCTGCATGCGGCCACCGTGGCCGAGATGAAGCCGGGCTCGGTGGTCATCGACCTGGCCGCGAGCCAAGGCGGCAACTGTCCGCTCACCGAGCTGGACCGGGTAGTGGTCAAGCACGGCGTCACCCTGGTCGGCTACGGCAACCTGGCCGCGCGCGTGCCGGCGGACGCCTCGGCGCTCTATGCCCGCAACCTGCTGGACTTTCTCAAGCTGGTGCTCAAGGACGGGGCCTTCCACCTCGACCTGGCCGACGACATCGTCGCCGCCTGCCTGGTGTGCCACGGCGGCGAATTGCGTCGCAAGAACGCCTGAGCGCCCGCCCTCCGCCTATAACAAGGACTGCCCCCATGGATCTGATTTCCGACGGCCTCTACAACCTGATCATCCTCGTGCTGGCCATCTACGTCGGCTACCACGTGGTCTGGAACGTCACCCCCGCGCTGCACACCCCGCTGATGGCGGTGACCAACGCCATCTCCGCCATCGTCATCGTCGGCGCCATGCTAGCCGCCGCCCTCACTGTCACCCCGCTGGGCAAGATCATGGGCACCCTGGCTGTGGCCCTAGCGGCGGTCAATGTCTTCGGTGGCTTCCTGGTCACCCGCCGCATGCTGGAGATGTTCAAGAAGAAGGCCCCCAAAGCCCCGGCGGAGCGGTCCTGACATGAGCATGAACCTCATCACCCTGCTCTACCTGGTCGCCTCGGTGTGCTTCATCCAGGCGCTCAAGGGCCTTTCCCATCCCACCACCTCGCGCCGCGGCAACGCCTTCGGCATGGCCGGCATGACCCTGGCGGTGCTCACCACCCTGGCGCTGATCCACAAGCTCGGCAGCGACCTGGCGGTGCAGGGCATCGGCTACGTCATCGTCGGCCTGCTGGTGGGCGGCAGCGCCGGCGCCTACATGGCCAAGCGCGTGGAAATGACCAAGATGCCCGAACTGGTGGCCTTCATGCACAGCATGATCGGCCTGGCCGCGGTGTTCATCGCCATCGCCGCGGTGGTCGAACCGCAGTCCCTGGGCATCGTCTCCAGCTATGGCCAGCCGATCCCCAGCGGCAATCGCCTGGAGTTGTTCCTCGGCGCAGCCATCGGCGCCATCACCTTTTCCGGTTCGGTGATCGCCTTCGGCAAGCTCTCCGGCAAATACAGGTTCCGCCTGTTCCAGGGCGCCCCGGTGCGCTTCGCCGGCCAGCACCCGCTCAACCTGGTGATCGGCCTAGCCATTCTCGCCCTGGGCCTGATGTTCACCTTCAGCGGCAATCTCGGCGCCTTCGCCGTGCTGGTGGCCCTGGCCTTCGCTATCGGCGTGCTGATCATCATCCCCATCGGCGGCGCCGACATGCCGGTGGTGGTCTCCATGCTCAACAGCTACTCGGGCTGGGCCGCCGCCGGTATCGGCTTCTCGCTGAACAACTCCATGCTGATCATCGCCGGCTCGCTGGTAGGTTCGAGCGGCGCCATCCTCTCCTACATCATGTGCAAGGCGATGAATCGCTCCTTCTTCAACGTCATCCTCGGCGGCTTCGGCGGCGCGACGGAAGCCGCGGCCAGCGGCGGCAGCGGCGAGCGGCGCCCGGTCAAATCCGGCTCGGCGGACGACGCCGCCTTCCTGCTCGGCAACGCCGACAGCGTCATCATCGTCCCCGGCTACGGCCTGGCGGTGGCCCGCGCCCAGCACGCGCTGAAGGAGTTGACCGAAAAGCTGGTGCACAACGGCGTGACGGTGAAATACGCCATCCACCCGGTGGCCGGCCGCATGCCCGGCCATATGAACGTACTCCTGGCCGAAGCCGAGGTGCCCTACGACCAGGTGTTCGAGATGGACGACATCAACTCCGAATTCGGCCAGGCCGACGTGGTGCTGGTGCTTGGCGCCAACGACGTGGTCAACCCGGCGGCCAAGAACGATCCAAAGTCACCCATCGCCGGCATGCCCATCCTCGAAGCCTTCAAGGCCAAGACGATCATCGTCAACAAGAGATCCATGGCCAGCGGCTATGCGGGCCTCGACAACGAACTCTTCTACCTGGACAAGACCCTGATGGTCTTTGGCGATGCCAAGAAGGTCATCGAGGAGATTGTCAAGGCGGTGGATTAAGCCGTAGCCCCTCGCGACCGATTGAGTGGTCGCGAGGGGCTGTTCGTTGGCACCCCATAAGACATACGTTTTCCTCTTGAAGCCTCCAGGCTTACGCACTTAACGCAAGGCTGTTCACGCAAGGATCAGCATCGCTCCTTCGACCGATTGCGCCTTCAGCCTTACTAATCAGATTATTCCTCAGCGCCTCACCTATCCCCTACCTCCAATCGAACGCTCACGCTCCGGGCTCTCCCAGCCCTCACAAGGACCGTCCCCATGCAAACCTCCCGCTCCCTCATGGTCGCGTTGCTGCTGGCCAACACCGGTGCCGCCTGGGCCGAATCCAATACGGCCAACGTCCAGCAGAACGGCGGCTTCAATGTGGTGAACCTGAACCAGGGCAGCGAGCTGTCGGCGCGCAACCAGGCGGATATCCAGCAGAGCGGCAGTTTTCTCAATGCCCAGGTCACCCAGCAGAACGATGCCGATGACCGTGTGCGGGTGGTGCAGACCAATGCCAGGAGCGCGGTCGAGGTCAATCAGGTCTCGGGGTCGCAGCGCCTGGTGGATATCGAGCAGCGCGATGGCGGCTATGACCGGGTGCAGGTTGATCAGGGGCCGGGCAGCGGCAACGAGACAGTGGTGCGCCAGAGCGGCCTGCGGCAAGACACCTCTGTCCATCAGGACGGCGGCTATCACCGGATCAACATCGAGCAGGACAGCTACGCCGCGGGCCAGAACACCCTGACGGTGCGCCAGGATGGACTCAACGGCAAGCTGGACCTGGCTCAGCACGGTGATCGCCAGGACCTGCAGGTGACCAGCTTCGGCCTGCGCAACGAGGTCTGGGTGAGGCAGACCGGCGAGGACTCGACCACGATCGTCGAGCAGCGCGGCAACGACAACTACATCGGCCTCAAGCAAGGCGGCGAGCGGGTGGATTCCAGGGTGGTGCAGGAGGGCAATGGCAACGATGCCCGGGTCCGGCACTCCAGCAGCTATTCGCGGCCCAGCACCGTCGACATCGCCCAGCGCGGCGATCTGAACCGCGCCGACGTGAATGTCTATGGCGTGGGCAGCCAGGTGACCCTGGCGCAGACCGGTAACGGCAATGGCGCCTCCGCCATCGTCTCGGGCGAGGGCAACCAGTTGGACCTGGCGTCCAATGGCGACGGCAATGGCATCAACGCCTATGCCCTGGGCAACGACGGCCAGATGAAGGTCGATCAGCAGGGCAATGATCTGGCCCTGACCGCCTACGTCACGGGCAATACCTCCAGCATCACCGCCAACCAGAGCGGCTTCCAGCACACCGCCAACCTGACCCAGAACACCGCGGGCAATGCCATCAACCTGACCCAGAGCGGCTTTTCCAACCACGCGGTCATCAGCCAGTAGTCAGGGATCAGCGGGGCCAGCCCCCGCGCTCTCCGGCGGCAGCTGAGATTGCCGCTGCCACCCTCGCTCAATCTTTGCCCCACGCGGCCGTTACCCTTGAGATGTACCTTTCAAGGAGTCCGCGATGTCCAGCACGCTGTCGGTGAATGGCATTGGCCACGGCATCTTGCGCGCGCCCACGCTCAGGCTGGGTGGCGCGACGGCCAAACCCACCGCCGAAGAAGAGGCGGCCAAGGTCGAGCAAAGCAAGAAGCCCAAGGGCATCGGCAAGCCCAATCCGCTGAACCAGATCAAGGACCAGGCCGAAGCCGACGCCGCCCCTGCCAGCGAGAAGGGCAGCACCGGTAACAAGACCCTGGATACCCTGCAAAAGGCCATCGACATGGCCAAGCGGCAACTGGAGTTGGCGCAGAAGCAATTGCGCGCGGTGGAAGGCCAGAGCAAGGGTGAAAGCAAGGTTGAGCAGGAAGCCAGCCAGGCCGCGCGCGAAGCCGCCCAGGCCAATGTCGCCGCCGCCAGCGAAGCCCTGACGACTGCCTATGCCGCCTATACCGAAGCCCTGAAGAAGGCCGGCGAAAGCACTGGCGGAGTGAGCGCCAAGGCGTGATGCTGGCCCCCTGACCCGACGGACTGGGCTACCCTCGGATGCCTGTCACGATCTGGAGGGCGTATTCGCATGGCAGCCAAACTCAAGGGCAAGACCGCCCTGGTCACCGGCGCGGCCCAGGGCATAGGCGCCGCCATCGCCCGGGCTTTCGTGGCGGAAGGCGCCTTTGTCTATGTCACCGACCTCAACGCTGAGCTGGGCCATGCCGTCACGGCCGAGTTGGGCGACAGTGCCTGCTATCTGCCCCTGGATGTGCGCCTGGAAGCCGACTGGCAGCGGGTGGCCGGGCAGATCCTCATGGAGCGCGGTCGGCTCGACGTGCTGGTGAACAACGCAGGGATCACCGGCTTCGAACAGGGCGTGGTGACCCACGATCCAGAACACGCCAAGCTCGAAGACTGGCACGCGGTGCATCGCACCAACCTCGATGGCGTCTTTCTCGGCTGCAAGCATGGCATCCGCGCCATGCGTCCGGCCGGGGCCGGGTCCATCATCAATATCTCGTCGCGTTCCGGGCTGGTGGGTATTCCCGGCGCGGCGGCCTATGCCTCGTCCAAGGCGGCAGTGCGCAACCACAGCAAGACGGTAGCGCTCTATTGCGCGGAGCAGGGCCTCGCTATCCGCTGCAATTCGATCCACCCCGCCGCCATCCTCACGCCGATGTGGGAACCCATGCTGGGTGATGGCCCGGATCGCGCGGCGCGCATGGCGGTGCTGGTGCGGGACACACCGCTGCGGCGCTTTGGCCGCCCCGAGGAGGTGGCGGCCGTGGCGCTGCTGCTGGCGTCGGACGAGACCGCCTACATGACTGGCAGCGAGTTGAATCTGGATGGCGGGCTGCTGGCCGGCTCGGCGGTGACGCCCGCGGTGATCTCGCCCTAGCCCTTCATCCTGAAGCTCAGCTGCAATTCGGTGCCGCGCTGGCCCGCGCGGGACCACTGGGCGTGGGCGCCGATCTGGCCGGCCAGGCCCTCGATCAGCTTCATGCCGGTGCCCGAGCCGGGCTTGCGGGCGGAGGTCTGCAGCGGCAGGCCCTTGCCATCGTCCTGGATGCGCACGCGCCAGGTGTCGTCCTCGCCGATGTCGATGTCCACCGCCAGCAGTCCGCCCTCGCCGTCGAAGGCGTACTTGAGGCTGTTGGAGGCGAATTCGGTGAGGATCATGCCCAGGGGCACGGCGGTGTCCGGGTCCAGGTCGACGTCGGCGATGGCGATCTGCAGACGCACCTGGCCGGAATGCTCCTGGTGCAGGTGGCAGAGATTCTCCAGCAACTGCATCACGAAGGGCCGCAGGCGCAGTTGCTGGGCGGTATTGGCCGCATAGAGCTGCTCATGGACCAGGCGCAGGGCGTCGATGCGTGCCCCGATGCCCTGCAGCTCCTGGCGGGCTTCATCGGACTGCGCCGCCCGTGACCTGAGCCAGACCAGCCCGGCGATGATGGCGATGTGGTTCTTGATGCGATGCTGCATCTCCTGCATGAGGCGGGTGTTGGCCTGCAGGGCGTCGTTGAGGTCGCTGGTTTTGAGCAGGCGGTCGATAACCGGGCCAAGGATGGTGGCGTAGGTGCGCAGGAATTCCACGTCTTCCTCGCCGAAGTCCCGCGGCTCGCGGGCATCGACCTGCAGCAGGCCATAGGGCCGGCCGCCGGGCAGGAAGATCGGCACGTTCACCAGCGCCTGGACCCCATGTTCGCGAAGGAAATCGGCCAGGTCGAAGCGCTCTTCCTGGCGGATGTCCGGGGTGATGACGGGGCGGCTTACCTTGATCGAATAGGCTTCGGACGAACGTTCGCCAAGGGAGACCTTGGCCTGGCCGACCACCCCCGGCTTCCAGCCGACCCCGGCACGCACCAGCGCCTGGTGCTCGCCGCGCTCGATTTCCAGCACCTTGGAAAATTCGGTGCCGAGCGCATCACTGACCAGCTGGCAGGCGCGCATCAGGATCTCGTCCAGGTCTTCGCAGCGCAGCGCGAAGTCACCGAAGTCCGCCAGGAGTTTCTGGCGCTGAGCCAGCATCTGGACACGTTGCTGATCGTTCATGGGGTTTTCCTGAGCGCGCGCGCCGCCCGGTGCCGAGCCGGGAACGCGACTGGATCCCTGGCAGGCCGACGGCGGCGGGAATGGGGATCAGTCATCCGGATAGATGTCTGCCGCGGTAATCGCCGGCAGACTGCCGATGGCGCGCAATTCGTTGATGGCGTCACGGATCACCTCGTAGAGCAGCGCAGTATTGCGTACCAGGGTCTGGTTGAGAGTGCGCGACACCCGCGCCGGCCGGGCGGGGTCGATGAGGGTGATCAAGAGATTGTCACCCTGGGACTCGATCTCGTGCTTGATGGGCGGGTCCAGCGCCGCCAGCTGGCTTTTGAGGGCTTGCATAGGGCCAGGTATTCTCCACGTGCTATTGCTCTTTCCGACTCGACCGCTGGCGCCAGCGTTCCAGCGCTTCGCTCGCCAACGTCTGTCGCCAGGCCTTATGGCGCCAGGCCTCACGGCCGTATTGAGCAAGAGGCCCTTGGCAGCCTTCGCCAGCCGCCTCGCCGCAGCCACTCGCAGCGAGTTGCCAGCCGTAGTGTTCGGCCTTATAAAAATTGTCTTTGTCAGCGAAGGGACGGCATCAATGAACAGAGCTTTCGATCTGCGCAAGGCTGTTGGCACCCTTCGCTCCGCCCTGACCCTGCTGGTGCTGCTGACCGCCCTGACGGTCCAGGCGGACGACCCACCCACGCCGGTCGAAGGCGACTTCGTCGTGCCGCGCTTCACCTTCCATACCGGCCAGACGCTCGACAACTTCCGCCTGCACTACCTGACTCTGGGAAAGCGCGGCAATCCTACGGTCCTGGTGCTGCACGGCACCGGGCAGCAGGCGGCGGCGATGCTGAGCACGGATGTCGGCGGCCAGTTGTTCGGCCCGGGCCAGCCGCTGGATGCGAACAGGTTCTTCATCGTGATTCCGGATGCGATCGGCACGGGGAGTTCGACCAAGCCGTCGGATGGCCTGCGCGCCGCCTTTCCCCACTACAACTACGCCGACATGGTGCAGGCGCAATACCTGCTGCTCACTAAAGGACTGGGGATAGAGCACCTGCGGCTGATCATCGGCAATTCGATGGGGGGCATGCAGACCTGGCTGTGGGGCGGCCTGCACCCCGGCTTCGCCGATGGCCTGGTGCCCATGGCGGCGCAGCCGACCGAGATGGCCGGCCGCAACTGGATCATGAGGCGCATGCTGGTGGAGTCCATCAGGCAGGACCCGGCCTGGAACCAGGGCAATTACCAGACTCAGCCGCCGTCCCTGCGCCTGGCCAAGACGATGTTCGAATTCGCCACCAGTGGCGGCACCCTGAACTACCAGGAGATCGCCGGCACCCATGCCCAGGCGGATGCGCTGGTCGACAAGCGCCTGGCGGCTTCGGTGGCCGTCGACGCCAATGACTTCATCTACCAGTGGGAGTCCTCGGCCGACTACAACGCCGAGCCGGGACTGAGCAAGATCAAGGTGCCGGTGCTGGCCATCAACGCGGCGGACGACGAGCGCAATCCACCCGAGACCGGCCTCATGCAGGCGGCGCTCGAGCAGGTGCCGAGCGCCCGCTACCTGCTGATCCCGGGCAGCGCCGACACGCGCGGGCACGGCACCACCGGGCTGGCCAGGCTCTATGCGGCGGAGCTGGCGCAATTCGTCGAAAAGCTGCCCAGCGCCCCTGCCGGGCGTTAGGAACCTGGCCTAGAGCGGGGTCGTTTCTTCCTGGTAGATCCGCAGCCCGCGCGCCTGGTAGTTGGCCAGGGCCGCCGGGTGATCCAGGGTGCAGGTGTGCACCCAGACGCGCTCGGTGCCGGGCCACTCCCAGGCGGAACGGAGGGCGTGACTTAGTAGCGGACCGCCGAAGCCCAGGCCCATGAAGGCATTGGTGAGGCCGAAGTAACGGATCTCGACGTTGCGACCATCCGGGCGGTACAGCTCGTAGTAACCGGCGATGGCGCCGCGGTGATAGGCGACCCAGGTGCGGTGTCCTTCCTGCTCCACCAGCGCGCGCCATTGGGCGTCGCTCCAGCCGCTGAGATCGCTCCAGTCCCAGGCCTGGCCGACCAGGGCATAAAGAAAGCGGTTGAGTTCGGGTTGCGGCACCTCGCACTCGACGATCTGCAGATCGGGCCGCTGTGGCTTCTCGTGCAACTCGGTCGAGGCCGTCATTTCGAGGTAGAAGGTGGTGCAGGTCCGGTCCATCGCCAAGACTCCCTGGAAAAGGTCAGCACCGATTGTGACCAGAGCGGCGGGGGTGATGCCAGTCTGAATGCGACGCTTGGCGAGGCTGCGCGAGTGCAGCACCGCGACCTTGCCCCGGGGCCTGAGGTGGTATTGGATGAACCAACTGAGCTGTTCGCCATCTTTTGAGGATCACCACCATGCCCATCTCGTCGCGGCTGACGCCCCTGTCCGACCAGAACACCACGCCCGAGCAGCAGCGGGTGCTGGACGAGATCCTCAGCGGCCCGCGGGGCAATCTCGACGGCCCCTTCCTGGCCTGGGCGCACAGCCCGGCGCTGGCCGATCACGCCCAGCGGCTGGGCGCCTTCTGCCGCTATGGCACCCGGCTGGAATTGCGCCTCACGGAGTTGGCGATCCTCACCACCGCGGCCTGGTGGCGTTCCCAGGCGGAGTGGCAGATCCATGAGCCCATCGCCCGCCAGGCGGGGTTGACGGATCAGGTGATCGAGGCGCTCCGGCAGGGCACCGTGCCGGTCTTCGCGACAGCCGAGGAGGCCTGCGTGTATGCCATTGGCGTGGCGCTCTACGACACCCGGCGGATTCCCTCAGACCTTTATCAGCAGGGGGTGGCACTGTTCGGCGAAGCCGGGATGATCGAACTGGTGGGCGTCTATGGCTACTACAGCCTGGTCGCCATGACCCTCAATGCCTTCGCGGTGGATCGGGGCGGCGACACGCCCCGCCCCTTCGCCGAGTGAGGCCGACTCGCCGCTAGCCGGCAACCGCCGCACCGCTGGCCCGACCGCGCCAGGCCAGGACCAGGGCCATCGCCAGGCCCAGGGCAGCCATCCCAGCGCCGGCCAGGGAGATCGCCGGATAGCCGAGACCGGCGTCGATCACCGCACCGCCCAGGGCCGCGCCGAGGGCATTGCCCAGGTTGAAGGCGCCGATATTGACCGCCGAGGCCAGGTTGGGGGCGTCCTTGGCGGCTTCCATCACGCGCATCTGCAGCGGCGGCACCAGGGCGAAGCTGGCGATGCCCCAGATGAGGATGGCCACGGCGGCCGCCAGCGGCCAGCGCATCAGCACGCTGAAGGCCAGCAGCACCACGATGAGCACGCCCAGGGAGGCGATGAGGGTGCGGTCGATGGAGCGGTCCGCGGCCTTGCCGCCCCAGAGATTGCCCAGGGTCAGGCCGACGCCGAACAAGACCAGCATGGCAGTGATGAAGGCCGTGGAGCCATGGGTCTCGCGGGCGAGGATCGGCGCGATGTAGGTGAAGACTGTGAACATGGCACCGGAACCGACCACGGTCAGCCCCAGGGCGGCCAGCACCGGCGGGCGACCCAGCACGCGGATTTCGGCCAGCACGCCATCGCTCGCGGGCAGGGCCACGTTGGGCAGGGCGAACCAGAGCGCGGCCATGGTCAGCAGGCCGAGTCCGGCGATGCCCCAGAAGGCCTGGCGCCAGCCGAGCAATTCGCCGAACCAGGTGGCCAGCGGCACCCCGCCGATGGTCGCCAGGGTCAGCCCCATGAACATGGCGGCGACCGCCCCGGCGCGCTTGTCCGGCGCGACCACGCTGGCCGCCACCAGGGCGCCGACGCCAAAGAAGGCGCCATGGTTGAGCGAGGTCACCACCCGGGCGATCAGCAGGCTGGTGTAGTCGGTGGCCAGCGCCGACATCAGATTGCCCAGGGTGAAGATGGCCATCAGGCCGATCAGCAGATGACGGCGCGGAATGCGGCCGGTGGTCAGGGTCATCAGCGGTGCGCCGATCAGCACGCCCAGGGCATAGGCGCTGATCAGGAGGCCCGCCGCGGGAATGGACACGCCGAGATCGGCGGCGATACCGGGCAGCATGCCCATCGGCGCGAATTCGGTAACGCCGATGCCGAAGGCACCGGTGGCCAGGGCTAGCAGGGGTGGATTGATACGCATGGGAAAGGGTCCTTATCTATGCCGTGAATGCTAAGCTCCCGCGTCAAGTGCCGGTAGATGGCGGTTTTGGCATGCACCTTTGCCCTGGAGTCACAAGTGGATCTGAATGGTCGCTCGGGAGAGATGGCGGTGTTCGCCCAGGTGGTGGAGGCTGGCAGCCTGTCTGCCGCCGCCAGAGCCCTGCGCCTGACGCCTTCGGCGGTGAGTCGCTCCATCGCCCGCACCGAGCAGCGCCTCGGCACGCGACTGCTGTTGCGCACCACCCGCGCCATCACCCTCACGGCCGAGGGTGAGGCCTATCTGCGCGCGGCGCGGCGCATCCTGGCGGACCTGGCCGAGGTGGAAGACGCCATCGCCGACCAGGGCGTGCCCAGAGGAAGGCTGAGGGTCAGCGCCGCCCTCGGCCATGGCCGCATGACCCTGGTACCGCTGGTGGCGGCCTTCAGCGCGCGCTATCCGGACATCGTCGTGGACCTGGCGCTGGGCGACGAGGTGGTGGACATCCTCGCCGGCCAGGCCGACGTGGCGATCCGCTTCGGCCAACTGGCCGACAGCCCCCTGAGCGCCCGCCCCATCGGCGTCACCGGGCAGGTGGTGGTGGCCTCGCCCGCCTATCTCGCCCGCCACGGCACGCCCCGGGAGCCGGAAGACCTGCTCGACCACAATTGCCTGAGATTCAACTTCCGTCGCGCCCTGCCCGACTGGCCCTTCGTCCGCGACGGCCAGGCCTTCGCCCTGAAGATCAGCGGCAACATCGAATGCAACAGTGGCGAGGCCCTGGCGCTGCTGGCCCGCGAAGGCGCCGGCATCGCCCGCATCGGTGAATTCAGCGTGGCCGACGACCTGCGCAGCGGCGCCCTGGTGCCGCTGCTGGAAGCCTGGAATCCGGGCGATCTTGAGCCGATCCACGCGGTCTTCGTCGGTGGCTCGACCATGCCGGCGCGGGTGCGGGTGTTCGTCGATTTCCTGGTGGAGCGACTGGGCGGCTGACGCCCTCAGGCGAAGCGCCCGTCCCGCTTGAAACGCTCCGTAGCCTCGATCAGGGCACTGGTGGTGCCGGACTCGGTGGGCGCGTGGCCGGCGTCGTTGACGATCTTGAGCACCGAGCCGGGCCAGGCCTTGTGCAGCCGGTAGGCGGAGTTCGGCGTGGCGATCATGTCGTGACCGCCCTGGACCAGGTAGCAGGGCAGCTGGCGGATGCGCGCCAGGCCCTGGATCAACTGGTCTTCTTCGAGAAACAGCTGGTGCTTGAAGTACCAGGCGTCGAGCACGGCCATGCCCAGCGTGGTCTGCTCGTCGGCGGCCTGGGCTTCCACGCCTTCCGGATCATGACGCAGCAGGGAGCAGCTGGCCGAATAACGTACCCAGGCCCGGGCGGCCTCCAGGCGCGCCTGCGGGTCTGCGCCGAGCAGACGTTCGAGGTAGGCGTCCAGGGCGGCATCGCGCCGGTCTTCCGGAATCCAGCTGACGAAATCCTCGTAGGCGCGAGGAAAAAAGCGGCGCATGCCGTGCAGATACCAGTGCACCTCGTCGGCGGTGCCGAGAAAGATGCCACGCAGCAGGAAACCCAGGCAGTGCTCGGGATGGGCCTCGCCATAGGCCAGCGCCAGGGTGGTGCCCCAGGAGCCGGCGGTGAGCAGCCAGCGCTCGATGCCCAGGTGCTCGCGCAACCGTTCGAGGTCATCGATGAGGTGCTGGGTGGTGTTGTCGCGGGTCTCGGCCAGGGGGGTGGATCTCAGGGCGCCGCGCTGATCGAACAGCACGATGCGGTAGTGGTCCGGATCCCAGAAGCGCCTCTTGCTCGGCTCGGCCCCCTCGCCCGGTCCACCGTGCAGGTAGACCACCGGCACGCCCTGGGGATTGCCGCATTCCTCCCAGTACAGTTCGTGCAACGCGCTCACCCGCAGCCGACCGCTGCGGTTGGGCTGCTCGATTTCCGGAAAGAGCTGGTAGGTGACGGCGCAGGGTGCATCCATGGTGGTTTCTCAGGCGGGCTTCGAGATAGCTTGAGCCGACACCGGCCGCCCAGGTTCCAGTCGAAGCGGCGCCCGGAAGCGGCGGCAAGCCGTATCCGCACCGGGCTGCACGCGCAGCGCCGGTGGGCTTGCGGGGCTCAAGGCGGGCACTCCGAGAAAACCCGTTGCGCAGCGCCAGCGGCGCGGCCCGTTGGTCGGAACGGGACTGCCGCGAGCCCTGGGGAACTCCGACCGGCATCCCCGCCCTAATCCCCCACGCCTGCTTCCATGGCGCCCCTTCGCTGACTCGAAACGTTGCATTCGTTCGCTTCGCTGGCCTGAGGGCGCCCGGTTCGCCGTTCCCTCTCGTGTCTTGCCAGGATCCCGCTCTGCCATGTCCGCTTCCGCTTCCACCCCCGTCGACCCCGACCAGAAGGCCTCGGCCCGCCGGTTGATCTTCATCACCGTACTGGTCGCCACCATGGGCGCCCTGGCCTTCGGCTACGACACCGGCATCATCGCCGGCGCCCTGCCCTTCATGACCCTGCCACCCGACCAGGGCGGCCTAGGCCTCAACGCCTACACCGAGGGGCTGGTCACCGCCGCCCTGATCGTCGGCGCGGCCTTCGGTTCGCTGGCGGCGGGTTATCTCGCCGATCGCTACGGCCGCCGCACCACCCTGCGCCTGCTGTCGATTCTCTTCGTCGTCGGCGCCCTGGGCACCGCGGTGGCGCCCTCGGTGGAGCTGATGGTGGTCGCGCGCTTCGTGCTCGGCCTGGCGGTGGGCGGCGGTTCGGCCACGGTACCGGTGTTCATCGCCGAGATCGCCGGCCCCAAGCGCCGCGGGCGCCTGGTGAGTCGCAACGAGCTGATGATCGTCAGCGGCCAGCTGCTGGCCTATGTGCTCAGCGCCCTGCTCGCCTGGCTGGTGCACGACAACGGCATCTGGCGCTACATGCTGGCCATCGCCATGGTGCCGGGGATCCTGCTGTTCGCCGGCACCTTCCTCTTGCCCACCTCGCCGCGCTGGCTGGCGGCCAAGGGCCGGATCGACGAAGCCGAAGCCGTGCTGGAACGCCTGCGCGACACCCCCGAGGAGGTGCAGCGCGAAGTCGAGGAGATGCGCGAGAGCGAGGAACAGGCCAGGCATCGCCCTCCATTGCGCGAACTGCTCGCCCAGGGCTGGGTGGTCAAGTTGCTTCTGCTGGGCATCGGCCTGGGCTTCGTCGCCCAGTTCACCGGGGTCAACGCCTTCATGTACTACACGCCGATCATCCTCAAGAGCACCGGCATGGGCACCAGCGCGGCCCTGACCGCCACCATCGGCAACGGCGTGGTCTCGGTGATCGCCACCCTGCTCGGCATCTGGGCCATCGGTCGCGCCGGACGCCGCACCCTGCTGCTGATCGGCCTGGTGATCGTGGTCGTCGCGCAACTGGCGCTGGGCAGCGTGTTGTTGTGGCTGCCGCAGAACCTCACCCAGAGCTACCTGGCGCTCGCCTGCATCCTAGTGTTCCTGCTGTTCATGCAGATGTGCATCGCGCCGGTCTACTGGCTGCTGATGTCCGAGCTGTTTCCCAACCAGGTCCGTGGCCTGCTGACCGGGGTGGCGGTGGCCGTGCAGTGGCTGTGCAACGCCACCGTGGCCTTCAGCTTTCCGGTGGCCCTGGAAGCCATCGGCAACTACACCTTCTATGGTTTCGCCGCCATCAATCTGGGCTCGTTGTTGTTCGTCTATTTCTGCCTGCCGGAGACCCGCGGCAAGTCCCTGGAAGAAATCGAACGCCATCTGAAAAAAGAGTTATAGCGGGTCTTTAGCCGACCGATCGGCGATTTTCCGACTTGCTGCGGACCAAATGGAATAATTTCTCATCCCGTATCAAGTCGGACTTTTCCGGGCCGATGCAGAGTGAAGGCATGTCGCCGTCACTCTTCGCGCCAGGGCGCGACCGGGGCTTTCGATGAACATCAAGCAGAAACTCACCTCGCTTTTCGCGGTAACCGCCTGCCTCCCGGTGATCCTGGTGGCGGGCGTGGTCATCATGAACGTGCGCAGTCAGGCGACCGGCGATTTCCTCGACGGCAGCGGGCGCGAAATCCGCCAGATCGATCGCAACATCCAGCAGTTCTTCTCCGGCATCCAGCAGAACGTCGACTTCCTCGCCAAGGAACCGAACATCCTCACCCTGGAAGGCCTGAAGAACTACAGCGGCGCCGACGCCGCCCAGTTGCCGCAGCCGGAAGCCGGCCAGCAGGCGCTGGCCTATTTCACCCGCTTCGCCAAGACCCACCCCACCACCGCCTACCTGTCGGTCGGCCTGGCCGATGGCGGCTACGTCAGCTGGCCGGACGACGCCAAGCTGGCCAACTACGACCCGCGCGTGCGTCCCTGGTACCAGGCGGCCATGAACAATCCGGGCAAGGTGGTGCGCACCCCGGCCTACTACTGGGCGACCGACGACGTCTCGCTGATGGGCGTGGTACGGACCATGGAAGACGCCAGCGGCAAGGTCCGCGGCGTGGTGGGCCTGGACATCTCGCTCAAGCAGCTCACCGACCTGGTCAAGAGCATCACCCTGGGTCAGAGCGGCTATCTGCTGCTGGTGGAAGACAACGGCAACGTGCTGGTCGACCCGCGCGACCCCAAGCACAACTTCAAGCAGCTCAAGGAGCTGGGCGATGCCTACCAGACCCTCAGCGGCATCCAGAGCGGGCTGGGTGAGGTCAATCTCAACGGCACCGACTACATGGTCAACGTCTATCAGGCCAAGGACCTCGGCTGGAAATTCATCGGCCTGATCGAGCGCAGCGAAGTCATGGGCAAGGCCACCGCCCTGACCTGGCAGATCGCCGGCATCACCGCGGTGCTGGCGCTGCTGTTCGCCGTGCTCGGCGCCGCCTTTGCCGGCATGATCGTGCGGCCGATCCGTGGCGTCTCCGCGGGCCTCGAATCCATCGCCCAGGGCGAAGGCGATCTGACCAAGAGCCTGAACGTGCAGGGCAAGGACGAAACCGCCGCCCTGGCGGGCTGGTTCAACCAGTTCCTCGCCAGTATCCGCCAGCTGGTGCAACGCATCGGCCAGGCCTCCAACGACCTGCAGCAGGCCTCGCAGACCACCACCCAGGCGGCGGCCAGCATGAACGAAGTCGCCGGTCGCCAGCGCGAAGCCGTGGAGCTGGTCTCCACCGCCTTCAACGAGATGGTCGCCACCTCCAACGAGGTCGCGCGTTCCTGCAGCCAGGCCGCGGCCTCCGCCGACGCCGGTCATCACAAGGTGCAGGAAGGCTACGGCCAGATCGAGAAGGCCACCGGCAACGTCAACCAGCTCAGCGGCAGCCTGGCCCAGTCGGCCGAGGCCATGGCCGTGCTGGAACAGGACAGCCACAACATCAACACCATCCTCGACACCATCCGCGGCATCGCCGAGCAGACCAACCTGCTGGCGCTCAACGCCGCCATCGAAGCGGCGCGGGCCGGCGAGCAGGGGCGTGGCTTCGCCGTGGTGGCCGACGAGGTGCGGGCCCTGGCCAAGCGCACCGCCGACTCCACCGGCGAGATCGACGGCCTGCTCGGCAGCCTGGCGCGGCGCACCCAGGAGGTCACCCGCCAGATCGAGACCAGCCTGGAGCTGTCGCAGACCAGCGTGACCTCCATCAGCGAGGCGCGGGGCAGCTTCGAAGGCATCCGCCAGTCGGTGGACGAGATCCGCGACCAGGCGCTGCAGATCGCCGCGGCGGCCGAGGAACAGCACCAGGTGGCCGAGGACATCAACCGCCACATCGCCCAGATCCATGACGACGCCCAGCAGGTGGAAGGCCTGGCCCAGTCCACCACCCGCGACTCCTCGCGCCTGTCGCAGCTGTCGGGCGAACTGGATGGCCTGGTGCGACGCTTCCGCGCCTGATGGAGGCCTCGCGCTAGCAGAAGCCCCGCGGGTGATCCCGGCGGGGCTTTTTTATTGGCCGGGCGTTCGGTCGCGCGTGGATAAGGCTGCGCCGTTATCCACCCTACGGACGTTGAACATCCCCGCTACGCCAGACAGCCCCCTCTCCCCCTGGGAGAGGGGTGGGGTGAGGGTGCCTAGAGCAAAACCGTAACGTGGAAAACGGCGCAGCCTTTTCCACTGCCGGATCGAATACCCCGCTGGGCTTCGCTGCGCTCAACCCAACCTACGACGCTGGCGCTAGCAGAAGCCCCGCGGGTGATCCCGGCGGGGCTTTTTCATTGGGCGGGCGTTCGGTAGCGCGTGGATAAGGCTGCGCCGTTATCCACCCTACGGACGTTGAACATCCCCGCTACGCCAGACAGCCCCCTCTCCCCCTGGTAGAGGGTTGGGGTGAGGGTGCCTTGAGCGAGACTGTAGCGTGGAAAACGGCGCAGCCTTTTCCACTGCCGGATCGAACACTCCGTTGGGCTTCGCTGCGCTCAACCCAACCTACGACGAGGCCCCGTAGGTTGGGTTGAGCACAGCGAAGCCCAACAGCCCTCCCCTCAAGCCCCGGACGGCACGCCCTGGTCGCGATCACCACGCAGGCTGCTGTGGGCGGCCTGACATATCTCGCGCAGGCCGCTCTTCAGGCCCTCTTCGAGGGTGGGGTGGTAGAAGGGCATGTCGAGCAGCGAACTGGCGGTCTCGCCGTGGATCAGCGCCAGCACCAGCAGATGGCCGATATGGTCCATGCCCGGTCCGACCATGGCCGCGCCGGTCAGCTTGCCGGTGCCCGGTTCGGCATAGAAGCGGGCGATACCCTGGTTGCGCGCCTCGACCCGGGCGCGGCCCTGGTCGTGGTAAGAAGAGGTGCCGATCAGGCTACCCTGGTCGGGCGGACTGCCCAGCACCGCCACCGGTGGATCGGTGAAGATCAGCGAAAACAGCGGCGATCTCGGGGTCGGTCGGACCTCGGGATAGCAGGCCGCATTGTGCCCGGCGATAGCGCCCTCATCGGAGGCCTCGTGGAGGATCGGCCGGTCATGGTCGGCATCGCCGGCGATAAAGATCGACGAAGTGCCGCACTGCATCGTCTCGGGGTCGTAGAGCGGGGTGCCATGGTCGTCCAGCTCGATGCCGGTGGTCTCCAGCCCCAGGCCCTTCAGCCGCGGCGGTCGCCCGGCGGCCACCAGCACGTAGTCGAAAGCGCCCTCGCCGCTCGCGGCGCCGGACCAGGATAGCCGCACGCCCTCGCCTTCGCGCCGGGCATCCACCTCGACGTTCAGCAGCAGGGTCAGGTCCTGTTCCAGGATCTTGCGCAGCTCGGCCTTGACCTCCAGGTCCTCCAGCGCGCCCAGGCCATCGTCCTGGCCGAACAGGGTGACGGCCACGCCGAGGCGAGCCATGGCCTGGGCCAGTTCCAGACCCACCGGACCGGTACCGATCACCGCCAGAGAGCGCGGCAGATCGGGCAGCTCGAAGATCGTCTCGTTGGTCAGCGCGCGCTCGCCGAGGGCGGCGAAGGGTTCCGGTACGAGGGGGTAGGAGCCAGTGGCGATGACCACACTCCGCGCCTTTATAGTCTTACCATTACTGAGTTGCAGGCGATCCGCCGCCACGAAGCGCGCCGTGGCCTGCTGGGCCACACCCTCGGGCAGCTTGGCGAAACCCTGCTTGGTGGCGGCGACGAAATGGTCGCGTTCGCGACGCACCCGCGCCATGACCGCCGCGCCATCGACGCTGACGCTACCCACGTCGATGCCGAAGGTAGCGGCGCGCTGGACGGCATGATGGGCTTCGCCGGCGACGATCAGCAGCTTGGAGGGCATGCAGCCCACGGCGGCGCAGGTGGTGCCGGCCCAGCGGTCGTCGATCAGCAGGGTACGCGCGCCCTGGCGCCGGGCGGCGCGTTCGGCGGCAAGGCCAGCGGTTCCGGCCCCGATCACAGCAACATCGCATTCGAGATCGGCAGCGGTGGAAGGGGTTACGGGATCACTCATCTCATCACCTGACGTTGCGGAGGATTAACCCGACTCGCGCCAGGGCTCTAGCAAGGGACCCTGAGCGGAGCGGTGGGGTTGCATCCCCAAGGCGTGATCCACTTCGACAAAAAACCGACAATTCTTGTCAGGGGCGTCAAATTCCATGCCACTCGTCACCTTATACTGGCGAACTGGAACCATTGGGGTGTCCTATCCTCAATTAGCCAACTTAAATGGACGCAGGGCATTCACATGGAACGTGACATCAGCAAGATTCCGCTCATCAACGATTGGTCCTACCTGATCGCCCTGGAGACCGGCCTGTTCACCCGGGGTGAACTCAGCGGTGCGGTGCTCAAGGCCCTCAACGACCAGGCCCGCCTGCTCTCCCGTCGCTACCTGGTGCAGAAGTCCAAGCTGGACGTGCGCAAGCTGTCGCCGGCCGAGACCGAGATCCTCGACACCCTCAGCGACACCGCCGCCAGCCTGCGTCGCCGCCAGCGGCTGCCGCACAACATCGTCAAGAGCCTTAGGGCCGGCGGCCTGATCGCCGCGGTCGAGCGCAGCGTCTGCGCCTCGGGCATCCTGCAGTGCCACAACGGTTTCTATGAAGACGGCCTGGAGCCGGGCGCCTTCGAGCAGATCGTCATGCGCCATCCCCATGAATTCGGCGATCACGCCCGCCAGAGCGCCGCTCTGTATTTCGCCCAGGAATCCTTCGCCCTGGAACAGTCGCAAGACGTGCACGAACAGCCGCTGCAGGCCAGCGCCTGATGAGCGAGGCGTACGCAACGACCGGGGCGGCCGGGAGGCCCCAGACCCCGCTTGGCTGCGTGCGCCTCGCCGCCCCCGTTCCTTCTTGCGGTACCGCTTTTCCGGAGTCCTGGCGCGTGACGCCCGCTTTCGCGCCGCTCAGCCCCCCATAGCGCCCCTGCCCTCGCCGGCCGACCGATCTCGCTGATCGCGTCGGCTGTCGCCCTTTCGTTGCCGGCCCTGTCGGCAGCGGCCTTTGCCTGCGCCCGTCTCACGACGGGCGTCCCTGCCGATGCCGTCTGCGTCGCCTTCCGCCTGGAGTTCGCTCCCGGGCGGCGGCCGCGGCATGGGCCACGGCTGCGAGGAGCAGACATGACTACCGCCCACGTTCCCCCGGGACGCAACAACTTCGATTTCCTCAGATTCGCCGCGGCGTCCACCGTGGTGATCGGCCACGGTTTCTGGCTCTCGGGCCACATCGGTGCCGAGCCGATCCTCAACTTCACCGGCTTCACCGACGCGGCCAGCATCGCCGTCTATGTGTTCTTCGTGATCAGTGGCTTCCTGATCACGGCGTCCTTCCAGCGCAGTCGCAATCCCCTGGATTTTCTGCTCAAGCGCGCCCTGCGGATCTTTCCGGCGCTGATCGTCTCGGTGCTGTTCTCGGTGCTGGTGGTGGGCTGGCTGGCCACCAGTCGCGAGACGAGCGCCTATTTCAGCGATCGCCAGACCCTGGGCTTCTTCAAGAACATCCTCCTGATGACGCGCTTCGAGCTGCCCGGCGTCTTCACCGGCAATCCCTTTCCCGACACGGTGAACGGCAGCTACTGGACCCTGCCCTACGAGGTGTTCATGTACCTGTCGCTGCTGATCATCGGCGTGCTGGGGCTGCTGACCCGCTCGGTGGTCATGGCCACCCTGGTGGTGCTGGTGCTGGGCAACTTCCTGCTGTTGCCGCAGATGGGCATCGCCAGCTTCGTGCTGCACAAGGTATTCAGCCTGGGCATGTTCTTTTTCGCCGGCGCCCTGCTGCAGCTCGCGGGACCGCGCATCCCTTGGCGCCTGGAGATCGCCCTGGCGCTCTGCCTGCTGTCGCTGGCGGCCATCGTCTGGCACATCCTGCCGGTGATCCACCTGGTGTCGCTGGCCTATGTGATCATCTACCTGGCCCAAGTGGAGGTACCACTGCTGCACGGCTTTGGCCGCTTCGGCGACTACTCCTACGGCCTCTACCTGTTCAACTTCCCGGTCCAGCAACTGCTCATGCACTGGTTTCCCGACAGCTTCTCGCTGCCGGGCTTCCTGCTGGTGAGCTATGTCCTGACCTTGGGTTTGGCGGTGCTCTCCTGGCACCTGATCGAGGCGCCGGCGCTGAGATTCAAGCCGCGGCGCCAGGCACCGGTGGCGCCGGCCTGAGCCCGGTTGGCCGATCGCCTCAGCCGAGGCGACCGGCCAGGGCGAAACCGGCCAGGGTCAGCAGCAGCGACCCCAGCACATGGACGGTCACGGTGAGCGCCGCCCAGCCCAGGCGGCCGCTCTGCAGCAGATTCACCACCTCGGCGGAAAAGGTCGAGAAGGTGGTGAAGCCGCCGCAGAAGCCGGTCACCAGCAGCAAGCGCCACTGGGCTTCCAACCCGGGATAACGGGAGAACAAGCCCAGGGCGAGGCCGATCACGAAGCCGCCCACCAGATTGACCAGCAGCGTGCCCAGGGGCAGTAGCGGAAACAGCGCATTGAGCCGCAGACCGACCCACCAGCGACAGGCGCTGCCCAGGGCACCGCCAAACATCACCGCGAACAGGGCATAGGGCATCTCAGACTCCTCTCAACGACGCCGGGCGGCCAGGAGCAAGACGGCAATGCCGGCGAGGGCGGACAACAGCGACCCCAGCAGCACGCCGATCTTAACCTCATCGACCAGGAAGGGCGCCCCCGGAAAGGCCAGGGCGCCAATGAACAGACTCATGGTAAAGCCAATGCCACAGAGCAGCGCCACGCCATAGAGCTGCAGCCAGCTGGCGCCTTCCGGCAGCCGCGCCAGGCCGCTGCGGATGGCCAGCACCGCCATGAGGGAAATCCCGATCTGCTTGCCAAGGAACAGCCCCAGAGTCACGCCCAAGGGCACCGGATCCAGCAAATTGGCGGGCGACATCCCGGCCAGGGAGACCCCGGCATTGGCGAAGCCGAACAGGGGCACGATCAGGAAGGCCACCCAGGGATGCAGCGCGGACTCCAGCCGGAGCAGCGGCGAGGCGTCGTCGGCCTCGGTGTCGCCCAGGGGAATGAACAGCGCCAGGATCACCCCGGCCAGGGTCGCGTGGATGCCCGAGCGCAGCATGCAGAACCACAGCAGCGCGCCCACCAGCAGATAGGGCAGCAGCGCGGTGACCTTGAGGCGATTGAGCACGAACAACACGGCCACCAGACCGGCCGCGGCCAGCAGCATGCTGCTGGAGAGGTCGCTGGTGTAGAACAGCGCGATGATCACCACGGCGCCGAGGTCATCGAGGATCGCCAGGGCTGAGAGAAACACCTTGAGCGACGCCGGCACCCGCGAGCCCAGCAGCGACAGCACGCCCAGGGCGAAGGCGATGTCGGTGGCGGCGGGAATTGCCCAGCCCGAGAGGGTCTGGGGATTGTGGCGATTGACCAGGGCATAGAGCAGCGCCGGTACCAGCATGCCACCGAGCGCAGCGAGGCCCGGCAGGGCGCGATCGCCCCAGCTGGCGAGTTGGCCGACCGCCATCTCGCGTTTGATTTCCAGTCCCACCAGCAGGAAGAAGATGGCCATCAGGCCGTCGTTGATCCAGTGGCCGAGGGACAGCCCTCCGATGTACCAGTGCAGACTGGCGAAGTAGCCGTCGGCCAGCGGCGAGTTGGCGACGATCAGGGCGATGGCCGCGGCCACCATCAACACGATGCCGCCGGCCGCTTCGGCCGCGCAGAAGCGATTGAGAAAGGCCAGGGCCTTGGCGGGAGAAAGGGGGGCGTTCATGGGCAGCCGTACTCCGCGCGGCGGCCCGACCTGCGCTCGATTCAACCTGTCCTACCGCGAGGTTGCGGCGACACCCAGCCGATAATCCTACTATGGCAACCCGGTGGTCGCAGCAGAAAATCTCCCCAGGGCGCGGCCGCTCTGCGTCGCCGCCTGGCCTCTTGCGGTGGCGGCCGGCGGTCTTCGCCGGTATTGCCAGGGCTCGGTACAGGGTGGACCATCAGCGCCCTCGTTCTGCCCAGCAGCTGCTTGCCCATGTCCCAGGAACCCCTTACGCCGTCCTCTTCCCTCTTCGCCCGTCTGGTCCAGGGCCTGCGCGCCTTCTGGCCAGCGCCCTTGCCCATCGACGGTCGCGAACGCCTGCGCGCCAGCCTGGGCGCCGGTCTCGGCATCCTGCTAGCCGCGCTGCTCGCTGCCTGGTGGCTGGAGGGCCAGCCGGTGCATCAGCACGGCGCCCTGGCGCTGGCGCTGGTAGCGCCGCTGGGCGCCAGCGCCGTATTGGTGTTCGCCCTGCCCTCCAGTCCGCTGGCGCAGCCCTGGTCGGTGGTGGGCGGCAACACCCTGTCGGCGCTGATCGGCATCGCCTGCGCCCTGTGGATTCCCGAAGCCAACCTAGCCGCCGCGCTGGCGGTCGCCCTGGCCATCGCCGCCATGTTCACCCTGCGCTGCCTGCATCCGCCGGGTGGCGCCTCGGCGCTGCTGATGGTTCTCATCGGCGCCCAGGACTTCAGCTATGCCTGGAGTCCGGTGGCGCTGGATTCGCTGCTGCTGGTGAGCGCCGGCCTGCTCTACAACAACCTGACCCGCCGCCCCTGGCCCCATGTGCCACGCCCGGCCGAGCCGAGCGGCGAGACGCGCCTGCAGCGCGCCGACCTCGACGCCGTGCTGGCGCGCTACAACCAGGTGCTGGACATCAGCCGCGACGACCTCGCCGAATTGCTCGAACAGGTGGAGGCGCGCGCCTACCAGCGCAAGATGGGCGAGCTGCGCTGCGCCGACGTCATGAGCCACGAACCGGTGACCGCCCGTGCCGAGATGCCGCTGCAGGAAGCCTGGGCGCTGATGCGCGCCCGCCGCATCAAGGCGCTGCCGGTGGTGGATCGCCAGGGCCATCTGCTGGGCATCGTCACCGTCGCCGACTTCATGCGGCAGATCGACCTGGACGTCCACGAGGGCCTCGGCTGGCGCCTGAGATCGCTGGTCCGCCCGCGCACCCGCCAGGAGGAAAACAGCGTCGGCCGAATCATGACCCGCACCGTGCGGGTGGCCAGCGCCGATCGCCTGCTGATCGACCTGGTGCCGGTGTTTTCCGAGAACGGCCACCGCCACATCCCCATCATCGACGGCTCGCGCCGCCTGGTGGGCATCATCACCCAGTCGGATCTGATCCGGGCGCTGTACCAGGCGGTGCGGGCCTAGGGCTCATACCTGGAAGCGATTCACCAGCCCCTGCAGGTCCACCGCCAGCCGTGACAGCTCCTGGCTGGCGGCGTTGGTCTGGCGGGCACCGTCGGCGGACTGGATGGCGAGATCGCGAATGTTGACCAGGTTGCGGTCCACTTCCCGGGCCACCTGCGCCTGCTCTTCGGCCGCACTGGCGATCACCAGGTTGCGCTCGTACATCTCGCCGATGCGGCTGTTGATCTCGTCCAGCGCCACCCCCGCCGTTTCCGCCAGGGCACGCGTGGCCTGGGCCCGCTGGCTGCTGCTGTGCATCGACCCCAGGGCCTGACTGGCACCGCTGCGCATGCCGGAAACCATCTGTTCGATTTCCAGGGTGGACTGCTGGGTACGGCTGGCCAACGCGCGCACCTCGTCGGCGACCACGGCGAAACCGCGACCGGCCTCGCCGGCCCGAGCCGCCTCGATGGCCGCATTGAGTGCCAGCAGATTGGTCTGTTCGGCGATGGCGCGAATGACGTCGAGCACCTTGCCGATGTCCTGGGACTGCTCAGCGAGCCGCTGGACCAGCGTCCCGGTGGCCGAGACCTCGTCAGACAAGGCGGCGATGGCGCCCAGGGTGTCGGCGACCCGGGTCTGGCCCTGCTGTGCGGCCTGGCTGGAGGCCCGCGAGGCTTCGGAGGTGGAGACGGCGTTGCGCGCCACCTCGTCCACCGCGGTGCTCATCTCGGTAACGGCCGTGGCGGCCTGTTCAAGCTCATCGTTCTGCTGCTGCAGGCCTTGGCCAGCGGCCTCGGTGACCGCATTGAGTTCTTCGGCGGCGGTCGCCAGTTGGGTGGAGGAGCCGGCGATACGCGAGAGGGTCTCGCGCAGTTGCGCCTGCATCTGCTGCAGGGCGCGCTGCAATTCGCTCACCTCGTCACGGCCTTGCACGGCCAGGGTCTGCGTCAGGTCGCCTTGGGCGACGCGGCGGGCGGCCAGCAGTGCCTCGCGCAGCGGCCCGACGATGCTGCGGGTCAGCAGCCAGGCCATGAGCACCGTGGCCAAGGCGGCCAGGGTGATCACCGCGATGACGATCAGCCGTGAGGCGTCGTAGCGGTCCGCCGAGATCTTGCCGTCGCGCTCGATGCCCTCGGCATAGAAGTCGCCCAACTCACCCAGTTGCTTGCCGGTGCCGTCCACCACCGGTTTCATGTCCACCAGCGTCAGCTTGTTGAGTGCGGCGGTATCGCCACGGCGGGCCAGGGCGAAGGACTCGGTCATACCCTGCTGATAGGTGGCGAAATCGCGCTTGAAGAGGTCCCAGCGCTGATGTTCCTCGGGAGTATCGACAAAGACCTCATAGGTCCTGATGCCGTCCATGAGGACCTTGTTACGCGCCTCGTACTGGCCGACATAGGTATCGATGTTGCGTGGGTCCGGATCCAGCGCCAGGCGCAGGGAAATGGTACGGATGCGCAGCATGTTCTCGCGAATGGCGTCTACCGCGCGGATGCTGGGCACCCAGTCACGCTCCGTCACCACCTGACGTTCGCGGATACCCGCCATCTGCGCCAGGGAAAACAGCCCGAGAAAAGCCACCATCAGGGCGATCAGCCCAAAGCCCAGGGCGGCGCGGGGCGCGATGTTGCAGTTGCGTAACAGCATGGAAGTCTCCGTGGCCTCTGGCCCTGTTGTTGTCAGACAACAGATATCGGCCGTCACCCGCTGGCCTTGAGCACAACGGCCGCAGCGAACCTCGCCGCGTTTTCGCCGTCTCAAAGGCACTGTCGCCCATTCCGGGCGACCTGCCAGGAATGTTCGGATGAAAACCGGTCCCTCTCGCGCCTCCTCGTTCTCCGCGCCTCGTGCGCTGCTCGCCAGCCTGGTCCTGGGCGGCGGTCTGCTGCTCGCGGGCTGCGCCGGCAACCCGCCGACCGCGCAGATGGCCGTGACCCAGTCGGCCGTCAACGAAGCCGTGAGCGGCGGCGGCAACCAGTTCGCCCCCATCGAGACCAAGTCGGCCCAGGACAAGTGGACCCAGGCCCAGGCGGCCCTGTCCAACGAGAAGTACGACGAAGCCAAGCAACTGGCCGAGCAGGCCGAGTGGGATGCCCGCCTGGCGACCCGCAAGACCCAGGCCGCCAAGGCCCAGGCGGCGCTGCAGGATGCTCAGAACAGCATCCAGCAGATCCGTGAGGAAGGTCAGATCAACCTCCAGCTGCAACAGAATCTACAGAAAAAGGTGCAGCAGTAAGGCTGCCCGCTCTCTTGAAGGACGAAACCATGCGTAAACGTTTTCTGCTCCCGCTGATGTCGGCGCTGACCCTGACCCTGGCCGCCTGCGCCACCCCGCCCAACCCCAATCTGGAAAAGGCGCGCAACGACTACGCCGCCCTCGAATCCCAGCCCCAGGCCACCCAGCTGGCGGCACTGGAAACCAAGGATGCCGGCACCTGGCTGGCCAAGACCGACAAGGCCTACAAGGACGGTGAGAACGAGCGCACCGTCGATCAGCTGGCCTACCTGACCCAGCAACGCATCCAGACCGCCATGCAGACCATCAAGCTGCGCATGGCCGAAGCCGAGCTGAAGAAGGTCGACGCCGAACGCGGCGAAGCCCGCCTGAACACCCGCACCCAGCAGCTGCAGCAACTGCAGAAGGCGATCAAGTAAGGTCCAGGGCGCAGGTCCCTCTCGGGAATCCTGCGCCCCCTGCCGTGGTCCTCTACTGACCCGCGAGCGTCCTGCTCGCCACAGTCCGGAGGATCTCTCATGCACGCCATACGCCTACGCAAACCCGGTGGTCTGGACCAGCTGGAAGCCTGTGAACTGCCTGATCCCGGGCAGCCGGGGGCTGGCGACATCCGGGTGCGGATCAAGGCCAGCTCGCTGAATTTCCATGACCTGGGCGTGGTGCTGGGCAAGATGCCGACCGCTGATGGGCGCATTCCCATGTCCGATGGTGCCGGGGTGATCGAGGCCGTGGGCGCGGGGGTCAGCGAATTCGCCGTGGGCGATCATGTGGTCTCGACCTTCTTTCCCCACTGGCTGGACGGCGAGCCGACCATCGACGATTTCTCCACCACCCCGGGCGATGGCGTCGACGGCTTCGCCTGCGAGGTGGTGGTGCGTCCGGCCACGGCCTTCACCCGCGCGCCCAAGGGCTACAGCCATGCCGAGGCGGCGACCCTGACCACCGCCGGACTCACCGCCTGGCGCGCGCTGGTGGTGGACGGCGGCCTCAAGGCCGGTGACAGCGTGCTGGTCATGGGTACCGGCGGCGTCTCGATCTTCGCCCTGCAGATGGCCAAGGCCATGGGTGCCACGGTGATCGCCACCTCCTCGTCGGACGAGAAGCTGCAGCGCGCCTATGCCCTGGGCGCCGATCACCTGATCAATTACCGTGACGAGCCGGAATGGGGCGCCAAGGTGCAGGCCATCACCGGCGGTCGTGGCGTCGACATCGTGGTGGAAGTGGGCGGCCCGGCGACCCTGGCGCAGTCGATCCAGGCCGCGCGTATCCATGGTCACCTGGCGTTGATCGGGGTGCTCACCGGCGTCGAGGGGCAGGTCCCCACGGCCAACCTGATGCGTCGCCACCAGCGGCTGCAGGGGCTGATCGTCGGCAGCCGCCGCCAGCAGCAGGAAATGATCCAGGCGCTGGAAGGCAACGGGATTAAGCCGGTGATCGACCGCAGTTATCCGCTGGACGAGATCGCCGCGGCCTTCGCCTTCCAGAAGGACGGCAGCCACTTCGGCAAGATCGTCCTAGAGTTCTGACAATGGTCAGACGAAAGCCGGACTGACGCCGGCAAGGCTCTGCTAGACTTCCGGAATCGTCTCATCGCGTTCCGGAAGTCTCGATGACCTCGCCCGACCCCCTCCCCTATCTTGTCGTCATCGAAGACAACAGCCTGCTCGCCGAGCTGCTGAGTAATCACCTCGAAGACCGCCTGAGCTGGACCTGCCTGCAGTTCGACAATGCCGACGACGCCCTGGTGCATCTGCTCCAGCAGCAGCAGGCCCCGGGGCTGGTGATCACCGATCACCTGATGCCTGGCCAGCTGCGCGGTGGTGAACTGGCGGAGATGCTGCTCCAGCGCTGGCCCGCGCTGCCCATGGTCATCACCTCGGGCTATGGCTACGAGATCACCACAGCGCTGCCGGACCAGGTGATCTTCCTGCAGAAGCCCTGGACGCTGGACGAGGTGGATTCAGCGGTGCGCCTGGCGCGGGCGCGGCAGGCGGCGGATTAGATACCCAGCTGGCCACAGGCCCTAAGCAACTGGTCGATGGTCCAGGGCTTGGGCAGGAACAGCGCCTTGTCCTCACGCTCCGCGTATTGCTGGCCGGTATAGCCGGACGATACGAGGATAGGCAGCTGTGGAAAGCGCTGGCGTACCTGTTTCGCCAGGGCGAGGCCGTCCAGCCGACCAGGCATGCGCACGTCGGTGAACAGGAGATCGGGCGTCAGGGAATCGGACTCGAGCCAGCCCCAGGCGGCATCGGCGGTATCGAATGACTGGACGGCATAACCTTCCATCTCGAATACCTCCGTCGCCAACGATCTCAGCACCGGATCGTCCTCGACGACCAGCACGGTGGTAACAGCAGCAGAAGAAACTACATCGGTCATGGCAACGCTACTTCATTAGTACGACTAAATAGACCGAAAATATTCGAATTGGATCACAACGCTCGGATGGGCGGCTGGCCGCCGGGTGTCGGCACTTGTCTGATGCCGTAACAGCTACTTAATTCCCTGCCTGTCGGAAAAAGGTGCTGGCAGATCGCTAGCCACCGCCCAACTCTCTTACTCTAAGGTTCTCGCTGGACGTCACCGCCGTCCGCTTCCGCCGCCCTCGTGTTCGAACGACCTCATGGCTGAATCCGCTCTCTCCCACGCTGAACTCCAGGCCGAAGTCCGCCGCCTCCGTGCCGCGCTCGATCAATGCACGGCGCTGCCACCCCAGGATGCCCAGCGGCGCCTGGCGATCTTCGATGGCGCCATCGATTTCGCCATGATCGTGCTCGATTCGGCCGGGGTGATCACCGACTGGAACACCGGCGCCGAACGCCTGCTGGGCTGGACCGCTGGGGAGATTCGCGGCGCACCGGCGGAGCGCTTCTTCACCCCGGAAGACAATCAGACCGGCCGGGCCGCATTGGAAATGCGGCTGGCCCTGCGGGACGGACGTGCCGAGGACGAGCGCTGGCACCTGCACCGCAACGGCACCCGCTTCTGGGCGAGCGGCGAGATGCATCCGCTGCACGATGACGCCGGCACCCATACCGGCTTCGTCAAGATCCTGCGCGACCGCACGTCCCAGCACCTGGCCGGCCAGGCCCTGCGCGACAGCCAGCAACACGTCGGCGAGGTGCAGCAGCAACTGGCAGAGAGCGAGCGCTATTGGCGCGGCCTGTTCGAGCAACTGGACGAGGGCTTCATCCTTGGCACCATCCTGCGCGATGACCAGGGCCGCGGCCGGGACTGGCGCTACGACCAGGTCAACCGTGCCTGGTGCGCGCACTTTGGCTTGAGTGCGCAACAGGCGATGGGTCAGACCGCGCGCACGCTGTTTCCCGATATTGAAGACCTCTGGGTGGAAGATTTCACCAAGGTGGTGGATACCGGCCAGTCGTTCAGCTACGTGCGGCAATTCCAGCACAACGGCCGCTGGTACGAAGGCCATGCGCACAAGGCTGGTCCGGACAGCTTTCTGGTGCTGTTCCTGGATGTCACCGAGCGCGAGCAGGCCGCCCAGGCCACCCGCGACGAAGAGCGCTATCGCAGGGCGCTGGCCGAACTCGGCGAAGGCTTCAGCCAGCTGGGCGACATCGAGGCCATCACCGAACTGGCCTGCGCCACCCTGGGTACCACCCTGGATGCTCACCTGGTGGGCTATGGCCTGGTGGACGCCGATGCCGAGACCATCACCGTGGGGCGCGACTGGACGATCCCGGGCGCCCGTAGCCTGATGGGCACCCTGAATTTTCGCGACTATGGCAGCTATAGCGAAGCCTTCAAGCGCGGCGAAACCGTGGTGATCGAGGATGTGCACGAAGACCGCCGCACCCGTGACAACCTCGCTGCCCTGCAACGCCTGGATACCCGCGCCCTCGTCAACATGCCGCTGTTCGAGCACGGCAACCTGGTGGCCCTGCTCTATGTCGGTTCCAGCCAACCGCGGCGCTGGACGCCGGCCGAGTTGCAATTCATCCGCGAGGTCGCCAATCGCACCCGCTCGGCGACGGCGCGGCTGACCGCGGAACGTGCCCTGCGCGACAGCGAACTTAATCTGCGCCTGGTGGCCGACACCTTGCCCTGCTTGATCGCCTTCGTCGATCGCGAACTGATCTATCGCTTCGCCAACGTCGAGGCACCCAAGTGGTTCAAGGACGCGCCGGAAAGCATCTTGGGCCGCAGCATGGCCGAGGTATTCGCGCCAGAGCTGTTCGCAGCCCGCCGCCCGGCCATCCAGGCCGCCCTGGACGGCACCCCGGCGCGGCTGGACCTGCCCTGGGCCTGGCCGGACGGTCGGCGGCGCATCGCCGACATCCACTACCGCCCACGGCGAGATGCACGTGGGGCGGTGGACGGCTTCTATGTATTCGCCCAGGACGTCACCATACAGCGCGACGCCCAGGCGCTGATCCAGGCACAGAATCTGACCCTGAGTCAGGAGGTCCAGGTGCGTACCGCCGAGCGCGATCGGCTTTGGGCGCTCAGCGAGGATCTGCTGCTCACCGCCGACTTCACCGGGCAGCTCCTGCGGGTGAGTCCGTCCTGGTCGCGCGGCCTGGGCTATTCCGAGGCCGAGTTGCTCAGCCGCCCTTACACCGAACTCATTCACCCCGACGATCTGCCGGGCGTGCTGATGGCGCTGGACGAACTGCGCCGCAGCGGGCTGCCGACCCGGGTGGAGAATCGGGTACAGGCGGCGAATGGCAGCTGGCGCTGGCTGACGTGGACACTGTCCCTGGACCTCGACCAGGAGCACCTCACCGGGGCCGGTCGTGACGTGACCCGGGAAAAGGAGGCCATGGAGACCCAGGCCGTGCTGGAAGAGCAGTTGCGCCAGTCGCAAAAGATGGAAGCGGTCGGCCAACTCACCGGCGGCCTGGCCCACGACTTCAACAACCTGCTCGCCGGCATCGTCGGCAGTCTGGACATGCTCACGGTACGCATCGGCCAGGGCCGGCTGAACAATCTCGAGCGCTACACCACCGCCGCCCAGGGCGCCGCTATCCGCGCCGCCGCCCTGACCCACCGGCTGCTGGCCTTTTCCCGGCGGCAGACGCTGGATCCCAAGCCCACCGACGTCAATCGGCTGGTGGCTGGCATGGAAGACCTGATCCGCCGCACGGTGGGTCCCGCGATCCAGATCGAGGTGGTGGCCAGCAGCGAGCTGTGGTTGACCCTGGTCGATCCGCCGCAGCTGGAAAATGCCCTGCTCAACCTCTGCATCAATGCCCGCGACGCCATGCCCGAGGGTGGTCGCATCTTCATCGAGACCGCCAATCGGGCGCTGGATGCGCGCATGGCCCGGGTCCGCGACCTGGAGCCGGGCGAGTACATCGCCCTCTCGGTGACCGACAACGGCTGCGGCATGCCGCCCGAGGTCATCGCCAAGGCCTTCGATCCCTTCTTCACCACCAAGCCGATCGGGGTCGGCACCGGCCTCGGCCTGTCGATGATCTACGGCTTCGTGCGCCAGTCCGGCGGGCAGGCGCGCATCCATTCCCAGGTCAATCAGGGCACCAGCGTCACCCTCTTCCTGCCGCGCCATCGCGAAGCGGCGGCTGGCGTCGATCTCGCCGCCAGCCAGCCGACCCTGCCGCGTCAGGGTCACGGCGAGACGGTGCTGGTGGTGGATGACGAACCCACGGTACGGATGCTGGTGGTGGAGGTGCTGGAAGAACTAGGCTACGCCGCTCTGGAAGCGGCGGATGCCAGCTCCGGGTTGCGCTTGCTGGAATCCGATGTGCGCATCGACTTGCTGATCAGCGACGTCGGCCTGCCCGGCGGCATGAACGGCCGGCAGATGGCCGACGCCGGCCGCCAGCGGCGTCCCGGACTCAAGGTGCTGTTCATCACCGGCTACGCCGAGAACGCCGTGGTCGGCAACGGCCATCTGGAGCCCGGCATGCACGTGATGACCAAGCCCTTCGCCATGGACGCCCTGGCGGTCCGCATCCGCGATCTGATCGAAGGGACCTGAGGGCCCTTCCGAGCGGATCTCCCCTCACCCCAGCCCTCTCCCGGAGGGAGAGGGGGCGGTTGGGAGGCGTAGGGTGGATAACGGCTTTAGCCTTATCCACGAATGGAGCCGGGGCTTGCCCCGTGGAAAACGCTGCGCGGTTTTCCACGCGACGGTGACGCGGCCAAGGCGCATGCGCCACAACCCGCACCAGGCTCGACCGTCCCCTCTCCCCTCGGGAGAGGGCTGGGTGAGGGCTGAGGTGCGCCACGGTATCTCCCTCGTTGGGCTTCGCTGCGCTCAACCTACGTGGCTGATCGACCGTAGCGTGGATAACGGCGCAGCCTTATCCACGAAGAGGTGAAGGTGCGCCCAGTGGAAAACGCTGCGCGGTTTTCCACGCTACGGTGACGCGGCGGTAGTGCACGAGCCACACGCGCGCCAGACTCGACCGCCCCCTCTCCCCCAGGGAGAGGGCTGGGGTGAGGGATGAGGTGCACCAGAATATCTCCCTCATTGGGCTTCGCTGCGCTCAACCTACGCGGCTGATCGACCGTAGGGTGGATGACAGCGCAGCCTTGTCTACGAATGGCGTGAAGGTGCGCCCCGTGGAAAACGCCGCGCGGTTTTCCACGCTACGGTGACGCGGCCAAGGCGCACGGGCCACAACCCGCACCAGACTCGACCGCCCCCTCTCCCCTTGGGAGAGGGCTGGGGTGAGGGCGCTCCAGCGCAGAGGTATCCCAGCTGTTGGGCTTCGCGGCGCTCAACCCAACCGACTTTCCGCCGGTATCCGCACCCAGCCTTCCATCAGGCGCCGGGCGCTGCGGCTCATGCTGGCCTTTTCCACCTGCCAGACACCGGCCACCTCGCGGGCCTGGGCGCCGACCGCCACGGTGCCGGCGGTGTGCCCCATGCGTACCTGGCGGCCCGCCAGGTCGCCGGTGACAGCGTTGACCAGGGTCCCGGGCAGCGCCGCGGCCACCGCCACGGCGACCGCGCCGGTGCCGGGGATGGCGTGGTGCAGCTTGCCCATGGAGATCATCCGCGCGATGACGTCGAGTTCCTCGGCCTGGACCTGCTTGCCCCCGGCCACCCGATAGGTCTGGGGCTCGGCGATCAGGCACAGCTTGGGCGTGTGCGGGCGCTCCGCCGTGGTCTGGGCGACTGTCGCGGCCAGGCCCATGGCCACCGCGCCCGCCGCGCGCAGGGCCTCCAGGCGCTCCAGCAGCGCCACATCGCCGTTGACCTGAGCCTGGGTCTCGGTACCACTGAGGCCCAGGGTCTCGGCCCGCACGAAGACGGTGGGATTGCCGGCATTGAGCAGGGTCACCGGCAGCCGGCCCAGCCCCGGGACGTCCAGTTCGTCAACGGCTCGCCCGGTGGGCAGCACGCTGCCATCGCTGCCCGCCGGATCGAGAAAATCGAGCACCACCTCGGCGGCCGGGAAGGCCACGCCGTCGAAGCGGAAATCCCCCTCCTCCTGCACCTCGCCATTTGCCATGGGGACGTGGGCGAGGATGCGCTTGCCGAGATTGGCCTGCCAGATGCGCACCCTGGCCAGGCCCTCGCGCGGCGCCTGGACCAGGCCCTCGCTGATGGCGAAGGGGCCGACGGCGGCGCTGAGATTGCCGCAGTTGCCCGACCAGTCGATCACCGGCATCTCGATGGCCGGGGCGCCGAACAGGTAGTCGACGTCACAGTCCGGGCGGCAGGAGGGCGCGATCACCACCACCTTGCTGGTGCTGGAGGTGGCCCCGCCCAGGCCGTCGATCTGCTTGCCGTAGGGATCGGGGCTGCCGATCACCCGCAGCAGCAGCGCATCGCGCGCCGGACCGGCCGGCGGCAGGTCGCGGGCATGAAAGAACACGCCCTTGCTGGAACCGCCACGCATGTAGACGGCGGGGATACGCAGTTGCGGCATCTTGGGTCTCCGTCAGGGTGCCTAGACGAGATAGCGACCGAACCAGCCCAGAGTACGGTCCCAGGCCAGCCGCGCGGCGGCTTCGTCGTAGCGCGGGGTGGAATCGTTGTGGAAACCATGGTTGGTGCCCGCATAGCGATGCACCTCATAGGTCTTGCCGGCCGCCTGGAGCGCCGCTTCGTAGGCCGCGGCGCCTTCGTTGATACGTGGATCGTTCTCGGCGTAATGGATCAGCAGGGGCGCCTTGATCGCGGCCACCTCCTCGGCGCGCGGCTGACGCCCATAGAAGGGCACTGCCGCAGCCAGCTCCGGGTAGGCCACGGCGGCCGCGTTGGCCACCCCGCCGCCGTAGCAGAAACCGGTGATGCCGACCTTGCCGGTGCTGAATTCGTGGCTCATCAGGGTTTCCACGGCGGCGAAGAAGTCGTTCATGAGCTTCTCGGGATCGACCTGCTGCTGCAGTTCGCGACCCTTGTCGTCGTTACCGGGATAGCCGCCCATGGCCGTCAGGCCATCCGGCGCCAGGGCCAGGTAACCGGCCTTGGCCAGGCGCCGGGCGACGTCTTCGATATAGGGATTGAGGCCGCGATTCTCATGGACCACTACCACCGCCGGCACCTTGCCACTGGCCTTGGCCGGGCGCACCAGATAGCCGCGGACCCGCCCATGGCCCTTGGGCGAGGGGTAGTAGACGTATTCGGCGACGATATCCGGATCGGTGAACTCGACCTGGGTGGCCAGGGCATAGTTGGGCGTCAGGGCCGCCAGGACCCCGGTGGCCGACAGGCCCAGCACCGCGGCGCAGGCGCCGGCGCGAGCGAGGAAGTCGCGACGGCTGATGCGACCATGCACATAGAAGTCATAGAGTTCGAGCAGTTCGGGCGAGAAATCCTTGGCGGTGAGGCGGGTCATCGCGGCGCTCCTCTGGCGGGAAACGGGGCATCCGGCGCGAATGGCCAGGCGCCTCGGTGGCTCCCGAGTGTGCCGCGTATCGTCTGACTATGCCACTGCCCGCCTCTAGCTGGAGGCCTGCAGTTCGTGCAGCACGGCGATCAGCGCCTCGAAGCTGACCGGCTTGTTCAGATGCCGGGCGAAACCCGCCGCCCGCGCCTTGTCGATATCCAGCCGGGTGCCATAGCCGGACAGCGCCACCGCCGGCGTGCCGACATTGCGATCGCCCGCCCGCACCTGGCGCAGGAATTCGTGGCCGTCCATCTCCGGCATGCCGATATCGGAAAGGATGACGTCGAAGTCGCGTTCCTGGGCCAGCGCCAGGCCGCCCTGGGAGTCGGTCGCGGTGGTGACCCGGACGCCCTCCTCTTCGAGCAGCAGTTGCAGGGTCTCGACGATATCGCGGGAATCGTCCACCAGCAGAATCCGCAACCCGGCGATGGACTGGTCATCCGCCCGCGCCTCGGGCGGATGGCGCCCTTCATCCTCGCACAGGGGCAACCAGACGCTGAAGCGCGCGCCCAGCCCAGGGCCTGCGGAATGGGCCTCGATGCGCCCGCCATGGGCTTCCACCAGTTGCTTGACCAGCGCCAGCCCGATCCCCAGGCCGTGCTGGGCGCGGGCGGTATATTTCATTTCCGCCTGACCGAACATGTCGAACACCCGCGGCAGGAAGTCCGGCGCTATGCCCTGGCCATTGTCGGTGACGTCCAACCGGGCCTCGCCCCCCTCCACCCCCAGACTGATCTCCACCCGGCCGCCCGCTGGGGTGAACTTGATGGCGTTGTTGAGCAGGTTCCAGACGATCTGGCCAACCCGGGTGACATCCGCCTGGACGTACAGCGGCGCCTCGGGCAGCCGTGAGCAACTGACCTGCACCTCGCCTGCCAGCGGGCGAATCACCTCGGCGATCTCGCGCAGCTGCTGGGCCAGGTCCAGACTCTGGCGCTCCAGCTTGAGCTTGCCGGTGCGGACACGCGACAGGTCGAGCAGGTCGTCGATGATCTGCGCCTGGCTGCGCACCGCGCGCTGGATGGCATCGGTGGCACGACGCGCCAGGGGCACGTCGCGCAGCACCGGTGAACGGGTCAGCAGCTCGCTGTTGAGCTGGATCAGATTGAGCGGGTGCTTGAGCTCATGGGACATGACCGCGAAGAACTCGTCCTTGAGCTGCCCCAGGGCGCGCTGCTGGGCCTGATGATTGGCCGTTTCGCTGGCCTGCATATGGTCGGCGGTGGCATCCCGGGCGATTTTAGCGAACCCCTGGCCACCGGAGACGCTGCTCATGCGACTGAGCACCCCAGCGCAGTAAAGTCGGCTGCCGTCCTTGCGTCTCAGCCAGCGTTCGTCCTGAGCGGCGCCCAACTCCCGGGCCTGACGCATCTCGGCTTCCGGCACCTGGGCCGCGATGTCTTCTGGGGTGAAGATCAGCCCTACCGGCTGGCCCAGGGCCTCGCGCTCGCTGTAGCCGAATAGCCGGGTGGCGCCCCCATTCCAGCTGTCGATGATGCCAGCGGCGTCCAGGGTGACGATGGCGTAATCCTGAATGGTCTGAGCCACCAGACGCATGTTTTCCTCGCCAGCGCGGGCACGATCCTGGGCCAGGCGTCGCTCGGTGATGTCGATGAAGGTCAGCACCGCGCCTTCGATGCGGTCTTCGGCGGTGCGATAAGGCAGCAGCCGCGCCAGATACCAGCGCTCGTCGTGGCTGCGGACTTCCCGCTCGATCTGTCCAAGAGATTCGAACACCTGATTAGCGTCGGTGGCCAGTTCGGGGTAGTCCAGCCGATTGGTGATATCGAGCAGCGAGCGGCCGGTATCGCTGACGATGATGTTGAAGATGCTGGCGGCGCGCGGGGTGAATCTCTTGATGCGCATACCGCGGTCGACGAACACCGTGGCGATGTCGGTGGAGGTGATGAGGTTCTGCAGATCGTCGTTGATCTTGCCGGTTTCCTCGATCTTGGACTTGAGCTCGTAGTTGACGGTGATCAGTTCTTCGTTGATCGACTGCAACTCTTCCTTGCTGGTCTCCAGTTCCTCGGTGGCCGAGCGCAACTCCTCGTTGATCGCCTGCAATTCCTCGTTGGAGGCCTTGAGCTCCTCGGTGGAGGTCTCGGATTGCTCGATGGTCAGTTGCAGTTGTTCCTTGGTGCGCTGCAGTTCGGCTTCCAGCTGGGTGAGGACGCTGTCCTTGGCCTCGGTGTGATCGCTGGTGGAGTCGGTGCTCATGACGTCTTCGACTTCGTCGAAGAGCACCAGCATGTAGTCGGTGCTGGTGTCGCTGTCACGGAACGGCCGCACCACCATGTTGATGTAGTAGCTGCGGTCGTCGCGCTGGATGTGCACGCGGCGCGCCTCGACGCTCTTGTTGCTCTGTAGCGCCTGGAACAGCGCGGTGCGCAGCTCCAGGCGCAACTCCTCCAGCACCAGCGCCGGCAGGTTGTAGCTGGGCTCACCACCGACATAGCGCAGGAAGCGTCCGGCCCGCTCGGACAGGTGCACAATGTTGGATTCGCGGTCGACGATGATGCTCGGCGGCGCGTACTGCTCCAGCACCCGCTGATGCACCTCGGCAAAGGACACCTTCTTGCGCCGACCGACCTGGTGCGGCGGCAGGCGCACGCTCTGGATACCTGGGTTGAGGTTGAGCAGCGGCGTTGGCCGTATCACGCTGGTGGTGTGCTTCGCCCGGTAGATACGGTTCTTCTTGTCGACGGTAGCGAACAGATTGCTCTGCACATCGGCCGATTCGGAACTGCCGAGGAACAGATAGCCCCCCGGCTTGAGGGCGAAATGGAAGGTGTGCAGGATCTCGGCCTGCACCTCGCGATCCAGGTAGATCAGCAGGTTGCGGCAACTGATGAGGTCGAGACGCGAGAACGGCGGATCGCTGAGCAGGTTGTGCTGGGCGAACAGCACCTTCTCGCGCAGCTCCTTTTTCACCCGGTACTGATTCTGCTCCTTGAGCAGGTGCTGGCGCAGGCGCGCGGGCGCGACGTCGGTGACGATGGAACCGGGATAGACACCATGGCGGGCCACCGCCAGGGCATGCTCATCGAGATCGGTGGCGAACACCTGTAGCCGCGCGGCGGACTGGCGCAATTCGGCCTGCTCGGTCAGCAGCATGGCCAGCGAATAGGCCTCTTCGCCACTGGAGCAGGCGGCGCTCCAGACACGTAATTCCTGGTCGTCCTCGGCGCCTTGGAGCTGCTCGAACAACTCCGGCATGACATCGCGCTCCAGGGCCTCGAAGGCCTCGCGATCGCGGAAGAAGTTGGTCACGCCGATGAGCATGTCCTTGAGCAGCGCTGGCGTTTCCTCAGGATGATCGTGGAGAAATCTGGCATAGGTGGGCATGTCGGCGATCGCGTTGACCTGCATGCGCCGCTCCACCCGACGCAGCACCGTGGCGGTCTTGTACTGCTTGAAGTTGTGCCCGGTGCGAGTGCGCAGCAGGGTGAGGATGTCGCGCAGCGCCAGCTGCATGGCCTTGCTGGACGGACCGGGCACCCGGGTTTCGAAGTCCAGCTGGCGCAGTTCGCCCTGGCTCAGGGTACTGATGGTGGCGGCCAGTTCCAGCAGCTTTTGCGGGATCTCCACCACGGGCAGGATGAAATCCACGGCGCCCGCGGCGATGGCGCTGCTGGGCATGGAATCGAATTCGGCGTCTTCCGGCGCCTGGGCCAGGGTCACCCCGCCCTGCTCCTTGACCCGCCCCAGGCCCACGGCACCATCGGCACCATTCCCCGAGAGGACGATGGCCACGGCATGAGTCCTGTGCACATCGGCCAGGGTGCGAAAGAACAGGTCCACCGCCACATGATCGCCCTGAGGGCGTTCCGACGGACTCAGACGCAGATAGCCATCGTTCATGGCCAGGTCATGGCCTGGCGGAATCACATAGATGTGCTCGGCCTGGATGGGCACCGGCTGGGTGACCTGCTGCACTGGCAACCGGGTGGCGCGCTGCAGGATCTGGTCCAGCGTGCTCTGGTGTTCCCGCGACAGGTGCATTACCACCACGAAGGCCATGCCACAGTCGGCCGGCAGGGCCTCGAAGAAGCGCAGCAGTGCCTGGATACCCCCGGCGGAAGCCCCGATCCCCACCACCGGAAACGGCAGATCACTAGGGGTCAGGTGCTTGGAGTTGTTGGGTCTGGCCACGTCCACCTGTTTGCTCATCTATCCGCCGTCTGAAAATCCGCAAAAATCGTGATCGCCGCGTCAGCACCGATTCCGCCAGGCCATCCGCCTTTTCGCGCGGAAGAGGCCTGCCGCCGGCCTGAGTATAACGAGCGCACGCCAGGAGGGCCGGCCTCATCCTGTCGCAGGAGGACGTAAATCGGGAAGGTACCGCCTAAATGGGACTGGCGAGTGCAGGGCAAGTGCGAGCGAAGCGCGGGAAAGCCTGGGGCGAGAGGAGGTTCTGGGGGTGGGTGGAAAGGCACCGCGCCGAACCCTCTGCACGCACCGAACCACCCCCTCTCCCGCCTGCGGGAGAGGGTTGGGGTGAGGGTGTTCCCGGCCACGCGAGTGGCCATATCAGGAAGCACGCGTGGATGAGGCTGCGCCGTCATCCACCCTACGCCGAACGTACCATCCACGCCGATCCGCCCCCTCTCCCGCCTGCGGGAGAGGGCTGGGGTGAGGGTGCTCCCGGCTGCGCAAGTGGCCCTGCCAGCAATCACGCTGGTACTAAGGTTCCGGTGACCCTGCCTGTTGGGCGAACCAGCCAAGGAAGGCGGCCAGTCGCTGGCGGAATTCGACAGCGCCCGCCTGAGGTCGCAGGGCTTCGGTGTAGAAGAACTCGATTACGACCCCTTGCTCGGGATACAGCCGCAAGGCCCGCGCCCGATGCTCTTCCAGGGTCCAAGGCCAGTCGGTCTCATCAGGCCGACGCAGCGCCAGAAGCGCGCGCAGCAGCCGCCGCGCCGCCTCTCGTTGTAGGCGCAAACGCTCGGCGGGCAGCGTGCACGTGTCCAGGGTGTGCAGATACCCTTCCAGCTCAGGTACCACCGCACCATTCACCGCTTGAGCGATGGCAGCACTCGGCTTGAAAGGGGCAAGACGCCGCGCCAGATCCTCGCCCCATAGCCAGCGACAATGGTGCTTGAGCCAGAACCCCCAACTGAGACGATTGGCGGAGGCCAATGCCTCGGCTCGGCGCCCGAGATCGAAATCGATCTTGCTGACTTCGGGGTAGCCAAGCTCCAGCGTGCGCCGCAGATGCTCCAGTTCAATCACCCTGGTGCTCGGGCAGGCGTCGCTCAGGATCAAGGTGAGATCCAGATCCGACTGGCCCGGTCGGGCACGACCCTCCGCCACGCTGCCATAGACATAGAGCGCGACCAGATGAGTGCCCAGCAAGGATGGCAACTGGTTACGCACGGCGGCCAGCACTGCCTGGTACTCGATCTGGAAGGGCACTTTCGGCAGCTGGCGGATAAAACCCGCCGCATCCAGTCCGTTGTCAGCGGTGTACATCAGAACAACCCCATTTGCTGATCCAGCAGCCGATCGAAGCGGTCGCCGACGAAGGGCAGGATGGCGTCTGCCACCGGGGCCAGCTGGCGCTGCACATAGTGGTCGTAATCCGGCGGCGCATGGGGCAGTTCGAGCGGTTCGGCGCCGGCGGTGGTGATCAGGTAGCTGATCCAGCCGCCGCGGCGAAAGCGGCTGCGGCGGCCCAGCCGGGCGCCTTCCGCCTCCAGCAGGCGCGCCGCGCGGACCTGGGGCGAGAGATTGCTCTGGTACTCATCCAGCGGCCGGCGCAGGCGCTTGCGATAGACCAGCAGGTCGTCGAATTCGCCCGCGCGGGTACGGGCGACGAAGTCGCGCACATAGTCCTGGTGGGGCTCGCCGGTGAAGATGCGCAGGTACAGTTCGCGCTGGAAGCGCTGGGCCAGCGGCGACCAGTCGCTGCGCACCGTCTCCAGCCCCTTGAACACCAGCTCCGGCTGGCCATCGGCACCAGGTCGCAGCCCGGCGTATCTCTTCTTGCTGCCCTCTTCCGCGCCGCGGATGGTGGGCATGAGAAAACGACTGAAGTGGGTCTCGTATTGCAGCTCCAGGTGGCTTTCCAGTCCCAGCTCGGCCTGCAGTTGCTCACGCCAGTGGGCGTTGACCGCCGCCACCAAGTCGCGACCGATGCGCTCGGCCTCGGCCTCTTCGTGAGCGCGCCCGAGCCAGACGAAGGTGGAATCGGTGTCGCCATAGATCACCCGATGGCCACGGGCCTCGATCAGCTCGCGGGTCTGGTGCATCACCGCGTGGCCGCGCAGGGTGATGGACGAGGCCAGGCGGTGATCGAAGAAACGGCAGTGCGGGGTGCCCAGCACGCCATAGAAGCTGTTCATGATGATCTTCAGCGCCTGGGCCAGGGGCGCGTTGCCGGCACGCTTGGCCGCGTCGCGCCCTTCCCAGACCCGCGCCACCATCTCCGGCAGGCAGTGCCGGGTGCGATGGAAACGCGCGCCACGAAAGCCCGGCACCGTCTCGGCCTCGGGTAGCGCCAGGCCCTCCACCAGGCCCACCGGATCGATGAGAAAGGTGCGGATCAGCGAGGGATAGAGGCTCTTGTAGTCCAGCACCAGCACCGAGTCGTAGAGCCCGGGCCGGGAATCCATGACGAAGCCGCCGGGGCTCGCCTCGGGCGGCTGGGCGCCGAGATTGGGCGCGACGAAGCCCTGGCGGTGCATCAGCGGCAGATAGAGGTGGTAGAAGGCGGCGATGGAGGCGCCGTGACGCTCCAGCGGCAGACCGGTGACGCTGGCGCGTTCCAGCAGGAAGCGCAGCAGCCCGGTCTTGGCGAAGATCCGCGTGACCAGTTCGCAATCCACCAGGTTGTAGCGCGCCAGGGCGCTCTTCTCGCCGGCGAACATGCGGTTGATCGAGGCCATGCGGTCGTGGGGATTGTCGATGGCCTTGCCCTCGCCCAGCAGGGTGCGGCTGACGTTCTCCAGGCTGTAGGAGGGAAACACCCAGGTCGCCGACTTAAGCGCCTCCACCCCGTCGATGATCGGCCGTCCGGCCAGCAGGGCGTGGAAGGGCCGGCCCTGGCCACCGGGTTCGTAGCGATCGTCCTCGACGGCGCCACGGCCCAGGTGCAGCGGCACACCCAGCTTGCGCGCGTGCTCATGGAGCACGCGGATGTCGAATTGCAGCACGCTCCAGCCGATGATGACGTCGGGATCGTGGCGCGCCATCCAGGCGTTGAGGCGTTCGAGCAGGGTAGCGCGGTCGGCGACGTATTCCAGGTCGAAGTCCACCACGGCGTCTTCCCCGGTCGGCGGGCCGAGCATGTACACCTGGCGCTGGCCGCAGCCGTGCAGGCCGATGCTGTAGAGCTCGCCGCGCTCGCTGGTCTCGATGTCCAGCGACAGGGTGCGCAGCGAGGGGCGATAGTCGGGATCCGGCCGCAAGGGCGCGCCGTCGGCGGTGGGCAGTGTCACCGGCGCGGTGATGAAGCGCTCCATGAGAAAGCGATCCGCCGGGGCGATGTCCGTCTCGTAGACGTCGATGCCGGCGGCGGGGAGGCGCTGCTCCAGTTCGCGCAGGGTGCGATAGCGCGGCGCATAGAGCCCCAGGACGGGGCGCCGCTGGAAGTCCTGCAGCGCCAGCTCGCGGATCTCCACCCCGGCCGGCAGCAGGCGCTCGATGTCCGCCCGTCGCGCGGCCGGGGCGAAGGCCACCGCCTGCTGCGCCGGCACCCGCAACTGGTGCGGACCGCTGTCGGTGGCGAACCAGAACACCAGCTCCATCCCGGTGGAAGTCTCGCGCCAAAGGCGTGTCAGCAAGAAACCCTGGACGGCGGCCAAAGCGGTGGCGCTCCTCGACATGGATGAAGAGCCCATTCTCGCAAGGCCGGCCGGTACAGGCGACCTCGACGCGCCAGGTGGTCCGCTCGTCGCCCCCGCCGAATGGCCTGTGTCCTGTGGCGATGATCTTGCATCGAATGCCCACACCCGTCGTAGAGCCGACTGTTCGGTTCCTGGGCGCACCCTAGTTTTCAGCTGTCAGGCCGTGTATGAATCCGTTGTCGTCGTCGTTTTCCAGCGCTGTCCCACCCCGCTACAACGCCCAGCAAGCACGGGTGCGCGAGCAGGCGCGTCGCTGGCTGGAGCAGGACGTCCTGGTGCTGGATACCGAGGCGACCGGTCTGGGCGAGGATGCCCAGCTGATCGAGGTGGCGGTCATGACCCTCAGCGGCCGGGTGCTGCTCGATACCCTGGTCCGCCCAGGCATCGCCGTACCCCGCGAGGCAACGCTGATCCACGGCCTGACCGATGCCCACCTGGCCCAGGCGCCACGCTTTCCCGAGGTGTTCGCCACCCTCTGGCCGCTGCTGCGGGGCCGCACCGTGCTGGCCTACGGCATGGCCTTCGACTACCGCCTGCTGGCGCACAATGCCCGCCTCCACGGCCAGGCCCTGCCGCCGGAACTGGAACGGGAGACGCCACCGGTGCAACTGGTGGATGGCACCCGCCTGCACTGCCTGATGCAGCTCTATGCGCACTTCTGGCAGGAGCCCAGTCTGGACAGCCGCAGCCAGGACGGCTGGCGCCGCAAGTCCCTGGCCATGGCCGCCCGCCAGCAAGGCGTCGCCGTGCAGGAAACCCATCGCGCCCTGCCCGATTGCCGACTCAAGGCCGCCCTGGTGCAGGCGCTGGGCGACGAGGCGCCGGCTACCTGGAGCGGACTGCAGGCCCTGGCGGGCTAGCCGAGCGACAAAGTACCGGCAAGCAGACAGGCTAACTCCGCGCGGCTTGCCATACTGGAGTCGTCATCCCGTCCGAGGCCCCGCCATGCAAGCCGTCGTCTACGAAGCCTTTTCCGCGCCACCCCGCCTGTGCACGGTGCCGGACCCCACCCCCGAAGCCCACGGCGTGGTGCTCAGGGTCATGGCCACCGGCGTCTGCCGCAGCGACTGGCACGGCTGGGTCGGCCATGACAGCGACATCAGATTGCCCCATGTGCCGGGCCACGAGCTGGCCGGGGTGGTCGAGGCGGTGGGCAGGGACGTGATCCTCTGGCGCGCCGGCGACAGGGTGACGGTGCCCTTCGTCGGTGGTTGCGGTGCCTGTCCGCAGTGCCATGCCGGTCACCAGCAGGTCTGCGATCACCAGTTCCAGCCCGGCTTCACCCACTGGGGGTCCTTTGCCCAGTACGTCGGCATCCACCAGGCCGATCTCAATCTGGTCGCCCTGCCCGAGCAACTGGACTTCGCCACCGCGGCCAGCCTGGGCTGCCGCTTCGTGACGGCCTTTCGCGCGGTGGTCGATCAGGGCCGGGTCAGCGCCGGCCAGTGGGTCGCGGTGCACGGCTGTGGTGGCGTCGGTCTTTCGGCGATCATGATCGCCCGCGCCCTGGGCGCCCAGGTGGTGGCCATCGACATCACCGCCGACAAGCTGGCGCTGGCGCGTCGGCTTGGCGCGGTGGCGACGATCGATGCCACCCAGGTGGCCAGCGTGCCCGAAGCGGTGCAGGAACTGACCGGCGGCGGTGCGCACGTCTCCCTCGATGCCCTGGGCCACCCCACCACCTGCTGCAATTCCATCGCCTGCCTGCGCAAGCGCGGCAAGCACGTCCAGGTCGGGCTGCTGATGGGTGACCAGGCGACCCCGGCGCTGCCGATGAACCTGGTGATCGCCCGGGAACTGGAAATCCTCGGCAGCCACGGCATGCAGGCCCATCGCTACGACGTGCTGATGGCCATGCTGCGCCAGGGCACCCTGGCGCCGGAGAAGCTGATCGGCCGCGAGATCAGCCTGGCCGAGTCCGGCGCCGCGCTGATGCACATGGACAAGTTCGCAGGCACCGGGGTGACCGTCATCACCCGCTTCGACTAGCCCGGGCTAGTCGGCTTCCGCCGCCTGCAACACCCAGCGCAGGCCCTGCAGGTCCTCGGCGGTCAGGGTCTCGCGCAGGCGGCAGAGGCGATAGTGGACGCGGGTGTTCATGGCTACCCACTCCAGGTCCTGGCGGGTAGGCTGGGCGACGAAGTATTCGCCATAGCGCTCGTCCAGCCCGGCCATGCGGTACTGGCCCTTGAGCGGCAGGTAGATCTGGCCGTTCATCTCCCAGCGACTGGCGCTGCAGCCATGGAAGCGCACCTTGTCGCCAAAGGTGGAGAGCTGGGTGCGGAAGTCGGTGGTGGCGTTGCCGGCACTGGTCTTGAACTGACTGGCGATGACGCTGAAGACGATGCCTTCCGGCGACGGCGCGCCGCGCCATTCGATGACCCGGCGATTGAGCGCCGCGTCGAATCCATCGGTAAAGATACCGGCGGCCTGCGCCGTGAGCGTTGGCAGGGTCAAGGCACCCAGCAACGCCATCATTGTTTTCAAAACGAGCTCCTGGTGATGACCCCGGCGTCTAGCCTGAGGCAGCAGGCCGAGGCGGCAAAGGGCCAGCGTCAGACTTTGGAGACCCGATTGGCTGAAAGGTGCCCCCGCCGGTCCGGATAAGCGGTATCTTTCACAGTCTAGCGACGAGCCCGCCTCGTCCACCCCCTTGAACCGTCGCCGGCGAGGCGTACGGCCCGACCACGAAACGACCGGCCTAGCCGCCGGAGAGCACTGCGAGGATCTATGAGCGCTGCGGACATCGATTGGAAGACCCTCGGTTTCGACTACATCAAGACCGACTTCCGCTATATCGCCACCTATCGCAACGGCAGCTGGGGACCCGGCGAGCTGACTCGCGACAACCAGCTGCACATCAGCGAAGGCTCCACGGCCATCCACTACGGCCAGCAGTGCTTCGAAGGCCTCAAGGCCTATCGCTGCCAGGACGGCTCCATCAACCTATTCCGCCCCGACCGCAACGCCGCGCGCATGCACAAGAGCTGCGCCCGCCTGCTGATGCCGCCGGTCCCCACCGAGATGTTCATCGATGCCTGCCAGCAGGTGGTCAAGGCCAACGAGGCCTGGATCCCGCCGTACGGCACCGGCGGCGCCTTCTATCTGCGCCCCTTCGTCATCGGCGTGGGTGACAACATCGGCGTGCGCACCGCCCCCGAATTCCACTTCGTGGTGTTCGGCATCCCGGTCGGCGCCTACTTCAAGGGCGGCATGACCCCGCACAACTTCGTCATCTCCGGCTATGACCGCGCGGCGCCCCAGGGCACCGGCGCCGCCAAGGTCGGCGGCAACTACGCCGCCAGCCTGATGCCCGGCGCCCAGGCCAAGGCCGAAGGCTTCGCCGACTGCATCTACCTGGACCCCCTGACCCATAGCAAGATCGAGGAAGTCGGCTCGGCCAACTTCTTCGCCATCACCGGTGACGGCAAGTTCGTCACCCCGCGCTCCGAATCAGTGCTGCCGGGCGTGACCCGCATGTCGCTGATGGACCTGGCGCGCGAGCGGCTGAACCTGGAAGTGGTCGAGGGCGACGTCCATATCGACCAGCTCGACCAGTTCGTCGAAGCCGGCGCCTGCGGCACCGCGGCGGTCATCACCCCCATCGGCGGCATCCAGTACGGCGAGAAGCTGCACGTCTTCCACAGCCTGACCGACGTCGGCCCGGTGACGCGCAAGCTGTACGAAGAACTGACCGGTATCCAGACCGGCGACAAGCCCGCGCCGGAGGGTTGGATCGTCAAGGTCTGACTTGAGGGTTGGGTTGGTTTGAAGAAGGCGCCTCAGGGCGCCTTTTTTGTTGGCCGACAGGGTTTGGTAGGTTGGGTTGAGCGGAGCGAAGCCCAACGTTGCGGAGTTTGGCCGAGAGGTCTGGGCTTATCGGTGCCCTAGCCGTTTATCGAGCTTTGCTTGGGCTCTTGTTTCGCCCACCCGGGCGAGTCACTTTTTTCAAACGCGAAAAAAGTAACCAAAAACGCTTGTCCCCACGTTTCGGCCCTCCGCTGCGCTCCGGGTGCCCTCGCTCCGGCGCCGTGGCGGGGGCACGGCACGAAGGGGCCTCCTGCCCCTCGCGCCTTGCTCGGCGTCCTGCCTCGCAACCTCCACAACGACACCGGAACTCGGCCTCACTGACGGGGACGGGGCGCAAGCCTGAGGCTGAGGTGTTTAGATATTCGTAGCGTGGAAAACCGCGCAGCGTTTTCCACTGAGGGAGTAACGCTTAACACGTGGACAAGGCTGCGCCGTTGTCCACCCTACCGGTTTGCACCCAAGGCATCAGGCGCGCGAATCGCCCCGTTCAGGAGGGCGAACGCCAGTGGCGTGGAGTGGGTCGAGCCGCAGGGATGCGGCGAGAGGTCCAGTGGGCCATGGACGGCCCATCTGGACCGACCCCGGAACGGCGCTGGCGTGAGCGGACCCGCAGCGCAGCGGAGAGCCGGATGGTGGGGCAAGCGCTTTTGGTTACTTTTGTCCGGGGCGCGCAGTCGCGACTGACAAAAGTAACTCGCCCGGGTGGGCGAAACAAAAACCTTCAAAACACTCGATAACAAGCTGGGGCGCAGACGAGTACACAGGAGCGTTGGGCTTCGCTGCGCTCAACCCAACCTACAAAAGCACCCCTACACCCCCTCGCGCCGCCGCAGGATGGCGCGGGCGCCGATGAACAGCACCGCCACGCAGATCGCCGCGGCGATCAGCCAGCGCTTCGACACATGATGCTCGGCGAAGAAATCCCGCAGGATTTCGCCCACCGCATAACCGATGCCGGTCATGACGAAGCCCCAGAGCAGCGCGCCGATGATGTTGTAGAACAGGAAGCGTCGCGGGCGTACGCCGCTGGCGCCGATCAGCAGCGGGCCGATCAGGCGGAAGCCGTAGGCGAAGCGGATGCCGATGATCCACAGCGCCTCGTGACGATGGATGCGGCTGCGCAGCCAGTCGATGCGCGCCTGCTGGCGCTTGAAGCGACCGAGGATGCTGTCGCCGTAGCGCCGCCCGAGAAAGAACAGCGTCTGGTCGCCGATGAAGCCGCCCAGGGCCACGCAGACCGCCGTGAGCGGAAACAGCAGGTAGCCGTGGCGCGCGGCGATGCCGGCCAGGATGGCCACGCCGTCGCCTTCGATCAGGGCGCCCAGCACGGCGGCCCCGTAGCCGTAGTTGCTGATGACCTCGCTGTCGATCATGGCGCGTCCCTAGAGACCGAGAATGGTCAGCATGATGAAGGTGCCGAACAGCACGAAGTGGGTCATGCCCTCGATGGCGTTGGTCTCGCCGTCGTTGAGGTTGATGGCGGCGACGATCAGGGTCACGGCCATCATCACCGTCTGCACCGGGGTCATGGCCATCTGGATGGGCTGGCCATTGTACAGGGCGATGGCTTCCACCACCGGCACGGTGAGGATCACGGTGGACAGGCTGGCGCCCAGGGCGATGTTGATCACCGACTGCATGCGATTGGCCATGGCCGCGCGCAGCGCGGTGAGGATCTCGGGGCTGGCGGAGATCACCGCCACCACCAGCGCGGGGACCAGCGCCGGTACGGCCAGGCCTTCCAGACCGGTGTCCAGCGACTTGGACATCACCTCGGCCAGGGCCCCGGTGGCGACGATGCCGACGATCAGCATGGCGATGGAAAGGGTGGCGCTGCTTTCGCCATGGCCCGCAGCGGCCGCCTCGCCCTCGACCGCCGGACGCTTGCGCTTCTTGTCCGGGTAGTTGTAGCTGAAGAAATAGCTGTGCGGGCCGGTCTGCATGCGCAGGAACAGGGTGTAGAGCAGCGCCATGGCGCCGATGGTGAAGAAGGAATAGACGTGCCACTGGGCCGAGGGGATGAATTCCGGCACCAGCATGGAGATGCTCACCGCGGTGATGATCATCACCCCGTAGCTGCGGCTGGAATCGTCGTTGTAGGGCTGTTCGCCGTGCTTGAGGCCACCGAGCAGCGCCGCTAGGCCGATGATGCCGTTCATGTCCAGCATCACCGCGGCATAGATGGTGTCGCGGGCCAGGGTCGGCGAATGATCGTGGCTCATCATGATCGCCAGGATGATCACCTCCACCAGCACGGCGGAGAGGGTCAGGATCATGGTGCCGTAGGGGTCGCCGACCTTTTCCGCCAGCAATTCGGCGTGGTGGGCCACGCGCATGGCCGCGCAGATGATGGCGGCGATCAGACCGCCGGCCGCGATCAGCGCCAGGGTCTGGCCACCGCCGAGCAGGGCGTGTTCGAACACATAGGCCAGCACCGTGGCGCCGATGGCGACCAGCAGCAGGGTTTCGTCTTTGAGAGCGGCGAGCATGGAAAGGGGCGTCCTTGGTTGAGCAATGCCTTGTTACGACCGCCGTAGACGGCAAAACGCTCGCACCGCGCTACACCCCCCGGCCCTGGCCGCCCGCGCTCCCGCCGCGTGGCGGGCCCCTCAGCCCACCCGGGCGCGCGGTACCAGGCGCTTCCACACCGCCTTGGTGCCGGTGGCGCAGGCCTGCCGATAGCCCAGGGCATGGCGCTCCACCAGGAACCAGGACACCACCGCCAGCGGCAGGGTGATGCCGATCGAGAGCAGTACCATAGTCCAGGCCTCGATGCCGGGGATCACCGCCGCCAGGGTCTGCTGCACCGGGAAGGAGTAGATGTAGAGGCCATAGGAATAGTCGCCCACCTCGTTGAAGGCGCGGATGCGCCCGCCCGGGACGAAGGCGAGGTAGAGCAGCACGTAGCCCAGCGTCAGGTTGTAGACCAGGAAGAAGCTGTCACGGTCGGGAGCGGCCACCGCCAGCAGCGCCACGGCGGCGACGAACAGCGCGCGCGACAGGGGGATGTAGCCGCGCAGCACATAGAAGGCGCCGCCGAGAAAGAACATCTGGAACAGCCGCAGCAGGTGCGATTCGCTGGCGAAGAAATAGTAGGCGAACAGCTTGAACAGCGCCGCGCCCGCGGCGAACAGCAGGATGGCGCGCTGGAAGTGCCGGCTGTCCAGGCGCAGCCAGAGCACGGCCAGCCACAGCAGCGCCAGGGCGCCGTACATGCCCACCTCGAAGGGCAGCGTCCACAGCGAGCCATTGACGACGGTCTGCAGCGGATTGCCCTCGAACAGCCCGGGCAGGTCGAATTCGGCGCCGGCGATCAGCCCGGTGTTCTTCAGCAGGTAGAGCCAGGTCTGGCCGTCGCTCAGATAATCCTGCAGCGGCGCCCGGGTCAGCCAGGCACCAAGGCCGAGCACCGTCAGCATCAGCATCACCAGCAGTCCCGGCACCACGCGCAGGGCACGGCCCCAGACGAAGTCGATGATATCGGCGCGGCTGAGCAGACTCTTGGTGACCAGGAAACCGCTGGTGATGAAGAAGATGTCGACGGCGATGTCGCCGAGGGTCATGCCCAGGCTCTCGCGCCCGGGTTCCGCCGTGGCGGTGCCACTGGAGATGGCGAAACTGTGGCTGAAGACCACGGCGAGCGCCGCGATCATGCGAATCAGATTGAGATTGTTGTTCTTGCCGCCAACGTAATCCTGAACGGTCTGCACGGATACCTCACGCCTGGTGTTTGGAGCCATGCGTCCCGATTGTAGTCAGATCCGGACCCAATGCAGGCGTTATGGCCTTTTGCTGGCCCAAAGCGTGGAATGCTGGGAATTTCTGACCGACGAAGCCACCGTACATCGGTCAGGGGGAACCCGGATGCCTGCGGAAAACCCGGCAAAGCGTGCGACAATCGTCCATCTTTTTCCGATTCAAGCGATCCCGAGGCTCCCATGTACGACTGGCTCAACGCCCTGCCCAAGGCCGAACTGCACCTGCACCTGGAAGGCACCCTGGAGCCCGAGCTGCTGTTCAAGCTGGCCGAGCGCCATGGCGTCGCCCTGCCCTGGGGCGATGTCGAAGCCCTGCGCGCCGCCTACAACTTCGGCAACCTGCAGGAATTCCTCGACCTCTATTACGCCGGCGCCGACGTGCTGCGCACCGAGCAGGACTTCTACGACCTGACCTGGGCCTATCTGCTCAAGTGCAAGGAACAGAACGTCATCCACACCGAACCCTTCTTCGATCCCCAGACCCACACCGATCGCGGCATTCCCTTCGAAGTGGTGGTGCGCGGCATTACCCAGGCGCTGAGCGATGGTGAAAAGCAGCTGGGCGTGACCAGCGGGCTGATCCTGAGCTTTCTGCGCCACCTGTCCGAAGACGCCGCCCAGGCCACCCTGGACCAGGCGCTGCCGTTCCGCGACCACTTCGTCGCCGTCGGCCTGGACAGCTCGGAAAAGGGGCATCCGCCGAGCAAGTTCAAGCGCGTCTTCGCCCGTGCCCGTGCCGAAGGCTTTCCGGCAGTGGCCCATGCCGGCGAGGAAGGTCCGCCGGAATACATCTGGGAGGCCCTCGACCAGCTCGGCGTGGTGCGGATCGACCACGGCGTGCGCGCCTTCGAGGACGAGCGCCTGATGGCCCGCCTGGTCGACCAGCAGATCCCGCTCACCGTCTGCCCGCTGTCCAACACCAAGCTCTGCGTGTTCGACGACATGAGCCAGCACACCATCCTCAAGATGCTCGACCGCGGCCTCAAGGTCACCGTCAACTCGGATGACCCGGCCTACTTCGGCGGCTATGTCACCGAGAACTTCATGGCCCTGCACGAAGGCCTGGGCATGACCCAGGAGCAGGCCCGGCGCCTGGCGCAGAACAGCCTCGACGCCCGCCTGGTGAAATGAGCATGAGCCTGACCGCTGCCGAGATTTCCTATTACGAACGCTTCGCCGAGCGCCTGGCCGACGCCGCCGCCGTGGCCATCCAGCCCTACTTCCGCGCCCAGCTGGCGGTGGACGACAAGGGCGACGCCGCCGTCGCCGGGCGTCGCTACGACCCGGTGACCATCGCCGACAAGGCCGCCGAACGGGCCATGCGCGAACTCATCCAGGCCGAGCACCCGGATCACGGCATCCTCGGCGAAGAAGAGGAAAACGTCGCCGGCAGCAGTCCCCTGAGCTGGGTACTCGACCCCATCGACGGCACCCGCGCCTTCATCACCGGCCTGCCGCTGTGGGGCACCCTGGTGGCGCTCAACGACGGCAGCCGCCCGGTGATCGGGGTGATGAACCAGCCCTTCACCGGCGAGCGCTACCTGGGCACCCCGGCCGGCGCCTGGCGCAACGGCGCGGCCCTGCGCACCCGCGCCTGCGCCAACCTGGCCCAGGCCCGGCTGATGTGCACCAGCCGCGACATCTTCGACACCCCCGAACGCCTGGCCGCCTTCGACGCCGTGGCCGCCGAGGTGCAGCTGGCCCGCTTCGGCGGCGACTGCTACGCCTACTGCATGCTCGCCTCGGGCTTCGTCGACGTCATCATCGAAGCGGGCCTGCAGCCCTACGACGTGCAGGCGCTGATCCCCATCATCGAAGGCGCCGGCGGCCGCATGACCGCCTGGGATGGCGGCGATGCCCAGCAGGGCGGCGCCATCCTCGCCTGCGGTGATCCGAAGCTGCATGCGCAGCTGGTGGAACGGTTGCAGCATCTGGCCTGAGGCTTGGCAGGTGGGTCCGTAGGTTGGGTTGAGCGGAGCGAAGCCCAACGCGGCCCCCCGCTCAAACCGGACGCGTTGGGTTTCGACAATGGGCCGTCTCACTCCAACCTAGGCGACTGCAACTTCGTAGGTTGGTCTAAGCGCAGCGAAGCCCAATGTTAGATCTGGCTTATCGGTGCCCTATTTGCTTATCGAGTGCTCGGATGGATTTTGTTTCGCCCCCTCGGGCGACTCACTTTTTTCAAACGCGAAAAAAGTAAGCAAAAACGCTTGCCCCGGACATCCGGCCCTCCGCTGCGCGACGGGTCCGCTCACGCCAGCGCCGCTCCGGGGTCGGCCTACACGGGCCGTCCATGGCCCGTTAGGCCTCTCGCCGCATCCATGCGGCTCGACCCACTCCACGACACTGGCGTTCGCCCTCCTGAACGGGGCGATTCGCCAGCCTGAAAGTGTTAGTTGAAGAGCCATGAACAGCCCGTAGCGTGGACAGCGGCGCAGCCTCGTCCACTGATGACGTCGGTGCTCACCAGTGGAAAACGCTGCGCGGTTTTCCACGCTACAACTTGTGAACACCCAAGCATCAGGCTGGCGTCCCTTCCCCGTCAGTGAGGCCGAGTGCAGGTGTTGCGGAGGGGGTTGCGAGGCCAGGATGCCGAGCGAGGCGCGAGGGGCAGGAGGCCTCTTCGTGCCGTGCCCCTGCCACGGCGCCGGACCGAGGGAGACGTAGCGAAGCGGAGTAACAGCCGCAGGCTGGCCCGAAGGGTGAGCGAAGCGAATCACCCGGAGCGCAGCGAAAGGCCGAAACGTGGGGACAAGCGTTTTTGGTTACTTTTTTGCGGGGCGCGTAGCCGCGTTTGAAAAAAGTAACTCGCCTGAGTGGGCGAAACAAAAAGCTTCAGCAGACTTCGATAAGCAGGCAAAACACCCAAAGCAATCGCGGCCATGGGCCGCTCCTACAGGCCCAATCCAACCCTGTAGCAGCAACTGTATCGGCGGAACACCACGGCCGCGATCGGCCCTCTGTCTTCCATGCCCGCTACCCCCTTAAGCCCCCTCTAAGCCAACTCCCGTATACCGGCAGGATCCCGCCAAGAGTCCCTGCCGTGCTCCCCTCTTCCTCCCCCGCCGCCCCCAGAACCGCACAGCTGGAGCGGGCCTTGCTGCTCGGCTGCCTGGCCGCCTACCTGCTCGCCGGTCTGTTCGGTCGTGGTCTGTGGAAGGCCGACGAGCCCTATTCCTTCGGCATGGTGTGGAATTTCCTCACCACCCCGGACTGGCTGATTCCCCGGGTCGGCACCGCGCCCTTCATGGAAAAGCCGCCGCTGATGTACTGGACCGGCGCCCTGGCCGCGCGGCTGTCCGCGTCCTGGCTGAGTGCGCCCGACGGCGCGCGGCTGGCGGTGCTGGGGTGGATGCTGGTGACCCTGGCCGCGCTCGCCTGGCTGACCGAGCGGCTGCTGCCCGGTCGCCGGCGCGAGGCCGTGCTCGCCCTGCTGGGCATGCTCGGGGTGGTGCAGCACAGTCACCTGCTGATCGCCGACGTGCCCCAGCTGGCCGGCGCCACCCTGGGCCTCGCCGGGCTGGCCGCCCAGTTGCACGACAACCGCCACCCCTGGCGCCATGGCCTGCTGTTCGGCAGCGGCCTGGGTATCGCCTTCATGAGCAAGGGCCTGCTGGTCCCCGGGGTGCTGGGCCTTACCGGACTGCTCTGCGCGCTCTGCTGGCCCCGGCGGCTGATCGAGCCGGAAGGACGGCACTGGCTGCTCGCCGCCGGCCTGGCCGCCCTGCCCTGGTTGCTACTCTGGCCGGCGCTGCTCTGGCACCAGGCGCCGGAGCTGTTCCATACCTGGCTGTGGACCAACAACATCGGCCGCTTCTTCGGCCTGGAAGCGCGCAACAGCGATACCGACGGTCTGGCTTCCAGCCTGGAGGACCTACTGGCGCTGTCCTTTCCCACCGGGCTGATCCTGCTCGGCGCCACGCTCTGGCAACTGTATCGCCGTGGCGGCAGCCCGCTGAAGCGGCTGGGTCGGCATCCGGGACTGGCCACGGTGGTGCTCTATGCACTCGTCTGCCTGGCGGTGCTGCTCAAATCGGCGGTGTTCCGCAGCCTCTATCTGCTGCCGCTGTTTCCGGCTCTGGCGCTGCTGGCGGCGCGGCTGCAGCCACCGCCCGCCATCGCTCGCCTCGGGCGTGATGCCAGCCTGGCATTCTGGACGCCGCTCATCGTCCTGCTGGCGCTGGGCGGTATCGGTCTGGCCCTGGGCTGGGCCTTGCCCTGGCCACAGCTGATCCGCGAGCACTTGCCGATCGCGGAACACCTGGCGCCGAGCCGCCTGGCCTGGGCGGTCGCGCTGCTGGCCCTGGTCGGCTGGGGCATCACCCTGGCGCTGCGCGCACAGCTGGCAGCCGCCAGCGTCTGGTTCGTCGGCCTGACGGTCAGCTGGACCCTGGCCAACAGCCTCTGGCTACCCTGGGTCGATCTGGGCAACAGCTATGCACGGCCCTTCACCGCGCTGCAGCGGATGCTGCCACGGACGGACTGCGTGGCCAGCTACGGCCTGGGCGAATCGGAGCGCTCCATGCTGCAGGTCTACAGCGGCTATCCCCCTCAGGAGCTGAGCGGTCTGCAACAGGTATCCTGCCAGGTGCTGGTGGTGCAGGACGAATGGCACGAAGCCGTGGCGGTACCGCCGGGCTGGCAGTTGCTCTGGCAAGGCGCCCGCCCCGGCAATCTCAAGGAGCGCTTCCGTGCCTTCACGGCGTTACCGAGGGTGCCCTGAGGTGTTGGGCTTCGCTGCGCTCAGCCCAACCTACGGCGGCTCCAACACCCCACGCAGGTTGGGCTAAGACGGCTCCATCGTCGAAGCCCAACACGCATGACCTGGCCTTGGGCACCGTTGGGCTTCGCTGCGCTCAACCCAACCTACGGCAGCTCCAATGCCCACGTAGGTTGGGCTGAGACGGCTCCATCGTCGAAGCCCAACACGCGGGACCTGGCCTTGGGTAGCGTTGGGCTTCGCTGCGCTCAACCCAACCTACGGCGGCTCCAACACCCCACGCAGGTTGGGTTGAGACGGCTCCATCGTCGAAGCCCAACGACCGCGGTCAGAGGCCGCTGCCATCGCCCCAGGCCGTGAGCAGATCCTGGGACTCCATCACCAGCCCCAGGTGCAGGGAGACCATGCTCAGCGCCGCCCGCTCCAGGCTTTCATCGGTTCCCCGCACCAGATCGCGCAGGACGATGACCCGGTAGGTGCGGTTGCTGGCGTCGAAGGCGGTGTTGAGCACGCAGCAGTCGGTGAAGCCGCCGTCCAGCACCACGGTGGTGATGCGCTGGTTGCGCAGCAGGAAGTCCAGGTCGGTGGGATAGAAGGCCGACAGCCGCCGCTTGTTTTCCACCCGCAGATCCTCGGGCAGGACCTCGGTGAGCAGCTCGGTCCAGGGCGAGCCTTCCAGGGCATGGGCGTCGGCATTGGGAATCGGCCCGACGTGCAGCGGAAAGGTCCGTCGCCAGGCCGCAGGAATGCCGCCCAGGTCATCGGCGCCATTGGCGCGCAGCACCGATTTCACATGGACGATACGCACGCCCAGAGCGCGGGCCTGGCGGTGGAAGGCGTCCACTGGCGCTACCAGGTCACGGGCGCGGGGCGCCGGGCAGGGGCACTCCGGCGAGGCGTCCAGGTGGCCGCGGTGCAGGTCGATGGACAGCACCGCCGTGGTGCTCGGGTCCAGGTAATCGGCGAAGTCCGCCCGCGCCAGCAGGCGCGGCTCCTCATAGACGAAAGCACGCAGGTTCATCGACGCTCCTCGCGGACATAGGCTTCGCCCAGGGCGCCGGGCTGGCTCAGGCGATCACGCCCCGCCAGGGCGACCCAGATCATCACGCCCAGGGTGACGGCATAGGGCGCCATCAGGATGAAGTATTGCGACAGCCGCACCCCGGCGGCGGCCAGCTGGGGAATCAGCGCCTCGATGCAGCCGAACAGCAGCGCCCCGGCCAGGGCGCGCCAGGGCGACCAGCGGGCGAAGATCACCAGGGCCACGGCGATCCAGCCACGGCCGCCGGTCATCTCAGCGATCCACAACTTGGTGCTGAGCACCGCGATGTAGCCCCCGGCCAGACCCACCAGGGCCGCGCCGGCAAGGATCGCCAGCAACCGGTAGCCGGCCACCGAGAGACCCGCCGCATCGGCCGCCTGGGGATTCTCACCCACCGCCCGCAGGCGCAGGCCGAGGGTGGTGCGTTCGAGCCAGGCGATCACCGCGAGGAAGATCAGTGGAGTCAGGTAGACCAGCAGGTTCTGCTGGAACAGCCGCCCCACCAGCGGCAGCTCCGACAGCGGCCAGAGCGCCAGCGCCGGCAGGCCGGTCACCGGCTGGTTGGTCCAGCCCCAGAGGGTGCCGAGCAGGCCGGTGAGGCCCTGGCAGAAGAACACCAGGGTCAGGCCGGCGATCACCTGGTTGATGCGCAGCCAGATCACCATGACCGCGAACAGCAGCGAGACCAGCGCCGCCGCGCCCATGGCCGCCAGCAGTGCCAGGCCGGCATTGCCCAAGGTCAGTTGCGCGCCGATGCCGAACAGCGCACCGACCAGCATCAGGCCCTCGGCATGCAGGGCCAGCACTCCGGATCGCTCGGTGAGGATCAGCCCCAGCGCCGCCAGGGCGTAGGGTATAGCGAAGTCGGGGACGTTACCCAGCCAGCTGGCGAGCAGGTTCAAGCGGCACCTCCCTGGCTGCGTCTGAGCCGATGGCGGATGAAGAAATCCGAGGACGCCACGCAGATGACGATCAGCGCCTGGATCAGCTGCACCATGGCGAAGGGGATCTGGTAGAACACCTGCAGGTTGCGCCCGGCGACGAACAGGGTCGCCACCAGGAAGGCCACCACGGCGGCGGCCAGCGGGTTGTTGCGCGCCAGGAAGGCGATCAGGATCCCGGAGAAGCCGTAGCCCTGGTAGAAGGACTGGGTCAGCCGTCCCTCCTGCCCGGCCGCCACCACGAAACCGGCCAGCCCGGCCAGGGCGCCGGAAGCCAGCACCGTGGCGAGGATGGTGGCGCGTACCGGCACGCCGACGGCACCGGCCACGCGCGGATTGGCGTCGACGAATCTCAGGTAGAGCCCGGCCCGGCTCAGGGCGACGAACCACCAGGCCAGGAGCGCCACCAGCAGCGCCAGGGGCACCGCCAGACTCAGCCCGGGCAGCAACTCCGGCAGCCGCTCGAAGGGGCGGAACAGCGGCGAATAGGGAAAGGCGTCGCGCGGGTCCTTCCAGGGACCGAACACCAGGTGCAGCAGGAAGTTGGCGGCGATGTAGTTGAGCATCAGCGAGGCGATGATCTCGTTCACCCCTAGGCGCAGCTTGAGCAGCAAGGGCGCCAGCGCCCAGAGCAGGCCGCCGAGCAGCGCCGCCACCAGCATCAGCGGCAGGCGCAGGGCCTCCGGGCCGATCTCGAACAGCGACACCGCCGTGGCGCCGATGGCCCCCCAGATCATCTGGCCTTCCAGCCCCAGGTTCCAGAAGCGCGCGCGAAAGGCCAGGCAGCCGGCCAGGCCCACCAGGATCACCGGCGCGGCCTGGAACAGCGTGGCCTGCAGACTCTGGGCATCGAACAGGGTGGCGACCACGAATTCGTTGAGCAACTCGCCGGCCGGTACTCCGGCCAGCACCAGGATGGCGGCGGACAGGCCCAGGCCCAGCAGCAGCGCCAGACCGAGAATCAGCGCCTGCCAGGGCCAGGCCAGTTGCTGGCGGATCTCCAGGGTGTAGCGCCGGCTGAACAGCGGTTGCCGTGGCCGCGGGCTATCGACCTCGGCCAGGGGAGCACTCAGGGGTTCAAGCATGATTCACCATGGCATGGCCGATCGCCTGGCGATCGGCGGGTCGCTGAAATTCGGCGACGAGGCGTCCGGCGCTCATCACCCCGATGCGATCGGCGAGGGCGAGCACCTCGTCCAAGTCTTCGCTGATCAGCAATACCGCGGCGCCGGCCTCACGGGCGGCCAGCAACCGTGCCTGCACCTCGGCACCGGCGCGCACGTCCAGGCCACGGCTGGGACTGTGGGCCAGCACCAGGCGCGGTTCGCGGCCGAATTCCCGGGCGATCACCAGCTTCTGGGCGTTGCCGCCGGAGAGCAGCGCCGCCTTCTGCCGCACCGAGCGCACGCCCTGGACATCGAATTGCGCCACCGCCGCCTGGGTCGCCGCTTCCTGGGCACTGCGATTCAGGCGGGCGAAGCCACCGAAGCGACCGCTGTGCACCGCGCCGATGGCGAAGTTGTCGGCCACCGATAGGGAGCCGGCCAAGGCACTGCCATAGCGGTCGGCGGGAATGGCGGCGATGCGCAAGTCGCGGCGCCCGGCACTGGCCGTCGTGCCGAGCGCGCCAAAGCCCTCCAGCCGCACCTCGCCTTCGTAGGGCTGCGGCAGGCCCATCAGCACATCGGCCAGTTCGCCCTGGCCGTTGCCGCCGACCCCGGCGATGCCATAGATCTCGCCGGCGCGCAGCTCCAGGTCGATACCGTCCAGCGCGCGCCGCCCGCCGCGTTCCGGGGTGCGCAGGCCGCGTACCGTCAGCAGCGGTGCCCCGGCGGCATGTCGTGGAGAATCGGCGAGCGGCTGGGCATCGCCGACGGTGAGGCGCACCAGTTCGTCCACCGACACCTCGGCGGGGTCCAGGCTGCGCAGGGTGCGGCCGCCGCGCATCACCGTGAGGCGATCGGCGTAGGTCAGGGCGTCCTGCATGCGGTGGGTCACCAGCACCACCGCCGCGCCCTCCGCCGCCAGGGCGCGCAGGGTCTGCAACAGGCGCTCGCCTTCGCCATCGGTGAGCACCGCGGTGGGTTCGTCGAGGATGAGGATGCGCGCCCCGGCCAGCAGCACCTTGAGGATTTCCACCCGTTGCTGTTCGGCGATGGACAGCTCCGCCACCCGCTGCTCCGGGCGGATGGCGAAGCCCAGGGCGGCGGCCTGCTGGCGAATACGCTCGCTGATCTCGGTCAGGCGCCGGCTATGGCTACCCTCCCCCGCCGGCAGGCCGAGCAGGACGTTCTCCGCCACGCTGAAGGGTCGCACCAGCTTGAAGTGCTGGTGGACCATGCCGATGTGCAAGCGGGCGGCGTCGGCCGGACCGCGCAGCCGCACCGGGTTGTCGTCCACCAGGAGCTCACCGGTCTCCGGTGCATAGAGGCCGGCGGCGATGTTCATCAGCGTCGACTTGCCTGCGCCGTTCTCGCCGAGCAGCGCATGCACCTCGCCCCAGCGCACCAGGAAATCCGCCTGCTGCAGCGCCTGGAAGCCATCGAAGGTCTTGCCGACGCCGCGCAGTTGCAGGGCGTTGTGTCTTTTCATGCTGGTCGGCCTTTGTCCAAGGATCGCCTCCGTGGAAAACGCTGTGCGGTTTTCCACCCTACCCAGGGGTGAACCGCTACTTCTGCGTCGTCACGCCCTGGACGAACCAGTCCATCTGCCACAGCGCCGGGTCGGAGAGCACCTGGCCGGCGGGGACGCGCTCCTTGCCGTCGCGATCATTCAGGGGACCGGCGTAGATCTGCTTGCCCTTGAGCAGGGCCTCGCGCTCGGCGAGGATCTTCTCTTGCGCCGCCTTGGGCACGGCATCGCCGAAGCCGGCGATGTCGGTGCCGCCGTCGGCCATCGACACCAGGGCGCCGTTGGGTGCGGGTTTCCAGTGGCCGGCGATGACGCGCTTGAGCTCCGGCACCAGGAAGCGATCCCAGACCCACACCGAGGAACAGAGGGTGGCCTTGGGCGCGAACTGGCGCATGTCGCGGTGGTGGCCGGTGCCATGAACGCCGCGCTCCTGGGCGACGATCTGCGGCGTGGGGGTATCGACGTGCTGGCCGATGACGTCGGCGCCCTGGTCGATCAGGGCCGCAGCGGCGGCGCGCTCCTTGACCGGATCGTTCCAGCTGCCGGTGTAGATCACCGTCAGGGTGGCATTGGGATTCATCTGCCGGGCGCCCAGCTCGTAGGCATTGATGGTCCAGTTCACCACGCCGAAGGGATTGGCGGCGACGAAGCCCAGCTTGCCGGTCTTGGAGGCCGCGCCCGCGGCCATGCCGCAGAGGTACTGGCTTTCGTAGGTGCGGCCATAGAAGGATTCGAGGTTACGGCCATTGGTGGTGCCCGAAGCGTTGAGGAAGGCCACCTCGGGATACTGCTCGGCGAGTTGCTTGAAGGTATCGGAATAGCCGAAGGCGGTACCGATGACGATGTTGGCGCCGCGCTTGATGAAGCGTTCGGCGGCCGGGCGGATGGCCGAGGCGGTCTCCGGCACGTTTTCCACGAACTGGATCTTCAGGCCCAGTTCCTTCTCGATCTTGACCCGCGCCTCGTCCATGGCCTGGGTCCAGCCGCCGTCGTTCTTGGCGGTGAAATACAGCATGGCGATCTTCGGCTCGCCCTTGAGGGTGAAGCCCTCGTCGTCCGCCCGCGCCACGGCGCCTAGTCCCACCAGCGCCAGCACGCACGCCACTCTTCCCAGCCATCTGCTCAGCATCGTCTCGTCCTTAGCCTTGTCTACAACATGTGGTTGATACGGAACACGTTGCCTTCCGGGTCCAGCAGCACCGCCTGGTACCAGTGGTAGTAGGTTTCGTAGGGCGCCTTGACCAGGCGGGCACCGGCGGCCTCGGCCACCGGCACCAGCCGGTCCACCTCGGCGCGGCTGTCCACCTCCAGATTGAGCAGGAAGCAGCAGCCACGGCTGTCGGCGAATTCGCCCAGCCCCAGCAGCTCATAGGCCTCCGGCGCGTTGAAGCCGATGGCGGTCTTGCCGGTGTCCAGGCCGCGAAAGATCGGCGAGCGGATCGCCTCGATCTCGGGAAAATCGAACACCCCCTGGTAGAAGCCGCTCAGGGCCACCACGTCGCGGGCGAAGACGTTGACATAGGAAAGACTCGGCATCAGGCCACCCGCACGCCGGACTGGGTCCCGCCAAAGGTGGTCTGCTTGACGAACTTGGATCTCAGGTGGTCGCCCGAGGTGATGGGCGCATGGCGCGGCGGCGTGCCGGGCGTGGCGCAACCGGGCAGGCATTGGATGAGGGTGTCGTAGTTGGGCTGGTGGAAGAACACCAGGGACTGGCGGCGGGTGTCGCAACCGGCATCCGCCGGTGGATTCACCACCCGGTGCAGGGTCGAGACCCAGCGGTCGTTGGTCCACTGCATCATCAGGTCGCCGATGTTGACCACGAAGCCGCCCGGCACCTTGGGCACGTCCACCCACTCCCCGTCGGCATTGCGTACCTGCAGGCCGCCGGGCGCGTCGTCGGGACGGACGATGGTCAGGCTGCCGTAGTCGGTATGGGCCCCGGCGCGCAGCTGGCCGGGCAGCGCCGCCTCCTTCTGGTGGGGATAGCAGAGGGTGCGGAACATGCTGATGTGGCGGTCGATGCGGCTGTCGAAGTAGGTCTCCGGCAAGTCCAGCCCCAGGGCGAAGAGGCGCATCAGGGTGCGCGCCAGGTCGCTCATGGCGGCGAAGTACTCGGCATAGGCCTCGCGAAAACCGGGGATGGCCGTCGGCCAGACATTGGGCGCGAAGTGCGGTCCGGCTTCCGGACCGCGGTAGTAGGCCGTCTCCGGGACATCCAGCGGTCCGATGGAAAAGGACTCCTTGAGATCCCCCGGCGCCGCCTCCTCCAGGCTGTAGGCCAGACTCTCCTCGGCCACCGCGCTGTAGCCGCGCACCTGATCCGGACGCGGCCGATCGGCCTTGCGCTTCTCCGCCAGCGGCAGCTCGAAGAAGGCTCGCGATAGGCGCGAGACGCGCTCGACCAGTGCCTCGGGCACCTGATGGTGGGTGATGACCAGAAAGCCGATGTCGCGGCAGGCCTGGTCGACGGCCTTGGCCACCGCCTGCTTGCCGGCGGCCGAGCCTGCGAAATAGGGGGCCAGATCGATGATGGGAACACTGGACAGCGGCATGACGGACCTCACGGATTGGACGAAAGGAGACAGCGCGACGCACGTTCACCGGGCAGGACGGCAGCAGGGAAATTGCAACCGTTGTGCCATCTTTGGACCATTTGGTAAAAACTATAAAAGCCAATTAAAACAGTACGTTAAATATGGCGCTCAAGATCTACCGGCGACGCGCCGCACCTTGAGCGGTCAGCGTGCACCGGGGTGGCGCCCAGGCTGTGCCCGGCGCCGGCAGGCAAGGCCTAGGTGTGAGGGATCTGCTTGGCGGTGTTGGGCTTCGCCGCGCTCAACCCAACCTACGGCGGTCGTAGGTTGGGTTGAGCGCGGCGAAGCCCAACGGCCCCAACTAGGCCAGCTCGTGATAACGCCGGTCGAAGTACAGCAATCCGCCTTCGCCCCCCGGCTCGGCCACCCCCAGCACCTCGCAGAGCAACAGGTCGTGGCTGCCCACCGACTGCACCCCGGCGATGCGGCAATCGCAGGCCACCAGGGCGCCGTCCAGCACCGGCGCACCGGTGGCGAGGCGGGTCCAGCGCGCCGCGGCGAAGCGTTCGGCCATGGCGGTCTTGCCGCCGAACAGGTTGGCCAGCGCCTGCTGGCCGGCGGCCAGGACGTTGACGCAGAGCACGCCGTTGGCGCTGAAGGCCGGATGCACCGAGGCACCCCGGTTGAGGCAGACCAGCAGGGTCGGCGGGCTGTCGCTGACGCTGCATACGGCGGTAGCGGTAAAGCCGGCTTGACCAGCCGGACCATCGGTGGTGACGAGGTTGACCGCGGCGCCCAGGCGCGCCATGGCCCCGCGGAAGAGGTCGCGTTCGACCGGGGCGGCGGGGCTGGCAGCGGACAGGGGCAAGGCATGGGCAACGGACATGGCGTTACGCCTCCAGGGCTTGGCTGAGATAGTCGAGCACCACCCGGTCGAAGGTGGCGGAATCGGTGACGCTGGAGGCGTGGCCGCCCCACTCCAGCAACTGGAAGCTGGCCCGGGGCAGACCCGCGGCCAGCCGCTGGGACGAAGTCCAGGGCACCAGCACATCGTCGCGATTGGCCAGTACAAGGGTCGGCACCTGGATGCGCGCCAGCTCGGCGTCCACATCGAAGGCCAGCAGCGCGCCGATGCGCCGCAGGACGTTGGCCTCGCCGGGAAAGTGCGCCAGGGCATGGGCTTCGTCGGCGGCCAGGCGCTCGCCGTGTTCGGCGATCCAGGTGGCTGGATAGAGGAAGATTGCCTGGGCCTGGACATAGGCCGCGGCGCCGCTGTCGCGCAGCAGCCGTTGACGCAGGGCGAAGCAGCGCGCGGTATGCGGATTGGGCTGACTCCAGGCATTGACCAGCACCTGACGGCGGATCAGGCCCGGACGCAGCAGGTTGGCCTGCAGGCCCACCAGACCACCCAGGGCATGGCCCATGAACAGGCAGCGGTCGAGTTCCAGGCGATCGGCCAGGGCCAGCAGGTCCTCGGCCATAGGCTGGATGCGATAGTCGGCGGGCAATTCGGCCGGACTCCTGCCGGTGCCGGTCTGGTCATAGACCACCACCCGGAAACGCTCGCCGAGGGCCGCCAGCTGCGGCGCCCAGAAGGCCCCGGCGCCGCCCAGCCCGGAGCTGAGCAGCAGGGTCTCGGCCGCCGGATCCTGGCGGCCATGGAGTTCGAAGTGCATGGGCGGTCCTTGAAGGTTGGGTGGTTGAGGCGGCCCTCACCCCAGCCCTCTCCCAGGGGGAGAGGGGGTAGGTACGGAATGGGAGCGGATTCCCTCGCTCTCTCCTACAGGAAGGGAGCGAGCGGCACGGGGTCCGGCCTAGCCGACATGGGCGATGCTGGCGATCTCGATCAGGGCATCGGGCTTCACCAGGCCGCACTGGATGCAGTAGCGCGCCGGCTTTTCGCCGGGAAAGAATTCGGCGTACACCGCGTTGATGGCGGCGTAATTGGCCCAGTCGGTGAGCATGATCATGTTGAAGGTGACATCGGCCATGCTGCCGCCGGCCGCCTCCACCACGCCCTGGATGGTGGTGAGCACATGGCGTGCCTGGGCCGCGGCGTCGCCGACGTGGACCACGTTGTTCTGGGCATCGAACGGCAGGGTGCCGGAGACATAGAGCACCCCGTCGGCCAGGCTGCCGGGCACGAAGGGCGCGATGGGGGTACCGGTACCGGCGGGGATCACGGCTTGCTTGGGCATGGTGGCTCAGTCCTTGGCGAAGGTGGTGTGGAAATCGGCGCAGCTGGCGACCCAGCCGAAGAAGGTCTCGATGTTGAACAGCGCGGCGTCATGCGCCGAACGGGGCCCGGCCTGGTGGCAGGCGTCGTGCAGGCAGACGCCGAAGTACTCGAGGAAGAAGCCGTCTCTCAGGGTGGACTCCACGCAGACATTGGTGGCGACCCCGACGAACACAAGGTTGCGGATGCCGCGGGCGCGCAGCAGGCTGTCCAGGTGGGTGTTGTAAAAGCCGCTGTAGCGGGTCTTGGGCACCACCAGGTCCGCGGCCGCCGGTTGCAGCCGATCCACCAGGGCGTAGTCCCAGCCACCCTTGGCCAGCAGCTGACCCTGCAATTCGGGTCGCTTGCGCATGGTCTTGAGGGCATTGGACTTGTGCCAGTTGGGCGAACCCGGCCCGCCCGCCTCGCGATACTCCGGGTCCCAGCCATTCTGGAACCAGACCACCTGCATGCCCGCAGTGCGGGCGGTCTCCACCACGGCGGCGACGTTCTCGATCACCGGGCCGGTGGCGGAGACGTCGAAGCCGGCCAGATCCAGGTAGCCGCCCTGGCTGGCATAGGCGTTCTGCATGTCCACCACGATCAGGGCGGTCTCGCTGGCCTTGAGCCTCAGCGGCTCGGGACGCGCCGGCAGCGTCACGGCTTCGGTGTCGTCGGCGGGCAAGGCATAGCCCGCCAGGGTTTCCACAGCGTTCATCAGGCACTCTCCTTGAGCAGATCGACGTGACGGCGGCTCTGCATCAGCGGCTGGATGCGCTCGCCGAAGTCGGTCACGCCCTGGACGAAGTCGTCGAAGGTCAGCAGCACCCCGCTGGCCCCGGGCACCTCGGCGATCTCGTCGAGCATCCGCGCCACGCTGGCGAAGGACCCCACCAGGGTGCCCATGTTGATGTTCACCGCCGAGGTCGGATCGGCCATCTGCCGCACGTTGGTGTCGCTGCCGGACTTGGTGTCAGCGGCGGCCTGGGCGCCCAGCCAGGCGATGGCCTCCTCGTCGGCACCGGCCTTGTAGTGCTCCCACTTGGCGCGGGCGGCCTCGTCGGTCTCGGCGGCGATGATCATGAACAGCGCGATGGAGGAGACCTCGCGCCCGGTCTTGGCGGTGGCCGCCTGCAGCCGCTCCACCGCCGGGGCGAAGGCCTTGGGTGTGTTGACGCCCTTGCCGAAGACGAAGCTGTAGTCGGCGTGCTCGGCGGCGAAGGCCAGGCCGGCATCGCTCGCCCCAGCGCAGACGATCTCCATGGGCGCCTGGGGCTGCGGACTGACCCGGCAGTCTTCCATGCGGAAGTGCGCGCCCTGGAAGTCCGACTGGCCGGTGCCCCAGAGGTCGCGCAGCACCTGGGCGTATTCACCGAGGTATTGATAGCGGCTGGCGAAGAACTCATCGCCCGGCCAGAGCCCCATCTGGCTGTATTCGGGCTTCTGCCAGCCGGTGACCAGATTGACGCCGAAGCGGCCGCCGGAAATGCAGTCGATGGTGGCGGCCATGCGCGCGACGATGGCCGGTGGCAGGGTCAGGGTCGCGGCGGTGGCGAACAGCTTGATGCGCGAGGTCACCGCCGCCAGCCCGGCCATGAGGGTGAAGGACTCCAGGTTGTGGTCCCAGAATTCGGTCTTACCGCCGAAGCCGCGCAACTTGATCATCGACAGGGCGAAGTCGAAGCCGTAGTGCTCGGCGCGCTGCACGATCTCGCGATTCAGCTCGAAGGTGGGCCGGTACTGGGGCGCGTTTTCCGACAGCAGCCAGCCGTTGTTGCCGATGGGAATGAAGACACCGATGTTCATCGCTCGCACTCTCCCGCAGTCAGGAATCGAGGCGCATCCAGATGCGCCGTGGCTGCAGGATCGGAGCAGAAAGCTTGCCAAGTCTTGAAATTTCAAGCCGATCAAGCACTTGGATAAAATCCCGGAATACCTTCGGACCGTTTGGTCCAGATCAGAGCACCCAGTTTGTGCAAGGCGCCCGAATCCGGGGCATGCACGATGTCGGGCCATGCTAGAGTCTGGAGACCGGCGCGCTACCCTCTGGCATCCGCCGGCGATTCGTCACCAGGAAGGTGCGAATCTCAACGACCGCGCCTGAAGCCGTCCCTCCCGCTCGCCCAGCGGTCGGTCCGCGTCAGATGTCCATGAAGGCCCAAGGAGCAGTTCGTGAGTCAGGCCAGTGATTCTTCACCACGCAAGCCGCGTCAACCCAGCCCTGCCGCCCAGCAACGCCGGCAGCGCCAGATAGAAGCCAAGCGCGCCCAGATCCTCGGCGCTGCGCTCGATATCTTTTCCCGCTTCGGGCTGCACGGCGCCAGCCTGGACCAGGTGGCCCTGCAGGCGGACGTCTCCAAGACCAACCTGCTCTACTATTTCAGCAGCAAGGAAGACCTCTATGTCGCCGTGCTGCGCCAGTTGCTGGCGACCTGGCTGAATCCCCTGCGCACCTTCAGCGAAGATCAGGAGCCCCTCGACGCCCTGCGCGGCTATCTGCGCCAGAAGCTGGAGATGTCCCGCGACTATCCCGCCGAATCCCGGCTGTTCTGCCTGGAGATGGTCCAGGGCGCGCCGCTGCTGCTGCCGGAATTGCAGGGCAGCCTGCACGACCTGATGGACGAGAAGGCCCGGGTGATCCGCGCCTGGATCGCCGCCGGCAAGCTGGCCCCGGTGGATACGCACCACCTGATCTTCAGCATCTGGGCCATCACCCAGCACTACGCGGACTTCCGCGTGCAGGTACAGACCCTGTGCGGCCGGACGCTGGAGGATCCACTGTTCTTCGACGAGGTCCTGCAGGGCCTCGAGACGCTGATCATCGACGGCCTCAAACCCCGCGCCGGCGACCCGGCCTAGGCTGCCAGGAAGAACTCGGCGAACAGTTCGCTCAGCCTCGGCCAGAGCGGTGCCGGCAGGTCATGGGCCATGTCCGGCATCAGCTCGAAGCGGGCGCCGGGAATGGCCCGCGCCACGGCGCGACCACAGGCCGGGCGCAGCAAGGGGTCCCGCGCGCCGTGCACCACCAGGGTCGGCGCCTGGATGCGCCGGGCGAAGGGCCGCAGATCGCCGCTGCCGAGCAGGGCGAACAGCTGCCGCTGCACCCCGTCCACATCCACCCCACGCGCCAGGATGCGCTGCACCAGCCGTTCGAGATCGGCGTCGCTCTGGCGATAACGCGGACTCTCGATGCCGCGCAGCAGGGCCTTCTGCCGGGCAAGCGCCGCTTCCGCCGGCAGATCGGCCGGCGGCCGCAGCAGCAGACTGCCAAGCAACTTGAACGAGGGCGGCGGCAACAGCGGCTGATTGGTCGACGAGAACAGGATGCCCAGCCGCGCGACCCGCTGAGGCCATTGGGCGGCGAGAATCTGGGCGATCATGCCGCCCATGGAGCCGCCCAGTACGAAGGCGCGCGCAAGCCCCAGGTGATCGAGCAGCCCGACCGCATCGGCGGCCATGGCTTCCAGGCGATAGGGCACCGCGCTGGGCTTGCCCAGTTGCGCCCGCCCCAGCACCGGCCATAGTGAAGGCGGCCGTCCACCCGGCCAGCTCAACCGCGAGGACTGACCGACGTCGCGATTGTCGAAACGGATCACCCGCAGGCCCCGGCGGACCAGGGCCTCGCAGAAGCCTTCCGGCCAGAGCAGCAACTGGGCGCCAAAGCCCATGATCAGCAGCAGCGCCGGATCGGCGGGATCGCCCCAGTCCTCGTAGGCCAGCTCGAGGGCGCCGACCCGGGCGCGACCTTCACGTATGTCCATGGCTCCCTCGCGAGCTGGGTAAAGGCCCATGCTACCCCAAGGTCGCACCCGCGAAAGCGGCAGAACCGGGCGGTCACGCAGCGGTGCTGCGCTATGCTCGACCAAACCTCTTCCAGAGACCTTCGCCATGTCTGCAGCGCCCCTGGTTTACCACCTGACCGACGAAGCACGCGAAGACCTGCGCCAGGCCATCGCCGCGCCGCTGAGGCGCTACAACGACAGCCAGGCGGGCCCGAGCGGTTACCGGGCCCTGGTCATCAGCCTGACCCGTGGCGGCGAAGCCCTCGGCGGACTCTGGGGCTACACCAGCTATGACTGGCTCTATGTGCAGTTGCTGGCGGTGGAGGAAGCCGCCCGCGGCCAGGGCGCCGGCCGCGAGTTGCTGTTGCGCGCCGAGGCCGAAGCCCTGGTCCGCGGCTGCCACGGCGCCTGGCTCGACACCCACGAATTCCAGGCCCGCGGCTTCTACGAGCGCCTGGGCTACGAGGTGTTCGGCGAACTGGCGGACTATCCGCCGGGCTTTGCGCGGTACTTCCTGCGCAAGGCCCTGGTCCCGACGCCCGCCGTCGGCACTAGCGCTGGCCCTGACTGAGGGCGCTCAGGCGGGTCGAGAGTCCCTGCATCTCCTGGCCGAGCTGGCGCAGCGTCCCGGCATCGCGGGCGCCCTCCTCGCTCGCCGCATGGATACGCACCGCCAGTTCATTGATTTCCTGGGTCACGTGGCTCTGCTCCTGGGCAGCCACGGCGATCTGCTGGGCGCGCTCGACGATGCCATCGAAGCTGTCGACGGTCCCGCTCAGGGTGCCGGCCACGACGGTCGCCTCCCGGACGGCGACCTCGGTACGCTGCACCCCGGCCTGCATGGTGGCCACGGCGGCGCTCGATGCCTGGCGCAGGCTGGCGATCATCCCCTGGATTTCGTTGGCGGACGCCTGGGTCCGCCCGGCCAGCGTGCGCACCTCGTCGGCGACCACGGCGAAGCCGCGCCCCTGTTCACCGGCCCGGGCCGCCTCGATGGCGGCGTTGAGGGCCAGCAGGTTGGTCTGTTCGGAAATCGACTTGATCACGTCCAGCACGCCGCCGACCCGCTCGATATCCTCGCCCAGGCGGGTGATGGCGGTGGCAGCGCCACCGATCTCCTGGGCCAGCCCCTGCATGGAGTCGGTGTTGCGCGCCATCTGGCTTTGGCCGGTATGCACCGTGCCGAGCGAAGCACGGGCCACGTCGGAGCAGTCGGTGGTGTTGCGCGCCACCTCGCCGGCGCTGGCCGACATCTCGGTGATGGCGGTCGCCAGCAGGGTGTTGTCCTCGCGCTGCTTTTCCGCCCGATCGGCCAGGCCATGGGACAGCTGCGCCAGTTCGGTCGCCTGGCCCTGCAGCAGCGAGGCGTCGGTGGCGATCCGGCGGAGCATCTCGCGCAGCGAACCGGCGTAGCGATTGACCGCGCCGCGCAAGCGGCCGATTTCGTCGGCACGCCGGATGTCCAGTTCGCTCGCGTTGGCACCGTCCTGGCCCAGGCGCTCGATCTGCAGGGTGGTCTCTTCCAGCTGGGCGAGCAGGCGCCGGCCGGCGAGCCAGGCCACGCCCAGCAGCAGCGCCAGGAGCGGCAACAGCAACAGCAGCATCTGGCTGGTCAGGCGCGTGGCCAGGCCGGTGACCTGAGCTTCCGGCGTGACCAGGCCGACCTGCCAGCCGGTCGCATCCATCGGCACCAGGGTGACGTAAGCGGCGCCATCGAGCTGGCGGTCGTGGGCGAGGTACAGGGTGCGGTTGCCCGCCTGGCCGAGGGCCTCCGCCACCGCCTTGAACGAAGCCTCGCCCGCGATCACGTCGCTTAGCGTCGGCAGGCCCTTGGCGCCCTTGACCCCAGGGAAATAGAGCAGATTGCCACTGCGATCGACGGCGAAGGCATAGCCACCGGTCACGCCGCCCTGGCGCTCGAGGAAGGCGGCGAGGCCATCAAGCTTGAGGTCGAGCGTCGCCACTCCGGCGAAGGCGTTCTGCTGGCGATAGGGCACGCTGCAGGTGGTCATGGCGACCTTGCTGACCGGATCCTGGTAGGCGTCGGACCAGACGCACCGCCCTGCCGTGGCCGCCCTGGCATCGCGGTACCAGGATTCGTCGCGATAGGGTGGAGTCTGGGCGGCGTTGTAGTCGTCCGAGTACTCCAGACCGCCGGCGCCATTGCGGGCCCAGAAGAAGCTGCGGCGGTCGACACCCGGGGTGAAGGCGGCGGGTTCCGGCCAGAGGCCACCACCGGCGATGGCCTGGTCGCCGTGGCTGTCGATCAGCCGCGGCAGGACGGCCTTCACCAGGGCTTCGTCATGGGGCAGCGTCTCCCCCAGGTCCGCCAGGGCCACGCTCGTCCCCTCGATGCGCGCCAGCTGCAGGGCGAGTTGCCGCGCGATGGCGGTGGCCGACTGTTCGGCGGCGGCCGTCCCGGCGGCCACCAGTTGCGGTTTACCACCAAAGGCCATCACGGCGTAGACGCCGATGGCGGTGAGCCCCAGCAGGCAAAGCACGCCCAGGGTCATGCGCCCGGCGATGCGGGTGGGTATCAGAGTCATACGGCGGCTCCAGAAGGTTACCAGGGGGAATGGCCAGTATTACGGCCGGGACGGCGGTCAATTGAGCGAAGCGATACCCTGGCGCGGGATGCCGCCGATGAACGGCGGGTAGTCAGTCCGAGGTGAGGAAGTTGCCGATCCGGGCGTTGTCCTGCGCCCCTTCCAGCAGCGGCACCTCGGCTTCGTCCTTGAGTTGTACGCCGGAGAGTTTGCGGCGATCCGCTTCGCGCATCAGGTAGAGCAGCTTGTGCGCCGCCAGGCCATAGGCGAGGCCTTCCAGGCGCACGTTGGAGATACAGTTGCGATAGGCGTCGTTGAGGCCCGGCCGGGGGCCGTAGGTGAAGTAGAGACCGAGGCTGTCGGGCGAGCTGAGACCGGGGCGCTCGCCGATCAGCATCACCAGCAGGCGCGCCTTGAGCAGCCCACCGATTTCGTCACCCACCGCTACCCGCCCCTGCTCCACCAGGGTCACCGGCGCCCAGCGCCAGCCCTCGGCCCCGGCCTGGTCGGCCAGGCGTTCGAGGAACGGCAGCGCATGGCGATGCACCGCCAGGGCCGAGAGGCCGTCGGCGATGACCACGGCGACGTCGAAGCCCTCGGGATGCTCGGCGGCATAGGCCGCGAGTTCGTGGGCGGACTCCGCGGACAGCTTGCGCCCCAGGTCCGGCCGCTGCAGATAGGTGTGGCGATCCGGCGCGGCGCTCTTGAGCACCAGGGTCTCGCGGCCCTGGGCGGCCAGGCCTTCACGCAGCGCCTGATGATCGAAGGCCAGGTGCACCGCATCGCGGGCCTGGGCATGGGCGGCCTGGAAGTCCAGCTGGGCCGACGTCGGCAGGCTGGTGCCGGCGCGGCCCAGGGCGATGCGCGCCGGGGTCAGGCGACGCAATTCGGCCCAGGGATCGGGACGAGCGGTGTCGGAGTCCTTCATGGCAACCTCCTCGGTAGGTTGGGTTGAGACGGCTTCATCGTCGAAGCCCGACAAGCAGGGATTGGGGCTGGCACTCGGCACCTTCGTAAGTTGGGCGTAGGTTGGGTTGAGACGGCTCCACCGGCGAAGCCCAACAGGCACGAGTCGAGCCTGGCAACGTTGGGCTTCGCTGACGCTCAGCCCAACCTACGAAAAACCATTCAAATCTGCGCCAGCGCCCGCTGGAACGGCGCCGGCAAGCCCTCGCCAAGGCGGAAGCGGCCGTCCTCCAGCCGCAGGATCCCCAGGCGGTCGAGCCAGGCGGCGAATTCCGGGGCGGGTTGCAGGCCCAGCACCTGGCGGGCGTAAAGGGCGTCGTGGAAGGAGGTGGTCTGGTAGTTGAGCATCACGTCGTCCGACCCCGGGATGCCCATGATGAAGTTGATGCCCGCCGCGCCCAGCAGGGTCAGCAGCATGTCCATGTCGTCCTGGTCGGCCTCGGCATGGTTGGTGTAGCAGATGTCGCAGCCCATGGGCACGCCGAGCAGCTTGCCGCAGAAGTGATCCTCCAGCCCGGCGCGGATGATCTGCTTGCCGTTGTAGAGGTACTCCGGACCGATGAAGCCGACCACGGTGTTGACCAGCAGCGGCTTGAATTTCCGCGCCACGGCGTAGGCGCGCACCTCGCAGGTCTGCTGGTCGACGCCATGGTGCGCCCCGGCGGAGAGGGCACTGCCCTGCCCCGTCTCGAAATACATGAGGTTGTCGCCCAGGGTGCCACGGCGTTGCGACAAGCCGGCCTCGTAGCCTTCCTGCAGCAGTGCCAGGCTGATGCCGAAGCTTTCGTTGGCGCCCTGGGTGCCGGCGATGGACTGGAACACCAGATCCACCGGCGCGCCGCGCTCGATGGCGGCGATGCTGGTGGTGACGTGGGTCAGCACGCAGGACTGGGTGGGAATCTCGTAGCGCTGGATCACCGCGTCGAGCATCTTCAGCAGTTCGCAAATGCCGCTGGTGCTGTCGGTGGCCGGATTGATGCCGATCACCGCATCGCCGTTGCCATAGAGCAGGCCGTCGAGGACGCTGGCGGCGATGCCGGCCGGATCGTCGGTGGGGTGATTGGGCTGCAGCCGGGTCGACAGCCGTCCCCGCAGGCCGATGGTGTTGCGAAAGCGGGTCACCACCCGCACCTTCTGCGCCACCAGGATCAGGTCCTGGATGCGCATGATCTTGGACACCGCGGCGACCATCTCCGGGGTCAGCCCCGGTGCCAGGGCGGCGAGGCTGACCTCGTCGGCCGCCGGCCCCAGCAGCCAGTCGCGAAAGCCGCCCACGGTGAGGTGGGCGACCGGGGCGAAAGCCTGGGTATCGTGGCTGTCCAGGATCAGCCGGGTGACCTCGTCGGCCTCGTAGGGGATCACCGCCTCGCTGAGAAAGTGCTTGAGCGGCACCTCGGCCAGCGCCATCTGCGCCGCCACCCGCTCCACGTCGCTGCCGGCGGCGACCCCGGCCAGGACATCCCCGGAACGCGCCGGGGTGGCCTTGGCCAGCAGTTCCTTGAGATCGGCGAAACGCCAGGTCTGGCCGCCCACGCTGTGCTGGAAACCGCTCATGCTACCTCCTCGGGTTGCGCTGCTCAGGCCTCGCCGAAGGCGGCGTCGGGCGCGATGTCGCCCTGTCTACGGCTGAGACCACAGACCAGCGCGCCTATCACCATCAGCACCACGAAGACGCTGGCGATCACCGGGTTGTACCAGACCATGGCGATCAGGCAGACCACCGCCAGCACCAGGGCGATGGCCGGCACCACCGGATAGCCGGGGGCGCGGAAGGTGCGCTCCAGGTTCGGCTCGCTGCGCCGCAGCTTGAACAGGCTGAGCATGCTCATGATGTACATGACGATGGCGCCGAACACGCTCATGGTGATCATGGCGGCGGTCAGGGTCAGGCCCTGCAGGCTGATCACGCCATCGCTGAAGATGGCGGCGATGCCCACCACGCCACCCGCCAGCACCGCCCGGTGCGGGGTCTGGAAGCGCGACAGCTTGGCCAGGCCGCGGGGCAGGAAGCCGGCGCGAGCCAGGGCGAAGAACTGCCGGGAATAGCCGAGGATGATGCCGTGGAAGCTGGCCACCAGGCCGAACAGGCCGATGCCCACCAGCAGGTGCAGCCACACCGAACCCTCGCCCACCACGCCCTTCATGGCCTGGGGCAGCGGGTCGTTGATGTTGGACAGGGCGCGCCAGTCACCCACCCCGCCGGCAAAGATCATCACGCCGATGGCCAGGGTCACCAGGGTGAGGATGCCGGCGATATAGGCCTTGGGAATGGTCCGCTTGGGGTCCTTGGCTTCCTCGGCGGCCATGGCCGCGCCCTCGATGGCGAGAAAGAACCAGATGGCGAAGGGAATGGCGGCGAACATGCCGCCCACCGCGGCCAGGGAGAACTGGTCCTGGCCGGCCCAGCCGCCGCTGGTGAAGTTGGCCACGCTGAAGCCCGGCGCCACCACCCCCATGAAGATCAGCAACTCGATCACCGCCAGCACCGTGACCACCAGCTCGAAGGTGGCGGCGATGCTCACCCCGAGGATGTTCAGGGTCATGAAGATGAAATAGGCCGCCACCGCGCAGAGCTTGGGATCGAGGGTGGGAAACTGCACGTTGAGGTAGGCGCCGATGGCCATGGCGATGGCCGGTGGCGCGAAGACGAATTCGATCAGGGTGGCGATGCCGGCGATGGTGCCGCCCGTGGGTCCGAAGGCGCGCCGGCTGTAGGCGAAGGGCCCGCCGGCGTGGGGAATGGCGGTGGTCAGCTCGGTGAAGCTGAAGATGAAGCAGGTGTACATCACCGCCACCACCAGCGCGGTGATCAGAAAGCCCAGGGTCCCGGCGACGCCCCAGCCGTAGCTCCAGCCGAAGTATTCCCCGGAGATCACCAGCCCCACGGCGATGCCCCAGAGGTGCAGGGTGCCGAGGGTCGGCTTGAGTTTCTCGTTGGTCATGACAGGCCACTCCCCTTGTAGCGACGTGATCCGAATGGGTCACCGCGATCCCGCGATGCCCGGCTTTTTCGAGCTTAAACAGCTCGGGGCCGTGGCGACTTGACCGCTCGACACGGTTGCCGAGGCCTGGGGTCAAGTCGGCGTTACCCCTCTTCCCAGGGTGCTACCCGAGACCGCACCACCCTGGTGCGATGCCCGACCGCTCGCCCCGCGATGAAGCACGTCATGGCACCCAATAGCGTGAAGCCCTCGGCGTTCCAGCCCCGGCGGAGGACCGCTTTCCACCCCGGGGCACAGCCTTTGCTTCATTCATGCCGATCCCCTCCCTGGACCCGCACCATGCCCCTGGCCGCCTCCGGCTTCGCCGCCCTGACCTCACCGTCGCGCAACCTCGGCGTGCTCTCCGCCGCCGCCAGCGGACTGGACGCCGTCATCACCAGCCACGGCGGCGACGTCGATCGCATCTTCGGCACCGCCGGCATCGACCCCGAACAGCTGCAGCACCCCACCCTGAGCCTTGGGCTGGGCAACTACTGCCGGGTCCTGGAGGAAGCCGCCGCCCAGTCCGGCTGCGACAATTTCGGTCTGCACTATGGCGGCCAATTCAAGCCGCAGATGCTCGGCCTGCTGGGCTACGTGGGGCTCTGCTCGCCGACCGCCGAGGCGGCCCTGCAGAACTTCGCCGCCGCCTTTCCCTTCCACCAGCACAGCACCCTGATCCAGCTGGTGGACGCCGGCGACTGCTGGCGCTTCGACTACCAGGTACGCCACGGCGCCATCGTCGCCCGCCGCCAGGACGCCGAGCTGACCCTGGGCATGCTGCTCAACCTCTTGCGCCATGTGCTCGGCGCTACCTGGGCGCCGCGCGCGGTGCAGTTCGAACACCCGCGCCCCGAGGGCTGGCACGAACATCGCCGGCTGTTCGACGCCCCGGTCAGCTTTGGCCAGCCCTGCAATGCCATGCTGGTGCCCAAGGCCGACCTGCGCGGCCGCGCCATGCCCGAGCACGATCCGCTGCTCCTCTTGGTGGTGCAGGACGCCATCCGCCAACTCGGCCAGCGCCTGCCGCAGATGGAACTGCTCGAAGAGGTCCGTGCCTCGGTGCGCCTGGCGCTGCCTCTGGGCGAGCCCAGCCTGGAATCCATCGCCCAGCGCCTGGACCTCTCCACCAGCCAGCTGCAACGCCGCCTGCGCGACCAGGGCGCGAGCTTCTCGGCGCTGGTCGAGGGCGTTCGCCGCGACCTGGCGCAGCACTACCTGCGGCAGCGGCTGCCGGTCACCGACCTGGCGCCGCTGCTGGGGTACTCGGAAACGAGCGCCTTTTCACGGGCGTTTCGGCGGTGGTTTCAGGTGAGTCCGCGGCAGTGGCGGGGGATTTCGTAGGGCAGGGTCGGCACGCCGAAGGCCGGCTGACGTAGGTTGGCGCTGAGCGGAGCGAAGCCCAACGCGCCGGTGTATTGGTACCCTGGCTGGTTATGGAATGCTTTGATGGTTCTTATTTCGCCCACCCGGGCGACTCACTTTTTTCAGTCGCTAAAAAAGTAAGCAAAAACGCTTGCCCCGACCATCCGGCCTTCCGCTTCGCTCCAGATCCGCTCACGCCAGCGCCGTTCCGGGGTCGGCCTACACGGGCCGTCCATGGCCCGTTAGGCCTCTCGCCGCATCCATTCGGCTCGACCCACTTCACGACACCGGCGTTCGCCCTCCTGAACGGGGCGATTCGCCAGCCTGAAAGTGTTGGTTGAAGAGCCACAAAAACCCATAGCCCGTAGCGTGGACAACGGCGAAGCCTTGTCCGCGGATAGCGTCAGTACCTTCCGTCGCGACTGACAAAAGTGACTCGCCCGGGTGGGCGAAACCAAAAGCATCAAAGCGCTCGATAAGCAGCCAGGGTTCCAGCTAAACCAGGTAAGCCAAGGCATCTCGGCCAACCTCCGCAATGTTGGGCTTCGCTACACTCAGCACCAACCTACCGAACAGGCAAAAGCAATTCCGCCGGATGGGCGAAACAAAAACCTCGGTGATCAGCTGAGGCACCCACCCTCCAGACGCCAACATCCGCCCAACCCACCCACCCGGTCAGATTCTTGCAAGGCCCTCCCCAAACAGCCTAACCAGAACAACGACCAACCCCGATGACCTCTGCCCTGCCCCCTGCCCTCTTCACCCCCGCCTGGCTGGCGCGCCTAGAGCTGGCCTATGCCCGCCAGGGCGACTGGACCCGGCCGACCACCCGCCGCCACCTCGGCCCGTTACGGGTGCAGAAACACCTGCACGCCGAAGGCCCCGAGGTCTGCCAGCACATCATCGTGCATCCACCGGGAGGCATCGCCGGGGGCGATCGGCTGGACATCGACGTCAGCGTCGGCGAAAAGGCCTGGGCCCAGCTCACCAGCCCCGGCGCGGCCAAGTGGTATCGCGCCGACAGCGCCGCCCACCAGCAACTCGAGCTGCGCGTCGCCGCCAGTGCCACCCTGGAATGGCTGCCCCAGGAGACCATCGTCTTCTCCGGCGCCCAGGCCCATCTCGCCACCCGCATCGAACTGGCAGGCGATGCCCGCCTCTGCTACTGGGACATCGTCGCCCTCGGGCGTCCGGCCAGTGCCGAGCGCTTTGCCGAGGGGCTGTTCCAGGCGCATCTGGACATCCGCCGCGACGGCACTCCGTTGTGGCACGAGCGCCAGCGCCTGGTCGGTGCGGATCGCCTGCTGGACTCGGCCATCGGCCTCGCCGGCCAGCCGGTGTTCGCCACCCTGCTGATCACCGGCACCCTGGACGCCGACACCCTGGAGCGTTGCCGCGAGCTGGCCCTGCCAGTGCGGGGCGACCTGACCCAGCTGCCCGGCCTGGTGGTCGCCCGCTGCCTGGCCGCCGAAAGCCTGCAGGCCCGCGCCTGGCTGATCGAGGTCTGGCGCCTGCTGCGCCCGGCCCTGCTCGGCCGCGCCGCCATGCCACCGCGGATCTGGAGCACCTGAGGCCGCGACACTCTTGTAGGCGCGGCCCACGGCCGCGATGATCGACCTTCCTTGACCGAACCTGCCAACCGGAACACCCATGGACCTGACGCCCCGCGAAAAAGACAAGCTGCTCATCTTCACCGCCGGCCTGGTGGCCGAACGCCGCCTGGCGCGTGGGGTGAAGCTCAACTACCCGGAAGCCATGGCGCTGATCTCCGCCGCCCTGCTCGAAGGTGCTCGTGACGGTCGCACCGTGGCCGAGCTGATGCACTACGGCACCACCCTGCTGACCCGCGACCAGGTGATGGAAGGTGTCCCGGAGATGATCCCGGAGATCCAGGTGGAAGCCACCTTCCCCGACGGGACCAAGCTGGTCACCGTCCACCAGCCGATCGCCTAGGGAGGTCGCCATGAGTCTGATCGTCCGCGACGCCACCCCCGCCGACCTGCCGGCCGTGCTGCACATCTACAACGACGCCGTCAGCAACACCACGGCGATCTGGAACGAGACCCCGGTGGACCTGGCCAACCGCCAGGCCTGGTTCGACCTGCGCGCCACCCAGGGCTACCCCATCCTGGTCGCCGAGAACGCCGAGGGCACGGTGGTGGGCTATGCCTCCTTTGGCGACTGGCGCCCCTTCGAGGGCTTTCGCCACACCGTCGAGCACTCGGTCTACATCCACCCCGACCAGCGCGGCCAGGGCATCGGTCCGCGACTGATGACGGTGCTCATCGAACGCGCCCGCGCCTGCGACAAGCACGTGATGGTGGCCGCCATCGAGAGCGGCAACCAGGCCTCGATCCGCCTGCACGAACGACTGGGCTTCATCACCACCGGGCAGATGCCCCAGGTCGGCACCAAGTTCGGTCGCTGGCTGGACCTCACCTTCATGCAACTGATGCTGGAGCAGCGCCCATGATCCCTGGCGAATACCAGATCCAGGACGGCGACATCGAACTCAACGCCGGCCGCCGCACCCTCAGCCTGACCGTCGCCAACAGCGGCGACCGGCCGATCCAGGTGGGCTCCCACTACCACTTCCACGAGACCAACGACGCCCTGCTGTTCGACCGCGCCCTGGCCCGCGGCATGCGCCTGAACATCGCCGCCGGCACCGCCGTGCGCTTCGAGCCGGGCCAGAGTCGCGAGGTGGAATTGGTCGAGCTGGCCGGCCTGCGCACCGTCTACGGCTTCGCCGGACGGGTGATGGGCAAGTTGTAGGGATACTCGGGCTCTTCGCCTTTTACGCGCGCCCGCACCCCCACCCGCTCCCAAGGGGAGAGGGTGCTCAAGAACAGACACCGAGCTCCCGCTCTTCCCCCTCTCCCTCCGGGAGAGGGTCGGGGCGAGGGCCAACCGGACCACCTATATTCGGGATCAACGCCTATGAAAATCTCCCGCCAAGCCTATGCCGACATGTTCGGCCCCACCACCGGCGACCGGGTGCGCCTGGCCGATACCGAGCTCTGGATCGAGGTCGAAGAAGACCACACCGTCTACGGCGAAGAAGTGAAATTCGGCGGCGGCAAGGTCATCCGCGACGGCATGGGCCAGAGCCAGCTGCTGGCGGCCGAGGTGGTCGACACCGTCATCACCAATGCGCTGATCGTCGACCACTGGGGCATCGTCAAGGCCGATGTCGGCCTCAAGCAGGGCCGCATCCACGCCATCGGCAAGGCCGGCAACCCGGACATCCAGCCCGGTGTCAGCGTGCCCATCGGCGCCGCCACCGAGGTCATCGCCGGCGAGGGCATGATCCTCACCGCCGGCGGCATCGACTCCCACATCCACTTCATCTGCCCGCAGCAGATCGAAGAGGCGCTCATGAGCGGCACCACCACCATGATCGGCGGCGGCACCGGGCCGGCCACCGGCACCTATGCCACCACCGTGACCCCCGGTCCCTGGCACATGGCGCAGATGCTCAAGGCCGCCGACGCCTTCCCGATGAACATCGGCTTTACCGGCAAGGGCAACGCCAGCCTGCCCGGGCCGCTGGAAGAGCAGGTGCGCGCCGGCGCCATCGGCTTGAAACTCCACGAGGACTGGGGCACCACCCCGGCCGCCATCGACAACTGCCTGGCGGTGGCCGATCGCTTCGACATCCAGGTGGCCATCCACACCGACACCCTCAACGAATCCGGTTTCGTCGAGACCACCCTGGGCGCCTTCAAGGGTCGCACCATCCACACCTACCACACCGAGGGTGCCGGGGGCGGCCACGCGCCGGACATCATCAAGGCCTGCGGCTTCCCCAACGTGCTGCCCAGCTCGACCAACCCGACGCGGCCCTTCACCAAGAACACCATCGACGAGCACCTGGACATGCTCATGGTCTGCCACCACCTGGACCCGAGCATCGCCGAGGACGTGGCCTTCGCCGAGAGTCGCATCCGCCGCGAGACCATCGCTGCCGAGGACATCCTCCACGACCTCGGCGCCTTCGCCATGATCAGCTCCGACAGCCAGGCCATGGGCCGCGTCGGCGAGGTCATCACCCGCACCTGGCAGACCGCCGACAAGATGAAGAAGCAGCGCGGCCCACTGCCCGAGGACGCCGCTGGCAACGACAACTTCCGGGTCAAGCGCTACATCGCCAAGTACACCATCAACCCGGCCATCACCCATGGCATCAGCCACGAGGTGGGTTCCATCGAAGTGGGCAAGTTCGCCGACCTGGTGCTCTGGCGCCCGGCCTTCTTCGGTGTGAAGCCAACGCTGATCCTCAAGGGCGGCGCCATCGCCGCGAGCCTGATGGGCGACGCCAACGCCTCCATCCCCACCCCGCAGCCGGTGCACTACCGCCCCATGTTCGGCAGCTACGCCGGCATGCTCCACGACACCAGCCTGACCTTCATCAGCCAGGCCGCCTTCGACGCCGGGGTTCCGGAGCAACTGGGGTTGAAGAAACGCATCGGCGTGGTCAAGGGCTGCCGCACCGCGCAGAAGAGCGACCTCATCCACAACGGCTACCTGCCGACCATCGAGGTCGATCCGCAGAACTACCAGGTCAAGGCCGACGGCCAGCTGCTCTGGTGCGAACCGGCCGAGGTGCTGCCGATGGCGCAGCGGTATTTCCTGTTCTAAAGGGGCCTGTTCTAACGAGGCACAGGGAATGTTGGGCTTCGCTGTGCTCAACCCAACCTACGCAAAGCGCTCCGTAGGTTGGGTTGAGGCGGCTCCATCGCCGAAGCCCAACGCGACAAAGCCCGGTTGGCATTCGTAGGTTGGGTTGAGGCAGCTTTACCGCCGAAGCCCGACACGACAAAGCCCGATTGGCATCCGTAGGTTGGGTTGAGGCAGCTTTACCGCCGAAGCCCAACACGACAAAGCCCGGTTGGCACCGTAGGTTGGGTTGAGGCAGCTCCATCGCCGAAGCCCAACACGACAAAGCCCGATTGGCATCCGTAGGTTGGGTTGAGGCAGCTTTACCGCCGAAGCCCAACACGCACAAGCTACTCATGAGCGCTGAAAAAGGCTCTAGAATGCGATTTTCCACTCACCAGGGACGGTGATCTTGGACTATCGACGCAGCCGCGCCACGGGCGGTACTTTCTTCTTCACGGTCAATCTCAATGACCGCTCAACCACCCTGCTCGTCGATCACATCGGCGCGCTGCGGCAGGCGATACGCCAGGTAAAGGCACGGCACCCCTTCGATATTCTCGCCATGGTGGTCTTGCCCGATCATCTTCACGCGCTCTGGCGTCTGCCAGAGGACGATGGGGACTACCCCCTGCGCTGGAGTCTGATCAAGGCTGCCTTCTCCCGTCAGCTACCGCCACTGGAGACGGTGCAGCTGTCGCGACGGCTGAAGCGCGAACGCGGCGTCTGGCAACGGCGCTATTGGGAGCACCGGATCCGCGACGAGCAGGATCTGCAGCGACATCTCGACTACATCCACTTCAATCCGGTGAAGCATGGCCATGCACGGAGCGCCGTGGAGTGGCCCCATTCCTCCATCCATCGCTATGTGCGAGCGGGCGTTTTGCCTGTGGACTGGGCAGGTCAGGCTGATCAGGAATGGGCGGTAGGAGAGCGTTGAAAGTGGGTCGTGTTGGGCTTCGCTTTCGCTCAGCACCAACCTACGGCGTCCGTAGGTTGGGTCGAGGCGGCTCCATCGCCGAAACCCAACGCGACAAAGCCCGGATGCCACCGTAGGTTGGGTTGAGGCAGCTCCATCGCCGAAGCCCAACGCACCTCAGCAGACATCGGGCACCGTTGGGCTTCGCTGCGCTCAACCCAACCTACGTATTCAGCCGCGACTGATCGGCGCGGCCGGGGCTTCGGCGCGGTCGTTGCGGTCGTAGGTGGCCTTGTCCAGCTGGCCCATCCAGCGGGCGGTCAGGGTGCCGGCGGTCATGGAGCCGTTGACGTTGAGGGCGGTGCGGCCCATGTCGATCAGGGGTTCGATGGACACCAGCAGCGCCACCAGGGTGACCGGCAGGCCGAGAGCCGGCAGCACGATCAGGGCGGCGAAGGTGGCGCCGCCGCCCACACCGGCCACGCCCGCCGAACTCAGGGTGACGATGCCGACCAGGGTGGCGATCCACAGCGGATCGAAGGGGTTGATCCCCAGGGTCGGCGCGACCATCACCGCCAGCATCGCCGGATAGAGGCCGGCGCAGCCGTTCTGGCCGATGGTGGCGCCGAAGGAAGCGGCGAAGCTGGCGATGGCCGGCGGCACGCCGAGGCGCTCGGTCTGGGCCTCGATGCTCAGCGGGATGGTCGCCGCGCTGGAACGGCTGGTGAAGGCGAAGCTCAGCACCGGCCAGACCTTGGGAAAGAAGCGCGCCGGCGACAGGCCGCTCAGGGTCAGCAGCAGCGCATGCACGCCAAAGAGGATACCGAGGCCCAGGTAGGAGGCGATCAGGAAGGTGCCCAGCTTGAGCACGTCCTGGGGACTGGCGGTGGCGACCATCTTGGTCATCAGCGCCAGCACGCCGTAGGGGGTGAGTTGCAGCAGCAGGCGCACCAGCTTCATCACCCAGGCCTGGAGCACGTCGATGCCGGCCAGCACCTTCTCGCCCCGCACCGGATCGTCGCGCTGCAGGCGCAGGGCGGCGACGCCGAGGAAGGCGGCGAAGATCACCACGCTGATGATGGAGGTGGGGTTGGCGCCGGAAAGATCGGCGAAGGGATTCTTCGGAATGAAGGACAGCAGCAGCTGCGGCACCGACAGGTCCGCCACCTTGCCGACATAGCTGTTCTGCAGCGCGGTCAGGCGCGCGGTCTCCTGGGCGCCCTGCACCAGGCCTTCGGCGCTCAGGCCGAACAGCCAGGTGACCAGCACCCCGACCAAGGCGGCGATGGCGGTGGTGAACAGCAGGGTGCCCAGAGTCAGCAGGCTGATGCGCCCCATGGATGAAGCCTCGCGCAGCCGCGCCACGGCGGCCAGGATGGAGGCGAACACCAGCGGCATGATGCTCATCTGCAGCAGTTGCACGTAGCCGTTGCCGACCAGGTTGAACCAGCCGATGGAGGTCTTGAGCACCGGGGCGTCATGCCCGTAGACGAGTTGCAGCACCAGGCCGAAGGCCACGCCCAGGGCGAGGCCGATGAAGACGCGCACGGCCAGGCTCCAGCCGGTGTTGCGGGTACGCGCCAGCAGGCCGAGCAGCACGGCGAAGGCGACGAGGTTGAGAACGAGAGGCAGATTCACACGAGGTCTCCGATACGGCGCCCGACGCGGCCGCCGGACGAAAAGGCGGCGATGGTAGCAGCTCGGGCCGACTCGGCTTAGATCGAGGTGCTATCACCTGATAACGGGAGGAGCGGTTCTATCGCCGGGGTGAACGGTGCCCGTCCCGGGGTTGGCGCTGCTAGAGTTCGTGTTGTCGGGAAACGATGCCCGGCAATGCCAACCCAAAAAGGAGTTATTCCATGCAACGTTTCGCCAAGCTCGCCGCTTCCTTCGCCCTCGCCGCCGCCGTCGCCGGCTGCACCGGCACCGCGATGAAGACGCAGAACCTGGATCCGTCGCAGTACACCGTCGTCGGTCATGGCGAAGGCAAGGCTACCGGTCTCATGATCCTGGGCTTCATCCCGGTCCAGCAGAACGACCGCTTCGTGCGCGCCCAGCAGGCCGCCATCAAGTCGCGCGGTGGCGATGCCCTGATCAACGCCCAGGTGCAGGAAAACTGGTTCTGGGCCTATGTCCTGAGCGGCTTCACCACCACCGTGTCCGGCGACGTGGTCAAGCTCAAGCGCTGAGTCCGGCCCGCTCGACCGACGCCGCCCATCGAGGCGGCGTTTTTGCGCTAGGCTGGTCGCTTCTTTCCGAGGAGGCCGACCATGACCGCGACCCTGATGAAACTCCCGCTGCAATCCATCGACGGCGAAACCCTGACCCTGGAACGCTACCTGGGCAAGGTGCTGCTGGTGGTGAACGTCGCCTCCAAGTGCGGCCTGACCAGCCAGTACGAAGGGCTGGAACGCCTCTATGAGGCCCAGCGCGAGCGCGGCCTGGAAGTGCTCGGCTTTCCCGCCAACGACTTCAAGCAGCAGGAGCCGGGCAGCGATGCCGAGATCAAGGAATTCTGCACCCTCACCTATGGCGTGCAATTCCCGCTGTTCGCCAAGCTCAGCGTCGTGGGTGAAGACAAGCATCCGCTCTATGACGAACTCACCCGCGCCCAACCCGAGGCCACCGGTGACGGTCCCTTCCGTGAGCGCATGGTGAGCCGTGGCGGCAATCCCAATCCCAAGCCCGAGGTGCTGTGGAATTTCGAGAAATTCCTGATCGGGCGGGATGGCGAGGTGGTGGGGCGCTTCGCGCCGGATGTGACGGCGGATGATCCGCGACTTCTGGAAGCCATCGAGGCGGAGTTGGCGAAGGGTTGAAGCCGCCCTGCCGGTAAAGGGCGAGGCGTGACCTGATTCGTAGGTTGGGTTGAGCGCCAGCGAAGCCCAACACTGCCAGGGTCAACCTTCAATATTGGTGCCCTAGCTGATTATCGAGTTTTGCTGGCACTTCTTGTTTCGCTCACCCGGGCGACTCACTTTTTTCAGTCGCGGCTGCGCGCCCTGGTCTACGCGTCCCGAACAAAAGTAAGCGAAAACGCTTGCCCCACGTTTCGGCGTCGCTCCAGGGGCGCGGCACGATGGGACGTCCTGCCTCGCATCCCTCTCCGCGACATCTGTGGTCGGCCTCACTGACGGGGACGGAGCGCAAGCCTGAGACTTTGGTGTTCTATGAATTTGTAGCGTGGAAAACCGCGAGGCGTTTTCCACAGGTGGGCACCGACACCTTCAGTGGACAAGGCTTCGCCGTTGTCCACGCTATGGGCTACGGGTGACGCGTTCTTCAACCAACACTTTCAGGCTAGCGAATCGCCCCGTTCAGCAGGGCGAACGCCAGTGTCGTGGAGTGGGTCGAGCCGCAGGGATGCGGCGATAGGCCTAACGGGCCATGGACGGCCCGTGTAGGCCGACCCCGGAACGGCGCTGGTATGAGCGGACCCGCAGCGCAGCGGAGGGCCGGATGGTGGGGCAAGCGTTTTTGGTTACTTTTGTTCGGGACGCGTAGTCCGGGGCGCGCAGCCGCGACTGGCAAAAGTGACTCGCCCGGGTGGGCGAAACAAAAGCCGTCAGAACACTCGATAACCCGCTAAGGGGTCTAATATCCAAAACGTTGGGCTTCGCTTGCGCTCAGCCCAACCTACGGTAAGTGCCTGGAGCTCCTGCGCGATCAGGCTATGACAGCATATCTACCCCCGCTGCAACACCCCGCGCATGGAGCCGAAATGTCCCGGGAAGGAACAGAAGAAGCTGTATTCCTTGCCCGCTTCCAGAGCCCCGGTATCGAAGGTCACCGAATCCTTCTCGCCACCACCTAACATCTTGGTATGGGCGATGATGCGTTCGTCGCCCTCGGGCAGGTAGCCCTTGTCTTCGCCCGCGTTCATGCCGGCGGCGTCGACGGCCGAGGCATCGGTGGAGCGGGTCAGCACCCAGTTATGGCCCATGACGTTCTTGGGCAGGCTGCCGTTGTGGATCAGTTCGACGGTAAAGGTCTTGCACGACGCCGGGACCTGGATCGAGGCGCGGCTGTAGGTCATCTGGTCGCCGGCTTCGATCTGGGTGGTACAGCTGTCGGCGGCCCAGGCGCCGGTACTTCCCAGGGCGAACAATGCGGCGGCAAAAAACGTGGATTTCATGAACCCTCCGGATGCGTGAAAGTCGCCAGTCAGACCGATGCGAGGGTGGCGGGTTCCAGCGGCCATGGCAAGGGAACGGCTTCGCTCTATCGCCTCCATCGAAACCTTTGCCAGGTCGCCTGGCCTTACCTCTGGGTACTATCCCTCCATCATCCGCCAGCCAAGGACGCCCGCCATGACCCTTACCGCCCTGCTGCACGAGTTGTTCGCCAACTATGCCCAGGCCGCCAGCGGCAATGCGCCGGAAGCGGCTTTCCTCGCGCGATGAGGATGCTTTGCTCCGACGGAGCGGGCGGCTAGGCTAGGCGCTTTGCCTGCCTAGGAGTCCCCATGTCGCTGAAAACCGTCTGTGTCTTCTGTGGCGCCAAGCCCGGTGCCTCGCCCGTCTTCGCCGAAGCGGCCGCGCACCTCGGGCGTACCCTCGCCGAGCGCGGCCTCACCCTGGTCTATGGGGGCGGCAAGGTCGGCCTGATGGGTGTGGTCGCCGATGCCGCCCTGGCGGCCGGTGGCGAAGTCATCGGCATCATTCCCCAGAGTCTCAAGACCGCCGAACTGGGCCATACGGGCTGCACCCGGCTGGAAGTGGTCGACGGCATGCATGCGCGCAAGGCGCGGATGGCCGAGCTGGCCGATGCCTTCATCGCCCTCCCCGGCGGCCTGGGCACCCTGGAGGAACTCTTCGAGGTCTGGACCTGGGGTCAGCTCGGCTATCACGCCAAGCCCATGGGCCTGCTGGAAGTCGACGGCTTCTATGCCCAGCTGGAGGGCTTCCTCGATCACCTGGTCGCCCAGGGCTTCGTCGCCGCGCCGCACCGCGCCATGTTGCAGGTGGAGGCCTCGCCAACGGCCCTGCTAGACGCCCTCGCCGCCTGGCGACCCACGGTGCCGCCGCGCTGGGCCGAAGCGGCACCCCGCTAGCGCCGGTACACCGCCCGTCCCGGGTCTCGAACCCTCGCCGCTTGTGGCCTGTCGGTACTGACAGGCCCGCAAAAGTCACATCAGCGACGAGGATTCTTCCATGACCGATTTCCCCAAAGCCCCCATGCCGGAACAGCAGCAGGACGTTCCCGGCCTGCAATCGCGCATGAATCCGGTGCCGGATTGCGGCGAGCAAAGCTACAAGGGTTCTGGCCGTCTGGCCGGCAAGAAGGCGCTGATCACCGGTGGCGACAGCGGCATCGGCCGCGCCGTGGCCATCGCCTTCGCCCGTGAGGGCGCCGATGTCGCCATCAGCTACCTGAACGAGCACGAAGACGCCGAGGACACCGCCCGCCTGGTGCGCGAAGCCGGACGCGAGGCGCTGCTGCTGCCGGGTTGCCTGTCCAAGCGTGAGCAATGCCTGGCAGTGGTGGACAAGACCGTGGCCGCCTTCGGCCGTATCGATGTTCTGGTCAACAACGCCGCCTTCCAGATGACCCACGAGACCCTCGACGAGATTCCCGACGACGAGTGGGTCTACACCTTCGATGTGAACATCACCGCCATGTTTCGCATCACCCAGGCCGCGGTGAAGCACATGGGCCCGGGTGGCTCCATCATCAACACCACCTCGGTGAATTCGGACATGCCGCGGCCGACGCTGCTGGCCTATGCCACCACCAAGGGCGCCATTGCCAACTTCACCGCCGGCCTGGCCCAGTTGCTCGGCGAGAAGGGCATCCGCGCCAACAGCGTGGCCCCCGGCCCCGTCTGGACCCCGCTGATCCCGGCCACCATGCCGCCGGAGCAGGTCAAGGAATTCGGTGGCAACACCCCGCTTGGCCGCCCCGGCCAGCCGGTGGAACTGGCGCCGGTCTACGTGATGCTGGCATCGGACGAATCCAGCTACACCTCGGGCGCGCGCATCGCCGTCACCGGCGGCAAGCCGATCCTCTGACCAGCCCTGCACCCCGGCACAGGCCGGGGTCGCCCCTTCTTTCTTCCGTATCCGGAGCCCTCTCGTGAGCGACCATCCCAAACCCCCGCTGAAACCCCAGCCCCAGACCTTTCCCGGCTCCGAAGCACGCATGGAGCCGCAGCCCGACAGTGGCGCCGAGACCTACCGCGGCTCGGGTCGCCTGGCAGGCAAGAAGACCCTGATCACCGGCGCCGACAGCGGCATCGGTCGCGCCGTGGCCATCGCCTTCGCTCGTGAGGGCGCCGATGTCGCCATCGCCTACCTGGACGAGCACGAGGATGCGCAGGAGACCGCCCGCCTGGTCACCGAAGCCGGACGCCAGGCCGTGCTGCTGCCGGGCGATCTGGCCGAACGCCAGACCTGCCTGGACGTGGTGCAGAAGACCGTCGAGGCCTTTGGCCGCATCGACGTGCTGGTCAACAACGCCGCCTTCCAGCAGGTGCGCGACAGCCTCGACGAGCTCCCCGACGAGGAATGGGTGCATACCTTCAACGTGAACATTCATGCCATGTTCCGCATCACCCAGGCGGCGGTGAAGCACATGCCGCGCGGCGGCTCCATCATCAACACCGCCTCGATCAACGCCGACATCGCCCCGCCGACCCTGCTGGCCTACTCGGCCACCAAGGGCGCCATCGCCAACTTCACCGCAGGCCTGGCACAGCTGCTCGGCGACAAGGGCATCCGCGCCAACAGCGTGGCCCCCGGCCCGATCTGGACGCCGCTGATCGTCAGTACCATGAAGCCCGACGAGCCGGAGCAGTTCGGTAGCAGCACACCGCTGGGCCGCCCTGGCCAACCAGTGGAACTGGCGCCGGCCTACGTGTTGCTGGCGTCCGATGAGGCGAGCTACATCTCCGGTGCCATGCTGCCGGTGACGGGCGGGATGCCGGTGCTCTAAGGGTTCTGCTGGGGTGCCTGGGCTTGCCCTCTCCCCGGCCCTCTCCCCGAGGGAGAGGGGGGTAGATAATTCCGTAGGTTGGGTTGAGCGCAGCGAAGCCCAACGTGGGGATATCCGGTAGCGTTGGGCTTCGACGGTGAAGCCGTCTCAACCCAACCTACGAGGCTTGCCCTCTCTCAGAGAGAAGATTGCTCAGCGTCCGCGTGGAAAGCGCTGCGCGGTTTTCCACCTTACATATCGGGGTTCGCCCTCTCCCCGAGGAGAGGGGGTAGGTCCGTAGGTTGGGTTGAGCGCAGCGAAGCCCAACGCGGGGTAGCCGGCGGCGTTGGGCTTCGACGATGAAGCTGTCTCAACCTAACCTACAAGGCTTGCCCTCTCTCAGAGGGAAGATTGCTCAGCGTCCGCGTGGAAAACGCTGCGCGGTTTTCCACCCTACATATCTGGGTTCGCCCTTTCCCCCAAGGGAGAGGGGGCAGGTCCGTAGGTTGGGTTGAGCGCAGCGAAGCCCAACGCGGGGGAGCCGGCGGTGTTGGGCTTCGACGATGAAGCTGTCTCAGCCCAACCTACGGGGGGCCACCCTGCCAATTCATGCCGGCGACCGGAAACCTCGGTCAAACGCCCTACGGCTGCAGGTAGCGCACCATGGCATCGCCGATCATGGTCTTGTGCCGGCGCAGCACGGCCGGTGCTTCCATGTCGATGTCGTGGATGTGGCCGAAGGTGTGCCGGTTGGAGACGCGATAGAAGCAGAACGAGCACATCAGCAGGTGCACATCCACCGCGTCCAGCCCGTTGCGGATCTCGCCGCTGGCTTCGCCGCGGGCGAGGATGCGGCGCAGGGCCTCCAGCGCCGAGGAGTTGAGGCTGGCGATGGTCTCGGACTGCGCCAGGTGGCGACCGCGATGGATGTTCTCGATGCTCACCACGCGGATGAAGTCGTCGTGGCTGCGGTGGTGCTCGAAGAGGAATTCCGCCAGGGTGCGGATCGCCTCCAGCGGCGGCAGGCGGTCCAGCGGCAGTTCGGCCTCGTTGCCGCGCACGTCGCTGTAGAGCTTTTCCAGCACCGTCAGGTAGAGCTGCTCCTTGCTGCCGAAGTAGTAGTAGATCATTCGCTTGGAGGTGTGGGTGCGCTCGGCGATGGCGTCCACCCGCGCACCGCTCAGCCCCAGGTCGGCGAACTCGGCCACGGCGGCGGCGAGGATGGCCTGGCGGGTCTTCTCGGGATTGTTCTTGCGCGGGGTACGCAGCGTGGGCGCGAGCGCCGGGGTGTCCTGCATCGGGCTGACTCTTGTCGAAGGAGAGGCGCGGGCACCCAGCGGTGCCCGCCTGGCTCAGAATTCCAGGGGCGCCGGGCGACCCTGGCGGGCCTGCAGCATGGCCGCCAGACGGACCGGGCTGTTGGCCGCACCATAGCCACTGTAATCCTTGCGCTGGAGGATTTCGAAGAAGAAACGGTCGGCGAAGGACTCGGTGTAGACGTGGAACAGCTCGCCACCCTGGGCATCGCGGTCGTAGAGGACGTTGTAGTAGGCCAGCCGACTGAGGAAGTCGTCGTCGAAATCGAAGCGCGCCCCCAGGTCGTCGTAGTAGTTCATCGGGATCTCCAGCAGGGGCACCCCGGCGGCCTTGGCCTGCTCCACCGCCTGGAAGATGTCCTGGCAGGCGAAGGCGATGTGGTGCACCCCCGAGCCGCGATAGCTAGACAGCGCCCGGGCGATGGCGGTGTTGCGATTCTCCGAGATGTTCAGCGCCAGGCGCACGCTGCTCTCGCGATTCTTCAGGGCGCGGCTCTTGACCAGGCCATAGGGGTCCGGGACCACCACCTCGTCGTCGGCGCTGAAGTCGAACAGGCTCTTGTAGAACAACACCCAGCTGTCCAGGGCATCGGCCGGCAGGGCGATGGCCACGTGGTCGACGTGGGTCAGCCCGAGGCCCCCACTGGCACCGGCGCTGACGTCGAAGTCGGTGTCGTAAAGGCTGCGGCCGTCCACGCCACGATCGGCGAGATAGATCAGGCTGCCATCGGGCGCCCGCACCGCCGGGATCTCCCGCTCGTTGGGGCCGACCAAGCCGCGATAGGGCTGCGCCCGGTACTGCTGGGCGCGCTCCAGGGCGGCCTGGCTATCCGGCACGCGCAGGGCCATGGCGCACAGCGAGGGGCCGTGGGCCTCGAAGAAGTTGTGGCCGAAGGAATAGGGTTCGGCGTTGAGCACCAGGTTGATCTCGCCCTGGCGCAGCAGGGTGACGTTCTTGGAGCGATGCCGCCCGGCCTGGGCGAAGCCCAGCTTGCCCAACCAGCGCGCCAGTTCGGCGCCATGGCCGTCGTCCACGGCGAATTCGAGGAATTCGGTGCCTTCCAGGCGCGGCGCCTCGGGCGGGGCGAACAGCGGCGCCGCCACCGGGGTCTCTTCGCGCTGCAGCCGCGCGGCGGTCTGCTCTTCCAGGTAGAGCAGGGATCTCAGGCCATCGGCGGCGGTGGCGCGGGTCTGGGCGGCACGGAAGCCGTCGTTGAAGATCTCCAGCGACAGCGGACCCTGGTAGCCGGTCTGCAGGATAGGCGCGAGGAAACCGGCCAGGTCGAACTCGCCCTGTCCCGGGAAGCAGCGGAAATGCCGGCTCCACTCCAGCACGTCCATCTGCAGCACGGGCGCATCGGCCATCTGCACGAAAAAGATCTTGTCCCCCGGGATCTGCGCGATGCCCGCCGGATCGCCACCGATGGACAGGGTATGGAAGCTGTCGAGCAGCACGCCGAGATTGGGATGATCGACCGCCTTCACCAGGCGCCAGACCTGCTGCCAGGTGTTGACGTGGCGGCCCCAGGCGAGGGCCTCGTAGCCGATGCGCAGCTCGCGCCGGGCGGCACGCTCGGCCAGCAGTTGCAGGTCGTCGGCGATCAGGCGCTCGTCGCCGAGGCTGTCGGCGGCGGTGTTGCTGCACACCAGGATCAGGTCGGTGCCCAGCTCCTGCATGAGGTCGAACTTGCGCTCGGCGCGGTCGAGATTGCGCTGCAGGCGCTCGCGGCGATTGCCCTCGAAGTCGCGGAATGGCTGGAACAGGGTGATGGCCAGCCCCAGGTCCTGGGCGCGCTGGCGGATCTCGCGCGGACTGGCCCCGGAATACAGCAGGTCGTTCTCGAAGATCTCCACACCGTCGAAGCCCGCCGCGGCGATGGCCTCGAGCTTTTCGGTCAGGGTGCCGCTGATGGATACGGTCGCGATGGAACGCTGCATGCCGGTGCTCCTGTGTTGAACGGCCACGCCGTCGGTCATGGCGGGCGGGGTGGCGCGGATCTGTCGGGTCTGGCACCGATTATTCGTGGCACCGCGTGGCCCAACAATGGATTATGTACGAACCGGTTAGTTTCTGTTCGCTGATCGAACATTTGGTCGTCCGGCGAATTGACCAGGCCCGGCAGCGCCTCGCACTATGGATCGCAGAGCCCAGCGCTCGTCGCTTCCGCCGCGTCGACCATAACAAGACAAACAAGAGTGTGCGTCCATGCCCCAGCTATCCACGTTATCCTGCGTCCCCCGTCTCGTCTGCAGTCCAACCGCGCTCAGTCGGCGACGGCCAGGCTAGGTCCTCCCGTCCTTTCCATCTTCGGCTCCCGCTGCCCGAGCGAGTTCGTGCGCGGCGCTGAAACCCTCCTGGCCTGACAATAAAATTCCGGAGACAACCATGGCCAATACCGCCTCCCCCACCCCCGGCTCCCAAGCCAAGAAAGCCACCGCGAGCGGCTGGATCGGCTCGGCGCTGGAATACTACGACTTCTTCATCTACGCCCAGGCGGCGGCGCTGATCTTTCCGCAGATCTTCTTCCCCTCCACCGATCCCAAGATGGCCATCGTCGCTTCCCTCGCCACCTATGGTGTGGGCTATCTGGCGCGGCCGGTCGGCGCCTTCGTGCTCGGGCACTGGGGCGATACCCGCGGTCGCAAGAACGTCCTGCTGCTGTGCATGTTCCTCATGGGCATCGCTACCATGGCCGTGGGCCTGCTACCCACCTACCACCAGATCGGCATTTTCGCGCCCATCCTGCTGGTGGTGCTGCGGCTGATCCAGGGCTTCGCCGTGGCCGGCGAGATCTCCGGAGCCAGCTCCATGGTGCTCGAACACGCACCCTTCGGGCGGCGCGGCTACTATGCGAGCTTTACCCTGCAGGGTGTCCAGGCCGGCCAGGTGATGGCCGCGGCGATCTTCCTGCCGCTGGCCTACTTCATGCCCGCCGACGCCTTCAACAGCTGGGGCTGGCGCATTCCCTTCCTGCTCAGCGCCTTCGTCCTGCTGGCCGGCTTCATCATCCGTCGCGAGGTCCATGAGACGCCCGCCTTCGTCAAGGAAGAAGCCAAGACCGGCACCGCCACCGTGGCCAGACGCTCGCCCATCGGCGAAGCCCTGACCACCAGCTGGAAGGCCATGATCCTGGTGGCGCTGATGGCGCTGATGAACGTCATCCCGGTGGTGGCCACCATCTTCGGCGCCGCCTATGCGGTGCAGCCGGCCTACGGCATCGGCTTCGACAAGAGCGTCTACCTGTGGATACCGGTGGTGGGTAACATCGTCGCCGTGCTGGTGATCCCCTTCGTCGGCAACCTCTCCGACCGTATCGGTCGCCGGCCGACCATGATCGGTGGCGCCCTGGGTTCGGGTCTGCTGGCCTTCGGTTACCTCTATGCCATCAGCATCCACAACCTGCCGCTGGCCTTCCTCATGTCGCTGCTGATGTGGGGCGTGGTCTACCAGGGCTACAACGCGGTCTTCCCGAGCTTCTACCCGGAGCAGTTCCAGACCCGCTACCGCGTCTCGGCCATGGCCATCGCCCAGAACATCGGCACCATGTTCACCGCCATGCTGCCGGCGCTGTTCACCCTGGTCGCCCCGCCCGGCACCGACAACATCTGGCTGGTGGTCGGCGGCCTGGCCTTCGGCGTGACCTGCCTGTCGGCCCTGGCGGCCTACCTGTCGCCGGAAACCTACCGGGTGCCCATGAGCGACCTGGGCAAGCCGGGCGCCGTGCAGATGGACAAGCACTCCTATGACACGGCCCGTCAGGACAGCCTCAAGGCCAGCGTCTGACCCCTCGCGAGCCCTCGCCTGGCGAGGGCTCCGCCCTGCTACCTTGGTAGCCTTGCCGTAAGACATACGTTGTCATATAACTAATCAGCCGAACGCCTCGGTCGCTGTTTTCCGATAATTCAAATAAGAAAGGAATCCCTCATGTCGCCTGCACCCTCCTAGCCGTACCTCGCACCACCGCCCGACCCGCCCTCGTCAGATGCCGCCCCCGCGCCGGCAGGGCACCCCTTACCTACAAGAACAAGGAACACCATGAGCACTCGACTCGCTTCCGGCCGGCTCGCCCGTGCCTGCGCCGCCTTCGCCGCCCTCGCCAGCACCACACCGCTGTGGGCCGCGGACGGCTTCCTCGAAGGCACCAAGGCCACTCTCAACCTGCGCAACTTCTACTTCAATCGCAACTTCGTCGATCCGGCCTACACCGCGCAGAACAAGGCCGAGGAATGGACCCAGAGCTTCATCTTCGGCCTGACCTCCGGCTACACCCAGGGTCCGGTGGGCTTCGGCATCGATGCCCTGGGGCTCTATTCGGTCAAGCTCGACGGTGGCGCCGGCACCTATGGCACCCAGCTGCTGCCGACTCATGCCGGCAACGAGCCGGCCAAGGATTTCGGCCGCCTGGCGGTGGCCGCCAAGGCCAAGGTCTCCAAGACCGATATCAAGGTCGGCGAGTGGTTCGCCGTGCTGCCGATCCTCAGGTCCGACGACGGCCGCTCGCTGCCGCAGACCTTCCAGGGCGCGCAGATCCACTCCACCGAGTTCCAGAACCTGGAGCTCTGGGGTGGGCAGATGCGGCAGAACAGCCCGCGCAACGACGCCAGCATGGAAGACATGTTCATGCAGGGTCGTGCCAATGCCACCTCCGATCGCTTCAACTTCGTCGGCGGCGAATACAAGTTCAACGAGAAGCGCACCCAGATCGGCCTCTGGTACGCCCAGCTCGAAGACATCTACAATCAGAAGTTCATCAACCTGATCCACTACCAGCCGGTAGGCAGCTGGACCCTGGGCGCCAACCTCGGCTACTTCATCGGCGACGACGACGGCTCGGCCCGCGCCGGTGCCCTGGACAACCGCACCGCCTATGCGCTGCTCTCGGCCAAGCAGGGCGGCGGCACCTTCTATGTCGGCCTGCAGCGCGTCAGCGGCGACAGCGCCTGGATGAGGGTCAACGGCACCAGCGGCGGCACCCTGGCCAACGACAGCTACAACTCCAGCTACGACAATGCCCGGGAGCGCTCCTGGCAGGTGCGCTACGACCACAACTTCGCCGCCTTCGGCGTGCCGGGTCTGACCCTGATGAATCGCTACCTCAGCGGCGACAACGTGCACACCGGCACCATCACCGACGGCAAGGAATGGGGTCGCGAATCCGAGGTGCAATACGAGGTGCAGAGCGGTCCGCTGAAGAAGCTGCTGATCCGCTGGCGCAACTCCAGCATGAGGCGCGACTACAGCGCCAGCGGCTCCTTTGACGAAAACCGCATCATCCTCAACTACCCGATTTCGGTACTGTAGGACGCCGGTTCGCGGCTGGCTGGGCGGCCGTTCCGCCCGCCCAGCAGACCGCCGCCGCTTGCCCGGATCGCCCAGGCCTTATACTGTACAAAGATACAGCAAAGAGGCCTCGACATGACCCAGCCCCAGCGCCCGCCACGGGGTCGTGGCACCGCCAGCAATCCGCATAATCGCTTTGCCGCGACCCGCAGCGAGGCCGAGCACGATGGCTGGTACGAGGACGCCACCCCGCTGACTTTTACCACTGCCGTCCGCCAGGAAACGGCCAAGACGGTGATCAGCCGCAACCAGTCGCCGGATGTCGGCTTCGATCGCTCGGTGAATCCCTATCGCGGCTGCGAGCATGGCTGCATCTACTGTTTCGCCCGCCCCTCCCACGCCTACTGGGACCTCTCGCCCGGTATCGACTTCGAAACCCAGCTGATCGCCAAGACCAATCTGGCCGAGCGGCTGGAGGCGGAGCTGAGCAAGCCGGGCTACCAGCCGCAGCCCATCGCCCTGGGCATCAATACCGATGGCTACCAGCCCATCGAGCGGCAATACCAGCTGACGCGCCAGGCGCTGGAGATCCTGCTGCGCTACCGCCATCCGGTGACCCTCATCACCAAGAGCGCGCTGATCCTGCGCGACCTGGATCTGCTGACGCAACTCGCCGAGCGCAACCTGGTGCGCGTGGCCTTCAGCCTCACCACGCTGGACGACGAACTCAAGCGCATCCTCGAACCCCGCACCGCGGCGCCCCAGGCCCGACTGCGGGCCATGCGCACCCTGCACGAGCACGGCGTGCCGGTGAGTGCCCTGCTGGCGCCGATGATTCCCATGATCAACGACCATGAACTGGAAGCCCTGCTGGAGGCGGCCCGCGACCACGGCGCCCGCTCGGCCGGCTATACGCTGTTGCGACTGCCGCTGGAGATCGTCGAGCTGTTCGAGGAATGGCTGCAGACGCACTTTCCCGAGCGCGCCGCCCATGTGATGAGCCTGATCCGGCAGTCGCGCGGCGGGAAGAACTACGACAGCCGTTTCGGCATCCGCATGAAGGGCGAGGGCCAGTTCGCCGACCTGCTGGCCCAGCGCTTTCGCCTGGCACGCCGCCGCTTCGGCCTGGAGCGCCGCGAGGGCGAAGGCCTGGACTGCAGCCAGTTCGCCCCGCCGGGAGAGCAGTTGGGGCTGTTCTAGCACGGGCGTCGAACGGGCTCCCCTCACCCCAGCGCTCTCCCAGAGGGAGAGGAAGAAAGGCGACGCACGCCTCGCAGGTTGGGTTGAGCGCAGCGAAGCCCAACAGCCTGACACCCTCACCCCAACCCTCTCCCAAGGGGAGAGGGGGAAAGGCGGCACGCGCCCCGTAGGTTGGGTTGAGCGCAGCGAAGCCCAACAGCCTGACACCCTCACCCCAACCCCTCCCAAAGGGAGGAGGGGAAAAGCGGCATGCGCCCCGTAGGTTGGGTTGAGCGCAGCGAAGCCCAACAGCCTGACACCCTCACCCCAACCCTCTCCCAAGGGGAGAGAGTGAAAAGCAGCACGCCCCCCGTAGGTTGGGTTGAGCGCAGCGAAGCCCAACGATGTAACCACCCTCACCCCAACCCTCTTCCAAAGGGAGAGGGGGAAAGGCGACGCAGCCTCGCAGGTTAGGTTGAGCGCAGCGAAGCCCAACAGCGTGGCATCCCTCACCCAACCCTCCCCACCCAGCTGCTAGGCTAAACGGCTGTGCCTATCTCTGGAGTCGCCATGACCGCCCCTACCCCGCTCACGCCGGCCCAGGCCGTTGCCGCCGGTATCGACTTCGCCGAGCTCAAGGTCGATGCCAGCGGCCTCTACTGGAGCCAATACGATCCCACCGATGGCGCCACCCGCCTCTGGGTCCGCGAGGCCGGCGCCGCGCCGCGTTGTCTCACGCCGGCGGGGTTCAGCCTGCGCAGCAAGGTCTACGAATACGGCGGCGGCGCCCTCTGCCTGGGCGACCAGGGACCGCTGTTCGTCAACGAAGCCGACCAGGCGGTCTATCGCCAGCCGCGGGATGGCGGCGCGCCCGAATGGCTGGCCGGAGGCGAGGCCTGGCGCTACGGCGATCTGCACTGGGATGGTGTCCGGCAGCAGGTGCTGGCCATCGAGGAGGATCGCCGCGAGCAGCCGCCGCGCCATCGCCTGGTCGCCCTGAGTGCCGGTGGCGCACGCCAGGTGCTGGCCGAGGGTGCGGATTTCTATGCCGCACCGCGCACCAGCGCCGACGGCCGCCGCCTGGCCTGGATCGAGTGGGACCGGCCCCACCAGCCCTGGACCCGTACCCGGCTGCTGACGGCGACGCTGGATACCGCAGGACGCCCCGGTGCACCCACCGTCGTGTCGGCCGATCCTGACGAATCATTGCAACAACCGCTGTTCGATAGCGAGCAGCGGCTCTGGGCGCTGAGCGATCGCCAGGGCTGGTGGCAGCCCTGGTGCGAAACCGTGGAAGGCTTCGCGCCCCAGGAGGCACCTGCGGCGGATCACGCCGCGGCGCCCTGGCAACTGGGCGGTGCCAGCTGGTTGCCGACGGCGGAAGGTTGGCTGGCGACCTGGCAGGAAGGCGGCTTCGGCGTGCTCGGCGAGCGCCGGGCCGCGGGCGAGACCCGGCGCCTGGCCGCGGACTTCAGCCGTTTCCGCGGGCTGGCCCTGGACGACAGCCATTGCTACTGCATCGCCGCGGCGCCCACGCGTCCTTCGGCGGTGCTGGCCATCGACCGTCAGAGCGGCGCGGTGGAGATCGTCACCGGCGGCGTCGCGCCCCTGGGCGATAGCGCCATCGTCGCACCCCGGCCGCTGAGCTATCCCAGTGGCGACGGCCAGGCCCAGGGCTTTCTCTATCTGCCGGAACGGCACGGCGAGGGCCCGCCGCCGCTGCTGGTCAGCATCCACGGCGGCCCTACTTCCTGCACCTATCCGGTGTTCGATGCGCGCATCCAGTTCTGGGTGCGCCAGGGCTTCGCCGTGGCCGATCTCAACTATCGCGGCAGCAGCGGCCACGGCCGGGCCTACCGCCAGGCGCTGCACCTGCGCTGGGGCGAGGTGGACGTCGAGGACGCCTGCGCGGTGGTCGACCACCTGGGCACCCAGGGCCTGGTGGACCCGACACGGGCCTTTATCCGTGGCGGCAGCGCCGGCGGCTACACGGTGCTCTGCGCCCTGGCCTTCCGCGACGTCTTTCGCGCCGGTGCCAGCCTCTATGGCGTCAGCGATCCCCTGGCGCTGGCCAAGGTCACCCACAAGTTCGAGGCCGACTACCTGGACTGGCTGATCGGCGATCCCGAAGCCGATCGCGCGCGCTACGAGGCGCGGACGCCGCTGCTGCATGCCGAGGGCATCCAGGCGCCGGTGATCTTCCTGCAGGGCCTCAAGGACGCTGTGGTGGTTCCCGCCCAGACCGATGCCATGGCCGCGGCCCTGGAGGCACGCGGCATACCGGTGGTGGTCAGGCGCTATCCCGACGAGGGCCACGGCTTTCGCCAGGCGGCCAACCAGGCGGACGCCCTGGAACAGGAAGCCGCCTTCTATCATCGCTGGCTATGAAGAGGACTGGCGCGCCTGGTGCAGCGCCTCGAGCGTCTGGTGCAGGACGTCGGCCTCGATCTGGCCAGGGGCCGACGCCTGTCCCTGGCTGCCAAAGGTGAGGGCGCTGCCGAAGGTTTCGCCCGCCAGGCGGGAGACGGTACCGGTACCGCCCATGGCCATGATGAGCAGCGGCCGGGGGCTGCGCTCGTGCATGTTCCAGGTCACCTGCAGCAGGCGGGCGACGTCGCCGCCGTCATGGGGCATCACTGCCAGCTTGAGGATGTCGGCGCCCAGGGCTTGTTGGCGCTGCAGCCGCTTCAGCATGTCGGCATTGCTCGGAGTGCCCTGGAAATCATGGCTGGAGAGGATCACCTTGGCTCCGGTCTTGTGCGCTTCCACCACCAGCGCCTTGATGCTGCGCTCGTCGCGCCGCATCTCCACATCGATCAGGTCGGCGAAGCCTGCCTGCAGCAGCTTGCCGTAGAGCGCCGCGTAGGCCGCGTCATCCAGCTCGCCGGCGCCGCCTTCGCGCTTGGACCTGAAGGTCAGCAGCAGCGGCTTGCCGCCCAGTGCCTGCACCAGTTGCCGCCCTAGGGCAGCAACCTGGTCGGCGTCCGTGGCGAAAGTCAGGAGGTCGAGGCGCAATTCCAGGATGTCGACCGCCGTGGACCCGGCGGCGGCATGGCCCTGCTCCAGCACCTGCTCGGCGGTCTTGCCGGAGGTGGAGACGATGACCTTGGGACGCCCTGCGCCTATGGGCAGATCGCGGACCTGCACCACCTGGGTGGCGGCCTGTACCGGAGTGGACAGCGCCCAGCCGGCGCACAGGGCGAAGGGTAGCGCCGCGAGGAGTAGCGGGCGAAGCTTGAGGGGCATGGCAGGACTCCAGAACGCGAAGGGATTGTCTACGAGACCGACAAACCCCTCGCCGAGTGCCCCTCGGCGAGGGTGTGACGGGCGCTGATCGCACGGCTCGCGTAGACTGGCACTTTAGCCGTCGAGTCCTTGCATGCCCTTCGTTCGCCGCGGTATCGAAAGCATCGTCTCCACCTGGCTGGCCGGCCTGCTGCTGCTCCTGCCGCTGGTGCTGACCCTGGCGCTGATCGGCTGGATCGTCAGTTTCCTCAATGGCCTGATCGGACCCAACACCACTCTGGGCCGGTTGTTCGTGGCGGTCGGTCATCCCTTCGTCGGCAATTCCATGGCGGCCTATGGCCTCGGCACCCTGCTGCTCCTGGTGCTGCTCTATCCGCTGGGGCTGGCGGTCAAGCTGGGCCTGCGCCGGCCGCTGGGCTGGTTCGCCGACATGACCTTTCGCCGCATTCCGGTGGTGGGCAAGCTCTATGGCCTGGCCGAGCGCTTCGTCGAATTGCTCGATCGCAAGGAGGGCGGAGCGGACATCCGCGCCATGAGTCCGGTGTGGTGCTTCTTCGGGGGTCAGGGCGTGGCAGTGCTGGCACTGCTGCCCAATCCGGCGGTGATCGACATCGAGGGTCGCCACTATCACGCCGTGCTGGTGCCTTCGGCGCCGGTACCCGTGGGTGGCGGGCTGCTCTATGTGCCGGTGGACTGGGTGAAGCCGGCGGACATGGGCATCGACATGTTCACCAGCATCTATGTCTCCATGGGCATCACCCTGCCGCCGGTGGTCAAGGACCGCCAGGTGGAATTCATTCCCCTGGAAGAAGCCGTGCGCCGCCAGCAGGAAAACGGGACGGCCGAGGAGCCGCCCCGCCAGCCTTAGTTCTGCACCGCCTGGACCGAGCCGCCATCCACGCGCAGGTTGCTGCCGTTGATGAAGGAGGCGCGCTCGGACACCAGCAGGGCGATGGCCGCGGCCACCTCTTCCACCTTGCCGCGGCGCTTCTGCACGATGCCGGGCCGCTCTTCGTCGAGGAAGCTTTCGATGGCTTCTTCGAAGGAGACGCCCTTTTCCTTGGCGCGCTTTTCCATCATACCGTCGGTCATGCCGGTCTCGATGAAGGCCGGCGACACGGTGTTGCACAGCACGCCGTGGGCCGCTTCCTTGTACGACAGGTTCTTGATGAAGGCGGCCAGGGCGGCCTTGGCCACGTTGTAGACGGCCTCTTCCCAATAGGGCTGGACGGCGTTTTCCGAGGTGATGCAGACGAAGCGACCCCAGCCGCGCTTGCGCATGCGCGGGATGGCGGCGCGGCCGACGCGCACGGCGGAAAAGAAGTCGGTGGCCCAGGCTTCCTCGTAGTCGGCATCGGCCAGTTCCAGGGGATCGCCCTTGGCGCCGGTGACGCCAGCGGTGTGCACCACGATGTCGATCTGGCCGAAGCGGGATTCACCCTGCTCCACCAGTTGGTCCACCGCGGCCTGGTCGGTCATGTCGGCAGCGATCAGCAGCGTATCGCTCGGCAGGCCCTTGGCCGCCTCTTCCAGCTTGCCCTGCTCCAGGTCGGAGAGCACCAGCCTGACGCCCTCCTCGGCCAGCAGCTTCGCCGTGGCCAGACCCATGCCACCGCTGGCACCCGTGATAAGGGCGACGCGCCCCTTGATTCCCAGATCCATACCGACCTCGCTGATTGATTGCGTACAGTGCCGTCATCCGGCGTCTCTGATTCCGACTCGCCACGAGGCGCCGTTGCGCTTACCGTTCGGCGGAAAGCGCAACGGCAGCCCTGCCTGCCGGTCCAGATAGGCAAGACCCTTGGGAAGTTCACGATGCACGCACCCCGCCTGCCCCTGACCCTCTTTCACGACGGCGCCTGTCCGCTGTGCGCCCGCGAGATCGCCTGGCTACGGCGCCACGCCGACCCCAGCCATCTGCAGCTGGTGGACCTGGCCGCGCCGGACTACCCGAGCCAGGCGCCGGCCGATGCCCCGCCGCGCCAGGCCATGCTCGACCTGCTGCACGCCCGGGACGCCGACGGCCGCTGGTTCAAGGGCCTCGATGCCACCTACTGGAGCTGGCGCACCGCCGGCCTCGGTCACTGGGCGCGGCCGCTGGCCTGGCGCCCGTTGCGGCCCCTGCTGGAACTGGGCTATCGCCTGTTCCTCAAGCTGCGCCCGGGTCTGACCTGGCTGCCCCATCCCGAGGGCAGTCGGCGGTGCCAGGATGACGTCTGCACCCTGGACGAGCCGCGCGACCGCTCGCGCCGGGGCTGACGCCAGCGCTCGCCCGCCACCGCTTCAGTCCCGAAGAAAGGCGGGTGAACCCTGCTGGCATCCAGCCAGGGTTCGCCTGCAGGCGCGTCTCGGCTAAACTGCGCGGCTGCTCGCGTTACGGATCCTGACATGTCTGCTGCTCTACCCGCCCGCGCCCTGGGCCTCGACTTCGGTACCTCCAACTCCACCGCCGGCTGGTTCAGGCCCTCGGGCGAGGTCCTGCTGCCCCTCGAAGAGGGCAAGGCCACCCTGCCCTCGGTGATCTTCTTCAACGCCGAGGAGCGCCGCCCGGCCTATGGCCGCCAGGCGCTGCACGAATACCTGGAAGGCTACGAGGGACGCCTGCTGCGCTCGCTCAAGAGTCTGCTCGGCTCCAACCTGCTCAAGGGCGAGACCAGCATCCTCGGCAGCGCCCTGCCCTTCACCGAGGTGCTCGGCCTGTTTCTCGGCACCCTCAAGCAGCGCGCCGAGGCGCAGGCCGATCGCGCCTTCGACGCCGTGGTGCTGGGCCGTCCGGTGCATTTCGTCGATGACGACCCGGTCGCCGACCAGAAGGCCGAAAACACCCTGGCCGCAGTGGCGCGGCAGGTAGGCTTCAGCGACATCTCCTTCCAGTTCGAACCCCTCGCCGCCGCCTTCGACTACGAGCGCAGCATCGAGCGCGAGGAACTGGTGCTGATCGTCGACATCGGCGGCGGTACCTCGGACTTCTCCCTGGTGCGCCTGGCACCGGAGCGCCGTGCCCTGGCCGACCGCGCCGGCGACATCCTCGCCACCGGCGGCGTGCACGTCGGCGGTACCGACTTCGACCGCCAGCTGAGCCTGGAAGGGGTGATGCCGTTGCTAGGCTACGGCAGCGCCATGAAGAGCGGCGCCACCATGCCCACCAGCCACTACATCAACCTGGCGACCTGGCACACCATCAATGCCGTCTACGCCAAGAAGAGCGTGCTGGGCCTGCGCGACATGAGATACGACGCCCAGGACACCCGCTGCATGGACCGGCTGTTCAAGCTCATCGAACAGCGCGCCGGCCACTGGCTGGCGATCCAGGTGGAAGACGCCAAGATCGCCCTGACAGACGACTGGCGCCGCACCCTGCGCCTGGATCGCATCGAGACCGGCCTGGCCGCGGACCTGGAACGGCCGCTGTTCGACGCCGCCATCGCCCTGCAACTGGAGCGCCTGAGCCGCGGCGTGGACGAGCTGCTGGCCCGCGCCGACCTGGATCCGGCGCGGGTCGACAGCCTGTTCTTCACCGGTGGCTCCAGCGGCATCCCTGCGCTGCGCCAGGCCCTGGCCAGGCGCTTCCCCGGCGCCCGTCTGGTGGACGGCGACCGCTTCGGCAACATCGGTAACGGCCTGGCCATCGAGGCGTTCAAGCGCTACGGCTGAGTCCTTCGACACCGCCGGGGCCGGCGCCCACGAGGGCGTCGGCTCCACATCAGGCTCGCCTAGCGGCCGCGCTCCGCCGCGATCTCGCTACCGCGAGCCAGGCCGCCGAGACCCCGAAGTAGCAGGCACCGAAAGCCACATAAGGCGTCACGCTGGAAACATCCAGCGGGACACCTTCGGTCGCCTGCTTCACGAAGAATCCACCCGCCAGGGCGGATTGAGCGCCACTCAGGATCATCGCCCACTGACCAGCGGACGTCCGCCAGCGCCGTATCGCCACGACCAGTTGGAAAAGCCCAGCGGCCATGGCCCAGACCCCGAACACCCCGATCGCGGCGCCTAGGCCGGACCCCAGTGCCAGCCCTATCGCTACCGCGACGCCCAGACTGACGACGGCGTTGAGTCGCTGCGCAGCGTTGTGCCGCAGCCCGCCGCTCTGGCGGGCATCCAGAACGTTCGCCAGGGCATCCCACGCCGGGTAGAGAACGAGCAATAGCGGCCCCGCCCAACCCTGCTCATGACCGATGGCGAGCGCCAGCGCGATCCACAGCAGCGAAACCGCAGTCCTGATGAAATAGTAGCGTTGCAGCCAGTGGCTGGCAGTCGAATCCGGGAAGGTATGACTCATGGAGCACTCCAGCGGTGTTCATTTACGGAACGGCAAGGACGCTTGCCGGGAAAGGAATCCACTCACCAGGCGAAAAGGCCCAGGCACCCCATGGCGATGAGCGTGCCACTCGAGCGGGTTGGGCACAGGGATCGAGATGATCCGCGAGGTGGGTGGAACGTTAGGGGCCACGGGCGCCGCAGCCCCGCCTGGATCGATCAGTCGAAGTCGGTATGCAGGGCGATGTCACGCCAGGCCTCCATGTCAGCGCGCAGCGCCTGCGACTTGCGTTCCGCGATGTCGTAGGCGACCGGTCCAAGCGGCAAATGCAAGGGTGGCTCGGTCGCCATGACGGCCTGCACTATCACCGCGGCAGCCTTTCGCGGATCTCCCGCCTGTTTGCCGTCATTGCTGTCCCGGTAGGCACGCCGCCGCCCCGCCGTGTCGGCGTAGGCCGGGATCACCTGGTTCGCCATGGCGATGGAGCGCCCGAGAAAATCGGTGCGAAACGGCCCGGGCTCGACGATGGTCACGCGGATTCCGAAGGGTTCCACCTCCTTGGCCAGCGACTCGGAAAATCCCTCGACCGCGAACTTGCTCGCGCTGTAGTAGCCGGAACCCGGTCCTCCCGAGAGCCCTGCCCCGGATGACAGGTTGACGATACGGCCGCCGCCCCGCCGACGCAGGACAGGCAACGCCAGGCGGGTCGTTTCGATCAGGCCGAATACATTCACGTCGAACACCGGCCGGTATTCGCTGGGCTTGGCCTCCTCCACGGCACCGATGAAGCCTATCCCGGCGTTGTTCACCAAGACATCGAGACCACCGAATTCCCGCTCGGCATAGGCAATCGCGGCAGCCGCCGAGGCGGGATCGGTGACGTCCAACCGCACGGTCCTCAGGTTCTCGGGGAATTGCCGAGCCAAGGGTTGCAACAAGGCGGGATCGCGAGCCGTTGCCACGACTCTGTCGCCACGCGCAGCGGCCGTTGCGGCGATATGGCCGCCAAGACCGCTCGAGCAACCGGTAATAAGCCAGGTCTTTCTCATGCTGTTCTCCTCGCGCTGTGAGAAGCGCTGTTCACTCTGCGTCGCAAGCCCTTGGCGAGGCCGTCGCCGGGGTGCCTGGCCAACTCAAAACGGCTGCCAGCGCCAGGGCAGCGCCCATCGTCAAGGCGGCAACGGAAAAGGCGACCTGCACCTCTCTTCCGCCAGCGCCATCGGGGGCGAGGGCGAAAAACAGGCCACCGATGAGCGCTACCGCCAGGGCGGCGCTGATCTGCAGGGTGGCATTCATCAAGCCGGCGGCGAGTCCGGCCAGGCTCGGCGCCACCTGATCCGCGTTCACTCTCACCAGGGCCGGAAGCGCTATGCCCTGCCCCAGGCCGATCAACAGCAGCGGCACCGGCAGCCAGGTGGGCAAGCCGGCCAGCGCGGCCGCCAACATCAGGCCCATGACCTCCAAAGCCATGCCAAAGGCGGCGGTGCGTGCACCCAACCGTTGGGCAAGGTGCGGACTGCACAGGGGCCCAAGGAGGAAGCCGACCCCAAGGGGGAGGATCGCCCAGCCCGCAGCCAGGGCTCCGTGCCCCAGGCCGGCCTGCTGGTAGACGGCGAAGATGAGAAAGAAAGGTGCCAGGGCATAGAACAGAAAGGTCGCCAGGAGGCTGCGTCTCAACCGGGAAGCAGTGAGCAGGGAAGGCAGCACCAGGGGCGTCTCGCCGGCCGCCTCCTTGCGTTGCTCGTAGCGCCAGAAGGTGATCAGCAACCCGCCACTGACGATGAGCAGGGGGAGTGACCACCAGGGCCAATGCAGTCGTGGTCCCTCGACCAGGGGTACGACCAGCGCCAACAGCCCAGCCGCGAGCAGACCGGCGCCCATGACATCCAGCCGGCCCGGTTGCGTGGCCCGGCTCTCGCGCAGCACGACCAGCGCGGCCGGCAGGGCACAGAGAATGACGGGAAGATTGATGAGGAAGATGCTGCGCCAGCCCAAGCCGAAAGGATTGGCCTCGATCAGCACCCCACTCAAGACCTGACCCAGCACAGCGGCAAGTCCGAAGGTCGCGCCGTACAGGCCGAGCGCCCGGTTCTTCTCTTCCGCGGGGAAGGTCGCATGGATCAGGGCCATGGACTGTGGCGCCATGATGGCAGCCGCTACGCCCTGCAGCAGCCGCCCGGCAATCAGTATCGCGGGCGTTGGCGCGACCCCGCATAGCGCAGAGGCGATACCGAAGCCCAGCATACCGCCCAGATAGACACGCTTGCGGCCGAACATGTCACCCAGGCGGCCGCCCAGGATCAGGGTGACCGCATACGCCGTCGCATAGACGGATACCACCAGCTGGGCCAGATCCGAGGAGGTCTCGAAGTCGCGACGGATCACCGGCAGCGCCACATTGACGATGAAGAAGTCGAGCGGTGGCAGTAGCGTACCGATCAGCAGCACGCCCAGCGCGAACCAGCGACGGCTATCGGGCTGGGCCATGGGAAGGGATGAGTTCATGGACCTTACCTTTAATCGGGCTGCATCCTGCCCCGTGCAAGCCTTGCCGGCACGCGGCAGCTGGATGCAGCGATTTCTCGAAAAGCGAGGTAGCAGCGTGCCGGCGGGCGGTCAGCAAGCGGCCGTAGCGAACAGCGCGCGGCCAAGGCAACCGCCTGGTCTAGCGCATCCCGCCGGAGCCGAAGAGGCATTCGCCGGTCACCCAGCTGGCATCGTCGGACGCCAGAAAGGCGACGATGGGGGCGATATCCCGTACCTGGCCGATACGGCCGAGTGGGGTGCGGGCCTCGTTCCAGGCCTGGAATTCCGCACCCAGGGCGCCGGCGGCCTGGGTGCCCTCGGTTTCGATGAGGCCAGGATTGACGGCATTCACGCGGATACCACGAGGGCCCAGCTCGCGGGCGAGCACACCCGTGATCACATCGAGCGCGCCCTTGGTGCCGCTGTAGATGGCGCTTTCCGCCGGCAGGACGCTGGTGACATTCGAGCTGACGTTGATGATGCTGCTGCCGGCGCCCAGATGGGGACTGGCGGCGCCTATGAGCTGCAAGGGGCCGAGTACATTGATGTCGAATTGCAGCCGATACAGATCTACGGTGGTGTCTTCGATCCTGGCGAATTGATAGACACCGGCATTGTTCACCAGGATATCCAGGCGACCGAAGTGTTCGAGGGCCGCCGTTACCAAGGCCTCCATATCGGCCCGCTGGCGAACGTCGGCGCGTAGCGCGATAGCCGTACCCCCTGCGGTCTCGATGTCGGCGAGGACGGCGTCCGCCCCGTCCTGGCTGGACGCATAGCCGATGACGACCCTGGCGCCGTCTGCCGCCAGTTGCCGGGCAATGCCCGCACCGATGCCTTTGGAGGCGCCCGTCACAATCGCAACCCTATCTCGCAACCTGCTCATATCTGCTCACCTGCACGGAACCAGTTCGAACATCCCTGGCTGAATCCAACGGATCTACGTCGATGTGAGTCACCATGGTCGCCCCTACGATATTGTTTGGGGACTGCCTTTCCTGCATATTCAATGTTCATTTTTGAACGCAGGTTCGTCATGGAATGGAGCGATGTACGGATCTTTCTGGCAGTCGCCCGGGGCGGGTCCTATGGCTCGGCCGCGCGAGCCTTGGGAGTCAGTCACCCAACGGTAGGTCGACGAATCAAAACGCTCGAGGATGAAGCCGGACAGGCGCTGCTACGACGCACCCGCGAGGGCCTGATCCTCACGAATTCGGGAGATGCCGTATTCGCCCTGGCCGAGTCCATGGAAGCCTCGGCCCTGGCCATGGAGCGGCGTCTGGCAGGTAACCACCAGCGCCTGGAGGGAATCCTGCGAATCTCTTCGGCGGATTGGTTTGCCGGCTATGTTCTGGCGCCGGTCCTGGCCGACCTCACCCGGCGGCATCCTGCCGTGGTACCCGAGGTCATTGCCAGCTATCGACTGCTGGATCTCTCCCGACGCGATGCGGACGTGGCCTTTCGCCTGGTGCCCTTCAGCGAACCGGATATCGTGCAGCGCCGTTTCCTGAGGATGCCCTACGGCCTCTATGGCTCCGCCGAGACGGTGCTGACCATGCAAGAGGATACGGCTGCGGTCGGGCTGATCCTCATGAACAGCGCCCAATCGCACTTTCCCGATGTCGCCTGGTTGCTCGATCGACTGCCGGGGTCGCAACGCGCCTTCACCAGTACCAGTCGAACCGTTCAGGCACAGATGTGCCGGCGTGGACTGGGAGTTGCCGTCCTGCCCCGCCCGCTCGGCGATGCGACGGCAGGACTGCAGCTCATCGAGAGCTTTGGCAGTCCTCCATCAAGGGATATCTGGGTGGGCTATCACCAGGACCTGCGCCACATGGATAGGCTGCGGGCGTTGCTGGATATCGCCGAAGAGGTATTGGGGCCGGCGCACTAGGCTGGCCGGCCGTCACCCCTATCGCCTGGGCCCTGGGCGCTAGGGGTACGCGCTCGATCAGGCGCCGAAGGCGCCGTCGATGGTGTGCATGGCGCCGGTGACGAAGCCGGCCTCGGGGCCGGCCAACCAGGCGACCATGCCGGCCACCTCGTCGGCGCTGCCGTGGCGCTTGATCGCCAGGAAGCTGTGCATCAGCTCCTTCATGGGGCCATCCGCCGGATTCATCTCGGTATCGATGGGGCCCGGCTGCACCACGTTGACGGTGATGCCGCGCGGACCGAAGTCCCGTGCCAGACCGCGGGCGAGCCCCTGCAGGGCCGACTTGCTCACGGCATAGGCGGCCAGGCCGGGCACCGGCATGCGATCGCCATTCACCGAGCCGATGACTATGATCCGCCCGCCCGGCGGCATCTGCCGCGCGGCTTCCACGGCCGCGTGATAGGGCGCCTGCACATTGATGCTGAACAGACGATCGACGGCGTCCGGATCCTGTTCCAGGGCATCGCCGAACAGCGCCACGCCGGAATTGACCACCAGCACGTCCAGCGGACCAGAGGCGCGCACCCGGGCGATCACCGCGTCGCGGTCGGCGCTGTCGGTCAGCTCGGCGGTGCTACCGGTTTCCGCCGCCAGGGCCTGGGCGGCATCCCTGGAACTGGCATAGGTAAAGGTCACCTGGGCGCCGGCGGCGGCGAAGCGCCGCACGATGGCGGCGCCTATGCCGCGACTGCCACCCAGCACCAACACCTTCTTGCCTGTGAAATCGCTCATGGGTCTGCCTCCTGATTAATGTAGTGAGTGCTACAATAAGCCTCTCCCGTCCGCTGTCAAAGTATTTTTGTAATGAACGCTACAAATAAACCCGCACCCCGTGGGCGGCCGCGCCGCTTCGATCCGGACGAGGCCCTCGTCCAGGCCCAGCGCCTGTTCCATGAAAAAGGCTATGACGGGGTGAGCGTCGCCGATCTGACCCAGGCGCTCGGGATCAGGCCGCCGAGCTTCTATGCGGCCTTCGGCAGCAAGCTCGAGCTGTACCAGCGGGTGCTCGAGCGCTATATCTCGACGGGCACACTGCTGCTGCACGAGATCCTGGACGGCGAGCAGTCCCTGGCGGTAGCGCTCACCCGAGTGCTGGAAGAGGCGGCGCGCAGCTATGCGGTCGACCCCTGTGCGGCCGGCTGCCTGGTGCTGGAGGGCACCCATTCCGACGATCCCCAGGCCCGCGCGGCGGCCGACCGGCACCACCAGGCGGCCCAGACGCTCATCCGCACCCATATCGCCGCCTGCCAGCCGCAGCGTGCGCAGGAACTGGCCGACTTCGTCATCACCACCATGGCCGGCCTCTCCGCCAGCGCGCGACACGGCCAGAGTCTGGAACGCCTGCTGGCCAGCGCGCGCCTGGCGGGCCTGGCGCTGAACCAGGCCCTCGCCGTGGAGGCGTGACGCGGCTCCGGCGCCCTAGTCCCCGGCGATGAACAGCGGATTGAAGCCGCTGCGGGCATAGCGCCCCTCTTCCGCCAGGGCGAAGTCCAGCGGCAGGCTGGCGAGGTCGTCGGCCAGGGGCTCGGCACCCAGGTTGAAGCTCTTGCTGACCAGCTTGAGGTAGCTGTCGCAGCTGTCGCAGGTCTCGGCCTGGGCGGCCAGGGGCGTCTTGCCGGCGTCGTCTTCCAGGGCCAGGTAGCGCACCTGGGCGCTGGTGTTGCAGCAGCTGCACTTGCTGCGCTCCAGGTGCCATTCGGTGGCGCAGAGGCTGCAGTGCAGGTAGCGCACATTGTCGCGATCGCGGTCGGCGTGGACGATGCTGGCCAGCGGCGGCGCGGCGCAGGTCGGGCACAGCACCCGGCTGGCGTCGCCATGGCGCTGGGGGGGCTGGGGCAGGCCGAGGGCCAGACGGACCCAGGCCACCTGCAGGGCAGCGCCCACCAGCGGCAGCAGCGCCCGGACCTCCGGGGCGCCAGGTTCCTGGGCCAGCAGCTGCTCGGCGAGCCGTTGACGCTCGGCCACCGGCAAGGCGGCCAGCTGTTCGAGCACCGGCCGCTGACGCGTGGCGATGCGCAACTCCAGGTTGGCCAGCAGCGCCTGCAGATCGCCCTGCCAGTCCAGATCCCGCAGCAGGGCCTGCCCCTGCAGCGGCGGCATGCCGTGCTCCAGGGCCAGGCTGAAGGCATCCGGCGCCGGTTGCCAGCCGGGCTGGCGCTCCTGCAGGACGGCCTCCTGGGCCTGGACCAGCAGGGCCATGAAGCCGAGGAAGTCGCCCAGTTCGATGCTGCGCTCGGCCAGTTCGCCCAGGCGGCGGGCGCGACGGGCGAACAGCTGGCGATCGGGCAGGACCACCGGCGGCGGATTGAGGATGCCGGTGGGCGAGGTGCCGTACTGATGCATCAGGGAGTCCCCTTGTCGGGCATGCGGTGTTCATCCAGGGGGCGCTCGCCCCGCTCGCCGCCTTCGCGGCGTTCCTGCTCGACGATCTCGTCGTACCACAACCGGTGATGGTGCTTGGCCCAGGCGCGGCTGACGCGGCCCTGGGTCATGGCGCGGAAGGAGCCCTTCACCCAGATCGCCGAATAGACGTGGATGATCAGGGTGACGATGGCGATGAAGGCGACATAGGCGTGCACCAGGCTGGAAAAGCGCAGCCAGCCGCGCGGCAGGATGTCGGCGAAATACGGCCGCCAGATGAAGAAGCCGCTGAGCAGCAGCGCCGGCACCGACAGCAGCATCACCCAGTACACCAGTTTCTGCCCGGGGTTGTTGGCGCCGATGGGCGGCGCCAGTTCGTCGCGGTTGGCGAGAACATCGCCGATGCGCCGCACCCAGGCCACGTCGTGGCGCTTGAACAGGTTGACCTTGAAGAAGCGCACCGCCATGACCACGAAGCCCAGGCTCATGGCCACCCCGATGAAGGGGTGCAGGATGCGCGTCATGGTCGGCCCGCCGAACAGCGCCGTGAGGTCGAAGAAGAACGGGTGGAAGAAGGCCAGGCCGCTCAGGGTCAGGCAGACGAAGGTGAAGGCGATGAACCAGTGGTTCAGCCGGCTGAAGGTGGTGTAGCGCAGGATGCCGCGCTTATTGTCCGATGGCGTGGTCATGGCCGGTCCTCCTCGCGCGCGGCGTGGCGCTCTGCCTCGTCCGGGGATTCCTCGGGTTCTTCCTTGGGTCCCTTGGTCAGGTAGTGGGCGATGCCCGCGATGGCGGTGACGCCCAGCAGCGCCGACATGATCGGCTTGGTCACGCCCTTCCACAGGCTGACCATGGGGCTGATCTGCGGATCGGCCGGCAGGTGGGTATAGAGCTCCGGCTTGTCGGCGTGCTGCAGCACGTACATCACATGGGTGCCGCCCACCCCGGCCGGATCGTAGAGACCGGCGCCGGGAAAGCCGCGGTCATGCAGTTGGCCGACGCGCATCTGGGCGTGTTCGGTCATGTCTTCCTTGGTACCGAACATGATCGCCCCGGTCGGGCAGGACTTGACGCAGGCCGGCTCCAGGCCGTGGTAGACCCGGTCGGAGCAGAGGGTGCACTTGTAGGCCTTCTGGTCCTTCTTGGAGATGCGCGGCACGTCGAAGGGGCAGCCCGAGACGCAATAGCCGCAGCCGATGCAGTGCTCGGAGTTGAAGTCGACGATGCCGTTGGCGTACTGCACGATGGCCCCCGGCGCCGGGCAGGCCTTGAGGCAGCCCGGGTCGGCGCAGTGCATGCAGTTGTCCTTGCGGATCAGCCACTCCAGGTTGCCCTTCTCGTTGACGTATTCGTCGAATCTCATCACCTGGAAGGTCTCCGGGGTGAGGTCCGGCGGATTGTTGTAGGTGCCGTTGCAATGGCCGACCTCGTCGCGCAGGTCGTTCCATTCCGAGCAGGCCACCTGGCAGGCCTTGCAGCCGATGCAGCGCGACACGTCGATCAGCTTGGCCACCGCCTCCACCCCGCCGATGCGGGTATGGGGCGACTCCTCGGAGGTGGCCGAGCGCGCGACGATGTTCTGGAAGTTGACTTGATCGCCTCTCATAGAACCTCCCTCAGACCTTTTCCACGTTCACCAGGAACGACTTGAATTCCGGTGTCTGGGTGTTGGCGTCGCCCACGAAGGGGGTCAGGGTGTTGGTGAGGAATCCGGGGCGGGTGACGCCCTTGAAACCCCAGTGGATGGGGATGCCGATGTGGTGCACCGTGCGCCCCTCCACCTGCAGCCCGTGCATGCGCTTGGTCACCACCGCCACCGCCTTGATGTAGCCGCGCTTGGAGCTGACCTTGACCCAGTCGCCGGCCTTGATGCCGAGTTCGGTCGCCAGGTCCTCGCCGATCTCGACGAACTTCTCCGGCTGGGCGATGGCGTTGAGCCGCGCATGGGTGGTCCAGAAGTGGAAGTGCTCGGTCAGCCGGTAGGTGGTGGCCGCATAGGGGAATTCCTCGCGGGTGCCCAGCCGGGCCCGGTCGCCGGGGAAGATCCGCGCCGCCGGGTTGTTCTTGGCCCGCGGGTTGTCCGGGTGCAGCGGATTGTGGTCCAGCGGCGATTCGAAGGGTTCGTAGTGCTCCGGGAAGGGTCCCTCGGCCAGCAGGCTGCCGCCAAAGAAGTGCGCGACGCCCTCCTGGTTGAGGATGAAGGGCCCGGCCTTGGCCGAGGGCGGCGAGGTCCAGGGGAAGTCGGGGATATCGGCGCCGGCCCAGCGTTCGCCGTTCCACCAGATCAGCCGCTTCTCCGGTGCCCAGGAGGTCCCGTCCGGCCGGGCGCCGGCGCGGTTGTAGAGGATGCGGCGATTGAGCGGCCAGGCCCAGGCCCAGCCCAGGGTCATGCCGATGTTGTAGGGATCGGCGTTGTCGCGCCGGTCCATGTTGTTGCCCTGGCGGTTGTAGGAGCCCGAATAGATCCAGCAGCCGCAGGTGGTGCTGCCGTCGTCGGCGAGGAAGCCGAAGTCGTCGAGCAGTTCGCCACGCTTGTGGGAAATGGTCCCGTTCGGCCCGGGTAGGTCGGCCAGGGCGCGGCCGTTGTATTCCTGGGCGATGTCCTCGGGATTGGGCTCCTCCGGATTGCTGTAGGGCCAGGTCAGGTTGAGGATGGGATCGGGGAAGGCGCCACCCTCGTCGCGATACATCCCCTGCAGGCGATGGAACAGCCCGGCGAGGATGGCCACGTCCGGCCGCGCCTCGCCCGGTGGCGGCGCGGCGCGCCAGTGCCACTGCAGCCAGCGCGAGCTGTTGACGATGGCGCCGTTCTCCTCGGCGAAGCAGGTGGTGGGCAGGCGGAACACCTCGGTCTGGATCTGGCTCGGGTCCACGTCGTTGAGTTCGCCGTGGTTCTGCCAGAAATCGGCGGTCTCGATGGCCAGCGGATCCATCACCACCAGGTACTTGAGCTTGCCAAGCGCCTGGCTGACCTTGTTCTTGTCCGGGAAGGAGGCCAGCGGATTGAAACCCTGGCAGAAATAGCCGGTGATCTCGCCGTGGTGCATGCGCTCGAAGGTGTGCAGGACGTCATAGAGCGGCTCGCTGAGCTTGGGCAGCCAGTCGTAGCACCAGTCGTTGTCCTTGGTCGCCGCCTCGGAGAACCAGGCCTTCATCAGGCTTACGTGGAAGCGCTCGTAGTACTTCCAGTAGGAGACCTCGCCCTCGCGCAAGGGCTGCTTGGCGCGCCGCTTGATGTAGTCGCGGTATTCATGTTCCTCGTGGGAGGCCAGGTAGAGATAGCCCGGCAGCTGGTTGGACAGCAGGCCCAGGTCGGTCAGCCCCTGGATGTTGGAGTGACCGCGCAGGGCGTTGACCCCGCCGCCGAGCATGCCGATGTTGCCCAGTAGCAGCTGCACCATGGAGGCGGTGCGGATGATCTGGGCGCCGATGGAATGCTGGGTCCAGCCCAGGGCATAGAGGATGCTCATGGTGCGCTCGGGGCGCGCCGTCTCGGCGATCATGTCCCAGGTGGTCTGGATCTGCTCGCGCGGCATGCCGCAGACGCGCTCCACCAGGTCGATGGTGTAGCGACTGTAGTGCGCCTTCATCAGCTGGTAGACGCAGCGCGGGTGCTGCAGGGTCGGGTCTTCCTGCACCATGCCGCGCTCGTCGAACTCGTAGCTCCAGCTGGATTTCTCGTAGGCGCGGCGCTTGTCCTCGCCGAAGCCGGAGAAGAGGCCGTCGTGGAAGCCGAAGTCTTCCTTCACGATGAGGGCGACGTCGGTGTAGGCCCTTACGTACTCATGCTGGATCTGGTCCGTGGTGAGCAGGAAGTTGATCAGCCCGCCCAGGTAGACGATGTCGGTCCCGGTGCGGATATAGGCGTGGTAGTCCGCCACCGCCGAGGTCCGGGTAAAGCGCGGATCGATGGTGATCAGCTTGGCGTTGTTCTTTTCCTTGGCCTCCACCATCCAGCGAAAGCCCACCGGGTGCGCCTCGGCCGAGTTGCCGCCCATGGACAGGATGAGATTGGCGTTGCGGATGTCGACCCAGTGATTGGTCATGGCACCGCGGCCGAACGAAGGGGCAAGACCTGCCACCGTCGGTCCGTGTCACACGCGCGCCTGGTTGTCGATCGCCAGCATGCCGAGGCTGCGGATCACCTTCTGGGTGAGGTACGCGGTCTCGTTGGAACAGGCCGAGGCCGCCAGGAAGCCGGTGGTGATCCAGTGATTGACCAGGTGGCCGTCGGCGTCATGGGTGACGAAGTTCTTGTCCCTGTCCTCCTTCATGTAGCGAGCGATGCGGTCCAGCGCCTCGTTCCAGCTGATGCGCTTCCACTCGTTGCTGCCCGGCTCGCGCACCTCGGGGTGGGAGAGGCGCGATTCGCTCTTGATGAAGTCCAGCACCCCGGCGCCCTTGGGGCAGAGAGAACCGCGACTGACCGGATGATCCGGATCGCCTTCGACGTGGTAGATGTCGCTGACGGTGTTGATGCCGCCATCGCCGCGGCTGTAGAGCAGCATGCCGCAGCCCACCGAGCAGTAGGTGCAGGTGTTGCGCGTCACCTTGGCGGCGGCGAGCTTGTAGTAGCGGATGGACGCCAGCGCGGGCTCCGGGGCGAAGCCGAGCAGGGCCATGCTCGAGGTGGCGACCCCCGCCGTACTGAGTTTGAGGAAGTTGCGGCGCGATACCTTGATCGACATTTCTTGGGTAACTCCAGGCACATCACGGTAGGACTTCGTCCTGAGCCGGGCCTGGCAGTTCGAGCGAAGCGTCGCCTTTCTTCGTCGAAAAATCATTCAAAATCAGTGTTTTAGCGAAGCGGCAGGAGGGCTTGGCAGGGTCTGCGGCAGGCGCTGGCGGCGACTGCGACCTTTCGTCCGATGGCTGTCCCGGCTGACCGCCGCGCGCCGCTGGAGTAAGGTGGCGGCCTTCATCGCATCTTCGAGAGAGTCTGTCCCATGTCGCTGGAAATCGTCGACCATCCCGCCCTGGAAGTGACCGGTCTGCTGTTCGAGCCTGGCCAGGGCGAAGACATCGCCGCCCTCTGGCGGCGCTTCGCCGATCGCGCCGGGGAAATCACCGGTCGCGAGGGCGATGCCGAATGGTATGGCCTGAGCTGGCGTCAGGCCGGCGCCATGCACTACCTGGCCGCGGTGGCCACCGCGCCGGGCGCGCCCCTGCCCGCCGGCATGGTGCGCCAGGAACTGCCGGAAGGCCGCTACGCCCGCTACGTGCACCTGGGCACCGCGCCCAGCGTGGCCAAGAGCCTCGGCCGGCTGTTCGCCGAGCTGCTGCCGGCGCGCGGCCTGCAACCCCGTCCGGGTGCCTGCTTCGAGCATTACACCGAGGCCTTCACCGGGGTGGATGCGCAGGATTCGCAGATCTACATCTACGTGCCGGTCTTCTAAAGGCCACTTGCCGCAGCGCGGACAGGACGTTCGTCAGCTGCGGCTTGCCTCGCGGCATAACCCTTTCCAAGCTGGGGATATCGCCCGCAACCCCAGGTGCACGATGTCCCTGCCCGAGCTCCAGTCCTTTATCGCCCGGCACGAGCGGATCTTTCTGCTCACCGGCGCCGGTTGCAGCACCGATTCCGGCATTCCCGACTACCGCGACCGCGACGGCGCCTGGAAGCGCCCGCAACCGGTCACCCTGCAGGCCTTCGTCGGCGACGAACGCCTGCGCCGCCGCTACTGGGCACGCAGCCTGATCGGCTGGCCGCGCTTCTGCCAGGCGCGGCCCAACGCCACCCACCAGGCCCTAGCGGCCCTGGAGCGGCGTGGCCAGGTGGAGATGCTGCTGACCCAGAACGTCGATCGCCTGCACCAGGCCGCCGGCAGCGAGGCGGTGATCGACCTGCACGGCCGCCTCGACCAGATCCGCTGCCTGGGCTGCGAGCTGCGCCTGCCGCGCCAGGAATTCCAGCAGTGGCTGGGCGAACTCAATGGCGACTGGCTGGCGCTGGACGCGGCTACCGCGCCGGATGGCGATGCCGATCTGGAAGGCGTGGATTTTATGAGTTTTCGCGTGCCGGACTGCCCGCGCTGCGGCGCCCTGCTCAAGCCGGACGTGGTGTTCTTTGGCGAACACGTGCCCGGCGCGCGGGTGGAGCGCGCCTTCGCCCACCTGGGCCGCGCCGATGCGCTGCTGGTGGTGGGCTCGTCGCTGATGGTCTATTCCGGCTTTCGCTTCGCCCAGGCCGCGGCCCGCGCCGGCCTGCCCATCGCCGCCCTGGGCTATGGCCGGACCCGCGCGGACGACCTGCTCGCACTCAAGGTGGAAGCCTCCTGCGCCCAGGCACTGACCTTTCTGCTGGAGTATCCCGGGGCGGCGCCGGCGCTTACGCCGGCACTTGCCGAGGCCGTGGCGCCCGGCCCAGGTGCATCAGCGGACGCTCGATCCAGCGGTAGCTGAGCATCGACAGCAGGCAGGCGAGTACCAGTACCGGCGGCAGCAGCGCCATGAAGCCGATGGTGCCCAGGGTTTCGACCGAGCCCAGGTTGAGCAGGGTGAAGAGGCCGTAGAGCAGCAGTCCGTGGGTGAGATAGAGGCTGTAGCTGATCTCGCCCAGCACCTTGAGGCCGCGACTGCGCAGGAGGCCGAAGAGGTCGTTGCCGGCGGCCATGGCGGCGAAGGGCAAGGCCAGCGCCAGCATCTGCTTGAGGTTGTAGTCCGGCTGGGTCATGGCATAGGCCACCAGCGCCAGCGACAGCGCGGCCACCAGGGGCGTGCGCAGGCGTGCCAGCAGCGCCGGCCGATGGACCTTGACGAACACCGGCAGGAAACCCAGCAGGAACAGCAGGCCGAAGCGCGCGCCCAGCACGTGGTAGTGATAGCCGGCGGCGACCAGGGCGCCCACCAGCAGCGCCGAGACCAGCAGCGGCAGGCCGAAGCCACGACGATTGAACAGCGCGGCGATGAGCGGCAGCGCCAGGTAGAACAGCGCCTCGTAGCGCAGCGTCCAGTGGGCGCCGGCAGTCATCCAGCCGCTCTCCTCCAGGCCGTTGAGGCTGAAGCCGGAAAACAGCTCCCAGCTGAGCAGCTCGAGCATGAAGTGCTGGCCGTCGGCGATGACGAAGTGGGTGCGGATCAGGGTGAAGAGCACCACCACGGCGACCACGCAGAGATACAGCGGCATCACCCGCAGCACCCGCGAACGGAGCAGCTCGCCCCAGTCCGGCGTGCGGCGATAGACCTTTCCGAAGAACAGGTAGCCGGTGATCATGAAGAACAGCGAGACCGGTACCACGCCCATGTTGTAGAGCAGGTCGCTGTCGGGTTCGCGCCACTGGCCCTCGGCCTTGAGGTGATAGGTCAGCACGAAATGCAGGCAGACCACGGCGGTGGCGAGGATGCCGCGCAGGGCATCCAGCGGCGAGGAGCGCGCCAGGGTCTCCTCGGTGAGCAGCGGGCTGCGGCGCAGGGCGAAAGCCAGCAGCACCAGGGTGCCCAGGTAGAGGGCGATGGGGAGAGCGACGTCAGTCATATCCGTGACCTTCTTGACAGGAACCGGCAAAGACCCGCCCCCAGACCGCCGGAGCGGTCGCCGGAGCGAGCGAGAGAAAAGCGCGACAGCCGGGCACGCTACCGCGCGGTACGCGACCGAGGGCAGAGGGACCGGAAAGGGAGGAGAACAGCGGCGAGCGGAAGGATCCGCTGCCTCAGGAAAGCGCGAGAACGCCCATCAGACAAGTCTTGTTACAGGCGTTCCCTCGGGTTAGACGTTTCGTTAGCCTGGCTCAGCGGCCCTGGCACGCGGCCCAGGGGCCGCCTGCCATTCGTCGGATCCGCCCTCAGGGCGCCAGTGCCCGCGCCACCACCGGGTAGTGATCCCACACCTGGCCGTCCGCCATGGAGCGCAGCAGCTTGACGTACTCGGCATGGGACCAGGCCAGCGGCGTTGCCGAATCGGTGCCCTGCCCCTTGCTGTAGCCGTGGCGCCGGTTGTCACCCACGCCGTCCCAGACCTGCTCGGGCAGCATCAGGCCGGCGTTGGCGAACAGCTCCAGGCCGCGGACGTAGGTGTCGCGCAGTCGGGTGAGCGCCGCCGCATCCGGCTTGCCCTGCAGGACCAGGCGCGCCAGTTCGTAGTGACCGCGTTCGCCGGTGAAGATCGGCCAGACCCGGCCGCGCAGTCCGGAGTTGGGCACCGGCTGCTCGGTGGCGGGAAAGTTGATGCCAGAGCTTTCACTCTCGCCATAGCCGTCGTTGCCATAGCGCCGCCAGCCGGGGAAGGTGCCGTTCACCCCCGGGTACTGGAAGCTGTACTTGACCCGCAGATTCTCCGGCAGGCCCTCGTCGTCCAGCACCGCCAGGCTCTTCTGCACCAGGGGATCGCCGGCCGGTCGCACGCCGTAGCGCACCAGTTCGAGGAAACCGGCGTCCAGCACCTGGTCTTCCGGCAGGCCCGGGCGGCTGTTGTTGTCCACCAGCTTGCCCTTGTCGTTGGGATTCTCGTTCTGGGTGATGCGCAGGTAGTAGTTGCCGGCGCCCAGGCTGCCCTGGGTGGTGGCCATGGTCTTTTCCACCTGGCTCGAATAGCGCCGCGCGGTGTCGCGGTAGCGGCTGGCATTGGCCTCGTCGCCGGCGTGGCGCGCCAGTTCGCTGGCCGTGGCGAGACCGGCGATCACCGCCGCGGTGGTGGACGGCGAATAGCCCCACTGCTCTTCCCAGCGTTCCTGCTGGGTCTGCGGCGGCTTGACCTGCCAGGTGTTCCAGCCCAGGTTGACCTGGCTGTCGCGGGCGAGGAAATCCGCCGCGGGCCGGAGCATCTCGCGATACCAGCGATCGATCTCGGCGTCGCCCAGCAGGCCGCCCTGCCAGAGGCGATAGCCGAGCATGATCGGCATGGCGGTCTGGTCCAGTTGCACGCCCACCCATTCGATGGTGCCGTCGACGTGGGTCTTCTGCAGGAACCAGCCGGTGGCACCGGGCGCATGGACCTCGTCGCCCTGCTTCTGCTGGTGGATGAAGGCCGAGCTGTCGGCCGGCTTGTGCGCGGTGTTGGCATCCACCTGCACCTGCTTGAGATAGCTGAAGGCGACCTTGGGCGTCTGCCGATCGCCCAGCGCCAGCAGCGCCATGGCGCACTGGTAGAAGTCCCGCGGCCAGACCGCCTTGTAGCCGGTGGTGCCCTTGGCCGCCGGCACCGTTTCGCCCCAGGGATTGGACAGCGAGGCGATCAGGGCGCCGGCGTGGGTCTTGTCTTCCTGGGCCTTGAGCACCAGGGCGCTGGCGTTGACCAGCTTGCCGCCGTCGCCGGCCTGGGCCTGCAGGCGCGGCAGCTGGTCGAGGCTGGCGAGGTAGTCCTGCCAGCCGATGGCGTCGCCCTCGCCGTTGTAGTGGGCCAGCACCTTTTGGTAGCCGCGGGCCAGGGTGGCGTCCGCCGCCGCCTCGGCCTGGCGCGGATTGGCGCCAAAGCCCACCACCACGTCCAGGGTGGTCTCGGCGCCCTTGAGCGGCAGCTTGGCCAACATGGCGACGTTGCCGGCCTGGTCGCCGGTGCTGCTGTAGAGCTGGGTCAGCTTGCCGTTGCGGCGCAGGTCGTCGAGGCCGTCGGAGCTGCCGACGAAACCCACGCTGGGCGTCTGCAGCGGCTGGCTGGCCTTGACCACCAGGGCGTGCTCGCCTTCGCTGGCGTAGAGCACAGAGCCATTCACCGCGGCGCGGTCGTGGCTGCCGCTATTGGCCAGCGCCGGATCGACATAGAGATAGGGCTGGATGCGCGGATCCTGGCTGCGAAAGATGACGCGCATGACCAGGGTGTCCTGGTCCGGATCGGTGAAGACGTGCTTCTCGATCTCGTAGCGCCCCTGGCGGTCGCGATTGACGATCCGGTAGGCCAGGGAGGTGGGCCGGCCGGCGCTATCGGTGGCCAGGTATTCGATGCGGCTGTCGGTGTCGTCGCGCTCCAGGTGGGTGAAGTCCGGTCCGCGGATCACCAGTTGCATCTCACGCAGCTGCGCCTCGTGGATGAGCCCTTGCATGGTCTCGGTGACCACGCCCTGGGCCAGGGAAAACCAGACTCGCGAGACGCGGCCGGTACTGGCCTGGTCGCTGTAGGCGCCATCGCGATAGGCCTCGTAGCTGGTGCCGATGCCGGTCTTGCCGGAATAGGACCAGAAGGGTGTGGCGCCGGGGGCGCCCGGGGCTTCCAGGGCAGACGCCAGGGGCGTCAGGAGAAAACTGGCGGAACAGAGCAGCGGACGGACGAAGCGGACGGGCATGGGCAGGCGGGCCTTGTTCTGGTTGTGCCGAAAGTCGCATGGCAGAGGGCCTGCTGGCCCTCCCCGTCCGTAAGCCTAGTCGGATTTTGGCGGGCTGCTGGCTAGCCTTCGTCGCGCGCCGGTGGCCGGGGCTGCGGCAGGTACCCGGCCAGGGGCGAATCCGGCGCCAGCAGCGCGGTGCGGATGACATGCAGGTAGCTGGCGATGCGCCGCAGGGGCGAGCGGTCGAAGTCGCCCGGCGAGGGCTCCAGGTGGCGCTGGGCCTGGTGCGCCAGGAGGATGGCCTGGTCCACGGCGGTCAGCGCGCGGGCCAGGTTGGCGGCATCGGGCTGGCGAGCCAGCCGCACCAGCGCCCGGCCCAGGGCGCGGATCGCCAGGCGCCAGGCACGCTGTTCGCGATACCAGGGCAAGGGCGGCAGCGCCGCCTGTTCCAGGCGCAATTCGATGATGGCGTGGCCCAGTTCCAGGCTGAGAAAGGTCCAGCGCAGCAACTGCCGCTGCACCACCGGCTGACCCACGGTAAGCACCTGCACCTGGTTGAGCAGATCGCGCAGACCGGAATCGAAGCGGCCACTCAGGCCGGCCAGGGGCGCGCCTATGGCGTGGACCAGGCGCTCGCGCAGGGCATCCTCCAGCCGCCGCCAGACCCAGGGCTGGCTGGGCGGCAGCAGCACGCTGACGGCCACCACCGCCACGCCGCAGGCCACCAGGTAAGCCAGGTAGGTGTTGCAGAAGAGGTCGGCGTCGTAGCGCGGCAGATTGCCCGGCAGCGCTGCCGAGCAGAACCAGACCATCAGCCCGGTGCCATAGCCGGCCAGGCGCGGACGGGTGATCAACCAGGCGCCGGCGGTGAACACCGGCGCCAGCACCAGCAGCAACAGCGCGAAGCCATCGATCCAGGGCAGCACCTGGAAGTGCAGCAGGCCACCGGCCAGGGCCCCGACCAGGGTGCCACCGGCCAGTTGCAGGCAATAGCGGCGCGGATCGGCCGAGGTGGAGGCCAGCGCCGAGATCAGTGCCGCCGCCAGGGTGCAGGCCGCGCCGCTCGGCCAGGCGGTCTCGATCCAGAACAGTCCCACGCCCAGCACCACCAGGGCGCTGCGCAACCCGGCCATCCAGGCCACCGCGCGACTGGCGAGCGGCGTGAAGGTCTCGCGCGTCTTGGGTGCGGTGCTGGTCGGTACGTCCAGCTCCAGCTGGGTATTCAGCAGCAGATGCAGATCCTCGGCGAAGCGATAGAGCAATTCGGCGGCGGTATCGTAGTCGAGCCGGTCGACCTCGGCCGCAGGCGCCGTGCGAGCCAGTTGCTGACGACCGGCGCGGATTGCCGCCATCAAGGTTTCACGCTCCGCGGCCAGGCGCTCGTTGAGCCGGCGCAGATCACGCTCTTCCGGTAGCCGGCCGAGGCTCGGCGCCAGGGCGGCGGCGATCAGTTCCAGCGCGGGCGCCAGGGCCTGACGCACCGCCGGCGGCCGCTCGGCCAGGCGCTCCAACAACTGGTAGAGGGCATGAAAGCGGGTGTTGAGCAGCATGAGGCGATTGCCCAGGGCCGCCAGGCGCCCGCTGCGCCGCCGCAGATAGGGCTCCTCGAAGACGCTGGCGCTGCGCAGGCTTTCGAAACCCACGGAATCGGCGGCGAAGCGGGCGCTGAGCGTGGCGAAGCGTTCGGCCTCGAGGCGGCCGAGCAGGCCGTCATGGGCCATGGCGAGGAAGTCGCGCAGGCGCTGCGCCAGGGTGCGGCGCAGGACGCCGCGGGTGGTCTGCGGCAGGATCGCCACGCTCACCACCCCGGCGCAGCAGATGCCCAGGGCAATCTCCAGCAGCCGCCAGATCGCCTGCAGGAAGGCGCCCTGGGGCTGGGCCACCGCCGGTAGCCCGACCAGGCAGGCGGTATAGCCGGCCAGCAGGAAGGCATAGCTGCGAAAGTCGCGATAGCGCGCCGCCCCGCGGGTGCAATAGCCGATCCACAGCCCCAGGGCGCCGAGCAGCAGCACCCGCTCCTGGGCGAACAGGGCGATAGCGGCCACGGTAAAGCTCAGGCCGGCCAGGCTGCCGAGGATGCGATAGAAACTCTTGGCCAGCACCTGGCCGCTCTGCGGCTGCAGGACGATGAAGACGGTGACCAGCACGGTGCTCGGTTGCGGCAGTTCCAGGCGATAGGCCAGCCACAGGGCCAGGGCCGCGGCCAGCAGCGCCTTGGCGATGAAGGCCCAGGTCTGGCCGTCGGTACGGCCCCACTCGCGAGCAGCGCGGCGCCAGGCGTTGCGGCTCGGCCAGCGGGGGCGGGAAAAGGCAGCGGGAGGCCGCGCGCGCGGCGGTGAGGCGAGAGGCATGCTGGGCAACGACGGGAGCGAGCGGAAGGGGCGAGACGCAGCGTCTCGGTGGTCATTCTAGAAAGCCCCGCCCACCCGGATTAAGCCGGGTATGGCAGCAAAGAGCCTTAACCAACGAGCGGGTAATGGCCCACAATGGCCCTTTCCACCGCCCTGCCCCGTCCATGGATCATCTCTTCAATCTGCGCGCCTTCGCCTGCGTGGCCCAGACCGGCAGCTTCACCGCCGCCGCGCGCCAGCTGGAACTCACCACCGCCTATGTGTCGCGGGCGGTCAGCCAGCTGGAGCAGCACCTGCAGACCCGGCTGCTGCACCGCACCACCCGCCAGTTGCGCCTGACCGAAGCCGGCGAACGCTACCTGGTGCGCTGCCAGCGCATCCTCGCCGATCTCGACGAAGCCGATGCCGAGGCCCGCCACGCCCTGGCCGTGCCGCGCGGCCGGCTGCGCATCCACACCATGACCGGCCTCGGCCAGCACTACCTGATCCAGAGTCTGGCCAGCTATGGCGAGCGCTATCCCGAGGTCGACCTGGATCTGCAACTGACCAACACCTTCACCGACATCCTCAAGGAAGGCTACGACCTGTCGCTGATCCTCGCCGACGGCCTACCGGACTCGGCCTTCTGCTCGGCGCGCCTGGGCAGCACCCACAGCGTGCTCTGCGCGGCGCCCGCCTACCTGGAGCGCCAGGGCCGGCCGACCACCCCGGCGGAGCTGACCGGGCACCGCTGCCTGCGGCTGGTCAATCGCGCCATGGCGCCGGATCGCTGGTTGCTGGAAGGGCCGGAGGGCTTGGCCGAGGTGGCGGTGGATCGACCGCCCTTCCAGGTCAACACCGCCGATGCCCTGGCCGAAGCCGTGGCCAGCGGCCTGGGCATCGGCGCCCTGCCGCTGTACGCCGCGGTCGAGGGTCTGGCCAGTGGCCGTCTGCAACGGGTGCTGCCCGGGCACCGGCTCTATGCCCTGGACATCCATGCGCTCTATCCCTCGCGGCGCTTTCTCGATGCCAAGATCCGCACCCTGGTGGACCACCTGCGCGAGACCCTGCCGGCCCTGCTGGAGCGCGACCGGCAGCGGGTGGAAGGCAGCGCCTAGGTTCTGTACGAAAAGTCGCCGAACGAAGGTCAGGCGAGGCCTGGGCGGCCCCGCGAAAACGCTGAGGAAGCGGATCGGACTCGCGCTCGAGTTTACGCGTGGTAAATGAGCATTCCGACGGGGCTGGCCATCCAGGCGGTTTTCAACGACGCATCACCGAGTGCAGGCAGTTTTCGTACAGAACCTAGAGGCGTTGCTCGGGGAGCATCCGCTCCAGCGTCCCGTCCCGGCGGATCGCCACATGCCAGACCACCGCCGCCACGTGCAGCAGCACCAGGCCATAGACGGCGAACTGGCCGGCCACATGGATGCGATTGGCGAGGATGCCGAGGGCTTCGTGCCGGGGAAAACCCGGCAGGGAAAACAGCCCGAACACCGGCACCGGCTGGCCCTGGCCGGCCATCAGGTAGCCGGTCACCGGCATCAGCAGCAGCACGGCATAGAGCAGGCCGTGGTTGAGACCGGCGAGCAGCCGCAGCAGGCGTCCATCGCGGGGGCTGGCGGGCGGCGCAGGATGCCGCCAGCGCCAGGTCAGGCGGATCAGGATCAGCAGGAACACCGAGATCCCGGTGGATTCGTGCAGCAGGTACCAGAGGGTACGCACCGGTCCGGGCGGAAAGTTTTCCGCCACCCAGACGAAGGGCAACAGCAGGCACAGCAGGGCGACGGTCAGCCAGTGCAGGGCCTGGGCGAAGCCGGTGTAGCGGTCGATGGCCATGGGCGATGCTCCGTAGCGGACGAGCCCCGATAGTGCCCCAGGCGCAGCGACAACGCCGCTACGCCTGGGGACCGTCCGTCAGAGCTGGCTCAAAGATGGATAAGCGCAGCCAGCGCCAGCAACAGCGCCGGGATCATCACCACGGCGCCCAGCTTGAGGAATTGCCAGAAGCTCACCGACAGCCCTTCGCGGCGCAGCGCGGCCAGCCACAGCAGGGTCGCCAGGGAACCGGTGATGGACAGGTTGGGGCCGAGGTCGATGCCGATCAGCACGGCACCGGCGATCTTTTCCGAGACATGGGCGGCCTGCACCGCTGCCCCCGCCAGCAGCCCGGCCGGCAGGTTGTTGACCAGGTTGCTGCCAAAGGCCACCAGCAACCCGGCGCCCCAGGCGGCGCGCTCCGGGGTCGCCTGGGCGGCGGCCTGCAGCTGATTGGCCAGCGCCTGCAGTACCCCGGTGGTCTCCAGGGCTTCCACCAGCACGAACAACCCGGCCACCAGCGGCAGGACGCCCCAGGAGATGTGCTTGAGCAACTCCAGGCCGCCGCCGCGCTTGCAGGCCACCACCACCAGGAAGGTGGCGAAGCCGGCGAGGAAGGTCGGCAGACCCAGCTCCAGATCCAGCGCCGAGGCGCCGAGCAGCACCAAGATGGTCAGGATCAGGCCGCAGCCGGCGATGCGTCCGGTGGTGGGCAGCGCCTCTACCGCGCCCCCTTCGGAAAGCCGCTCGGCGCGCAGGACCTTGGCCTGGGTCGCCCAGAGAGTGAGGAAGGTCGCGGCGATGGCCAGGATCGACGGCACCGTGAACAGCGCCAGCCAGCGGCTCAGCTCGGGCATGTGCTCGGCGAAGACCACCAGGTTGGCCGGGTTGGAGATCGGCAGCACGAAGCTCGCCGCGTTGGCGATGAAGGCGCAGGAGAACAGATAGGGCAGCGGATTCTTCACCTTCGCCGCGCGGGTGGCGTAGTAGACCGCCGGGGTCAGCACCACGGCGCAGGCGTCGTTGGAAAGGAACACCGTGACCAGGATGCCGACGCCATAGACCAGCGCGAACAGCCGCAGCGCCGAGCCCTTGGCCGCGCGCACCGCGTGGCCGGCGACCCAGTCGAACAGCCCTTCCTTGCGGGCGATCTCGGCCAGCAGCATCATGCCGATGAGGAACAGATAGACGTCGGTGCCCTTGGCGATGCCGTGCCAGACGCCGTCCAGCGGCAACAGCCCGAACACCGCCAAGAGTGCGGCGCCGGCGACGGCGAACAGGGCCTCTGGCAGACCGAAGGGCCGCGAGACCACCCCGAGGGTGGCCAGGGCGGCGATGACCCACGTCAGGACGTGGGGAGTGGTGATGATGGACCCCATGAAAGCGCTGTTCCTTCTAATCGATTCGCGAGACCGGCCTGGCCGACCTCACCATTTGCGGCCATTGCGATTGGGTCCCAGCTGGGTCCCCAGGACGCCCCTGGCCTGCCATTCACCCAGCTGGGTGCGATCCGAACCCCAGTCGGCGGGCGCGGCGACGGGGCACAGATGACCGTTCAGCTCCACCTCGTCACGGTCTTCGCCGCCCTGCGCATCCCGGACCCGGACCTGCAAGCGACGCACGCCCTCCGGCACGGGTCGGTCACCCCGATAACGGCCCTTGCCGAGCGGCTGCAGGGGCCACCAGGGACCGTCGTCGCAATGCCATTCGCAAGCCGTGAGCTCGCTCTCGGCCAGCACCAGCACCCGGCACTCGCGGACTTCGGCCACGCCGGCGCCATTGAGGCGGGCATCACCGGGCGCGGTGATCTGCACCCACGGCCAGCCATCGGGCAATTCGCGAAAGCGCCAGCTCACCGCCGGACCATCCAGGGTGACCAGCGCGAATCCTACACCGCCTTCCTCGATCTGGCCGGTGGATCTGCAGGCGGCATAGAGCACGCCGCCGTCGTGGGCCAGTTCGTTGTAGTGGGTATGGCCGATCTCCACCAGGCGCACCGGGCCCTCATGCAGCAACCGCGCCACCCGCTCGGCCTCGCCGGGCCCCCGCAGGTCCGCCGGATAGCTGTGCATGAAGACCACGCAGCGCTGCTCCAGCCGGGTCGCCTGGTGCAACTCCTGCTCCAGCCACTGCACCTGCTCGCGGCCAAGGCGGAAATCCGGCCCGCCGATGCCCGGCCCGCACATGTCGAGGAACAGGCAACGCACGCCGCCCACCTCCCTGGCATAAGGCAGTTGCGGCACCTGCAACTCGGCATAGAAGGGCCCGAGATCGCCGCCTTCCATGTCGTGGTCGCCGGTGATCACCGTTACTGGCAGCGGAAAGTCGTCCAGCAGGCGCTTGAGCAACCGATACTGCTCCGCGGTGCCATTGTCGGCGTTGTCCCCGGGCAGGTAGACGAAATCCAGTTCGGTGCGCTCGCGCAGGCGCTGCAGGAGGGTCTGCAGGTCCCGGGCGTTGTCGGCCTCGGCGGTGGTCAGGTGCAGATCGCCGATATGGGCGAAGGCGAGAAAATCATCCTGGCGTGCCATTTCAGCCTCCCACCACCGAACCGGTGGAACGCGCCGCCTCCCCGGCGACGTGCTCGTCGCGGGTCTCCGGCATCAGCAGCAGATAGAGCACGAAGCCCACCGCGGCGATCGCCGCCAGGGTGGTGAAGGCCGCGGCGTAGCCGAAGCGGACGATGATGATCCCGGCGATGGTGGCACTGATCGCCGCGCCCAGCCCCTGGGCGGTGGCGATGGCGCCCTGGCTGACGTTGAAGCGCCCGCTGCCGCGGGTCAGGTCGGCGACGATCACCGGCATCAGGGCGCCATAGATCCCCGCGCCGATGCCATCGAGCAATTGCACCGCCACCAGGTAGTAGGGACTGTCGGAAAAGGTGTAGAGCACGCCGCGGATCGCCAGCACGGCGAAGGCGAAGAGAAAGATCGGCTTGCGCCCGAAGACATCGGCCTTGCGCCCCACCAGGATGGCCACCGGCACCATCACGCACTGGGCGGCGACGATGCAGACGGCCACCAGCGAGGTGGCGCTGTCCTTGCCGACGATATGGGTCAGCTGCTGGCCGACCGAGGTCAGCATGGCGGCATTGGCCAGGTGGAAGATGGCGGCCAGCAGTGCCAGCAGTTGCAGCTTGCGATTGGCCAGCAGCGCCTGCCAGGCCGACACCGGCTTGGCATCGCGGGCACCGACGTCGTCGCCCAGCCCCTGGGCCAGGTCATCGTCGATCTCGTCCTGGGGCACCCGGACGATGGCGACGATGGAGGCCGCGGCCAGCAGCGCCATCAGCCAGAACACCACGGTGGGACCGAAGAAATAGGCGAGGCCACCGGCCAGCGCCGCCGAGACGGCATTGCCGGCGTGGTTGAAGCCTTCGTTGCGGCCGATGTGCTTGGTGAAGGCCTTGGGGCCGACGATGCCCAGGGTGATGGCCGCCAGCGCCGGGGCGAAGATCGCTGCCGCGGCATGGGCCAGCGACTGGGTGGCCGCCACCACGTAGAAGTTGGAGACGAAGGGCAGCAGCACGCTGCAGATGGTCACCACCAGGGCGGCGACGCCGACCATGAGGCGCTTGTGGCGGGTGCGGTCGATCAGGGCGCCGGCCGGGGTCTGGGCGATCAGCCCGGCGATGCCGGCGAGGGTCATGATGAAACCGGCGGTGGCCTCGTTCCAGCCCTCCCCCGGACCGCGCACGGCGATCAGGTAGATGGCGAGATAGGGGCCCAGGCCGTCGCGGACGTCGGCCAGGGTGAAGTTCAGGGCATCCAGGGCATGGCGCGCGCGGCGAGAGGGTTCGGCGCTGGCCCCGGCGGTCGGGAGACGGGTTTCGGACATGAGCGGGCATCCGTAGCGAGATATAGGTCGCGGGACGCAGGTCCCACGGCACCTCTCGCCCCGGCCCGCCAGCGGCCCACGGCATGACCCGCTGGGCCCCAGCCAACCACCGCTGCCAGGGGAGATTGCAAAATGTGACCGGAGCGAAGCGGCGCTAGTGCCGTGCCCTCACGAAAGAAATGCCTCTGGCGCGGGACTTTCCGCACGTTTTCCACCCTGGCGGCCCGGCGCCCCCCAGGTAACGCCGCCGATCAGGCCACCCGTCGGCTCGGCGCGGCGTCGACCTCGGGCTGGGCCAGGGCCACGGCGCTGCCCTCTTCGCTGCGCGGCCTCAGCATCGACAGCAGGTTGGCCTCGATGGTGGCGCACAGCTTGTCCATGGTGATCTGGTGCTGGCTGTCGGCGAAGGGCGCCTGCAGATCGCTGCCGATGCGCTCCAGGGCCAGCAGCATGAAGCCGACCACGGTGGACACCAGCGGGGTGAACCAGCCAAGGGTCGAGACCAGGCCCAGCGGCATGGCGATGCAGAACAGAAAGCTGAACAGCTGCGGAAAGCAGACATAGGGATAGGGCAAGGGGGTGTTGGCGATGCGCTCCATGCCGCCCTGCCAGTTGGACATGTCCACCAGGGTCTCTTCCAGCCGCGCCAGGCGGATGCTGTCCAGCCGGCCCTGGCGGTATTCGCTGGCGATCAGCTCGGCGGTGCCGGCGAGGATGTCGTTGGCGAAGTTGAGGCTGCCGTCGGCCAGCGCCAGTTCGTGGCGGGCCAGATAGGGCGCGGCCGCCGCGGCCGGGTCCTGGCGCTTGAGCTGGGCGCGCAGGGCGTGCAGATAGCCCATGTGCCGACGCAGGAGCACCGCCTTGACCCGGTTCTGCGCCCTGCCCTGGTCGTCGATCAGGGTCAGCACCTGGCGGCCGAAGCTGCGCGAGCTGTTGACCATGGCGCCCCACAGGGTGCGGGCCTCCCACCAGCGGGCATAGGCACTGTTGTTGCGAAAGCTGATCAGCACCACCAGCGCCGAGCACAGCAGGGTCAGGGGCGTCAGCGGCAGGTCGAAGCGCTCGTCGACGAACAGCATGGCGTCCACCGTCACCGCCACGTCCCACAGCAGCAGACCGAACAGCGACCAGCCGACATAGCTGAAGGTGGTGCGCAGGAACTGGATCTTCTTCTGGATGGAACGGAGCTGGATCGGACTGGACATCTGCTACTCCCGGCGGCGCGGATTCTCGATTCGCGGTTGCCCTGGCTGTCCTGTCGTCACGCCGCGAGCCGCTGGGCCCGTCGCCGCGCCTCTTCCCTGAGAATGCAACCTGTTCGCGAGACTAGTCGGCGGTCCTTAAGTCAAACTTAATCCGGAGCGACGGGCGGATCATGGCAAAGTGCCGTGCCAGAGCGCTCCGCCTTCACCCTAGCGCCTCTAGCCAGTGCCTTGACGACCGTCCGACCGCCGATCGGCGACTGCCCGGGCTACCGGGCGATACCGCTCAATCCTGCAGCCGACCAGCCAGCCGGGACAGGTCCTGGGACACGCCGTGCAGGCGTTCGCTGGCACTCTGCGTCCGTTGCAGATCCTCTTCATTGTGCCGGGCGACAGTGACGATTTCCGCCAGGTTGCGGGCGATGTCCTCGGCCACCGAGGTCTGCTCTTCGGCCGCCGTGGCGATCTGCCGGTTCATGTCGCGAATGGCTTCCACGGCCAGGGTGATGCTGCGCAACCGCTCGCCCGAAGCCACCACCTGATCGCGTCCGGCACTGCTTTCGGCGGCGCCCGCACGCACCGCCTCGGCGGCTTCGTGGGCGGCGCCCTGCAGCGTCGCGATCAGCTGATGGATCTCGCTGATGGAACTGGCCGTGCGCACCGCCAGGCTGCGCACCTCGTCGGCCACCACGGCGAAGCCACGCCCGGCGTCCCCTGCCCGAGCGGCCTCGATGGCGGCGTTGAGCGCCAGCAGGTTGGTCTGGTCGGCGATGCCGCGAATGACCTCCAGCACACTGCCGATACGCTCGCTGTCGTGCTCCAGGCGGGCGATGACGGCGGCGGTGCGGGTGATCTCGGCATGCATCCGTTCGATGGTGGCGATGGTCTGGGTCATGCTCGTCTCGCCTTCCTGGGCCGCACGATCCGCATCGTTGGCCGCCGTGGCGGCGCTGCCGGAGTGACGGGCCACCTCTTCCGCCGTGGCACTCATCTCGTGCATGGCGGTGGCCACCTGATCGGTACGCGAAAATTGGTCGCGGATACCCTCGCCGCTGCGCTGGGCGATGGCCCCCAGCTCCTGGGTGGTGGCATCGAGCGCCCCGGTGCCCTGGCGCAACTGGCCGGCCAGATCGACGAAAAACTCGCGCAGGCGGTTGGCGGCGCGGGCCAGCCGCCCCACCTCGTCGCGCCGCGACTCGGCCAGGGGCTGCCCCAGGCGTCCCTCGCTGAGCTGGACCAGTTGCTCGGTGACCCGCCCTAGCGGCCCGACGATGCGGCGATTGACCAGCCAGGCGCTGAGCAGGGCGATCAGGGCGGCAAAGGCGAGCATGGCGCCGACCGCCAACAGCACGGTGCGCCGCGCCTCGGCACTCAGGGCCTCGGCCTGGCTGTTGGCGCGGGCGTGCAACGCGGTGACCAGAGCGGACAGCTGCTCGCTGGTGGCCCGGTCGATGCCCTTGACCGCGGCATCGCCCTGGGCCGCGGCATAGTCCGCGGCGACATAGGCCGCCAGGCCGCGTCGATAGGCTTCGCCCATCTCCCGGTGGCTCTGGGCGAGTTGCTGCAGGCGCTGGCGCAGTTCGGGTTCGTCGGCCCGCCGCTGCAACTGTTCCAGTGCGGTCTGGACCCGCGCTTCCTCTTCCTGGAATTGCTTCCAATAGCGCTCGCGCTGGTCGGCGGCACCGCCACGCAGCAGCACGTTCTTCCACTCCTGCACCTGGGACTTGAAGGCCAGGTTGGTGGCGTCCACCAGCCGCGCTTCCTCCAGCGGGCCGGTGAGGAGTCTTTGATAGCCGTCCAGTTGGCGGGACAGCAGGCCGAAACCGGCCAGGGCCAGCGCCAGCAACAGGACCAGGCCGCCGCCGATGAGCAACAGCAGTTGAGCACGCAGGGAACGAGAGGGATTCATGGCAAGGGACCGAGAGGATGGCGCGGCCGGTCACTTCACTGCACTTTTATTGCAATAAGGTTTCAACTAGTTGAAAGGCGGACTATTACCGCCATACGGTCACCAGTCGCCCCCAGAAGGTCGGTCCCACCGCTTTTGGGACGGCCAGCGCCCTCGTCGCCGGGGGCGCCGTGCCATAATCCGAGGCACCTTCGCCGTCCCAGATGCCTGCATGTCCAGAATTGTGAAAGCGAGCCTCGTGCTGCTCGTGCTCTTGGCCCTCTACAGTCTGCTCGGATTCCTGGTCGGACCGCGCCTCGCCCTGCACTACCTCAACCAGACGCTGGCCGAGCGCCTCACCCAGCCGGCCCAGCTGCAGGCCCTGAGCTTCAATCCCTTCACCCTGCAGCTGCACGCCGAAAAGCTGCTGATCGGCCCGGCGGACCATCCTCTGGTCGCCGCCGAAGGCTTCTCGGCCGACCTGCAGTGGGACAGCCTCTGGCGGCGCACCCTGCACCTGACCGAGGTGCGCCTCGACCAGCCCCAGGTCGATCTGCGCATCGCCAAGGGCGGCCAGGTCAATCTGGCCCAGCTCTGGCGCAGCGAGCCCGCGACCCCCGCCACCTCGACGCCGGCCGCCACGGAGCCGGGCCAGCCCTTCCCGGTGCACATCGAGCGCATCGCCCTGGTCGGGGGCCGCCTGCATTTCCTCGACGCCCAGGGCGCCCAGCCGGTGGAAGCCACCTTCACCCCCCTGGATGCCACCCTGCAGGAGTTCCGTACCCGCAGCGGCGACACCCCCGGCCAGCTGGCACTGACCGCCACCACCGCCCAGGGCGGCCAGCTCACCTGGAAGGGCAGCCTGGATCTCCTGCCGCTGCGCAGCGAAGGCGACCTGACCCTCAAGGGCGTCAGCCTCGCGCCCTGGTGGCCCTATGTGCGCAACCAGTTGCCACTGGCACTGGGCAAGGGGCGGCTGGAAGCCAGCGCCCACTACCGCCTGGACCTGAGCAAGACGCTGCAACTGCAACTCAGCCAGGGCCGCCTGGCGCTGGACGACGTCGCCGTGCAGGCGGTGAACGCCGAACCCAAGGCCAGCTTCAAGCGCCTGGCCGCCGAGGGCATCGCCCTGGATCTGCAAAAGCGCGAGGTCAGCATCGCCCGCCTGCGCGGCAACGGCCTGGATGCCTGGGGCAATCGCGAGCAGGATGGCAGTCTCGACTGGCAGAGGCTGTTCCCCACCAGCGACGCCCCGAGCAGCAGCGGCCCGGGCTGGCGCGTGCGCCTCGACGACGCCCAGCTCAGCGACAACCAGCTGCACCTGGTGGACCGCGTGCCCCAGGAGCCGGCCAGTCTCTACTTCAGCGGCCTGGACCTGGCCGTGAAAGGCTTCGACACTGCCGGCAACAAGCCCTTCGACGTGGCGCTCAAGACCACCCTGGGTGATCGCGGGCGCATCACCGCCAGCGGCCAGCTGGCGCTGACACCGCTGCAGGGCAGCTTCGACGTCGGCATCGACGAACTCAACCTGCGCCAGGCCCAGCCCTATCTCAGCCCCTATGTGCGCCTGGAGATCCGCAGCGGCCAGCTGGCCAGCCGGCTCAAGGTGGCCCTGGCCCCGGGCGAACCCCTGGGTCTCACCTTCAGCGGCACGGCCCAGGTCACCCAGGTGCACGTGCTCGACACCCTGCACCAGCAGGACTTCATGCGCTGGCAATTGCTAGACCTGCAGGGCATCGCCTTCGAGCTGGGCAAGCGGCTGGTGATCGACAAGATCGACCTGGAAAAGCCCTATGGCACCCTGGTGATCAACGCAGACCTCAGCAACAACTTCAGCGCCCTGCTGGTCCCCCAGCCGAAGAGCGAGTCGAAGGACAGCTCGCCACCGCTGCAGATCCGCATCGGCGGGGTGAGCATCAGGGACGGCAGCGCCGACTTCGCCGACAACAGCCTCAAGCCCGGCTTCGCCACCAACATCCAGTCGCTGGAAGGCGGCATCGGCACCCTGGACACCGCCGCCTCCAAGCCGGCCGACATCCACCTCGCCGGCAAGGTCGATCGCTTCGCCCCGGTGGAGATCAAGGGCCGTCTCGATCCCCTCGATCCCTTGCAGCAACTGGACGTGACCGCCTATTTCCGCCAGGTCGAACTCACCACCCTGTCGCCCTATACCGGCAAGTTCGCCGGCTACGCGGTGCGCAAGGGGCGCCTCGACCTGGACCTGCAATACCGCATCGACGACGGCAAGCTGCAGGCGCAGAACCACGTGGTGCTCGACCAGCTGGAACTGGGCGAGCGGGTGGACAGCAAGGACGCCGTGGACCTGCCGGTGCGCCTGGCGGTGGCCCTGCTCAAGGACAGCCACGGTCGCATCGACCTGCGCCTGCCGGTGGCGGGCAATCTCGCCGACCCCAACTTCAGCGTCATGCCGGTGGTCTGGCAGACCCTGCGCAATGTGCTCAGCCGCGCCGTCCAGGCACCCTTCCGCATGCTGGCGGGACTGGTCGGCGGGCACGAGGCGGATCTCAGCGCCATCGACTTCGCCGCCGGCAGCACCACGCTCTCGGCCCAGGCCCGCGGCGAACTGGACAAGCTGGCCGCGGCCCTGCGCCAGCGGCCGCAGCTGACCGTCGAGGTCAAGGGGCACGCTGGCGCCGCCAGCGATGGTCGCGCCCTGGCCGCCAGCCAGCTGGAAAAGGACTTCCAGACCCAGTACTTCAATCTGCTGCAGCGTCGCGGTGACAAGGTCCCGGCCGATCCCAGCCAGTTGCAGGTGCCCGCCGACATGCGCGCGCCCCTGCTGGAAGGCCTGTACCGCCTGCGACTGCAGGCGCAACCGCCGCAGGAATGGGATAGTCTTGACGATGCCACCCGCACGGCGCGCCTGCGCCAGGCGGTGCTCGAAGCCTGGAGCGGCAACGACGGCCTCCTGCGCAGCCTGGCCCAGCAGCGCGCGGGTGCCATCAAGACCTATCTGGTGGACACGGCGAAACTGGATGCCCAGCGGGTCTACCTGCTGGACGTCAGCACTCAAGCCCAATCCGGTGAATCGCCCACGGCCGCGCAGTTGCAGCTCGGGGTGCTCTGACCGGTCAGGAGACCCCCATGCGTTGCCTGCTCGCCGCCCTCACCCTGCTGGTCGCCACCGGCGCCGCCGCCGATTCCATGAGGTGCGGCAACGCCCTGGTCAGCCGGGGCGATCGCGCCTTCGAAGTGCTGCAGAAATGCGGCGAACCCGCCCACCGCGATCTGGTGGGCTACGAACTGGGCCGCAACGAACGCCGCGAGGCGGTGATCGAGGAATGGGTGTACGGCCCGAAGAACGGCGCCAACTACATCCTCACCTTCGAAGCCAACCGCCTCACTCGCATCGAGTTCCAGCGCCAATGAGCCTGCGCCCCCTGCTGTTGCTGCTCCTGCTCGCCACCGGCACCAGCCAGGCCGCGTCGCTGCGTTGCGGCAGCGCCCTGGTCTCCACCGGCTCCACCACCCACGAGGTTCGCGGCAAGTGCGGCGACCCGCTGAGCGTCACGCCGCTGGGCGAACGCCAGGTCACCGACGGCTACGGCTATCGCCAGGTGGAATTCGTCGAGGAATGGGCCTACGGCCCCTGGAACGGCATGCTGTATTTCCTCACCTTCCGCGGCGGCCGCCTGGACCAGGTGGACAGCAAGAGAGCCAACTGAAGCGACTCGCCTTGAATGATTCGCGTGGACGAGGCTGCGCCGTCGTCCACCCTACAGCCGGTAGCGTTTTCCACTGTCTCGACCAGGCCAACTGCGCTGCAGTCCATGCACTGCATGTAACCGCCCCCTCTCCCCCTGGAAGAGGGCTGGGGTGAGGGAAGCGTCGTAGGTTGGGCTGAGTGCCAGCGAAGCCCAACACCGCCCAAGGCCCAACCCCGCTGTTGGGCTCAGCTACGCTCAGCGCCAACCTACGGTATGAGCCCCGAGCCATGGCAACCAGGACGCGTCAGCCTTCACTCTTCCCGCAGATGAATTTCCAGCCCCGTCCGCCCCGGCGCCAGCTCGGGCTTCAGGGTCAGTGCCGGAATCTCGTAGTCCCCACCATTCTGCCGCCGGAACGGCAAGGGCTCATCCGTGGCCAGTCCGTCCAGCCGTGCCCCATAGGCCTGGCACAGCCGCTCGAAGGCGGCCGCGTCGACCTTGCTCGTGCGATAGACCGGAAACGGCGGCAGCACGCTGAAACCGGGATAGAAGAGGATGCCGTGCTGGATGGGAAAGAGGATGTCATCCAGCGCGCCATTGATGCCTCGCGCGCTGTAATGCGACGCCCAGCCGCCACAGGTCACCACCAGCATGGCGCGCTTGCCGGCCAGGGTGCCTTCGCCATAGCGGTCACCCCAGTGAGTGTCGCTGTGCTCGCCGACGCCATAGGCGAAGCCGCAGGCATAGACGCGTTCCACCCACCCCTTGAGGATGGCCGGCAGGGAAAACCACCACAGCGGAAATTGCAGGATCAGCACATCGGCCCACAGCAACTTGGCCTGCTCGGCGGCGATGTCTGCCGGTTGTCCACCACGGGCATAGGCGCGCTGGGAATCGACGACCGCATCGAAACGCTCGCCGGGTGCCAGGTGCGGAGCGTCCGCGGCATCCAGGGTGGCCTTCCAGCCCATGGCATAGAGATCTGAAAGCTGCACCTCATGGCCGGCCGCCTGCAGATGGGCAACGGCGAAGTCGCGCAGCGCGCCATTGAGGGAGCGGGGTTCGGGATGGGCGTAGACCAGCAGGACCTTCATGGTGATCACCTCGTGAGAAGAGGTACCCAGGCTAGAAGCAGTCGCGCTATGCTGAAAATGAATTACCGAAACATCAGCCATTGCCATGCACAATAGCTTAAGGCGTCTCGACCTCAATCTGCTGGTCACCCTCGATGCCCTGCTCGTCGAACTCAACGTGACCCGCGCCGCGCGCCGGCTCAACCTGGCGCAGCCCACCGTCAGCCTGCAGCTGGGCCGTCTACGCCAGTTGCTGGACGATCCCCTGCTACTGCCTGGCCCGCGGGGCATGCGACCCACGGCACGCGCTACGGCGCTGCGTGAGCCCTTGCGCCAGGCACTGGCTGCCCTGGACGAGGCCCTGGCACCGGCCGCCCCCTTCGAACCGGCGCGCGCCGAGCGAATCTGGCGCATCGCCGCCAGCGACCACAGTGCGACCACCCTGCTCACCCCGCTGCTGGCTGACCTGCGTCAGCAGGCGCCCGGTATTCGCCTGGCGCTGCTGGACAAGAAGCCAGCCTTGCTCGCCGACCAACTGGAGGGGGATCACCTGGACCTGGCGCTGGACGTGGCCGATACCGCCGCAGCGGGACTGCGCCAGCGCCTGCTGTTCACTGAGCACTATCTGCTGGCGGGCCGGCGCGGCCATCCGGCGCTGCAGCAACCTGTGTCCCTGGAAACCTTCTGCCAACTGGATCAGGCGCTGGTCTCGCCAAGCGGTGGCGGCTTCGCCAGCGTCACCGATCGCTTGCTGGCGGAACAAGGCCGCGAACGCCGGGTGGTGCTGTCGGTGCCCCACTTCGCCACCCTGGCCAGTGTCCTGCTGGTCAGCGACCTGGTGGCCCTGCTGCCCGCCCAGATCGCCCTGAATCATCCCGGCCTGCAGGTCCAGCCGCCACCCCTGGCCATCCCGGGCTTCGACATGCTGCTGCTCTGGCCTGAACGCCTGCACCGCGATCCCGCCCATGCCTGGCTGCGCGAACGGATCGTCGCCAATCTCGTGACCTGAATGGCGGCCTGACCAATCGACTTTCTGCATGGAGGGCATACAGCGGCTTGGCTGTTCATCAACGGCCCTGGCCCGGCATCCTTGGTCACCTCAGACGAACGCAACACCACTGCCCGCAGTCGCATGTTTCGTCACTGTCCCTTCCGGAGCCCGCCATGGCCAAGCTACGCCTCTTCACCTCGCCGTCCGCCTTTCCCAATCCGCAACGGCTGCGGCTGTTCATCCATGAAAAGGGCATCGCCGATCAATTCGAGGAAGTCATCCTGAAGATGGCGCCCGAAGGCGAGCAACGCCAATGGCAGCATCTCAAGCGCAATCCCTGGGGCGAGACCCCGACGCTGGAATTCGCCGAAGGCGGCTACCTGGCCGAGAGCGCGGCCATCGCTCGCTATCTGGACAACAGCCATCCCGGTCGCAAGGTGCTGGGCGAAACGCCGCTGGAGCAGGGCCAGGACGCCATGTGGAACGATCGCATCTTCGTCCATGTGCTCTATCGCATCGTGACCATGTTCCATGTGCAGCACGAAGGCCTCGGCCACAAGCTGGAGCTGACCCACAATCCGCAGTGGGGCGAGCATTGCCGCAAGGAGGCGCTGATGCACGCGGCGCTGGTGGATCGGCACCTGGCCGATGGCCGCGAATGGCTGCTGGGCGGCGCGGCGCCGACCTTCGCCGACATCACCCTGTGCACCGCCATCGCCTTCTCCAAGTTCCCCACCAATCAGACGCCCCTGGACGAGCGCTTCGAGCACCTCGCGGCCTTCTGGGCGCGCTGGCAGCAGCGCGACAGCTTCCGTGCGGCCTATGCCGACGGCCAAAGTGGACTGGACGAACTGGCGTCCCTGGCGCGCGGCTGATTCCGTTCAGACCGCTCTCCTCCCCCGGTCAAGGCCACGTAGCGTGGAAAACGGCGCAGCCTTTTCCACTGTCCTGACCGCCAACCACCCCCTCTCCCTCTTGGAGAGGGCCGGGGTGATGGGCACACGCCCCCGCCCCGCTAGCCCAGTTGCTCGCGCAACACCGCCAGGGCCTCCTCCGGGCCCCCGACGACGATACTGGCCGACACCGCCAGCATCAGATTGAGCGGTAGGCCGAATTCTTCCAGTGTCCAGCCGTCACGATCCAGCAGCCCCTTGCCCACCCACTCGGGATGGCGGGCGCGCATCCGCTCGGCCAGGCTGCCCGCCTCCGGCACATGGCCGACCACCGGCTTGCCCAGGGCGACGGCGTAGCCCACCTCGAAACAGGTGCCGCTGTCAGGCTCGGCGCCGCGAAAGAAATCCAGGCTGGCCAGGACGCCATCCGCCTGCTCGATCAGCACCAGATTCGCCCGATAGATCCAGGCGGCCTGCGCCCCGGGTTCGGTCAGCTCCGGGGGAATGGCGTTGTCCAACGGAAACAGACCCGTACAGCCGTGACGGGCGCACAGCGCCTTGAGCGCCTCGCCCTGGGCGATGGCATCGGGACGGAAGACCTCGGGACCGGCAAGATAGATACGGGGTGGCATGGCGGGACCTCGCGAAAAGGGCCAGTGTAGAGCGTGGGCAATACCGCGTCTGCGTGACAAGGTTTCCTGACACCTGCGCCTTTCGTGCTGCCGGCATGACCGTTGGCTCCATAACCCATCCGCCCGGCCCTGGCTGTATACGTTTTGAAAGCTAGACCTTTTAAGATCGGCGCACCTTGAGAGCCTGACTCCCCCGCTGTCTGGAATCGGCTCGTATCCTGGGCATGCTCGCTTCGGTGTCGCCTGATGTCTGGCCGCTTCCTCCTGACCGTTCACCTCAATCGACTGATTAATGCCTTGCTGGTCGTGACCTCGCTCGCCACCGCCTGCGGCATGGCCCTGCTCGTCCAGCAGGCCCATGAGAATTCGACAGGCATGCGCCTGACCCGTGACCAGTTGCCGGTCTACGCAGAGGCGCTGCGGCTGGTGGAAGCCGTCTCCGCCGAGCGTGGCCCGACCAATGCCCTGCTTGGTGGCCGCGGCGGTGATAGCCAGGAGCTCGCGCGCGCCCGGGCCCTGAGCGATCAGCGCTTCGCCCGGCTACAGGCACTGCTGCAGGGTTGCCAGCAATGCAGCGTGACCGCCGAGCAGGCGGAAAAAGGCTATCAAATGCTGCTGCAGGCCCGCGCCCGGGTCGACCAGCGCCTCTGGGCGACACCGGACGATCCCGCACCCCAGGACATCGCCACCCTGGTCCAGGGCATGTTTCGCGCCCTCGACAGCAACTTCATCACCGCCGATCTCACCCTGCACGACCTCATCCAGCGCAGCCCGGCGGTGGCCATCTACCTGGTCAATGCCAAGCTGGCCGCCCGCCTGCGCGATACGGCCGGACGCCTGGGCTCGCTGCTGACCCCGGCGCTGCAGGCGCAGCGCCTGCCCAGCGGGGCGGAACAGGTCCAGCTGCTGCAGACCCAGGGCCGCATCAACCAGTTGATGGACCTCCTGCGCAGCAATCTCAATCTGGCGCCCGGTCGCCCCGAGCGTGATCGCTTCGAGCGGATGCAGAATCGCTACCTGGGCGAAGGCCTGGACTGGTACCACCAGACCCTCGCCGCCTTGGCAACCGGCACGGCGCCCAGTGCGGCCAGCTTCGCCCAGGGCTATGTCCCGACCATGGTCAGCATCCTGGAGTTGCGCGACGAAGCCCTGAGCCTGGCCCGTGACGAAGCCGACGCCCTGGCGCGCGAAGCCCAGTTGCGGCTGCTGCTGACCATCGCCGCGGCGGTGGGCATCCTGCTGGCGCTGGGCACCGGCCTGCTGTTGCTCAAGCAGCGCCTGCTGACGCCGCTGCTGGCCAATACCCAGCGGCTGCTCAGCCTCAGCCGGCGCGCCCGACCGCTCGGGACGGTGGCCGCAGACGACCCGCGCAGCCTGTTCGCCGCCTTCGCCCAGCTGGAGGACGAATGGCTGCAGGCCGATCGGCTGCGTGAGGAGCGTGACGCCCTGATCGCCGAGCTGGGCATCCGCGCGGAGACCGACTACCTCACCGGTCTGGCCAATCGCCGCGCCTTCGAACGCGAGCTGGCGCAGGGCGTGACCAGCACGCCCGGGCAGTTGGCGGCGATCACCTTCGATGTCGATCACTTCAAGCGCATCAACGACACCTACGGCCATGCCGCCGGTGACCTGCTGCTGCAGCAACTGGCGCAGCGTTGCCGCGAGCTGCTGCGTCCCGGCGATCGCATCGCCCGGATCGGTGGCGAGGAATTCGCCGTGCTCGCCGACGTGGCCCAGCCGGCGGATGCCCTGGCACTGGCCGAGCGCCTGCGCCAGGGCATCGCCGAGACGCCCTTCGCCGTCGGCCCGACCGAGGCGCTGCCGGTCACCGCCAGCTTCGGCGTGGCGGTGACGCCGCGACTCGCGGAAGGCGTTCCCGTCCGCCTGCTGGCGCAAGCCGATGCCGCCCTCTACCGGGCCAAGCATCGCGGGCGCAATTGCAGCGAGATCGCCGAACTCGGCTAGACCGGCACCGCCAGCGACCGCGGCAGCGCCTCGTCGAGCAGCCGGCAGGCGGCCTCGCCCACGCGCCGCACGCCCTCCTCGATCCCCGGACGCTGGGCCTGGGCATAGTTCAGGCGCAGGCAGTTACGGTACTTGCCCGAGGCGGAAAAGATGCTGCCGCAGGCGATCTGCACGCTCTGGGCGAGCAGTTCGCGATTGAGTCGATGGCTGTCGCAGGCCTCGGGCAACTCGACCCATAGCAGAAAGCTGCCCTGGGGCTGGCTGACCCGGGTACCGGCGGGAAAGTAGCGCTGCACCCAGGCGCTCATCAGGTCGCGATTGCGCTGGTACTGGGCGCGCATGCGCCGGACGTGCACGGTGTAGTGGCCGGCGGCGATGAATTCGGCGATGGCCAGCTGCGGCTGGGGCGCGGTGCAGCCGGTGCCTATGTACTTGAGGTGCAGGATGCGCTCGGCATAGCGCCCGGGCGCCACCCAGCCAACCCGGAGACCGGGCGCCAGGGTCTTGGAGAAGGAACTGCAGAGGATCACCCGGTCGTCTTCGTCGAAGGCCTTGAGCGACCGCGCGCGCGGATAGCCGTAGAGCAGGTCGCCATAGACGTCGTCTTCGATCACCGCCAGGTCGTGCTTGCGCGCCAGGGCCACCAGCTGGCGCTTGTTGGCCTCGGGCATGCAGTAGCCCAGGGGATTGTTGCAACTGGGGGTGAGCTGGATGGCGCGCACCGGCCATTGCTCCAGGGCCAGTTCCAGCGCCGGCAGGCTGATGCCGGTACGCGGATCGGTGGGAATCTCCAGCGCCTTGAGGCCCTGGCCCTTGAGGGTCTGCATCACCCCGTGAAAGGTCGGCGAATCCACCGCGACGATGTCACCCTCCTGGCAGGTGGCGCGCAGGGCAACGGCCAGGGCCTCGTGGGCACCGCTGGTGATGACGATGTCATCGGCGGTGAGCATGCAACCGGCGTCCAGCTGCAGTCGCGCCACCTGTTCGCGCAGCGCCGCCACGCCCTGGATGCTGTCGTATGACAGCCCGGCATTGCCCGGCCGCCGCGCCAGTCGCGCCATGCCGGCGAGCAGCGGCGCCAGGGTCGGCGCTTCGGTGTCCGGCAGGCCGCGGCCGAGTTGCACCCGTACCGAATCCGGGGTGCTGGTCATCAGCTCCCGTACCGGCTCCCAGCCGGAGACCTCCACCGGCCAGCGCGCCGGTCGGGTCACCCGCGGCAACTCGATGGCGCGTCTTTCCAGGCGGACGAAATAGCCGGACTTGGGCCGGGGCTCCACCAGGCCCCGGTCTTCCAGCAGCCGATAGGCCTGCTGCACCGTAGCCAGACTGACCCCGTGCTCCTGGGCCAGGGCGCGCACCGACGGCAGGCGTTCGCCCGGTCGATAGAGGCCCTGTTCGATACGGCGGCCGAGGGCATCGGCCAACAGCTGATAGCGAGTCATGCCCGGACTATAGCGGCGCGGACGGGAATCGCGCGCCATACAGATGGCCACGCCGTGCACCATACAGCTGAGCGCTGTAAGGCGGCTGTATGGCCGACAACCCGCCGGCCTGGATCTGCCCCTGAAGCGGCTGGCGGCGGAGCATGGAGACAGCCCAGGAGAGACGCCATGCCCAGAGACCCCAGCCTTCACGACCAGACCCGCACCAGCGGCTGCTGGCTGCTGTTCCAACGCCAGCTGACCACCCGCCGCATCCTGCCGGAGCTTACCGACCGGGAACTGGCCGATATCGGCCTGGACCGCCATACCGCCCTGCGCGAAGCCCGGCGCCCCTGGTGGCGACTGCTGCTGGAGGCCTGGCGTCAGTCCGGCAGGCGCGACAGCCGCGCCGCCCAGTCCGCCACCGGTGCCGGCGATTCCGGATGCCAGAGTCTGCGCCAGACCACCGCCAGCTGTTCGCGACCGCCTCGCTCGCGCGGCCACAGCGAGGGTTCGGCGACCAGTCGCCAATCGCTCGCCTCGCGCTGAGCCAGGGCGAAGCGGAAGGTATGGTAGCCGGTGGCACCCAGGCGCAGATCGGTTACCACTAGGTCGTTGCCCAGGCGGTCGTAGCGCAGCCAGTCATCGGTGAACCAGCGCAGCCGCTGCTCGGCCGGCGAATCGGCGAGGATCGGCGCCAGTTCGCCACCCCGTGGCAGCGGGACCAAGGCGGGCGGGCGGTCGTCGAACAGTCCTACCCAGGTTTCCCGGTAGCGCTCGGGCCCGTCATCCACCATGACCCGCCAGAGCAGGCTGGTGAACGGTAGCGGCGCGCTGAACAGGCGGGCATCTGCCTGCCCCTGGGCCGCCAGCACCTGGCGCACCTGACGCTCGGCGGAATATTTCGCCACCAGGGTCCAGCCCAGATAGGCCGTGGAGAGCAGCAAGGCCACCATGGCCAGCCGCGGCGAACGTCCGCGCGGACCGACCAGCAGTCCGGCGAGTACCGCCACCAGCAACGGCAGGGTATAGAGTGGATCGATGATGAAGACGCTGGACCAGGCTACCGGCGTCGTCGGCAGCGGCCAGAACAACTGGGTGCCATAGGTGGTGAAGGCGTCCAGTAGGGGATGGGTGACCAGCACCAGCCAGAGCGTCAGGAACAGGCGTCCCTGGCTGTAGCCCGGATCGCGGCAGCGGCCGCAGATCCCCGTCAGCAGCAGGGCCAGTCCAGTCAGCACGAACAGCGAATGGCTGAAGCCGCGGTGGTAGGTCATCTCCTTGACCGCATCGCCGTAGTCGATGACCACATCGAGATCCGGCAGGGTGGCCAGGGCGGCGCCATAGAGGATCGCGCGCCGACCCTGCCAGCGACCCAGCAGGGCGGTCTGGACGGTGGCGCCGAGCACGGCCTGGGTCAGCGAATCCACCGGTCAGAGCGCCTGGGCGAAGTCGAGCATCAGCCGCGCCAGGGCCTGGGGCGTCTGCAGCGGCATCAGGTGGCCAGCGCCGGAAATGACCTCCAGCCTACTGTTGGGAAAGGCCGCCAGGGTGGTGCGGCGCTGCTCGTCCGGACCCGGCACCTGCTGGTCGTCGGCGCCGCAGACCAGCAGCACCGGATAGTCCAGGGTGTCGATCCGCTCGCTCCAGTCTTCGCGACTGCCGTGATCGACCCAGGCGCGCCAGGCCTGCAGATTCAACCGCTGGGCATCGGCAATCACCACCTCGCGGATGGCGTCGGGCAGGCGGTGGGCGCTGGATTCGTCGACGAAGGCCTCGGCCTCCGCCCGGCTCTTGCCATAGGCGCGCTGGGCATCGCGATCCGCCTCGCTCATGGGCTGCGGTCCGGGCGGCGAAGGCGCCACCAGGATCAGCCCGACCAGATACTCCGGTCGCCGCGCCGCCAGCACCACGGCCACCTTGCCGGTCATCGAGTGGCCGACCAGGATGCAACGGTCCAGACCCAGGGCGCGGATGCTGGCATCCACCTGATCGGCCATCTCGGCCACGCTGTAGCCCTCGACCGCGGCGGCGTCGCCGAAGCCCGGCGTATTGAGCGCCACGCAGCGGTGTTCGCCGTCCAGGTAAGGGACGGTGGGAAACCAGGTGCGGTGCGAGCCGCCAAGAAAGTGCATGAGCACGAAGGTGGGCGAACCGCTGCCCTGCTGGCTGTGGGGAAGCATTGGGAGTCCTCGGTGCGGGGCGGAAGGCGGATACGTCTCAGATGGAGGGGTAGGCATCGCGCTAAGTTCCGCTTCGCTGCAGGCCTGGCAACCCGGGCCGCGCTGGCCGGTCTCACCCAGAACCGTCCCCTTCAGGAGTCCACCATGGCCGATCTGTCGCGCTTTCCCATCACCCATCGCTGGCCTGCCCGGCATCCCGAGCGCCTGCAACTCTATTCGCTGCCCACGCCCAACGGCGTCAAGGTCGCCATCCTGCTGGAAGAACTCGGCCTGCCCTACGAGGTGCATCGCATCGACTTCGGCCAGGACGACCAGCACACCGTGGAATTCCTCTCCCTGAGCCCCAACAACAAGATCCCCGCCCTCCTCGATCCCGACGGCCCCGGTGGCGAACCCCTGGGGCTGTTCGAATCCGGCGCCATCCTGCTCTATCTCGCGGAAAAGACCGGGCGCCTGCTGCCCGAGGACCCGGCGCGGCGCTACCAGGCCATCCAGTGGCTGATGTTCCAGATGGGCGGCATCGGCCCCATGTTCGGCCAGCTCGGCTTCTTCACCACATTCGCCGGCAAGGACATCGAGGACCCGCGCCCCCGCGAGCGTTATGTAGCCGAAGCCCGGCGCCTGCTCGGCGTGCTGGATGGCCAGCTCAAGGGCCGCGCCTGGATCCTGGGCGCGGACTACAGCCTCGTCGATATCGCCACCTTCCCCTGGATCCGCGCCCTGCTAGAGGTCTACCAGGTGGCCGACCTGGTCGGCTTCCAGGACTTCCCCGAGGTGCGTCGCGCCCTCGACGCCTTCCTCGCCCGCCCGGCGGTGCAGCGCGGCCTGCAGATCCCGGCAGCGCCCTGATGCCGGACGACGTTGAGCTGGGGCTGCGCCAGCAGGCGCTGGCGGCAAGTCCGGTCTTTACACGCTGGCAGGCCGCCCCAGCCCTAGCGCAACTGGCTGTCCTTGCTCGCCCGCCGGTTGTAGCCCCCGGCACGCTGGTCCTCGGCGTCCTGCTCGGACTGGCAGCGGATGCACAGGCGCACGCCCGGCACCACCTGGCGGCGCGCTTCGGGGATGGCGTCGCCGCATTCCTCGCAATGGGTGAGGCTCGCGCCCCGGTGCAGACGGCTGCGGGCGCGCTGCACCGCATCGTCCACCGTGCTGTCGATCTGTTCCTGAACCGCGCCGTCTCCGGCCCAACCATTGGCCATGGCTGATCTCCCGCTGCATTGCCCTGATAGCCATTGGAAGCGTCGCGCGCGCAGTTGTTCGCTGCCGACCGGCGGCCGCTCGTCGTGGCGGCGCCTGCTGTGGCTGCTGATGCTGGGCGTGGCGCTGACGGGGTGCTCCAGCCGCGACCTGCTGCGCCAGGTCACGACCGGGCTCTGCGTGCCCAATGCCCGGCTTACCGGTCTGGCGACCCCCTGTCGCCAGGTGGTCGGGGAGCCCGGCTTCGCCGTGCTGCGCGCGCCGGGTGAGCGACAGCATTTCATCCTGGTACCCCTGCGGCCCCTGCGTGGGCTGGAAAGTCCGGCCCTGTGGCAGCCCGGCCAACCCAACTGGTTCGCTCTGACCTGGCGCCAGCGCTGGTACCTGAGCGCCTGGGGCCAGGCGCCGGTGGCGGACGAGCGGATCGCCCTGGCCCTCAATGCCCCCAGCGGGCGCAGCCAGGATCAGTTGCATGTGCACCTGGCCTGCCTACGGCCCGAGGTGCGCGAGCAGCTCCTGCCCCTGGCGCCCGCTTTGGACGAACACTGGCGCGCGCTGCCAAAGGCACTGGCGGGCAGTCGTTATCAGGCGCGGCGGCTGAGCGAAGCCCAGTTGCTGGCGGCGGATTTCTTCCAGGCCCTGGCCAGCCAGCCGCCCTATCCACTGCCGGACCCACGGCTGTCACTGGCGGTGGTGGCGCTGCCGAGCCGGGACGCCAGCCGCCAGTTCCTGCTGCTGGCCGGCCGCGCGGGCAGCCAGCCGGGCGACCAGGGTTCGGCCGAGCGTCTGCTGGCGGCGGACTGCCAGGGAACGACCGGGACCCCGGCGACTCAATAGCGCCAGCGCGCCAGGAGGCCCCATGCCGCAGGAATTCCAAGACCTCTTCAACTTCATCGATCAGCTGCTCGCCTGGTCCGACTTCTATCTGAAGTCCGGCCTGTTGCTCTGCGGGGTGGGCATGGTGGCCGGCGCGATCGCCTGGAAACGCTGGTGGGGCAAGGCGCTAGCCTTCGGCTGCGCCGGTCTGGGCGCACTCGCGGCCCTGAGCCTGGATCTGCTGCACCGCCTCTGAAGCGCCGCCGGCAAGATCCTGAATGGCCTTGCAGCTTTCGCCTGCCACCGCATGGCGGCAAGATGACACTGGCCGTCGCTTTCCGCCGCCAAAGCTTGAACTGCTTCACCGTCTCGAACAGAGGGCGCTACGGGTTGGCGGATAGATCGCGGCAGCTTGTTAGGGTACTGCCCCACAATAATCCGGCTTGTTCACCACGGCCTTCATCTTTTCAGCTCATGCATAAAGACCCGATCATGCCCATGTCCCCATCTCGCCTGCTGTCCCGCCTACCGCATCTCGGCCTCTGCCTGGCCGCCTCTCTCGCTTCTCTGGCCGGCACCGCCGTGGCCCAGGAAAGCAATGCCCGCTGGGTCAGCGACAGCCTGACCACCTATGTCCGCAGTGGTCCCACCGATGGCTATCGCATCGTCGGCACCCTCAAGTCCGGGCAGAAGGTCGAGCTGATCAGCACCCAGGGCGACTACAGCCAGGTCCGCGGCGAAGGCGGCAGCACCGTCTGGATCCCCAATGCCGACCTGCAGGCCAAGCCCGGCCAGGCCGAGCGCATGCCACAGCTGGAACAGCAGGTGGCCGAGTTGAGCGGCCAGCTCAAGACCATCGACGACAGCTGGAAGAATCGCGTCCAGGGCATGCAGGAGACGCTGGATTCGCGCAAGAAGCAGATCGACGAACTGGAAAGCCGCCGCAAGGACCTCGACGCCCAGCTCACCCAGGCCCAGTCGGAACTGCGCAGCACCCAGGCCAAGCTCGGCAACGAGAACAAGCAGGCGCTGATGCAGTACATGGTCTACGGCGGCAGCATCGCCGGCGCCGGCCTGCTGGCCGGCCTGATCCTCCCGTCCATGACGCGGGGTCGCAAGAAGAACGACCGCTGGTTCTAGACGTCGGCGGTCTGCCGTCCTCACGACAGGGTGGAACCCGGGGTCGCGGAGCATGCCTTAGAAAGGCAGCGCTTCTGCTACCGTGGCCCGACGCCTCCTGTCCAGACGAGCCCCCATGCCTGACACCCCTCGCGTTCGCATCCAGCAGGTCGAGACCCTTTCCGCCGACTGGGGCCTGCTGAAGAAGACCACCTTCGACTACCTGCGCCGCGACGGCAGCTGGCAGCGCCAGACCCGCGAGACCTACGACCGCGGCAACGGCGCCACCATCCTGCTGTACGACCGCGAGCGACGCACCGTCCTGCTGATCCGCCAGTTCCGCCTGCCGACCCTGGGCAACGGCCTGGACGACGGCCTGCTGGTGGAGACCCCCGCCGGCCTGCTCGACGCGGCCGCTCCCGAAGCGCGCATCAAGGCCGAGGTCGAGGAAGAGACGGGCTACCGCCTGGACAACGTCCAGCACCTGTTCGACGCCTTCATGAGTCCCGGCTCGGTGACCGAGTTGCTGCACTTCTTCGCCGGTGAATACCGCGCCGACCAGCGCATCGCCGACGGCGGTGGACTGCACGAGGAAGGTGAGGACATCGAGCTGCTGGAACTGCCCTTCGACGAGGCCCTGGCCATGGCGCGCGACGGCCGGCTGCTGGATGGCAAGACCATCATGCTGCTGCAGTACGCAGCGCTCTACCTGCTACCGCGCTAGTCCATGGAGCGGATCCGCAACCGTATCGAGCAGCAGGTGATGAGCCTCACCGGGCTGGCCCTGGGCGAGGTCGACTACGAACAGCCGCCGGGCGACCCCGGGCTGTTCGGCCCTGGCAGCGTGCCCTGGCGGGTGCACAGCGACTTCACCTGCATGCTGATCGGCGGCATCGCCGCCCTGCTCATGCAGACCCTGCACCCGCTGGCCCTGGCCGGGGTCTGGGACCATTCGAAATTTCGCGAAGACATGCTCGGCCGCCTGCGCCGCACCGGCCAGTTCATCGCCGCCACCACCTTTGGCAGTCGCGGCGATGCCGAACGGCTGATCGCCCGGGTCAAGGCCATCCACCGGCATATCCAGGGCCAGGCCGCCGACGGCCGCCCCTACAGCGCCGAAGACCCGGCGCTGCTGACCTGGGTCCATGTGGCCGAGGTCAGTCACTTCCTGGCAGCCTATCTGCGCTATTTCGATCCCCGGCTGCCGGGTGCAGAACAGGATCGCTACTACGCCGAGATCGCCCTGGTCGCCGAACGCCTGGGCGCGACGGACGTGCCCCGTTCGCGGGCGGATATAGCCGCCTACTACCAGGCGATCCGTCCGCAGCTGGTTTGCGATGAGCGCAGCCGCGAGGTCTGCCGGGTGCTGCTGCAGGCGCCCGCGCCCAGCGCCCTGGCCAAGCCCTTCGGAGCCCTGATGATGCAGGCCGGCATCGACCTGCTGCCCGACTGGGCCAGCGCGGAGCTGGGTTTCCACCAGGGTCCGCTGCAACGGCAGCTGATTCGTTCCGGTATCGGTGCCACCGCCCCGGTGCTGCGCTGGGCGGTACGCAACGGCTCCTCGCATCGCGCCAGACGGCGGATGGGGGTCGAGACGTAGCCTACGCTTTATTGCGACCAGGCACCGTTGGGCTTCGCTGCGCTCAACCCAACCTACGCCCCAGGTCGAGACCGTAGGTTGGGTTGAGACGGCTCCACCGTCGAAGCCCAACAGCCTGAGGTACGCCCGATCATCGTTGGGATTCGCTGCCCTCAACCCAACCTACGCCCCAGGTCGAGCCGTAGGTTGGGTTGAGATGGCTCCACCGTCGAAGCCCAACGGCAGGAGTTCGACGTAGCGACAGAGGCTATCCGCCCCGCCCTACAGCATCCGCACCTTGATCGACCGCCCCTTGATCTTGCCCTCGCTCAGCCGCTGCAGCGCCTGGCGGGCGATGTCTCTTTCCACGGCGACGAAGGCCTGGTTGTCGAACAGGGTGATCTTGCCGATCTTGGCGCCGGGCAGGCCGGCGTCGCCGGTCAGGGCACCGAGGATGTCGCCGGGGCGCAGCTTGTCCTTCTTGCCGGCCGCCAGGGCCAGGGTGTGCATGGTCGGCACCAGCGGCTCCGGGGTGTCGCGCAGGGCGCCGAGGGGTTGCCAATCCAGCGGCGAACCCTGCTGCACCTCGATGGCCTGGGCACGACTGGCCTCGGCCGGCGCCACCAGCGACAGCGCCAGGCCCTGCTCTCCCGCGCGACCGCTGCGGCCGATGCGGTGCACGTGCACCGCCGGATCGCGGGACAGCTCCACGTTGATCACGGCTTCCAGGCCGGCGACGTCGATGCCGCGGGCCGCCACATCGGTGGCCACCAGCACGCAGAGACTGCGGTTGGCGAACATCGCCAGCACCTGGTCGCGCTCACGCTGCTCCAGATCGCCATGCAGGGCAGCCGCGGAGATGCGCTGGGCATGTAGCGCCTCGACCACCTCCTGGCACTGCTGGCGGGTCTGGCAGAAGGCCACGGCGCTGGCCGGACGATGGTGCCGGAGCAGGCGCACCACGGCGGCGAGGCGATCCTGGGCGGCGATCTCGTAGAAGCGCTGGCGGATCTGCGTTTCGCTGTGCTGGCTCTCGACGCTGATGCGCAGCGGCGCGCGCAGGTAGTCCTGGGCCATGCGCTCGATGCCTTCCGGATAGGTCGCCGAGAACAGCAGCGTCTGCCGCCGTGCCGGCGTCTGGCTGAGGATATCGGCGATGGCGTCAATGAAACCCATGTCGAGCATGCGATCGGCTTCGTCGAGCACCGCGACATTGAGCCCGTCCAGCACCAGGGTGCCCTTGCGCAGGTGCTCCTGCACCCGCCCCGGAGTGCCAACGATCACCTGGGCGCCATGCTCCAGGGAGGCGATCTGCGGCCCCAGCGGCATGCCGCCGCAGAGGGTCAGGATCTTCATGTTGGGCGTGGTGCGCGCCAGGCGACGCAGTTCGCGGGCCACCTGATCCGCCAGTTCGCGGGTCGGACAGAGGACCAGGGCCTGGCAGCCGAAATAGCGCGGATTAAGTCCCGTCAGCAAGCCGATGCCAAAGGCCGCCGTCTTGCCCGAACCGGTCTTGGCCTGGGCGATGAGGTCCTGGCCCTTGAGGATGATGGGCAGGCTGGCCGCCTGGATGGGCGTCATGCTCAGGTAGCCGAGCTCGGCCAGATTGGCCTGCATGGCCTCGGCCAGTGGCAGGGAAGCGAAGGATGAGGGCACGGGAGTCCTGTGAAACGGCTGGTAAAGGTTTACCAGTTTAGCAGAAGGGTACCCAGGCTCCTGTGAATGGACGCTGGATGAGGGGCTACCTATGCTAAGGGGTACGACAACTCAAGGAAGCTTCACCATGTTCGACCGGCCTGTGCTCTATACCCATCCCATGTCGCGCGGACGCATCGTGCGCTGGCTGCTGGAGGAGCTCGGACAACCTTACGAGGTGCAACGGGTCGACTACGGGCCGGCAATGAAATCCCCGGCCTATCGCGCCATCAATCCCATGGGCAAGGTGCCGGCGTTGCGCCATGGCGCCGCCGTGGTAACCGAGACCGCCGCCATCTGCGCCTATCTCGCCGACGCCTTTCCCGCCGCGGGGCTCGCGCCTCCGCTGAGCGATCCGGCGCGCGGTGCCTACTACCGCTGGCTGTTCTTTGCCGCCGGTCCGCTGGAGGCCGCCACCACCAACCAGGCCTTGGGCGTCGTCCTGCCCGAAGACCCGCAGAAACGCGGCGCGGTGGGCTATGGCAGCCTCGCCGAGGTGCTCGACACCCTCGACGCCGCCCTGGCCCCCGGTGAATACCTGGTGGACGACCGCTTCACCGCCGCCGACGTCTATGTCGGCGCCCATCTCGCCTGGGGCATGGCCTTCGGCACCATCGAGAAACGCCCGCACTTCGAGCGCTATGTCGCCGGGCTGGTGTCCCGCCCGGCCGCGGTACGCGCCCGCGAACTCGACGACGCCGAGCTCGCCACGCTCAACTAAGTCCGCGCTACAGCTCCACCGGTCCGCGTGGATGGTGCAACGGGCAGCCGTTACGCTCGCTGCGAAACTGCGACGACATCTCATAGGCCGGTTGCCGCGATCTCATGATGCCGCCCAGCGGGCGGTGCGCAGCCAGGCCATGCCAGGGACTGAACACCATGCCGTCGTCCACTTCGCGCGAGCGCGCCTCGTTCCAGGCCGGTTGCGGCTGGACCTCCAGGCGCGCCACGGTCACATAGGGACTGAGGTCTTCCGGCCACGCCACCGAGGCATCCTCGATGGGCGTCTGCTCGATATCGACGCCCAGCTGCACGCGGATCTCCCAGACGCCGCCGTGCCGGGCGAAATAGGCATTGACCGCCTCGCGCAGGCCGTCGGGCTTGCCATTGACCTCGACCGGCGCGTCGGTCAGGGCGGTCAGCTCGGGCGCCATCGGGACCACGCTGAGCTTGGCGAAATAGGGGCCGTAGAGAAAGGGCACCATGGTGTAGAAGGTTTCGCCGAGCGGATGGGTCTCCGGATGGCCCCCCAGACTCTTCAGCGTCGGACTCTCGCCGCCGAAGGCTTCCACCACCTTCTCGGTGCCGCGCAGCACCGCCGAGGCGACCTTCTTCAGGCCCTCGCCGCGGTCGGTGGTCTTGGCCAGCAGCCTGAGCGTCTTGAGAAAGGTCTTGGGATCCGGCGCGGTGAAGGCCGGGGCGTTCTGCATGACGAAATCCTGGGTCACCTGCCCTTCGCTGCCGGGCAGGCGCTCACCCGGCACGTCGATCAGCTTGAGCGCCAGACCCCGCGGGGTGGAGACGCTGTCGGCCAGGATGTCGCCCGGATTGGTCGAGAATCTGAGCACCGCGGCATAGCTGCCCGGCACGGCGAAGGCGCCCTGGGCATAGGCCGGCGGCAAGCCGTCCAGCACCCGCACCTGGCCGGTGAGCAGGCCGTGACTCTTGGCGTGCACGCTGCGGATGGCATGGCCGCCATTGGCGTAGGTGGTCTCGGTGATGTCTCTCATGGCCGCGACCATCTCGCGAATGGTTTCGGCTTCATCATCCGGCACCTGTTCGAAGGCGGGCTGGAATGGCAGCGGATGGACGGCGGTGGGCGTGGTCATCACGGAAATCCTCGGGCGCCGTCATTCGGATGAGACGGTCGATCGTTAGACCGCTATCGCGCTAACGACGTTCGAGCGCTGGCCGCCTGGCCGACACGAGGTCGCTGTCGACAGCCGCTCGGGAACGGCCCCGTCCAGAGGGGTTCGATATCTCCACACCCACCCCGGAGAGCCACCATGAGCGACGCCGACCAGAAGACCTACGACAACCCCAGCAACACCCCGCCGCCCGAAGAACTGCCCTATGCGGACATGGAGCCCGAGGAGTTTCCGGACGATCCGGACGTGGCCGGCGCGACCGAATCAGGCACCCCCGGCTAGCCAGCGTGCTGACCCGCGGACGACAGCCTGAGCGGCGTCCGCGACACTTTGTGACCGGCCGGTTTGACTGGGGCCCGAGGCCCCGCGAAGATGGGCGGGCGTATGCCGCGTCGAGTCCCCCATGCTTTCCACCAAGGTACCCCTGCTTCTGCGCAGCCTGATCGGTCGGCTGGTGCGTATCGCCATCGCCTCCGGCGTGACCTACCAGACCTTCGATCGCCTGCTGCGCCAGACCTACTTCGAGGTCGCCCAGGATTTCGAACCGCTGCGCGACAAGCCCAATTCCGACAGTCGCATCTCGGTCCTGACCGGCCTGCCGCGCCGCGAGGTCCGCGCCCTGCGCGAGGCCAGCCCGGAACGCACACCCTGCACGCCCAGCCTGGAATGGCAGGTCCTCAGCGCCTGGACCTCACGCCTGGATCTGCTCGATGCCGAGGGCAACCTGCGCCCCCTCCCCCGCACCCAGCGGCGCGGCGGCGAACAGAGTTTCGATGCCCTGGTCGCCAGCGTCGGCAGCGACGTCCGCGCCCGCACCGTGCTGGATGAATGGCTGCGCAAGGGGTACGCCCGCCTCGACGAGGAAGACCGGGTGGTGCTCACCCCCCGCTCGCTGCTGCGCGGCACCGAGAGCCAGGAAGGCGCAGGGCGGCTGCTGGCCCATTTCACCGGCGACCTGCTGGCCGGCTTCGAGCGCCTCTACCTGCAGGACCGCGCCGCGCCGGACTTCACCTTTCACGTGGTCTACGGCCACAACCTGACCGAGGATTCCACGCTCACCCTCTATCGCACCGCCTACGACGAATCCATGCACCTGCTCAACCGCCTCAACCGCCTGGTGGTCGAACACGAAGCCCGCGACGCCGGCAAGGCCGACGCCACCCAGCGGGTGACCTTGGGCTTCGGCGGCTCTCGCGTGGAACAGGACCGGGATGCGGGCCTGGTGCAGGGACGAGAGGATTAGCGCCAGCAGTTGGTAACGGTCGCAGCGTCCTTGTCTGCCGTCGTGCCAGCCGCACCACGCAGACCGGTGGAATCCAGCGTCAACGTCTTGCAGGAATCCTTGATCTGCGCATTCTGCGGCGCCACGCTCAGGTTGTAGGTGGTATCGGTTGGCGTTCCAAGACTCAAGGCGTAGTACTTGTTGGACGAGTCCAGGGTTTTGGCGTCAGCATTGCTAGTAAGGCCTAAACCCTTGAGTGTAGCTGTCTTGTAAGTACTGTTCTGAGCGTAATAACGCTCCATCCGAGCCGCTGCCTCGCTGAGCAGCGCCATGCCCTCCGAACGATGACTGCGCAGGATGTAGCTCTGGTAGCTCGGATAGGCGATGGCGGCCAGGATGCCAACGATGGCAACAGTGATCATCAGCTCGATCAGGGTAAAGCCCCGGGTACTGGTCATGCTGAGTTTGTCTCCCGAACTCATTGAGGTTGCGGTATTACCCGCCAGGTTTGCCGGCCCGATGCCTGAGGACCCTTATTGATGGTGGTCAAGTTGGCGTCCGTACTGCCCAACTGGCTACCCGAGAGCGTAGTTCCTCCTGCAGGCATGTCGAATCCAGAGATCACCGTGTCATTCGAACTGTCCGCAGCGTTGACCACGCCATCGCCATTGAGGTCGAACACATTGAATGTCGTGCGCCCTCCCGAACTTGGATCCACCGCATAGGTCCAGCCCGAGATCCCTGCGGCACAGACTTCACTATTGGGTGTGATAGTGCTGAAAAATAGCGCCTGACCGCTGGCTGTCATGGGATCAACCATACGCTCGCCGAGCTGGACGCCACTGTAGGCGAGGTCGAGATACCAGCCACTTGCTGCGGACCAGTCCACGCTGTTGTTGCTGAGCACCCGCACGGCCTTGCTGCCAAGGGCGGTCTCCTGGGAAAAGTTCTGGCGTTGCAGAGAGGCGCGATTAAGCGTCGGGGTAGTGGTCGCGGCATTAGGGGTAGAGACCGTGGCCACACTCTTGTCCCAGATGCCATAGATACTTTGCAGGTCGGAAGACGACTTGTCTTCCAAGGAAAAATAGCTGCCGGTGCCGAACATCACCACAAACCCTTGGCCGGATGGGTGACGAACCAGCGACGGCGGCGCCGTAATGGGTTGGACGGTACCGTTCTTGTCACGGCTTCTTGCCTGGTAGAGCGGACTACCACCAAAGGAAACCTTGAAGTCCGAGGCGCGTGCCGAACTCGTGAGGTTACCGCCGGCGATCAGATCGAACCGCCATAGATTGCCCTGCAGGTCGCCACCGTAGACATAGTCGGCGATACCGTCAGAGTTGACGTCCAGAGACTTCAGGTTGAATAAACCGTTGCTCTTGCTGTCGGCTTCGACAACCAACGGGAAATTACTGCCGATGGCAGAGCCGTCCGCCACGTTCAATGCATAAAGTGCAGCCTTGCGGCCGTTACCATCATAGCCATTGCCAAACAGCACTGCCCACTGCCCAGAGTGCAATCGAACCACCAGTGGAGTACCGAAACTATTGCCTAGCATGGGGTCGCTACGCGAGTTCGCTACCCCCTGCGCGCTACCGCTGGCAGGGTTGGTGCGGATGTCCGCCCCGGTGAATTCCCATAACAACCTGGGCGATGTCGGATCGGTAATATCCAGCGCGAAGACCTCTTTACCGCCTCCTCGCAAAGTGCCGATGAGAACCTTGCGCCATTGTTGTCCGAAGTAGACATCGGCAATGACGGGCGAGCCGTCCACATAGTAGGTATGGAGCGAAGCAGAGGCATCGTTATAGGAAGAACGGGCCAACTGATACAGGTTGGGAATCACCGCCGTAGGCATAAAGGCGAAGGCCTCTTTACCCGTATTGGCATTGAAGCCATGCAACATGCCGTCATTGGCGCCGACGTACACCATGGGCGCAACACGCGCCTGGTTAGCCTTGAAGGTTGCATAGTCACCCGTGGCGCCTTCCAACGCATTGGCGGCACTGGTCAGATACTGAGCGCCACTGGCCACTGCAGGTGTGGAATTGACAATGTCGCCTAACAAGGACGAACGCTTGCGGTAGAGGGAGGACTCCTTGGACGCATCGCCCTTGAGGAAATCGACCTTATCGGCATCCAGATTGTTTTGCAGGGGCTTGCCGTCGTAGGTGCGATCCGCAAGGTTCTTGTAGGTGAACGAGCGTAACCCCGTTCCGGTACCGGGAACCGCAGGAATCAGAATAGTGCGGTCGGTCCAGGCGGGCATCACTGTACTGGCCTTCCAGGCCGTAGTGGTCGTCTTGTTCGTAGCGCCCGCGGTGGTGCCGATAGCCACTGTCGTCTTGGTCAGCTCGCCGCTCCAGTACGTCACGTTTAGACCCGTGGCATAGGTGTCATAGTTAGTCGTCGTACCACTGCTGGTGCTTAGGGAGGGCAACACCGCCGGCGCTGCCACGGAATTATTGTTCTGCAAAATCTGACTCAACGCAGCGCGCAACTGGCTTTTCAGTCTTGCGGCATTGGTGACTAGAAAATAGTTATCCGGATCACCAACGATCCCCGTCGTATCGCGTCCGGCGATGCCATATTTAGCGGCGAACCACAGCGGACTGTTGAGCGTGGTAGCCGCCGTACTGCCCGGCGTGAACAGCTGGGTACTGGCCGCTGGGTTCCCGTTGATCCAAGGCAGTTGGGCACAGGAAGCAGCCATGCTCGCCTCGGAGCTGTAGTTGCAGTAACCGGCATCCTGACCTGGCGGTACGTTGAGGAAATACTTGAGACTCGCATTCTTGTCCTGGGTGACCAGATAGGCTCCGTCACGATTGGTCCCGGAAATCACGTAACCCAGGTTCTGATTACTGCCGGTGGACTGGGCCGTAGGGGTCACCACCACCTTTAGCTGACCGCTGGCTACGCTGATGTCGTACTTGACGATGACGTCACTATCGAAATCGTTGCCCTGTTCATCGGCCTCGTAGTTGACGCGAAAGACTGCGCCTGTGCTGCTGTAGGCTTCGACGTACAGATCGACGATGGCGTCCGTGGGCTGGTAGTTACCCCTGCTTCGATTGGTGCCGACACCGTTGATGGTCTTGGCGAAGGGCACCAGGGAAACGGTTTTGCCGCCGACGTTGAATTCGAACTTCGGCAGGGAGGATGCCAGGGCGACAACGTAGGTGTTGGTTTTCTGATCGCCCGAGACGCTGTTCAAATCGGTGTTCGCGCCATAGCGGGCCACAGAGGCCGAATAGTAGCTGCCTTGCTTGGTGGGCTCCTCAGGTGCCAAGCCGCGGATGTTGGCGAGAGTCGTGACCGCCTTGGCGGTAGGCGCATAATCCTCGTTGGTGCCTACCGCACCAATGTAACGCTGACCGGCCACCGAGGGCTCCAGGGCACTGATGGCCCTGGCTTGGGCACTGACATCGAGACCGCTGAGATCGCCGCTGAAAGACGCAAAGGCACTGCCGGGCAACTGATCCGAGTCGTAGGAGACGTTGACGTTGCTCATCACCAGCATGTTGGGCTTGGCGCACCAGTGGGCATTGGCTGCGCTGTTGCTGGCATAGGGGTTGTCCCACGTCGGCTGTGGAAGCCCCACGTTGGCGTCTTCATTCTGCCCGGTGTCGCTGTTGTTTCCGGTAAAAGCGGCGGTCGCCGCAGCCTTGCCGGCGAAATAACGCAACGTTTCGTACATCATCTCGGCGATGGGGTTACCCCAGTCGGGATAATAGCCTTCCGGCATGATGCCAGTCCGGTAACTGCCACGCCGATAGGCACTGCCATTGCCGCCGTTGTTGTAGTCGCGGATGCGCAACGCATCCAGGGCTCTGACGATAGTGGCATTGGCGCTGAAGACCCCGGTATTGGCGTTCACTTCAGTGCTGAACCTGGATACGACCTTGCGCAGCACGCCACCGGACATGTTCTTGTTGTAGCTGCCCGTCAGCAAGCCGAAAAGCATGGCGTCGTCGGCACCGAAGTCGTGCAGCAATCCGACCGGTTTGTACTGCCCGTTTGGATAGGCCTGGCAGTCGTTGTCGTGATAGTCACCCGTGCAGACCGCTACCTGTACGGTGTAGTTGGTACGAGTACCCCTACCGTAGGTGTTGTTGTTGAGCACCGGAGATTCCGAAGACGCCCAATCCCAGACCCTTGTGGTGGTATCCGCGGTTTTGACCACGGACAACAACGGCGGCAGGTTACTGCAGGAACTCAAGACACTGCAGTTGGTGCCGGCAGTCATGGTCACGTTGCCGAAGAACAATCGGATGCCGTTGGCAGGCGCACTCAGGGGCGTGAAATTGGCAATGTCGTAGCCATCGACGGCGACGCTGGTGTACTCCTTGGCCCAGGAGTGGCCATCCTGCGGGATGTAGGCCCGCCGCAGGACGGTCTGGGAAGTGTCATCGAGCTGTCGATAGCCGCCATAGAGCACCTTGCGCAGGGCATCGATGCGACTGGTGGTGACGTAGTTGAGCCAGTTGCCGGACCAGCTCCCAGAACAGGTGGCATAGGTCCCGGCGCTATTGCTGGCGGCCTTCCCGATGGGGGTGAACTTGTCGCCGTTGCCGCTGCCGCCGGAATGGCTGTAGCACAGGGCCGAGTCGAAGAGACCGTAGTAGGCAATGGTCGGCTTGAACTTCAGATCCAGTACGCCATCGCCGTCGATATCGCTGGCATCGTTGTAAGCTTCGAAAAACAGCGAATGATCCTTGCCCAATACCAGCATCGCCAAGGGCGGCTCCGCCTGGCTTACGAACAGAGGCGACTGGCTGGGAAAGGTCGTGGTGGCTTGGGCCAAGCTGGAGAAAACCAGGGCTGCCAGCAGCGCTATCCAACCGTGACGACCGGTTTGAACGTTCATCGACGCGTCCTCGCGCATTAGAAGCTCTTGGCCATGACTGAGCGGTAGGTGATCCGCTGGCCGACTTGATCGCTCGCACAGCCGGCACCCGCACAGCTGTCCACCTCGTAGTAGCGCGTGCCACATCCGGTCAGGGCGCAATTGTTTTCGCTACCAGTATCCAGAGGTCCGAGATCGACCACGTACCAGCGGGCATTGGGCGTTTCCGCCGTGGTACCTGAGTTCAGGATGCTGTAGCCGTCGAGGGTTGCGCTCGGGTCGCCGTTACGGAACAGCGGCGTCATGTACCCCAGAGGTACGCTGAGCTTGCCGATCGTCTCGCTACCCAGGGCAGCACCTCCGGCGTTCAGGTAGGCGTTGTTGCGCAGCTGATAGGGAATGCAGAAGGTCAAGGTACAGGTGCTTGCCAGGTCGGGCGCGGCAACGGCTCTGCCGATCACGCCCTCGCCGGCCCTGAGTGCGGTCTCGGCGGCGCTCTGCAGATTGTGCTGCTGCTTGATATTGCCCATGACCCGTGACTCCAGGGTGACGCCCCGCAGGCTGGTCAGGGCCAGAATCGTCAACAGCAGGAGCAGCACCAACGCGATCAGCAACGACGCGCCACGCTGTCGTCTTCCCGAGTGGCATCGAGAAAAGGTCATGGCATCAGGTTCCTCAGGGTAATGGTGTCCTGGGCGATCTGGTACAGATAGGCGCTGCCGGTAAAGGTCGTGGAATAGGTCTGGTTCCACTGGCTCAGGACGAGCGGTGTATCGCTGGTATCGCGTAATCCACGGGCCACTGACTGCAAGAGAGCCGAATAGCGCACAGCTCGGATCAGGGCGGCCGAACTGGTAGCGGGCGTGAGGGTAAAGGAGGAGACGCTCTTGTCGGTACCGACGCCATAGTCGAAGCGCAGATCGCGAATACCGCTGATGAGCTGAGCGGTGCCGGTATCACCCTTGATCCGAGTACAGGCGCCATTGCCGCAGGCCAGCAGATTACTCGCACACACCAAGGCGCCTGGACGTTCGTTAGCCGCCCCAGTGGTGAAGTTGAGATCGGTCGCCAGGGAAAAGCGCTCGACGATCACCGCGTTCTGAGCGGTATTGGAGTACTCGTAGGGGGCATCGGCGTTGTTGGCCAAGGTGCTCGACTGGGCACTCAGCACCTGACCACGGCAGTCGATTTCCCGGGCGTCGCGCGCCTGGTAACGGATACAGATACTGGTCGCATCGCCAGTCACCGAGGCACCCGCCGCGAACTTGCAATCCAGGGCGTTGCCGGTATTCGAGCTTCCGCTGTCGGCCGGAAAATCCTGGGTGACCGCGATATCCGGCCGCCGTCGATAGCCCGCCTTGGCCAGCTCCTGACTCAGCAGCGCCAACGCGAAGCGGCCATTCTCCTGATTGACCTCCTGGCTCTGCTGGAACAGGTAGGTTCTCTTGTTGTTGATGTAGAGCTGGGTGATTCCCAGGATCAGAAAGCTGCTGATGGCCAGGGCAACCATCAGCTCGACGATGGACAGTCCCCGTTGCCGGGCCGATGCGTTCACGAAGCGGTTGAGCATTGAACGGGCCTCAGAGTCGGGTTCGCAAACGGTAGGTACAGATGGAGCTGGTACCGTTGCCAGTCGGAGTACCACCGTCCAGGCAGCTGTCGACCGGCGCGACCCAGGCCACCTGGATCTCGAGGTAGTCGCCTCCCTTACAGGACGCCGCCGCCCCCGCAGGACCTGGGGTCGCGTTCTGACAGACATAGAAGGAACTGCTCAGCAGGTCCGCCGCACCGGGCAGGAGCGAACTGGCCTGGGCTGCCCAGCAGGCGAGCTGATCATCCGCAGCGGCTGGGGTCGGACGACAGCTTGCCGGTGCACTCGCGAAATCATCGTCAGGCGCCTTGAGGTAGCTGTCGACTGCCGTCGGGTTGGCGCGGACGAGCTCCAGAAGGTCATTGGTCAGCATCATGGCAGCGTTGCGCTGGACGGAGTCTTGAGTGAAAGGCACCGCCTTGCTCTGCAAGGCGGCAATGCCAAGCAGACCCACACAGATCAGCACGACGCTGACCAACACCTCAATCATGCTGAAGCCTGACTGCAGCCTCCTCACGTGCACTCCCCAGTCGGGGGCCGGTCGGTGGATGGCTGGGTGATCCGTCCGGTCACGCTGACACCCACGAAACGGCACTGCCCTGCCTGATCGACTGGGCAAAGGGTGAAACACTGATTGATTGTGGCACCGGTAGTACCGGTCGCGCTGAAACTCGCCTGAACGGCACCCGAGCTCACCGTTATACCACTCTGCAAACCGCCGGCGTCGATACGCCTGAGTACCTGCCCTGCCGCAGTGATGTTGAAGCCGGCATTCCAGGTGTTCGCACTATCAGCCGTCAACGTTACCGTCACCCCCCGGGTAATGGCTTCGCTACGCGCATACTGCAATACCGTCACCAACTCATCGGCAGCGGCCTGGACCTTGTTGGAGCGGATCAGACCGGCAAAACTGGGCGCGGCGATGGCCAAGAAGATGCCCAGCAAGGCGACAACTACCAACATCTCGATCAGGGTAAAACCCTGGACGGGACGTAATGACCTATTTTTCATGACGGGGTATCCAAGCGAAAAGCGCAAGCCGGGAATCTCCTTCCGCGGCGAGACAGCACTCAGTCGTCATCCTTGAGCATTCAGACAAAAAGCGAATCGATCCGGCGTCATAAGCCTAGACGTGCTCCACTGATACCTGTGTCTACCATGCTGAATCCATGGACACCGCAAGTCAGCAGACGCGGGATAGTCGGCCCCGAAACCATGATGGCCGGCATAGCTGTCCTGGCTTGTATCAGACCCAACAACCAGACCGAGCAGACCCGTGATGGGTAGCGAAGGCAGCATCCATTGGCGAAGCGATCCGAGCTCCAAGAGCTACTCACTGGCTCTGGCCGTGGAGCAATTTTCTCTCCAGCCGCGGGTACAGCGTTCCGGAGTGGCACCGTACAGCAGCAACTTCATCCTTAGCTATAAAGCAAAAGTGAAGCCCTCAGCCTTCTGCACGCCAGCTCGGCCTTATGGGTAACGGAATGGTAGGAATGCTGCACCCAGGCGAGCTGAAAATCAGCAACGGCTGGATATTCGGCCATCCTGGCGGGATGACTGGACAGGACCGGGACAGGCGAAACGGAAGGCTGCGGCGTGGTGCATTGCCTTGCAGAATGCAAATAAAGCCAGCTATCAATGCGCCAGCTAAGCATTAAAACCTATTCCAAAAGCCCTGATGGCCAAGGTCTATCGGCCAGCGCCCAGTAAAGCTAAGACGCTTTCGCGGAAGCAAGCGTGGGGCTGCTGACCATGGCATCTCTCTTTAGCCCCCTCAACTGGCTCCCGACTCTCTCTGCGCTCTGCCTCCGCTTTCCTGGCCAGAAGACTGCAGAGCAGCGTGCCCCCGCCTATCCACCTCATTAATTGAACGAACAAATAATTAAACAATATTTAAATTGAAAGAACGAACAATCAAAAACAATTAGAACTACCAACTTCTCATCCAGGCGAGATAACACCAGACATAACTAGCCAAACACTGTGCGATTGTTCTAAAACAGTAACGATCCTATCTGGAGCAGCCGTTACGCCTGGCTTGCAGACCCTGGACGCCAAGACGAAAGAGCCACTTTCGATCCGCACGACGACATAGCGAAGCGCCTGTATCCACCAACAGATCGCACTTATCACTATTGGACGCCTGGCCGAATTCGCTTCGTAACGCCTCTGCTTTCATCTACCGACAATGACAAGGCCGCTATGCACGACTCGAAGAAAATCGATTATTCGCTGAATACCGCCGACAGCGCCGCTCCGCACTCCGCGCTGGACAATGCCGCCATCATTTCCGCCTACCGGCGCTGGGCCAATGTCTATGATCGGGTGTTCGGCGGCGTTTCCGCGCCGGGCCGCAAGCGTGCGGTGGCGGCGGTCAACGCCCTGGCGGGGACCCGGGTGCTGGAAGTGGGCGTCGGGACGGGGCTGGCCCTGCCTCACTACGGCGCCGACAAGCGCGTCACCGGGATCGATCTTTCGCCCGACATGCTGGCCAAGGCCCGGGAGCGGGTCATTCGCGACGACATCACCACGGTGGACGCCCTGCTCGAGGCCAATGCCGAGGAAACCGGCCTGCCCACCGGCTCCTTCGATATCGCCGTGGCCATGTTCGTGGCCTCGGTGGTGCCCAATCCGCGCAAGCTGATGCAGGAGATGCGCCGGGTGGTGAAGCCGGGGGGTCACCTCTTGCTGGTCAATCACTTCCAGGCCGAGAGCGGCCTGCGGCTGCTGGCGGAAAAGGCCCTGGCACCGGCCTCGCGCAAGCTCGGCTGGCACCCGGACTTCGCCATGGGCTCCATCCTCTCCCGCGAAGACCTGCGCCGCGCCAGTCGCCGCAGCGTACCGCCCTTCGGGCTGTTCACCCTGGTGCAGCTGACCAACGACTGATGGCTACTCCACGCGACAGCTACTCCACCCGATAGCTACTCCACGCGATAGCCACGCCCCGCCAGGCAGGCCGCCAGCGCCTGGCGGAAACGCTGGGTGAGGTAGGGATCGCCGACCGCACCGGGTCGCTCGGGATCGAAGCCCGACTCTCCGGCGGCGTAGCGCCGGCAGTCGTAGCGATCCGTGGCGTAGCGCTGCGGCGACTGCCCCTGCAAGGGATAGGCGGTGACGTCATAGGCGTCGTAGTCCGTTCCCCTAGGCGCTGCCGTGGTGGTCGGCACGGCCGCCACGCTGGGATCGGCGACGGTGACGAAGCCGCCGCCCGGATCGGTGCGGTAGTAGCTGCCCGCGGCGAAGTAATAGGTGGTGCCGCCCATCCACAGGGTCTCGGCGAAGGCCGGCAGGACGCTGACCCGCACCCCGGTCGGCGGCAGGGTCACCACATAGCGCGGCCCCTGGGGTCGATACCAGTAGCCGTCGGCATAGTAATACTGGCTGTCCCGGTACCAGATGCGGGTGAAGCCGGCCGGCACGCCCGGCACCTCGAACCCCGGTCGCCACTGGGGATTGGCGCCCCAACCCGGACGCGGCCCGGCCCATTGGGGATCGCGCTCCGGACGCGGGGGCGGAGGCGGCGGGTAGTTCCGCCCCGGTTGATCGGGCGCCGGCAGCATATAGCCGGGGCGCGGCACGGGAACGGGGCGATCCTGCCAGGCCGGCTGATAGCCCGGCCGCGGCGGCGGGGGGTCGTTGCGCTCCCAGCGCTCCAGCGCCGGACCATTGCCGCGCCCAGGACCGTCGCCACGCCCGGGCGGGCCACCATTCCAGTCACCCTGGCCACCGCCCTGCCAGCGCCCGGCGTTGCCGGCGGGTGCGATCGGCGGCGGCTGGGCCCCGGGTGGCGGGGTCACGTAGCCGCCGCCGAGGCGATAGTTGTTGTCGGCCCAGGCGGGCGCGGCGCTCCACAGGGAAACGCCGGAAAGGACAAGCGCGAACAGCACGGCAGGCGATTTCATCGCACGGCTCCACGAGGGCATGGCCCAGAGTACCCCAAGGCTTGGACCCTGCCCCAGCCTGGCCGTTAGCCGCGCGCCCATCCGCGCTCGAACGGCCGCCACAGACTGCCGAGGGCGAGCGGGGAAACCCGGGGGCCGCAAGGGCGGAGCGGACGCCCGGGTCTTGAATCCCCCAGGGCCGTGCAGGCATTCCCGGGACCATCCCTGGAGGCGGCAGGGAAGTTTCTGCCCGTCTGTCATCGCACTTCTAGCGGTGCGCTCGGGTCTATGGCCCCACGCAAGGAGGAAAACACATGTCGAAACACCATCATCACGTTGGCTGGTTCAAGCGCCGCCATGAGGTAAAACCGGACGACCTCACCATCGTCGACAATTCCCTGGTCAAGCGCGCCGTCGGCGCCGCCGCCCTCGGCAACGCCATGGAATGGTTCGACTTCGGCGTCTATGGCTACCTGGCCGTGACCCTGGGCAAGGTCTTCTTTCCCGACGGCGACGCCGCCGCCCAGCTGATCGCCACCTTCGCCACCTTTACCGTGGCCTTCCTGGTCCGCCCCATCGGCGGCATGGTCTTTGGTCCTTTGGGCGACAAGTACGGTCGCCAGAAGGTGCTGGCCCTGACCATGATCATGATGGCCCTGGGCACCTTCAGCATCGGCCTGATCCCCAGCTACCAGAGCATTGGCATCTGGGCACCCGCCCTGCTGTTGCTGGCGCGCGTGGTGCAGGGCTTCTCCACCGGTGGCGAATACGGGGGCGCGGCGACCTTCATCGCCGAATACGCCACCGACAAGACCCGCGGACGCATGGGCAGTTGGCTGGAATTCGGCACCCTGGCCGGCTATATCGCCGGCGCGGGAACGGTCACGGCGCTCACTGCGGCCCTGACCCAGGAACAGCTGCTCGACTGGGGTTGGCGCGTACCCTTCTTCATCGCCGGTCCGCTCGGCCTGCTCGGGCTCTATATGCGCCTCAAGCTGGAAGAAACTCCGGCATTCAAGGCCCATACCGAAGCCAACGAAGGCAAGGCCGCGGACGGTCCGGCGCACAGCCTGCGCGAGCTGTTCACCCTGCATCGCGTCGCCCTGCTCAAGTGCATCGGCCTAGTGCTGGTGTTCAACGTCACCGACTACATGCTGCTGACCTACATGCCCAGCTACCTGGCCGTGACCATGGGCTACGCCGAGACCAAGGGCCTGCTGCTGATCCTCATCGTCATGGTGGTGATGATGCCGCTCAACATCCTGGGTGGCTTCTTCAGTGACCGCCTGGGCCGCAAGCCGATGATCATCGGCGCCTGCCTGGCGATCCTGGTGCTGGCGATTCCCTGCCTCAAGCTGATCGGCAGCGGCCACGACTGGCTGATCTTCCTTGGCCTGATGCTGCTGGGCATGGCCCTGGCCTGCTTTACCAGCACCATGCCGTCCACCCTGCCGGCGCTGTTCTATACCCCGATCCGCTACAGCGCCCTGTCCATCGCCTTCAACATCTCGGTGTCGCTGTTCGGGGGCACCACCCCGCTGGTCACCGCCTGGCTGGTGGAAAAGACCGGCGACCCCCTGGTGCCGGCCTACTACATGATGGCCGCTGCGGTGATCGGCATCCTGACCATGCTCACCGTGCGCGAAACCGCCGGCCAACCCCTGCGCGGCTCGCCGCCCTCGGTGGCCAGTGAGGAGGAGGCCCGGGAATTCCTCGCCAGCGACGCGCCCCTGACCGTGGACAAGCAACCGCCCGGACAGGCCTGAGGCTCACGAGATGATCGCAGCCATGGCGGGTCGCCGTGGGTTGGGTTGAGCGTAGCGAAGCCCAACAGGTCTTGCCGCGGAGCGCCGACAATGTTGGGCTTCGACGATAAAGCCGTCTCAGCCCAACCTACGGTCTATTGCGGCCATGGCTGCGATAAGACAGTCGCTCCTACGAAGCATATCGAAGCCTGTAGGGGCGGCCGTATCGGCGGACCGCCCTGGCCGCGATGCTCTTCCCACCAAACACCAAATCCCACCCAAAAGAAAAGGGGAGACCTTGCGGTCTCCCCTTGAATTCGTTGTCCTCTCGCACCGCTCGTGACGGTGGCTGCGATCGACCAGGAATGGTGACCTGGGCGGGCCCGGGCGCGGCGGACGGGATACCGTCGTTGGCGATGCGAAAGGCCCTCCTGGGGCGCCTTCGTTGGACAGCTCTACCGGGCTATCGAAGTTGAGTTCAGCTTACGCCCCTGCTGCCAGCAGCGGGTTGCGTTGTGCAGCTTCTTTCCTGCCTCTTGCGCAATCCTTGGCCATAAACCTAGCATTAGGCGCAATCGGCTAGCGCAAGGCATGCAAAATGGACAAACTCGATCGCTTCGATCTGAAAATCTTGGCAGAACTGCAGCGCGACGCGCGCCTCTCCAACCAGGAACTGGCCGAACGCATCGGCCTGTCGCCCTCACCCTGCTCGCGACGGGTCAAGCAACTGGAAGACAGCGGCTATATCACCCGCCAGGTCGCCCTGCTGGATCGCAAGAAGCTCGGGCTGTCGCTGACCGCCTTCGTGCTGATCGGCATGGACAGGCATACCCCGGAGCGCTTCGAGAACTTCCAAGCGATCATCGCCCAGTGCCCCGAGGTACTGGAGTGCTGCCTGGTCACCGGCATGGATGCGGATTACCAGCTCAAGGTCGTCGTGCCCGACATGGAGCACTATCAGCAGCTGCTGCTGGGCACCCTGACGCGCATCGAGGGGGTCTCCAGCGTGCGCTCGAGTTTCGTGCTCAACCAGATCCTGGCCAGCACCGAGCTACCGCTCAACCATCTGCGGCCCTGAGCGCGGTGTGGCCTCGGCACCCGGGGCGAGAAAGCGCGGCAGCACCAGCATGTGGGGTACGGCGAAGGCCGCCAGCACGGCGAACAGCGCCCGGATGCCGGTGCGCTCCTGCAGTACGAAGACCAGGCCACCGGCCAGGGTGAAAACGGCCGCGCCCAGCAGGATCGGCCAGGTCAGCTGCAGATAGGCCGTGAAGGTAGGCGCCCCCAGCAGCCGCTGGCGTACCCCGGTCTGGGGCGCGGCGTGCAGCAGGTAGAAACCCAGCGCGAAACCGACCAGAGGCGGCGCCAGCACCACCGCCAGCAGCGTGGCCGCCAGCCAGGGACAGCGGCGTTGCCAGGCGGCCAGCAGCAGCACCGGCAGCGCCAAGGCCCCACCCAGGGCAAGCGACCTGGCCAGCCCCGTCGCCAGCGCCGAAGCGGCATCCGGCCCCATGGCCAGTGCCAGCAGCCGGGCGACGGCCGCCTCATGCAGCACCGCCGGACCACCCACGATGAACAGTCCCAGCGCCAGCGCACTCAGCCGATCGGCGAGAAGTTCGTCTTCATGGGCGAAATGCCAGATCGACAGCAGCAGGAACAGTGGCAGCGCCAGTGTCCCCGCCAGTTGCCAGCAGAGCAGGCAGGCCAGGGCCGTCGCCAGGTAGCTGCCAAGAAAGGCGAGGCGCCGTGCGGGAGCGACCAGGCGCAGATCGCTGGCGCCATGCAGGAGGCCAAGCCCCAGACCCACCAGCAACGCGAAGGCCAGCTGCCCCGCCCCGCCTGCCAGGCTGGCGAGCCCGGCGGCCGGCAGCAGCACCAGCCCGCCGCGCCCGGTGGTCGTCATGCTCAGACGCCAGGCCGTGCCAGAGCCGCCTTGAGATTGCGCTCGGAGGTGAAGGCGTAAACCACCTTGGCCAGCACATCGAGGATCAGGAAGACCCAGACAGTGGCGGTGTCACTCACCGCCCAGACACCCTCCGGCCCCACGGCGAAGACCACTGGGTAGATCAGCCAGAGCACGCTGAGAAAGCCGACGTTCTTGCGATAGGCTGCGCCGATCGCCGCGTGCTGCCCAGCCAGGGCCGCCAGCGGCTTCCACAGCAAATAGAGCACCCCGACGAAGGCCGCGCAGGACCAGGCGAAGAACACCCACTTGAGGGTGCCGTAGGGCGCCAGGGACGCGACCAGACCGGTCACGATCATCACCACGTCGAGGGTGACGATGGAGGCCACGAAACCGGCCTCGCCTTCCTGCTCGCGGGCACCCAGGTAGGCCGAACTCACCACCCCGGCCAGCAGCAGCGGCGTGGTGAAGGTCCAGTCCAGGTAGCGGGCGACGTAGGTGATGCTGCCGTCCGGCTTGATCAGATTGCCGACCCCCAGGTACATGGCCAGATAGGCCGTGGCGGCGATGAAGGGCACGGCGGCATGGACCAGGGTATGACCACGCAGCGGTCCGCGGTGGGCGCCCTTGGCATAGATGGCCAGGGAAGCCAGCGACATGATGACAAAGCCGAGTAACAGGGGTGTCTGACTCATGGGATTCTCCAGGGGACGATAGTCGCGCCGCGACGGACCAGGCCCTCTGGAGTAGGGGTTTCTCGGCTACCGCTGCGCCTAGGGTAGAGAAGCCGCCTCGTGAATTGGTTCAAAATGTTTCAGAGCCGTCGATTGGCTGTCGCCCTGACCTGGATCAAGACGCCAGCCCTCTCCTCCAGGCAGGCTGCGTCGCCTCATGCCCGCCCAGGAATCCGCATGCTGCCGGCCCAGAACGTGATGCTGAGCTACGGACGCTGCTGCGCCAGCCCCGTCTTCTTCGATGACTTCTATCAGCGCTTCCTGGCCAGCTCGCCCCGGGTGCGGGAGAAATTCGCCCACACCGACATGGCCGCCCAGCAACAGCTGCTGCGCCACGGCATCATGAACCTGGTCCTCGTCGCCCGTGGCATGCCCGCCACCAAGCTGCGCCAGCTCGGCGAAAGCCATTGCCGCGCACGACTGGACATCGACGCCGAACTCTACGACCTCTGGGTCGACTGCCTGCTCGCCACCCTGGCCCGACACGATCCGGACTTCTCTCCTGCACTGCGCCAGGAATGGCGGGAGGTACTGGAGGCCGGGATCGCGGTGATGCGCAGCTACTACTGAGCAGGACCGGACCCTGTTGGGCTTCGCTGCGCTCAACCCAACCTACGCCCACTACTGCACCGCACCCGCTCCAAACGCCCCTCTCTCTCAGGGCGAGGACAACCCATCACCGTAGGTTGGGTTGAGACAGCCCCATCGTCGAAGCCCAACACCGCAAGACACCGCACCCCGCCCAAACGCCCCCTCTCCCCTAGGGAGAGGGCCGGGGTGAGGGCGAACCCAAACGCCTGAATTTGGACAAGGCACCCAGAACCACTGCAATCTTCCTGCTCTATCCTCCCCTTCCGACCAGAAACCGGAGGCCCAGCCGTGCGCAAGATCATCCAGATTCAGGTATTGCCTGCCGATGCGGAGTCGGCATCCAACCGGCTTTGCGCCCTATGCGACGACGGTTCGCTGTGGCTGTGGGCTTCTCAGGCCGCGGACGGCTGGCAGCCGCTGCCGTCGATCCCTGCTGCAAGGCCCGATTTGGTCGCCGAGACGGTCAACAAACCCGCCCAGGCGGGCGCTCGGTGGACAGCCGAAGACGACACCCAGCTTGCGCAACTCTGGTACGAGGCCCAACTGGATGTCGCCCGTATCGCCGCACGGGTCCAGCGCAGCGAAGCCGCCATCGTGTCACGCCTGGTCAAGCTCGACTTCTTCGCCACGAGCGAGGATGCCCGCGCCGCCAATCGCCTGCGCCGCAAGACGCCGACCGACTCGACACCGGACTAGGGGGAGCAAACCGCCTGGTCGGGCAAGCCCGCTACTGCGCTGCGCTCATCAACAAGCCCACAAATGCCTCCGCCTGCGGCGACACCTCATCCCGCCGCCTGAGCAACCACACCGCCGAAGTGGCCTCCGGATCGTCCAGCTCGCGATACACCAGCCCTTCCATCTGGGTGCGCTGGTAGGTGGCGGGCAGCACGGTGACGCCGAGGCCGGCGGCGACCAGACCGAGGATGATGAGGACCTCGCTGGCCTCCTGGACGATGCGCGGAGTGAAGCCGGCGCGGGCGGCGAGGCTGTGGAGCTGCTGGTAGAGACCGGTGCCGAAGCTGCGCGGGAAGTACACGAAGGGCTCGTCGGCGAGCGCGGCCAGGGGCAGCGGGCTGGTGCCTTGCTGGGCCAGGGGATGGTCGTGGCGCAGGGCGACCACCAGGGGTTCGCGGAAGAGTTCGACCGCCACCAGGGCGTCGGGCAATTCGATGGGGCGGATCAGGCCGATCTGCAGGTTGCCGGCGAGCATGGCGTCGATCTGTTCGCGACTGCTCATCTCCTGCAGTTGCAGGCGCACCTCGGGATAGGCGCGGCGGTAGGCGAACAGCGTCTTGGGGATGGTGGCGACGAAAGGCGAAGAGGCGCTGAAGCCCACCTGCAACTGCCCGGTCTCGCCGCGGCCGGCGCGCCGGACGCGTTCGGCGGCGCGTTCGCTGGCCAGGAGGATCTGCCGGGCTTCGTCGAGAAACAGCCGGCCGGCCTCGGTCAGGGCGACGCGTCGGTTGGTGCGTTCCAGCAGGCGGGTGCCCAGTTCGGTTTCCAGGGCCTGGATCTGCTGGCTGAGCGGTGGCTGGGAGAGATTCAGGCGCTGGGCGGCGCGGCCGAAGTGCAGTTCCTCGGCCACCGCCACGAAGTACCTCAGGTGGCGCAATTCCATACGTCTTCCATTGAGTCGTAAAACCTATCAATCGAGACGGACAATATATTGGATATATGGCAGTCGCCAGCCTAGGGTGATGAGGTCAGACCTGCCCTGAGGTACCCGTGAACACGTCCCGGTCGTCCGCTACCCCGCCCGCTCCTGCGCTGGCCACCCTGCCTGCCGCCAACGAGGCGCAGCACGAGCCCGCCGCCTTCATCGAGAAGGGCACGCCGCAATTCCTGCGCACCGCCCTGGCGTTGTTCTGCGGCGGCTTCGCCACCTTCGCCCTGCTCTATTGCGTGCAGCCGCTGATGCCGATCTTTTCCCAGGCCTTCGGCCTCACCGCCGCGGCCAGCAGTCTGTCGCTGTCCCTGGCCACCGGGCTGATGGCCTGCGGCCTGCTGGTGACCGGGCCGATCTCCGACGCCATCGGCCGCAAGTCGGTGATGGTCTATGCGCTGTTCGCCGCGGGCGGCTTCACCCTGCTCAGCGCCCTGATGCCCACCTGGGACGGCATCCTGCTGACCCGTGCCCTAGTCGGGCTGTCGCTGGCCGGGGTGGCGGCGGTGGCCATGACCTACCTGGCCGAAGAGGTGCACCCCGAGCACCTGGGCTATGCCATGGGCCTCTATATCAGTGGCAATGCCCTGGGCGGGATGTCCGGCCGGGTGATCAGTGGGGTGCTGGTGGACTTCGTTTCCTGGCGCATCGCCCTCGGCGCCCTGGGGGTGCTGGCCCTGGTGGCGGCGCTGCTGTTCAAGCGCAGCCTGCCGGCGTCGAAACGCTTCCAGCCACGGGCCCTGCGGCCGCGCAGCCTGCTCGCCGGCTATGCCCTGCACTTTCGCGATGCCGGGCTGCCCTGGCTGTTCCTGGAGGCCTTCCTGCTGATGGGCGCCTTCGTCACCCTGTTCAACTACATCGCCTATCGCCTGCTGGCCGAGCCCTACCATCTGAGCCAGGCGTGGATCGGCGTCCTCTCGCTGGTCTATCTGGCCGGCATCTACAGCTCCGCCAAGTTCGGCAGCCTGGCCGATCGCTTCGGTCGGCGACGGGTGTTCGCCGCGGCCATCGTGCTCAAGCTTTGTGGCCTGCTGCTGACCCTGTTCAGCTCGCTGTGGCTGATACTGCCGGGCATGCTGCTGTTCACCTTCGGCTTCTTCGGCGCCCACTCCGTGGCCAGCAGCTGGGTGGGGCGGCGGGCGCGCCAGGCGCGGGGCCAGGCGTCCTCGCTCTATCTGTTCAGCTACTACGCCGGTTCTAGCGTCGCCGGCACCCTGGGCGGTGTCTGCTGGCACCTGGGGGGCTGGACCGGCGTCGGCCTGTTCATCGGCGCCCTGCTGCTGGCGGCCCTGGCCGTGGCGGTCCGGCTATCGAGATTGCAGCCGCTGCCAGCGGCCTGACCGCAAGCCCCGATCGCGCCAGGAAGATGAAAACGACCCTAGCGCGGCTCCGGCGGCACTGATCGCGATAACCTTCAGCCTTACCTTCATCCGCCTCGCGCAAATCACGCGTTTCACTGCCGCTCGTCGCACGGAGCGGCGTTTCATTCCCTCAAAAGAGGCCCTCTACCTCTCGCCAAGCTAGCCTGTTCCTGGCTTGGCGCCGCGACTGTCACCCCTTCGCAAAGTTCAGACAAATGTTTGCCTAGGGTGGGAGCCGCTTGGATAATGCGCGCCGAACGCTGCAATACCCTGCTCATCAGGGATAGATGAAACGGCAAGCACGCAAGGCTCCGGGGTAGATTCGGCTGTGAACATGCACTTCCAGATTAGCGATTGGCGCGCCTGGGCGCCTGGTCTTGGCGACCAGGCCGCCTGGTGGCAGTGGTGCGCCGCGCCCTGGCGTCCGGCGGACGACGGCAGCCAACCCGATGCCAGCTTCCTGCCGGCCATGCAGCGGCGCCGCCTGAGCCGGCTGGCGCGCATGACCTTCCAGGTGGCCTGGCCGCTGGCCGACGCCCATGGCGCACCGCTGCCGCTGATCTTCGCCTCGCGCCACGGCGAGACCCCGCGCACCCTGGCCATCCTCCAGGAACTGGCCCGCGGCGAGCCGCTCTCGCCGACCCAGTTCAGCCTCTCGGTGCACAACGCCATCATCGGCCAGTGGTCGATCCTGCGTGGCGACCACAGCGAGATGAACGCCCTGGCCACCGGCCGCGACGGCCTCGAACACGCCGTGCTGGAGGCCTGCACCCTGCTCGCCGAAGGCGCCAGCGGGGTGCTGGTGGTGATCGCCGAGGAAGCGCCGCCAACCCTCTATGCGCCGCAGATCGACGACGTCCCCTTTCCCTATGCCGTGGGCCTGTTGCTCACCCCGGGCAGCAGCCATGGCCTGAACGGCGCGCCGGCCCCGGCGGATGCGGCGACCAGCGCCTGGCCCCATGCCCTGGAGTTGCTGCGCCTGCTGGAAGCGCCTGGCGCCCTGCACCTCGCCTATGCCGGGCGCGCCTGGCACTGGCAGGCGGAGGCCCGCGGATGAGCGGCCGCCTGGACTACGGCTACCGACTGCTGGCCACGGGGCTCAACTTCGTGGTGTTCGGCTGCGGCGCCCTGGTCTTTCGTCTGCTGATCCTGCCGCTCCTGCTGGTGCTGCCGGGCGATCCCCTGCGCCGCCGCCAGCGTGCGCGGCGGGCCAATGCCCGACTGTTTCGCTTCTTCGTCGCCTTCATGGTGCTGACCCGGGTGATGAATCTGCGTATCCAGGGCCGCGAGCGCCTGGGGCGTCCGGGCCAGCTGATCATCGCCAACCACCCCTCGCTGATCGACGTGGTGGTGCTCATCGGCCTGGTGCCCGACGCCAATTGCGTGGTCAAGCAGGGCCTCTGGCAGAACCCCTATCTCAAGCGGCAGATCCAGGCCGCCGGCTACATCAGCAACAACGGCAGCGCCGAGATGCTCGACGAAGCCGCCGACGCCCTGCGCGAAGGCCAGACGCTGATCATCTTTCCCGAGGGCACCCGCACCACCCCCGGCGAGCCGCCGCGCTTCCATCGTGGTGCTGCGGCCATCGCCCTGCGCGGCGCCCGCTGCATCACCCCGGTGATCATCCGGGTGGTGCCCAGCACCCTGACCAAGGCCACGCCCTGGTATCGCATTCCCGCGCGGCGCTTCGACTTCCAGCTGGACGTCGGCGCCGACATCGATCCCACCACCTTCGCCGGGCGGCCGCTGCCGCTGGCGTCGCGTGAACTCAACGACCAGCTGCACCAGCTCTACCTGAAGGAAACCGGCAACCATGACTGATCTCAATCTCGAGCTCAAAGGCCTGATCATCGAGGCGCTCGGCCTCGAGGACGTCACCGTCGACGACATCGGCGACGACCAGATCCTGTTCGGCGACGGCCTGGGCCTGGATTCGGTGGACGCCCTGGAGCTGGGCCTGGCGATCCAGAAGCGCTACGGCATCCGCATCGACGCCGAGGCCAAGGACACCCGCACCCATTTCGCCAACGTCAACGCCCTTGCGGCCTTCGTCGCCGCCCAGCGCGCCGCCTGAGGAGATCGCCATGCAAAGCCGTGAAGCCATCTTCGAGACCCTGCGCAGCGCCCTGGTCGAACTCTTCGAACTGGAGCCCGAGCGGGTGACCCTGGAGGCCAACCTCTACGAGGACCTGGAGATCGACAGCATCGACGCCGTCGACCTGATCGACCACCTGAGGCGCCAGACCGGCCACAAGATCGCCGCCGAGCAATTCCGCCAGGTGCGTACCGTGGGTGACGTGGTCGAGGCCGTCCATCGCATCAGCCAGGCGGACGCCTGATCCGCCGCCTATGAGTGCCCTGCCCTCCCGCTCCCCCCTGGGCCTGGTCGCCAGTGCCCTGCTGCTCCTGCTCGGCCTGGCCTATCCCTTCGCCGTCTACTTCGGCCTGCAGCACCTTTCGCCGCGGTTGTTCGCCGCCGGCCTCGGCGCCCTCTGGGGCCTGCGCCTGCTGCAACCGGGCCTCAACGGCCTGCAGCGCGGCACCGCCCTGGTCGCCCTGGGCTTCTGCCTGCTGCTGGCCCTGAGCGACGCCGCCATCCTGCTGCGCTGGTATCCGGTGCTGCTCAGCCTCTTCCTGCTGGCGGTGTTCGGCCTGAGCCTGCTGCGCGGCCAGCCGCTGATCGAGCGCCTGGCGCGGCTGCGCGAACCCGAGCTGCCGCCGCGCGCGGTGCGCTACACCCGCCGGGTGACCCAGGTCTGGTGCCTGTTCTTCCTGGGCAATGCGCTGACCGCCGCCGGCCTGGCGCTGTGGGCGCCGCTGGCCTGGTGGACGCTCTATACCGGCGTCATCGCCTATGGCCTGATGGGCCTGCTGTTCGCCGGCGAATGGCTGGTCCGCCAACGCGTGCGGAGGCTGCCATGACCTTTACCCCCCTCGCCGAATTGCTCGCGCCCGCGAGCCCGCTGGACCTGGCGCTCAGGCAGCGTGCCCTGCGGCTGGCGGCCGCCTTCGAGAACGCCGGTCTCAGGCGCCTGGCCTTGCACCTGGACGATGCCGAAGACCTGGCCTGCGCCCTGCTCGGCGCCTGGCGCGCCGGGATCGAGGTGATCCTGCCGGCCGATGCCCAGCCCGCCACCCGCGCGCGCCTGGCGCCGACGCTCGACGCCTGGCTCGACGACCTCGAAGGCTGGACGGCCGCCGAGCCGCTGGCGCCCGCCCGGCTCGATCTGCAGGCGCCGCTGCTGACCCTGAGCACCTCGGGCTCCAGCGGTGAACCCAAGTCCATCGCCAAGCAGCTGTTCCAGCTGGCCAACGAGGTCGCCGCCCTGGAGCGTCTCTGGGGCGCTTCCCTCGGCGCGGCGACCGTCCTCGGCAGCGTCTCCACCCAGCACATCTATGGCCTGCTGTTCCGCGTGCTCTGGCCGCTCTGCGCCGGCCGGCCCTTCGCCCGCCAGGCGCTGCCCTTCACCGAGGAATTGCAGCGCGAGACCGCCGCCCTGCTGCGCCAGGGCCGGCGCGCCGTGTGGATCAGCAGTCCGGCGCTGCTCAAGCGCCTGGGCGAGAATCTCGACGATGCCGTCCTCGGCCAGGTGGTGCAGGTATTCTCTTCTGGCGGCGTGCTGCCGGGCGCGGCCGCCAAGGCCTGTCAGCAACGCTTCGGTCGTTATCCCACCGAGGTCTATGGCAGCTCCGAGACCGGCGGCATCGCCTGGCGCAGAGGCCCACAACCCTGGCAGGCCTTTGCCGACATCGAGCTGGGCCAGGATGCCGAGGGCGCCCTCTGGCTGACCTCGCCCTATCTCCCCCGGGGCATGCGCGAGCAGACCATGGACGACGTGCGCCTGCTGGGCGACGGCCGCTTCGAGTTGCTTGGCCGCCTGGATCGCATCGTCAAGCTGGAAGAAAAGCGCATCGCCCTGCCAGCCCTCGAAGCACGCCTGCTCGGCCATCCCGCGATCGCCGACGTCCGCCTGGGCGTGGTGCAGCAGGGTCGCGCCCTGCTCGGCGCCCTGGTGGCCCTGAGCGAGCGCGGCCTGCACCAGCTGCGTAATGGCGGTCGCCGCGCTTTGGTGGCCGAGCTGCGCGAACACCTGGCCGGCCACTGCGAGGCCATCGCCCTGCCGCGCCGCTGGCGTCTGCTGCTGGCGCTGCCCTACAGCGCCCAGGGCAAGCTGGCCCAGGCTGAGGTGGAGCGCCTGCTGGCCCAGCCGCGGCCGGTGGAGATCGAGCCACTCAGCGTGGAGCAGACCGAAGATGGCTGGCGCCTGGAACTGGAAATCGCCCCGGACCTGGCGTTCTTTTCCGGCCACTTCGCCACGGCGCCGGTGGTGCCCGGGGTGGTCCAGGTGGGCTGGGCGCAGCGCCTGGCGCGCCAGCACCTGGCCCTGCCGGCGGAGTTCGCCGGGATGGAGGTGCTGAAATTTCAGCAACTGCTGCGCCCCGGCGATCGGGTGACCCTGACCTTCCACTTCGACGCCAGCCGCAGCAAGCTGCACTTCGCCTTTCGCCAGGGTCCGGCGGCCTGCTCCTCCGGGCGCATCCTGCTCCGGGAGGCGCGGTCTTGAGCTTTCGTGCCTGCGCGGTGATCCCGGTGTTCGACCACGAGCACGCCCTGCCGCTGGTGGTCCAGGCGCTGCGCCAGCGCGCCCTGCCCTGCGTGCTGGTGGACGACGCCTCCAGTCACGCCTGCGCCCAGGTGATGGACGAACTGGCCAGGCAACCCGACATCCACCTGCTGCGCCTGCCGGTCAACCAGGGCAAGGGCGGCGCGGTGATGGCCGGCCTCGCCGAGGCGCAGCGGCTGGGCTTCAGCCATGCCCTGCAGGTGGACGCCGACGGCCAGCACGACCTGGCCGACGTGGCCGCCTTTCTCGCCGAGGCCCAGGCTTATCCAGACGCACTGATCTGCGGCTATCCGCAATTCGACGACTCGGTGCCCAAGGGCCGGCTCTATGCCCGCTACCTCACCCATGTCTGGGTGTGGATCAACAGCCTGTCGCTGGAGATCCGCGACAGCATGTGCGGTTTTCGCGTCTATCCGCTGGCACCGACCCTGGCGGTGATCCGCGCCGGCGGCCTGGGCAAGCGCATGGATTTCGACCCGGAGATCCTGGTGCGCCTGGCCTGGCGCGAGCAGCCCATGCGCTGGCGTCCGACCCGGGTGCACTATCCGCTGGATGGCCGTTCGCACTTTCGCCTCTGGCAGGACAACGTGCTGATCTCGCGCATGCACACCCGGCTGTTCTTCGGCATGCTGCTGCGCGCGCCGCGCCTGCTCTGGCGCCGGGTGCGCACGTGAGCGGCCACTGGGCGCAGCAGCGCGAGCGCGGCAGCCCGCTGCTGATGCGCCTCACCGCCTGGCTGGCGCGGCACCTGGGCCGCCGCGCCATCGCCCCGCTGCTGCGGCTGATCGTGCTGTACTTCTTCCTGTTCGGCGCCCGCGCCCGCCGTGGCATCCGCGAGTACCAGCAGCGCCTGGCCAACTGGAGCGGTCGTCCCGACCTGCAGCCCAGCTGGCGCAGCGGCTATGCCCAGTTCATGGCCTTCGCCGAAGCCCTGCTGGACAAGCTCGACGCCTGGAACGGCCGCCTCGGCCTGGATCAGGTGCAACTGCACGACCCGGATCAGGTGCACAGCCGCATGCACGGTCCGCGCGGCGAGATCCTGGTCACCGCCCACCTGGGCAACCTCGAAGTCTGCCGCGCCCTGGCCCAGCTGGGGCGGCGGGTACGCCTCAATGTGCTGGTGCACACCCGCCACGCCGAGGCCTTCAATCGCCTGCTGGAAGAGGCCGGCGCCAGCGACCTGCGGCTGATCCAGGTCAGCGAACTGGACCCGGCGGTGATGCTGCAGCTGAGCGAGCGCCTGGAGCGCGGCGAATGGCTGGCCATCGCCGGCGACCGGGTGCCGCTGCATGGCGGCCGCACCGTGGCGGTGGATTTTCTCGGCGCCCCGGCGCCCTTCCCCCAGGGGCCCTGGCTGCTGGCTCACCTGCTGCGCTGCCCGACCAACCTGCTGTTCTGCCTGCGCGAGGCCGACGGCTACCACCTCTACCTGGAAGACTTCGCCCCGGCGCCGGCCTGGCGCCGCCAGGAGCGTGCCGCCGGTATCCAGGGCCTGGCCCAGGCCTATGCCGAGCGCCTCGCCGCCCATTGCCTCAAGGCGCCGCGGCAGTGGTTCAACTTCTATCCCTTCTGGAGTCGCGATGAACGCTAGTGTGCGCTTTGGTAGCCAGGTCCTCGCCCTCGAAGACCTGGTCGCCCTGGCCGAGGGCCGGGCCCGGGCCGACCTGCAGGACGACGCGGCCTTTCGCGACGGCATCGCCCGCGGCGCGCGCTTCGTCGAGTCCCTGCTGGCCCGGGAAGGCTCGGTCTACGGCATCACCACCGGCTACGGCGATTCCTGCGTGGTCGCCGTGCCCCTGGCCCAGGTCGCGGCGCTGCCGCGCCAGCTCTATACCTTCCACGGCTGCGGCCTGGGTCGCCACCTGGACCCGGCGGCGACCCGCGCGGTGCTGGCGGCGCGGTTGCAGTCGCTGTGCCAGGGGGTCTCCGGGGTGCGCGTCGAATTGCTCGAACGCCTCACCGCCTTCCTGCGCGAAGACATCCTGCCGCTGATCCCCGAAGAGGGTTCGGTGGGCGCCAGTGGCGATCTCACCCCGCTGTCCTACGTCGCCGCCGCCCTCTGCGGCGAGCGCCAGGTACTCTGGCGCGACGAGATACGGGACGCCGCCGAGGTCCACGCCGAACTGGGCTGGACGCCCCTGGTGCTCCGGCCCAAGGAAGCCCTGGCGCTGATGAACGGCACCGCGGTGATGACCGGCCTCGCCTGCCTGGCCTTCGCCCGCGCCGAGTACCTGCTGCGCCTGGCGACCCGCATCACCGCCCTCAACGTGGTGGCCCTGGCCGGCAATCCCGAGCACTTCGACCAGCGCCTGTTCGCCGCCAAGCCCCATCCGGGCCAGGGCCAGGTGGCCGCCTGGCTGCGCGCGGATCTGGCCGCCGAAGGCCCGGCCGCGCCGCTGCACCGCCTGCAGGACCGCTATTCGCTGCGCTGCGCGCCCCACGTGCTGGGGGTCCTGGCCGACAGCCTGCCCTGGCTGCGCCAGTTCATCGAGACCGAACTCAACAGCGCCAACGACAATCCGCTGATCGACGCCGAGGACGAGCGGGTGCTGCATGGCGGCCACTTCTATGGCGGCCACATCGCCTGCGCCATGGACAGCCTCAAGACCCTGGTGGCCAACGTCGCCGACCTGCTCGACCGCCAGCTCGCCCTGCTGGTGGACACGCGCTACAACCACGGTCTGCCGGGCAACCTCTCCGGCGCGCCGGCCGCGCGGGCCATGCTCAACCACGGCTTCAAGGCGGTGCAGATCGGCGCCAGCGCCTGGACGGCCGAGGCGCTCAAGGGCACCCTGCCGGCCAGCGTCTTTTCCCGTTCCACCGAATGCCACAACCAGGACAAGGTCAGCATGGGCACCATCGCCGCCCGCGACGCCCTGCGCGTGCTGGAACTCACCGAGCAGGTGGCCGCCGCCACCCTGCTGGCCGCCCAGCAGGGTGTCTGGCTCAGGCGTCAGCAGGGCACGGAGCCGCCCGCGCCCCTGGCCGCCATGCACCGCGAACTGGGCGAGACCTTTGCGCCCCTGCGCGAGGACCGCGCCCTGGAGACCGAATTGCGCCAGACCCTGACCCTGATCCGCGCCCGCCACTGGAGGCTCTATGCGTAAGACCGGTGCCCTGCAGGTCGAGGTGGAGATGCAGATCCCCTTCTTCGACGTCGACATGATGGAAATCGCCTGGCACGGCCATTACGTCAAATACCTGGAAGTGGCGCGCTGCGCCCTGCTCGACCGCCTGGACCATAACTACCTGCAGATGCGCGAATCCGGCTATGGCTGGCCGGTGATCGACCTGCAGATCCGCTACATCCGTCCCCTGCTGTTCCAGCAGCGCGTGCGGGTCAAGGCCGATCTGGTGGAGTGGGAGAACCGCCTCAAGCTCAACTACCTGATCAGCGATGCCGCCACCGGCGAGCGCCTGACCCGCGCCAGCACCGTGCAGGTGGCCGTGGACATGGCCAGCCGCGAGATGCAGCTGGCTTCGCCCAGGGTCTTCATCGACGCCGTGGAGAGGGCCCTGGCATGCGCAAACTGATCGCCCTGCTACTCGTGCTGGCCGCCCCCCTGGCCCAGGCCTTCGACCTCGACGACCTGGCCACCCAGCTGGCGCGTCCGGCCGTGGTCGCGGGCAGCTTCGTCCAGCAGCGCTATCTGCGCGCCCTGCCACAACCGCTGACCAGCAGCGGCCACTTCACCCTGGCCCGTGGCCTGGGCCTGCTCTGGCAGCTGGAAAAGCCGCTGACCCAGACCTATCGCATCACCCCTGGCGCCATCGCCAAGCAGACCCCCGCCGGCTGGACGCCGCTGCCCGGCAGCGACCTGGCCGCGCGCCAGAGTGCGCTGTTCCTCGCCGTGCTCGGCGGCGATCGCAGCGGCCTGGAGCGCGACTTCGAACTGGCCCTGAGCGGTGACGCCCGCCACTGGCAGCTGCGCCTGACCCCGCGCGGCGCCCTGCTCAAGCAGGTGTTCGACGGCATCCTCATCCAGGGCGGTACCCTGGTGGAGCAGGTGGAAATCCGCGAGACCCAGGGCGATCGCAGCCTGCTCAGGCTCGACGGCCAGGCCCGCGACAGCCTTTCCGCCGACCAGCGCGCGGCCTTCCAGTGACCCGGCTGCAGCGCCCCTTCCTGCTGTTGCTCCTGGCCCTGCTGGCGCTCAGCGCCTGGCAGTGGCGGCACGGTCCGCCGGTGGCCGCCGATCTGCTGGCGCTCTTGCCCCAGGGCGCCGGTGATGCTCTGACCCTGCAGGCCGAGGCGCGCATGGCCGAGCCGCTCAATCGCGAGGTGCTGCTGCTGGTCGGTCATCCCCAGCGCGAGCAACTGCCGGCCCTGGCCGAGCGCCTGGGCCAGGCCTGGTCGCGGGAGCCGCTGTTCGAGAAAGTGCAGTGGCAACTCACCCCTGACCTGCCCGGCCTGCGCCAGCAACTCCTGGCCAGTCGCCTGGCGCTGGCACCGGGGCCAGCGCGTGACCAGCTCCTGCATGACCCGGACAGCTATCTGCAGGCCCGCGCCGCGGCCCTCTTCGATCCCTTCGCTGGCGCCGGCGCCCTGCCTCTGGAAGAGGACTGGTTCGGCCTCGGCCTGCTGGTGCAGCGCCAGCTCACCCCGGCCAGCAAGGTGCAATTCGATGCCGGCAGCGGCCTGCTGCTGACCCAGGGCGACGGCCTGAGCTGGGCGCTGGTCCGTGCCCGCACCCGCGCCGATGCCTTCGACTTCGATGCCCCGCCGCAGGTGGAGGCCCTGATCGAGGCCGCCCGCCGCGAGGTGATGGCCGACGGCGGTCAGTTGCTGGCCGCCAGCGGCCTGAGATACGCCGCCGCTGGCCAGGCCACCGCCAGTCGCGAGATGTCGCTGATCGGCGGCCTCGCCACCTTCGGCACCCTGGCCCTGCTGCTGGGGCTGTTCCGCCGTTGGCGGGTGCTGCTCAGCCTCTTGGCGGTGGGCGTGGCCCTCTTGGCCGGCAGCGCCGCCTGCGTGCTGCTGTTTGGCCAGATCAACGCCCTCACCCTGATCCTCGGCGCCAGCCTTACCGGGGTGGCCGCCGACTATCCGCTGCACTATCTGAGCAAGAGCTGGAAGGGCGGTCCCTGGGACGCCACGGCCATCCTGCGCGAGACCCTGCCCGGACTGTCACTCAGCCTGGCGACCAATCTGCTGGGCTATCTGGCGCTGGCCTGCACGCCCTTTCCGGCGCTGACCCAGGTGGCGGTATTTTCCGCCGCCGGTCTGATCGGCGCCTACCTCACCACCGTCTGCCTGCTGCCGGCCTGGTGGCAACGCCTGGACCTGGCGCCGCCCGCCGCGCCGCTGCGCTTCATGCAGCGGCTGCTCGACCTGCGCCTGCGCCTGCTGGCACGCACCGGCAGCCTGCCGCTGCTACTGGCCCTGCTGGCCTTTTGCGGCGTCGGTGTCTGGCAGCTGCACCTGCAGAACGACCTGCGTCTCTGGCTCGGCCAGGACCCGGCGCTGACCCGCGAAGCCCAGGCCATCGCCCACCTCACCGGCCTGCAACCCACCAGCCAGTTCTTCCTGGTGCGTGGCGCCGACGCCGACCAGGTGCTGGAGCGCCAGACCGCCCTGGGCCAGCGCCTCGACGCCCTGGTCGCCGCCGGCCAGCTGCAGGGCTATCGCGCCCTCAGCGGTCTGCTCGCCCCCGCCGCGGCCCAGGCCGAATTGCGCCAGGCCCTGGCCGGTTGGGGCGAGCGCCTGCAACCGCTGCTGGCCGTAGGCATCCCGCCTGAGGCGCTGGAAGCTGAACTCAAGCAACTGCAGCACCAGCCCGACCTGAGTCTCGACCAGGCGCTGGCCGGCCCCCTGGGCGAACCCTGGCGCCCGCTCTGGCTGGGCCGCACGACCGATGGCGGCGCGGCCGGCCTGGTCAGCCTGCAAGGCCTGGGCAATGCCCAGGTGCTGCAGACGGTAGCCGCGGGCCTGCCCGGCGTGCAACGGGTGGATCGCCTGGGCGAATTGCGCGGACTGTTCGTCCACACCCAGCGCCTGGCGGTGGAGCTCAAGCTGCTGGCCTCGGGCGCCATCTTTCTCCTGCTGCTCTGGGCCTTCGGCCGGCGCGCGGCGCTGCGCATCGTCTGCCTGCCGCTGCTGGCGGCCCTCGCGGCCCTGGCCTGCCTGGGCTGGCTCGGTCAGCCGCTGACCCTGTTCAGCCTCTTCGCCCTGCTGCTCATCACCGCCATCGGCGTGGACTACGCCATCCTCATGCACGAGGCCATCGGCGGCGCGGCGGTCAGTCTGCTCGGCGGCCTGCTGTCCGGCGTCGGCAGCTGGCTGTCGTTCGGCCTGCTGATGCTCAGCAGCACCCCGGCCATCGCCAACTTCGGCCTGGCCATCAGCCTGGGCCTGGTGTTCAGCTTCCTGCTGGCGCCCTGGGCCTCGCCTCCCGTCTCCCACGAAAAGGACCTTCGTCATGGTTGAACATCATCCCCTGGTCGTCATCGGTGCCGGCCCGGCGGGCGCCGTGGTCGCCGCCCTGCTCAAGCGCCGCGGCCATCCGGTGTTGGTGCTGGAAGCCCAGCACTTTCCGCGCTTTTCCATCGGCGAGAGCCTGCTGTCCCACAGCCTGGACTTCGTCGAGGAAGCCGGGATGCTGCCCGCGGTCGAGGCGGCCGGCTTCCAGACCAAGATTGGCGCGGCCTTCGCCTGGGGCGAGCGCTACACCGACTTCGACTTTCGCGATACATACAGCGGCGGCCGCAGCACCTTCCAGGTCCAGCGCGGCCCCTTCGACAAGATCCTGGCCGACGACGCCACGCGCCAGGGCGTGGAGATCCGCTACGGCCAGCGCGTCACCGCCGTGACCCTGGGGGAAGACGGCGAAAGAACCCGGCTCGAGGTGCAGGGCGACGACGGCCAGGCTTACCCGCTGACCACCGACTTCCTGCTCGACGCCAGCGGCTACGGCCGCGTCCTGCCCCGCCTGCTGGATCTGGAAGCGCCCTCGGACTTCCCCGTGCGCCGCGCCCTGTTCACCCATGTCGAGGATCGCATCGACGACCCCCGCTTCGACCGCCAGCGCATCCTCATCACCACCCATCCGACTCTGCGCGACGTCTGGTTCTGGACCATTCCCTTCAGCGACGGCCGTACCTCGATCGGGGTGGTCGCCGCCGCCGCGCGCTATGCCGGACGCGCCCCCGATCTCGCCACCTGTCTGCGCGACTGGGTGGCCGAGACCCCGAGTCTGGCGCGGGTGCTGCACAATGCGGTCTGGGATACCCCGGTGCGCGAACTGGGCGGCTACGCGGCCAACGTCAAGCGCCTGCACGGCCCCGGTTTCGCCCTGCTGGGCAACGCAGCCGAGTTTCTCGACCCGGTGTTTTCCTCGGGCGTCACCATCGCCCTGCGCTCGGCCAGCCTGGCCGCGCCCCTGGTGGATCGCCAGTTGCGCGGCGAGCCGGTGGATTGGGAAGCCGAATTCGCCCGGCCGCTCAAGGCGGGCGTCGATACGTTCCGTGCCTATGTGGAGGGCTGGTACGATGGCAGCTTCCAGGACGTCATCTATTTCGAACACGCCGATCCCGAGATCAAGCGCATGATCTGCGCCATTCTCGCCGGCTACGCCTGGGACGTTCGCAATCCCTTCGTCAAGGAGCCCAAGCGGCGCCTGCGCCTGCTCGTCGAGCTCTGCCAGCTGAATTCGGCCCATCCTGCATGACCCTGCCCCGTCCGTTCGTCTTCGCGCTGGCCTGCCTGCTGCTGCTTGCCGCCTGCGCCAGCCAGCCGCCGCTGCCCAGCAGTCCGCCGCCGCTGGCGCGCGCGCTGGTCTACCAGGTGGAGCGCCAGACTGCCGAGGGCAGCGACGCCCTGCTGCTGGCCATCCAGCCGGAGGGCGCCGCCCTGCGCTTTTCGCTGTTCGATCCCCTGGGCGTGCCCCAGGCGCGCCAGCAGTTGATCGACGGCGCCTGGCACGCCGACGGCCTCTTGCCGCCCAATCCCCGGGCGCGCACCTTCTTCAGCGTGCTGCTGTTCGCCCTGACCCCGACCGACCAGTTGCCACGCGCCTATGCCGCGGGCGACTGGCACAGAACCGCCGATGGCAGCCGCACCCTCAAGGACTGGCAGGTGCGCTATCCCGCCGCCGACCGCCTGGAACTGCAGGCGCCGGACGCATCGCGCTATCGCCTGACGCTCTTGCCGGAGTCCGCGCCTTGAGCGCCTACCTGAATGCCCTCGGCCTGCTCTGCGCCCTCGGCCAGGGCAAGGCCGCGGTGGCCCGCGGCCTGTTCGCCGGTGATACGGCCGGCATGCGGCCCACCCCGGGCTGGATTCCCGAGCGCCAGCCGCCGGTGGGTACCGTCACCGCGCCGCTGCCAGCCTGGCCGCTGGAGTGGACACCCTTTTTCAGCCGCAACAACCAGCTCTTGCTGGCGGCCCTGACCGAGATCGAGCCCCAGGTGCGCCAGGCCATCGAGCGCCACGGCCCGGCGCGCATCGGCGTGGTGCTGGGCACCAGCACCTCGGGCATCCATGAGGCCAGCCTGGGCATCGCCGTGCACCAGCGCAGCGGCCAGTTGCCCGAGGGCTATCAGTACGCCCAGCAGGAACTGGTGGCGCCGGCGGACTTCCTCGCCCGCTACCTGGGCCTGAGTGGGCCCTGCTACGGCCTTTCCACCGCCTGCACCAGCAGTGCCCGCGCCCTGCTCAGCGCCCGCCGGCTGCTGGTCCAGGGGCATTGCGACGCCGTGCTCTGCGGTGGCGTCGACAGCCTCTGCGGCCTGACCCTGAACGGCTTCGCCGCCCTCGAAGCGGTCAGCGAGTCGCTGTGCAATCCCTTCTCGGTCAATCGCTGCGGCATCAACATCGGCGAAGGGGCGGCGCTGTTCCTGCTGACCCGCGAACCCGGCCCCATCGCCCTGCTCGGCGGCGGCGCCAGTTCCGATGCCCACCATATCTCCGCCCCCGATCCCAGCGGCCGCGGCGCCGTCCAGGCCATGCAGGCGGCCCTGCGCGCCAGCGGCCTGCACGCGGCTGACATCGGCTATCTCAACCTGCACGGCACCGCCACGCCGCACAACGACGCCATGGAAAGCCAAGCCACCCACCAGGTGTTTCCGGCCGGGGTGCCCTGCTCCTCCACCAAGCCGCTGACCGGCCATACCCTCGGCGCCGCCGGCGCCCTGGAAGCCGCCTTCGCCTGGCTGATCCTGGACCCGCGGCTCAATCCCGCCGGCCAGCTGCCGCCGCAGCGCTGGGACGGCCAGGCCGATCCGGCCCTGCCGCGGCTGGCGCTGACCTCGAGCGACAGCCGCCTGGACGGACGCCGCCACGCCATGAGCAACAGCTTCGCCTTTGGCGGCAGCAACGTCAGCCTCATCCTCGGAGCCACGCCATGATCCCCTGGACCCTCGCCGAGCTGGTGCCCCATGCCGGCGACATGCTGCTGATCGACGAGATCCTCGCCTGTGACGAGGGCGGCATCGAGACCCGCCTGGTGGTAAGGCCCGGACTCTTCACCGATGCCGCGGGCGCCCTGCCGGCCTGGATCGGCGTGGAGCTGATGGCCCAGAGCGTGGCCGCCTTCGCCGGCTGCCAGGCGCGCCGTCGCGGCGAGGCGCCGGCGTTGGGCTTCCTGCTCGGCACCCGCCAGTTCGCCTGCGACGTGCCGGCCTTTCCCGCCGGCGGCGAATTGCGCATCCGCGCCCAGCCGGCGCTGGAAAACGACGATGGCATGGCCATCTTCGACTGCCACCTGCAGGGCCCTGGCTGCCAGGCCAGCGCCCGCCTGAACGTCTATCGTCCACCCCAGGTGGATCTGTATCTAGAGGAGCCCGCGCCATGAGCGTCGCCCCCGCTCCGGTCCTGGTGACCGGTTCCAGCCGCGGCCTGGGCCGCGCCATCGCCCTGCGCCTGGCCGCCGCCGGCCATGACCTGGTGCTGCACTGCCGCAGCCGCCGCGAGGAAGCCGAAGCCGTGCGTGCCGAGGTCGAGGCCCTGGGTCGCAGCGCCCGGGTGCTGCAATTCGACGTCGGCGACCGCGCCGCCTGCGCCGCCATCCTGGAGGCCGACACCGAGGCCCACGGCGGCTACTACGGGGTGGTCTGCAACGCCGGCCTGACCCGCGACGGCGCCTTTCCGGCGCTGACCGGCGAGGATTGGGATGTGGTCCTGCGCACCAACCTCGACGGCTTCTACAACGTGCTGCACCCGGTGGTCATGCCGATGATCCGCCGCCGCGCGCCGGGGCGCATCGTCTGCATCACCTCGGTCTCCGGGCTGATCGGCAATCGCGGCCAGGTCAACTACAGTGCCTCCAAGGCCGGCCTGATCGGCGCCGCCAAGGCGCTGGCCGTGGAGCTGGCCAAGCGCAAGATCACCGTCAACTGCGTGGCCCCGGGGCTGATCGACACCGAGATCCTCGACGAGCACGTGCCGGTGGAGAAGATCCTCGAGATGATCCCGGCCGGGCGCATGGGCACCCCCGAGGAGGTGGCCCACGCCGTGGCCTTCCTGCTCGCCCCCGAGGCCGGCTACATCACCCGCCAGGTGCTGGCGGTCAACGGAGGGCTGTGCTGATGAGCGCGCGCCGCGTCGTGATCACCGGGATGGCCGGCGTCACCGCCCTGGGCAGTGACTGGCCGACCATCCGCGACCATTTTCTCGCCGGCCAGAGCGGCATCCGCCGCATGGACGCCTGGGATCGCTACACCGAGATGAACACCCGCCTGGGCGGCCCCATCGTCGACTTCCAGGTGCCGGGCCACTGGACCCGCAAGCAGTTGCGCAGCATGGGGCGGGTCTCCCAGCTGGCGGTGGCCGCCGGCGAGCGCGCCCTGGCCGATGCCGGGCTGCTGGATGATCCGCGCATCACCGACGGCCGCATGGGCGTGGCCTGCGGCTCCTCCACCGGCAGCACCGACGACATCAAGGCGCTGGCCAACATGCTGCTCAGCGACGCCGCGGTGGGCCTCAACGCCAACACCTATGTGCGCATGATGCCGCACACGGCGGCCGCCAACCTGAGTCTGTTCTTTGGCCTCAAGGGTCGGCTGATCCCCACCTCCAGCGCCTGCACCAGCGGCAGCCAGGGCATCGGCTACGCCTACGAGGCGATCAAGTTCGGGCGCCTGCCGCTGATGCTGGCCGGCGGCGCCGAGGAACTCTGCCCCAGCGAGGCCATGGTCTTCGACACCCTCTATGCCACCAGCCTGCGCAACGACGTCCCCCAGACCTCGCCGCGTCCCTACGACCGTAGTCGCGACGGCCTGGTGATCGGCGAGGGCGCCGGCATCCTGGTGCTGGAAGAACTGGAGCACGCCCGGGCGCGCGGCGCGCACATCCACGCCGAGATCGTCGGCTTCGGCAGCAACGCCGACGGCCAGCACTCCACCCGCCCCGAGCAGGCCACCATGCAGCGCGCCATGGAGCTGGCCCTGGAAGACGCCGGGCTGACCCCGGACGCCATTGGCTACGTCAACGGTCACGGCACCGCCACCGAACAGGGCGACATCGCCGAGACCCGCGCCACCCAGGCGCTGTTCGGCGCCCGCATGCCCATCAGCTCGCAGAAAAGCTACCTGGGCCATACCCTGGGTGCCTGCGGCGCCCTGGAATCCTGGTTCAGCATCGCCATGATGAACGAGGAGCTGTTCGTGCCGACGCTCAACCTCGACGACCTGGATCCCCAGTGCGGCGAACTGGACTATCTGCGCGGCGGGCCGCGCGCGCTGCGTACCGACCATGTGATGAACAACAATTTCGCCTTTGGCGGGGTGAACACCTCGCTGATCTTCCGCCGCTGGTCCTGATGACCCTTTCCCGAGGTATGCCCATGTTGCGTCGCCTGCTGCTCGTCTCCGCTCTGCTGTTCCTGGCGGCCTGCACCCGCGCGCCCCTGGTGACGCCCCAGGAGGTCTTTCCCGCCGATCGGGTGGAGAACGCCGCCGATGTCCGCCGCGCCATCGTCGACACCCTCGAACGCCGTGGCTGGAGCGTCGGCCAGGAGAGCCCCGGCCTGGTGGTCGCCAGCATCGTGGTGCGCGATCGCCACCAGGCCTGGGTCGACATCCCCTACAGCACCAAGGGCTACCAGATCCGCTACCGCGACAGCGCCGGCCTCGACTACGACGGCGAGCGCATCCATCGCAACTACAACAAGTGGGTCCAGTTGCTCGACGCCGACATCCGCCGGCAATTGCAGCTGCCCGCCCCCACAGCCGACGCGGAGTGACCGCCCGCGACCTGCGCGATAGCGCAGAACGCCGGTCCCGCGGCTGACGGAGCGAGCGTTCTGGGTTAAACAGTCATCCCCACCACCACAAGGAAGTCGCCATGCGTACCCTAGCCCCTACCCTCGCCCTCACCCTGAGCCTGGCCGCGCTGCTGCCCGGCGCCGCCCAGGCCCGCGACACCACCCTGCAGCTGCCCTTCGCCGAAGTCGTCCAGGAAGCCCTGGCCGCCAAGCGCCTGGATGGCAGCGTGAAGTTCTACCTGGCCGGCAACCCGGTGCCGGGCAAGGCCACGGTGGTCAACTCCAGCATCACCACCAACCAGAAGACCAACGCCTTCAACAAGACCGACGAGGTCGCCTGCCGCTGGGTGCTGCAATCGGCGCTGATCCGCCTGCAGGAAGCCGCCAAGGCCGCCGGTGCCAATGCGGTCACCGACATCACCAGCTACTACAAGAAGAACGAGTGGAGCGACCCCACTCGCTACGAGTGCCACGCCGGCGCCCTCATGGCCGGTGTCGCCCTCAAGGGCAAGCTGGTCATCCTCAAGTAAGAAGCTGTTCACGATCTCGCGAGCTAGAGCCAAACAAGGCCTAGGCGGCCCCACGAAAATGGCTGAGGAAGCAGAGTTTACGAGTGGTAAATGAGCATTCCGAAGCTATTTTCAACGCCGTTTGGCCGACGCGCAGCAGATCGTGAATAGCTTCTAAGTCGGAACGGCGGTGCGTCCGGGGTAGTCTGTCTAGAGACCTACCTAGAGGCCGCCGCCATGCCCATGTTTCGCGTCCACTATCGCAAGGACGGCGAGTCCCGCCAGCTCGACCTCGAGCATCCGCAGGCCAGTCTCGCCCCGCATGAAGCCGCCCTGGCCGTGCTGGAACAGCTGCGCGCCGACGCCGAGAACAGCCTCGCCCTGCCCGCCGCCGATGCCCCAGCCGCAGCCATCCTGCGCCAGGCGGAGGTGCATGGATTGACGGATATCCAGGTAGAGCCGCTGGCCTCGTAGGTTAGCGCTGAGCGTAGCGAAGCCCAACGGGCAGGGCCTTCCGGTATGGGCCACCCTCACCCCAGCCCTCTCCCAGAGGGAGAGGGGGCGAATGGACTTCGTAGCGTGGAAAACGGCGCAGCCTTTTCCACTGACGGGCTCCGGTGGTAACGGTGGATAAGGCTGCGCCGTTATCCACCCTACCCGTATGCCCTCGTAGGTTGGTGCTGAGCGCAGCGAAGCCCAACGGGCAGGACCTTCCGGTATGGGCCACCCTCGCCCCAGCCCTCTCCCCGAGGGAGAGGGGGCGGTTAAGCGCCGTAGCGTGGAAAACGGCGCAGCCTTTTCCACTAACGGGCTCCCGTGCCAACGGTGGATAAGGCTCCGCCGTTATCTACCCTACCCGTATGCCCCCGCCGGACCTCAGCCCAGGAACAACCGGTAAGCAGGATTCTCGGTTTCGTCCCAATAGCGATAGCCGATGGCATCCAGGGTCGCCAGCAGCGCCGGCCGCTCGGCCTGGCTGGCTTCCAGCCCGGCGAACACCCGACCATCCGCCGCGCCGTGGTTGCGGTAATGGAACATACTGATGTTCCAGCGCCCGCCCAGCTTTTCGAGGAAGTCGAACAGCGCCCCGGGGCGCTCGGGGAATTCGAAGCGGAACACCTGCTCCTGGCCGACCCGCGCGGCGTGACCGCCCACGGTATGGCGGATGTGCAGCTTGGCCAGTTCGTTGTCGGTCAGATCCAGCACCGGAAAGCCCTGGTCGCGCAGCCCCTGCAGCAGGGCCTCGCGCGGATCGCGCTGGGGATGGGTCTGGACGCCTACGAAGATATGGGCCTCTTCGCCGGTGTGGTAGCGGTAGTTGAATTCGGTGATCTGCCGCCGGCCCAGGGCTTCGCAGAAGGCACGGAAGCTGCC
>NZ_JACHVV010000005.1:0-439436 GCF_014190935.1 Pseudomonas sp. AS2.8
CGTGGACCCCTCGCCCGACTCAGACCTAAGTGCTTGATTTTCAAGCCCCTTCAGCATCTGCGCCGGAAGTGGGGCGCATTATAGGGGAGTTTCAGAGCAGGTCAACAGTTATTTTACGACCGCGTTACAGCGGATCAACTCAGCCATGTCCTTGACCGCCTGCTTGAAGCCGACGAAGACCGCCTGGGCAACGATGGCGTGACCGATGTTCAGCTCGTTGATACCTGGCAGCGCCGCGATCGGCTGGACATTATGGTAGTGCAGGCCGTGGCCGGCATTGACCACCAGCCCGAGCCCGGTGGCGAATTCCACCGCCTTGGCCAGGCGCTGCAACTCAAGGGTCTGCTCTTCCCGGGTGTCAGCCTCGGCATAACGACCGGTGTGCAATTCGATCACCGGGGCGCCGCTGTCCTTGGCCGCCTGAATCTGCTGCAGATCCGGGTCTATAAAGAGGGACACTTCCGAAGCCGGCAGCGCGGCAATGGCGTCGCGGATGCGCTGGACCTGACCCAAGACATCCAGGCCACCTTCGGTCGTCAGCTCTTCCCGACGCTCCGGCACCAGGCAGACGTGCTCGGGCCGGATCTCCCGAGCGAACGCCAGCATCTCAGGGGTCAGGGCGACTTCGAGATTCATGCGGGTCTGCAGGAGGTCACGCAGCAGGCGGACATCCCGCTCCTGGATATGGCGACGATCCTCACGCAGGTGCAGGGTGATGCCATCCGCGCCTGCCTCTTCGGCGTCCAGTGCCGCCTTGACCGGATCAGGGTATCTCGTACCCCGGGCCTGGCGAAGGGTGGCGACATGATCGATGTTGACGCCCAACAGAACACGACTGAACTCTTTCATGGCTTATTCACTTGGCTTGGCGAACAATTCGCGACTCATCAGGGGTTTGCTGCCCAGGTGCGGCGCCAGGGCCTGGCGCATCAAGCGCTTGGCAGCGCGAACTACCGTGGGATCGTCCCATTCGCCGCGATCCAGTGCCAGGATTTCCGCGCCGGCCAGACAGCCCGGGCGAACCTCGTCGACGGGCTCGAAGCCCTGATCCGGAATGAAGTGATAGAGGCGCCGGGCTTCGATGGCTCGACCATCCAGGGCCTGGGACAGTGAAAAGCCGTAGCCCAGCAGGTCGAGCAGACGCCATTCGAAGGTACGCAACAGGGGTTCGACCGGACGCCCCTGGACCAGAGCGGCCAGGGTCAGACCATAGAGTTCGAAGAGGGCGGGATAGGGATCTTCGGCGGGTAGCAGCCGGACCAGCAGCTCATTGAGATAGAAGCCACTGAAAAGGGCCTGCCCCTGGAGCAGATAGGGCGGCGCCAGGGCGGCCACCTTCTGCAGATTCTTCAACTCCCCTCGCCCGCTGATCTGCGCCTCGAGCGGAATGAAGGGTCTGGCCAGACTCCCGGAGCGGGAGCGGGCCGCACGCAAGACGGTACGGACCCGGCCAAAGGCGCCGAACACATCCACCAGCGCACTGCTTTCCCGGTAAGGACGCGAATGCAGGACGAACAGCGGCTCGGACGCCTGCATCGCTAGAGGTCGGAATAACCCAGAGAGCGCAGGGCACGCTCGTCATCGGACCAGCCGCCTTTGACCTTGACCCAGAGATTGAGCATGACCTTGGCGTCGAACAGGGTTTCCATGTCGTGGCGGGCCTCCTGGCCGATCCGCTTGATGCGCTCGCCGGCCTGACCGATGAGGATTTTCTTCTGGCCATCACGCTCGACCAGAATCAGGCCATGGATGTGCAGCACGCCGTTGTCGTACTTGAATTCCTCGATCTCGACCGCGACCTGATAGGGCAATTCCGCCCCCAGCTGGCGCATGATCTTTTCCCGGATCAGCTCGGCCGCGAGGAAGCGACTGGATCGGTCGGTGATCTGGTCTTCGGGGAAAAAGTGGTCGCCTTCCGGCAGGCGCTCGGCGACCAGCTCTTCGAGGGCGTCGAGATTGTGACCGTGCTGGGCGGAAATCGGAATGAGCGCGGCTTCCGGCAGTTGCTCCTGCAGCCATTGCAGGTGCGGCAGCATGTCGGCCTTGTCTTCCAGGCGATCCATCTTGTTGACGGCGAGCAGCACCGGGCATTTCACGAAGCGCACCCGCTCCAGCACCATCTGGTCTTCGTCGGTCCAGCGGGTGCGATCGACCACGAACACCACGACGTCCACATCGCGCAGGGCGGTGACGGCCGTCTTGTTCATGAAGCGGTTGAGCGCCTTCTGGTTTTCCTTGTGCAGACCAGGGGTATCCACATAGATGGTCTGGACCTCGCCCTCGGTCTTGATGCCGAGCATGTTGTGGCGGGTGGTCTGCGGCTTGCGCGAGGTGATGGCCAGCTTCTGCCCGAGGATATGGTTGAGCAGCGTGGACTTGCCGACGTTGGGGCGACCCACGATGGCTACGTAGCCGCAGCGCGATGCCTTCAGCTCATCATTCATGACCATTCTCCACGCCCAGGGCGATCAAGGCCGCCGAAGCGGCTATCTGTTCGGCGATGCGGCGACTGGCGCCCTGCCCCGTCGTCTTTTCGTTGAGCATGGCGATCTCGCATTCGACGAAGAAGACCCGGCAATGGGGCTCTCCTTCGATGGCGACCACCTCGTAGCGCGGCAGGTCGCAGGCACGCGCCTGGAGAAACTCCTGCAGCCGCGTCTTGGGATCCTTGTTGGTATCCACCGGCGTCAGCTCGCGCAGTTGCGGACCCAGCCAGGCCATGACCCGGTCTTTCGCCGCATCCATGCCGGCATCCAGATAGATGCCGCCGATCAGGGCCTCCATGGCATCGGCGAGAATGGATTCGCGACGAAAGCCGCCGCTCTTCAGTTCACCGGAACCCAGGCGCAGGTAGTCACCGAGCTCGAAGCTGCGCGCCAGCAGCGCCAGGGTCTCGCCTTTCACCAGCTTGGCCCGCAAGCGGGACAGCTGGCCTTCGCGAGCCTGGGGGAAGTGATCGTAGAGGGCTTCGCCGATGATGAAGTTGAGGATGGCGTCGCCGAGAAATTCCAGGCGTTCGTTGTTGCGACCGGCAAAGCTGCGGTGCGTAAGGGCGAGCAGCATCAGGTCCGGGTCCTGGAAGGTATAACCCAGCCGACGCTCGAGGCGATCTAGAGATAAAGTCACGGGAGATTTATACGGAAATCACGATTGAAACGAACGACCAGATCGATGTTGCGGATCAGGTGTTCACGTTTTTCATAGTCGAGGTGGATCTGCAGGTGGTTGCCGTCGGCTTCGACGCGCATGGCCTTTTGCAGATCGAGATCACGGATGTCGTTCACCTGCATACCCTTCCCCACGTAGCTGTAGACGTCGGACACGCTGCGAATCTGGTTATCGGGGCTGTCGCCGATGGATTCGATGACCTTGGTCAGAGCATTGTAGTCCAGGTAATGCGGGACGAGTTTCATGGCAGTGCTGGCCAGGAAGGCGATGACGCAGAGTCCGAGCAGACCACCGAGAAACGACAGACCCTGCTGACGCGACGGGAGACCGGATACTCTGCGTTCATTCATCTGATGATACCTACGCGAGACAGGGTGGGCATGCTCTGCAGCTTGGGCTCCGGCCAGCTCAGCCAGACGGCGAAGGCCTTGCCGACGATGTTGCGGTCGGGAACCATGCCGAGCAGGTCACGGGGAATGCTGGGATCGTCCCAGTAGCGGCTGTCGTTGGAGTTGTCGCGGTTGTCACCCATCATGAAGTAGTGACCGGCCGGCACCTTCCACTCGTGGTCGGGCTCCATGCGGTAGCGGGTCATCTCTTCGCGGATCAGGTGTTCGGCCTTGCCCAGTTGTTCCTTGAACAGCTTGACGCTGCCCAGCGAGCCCGGCTCGTCACCCACCAGTTCCTCGCTGACACGCTGGCCGTTGATGTACAGCTGCTTGTCGCTGGTATAGCGGATGGTATCGCCCGGCACCCCGATCACGCGCTTGATGTAGTTGACGCTGGGATCGCTGGGATAGCGGAACACCATGACGTCGCCACGCTGCGGATCACCGATCGGGATGACCTTGAGGTCGATCACCGGCAGGCGGATGCCGTAGGCGAATTTGTTCACCAGGATGAAGTCGCCCACTTCCAAGGTCGGCTTCATGGAGCCCGAAGGAATCTGGAACGGCTCCACCAGGAAGGATCTCAGGATCAGCACGATGGCCAGGACGGGAAAGAAGGACTTCCCGTACTCGACCAGTGCCGGCTCCTTGTTCAACTGCTCCAGGACCACGGGATCAGGCTCGCTGACCTGCTGCCCGTAGGTCTGGATCGCCTTGCGACGACGCGGTGCGAGCACCAGCAGATCGATGAGCGCCAGGGCGCCGCAGACGGCGACCGCGAGAACCAGCAACAGAGGGAAGTTCCAGGACATGGGCTTCAGCTATCCACCTTGAGCACGGCCAGGAAGGCCTCTTGAGGAATCTCTACGCTACCAACCTGCTTCATGCGCTTCTTACCCGCCTTCTGCTTTTCCAGCAGCTTGCGCTTACGGGAGACGTCACCGCCATAGCACTTGGCCAGAACGTTCTTGCGCAGCGCCTTGACGGTGGTACGGGCGACGATCTGACCACCGATGGCTGCCTGGATCGCCACGTCGAACATCTGCCGCGGGATCAGCTCCTTCATCTTCTCGGTCAGGGCGCGACCCTTGTAGTGCGCCTTGTCGCGATGGACGATCAGGGCCAGGGCGTCGACCTTCTCGCCGTTGATGAGGACGTCGAGCTTGACCAGGCTGGCCGCCTCGAAGCGATCGAAGCTGTAATCGAGCGACGCATAGCCGCGGCTCACCGACTTCAGGCGGTCGAAGAAGTCCAGTACCACCTCGTTCATCGGCAGATCGTAGCTGACCTGCACCTGGCTGCTGAGGAATTGCATGTCGCGCTGGACGCCACGCTTCTCGATGCACAGGGTGATGACGTTGCCCAGGTGCTCCTGGGGTACCAGGATGTTGGCGCGCACGATGGGCTCGCGCATCTCGGCGACGGAGGCCAGATCCGGCAGTTTCGAGGGGTTGTCGACATAGATGGTGCTGCCATCCTTGAGCACCACCTCGAAGACCACGGTCGGCGCCGTGGTGATGAGGTCGAGATCGTATTCGCGCTCCAGGCGCTCCTGGATGATCTCCATGTGCAGCATGCCGAGGAAGCCGATGCGGAAGCCGAAGCCGAGGGCCTCGGAGCTTTCCGGCTCGTATTGCAGGGCCGCGTCGTTGAGGGTGAGCTTCTGCAGCGCTTCGCGGAAGTCCTCGAAATCGTCGGAGCTGACCGGGAACAGACCGGCATAGACCTGCGGCTTGACCCGCTGGAAGCCCGGCAGCATGGCCACGTCAGGGGTGGCGCTGAGGGTCAGGGTGTCACCAACCGGGGCACCGAGGATTTCCTTGATGCCGGCGATGATGAAGCCCACTTCACCGGCCTTCAGATCAGGCATCTCGGTGTGCTTGGGCGAGAAGACGCCGACGCTGTCGACCTGGTGCACCTTGCCGGTGGACTTGACCAGGATCTTGTCGCCCTTCTTGACCCGCCCGTGCTTGACGCGCACCAGCGAGACGACGCCCAGGTAATTGTCGAACCAGGAGTCGATGATCAGCGCCTGCAGGGGCGCCTCGATCTCGCCTTCCGGCGGCGGAATGACCTTGACCAGCTGTTCGAGCACCTCCGGCACGCCCATGCCGCTCTTGGCACTGCAGGGCACGGCGTCGGTGGCATCGATGCCGATGATGTGCTCGATCTCGGCCTTGACCTTGTCCGGATCGGCCTGGGGCAGATCCATCTTGTTCAGCACCGGCATGACCTCGAGGCCCTGCTCGATGGCGGTGTAGCAGTTGGCGACCGACTGGGCTTCGACGCCCTGCCCCGCGTCCACCACCAGCAGCGCGCCTTCGCAGGCGGCCAGCGAGCGGCTGACTTCATAGGTGAAGTCGACGTGGCCGGGGGTATCGATGAAGTTGAGCTGGTAGGTCTTACCGTCTTCGGCCTTGTAGTACAGCGTGACGCTGTGGGCCTTGATGGTGATGCCACGCTCACGCTCGAGATCCATGGAATCCAGGACCTGGGCCTCCATTTCTCGGTCGCTCAAACCACCACACATCTGGATGAACCGATCCGCAAGCGTCGACTTGCCGTGATCGATGTGGGCGATGATGGAGAAATTGCGGATATGGCTCAGATCACTCACGAATCAGCACTCGAATAGCCAGCGGCGGAACATCCGCCGGGAAAATAGCGGGGGAGTTTACCTGAATGCGGCAAACAAGGGGACTCGCGCCGTTCGAGCGGACAAAAAGAAGGGGCGGTCGCCCGCCCCTGCTCGCCTGCCTTGCCGTTACTTGCCCGGCAGCTTGAAGGTGATGAAGCTGGCGCGACCGTCGCGCACCACGCGCATCGAGATGGAACGACCCGCCGGCAGCGCCGAGGTGATCTTCTCGAAGGCCGGGGCCGATTCGATCGGCTGGTTGTTCAGGTGGGTGATGACATCGCCCGGACGCAGGCCGATGGCCGCGGCAGGACCGTCGCCACTCAGCTTGTTGATGACCACGCCGCCCTGGATATCCAGGGTCTTCTTCTGCTCGGGCGTCAGGTTGGCCACGGCGATGCCCAGGCGATTGCTGGCCCGGTCGGAGCCACGCTCGCCACCGGAAGCGGCCTGGTCGTCCTTGGGCATGTCGCCCACGGTGACGCTCAGGTTCTGCCGCTTGCCTTCACGGATGATCTCCATGTCCGCCTTGGCACCCGGCTTGAGGTTGCCGATCAGGTGCGGCAGGTCGGCGGATTCCTCGATCTTCTGGCCATTGACCGAAAGGATGACGTCACCCACCTTGATGCCGCTCTTGGCTGCGGGGCCGTCGTCCAGGGTCTGGGCGACCAGGGCGCCCGCCGGACGATCCAAGCCGAAGGATTCGGCGAGGTCCTTGTCCACCTCCTGGATGACCACGCCGAGCCAGCCGCGGCTGACCTTGCCTTCGGTCTTCAGCTGATTGGCCACGTTCATGGCGACATCGATCGGGATGGCGAAGGACAGACCCATGAACCCCCCGGAGCGGGTGAAGATCTGCGAATTGATCCCGACCACCTCACCCTTGAGGTTGAACAGGGGGCCGCCGGAGTTGCCCGGGTTGATGGCCACGTCGGTCTGGATGAAGGGCACGTAGCTTTCATTGGGCAGGCTGCGACCCTTGGCGCTGACGATACCGGCGGTGACCGAATGATCGAAGCCGAAGGGCGAACCGATGGCCAGCACCCACTCACCGACCTTGAGCTGGTCGGAATTGCCCAGCTTGAGGGTAGGCAGGTCCTTGGCGTCGATCTTCAGCAGGGCCACGTCGGTGCGGGGATCCGCGCCGATCAGCTTGGCGGTGTGATCACTGCGGTCGGAAAGGCGCACCAGGATCTCGTCGGCATCGGCGACCACATGGTTGTTGGTCAAGATGTAGCCATCGGGCGAGATGATGAAGCCGGAACCCAGCGACTGGGCCTGCTCCTGCTTGCCCCGGGGACTGCGCGGCATCTGCGGAATGCTGCGCTCGAAGAACTCACGGATGCCCGGCGGCAGACCTTCCAGGTCCGGCATGGTCATGGAGCCGGCGCCGCGACCTTCGGGAATTTTCTGACGGGTACTGATGTTGACGACTGCGGGAGACGCGGCCTCGACCAGCCCGGTGAAATCCGGCAGATCGGCCCGAGCCATGGCCGTCAGTCCCATCAGCCAGAGCCCCATGAGGGCCGCCGTGTAATGCTTTAGATTGCGCATGCGCATGCAGCTCCACTCTATCCAATGACTTGAACACATCGCTGGCGACCTGCCTTTCCGGGATCGGAGGCACTGTCAGTGACGACTGGCAGCAGAAATACCACGCCCTTGCTGAACGATAGCTTTCGAAGCTTTTTTGCGACCTGGTCGAAAATCTCCAGGGCAAAAAAAACGGCGCCTGGAGCTGGGCTCCGGGCGCCGTTTCGAGGTGAAGCCAGCGGATCAACGCTGGGCAGGAGCGTCCTGCTTCTCACCTGCCGCAGGCTTGTCAGCCTTGATTTCAGCGTTGGCCTTGGTGCTTTCTTCGCTGAAGCTGGCCAGTACGGCCGGGCTACGCGCGGGTTGTGGCACGGTCAGCTGGCTTGGCGCCTGCTGGGCCAGACCCTGGGTGGAGACGTCGGACTGGTTGTACATCCGCACGCCTGCCAGCACGGCGAAGGTCACGGACGCGGCGACCGCGACACGACCCAGGCTCGACCAGCGACCCTTGCTCGCCTGAGCAGCAACAGGTGCTGCTGCCGGCGCTGCGGCGACCTCATCACGCTCCAGCGTGGTGGTGACGCCTTTGGCGATATCCAGATTCGGCAGCATGGGCTCACCGCGGATCACCGCGCTGACCATGGCGTAGCGCGACCAGGTGGCGCGCAATTCCGGGTCCTTGCTGACCTCGGCGATGACGCGCCGGGTTTCGAATTCGTCCGCTTCGTTATCCATAACAGCGGACAGGGATTCCAGCAGGGCTTCACGACTCATACGTATTACCTCTCTAAAAGCTGTCGCCGCTGTCTATGCATCACGCAGCAGGGGCTGCAATGCTTTGTCTATCGCTTCCCGAGCCCGGAAAATCCGGGACCGGACCGTTCCCACCGGACACTGCATTACATTGGCAATGTCCTCGTAGCTGAGGCCTTCGAACTCACGAAGGGTCAGCGCGGTGCGCAGATCTTCCGGGAGTTGCTGGATGGTCCGATGCACGGTGGCCTCGATCTCATCCCGCAAAAGGGACCGCTCCGGGGACTCGATATCCTTTAGAGCATGGTCGCCTTCATAAAATTCCGCATCTTCGGCACTGACGTCGCTGTCCGGTGGACGACGACCCCGGGCAACCAGATGGTTCTTTGCCGTATTGATGGCGATGCGATAGAGCCAGGTGTAGAAAGCACTATCGCCACGGAAGTTCCCGAGCGCGCGATAGGCTTTGATGAAAGCCTCCTGAGCGACGTCCTGGGCTTCCTGGGTATCGTGGACGAAACGCACGATCAGACCGAGAATCTTGTGCTGATACTTGAGTACGAGCAGGTCAAAGGCACGCTTGTCGCCGCGCTGTACGCGCTCGACCAGTTGTTGATCCTGCTCCTGGGTGGGCAGGGCTTGCTTGCTATCCTTGGCTTGCAGCTCGGTATCGTCCTTGCTTTCACTATCGACGCGCGCTGCTAGACTGGGCTGTTGCACGAAAGTTCTCCCCTCCACAGCAGTTGATGAGCGAGCACTGAAATGGCTGCTGATCGCTCCTGGGTATCACTGATTTAGCTTTGGCAGATGGCCCATTCTCGTTCAGGCACTCCGGCCGCACGGATGAGCGATTATCTGTACATAGACCCCGCTTTGCGCCCGCGAGTTCCCTGCCCCTCCCCCGCCGATGGCTATGCCGTCAGCCGCCTTGTTCCTATACTCGCCGTCTCGGTGAGAAGGAAACGTCATGGCGCGTCATCTGGAATTCGATGTCCTGGTAATCGGCAGTGGCGCCGCGGGCCTGACGCTCGCGCTCAATCTGCCCGCGACGCTGTCGATCGCGGTACTGAGCAAGGGCGAGCTGGCACATGGCTCGACCTACTGGGCGCAGGGGGGTGTCGCCGCCGTGCTGGACGAGGGCGACACCGTCGAGGCGCACGTGCAGGATACCCTAGTCGCGGGCGCCGGGCTGTGTGACGAGGCCGCCGTGCGCTTCACCGTCGAGCACAGTCGCGAGGCCATGCAATGGTTGATCGACCAGGGCGTGCCCTTCACCCGCGAGCAGGACGCAGGCAAGGGCGGCCTGGGTTTTCACCTGACCCGGGAAGGCGGCCACAGCCACCGCCGCATCATCCACGCCGCCGATGCCACCGGCATGGCGATCTTCGACACCCTGCTGCGCACCGCGGAAGGCCGTCCCAATATCCAGCTGCTCAGCCAGCGCGTGGCGGTGGATCTGATCACCACGGAAAAGCTCGGCCGGCCGGGCGCTCGCTGCCTGGGCGCCTATGTGCTCGACCGCACCAGCGATCAGGTGGATACCTTGCATGCGCGCTTCACGGTGCTGGCCACCGGCGGCGCCAGCAAGGCCTACCTCTATAGCACCAACCAGGACAGCGCCAGCGGCGACGGCATCGCCATGGCCTGGCGCGCCGGCTGCTCGGTGGCCAATCTGGAATTCAACCAGTTCCATCCCACCTGCCTCTATCATCCCCATGCGCGGAGCTTCCTGATCACCGAAGCCCTGCGTGGCGAGGGTGCCGTATTGCGCCTGCCGGATGGCGAACGCTTCATGCCGCGCTTCGACCCCCGCGCCGACCTGGCACCGCGCGACGTGGTGGCGCGCGCCATCGACCACGAGATGAAGCGCCTGGGCATCGACTGCGTCTTTCTCGACATCAGCCACAAGCCGGCGGACTTCGTGCAGGAGCACTTCCCCACGGTCCATCGCCGCTGCCTGGAACTGGGCATCGACATCACCCGCGATCCGATTCCCGTGGTGCCGGCCGCGCACTACACCTGTGGCGGGGTGCGCGTCGACGAGCACGGGCGCTCGGATCTCGCCAGCCTCTACGCCATCGGCGAAACCAGCTGTACCGGTCTGCACGGCGCCAATCGCATGGCCAGCAATTCGCTGCTGGAGTGCTTCGTCTACGCCCGCTCGGCGGCGCTGGACATCCAGGCGCAGGAAGCCGAGATCGCCATGCCGCGCGACCTGCCCGACTGGGATGCCAGCCAGGTGACGGACTCGGACGAGGACGTGGTGATCGCACACAACTGGGACGAGGTGCGGCGCTTCATGTGGGACTACGTCGGCATCGTGCGCACCACCAAGCGACTGGTGCGCGCGCGCCATCGCATTCGGCTGCTGATGGACGAGATCGACGAGTTCTACAGCAACTACCGGGTCAGTCGCGACCTGATCGAATTGCGCAACCTGGCCCAGGTGGCGGAGCTGATCATCGAGAGCGCCCTCACCCGCCAGGAGAGTCGCGGCCTGCACTTCACCCTGGACTATCCGCAGCTCGCCAGCACGGCCCGGGACACTATTCTGGTGCCGCGAACCGGCGCGGCGCGAAGCGAAGCCTGACCCTCAGCCGGCGATGGGCGTCCGCGGCAAGGCTGTCGCGGGCGATGCAGAGACTGCGGGTGCGTCTTTCCTCGGGCAGCCGATAGCGCAGGACCACCAGCCGCGGCAGGGCCAGGCTGTCCGGGCGCACCTGGATGGCCTGCCAGCCGGTCGCTGGCGACCAGAGCTGCCAGCCCTCGGCGCCATGGCGCAGCCGCCGTGGGACGCCTGGGTAGCGCTGCTGGAGCTGGCGCTGGCGTACGCGCTGCCACGACCAGAGCACCAGCAGCGTCAGGAGGGGCTTGAGCGTCCAGGGAATGGCCGCCAGCCAGGGGCAGATCCCCGCGGCGAACGCGGCCAGGGCATGCAGCCGCAGGAGGCCGGCAGAGGCGCTCCAGCGGCATTCGAAGGGCTCAAGCCGGCTGGACACGGTCCAGGATCATGCGCACGATGAGCTGCAGATCGGTGTCTTCCGGTTCGCCGCGCTGCATGAACCAGTGGAACATGTCCTGATCCTCGCACTCGAGCAGCTTGCGATAGCGCGCCTGGTCTTCCGCGCCCAGGGAGGAATAGACCTCCTTGACGAAGGGCACCAGCAATACATCCAGTTCCAGCATGCCGCGACGGCTGTGCCAGTACAATCTGTTGAGTTCGGTAGCTTCGGTACTCATGGGGACTCCTGCGACAATCGGCGCAGTATAAGCCCGAAGCGCCCCGCCGCGCAGTGCGCCTGACATTCACCCTGGGCGCGCCTATGATGAGCGGCTTCACTCGACACGGAGCTGCTGCCGCAATGGCCGACTCGCCGTATTTCTGCCGCTTGACCCACGAAGGCGTCCTGGCCATCCGTGGGGTCGATGCGACCAAGTTTCTCCAGGGGCAGGTGACCTGCAACCTCAACTATCTCGCTGACGACCAGGCCGGCCTGGGCGGTCGCTGCACGCCCAAGGGGCGCCTGGTGTCCAGCTTCCGCATCGTCAAGCAGGCCGACGGCTATCTGCTGGCGATGGCCGCGGAATTGGTCGAGCCCCTGCTGACCGATCTGAAGAAGTATGCGGTCTTTTCCAAGTCGACGCTGACCGACGAGAGCGGCCAATGGCAACGCCTGGGGCTCTCTGCCGCCGGTTTCACCAGCGCCTGTCCCGAGGTGGTGCTGGATGACCGGGCCAATGCCGTGGCGCCGCTCGACGGCGGCTTCGCCCTGCGGCTGGAGGATGGCCGGGTCGAGACCTGGCGCGCGGCGGACGCAGCGGCGCCGGCCTTGCCGGAGGTCGCGCTCGACGAATGGCTGCTGGCCCAGGTGCGGGCCGGCGTGGGGCAGGTGTTCGGCGCGACCCGCGAGCTGTTCGTCCCGCAGATGATCAATCTGCAGGCGCTGGATGGCGTGAGCTTTCGCAAGGGCTGCTACACCGGCCAGGAAATCGTCGCGCGCATGCAGTACCTGGGCAAGCTCAAGCGGCGCCTCTATCGACTCGCCGGCAGCGACCAGCCCCCCGCCGTGGGTACCGAGCTGTTCTCGCCGGTGCATGGCAGCAGCGTGGGCGAGGTGGTGCTCGCCGCGCCCAGCGCCGAGGGCTGTGAATTCCTGGCGGTGCTGCAGGGCGATGCCGCCGAGGATGGACGCGTCTCGGTGGGCAGCTCGGGCGGGCCAAACTGCCGTTTACTCGATTTGCCCTACTCACTCGATAGCGATCGTGAAATAAAGCGCTGAAGGTTGGGATCGCCTTTTCCGCTCCTCACACAGGTACGTCATGACTCCTCTTGCCGAAAAAGTTGTCCAGGATCTTCTGCACGCGATAGACACCGATCGCGTGGTGCTGCCCACCCTTCCCGAGGTGGCGCTGAAGGTCAGAGAAGCGGCCGAAGACCCCAACGTGGGTGTCGCCGAGCTGAGCCGGGTGATCGCCATGGACGCCGCCCTGACGGCGCGCCTGATCAAGGTGGTCAACAGCCCGCTGCTGCGTACCAGCAAGGAGATCACCGACCTGCAGATGGCGGTCGGGCGCTTGGGCATCAACTACACGGCGAACCTGGCCACGGGCCTGGCCATGCAGCAGATGTTCCAGGCCACCAGCGACGCCGTGGATCGCAAGATGCGCGAGGTCTGGAGCCAGGGCACCGAGATCGCCGCCATCAGCCATGCGCTGTGCAAGAAGTACACGCGCCTGATGGCCGATCGCGCCCTGCTCGCCGGTCTGGTGCACCAGATCGGCGTGCTGCCGATCCTCACCTATGCCGAAGAACAGGAAGACCTGCTGGCCAACGCCATCACCCTCGACCAGGTGACGGCGCGCATCCATCCGCAGATCGGCGAACGCATTCTCAAGGTCTGGGACTTCCCGGCCGACATCGCCTGCGTGCCCCAGGAGTATCTGGCGCTGGAGCGCCAGCCCGCGGTGGCCGACTATGCCGATATCGTGCAGGTCGCGACCCAGCTGCATGCGCAGCGCCAGGGTCAGCAGGAAATCGCGGTGCAGACGCTGCCGGCCGGCATCCGTCTGGGACTGAACAACCAGCCGGATCCTGCCCAGGATCAGTCCTTCTGGGACGCGGTGGAACAGTCGCGCACCCTGCTCGGCTGAGCCTAGGCTTCTTCGGCGGGAAATTCGACCCGCACCCGTAGCCCGCCGAGCGCGCCGTCCAGCAACTGGATGCGCGCCCGGTGGGCGGCGCAGATCTCACCGACGATGGCCAGCCCCAGCCCGGCGCCCCCGGACTGCGGATCCAGGCGCTGAAAGCGCTCGAAGACCTTGGCCCGCGCATTGGCCGGAATGCCGGGGCCGTCATCCTCGACTTCCAGCACCGCCGGGGCCAGCACCCGCACCACGATGTTGCCGCCGGACTGGCTATGGGCCAGGGCGTTTTCCACCAGATTGCAGAGCAGCTCGTTGAGCAGCGTCGGCTCGCCTATCACCGGCGCCCTGGCGAAGGGCTCGAAGGCCAGGGCCACGCCCTTGGCATGGGCCAGCGGCGCCAGCGCCATGGCCAGCTCCCGGGCCAGTTCGCTGAGCTCCAGGCGTTCGGCGCCCCCCTCGGCGATGGCCTGGGCACCACTCTCGATCCGTGCCAGCGACAGCAGCTGGTTGGCCAGGCGCGCCAGGCGATCGGTGCTCGCGCGGGTCTCTTCCAGGGTGGCGTACCAGGCCTGGGGCTCGTGTTCGCGCAGGCCCAGCTCGACCCGCGCCTTGATCGCCGCCAGCGGGGTGCGCAATTCGTGGGCGGCATTGGCGATGAAGTCGGCCTGGCGCTCGAACAGGCGGCGCAGGCGCAGGGTGAAGCCCTCCAGGGCATGCACCAGTGGCAGCAATTCCTGGGGCGCCCGTACCTCAGGCAACGGTCGCAGGTCGTCGACCCCACGCTCTTCCACGGCCTGGCGCAGGCGCTCCAGCGGCCGCAGGGCGGCACCGACCGCCATCCACACCAGCAGGATGGCACCCAGCCCCATCAGTCCGAGGCGGATCAGGGTGTCGGTGAGCAGGCTGCGGGCCACCTCCTCGCGAGCTTCGGCGGTCTCGGCGACGCGGATCTCGGCCATGCCGGTGAGATCCGGTTCGCTGACCGGCTGGGCCAGGCTGACCACCCGTACGTCCTTGCCGCGATAGGTGCTGTTGTAGAAGCGCGCCAGCGCAGGGTATTCGCGGGTCAGGGCCGTGCCCGGCGGCGGGGGCGGAATCTCTTCGTAGCCGGAGATCAGCCGGCCACGAGTATCCAGCACCTGGTAGAAGATGCGCCCGACGTTGTCGTAGGCGAAATTGTCCAGGGCGATGTAGGGCACATCGGCGCGCAGGGTCCCATTGGACGCCGACAGGCCCGCGGCGATGGTGCGGGCCGAAGCCAGCAGCGTCCGGTCATAGGCCACGTCGGCCAGGCGCCGGCCATTGAGATAGGCGGCCAGGCTGCTGACCGCCAGGATCACCGCCAAGAGCACGACCAGTCGCAGCAGCAGTCGCCCACGCAGACTGCCGGCCGCCTTTGCCACTTCAGCCATGCTGCTCTTCCAGCAGATAGCCCAGGCCGCGGAAGGTGACAATGCGTACCGCGCCGGCTTCCAGCTTCTTGCGCAGGCGGTGGACATAGATCTCGATGGCTTCGGGACTGGCCTCTTCGTCCAGGCCGAAGACCTGGGCAGCGAGTTGCTCCTTGCTCATGACCCGGCCGGGGCGGGCGATCAGCGCGGCCAGCACGGCGTGCTCGCGGGAGGTAAGCGACAGCGCCTCCTCGCCCAGGGTGAAGCGCGAGGTATTGAGGTCGTAGATCAGCGGACCGCAGCGCTGCTGGCGATCGCCACCCAGCACGCTGCGGCGCAGCAGGGCCTTGACCCGGGCTTCCAGCTCGGTGAGCTCGAAGGGCTTGGCCAAATAATCGTCGGCGCCGAGATTGAGGCCCTGCACCCGGTCCTTGACCTCGCCGCGGGCGGTGAGCATCAGCACCGGCAGACGATCGCCACGCTCGCGCAGGCGCGCCAGCACCTCGAAGCCATCCATGCGCGGCAGGCCGACGTCGAGAATGGCCAGGGCATAGCTTTCGCTCTGCAGCGCCAGGTCGGCGGCCACGCCATCATTGAGCAGATCGACGTTGAGTCCGGCATTCTTGAGCGCCTGGGCGACGCTTTCGGCCAGTGGCGGATGATCTTCGACCAATAGGATGCGCACGCTGACAGCTCCCGCTCAAAAAATCCGAGTTTACCGGATAGCGGCCGGCTGGCCTGCAGCCGGCACCGCACTATCGCCGCCTTTCACGCCTGAAAGGCTGTTGAAAGCTTGGCGGTCTAGAGTGAAAGGTAGCGGTCCCAGAACCGCATGATGCTTGCCCAAGCGCCACCCCTGGTTGGCCAACAACAATAACAAGCGGAACGACATCCATGCTCGCCCTCGCGCAGCTCCACGTGCTCCCGTACCCCCTCTCCGAACGATCGCCGCCCTGGCGAGCCTGAGCCGTGTCCGCCTGTCAGCTTCTGAAATAACAACAAAAGGAAGACGTCGATGAGCACCACCTTGCGCACCCTCACCCTGACCCTGGCCGCCTCCGTGCTGCTGTCCGCCCAGGCCATGGCCGAACCCAAGCGTCCCGAATGCATCGCCCCGGCCTCCCCGGGTGGTGGCTTCGACCTGACCTGCAAGCTGGCCCAGAGCGGCCTGGTGGAAGCCAAGCTGCTGGACAAGCCCATGCGCGTGACCTACATGCCCGGCGGCGTGGGCGCGGTGGCCTACAACACCGTGGTAGCCCAGCGGCCGGCGGATGGCGACACCATCGTCGCCTTCTCCAGCGGTTCGCTGCTGAACCTGGCCCAGGGCAAGTTCGGTCGCTTCGACGAGAAGGCCGTGCGCTGGCTGGCGGCGGTAGGCGCCAGCTACGGTGCCATCGCGGTCAAGGCCGATTCGCCCTACAAGACCCTTGGTGACCTGGTCGAGGCGTTGAAGAAGGATCCGAGCAAGGTGGTGATCGGCTCCGGCGGCACCGTGGGCAGCCAGGACTGGATGCAGACGGCGCTGATCGCCAAGGCCGCCGGCATCAATCCCAAGGACCTGCGCTACGTGGCCCTGGAAGGCGGCGGCGAGATCGCCACCGCGCTGCTGGGCGGCCACATCCAGGTCGGTAGCACCGACATCTCCGACTCCATGCCCCATGTCGAGGCCGGCAATATGCGCCTGCTGGCGGTCTTCGCCGAGCAGCGCTTCGACGAACCGGCGATGAAGGACATCCCCACCGCGCGCGAGCAGGGCTACGACATCGTCTGGCCGGTGGTCCGCGGCTTCTATGTCGGCCCGAAGGTCACCGACGAGCAGTACAACTGGTGGAAAGCCAGCTTCGACAAGCTGCTGGCGTCCGACGACTTCGCCAAGCTGCGTGACCAGCGCGAGCTCTTCCCCTTCGCCATGACCGGCTCCGAACTGGACGCCTATGTGCAGAAGGAAGTCGCGCGCTACCGCGGCATGGCCAAGGAATTCGGCCTGATCCAGTAACAGAGCCCCCGCCCCTGGCGCCCTCCGGGCGCCTTCGAGGATGTCGACATGATCTTCCAACGCGCCTTCATGGCGGTCTGGCTGGTGGCCGGACTCATCATGCTGTTCATCGCCCGGGATTACCAGGCGCCCTTCTCCTACGAGCCGGTCGGTCCGCGGGCCTATCCGATGCTGATGTTCGGGCTGATGAGCCTGGGCCTGGCCTATCTGATCATCCGTCCCACGCCGATTGGCGATGGCGAAGACCAGAAGCCGCTGGACGCCTCGTCGCTGCGCAAGGTGGTGGCCTGCTGCGTCATCTTGCTGGGCTACGCCCTGACCTTCCAGCCGCTGGGCTTCCCCTTGAGCGCCTTCCTGACCGCCACCCTCTGCGGCCTGCTCTATGGCGGCCGCCTGATGCCCTGTGCCCTGGTCAGCCTGCTGCTCTCGGTCAGTCTCTATGTGCTGTTCGACCGGGTGATGGAAGTCCCCCTACCCCTTGGCGTGCTGGAATTCCTGGAGGGCTGACATGGAAACCTTGAATTTTCTGATGCAGGGCTTTGGCGTCGCCATGACGCCGACCAACCTGATCGTGGCGCTGATCGGCACCCTGATCGGCACCGTGGTGGGCCTGCTGCCGGGTCTCGGCCCGATCAACGGCATCGCCCTGCTGATCCCGGTGGCCTTCGCCCTGGGCCTGCCGCCGGAGACGTCGCTGATCCTGCTGGCGGCGGTCTATCTGGGTTGCGAATACGGCGGCCGGATCTCTTCGATCCTGCTGAACATCCCCGGCGAAGCCGCGACCATGATGACCTGTCTGGACGGCTATCCGCTGGCACGCCAGGGCATGGCGGGCGTGGCCCTGTCGCTGTCGGCCTGGAGCTCCTTCATCGGTGCCTTCATCGCCACCTGCGGCATGGTGCTGTTCTCGCCGCTGCTGGCCAAGTGGGCGATCGCCTTCGGTCCGGCGGAATACTTCGCGCTGATGGCCCTGGCCATCCTCAGCCTCTCCGGCATGGCTGCCGAGAAGCCGGTCAAGACCCTGGTCGCCGCGCTCTTCGGCCTGGCCATCGCCTCCGTGGGCATCGACGCCAACAGCGGCGTCTATCGCTTCACCTTCGACAACGTGCACCTGGCCGATGGCATCGACTTCGTGATCCTGGTGCTGGGGCTGTTCTCGGTGAGCGAACTGCTCCTGCTGCTGGAGCAGACCCATCATGGCCAGGTCGCGGTCAAGGCCACCGGGCGCATGCTGTTCAACGTGCGCGAAGCCCGCAGCGTGTTCATGGTCAACCTGCGCAGTTCGGTGAGCGGCTTCATCATCGGCGTCCTGCCGGGTGCCGGCGCGACCCTGGCCAGTGCCCTGGCCTACACCACCGAGAAGCGCATGGCCGGTGCCGATGGCAAGTTCGGCAAGGGTGACCTGCGTGGCCTGGCTGCGCCGGAAACCGCCATCGGCGCGGCGGTGTGCGGCAACATGATTCCCATGCTGACCCTGGGCATCCCCGGCTCGGGCACCACCGCGGTAATGATCGGCGCCTTGACCCTGTACAACATCACCCCCGGCCCGCTGCTGTTCCAGAACGAGCCGAATCTGGTGTGGGGGCTGATCGCCTCGCTGTTCATCGCCAACGTGATGCTGCTGATCCTCAACGTGCCCATGGTGAAGATGTTCACCAAGATCCTCGATGTGCCGAACTGGTCGCTGGCCCCGGCCATCGCCATCATCACCGGCATCGGCGTCTACGCGGTGCACGCCACTACCTTCGACCTGGTGCTGATGGTCTGCGTGGGCATCTTCGGCTACATCATGCGCAAACTGGACTTCCCGCTCTCGCCGCTGCTGCTGGGCTTCATCCTCGGCGAGCTGATGGAGACGAGTCTGAGACGCGCCCTGTCGATCTCCAACGGCGAAGTGGGCATCCTCTGGCAGAGCGGCATCAGCCAGGTCATCTGGATCATCTGCATCCTGATGGTGGCCCTGCCCTTCTACCGTGCTTGGCGCAAGCGCCGCGCGCCCAAGCCCGCGACCGTCTGAGGTCGGTGATAGCAGCGCCCGCGGCCGGAGTCCTTCCGCCCGCGGGCGCTTTCGTTCAGGCGGACTTGAAGCTCTTCTTCGGATAGATGTCATAGCGGCTGGACTTGCCCTCCAGCACATAGCCCGGCTTCACGCCTTCGATGGCCGGCGCCTTGCGCGGGCGCTTGACCACCACCCGGTGACTGGCGCGGGTCAGGGCCGCGGCCAGCAGCGCCGGGGCGTCCAGGTCGTCGCCCACCAGCGGCCGGAACAGGCGCATCTCCTTTTTCACCAGGGCGCTCTTGTCGCGGTGGGGGAACATCGGATCCAGGTAGATCACCTCGGGCGCCTCGCCCTCCCCGCGCTGCAGGTAGGTGGTGGAGTCGGCCTGCACCAGGGTCATGAGAGCGGCAATGCCGGCCGCTTCGTGATCCCGAGCGGCGCGGGCGAGACCGTCTTCGAGCAGGGCGGCGATCAGCGGCTGGCGTTCCAGCAGCGTCACCGTGCAGCCCAGGGTCGCCAGCACGAAGGCATCGCGGCCCAGACCCGCGGTGGCATCGAGGATGCGCGGGCGCACGCCTGGGCCGACCCCGACCGCCTTGGCGATCATCTGGCCGGCGCCGCCGCCGAACTTGCGCCGGTGCGCCGCCGCACCCTCGACGAAGTCCACCCGTACCGGACCCGGTGCCTCCGGGCCGCGCTGCACCAGTTGCAGGCCCTGAGTACCAACTTGCAGGGCGAATTCCTCGGTCGTGGCGGTGCCCAGGGGCAGACCCAGGCGCGCGGCCCAGGCAGCGGCGGCCTCGATGAAGGCGGGTTCCAGGGCTTCGACGATAAGCGCGGGGCAGGCGGTGGACATGGGCGACTCGCTGGCGAAAAGACCGGCCATTCTACCGGCAGACGCGAAAGCCACCCATGTCGACATGGAAATGATCGCGGTGCGCCGCGTTGTAGTCCGGTCCCAGGGTGGTATTGAAAGAGCGGCAGGCGCCATCACGCACCAGCCGCAGGAAGCTCTGGGCCTGGGGATCGCCGGTCCAGTCCCGCGCCACGCTGATCCGCCGACCGTCGGCCAGGCGCAGCCCGGCGATGTCCAGGGCATTGGCAGTAGCGTGCTGACTGCGCCGGCCGCTGGCGCGGCCATAGATGTTGCGGCAGGCGAAGCTGCCATAGTGCTCCACCTCGGCCACTCGCTGACCATAGACGGCTTCGGCCGCCGGCTGCAGGGCCTGCCGCTCGAACAGCGCGAAACTCACCGCCAGGGGACAGCTGGCGAGGAAGCTGCCGCTGAGTCTTACCCCTTCGCCGCGCTGGATGCGCACCGTCCGCTCCAGCGGGCAGCCGGCCGAACCCGCATTGCCGCGCAATTCACGATAGTTGAGCGCCGAGGTGGCCAGGGACGTCGCGCAATAGTCGGCATCGGCCTGCAGTCGCCAGAGCTTGAGTCGGGTGACGGCATTGGTGGGGGCCTGGATATCCAGCGGCGCCCAGGGGTTGTAGGCCGGCGGAAGGCGCAGCCAGCCCTGGTCGAAGGCGGTGTGCAGACCGCCATAGAGCAGGATGACGAGACCGAGCAGGTGTCTGGCTTTCATGCGGCGCGCCGAAGGGGGATCGTGAAGCGAGAGACTTCATCTGACCGGAGCGGACAACGGGAATGCCGGCGAAAACGTCGCCAAACGTATCGCGGCAGACGGCTCGGGCTAGAGCAGGCCGAGTTGTTCGGTGTCGGCGGTGCTCAACTCGGGCAACGCGGGCAAGCCGGGCAGGCGCTCACGCAGCTGGGCGTGGAATCTCAGGGCCAGTTCGGGCGCCTGGCGGTTGTCCGGGGTGTGCAGGAAGACATAGGGCACCTTACCCGCCTCGATCCAGTCGGCCACCCGGGTGACCCACTTGGCCAGGTAATAGTCGTTGGCGGCCAGCTCCAGGCGGCCGATGAAGCGCACCTGGGGATGCTCGCTGAACGCCAGGGCGCGCGCCGGTACCCGCGGCTTCTTGGCCTGGGCCAGGCGCACGGCCGGCTCGCTCGGATCGGCGCTGAACAGGGCCGCGGAATCCAGACCGACACGCTCCACGCCCAGGTCCATGAACAGGCGGTTCAGGGCCCGCTCGGACTCGCCCTTGTCGAAAAAGGCCAGGTGCCGGACCTCCACCGCCAGGGCGCAACGCGGCGCCATGGCCGCGAGAAAGACCTGCAGTTCCTTGAGCCGATCGGGCCCGAAGCCGGCGGGCAGCTGCAGCCACAGCGGACTGGCCCGCTCGCCGAGGGGCGCCAGCAGCTCGAGGAAGGTGCGTGCGCTGGCGAGCTGCACGCGCAGATCCTCGGCATGGCTGATGTCGCGGGGAAACTTGGCACAGAAGCGGAAGTCGGCAGGCATCAGCTCGGCCCAGCGGCGGATGGTGTCCGCCGCTGGCCAGGCATAGAAGGTGGTGTTGCCTTCCACGGCATTGAACACCTGGGCGTAGCGCGGCAGGAAATCACCCGGACGCAGGCCGTGGTAGAGGCTTTCACGCCAGGCGTTGTCGTTCCAAGAGGGGCAGCCGAGAAAATACGGCAGCATCAGGCGTAGAGATCGAGGCCCACGACGCTGGAGGAGCCGTCCGCCTCGGCGCCGAGGGCAGCGGTGCTGCCGTAGCTGGCCAGGGCCTGCTGGGCGCGCGCGGTGAGCTGGCTGGCGAAGCGCCCTTCCCGCTCGCTGAGCACCAGGCCATTGCCGCCGCCGTTGCCGGTATCGGTTGCCGCGGCCGCCTCGACGCGGCGAACGGGCGCGACGTCGGGCCGGGCATTACCCGTGGTCTCGCGGGCAATGGCGTTCTGACGGGCGTCCTCGTCCTTCGCCACCTCGCGTACGGGTGTGACCGCGCGCGAGGAACGATTCAGAGGATAAGCAGAGGAGGAATAGCCGCTGTCAATGCGCATGGCAGGTCCCGAACGGATGGCACTACTCTAAGTAGGGTCGAAAGCTATGACAATCAAGGGCCGGACGCCCGTCGCGACCGGCGGACGAGCGGCATCTACAGCTTGGACGTCAGACTATTACGCCGGGTTTCCTGACGTCAGACCGACTGTTTGGGAGTGGCGACCCGATCACGCAGATAGACGGGTTGCGCCGCTTCGGATTCGGCCGACACGGCTTCACCGCGCTGCCAGGCCGTGGCCGCCAGGACCGCCAGGTCCTGCGCATGGGGCAACAGGGTGGCATCCCGCTCGGTCAGCGGCACGGCCATGCGGCCGACATAACCCCAGCCGGTGCCGGCACCGAACCAGTCACCGGTGGCGCCGGCCGGCAGGACGACGGCTTCGGGTGCCAGCACGGCTTCCGTCCCCGCCAGCACCATGGCGTCGCCGGCGAGGCGATAGCAACCCCAGTAGACCTCGTCCATGCGCGCATCGATGGCGGCGGCCACCTGGGTCACGCCACGCTCGCGCCAGGCGCGCTGGGCGATGATCGCCAGATTCGACACCGGCAGTACCGGCCGATCCAGACCGAAGGCCAGGCCCTGCACCACGCCGATGGCGATGCGTACGCCGGTGAAGGCGCCCGGACCGCGACCGAAGGCGATGGCGTCCACCTGCGCCAGGCTCAGACCGGTCTCGGCCAGCACCTCCTGCACCATGGGCAGGACCCGCTGGGCATGCAGGCGCGGCGCGATCTCGTAGCGATGGATGATCTCGTCGCCCAGATGCAAGGCGACCGAACAGGCTTCGGTGGCGGTGTCGAGGGCGAGCAGGATGGACATGGGGCGAATCCGCGACTAGGGAAAAGGGCTGCGCATTCTAGAGGAAGACGGGACGCGAGGGGACCCGCCCATCGGTCATGACGCCAGGACGGCGCCTTGACCAGACCGCCTGCAGGCACAGGCGGCCGTTACCGGCCGCTAGTTCAGGGCCTGCAGCACCTTGGCGGTGATGGCATCCACCGAACCCACGCCCTCGATGCGGCTGCACTTCGGCGTGCCCTGGGCGGCGCCCAGCTTCTGGTAGAAGTCCACCAGCGGCTTGGTCTGGGAATGATAGAGGTCGAGACGCTTGCGAATGGTGGCTTCGCGGTCGTCCTCGCGCTGTACCAGCGGCTCGCCGGTCAGGTCGTCGGTGTCGGCGACCTTCGGCGGATTGTGCTCGACGTGATAGACGCGACCCGAACCCGGGTGCACGCGGCGACCGGACAGGCGCTGGACGATTTCCTCGTCATCGACGGCGATTTCCAGCACGTGGTCGATCTTGACGCCGGCGGCTTCGAGGGCTTCGGCCTGGGGAATGGTGCGCGGGAAGCCGTCGAACAGGAAACCCTTGGCGCAATCGGCGTCGAGGATGCGTTCGCTGATCAGGGCGATGATGATCTCGTCGGAGACCAGGCCGCCATTGTCCATGATGTCCTTGACCTGGAGGCCCAGGGGCGTGCCGGCCTTGACCGCGGCACGCAGCATGTCGCCGGTGGAAACCTGCGGAATGCCGAATTTCTCAGTGATGAACCGGGCCTGAGTACCTTTGCCGGCACCGGGCGCTCCCAGCAGGATTACGCGCATCTGTTGCTCCTTAGAATGGTCTCGGACTGGCAGCCCGCGCGGGGCGCTGTCGCGATGATTGTTGTCGACGACACGAGACGGCCAAAGGGACCAACCATACACAGCGCCCCCTGGCCGCACAAGTTACCAAGCGTCGCAGGTGCCGGGGCCGTCCAGACAACTCCGGACCCCGGCAAAGGCGACAGTCTGTTCAGCCGGTATTGCGCAGTCCGGCGGCGATCCCGGCCACGCTCACCAGCAGGGCCTGATCGAGTGCGGCCGGCTGGCTTTCGCCCGCCGCCCGCGCCCGGGCCAGCAACTCGATCTGCAGGAGATGCAGCGGATCGAGATAGGTGTTGCGCACGGCGATGAACACCAGGGTTTCCGGATGCTGCTCGAGCAATTCGTCCTGCCCGGTCAGGCGCAATACCGCCACCCCGGCCTGGCGCAGCCGCTCGCGCAACTGGCTGCCGAGCACCTGCAGATCGGCTTCCACCAGGCGCTGGTCATAGAGCCGCGCCAGTTCGGCTTCGGCCTTGGCCAGCACCATCTCCAGCATGTCGATGCGGGTCTGGAAGAACGGCCAGCGCTCGCGCATCTCGCGCAGCAACGGCGATTCACCACGGCGTTCGGCTTCTTCCAGCGCCGTCTCCCAGCCGAGCCAGGCCGGCAGCATCAGCCGGGTCTGGGTCCAGGCAAAGATCCAGGGGATGGCCCTGAGGCTTTCCACGCCGCCTTCGCGGCGCTTCGCCGGGCGACTGCCCAGGGGCAACCGGCCCAGCTCCTGCTCCGGGGTGGCCTGGCGGAAATAGCTGACGAAATGCGGATCCTCGCGCACCACCCCGCGATAGGCCTGCAGGCTGTCGCGGGCGAGGCGATCCATCTGCTCGCGCCAGGCCGGCTCGGGCGCCGGTGGCGGCAACAGGGTGGCTTCCAGCACGGCGCCCAGATACAGCGCCAGATTCTGCTCGGCGATGGCCGGCTGACCGAACTTGAAGCGGATCATCTCGCCCTGTTCGGTGGTGCGGAAGCGCCCGGCCACCGAGCCCGGCGGTTGCGAGAGGATGGCCGCATGGGCCGGGCCACCGCCACGCCCCACGGTGCCGCCGCGGCCATGGAACAGCAGCAGTTCGACGCCACGACTGGCGCAGATGTCCACCAGGGCCTCCTGGGCGCGGTACTGGGCCCAGGCGGCCGCCAGGGTGCCGGCGTCCTTGGCCGAGTCGGAATAGCCGATCATGACCTCCTGGGGACCGGCCAGGCGCGCACGGTAGTCGGGCAGGTCGAGCAGGCTGGCGATGGCGGTGCCGGCGTGATCCAGATCGTCGAGGGTTTCGAACAGCGGCACCACGCGCATCGGCTGGCGCACCCCGCACTCGCGCAGCAGCAGCTGCACGGCGAGCACGTCGGACGCCGCGCCGGCCATGGAGATGACATAGGAACCCAGGGCGTCGGGTGGCGAGGCGGCGATCACGCGGCAGGTGGCGAGCACCTCCCGGGTATCGTCCTCCAGCTCGGCGTCCACCGGCAGCAGGGGCCGCCGGCTGGCCAATTCGCCGCGGAGGAATTCCAGGCGCTGCGCCTCGCTCCAGGCGGCATAGTCGCCCAGGTCCAGGTAGCGGCAGATGTCGGCCATGGCCGCGGCATGGCGCGCGGCATCCTGGCGGATGTCCAGGCGCACCAGATAGAGGCCGAAGGTACGGGCCCGGCGCAGGGTATCGAGCAGCGAGCCGTCGGCGATGACCCCCAGGCCGCAGTGCTGCAGGGAGTCGTAGCACAGCTGCAGCGGCGCGATCAGCTCGGCGTTGTCGCTGAGGATATGGCGGGCGCCGGCATGGGGATCGGTGATGGCATGGGCCGCCCAGCTGCGGGTGATCTGCAGCCGTTCGCGCAGCACCTTGAGCACCTTGCGATAGGGTTCCGGGTGATCGCCGGCCTGCTCGCGCAGGGCCGGACTCGCCGCCTGCATGGACAGCTCCGCGGCGAGCCGATCGACATCGCGCAGATAGAGATCGGCGGCCATCCAGCGCGCCAGCAGGAGCACCTCGCGGGTGATGGCGGCGGTGACATTGGGATTGCCGTCGCGGTCGCCCCCCATCCAGGACGAGAAGCGCACCGGCGCCGCCATCAGCGGCAACCGCTGGCCGGTGCGTTCCAGCAGGCCGGCATCCAGCTTGCGCAGCAGACTGGGTATCGCCTGCCAGAGCGAATTCTCGATCACCGCGAAGCCCCACTTGGCTTCGTCCACCGGCGTCGGGCGCTGGCGGCGGATCTCTTCGGTGTGCCAGGCCTCGGCGATCAACCGGCGCAACCGTGCTTCGATGGCTGCCACCTCGGCAGCGGTCAGGTCGCGATGGTCGAGGGCCGCCAGTTGCGCGCTGATCTCGTCGTATTTCTGGATCAGGGTGCGCCGGGAGACCTCGGTAGGGTGGGCAGTCAGCACCAGATCAATGTCCAGCGCCGCGACCCGCTCGGCCAGCGCCTGACCGGAATGCCCGGCCGCGCCCAGGCGCTCCAGCAATTCCGGCAGTACCCGTTGCTCGAAGGGTGGCGGCTCGTCTTCGGTGCGCCGCCTGACCCGGTGATATTCCTCGGCGATGTTGGCCAGGTTGAGAAAATGGCTGAAGGCCCGTGCCACTGGCAGCAGCTCGTCTTCGGCCAGGGTATCCAGGGTGTCGCCCAGTTGGCGGGCACCCTCCGCGGAGCCGCCACGGGCGGCCTTGGCGCCCTTGCGGATCCGCTCGATCTTGTCGAGAAAGGCCGCGCCATGCTGGTCGGCGATGGTCTGCCCCAGCAGCTCGCCCAGCAACCGCACCTGCTCGCGCAGGCGAACGTCGATTTCCACCATCTCGTGCTCCTCGAAAGTACCGGTTCGGACCTCACGGCAACCGCTGCGGTCTAGCGCAGAGGACAGCACCCTGCTGTCACGGTTGCAAGCCCCGGTTGTAGCAGGGTGCCCAGCCTCGCTCGACCTGAATATCCGACCTTTGCCTAAGCCACGGGAGATGCTCATGAAGATTCGCGAACTCGCTCACCAATGGGAGCAGCAGGCCACCACCTCCGGCACCACCCGCAGCTACCGCCTCGACCTGGAAGTCGAGACCGCGGCCCGTCTCGAGGCGCTCTGCGAACTCTATCCCCAGCGCACGCCCGAAGCCCTGCTCGGCGAGTTGCTGGCGGCCGCCTTCGAAGAACTGGAAGCCAGTTTCCCCTATGTGCAGGGCGAGGAAGTGGTGGCCACCGATGAACTCGGCGATCCCCTCTACGCCGATGCCGGCACCACCCCGCGCTTCCTCGAACTGGCGCGCAAGCACCTGCATCGTCTGCAGTCCGAAACGGCTGGCTAGCCGCTGACCTGCAGCTTTACCTACGCCGCTACCGCTCTGCCAAGGGCCTCCGCGCACGGCGAAATTCGATAGCCAGTGAACATTTTTGTCGGATGAGCGGTCACAGAGTCAGACCGCAGCGCTGGACGAGGGCTGGTTACCAGTACCCGTCACGGCCCCTTGGGGGACGGATCGGACCTGCTTCCACGTGCGGCTTTCAACTGACCAGGCGCCCGCCCTGCCCGTGCCGGCGGCGCGCTTTTCGGATCAACAACGGAGCTTGAATCCATGAAGAGTGCCACTGCCCAAAAGTCCCTTTCCAAAGCCTGCACCCTGAAACTTGCAGCCCTTGCCCTGGGCAGCTCGCTGTTGCTGGCCGGTTGCGCCGGCAATCCGCCGACCGCCCAGATGGCCGTGACCCAGTCCGCCGTCAACGAGGCCGTGAGCTCCGGTGGCAACCAGTTCGCCCCCATCGAGACCAAGTCGGCCCAGGACAAGTGGACCCAGGCCCAGACCGCCCTCTCCAACGAGAAGTACGACGAAGCCAAGCAACTGGCCGAACAGGCCGAGTGGGATGCCCGCCTGGCCACCCGCAAGACCCAGGCCGCCAAGGCCGACGCCGCACTCAAGGATGCCCAGAACAGCATCCAGCAGATCCGTGAGGAAGGTCAGATCAACCTGCAGCTCCAGCAGAACCTGCAGAAGAAGGTCCAGCAGTAAGCGACCGCCCCTTTCCTCCCTTCACGAATTCAAAGGACGACCATCATGCGTAAACACATTCTGATCCCTGCCGTGTCGCTGCTCAGCCTGGCCCTGGCCGCCTGCTCCACGCCGCCCAACCCGAATCTGGAACAGGCCAAGTCCGACTACTCCGCGCTGGAATCCCAGCCGCAGGCCGCCCAGCTGGCCGCCCTGGAGACCAAGGACGCCGGTACCTGGCTGCAGAAGACCGAGAAGGCCTACAAGGACGGTGAAAACGAGAAGACCGTCGACCAGCTGGCCTACCTGACCAACCAGCGCATCCAGACGGCCATGCAGACCATCAAGCTGCGCATGACCGAAGCCCAGATGCAGAATGTCGACGCCGAGCGCACCCAGGCCCGCCTGGACGCCCGTACCGCCCAGCTCAAGCAGCTGCAGGACGCCCTGCAGGCCAAGCAGACCGAGCGCGGCACCGTGGTGACCTTCGGCAACGTGCTGTTCGACTTCAACAAGGCCGAACTCAAGCCCCAGGGCTATGCCAACGCCCAGAAGTTGGCCGATTACCTGAAGCAGAATCCCGAGCGCAAGGTGATCGTCGAGGGTTACACCGACAGCGTCGGCAGCGACTCCTACAACCAGCAGCTGTCCGAGCGTCGCGCCCAGGCCATCCAGACCGCGCTGGTCAGCGCCGGCGTCGAGCCGAGCCGCATCCAGGCCCGTGGCTATGGCAAGAACTTCCCGGTGGCCAGCAACAGCAACGCCTCCGACCGCGCCCTGAACCGCCGCGTGGAAGTGACCATCTCCAACGACGCCAACCCCGTCGCCCCGCGCATGTAACCACTGCGTGAAGTCAGAAGACCCCGCCCAGGCGGGGTCTTTTTTTGCCTGCGGATCGGCTAGCGGCGCTTGCCACCCAGCAGGGAGCCGAGCAGCCCCCGGACCAGCTGACGCCCGAGCTGATTGGCCGCCTGGCGCGCCGCGCTCTTGAGCGCCTTGCCCGCGAGTTCGCCCACCAGATCGCCGAGCGCACCGCCCTGCCCGGCCCTGGTCCTTTCCGCGGCCGGCGCTTCGGCCGGGACCCGCTCGGCCTGACGATCCCGCAGGATCTCGTAGGCCGATTCGCGATCCACGGCCCGGTCATAGCGACCCGCTTGGGGCGACTGACGGATCAGCGTCTGACGCTCGGCTTCGCTCAGCGGGCCCACCCGGGATTGCGGCGGGGCGATGGCCACGCGCTGGACCATCGCCGGCGTGCCCCTGTCTTCCAGGCTGCCCACCAGGGCTTCACCGATGCCCAGGTCGGTCAGCACCTGCAGGCTGTCGAAGGCCGGATTAGGCCGGAAGCCGTCGGCCACGGCGCGCAGCGCCTTCTGCTCCCTGGCGGTGAAGGCGCGCAGGCCGTGCTGGATGCGCAATCCCAGCTGGGCGAGGATGGCGTCCGGCAGGTCGCTGGGCGACTGGGTGACGAAATAGACGCCAACGCCCTTGGAGCGGATCAGCCGCACCACCTGCTCCAGGCGATCGCGCAGGGCCTTGGGGGTGTCGCCAAACAGCAGATGGGCCTCGTCGAAGAACAGCGCCAGCACCGGCTTGTCGGCATCGCCGCGCTCGGGCAGCTGTTCGAACAGCTCCGCCAGCAGCCAGATCAGGAAGGTGGCATAGACCTTGGGCGCCTCGTGCACCAGGCGGCTGGCGTCGAGCAGATGGATGCGTCCGCGGCCGTCGGCCTCCGGGCGCAGCACGTCTTCCAGTTGCAGCGCCGGCTCGCCGAAGAAGGCCTCGGCGCCCTGCTGCTCCAGGGTCGCCAACCGGCGCAGCAGCGCCTGGGCCGAGGCGCCGGTGAACAGGGCGCGGTCTTCGCCCAGGGCCTCGGGCTGTTCGCGCAGGTGATTGAGGACCGCCTTGAGGTCCTTGAGATCGAGCAGCAGCAGGCCTTCGCGATCGGCCACCTTGAAAGCGGCGTGCAAGGCCGCCTGCTGGCTGTCGGTCAGCTCCAGCAGGTTGCCCAGCAGCAGCGGGCCCATCTCGCTCAGGGTGGTCCGCAGTGGATGACCGCGCTTGCCGTCGACGTCCCAGAGGGTGACCGGATAGGCCTGGGGCTGGTGCGGCAGACCCTGGGCGGCGATGCGCTCGGCCAGCTTGCCCTGGGGCGCGCCGGCCGCGCCGAGGCCGCAGAGATCGCCCTTGATGTCGGCGGCGAAGACGGCGACGCCGGCGTCGCTGAAGGCTTCGGCGAGGCACTGCAGGGTCACGGTCTTGCCGGTGCCGGTGGCGCCGGCGATCAGACCGTGCCGATTGGCCAGCTTGAGCGGATGGCCGAGCGGTTGGCCGGCATTCTGGTCGGTGTTCGGATCAGCGGAAACGGCAGTACCAAGGATCAGCAGGGGCGTCGAGGACATGGCGCAGCTCCGGGGAGGTTCTGCGCCCAGCTTAACCCGGGAGTCCGCGCTCAGGTGCGGTTGCGGATGCGCTCGACGATGGCGGTGGTGGAGCTGTTCTCCACCAGGCCGAGGATGCGGACCTCGCCACCGTAGGCCTGCACGATCTGGGCGCCGACCACCTCTTCGACGCTCTTGTAGTCGCCACCCTTGACCAGCACGTCCGGACGCACCTGCTCCAGCAGGCGCTCCGGGGTGTTCTCGCTGAAGGGGATGACCCAGTCCACCGCGCCGAGGCCGGCCAGCACCGCCATGCGCCGATCGACGCTGTTGATCGGCCGGCCCGGGCCCTTGAGGCGGGTCACGGAGGCGTCGTCGTTGACCGCGACGATCAGGCGGTCGCCCTGGGCGCGTGCCTGCTCCAGGTAGGTCACGTGACCGGCGTGGAGGATGTCGAAGCAGCCGTTGGTGAAGACGATCTTCTCGCCATGGGCACGGGCGTCCTCGATGGCCAGCTGCAGCTGTTCCAGGGTCAGGACGCCGCGCTCGGAGCCTTCCGAACGCTGCACCGCACGGCGCAGCTCGGGGGCGCTGATGGCGGCGGTACCCAGCTTGCCGACGACGATGCCGGCGGCCAGATTGGCCAGCCCCACGGCCTGGGGCAGGTCCTCGCCGGCGGCCAGGGCCGCGGCCAGGGTGGAGATCACGGTGTCGCCCGCGCCGGTGACATCGAACACCTCGCGCGCCCGCGCCGGCAGGTGCAGCGCCGGCTGAGCGGGACGCAGCAGGGTCATGCCGTGCTCGCCGCGGGTCACCAGCAGCGCCCCCAGATCCAGGCGCGCCATCAATTCGCTGCCCTTGGCCACCAGCTCGGCGTCGTCGGCACAGACGCCGACGATGGCTTCGAATTCGGAGAGATTCGGCGTGATCAGGCTGGCGCCGCGATAGATGGAAAAGTCCTTGCCCTTGGGGTCGGCCAGCACCGGGATGTTGCGCGCCTTGGCCAGCTGGATGAGGGCCTGGTGATTCTTCAGGGCGCCCTTGCCGTAGTCGGACAGCACCAGCACCTTGACCCCGGCCAGCATGGCGGCGGTGTCCGAGGCCAGCGCCTGGGCATCGGTGTCGAAGGGCTCTTCGAAGTCGACCCGGATCAGCTGCTGGTGGCGACTCATGATGCGCAGCTTGACGATGGTCGGCTGCTGGGCGATACGCTGGAAGCGCACCTGCACGTGGGCGGCTCTCAGGCTGTCGGTGAGGGCATCGGCGGCTTCGTCCTGGCCGGTGACGCCGACCAGGTAGGCCGGCGCGCCCAGGGCGGCGATGTTGAGGGCGACGTTGGCCGCGCCACCGGGACGATCCTCGTGCTGGTCGACGCGCACCACGGGTACCGGCGCCTCGGGCGAGATCCGCGAGGTGGTGCCGTGCCAGTAGCGGTCGAGCATCACGTCGCCGACCACCAGGACCGGCGCGAGATCGAAGCGAGGCATGGTCAGCTTCATAGGGACAGGCTCCAAAGCGCGAAAATGGCGGCGATCATAGCATAGGGGCCAAGGCGCCCCGGAAGCGCCTGCCGGCGGGAGACGCCGGGGTCAGGGCTCGTCGCGGCGGCTTATCCAGAACAGCTCGTGACGCCGCACGGCCTTGCGGAAGAACTCGTCTTCGCCGGTGCGCGGCCAGCGGCGTCCGGCCAGCAGCCACTGGATGGCCCGGCGCAGGCGTTTCTTCGCCGGCAGCGGCACCAGCAGGTCGTGCTGCATGCCCAGGGCCATGGCCTTGTCCAGCCGCCGCTCGGGGGTCAGCAGCGGACTCCAGGGCACCAGGGGCGCCGGTGTCTCGATGGCCGGCGGCAGGGCGATGCCGCCCTCGGCCGGGCCCATGGGCCAGCGGTCGTTGTCGTGCAGGTGGTTGGCGTAGAGCAGTTCGAGTTCGGGTTGCCAGTGGCTGAGGGTCAGGGCTTCGCGCAGGGCCTGGGTACTGGCGACGTGATCGGCATGGGGATCGATCTGCGGATGCGGCAGCACCACCACCTCGGGGCGGAAGTGCTCCAGCAGGGCCACCAGATCGGCCACCAGATTGCGCCAGGTGGGGGCGCCGTCGACATCGCCGGGCAACTGCAGGGGATTGTGGCGACGGGCGCTGCGCACGTCGCTGTCGCCGGACTCGCGGGAGCCGAAGGCGTCTTCCGGCGCCTGGCGCATGGCTGGCAGCTGCAGGCAGTAGTAGCCCAGTTGCACGCATCGCTGCGGCGGTACCCCACCCCACAGCGGCGTGACCAGGCTGTCCCAGGTGCGCAGGCGCCCCTTGAGCCGGGCCGCGGCCTGGCGATCGAGGCCCAGGCGCTGGTAGTGCCCGGCCTCGATCTCGCCCTGGGTCAGGGTGACGATGCTGGCTTCCCGCGCCTGGCTGTAGAGGCCGAAGGCCGCCAGTTCGGCGTCATCGGCGTGGGGCGCGATGACCATGACGCTCTTGCTGCGGAAATCCGGCTGGGCGAAGACGTGCAGGCGCAACTCGCCCTGCAGCCGGCAGAAGCGCGTCCAGAGCTGCAGTTCGCCGCGCCGCAGGGACTCGGCGTAACCGCTGAGATTGATATAGCGCCGCCCGGCCACGCCGCGTTCGAAGTCCTGCCGATCGGCTTCGTCGCCCGCGCGCAGGTGCACCTGGGGATCCAGCAGGCGACCGAGCCAGCCGGCCCGCAGCCGACACTCCAGAAACAGCGTCAGCTCGCCCGGCGGCAATTCCACCGCGGCCAAGCGACCGTGCTGCAGGTGCAGGCCCAGCACCAGGGTGTCGGCAGGGAACTGGTAGCTGTAGTTGTCGCGCGGCGAATAGAAGAGGTGATCGGCGAACCAGGCCTCGTGGCCGAGCCAGACCAGCAGCGCCAGCAGCGGCGCGCTCCACCAGGGCCCGAGCGCCAGGCAACCGAGCAGCACGACGGCGATAACCGCCAGGACCAGCCGCTTGTGGCGGCGATGACGCTTGAGCAGGGCTTGTTTGCGGGCGGTCATCTCAGCTCTCGAAGACGGTGACGCGGTGGCACCAGCGGTCCTTGTAGTCGCGATCGGCGCGGCCGAAGGAGTAGCGCAACGCCTTGCCGAGGGCGCGGGCGTCCTGCCAGGCGGCCTGGGTGTTCAAATAGGTGAGGACGCTGCCGGGACTCAGGTCGCTGGCCGCGGGATCGACGCCGCCGTTGACGTATTCGACGCTGATCCATTCGGGCGCTTCCACCCGATAGAGCACCTGGATCGCCACCGGACGTTCGCCGAGCATGAGCAGCGAACCGGTCATGAACTCCCGCAGCAGGCCGAACACCTCGGCCAGCCGGGCCTTGCCCGGTACCTCGAAGCCCCAGCGCGCCTCGAACAGCTCGGCATAGATCCGCGCCTGCTCGGCGCTGTCCAGCTCGGCCATGGGGACCACGCGCCCGCCGGCGTCTTCGAACAGGCGCTGCTCGCGTCGCTGGTTGTAGCGGAATTTCTTCGACCAGGCTTCCGGCTCGCGGAGCATGGCCAGTTCTTCGCTCTGCCGGCGCAGACCGGCGAAGCGCTCGTCGCACAGCGGCGACAGATAGCGGGCGCGCTGGCGCAGCGGTGCCAGGGCACCCGGCGCGGCCGGCAGGATGATCTCGGCGTTGCCCAGGTCGAACAGGGCGCGCTGGCGACGCTTCTTCAGCACCGTGCGCGACAGCGCCAGTTCGCGCCCCCAGCAGGGCACGGCGGCCTGCAGGCCATCCGCGCCGGGCCAGCCCAGGTAGCGCACCGGGATGCCGGCCAGGTCGGCCAGGCGGGCGACCACCTCGGGGTGACTGGCGACGCTGCCGCCATAACGCTGCCAGGTAGCGGCGTAATCGGCGGCGGAAATCGCGGTCCAGCCGCGCTCACGCCAGAAACGCAGTCGGTTCAGCATTAGCATTCGATCGTCGGCGCGGGCGGCGCGACCTCCTCGAATTGCTTGGCGTGCAGCCGCGCATAGTAGCCATTCAGCGCCAGCAGCTCGCCATGACTGCCGCGCTCGACGATGCGGCCATGGTCCATCACCAGGATCAGGTCGGCCTTCTCGATGGTGGAGAGGCGGTGGGCGATCACCAGGGTGGTCCGACCCTGCATGACGCGATCCAGTGCCGCCTGGATGTGGCGCTCGGATTCGGTGTCCAGCGCCGAGGTGGCCTCGTCGAGGATCAGCAGTGGCGCGTTCTTCAGCAGGGCGCGGGCGATGGCCAGGCGCTGGCGCTGACCGCCGGAGAGCAGCACGCCGTTCTCGCCGACCTGGGTGTCGTACTGCTGCGGCAGGCGCTGGATGAATTCGTCGGCATAGGCCGCCTCGGCCGCCGCCTTGACCTGTTCCATGGGCGCCCCGGCCAGATCGCCATAGGCAATGTTGTTGGTGACGCTGTCGTTGAACAGGGTGACGTGCTGGGTTACCAGGGCGATGTGCCGACGCAGGTTGGTCAGCCGATAGTCCTGGATCTCGAGGCCGTCGAGTAGGATCTCGCCCTGCTCGTGCTGGTAGAAGCGCGGGATGAGGTTAGCCAGGGTCGACTTGCCGCTGCCGGAACGGCCCACCAGGGCCACCATCTGGCCGGGCTCGGCGACGAAGTCGATGCCTTCCAGCACCGGCTTGTCGGTGCCCGGATAGCGGAAGGTCAGGTTGCGCACCTCCAGTCGACCCCGGACGCGCTCGCGTTTTTCACGGCCGTCGTCGCGTTCGGCGGGCTCGTCGAGCTGCTCGAAGATGCTTTCCGCACCGGCCACGCCACGCTGGATGGTGGAGCTGACCTCGGAGAGCTGGCGGATCGGCTTGGGCAGCAGGCCGGCCATGGTGATGTAGGCCACCAGGTCACCGGCGGAGGCTTCGCCGCGCAGCCAAAGCACCAGGAACATCAGCACCGCCATGGCGGAATAGATGACCAGCTGCAGCATGGGCGTATAGACCGCGCCGGTCTTGGTCATGGTCAGCTGCTTGTCGGTGTTGGCCAGGCTGGAGTCGAGGAAGCGCCGTTGCTCGTAGGTCTCGCCGCCAAAGCTGCGCACCACCCGATAGCCCTGGATGGCTTCGGAGGTGATGTGGGTGACGTCACCCATGGCCGACTGGATCTTGCTGCTCTGCTTGCGGAACTTGCGACTGGCGCTGGTCACCATCAGGGCGATCAGCGGCAGGATGGCCACCATCACCAGGGTCAGCTTCCAGTTCATCCACAGCAGCGAGGCGAACAGGAAGACCACGGTCATGCCTTCGCGGATCACCACCTTGATCGCCTCGGTGGCGGCGCCGGTCACCATGGTGACGTTGAAGGTGATGCGCGAGATCAGGTGACCCGAGTTGTTGGCGTCGAAGTAGCGATTGGGCAGGCGCAGCATGTGGTTGAACAGCGCCACCCGCAGGTCGTGCACCAGGCCGAGGGAGACCCGCGCCAGGAAGTAGTTGCCGAGAAAGGAACCGACCCCCTGCCAGGCGGCGATCAGGATGATCATCAGCGGCACCGCCTGCACCAGGTGCAGGCCGCCGACGATGGGCCAGCCCGGGAACATGGAGGCGTCGGGGTTGTTCAGGCCATCGACGAAGTACTTGAGGATGCCCGCCAGCATCGGCTGGGTGGAGGCGAAGATCAGGAAGCCGACGATACTCAGGGCGAACATGCCGATATAGGGCCGCACGTAGCCGAGCAGGCGGAAATAGATCTTCAGACTGGAGGTCTGCGCAGGGGAGTCTTGGCTCATGGTCTCGTCGTGACGCAAAAGCGCCATGTTAACACGCACCCGCCGCCGACCCAGCGGCGGGATTTTCCGCTAGGCTTGCCCTCCCCCGCTCCGGAACGCCCGTCATGCCACCGCTGATCGCCACCTTTGCCGAACTCAAGGACCTTTGGCGCGTCGAGGTGCTGGATGCGCCGGGCAAGCCCTTGCGGCTCAAGCGGCTGTTCCGGCGCGTCACGGCCGGAGAGAGTCCGAGCTTCCTGTTCTGGTATCGCCTGGCGCAATTCCTCTATTGCCGGCCGCGCGGCCTGCTCAACTATCGCAAGCTGGCCGAGCGGATCAATCGCCGGCTGATCCGTCGGCACAATATCGAGATCCTGCTGGGCGCGCGTATCGGCCCCGGGCTGCGCCTGCCCCATCGCATGGGCATCTGCGTGTCGAATCTGGCGGTGATCGGCCGTAACGTGATGATCCGCCAGCACACCACCATCGGCATCAAGAGCGACGACCCGGCGCAACTGGTGGGCATCTTCATCGGTGACAACGTCAGCCTCGGCGCCCACGTCTGCATCGTCGGCGACCACCTGACCATCGGTGACAACGTGGTGGTCGGCGCCGGCGCCCTGGTGATGCGCGACATCCCCGCCGACAGCCTCTACTACAGCCGCCACGAGGCGGTGATCCGGCCGCTGCCAGGCGCTACGCCCGGGGATGCCGGCCGCTGAGGACGGTCCGCAGCATCTGCGGCAGCACGCCGTACAGATACAGCCGATTGCCCAGCAACTGGCGCCCCAGGTAGCGCAGCACCTTGCCGCGCGAGGCGCCCTTGTAGTGCAGGCGCAGCAGCAGGGCGACATGGAATTTCTCGATGTCGCGAAAGCGCCGCTGGGCCGGGGTTTCCGCTTCCAGTTCGGACAGCGAATGGTCGAGGATGCCCGCGCAGCGCAGCTCCACCGGCTCTTCCCGCGCCAGCGCCTGCACCCGCAGGAAAAAGGAGACATCGACGCCGTAGAGGGCGAAGCGCTCGTCGAAGACATCGCCGTGGCGGGCCGCGATACGCGCGGCCAGGCCCTGCGTCAGGCACAGCCCCGAGCTGATGGTCACGGTGGCCTGGGGATCCAGCGGCCCTTCTGCGGTCACCACCGCCTTGTGCTGATGGGGATAGCGGATGGCGCCCGCCCCCAGCACCAGGGGCACCAGCAACTCGGCCTCCTGGCCAAGCGCCTGCAGATAGCGTGCGTCCACCACGGTGTCCTGGTCGAAGATCACCAGGCGCTCGACGCCCAGCCGCAGTGCCTGGTTGTAGACCCGGCTCAGGGGCGGATTGCCGAGGTCTTCCTCGATCAGGACCGTCGTCCAACCCGGTGCCGCCAGCAGCGACTGGCGCTCCGCCTCCTCCAGCGTCCGGGGACCGTTGTTCCAGACCAGCAGGGCGCTGTCGGCCGGCAGGCTGGCCGGAGGCTGGGCCAGCAGGCTGTCGAGGGTGGCCGACTCCTTGGGGCGCAAGCCATAGAGGACGACGAGAAAGAGCGTTCGCATGGAGTTTCCCGGGGATGGCGGCCTAGCCGCGCACCCGCTTGCGCAGGTAATCGAGGGCCGCGCTGGCTTCGTCGGCCAGGTGCGGACGCGGCAGGTCGTTGGGCCAGATGCCTTCGGCGAAGGCCTGGCGATCGCCACCGCCGAGACGCTCGCTCAGCGCCCGCTCCCACCAGACATGGCGGCAGGCACGGGCATAGCTATCCTGGGGCGCCAGACAGCCGTAGAGCAGCTTGCGTCCCAGGCTCGCCCGCTGCTTGTCCAGTCCGGCCAGTTGCCACTTCACCCGCAAGCGGGTCCAGACATCGGGCAGCGGCTTGGTCAGGGGCACCTCCTGCCAGTGCCGTTGCAGCTCCGACGAATAGTCCTCGCCATAGCGCTCAAAGAAGTGCGCCAGCATGAAGTGCAGGAAGCGCTTTTCCGCGTAGTAGTGGCGCACGGGGCCGCGCGCCTCGCCGATGGCCAGATCCGCCAGGCTGAACGACAGGGCGATCTGCTCCAGGGTATGGACCTCCTCGTCGTGGCCATGCCAGTCGTCGATCAGGGCGATGGCCTGCTCGACCCGCGGCAGATGGACCCGCGCCAGACCGCAGACGCCACTGTTGTAGAGCCGGGTCTCTTCCGCCGGCTCCTGGCCACGTGCGGCCAGGGCCGCCGCGAAGCGGGCGAATTCCGGACGGGTACGGGCCTTGCGCCAGGGCCACTCCTCGATGTCCAGCAGTCCGCGTTCGCTGTCGATGCCGTCGAACAGCGAGGCCAGCGGCGCCTGGACCACGGTGTCGCTGTCCAGGAACAGGGTCTTGTCGGCCCGCGGCAAGGCCCAGGCGATGGCGCAGGCCTTGCTGCGATGCAGATAGCCGTGCTGCCCCTGCCACGCCCTGAGCGTCGCGGCCTCGATGGCCACCACGTCCACCGGCCAGCCGCGGTAGTCCTGCGGCCGATCGGTCAGGATACGGAGAGCGATGTCCTGGCCCTGCCGCCAGTGCAGGGCGCTGAGCAGGCTGAACTTCAGCTCCTGCCGATAGGCCTGGGCACCGCCGTAGACGAAATACAGGAGTTGGCGTGTTGGGCGCATGTAAAGCTGCCGGCAAAAATCTGATTCTAGCAACAAGCGGCCGGATAGGTCGCAAGGGTCACTTCACAGCCTGCCACCTTCGGGTAACATGCACGCCCTGACGTTGACGGGTCCTGCATGAAGCCTCTCGAACATTCGCGCTATCTCGAACTGCGCGACGCCGCCCAGGTAGTGGAAGCCGATCACCATGGCGACAAGGTCCTGCGCCTCACCGATGGCAGCTATCTCAAGCTCTTTCGCCGCAAGCGGCTGCTGACCTCGGCGGCGCTGTTTCCCTATGCCCAGCGCTTTGCCGACAACGCCCGCCAACTGGCCGAGCGCGGCATTCCCTGTCCGCAGGTGCTGGAGGTCTATCGCGCCGCCTCGCTGCAGCGCGATCTGGTGCACTACAGCCCGCTGCCGGGCGCTACCCTGCGTCAACTGCGCACCTCGGACGAGGCCGCGGCGCTGCGCCCCGCCCTGGGTCGCTTCATCGCCGAATTGCACGACAGCGGCGTCTACTTCCGCTCGCTGCACCTGGGCAACGTGGTGCTGACGCCGGAAGGCGAACTGGGCCTGATCGACATCGCCGATCTGCGCTGCCACGCGCGGCGTCTGCCGCTGCGCCTGCGGGTGCGCAACTTCCATCACCTGCTGCGCTACGGCGAAGACCGCGACTGGCTGTTCGAGCCCGGTCGCGAACCCTTCCTCAGGGCCTATGCCGAGGCCTGCCGCCAGCCCCTGGACTGGCGCGAACTCGACCGCCAGCTGCAGGACTAGACCGGCACCGCCTGTCCCAGCGCCAGCTTGCGCCGGCGCTGCACCTCGGCCCCGACGATCATCGCCGCGGGCAACAGCACCAGCGGCCACAACTCGTCCGGATTGCCGATCAGCTTGGCGCCGTCGAAGTTGAGCATCAGCAGGGCCACGGCCAGATAGAGTCCCCAGGGATCGCGTTGGCGCAGGGCCGCGCCCAGGCTGGCCAGCATCAGCACGCCGAAGATCAGCAGCGACACCAGCCCGGTGTAGATGCCGAAGGAGACGAAGATGTTGTGCGGATGCTGGATGGCCTCGGTGCCATGCAGCAGGTCGTGACTCTGATACCCCAGGCCGCAGCCCAGCCACCAGCCGCAGGACTCCCAGTCCTTGATCATGAAGTGGAACAGCTCGATGCGTCCGGAATCCGCCCGGCCCCAGAAGGCGACGAACCAGGCTTCGGTGTGCACCACCTGGACCACCCCGGCGATCAGGGCACTGACCAGGACCACCAGCGCCAGGGTGCGCAGCGGAAAGCGCGGAAAGGCGAACAGCACGCCGAGGGCGGCCAGAAAGCCGATACCGACCAGGCCGGTGCGGGTCTGCAGGGCGAAGGAGATGCCGACGATGGTGACCACCACCGCCGCCAGCAACTCGATCCAGCGCCGCTCGCGGATCCAGGTGGGCGCGGCCAGGCCGCCCAGGCAGACCATCCAGATGCTTACATAGATGGGGTTGGAGATGCGTCCCGGCAGGTGGATGACCCGCTGGCCGACGGCATAGTGGCCGGTCAGCCAGAACACCAGGCTGGAGCCCACGGCATAGGCGCAGACCACCCAGAAGGCCAGGCGCACGAAACCGGGCTGGCGAAAGAAGTCGCCGTCCACCAGGCAGGCCACGGTCAGCACGAACAGCAGCACATAGACGATGTGCTTGAAGAACTGTCCCTCCTCGGCCCGTGCCCCCGGCACGATGAACCAGGCGAGAAACACCAGCCAGAGCAGCAGCAGCGGCGAACGCCAGTCGATCAGCCGCGGCCGCAGGACGAAGAGGATCAGCGCCGGCAGGGCGATCGCCGCATAGAAGTAGCTGTTGATCCACTTGGCCGTGGGGATGCACAGGTAGGCGGCCATGAACACCAGCACCGCCAGGGTGAAATAACGACTCTGCTGGAGGCGATCGAGCAAGGGTGTCACCACAACAGGGCTCCCAGGAGTGCGCCGACCAGGAAGGCCAGTGCCAGTTTGATGCGTTCCATCCGCCGGCGCTTCTGCTTGTCGTTGCGGTCCTTGTCGCTGACCACGTGCTGGCCGAAGCCGGTGTGCAGCACGGCATCGTTTTCCAGGATCAGCGCATGGCGATGGGCGTCGGCATAGCGCCGGGACAGCTCCTTCTCGCCGCTCAGGTCGCCATAGGGTGCGTGCAGGAGATAGTCGGCGCGCCGGCGCAGACCGGGATTGAAGGAAAAACCCTGCCATTCGGGCTTGTGCGAGCCGACCTCGTAGAAGGCGATGCCGGCCTGCACCTGCCGCGGCTTGAGATAGACGTAAGGACTGTGGATCGCCAGGTCATGGGCATGGCTGCGCAGCCAGACCTGCAGCGCCTGGGGATCGGCCTCCAGCAGCGCCTGGGAATCCTCGATGAAGCCCGGGCGATAGAAGGCCCAGTCGTCTTCGCAGTGAAAGATCCAGCTGGTCTCGACCCGGGCATAGGCGGCGTCGACGCTGCGCATCTGGCCGAGCTTGGGGTTGTTGACGATGAATTCGGTGTGCTCGCGCCAGAGCTCCGGGATGCAGTCGCGCACCGCTTCGTCGCCGGAGTCCTCGGTGATGAAGACGCGACGGATGGGCGCGGTGTTGAATTCGTCGAAGGTCGCCAGCGTCTGCCGGAGCAGGTCGAAGCGCCCGCAACTGGTGACGACCACGGAGATGTCGCTGTCGGCGGAAAACTGCACGTTCTACCCTTTCTGCCAGTTGAGTCGAAAGCCGGACCTCGGGCAGCGCATCAGCGTCCCAGCCTGCCTAGCAGGCGGTGCAGGAACCCCGGAGCGACTGCCGGTCGCAGCGCTGGGGTTATAGCCGAAACGATGCGCTCACCCAAGTGGCCGAAAGCGAAAGAGTGACGTGCCAGGGCCTCTCCCGCCGTGGCGATGGCCGCGGCGTGCGCCGGATCGCCTCGCAGCTGGGCGAGTTTCTCGCGCAATTCGTCCAGCGAGCGATAGAGCACCACGTTGACGCCATCCCTGAAACCCAGCGCCCGGTTCTCTTCTTCGCCCTGATCGAAGGTGAAGAGCACGCAGCCGCAGGCCATGGCCTCGAAGTTCTTGATCATGTATTCGCCCATGCCGACATCGGCACCGACAAAGAAGCGGATGCGGTTGAGGGTCTGCAGGTATTCGTCGCCCGAGCGGGTCTTGGTGATCAGCAGCGGCTCGACCCTGGCGAGGTCTTCCAATAGCTGCTTGCGCCCGCTGTAGGCCACGCTGCCGAGGCTGCCGACGAAGCCCAGTTCGATGTCGCGCTCGACACCCAGGTCGCGCAGGCGGCTGTCGTCGTAGCCCTTGGGTACGAAGTGGGCGTCCACGCCCTCCTCCTGCAGCCGCCGCGCCACCCCGGCGCCGGAGACCAGTACCCGGACGTGGGGCATGGCCCGGTAGTAGCGGCTGAATTTGCCGGTGTACTTGCAGGGGATGAAATTCTGGTAGGCGTCGTGTTCCAGCTCCACCAGATTGGGCAGGCTGCGGATGAAGGGAATCTGCTTGAGCTGCTTCTTGAATCGCAGAAACAGCAGGATGCGGTCGTAGCGCTCGGGCTGGGGCACGGCGCGGCGGAAATAGCCACGCAGATCGGCCTGCTCCTCGTCACTCAGCCAGCGCAGGTCGCAGTCGCAATGGGCGGCGATGCTGGCATAGAAGTGGTCCAGCAGGATGCGTTGCTCCTTCTGGACCAGGAACAGGACTTTCACGGCGCCGGGGCCTTGAAGGCGGCGACCATCGGCAGGCGCCAGAAGTCGCGGCGCACGGCCTCGTCGGAGAAGCGTTCGGCCAGGCGCTCGCGCATGTGCTGCACGCAGGCGCGTCGCTGGCTGGGCGCCAGGCGGCCGAGGTGCTGCAGGCCCTGGCCGAGGGCTTCGGCGTCGCCCAGGGGGAAAAGGAAGCCTACCCCCTCGACGATTTCCCGGGCGCCGCCGCAGGAGGTGGCGATCAGGGGAACGCCGGCAGCCATGGCCTCCAGCAGGACCATGCCGAAGGGCTCGTGGTCGGAACTCAGGGCGAAGACGTCGAAGGCCTTGAAATAGCGCCGGGCGCCTTCCACCTGGCCGAGGAACAGCACCCGGTCGGCGATGGCCAGTTCGCGGGCCAGGTCCTTGAGGTCTTCTTCCAGGCGGCCCTTGCCGAGGATCGCCAGCAGGGCATTGGCCGGCAGATTCGGCAGGGCGGCGGCGAAGCCGCGCAGCAGGGTGGCCTGGTCCTTGTCCGGATGCAGGCGACCGACGTTGCCGACGATCCAGGCATCCTGGGGCAGCTTGAGCCCGGCGCGGGCCTCGTCGGCCGGCAGGAGTTCGCGCTCCACCGCCTCGACGTCCAGGCGGTTGTAGAGCGTCTCGATGCGCTCGGCCGGCCAGTCCTTGAGGCGCTGGCGCAACTCGTCGCGCACCGCGTCGGAGACGCCCAGCAGGGTCAGGCGCTTGCTCATCAGCTTGGCGAACAGCCGCCGGCCGAGCCGGTCGTAGTCGCCAAAGGCATGGTGGACGCCGATCACCGGCAGATTGGTGGCCAGGCAGGCGATCCAGATCGGCTTGAAGCGATGGGCGATGACGAAGCGGATGCCCCGCGAGCGGACGATCTCGCGCAGCGCCTGGATGGCGCCGAGCTTGAGACCGCGCACGTCCTTGGAGGAGTACTCGAGGAACAGCACCTCGTCGCTGCCGCAGCCGGCGGCCACCTCGGCATCGGCCGTGCCGGTGAGAAAAACCGTGGTGACGCGATAGCCGCTGCCCGCGAAGAGGCTGGCGGTCTGGCGAGCGCAGTCGAGGAAGGGACCGTCGTAGCCATGGCAGAACTGCAGCACCCGCGGTTCGGCGGAACGCGTCATAGGCCGGCCCCCTCCTTGATCACCAGGACGTCTTCCATGATCAGGTACTGCAGATCCGAGCCGAAGAACATGTTCAGGGCGTCGGTGGGCGAGCAGACCATGGGTTCGCCGCGGCGGTTGAGCGAGGTGTTGAGGGAGACGCCGTTGCCGGTGAGCTTTTCCAGCTCGACCATGAGGTCGTACCAGCGCGGATTGTGCCGGCGCTCCAGCACTTGGGCGCGTGAGGTACCGTCTTCGTGGACCACCTCGGGGACCCGGCTCTTCCATTCCTCGTTGACCTCGAAGGTAAAGGTCATGAAGGGCGAGGGATGGTCGACCTTGAGCATCTGCGGCGCCACGGTGTCGAGCATGGACGGGCAGAATGGCCGCCAGCGCTCGCGGAACTTGATCTGGGCGTTGATGCGATCGGCCACGCCCGGCACGCTGGGGCAGCCGATGATGGAGCGACCGCCCAGGGCGCGCGGACCGAATTCCAGGCGACCCTGGAACCAGGCCACCGGATTGCCGGCCACCATGATCTCGGCGATGCGCTGGGGCATGTTGTCGATCCGCTCCCACTTGGGTGCGTTGGGATGGCGGGCGCAGGCGGCGATGACGTCTTCGTTGCTGTAGCCGGGGCCGAGATAGACGTGCTCCATCTTTTCCACCGGCACGCCACGGGCGTGGGAGACGTAGGCGGCAGCGCCGACGGCGGTGCCGGCGTCGCCCGAGGCCGGCTGGACGAACAGCTCCTTGACCTCGGGACGGGCGATGATCTTCTGGTTGAGCTTGACGTTCAGCGCGCAGCCGCCGGCAAAGGCGATCTTCCCGGTCTGGCGGATGATGTCGCCCAGGTAGTAGTCCATCATCTCCAGCGCCAGGCGTTCGAACAGCGCCTGCATGCTGGCGGCGTAGTGGATGTAGGGATCGTCGGCGATGTCGCCTTCCCGCTTGGGTCCCAGCCACTCGATCAGCTTGGGCGAGAAGTAGTAGCCCTTGCCCTTTTCCTTGTAGCGGCGGAAACCGATGACGTTGGCGTAATCGGTGTTGATGATCAGCTCGCCGTTCTCGAATTTCGCCAGGCGCGAGAAATCGTACTTGCTGGCATCGCCATAGGGCGCCATGCCCATGACCTTGAATTCGCCGTCGAGCATCTCGAAGCCGAGGAATTCGGTGAGGGCGCCATAGAGGCCACCCAGGGAGTCCGGATCGTAGAACTCTTTGATCTTGTGGATCTTGCCGTTCTCGCCGTAGCCGAAGAAGGTGGTGGCGTACTCGCCCTTGCCATCGATGCCGAGGATCGCGGTCTTCTCGCTGAAACCCGAGCAGTGATAGGCGCTGGAGGCGTGGGCCAAGTGGTGCTCGACGGCTTCCAGCTTGACCTTCTTCAGGTCGAAGCCGAGCTGCACCAGGCACCACTCGATGCGCTTCTGGTAGCGGTGGTAGCGACGATTGCCGAACAGGATGGCGTCCAGGGCACGATCCGGGGCGTAGGCGTAGCGCTTGGCGTAGTGCCAGCGGGCTTCGCCGAAGAGACTGATGGGCGCATAGGGAATGGCCACCACGTCGACGTCGGCGGGGGTGATCCCGGCCTGTTCCAGGCAGAACTTGGCCGACTCGTAGGGCATGCGATTCTTGGCATGCTTGTCGCGCACGAAGCGTTCTTCTTCCACCGCGGCGATCAGCTTGCCGTCGATATAGAGCGCGGCGGAGGGATCGTGGCTGAGGGCGCCGGACAGGCCTAGGACGGTCAGGGACACAGGTAAAGCCTCTGTACAGGGCGAAGCCAGGGGAGTTCGCCGGGGTTTCGCGAGGCCGCTGCAGGCCCGCCTCGCCTCAAAAACGGCGAATTATAGCCGTTCACCGCCACCGGGGGTAATCGCGCCACGGCACATTGTGGCCAGACGGTTCAGGTGGGGAGGCAAAAACGGCGAAGCCCGCCGGATCGCTCCGGCGGGCTTCGCGTGGTCGAGCGGCCTGGATCAGCGCTTGTCGGGCAGGGCGTAGGCGATCACGTAGTCGCCCCGATCCGGCGACTGCCGGGCGCCACCGGCGCTGATCACCAGGTACTGCTTGCCGGTCCTGGGCGAGACGTAGGTGATGGGCGTGCCCTGGCTGCCCACCGGCAGGCGGGCACGCCAGAGCTCGCGACCGGTGCCGCTGTCGTAGGCGCGCAGGTAGTAGTCCTGGGTGCCGGCGAAGAACAGCAGGCCGGACTGGGTCGCCAGGGAGCCACCCAGGGTGGGCATGCCGATAGGGATCGGCAGGTGCAGCTTGATGCCCAGCGGCCCGGTGTCCTGCACGGTACCGACCGGCACCTGCCAGGCGACCTGGCGAGTCTTGAGGTCGATGGCGGTCATGGTGCCGTAGGGCGGTGCCTGGCAGGGAATGCCCAGCGGCGAGAGAAAGCGATTGCGCAGCGAGCCGTAGGGGGTACCGGTCTGGGAGGCGGCGCCCATCTCGACGCCACCGGCCTTGTCGTTCTCCATTTGGGCGCGCGGGATCAACCGCGTCCACAGGCCCAGGCGCATGTCGTTGACGAACAGGTAGCCAGTGGTGGGATCGATGGAGTTGCTGCCCCAGTTCATGCCGCCCAGCGAACCGGGCCACTGCAGGGAGACGTCGGTGCTGGGCGCGGTGAACAGGCCGTCGTAGCGCATCTGCTTGAACTGGATGCGGCAGAGCAGCTGGTCATAGGGGGTGGCGCCCCACATGGCCGACTCGCTGAGGGTCTCGGTGCCGATCGAGGGCAGGCCGACGGAGACCGGCTGGGTCGGCGCGTGACGCTCGCCATCCACGGCAGGCACCGGTGCCTTGACCGGCTGCTCACGCACCTCGGCGATGGGCTGGCCGGTTTCGCGATTGAGCAGGAAGACCTGGCCGGCCTTGGTGGTCTGGATCAGCCCCGGCAGGGTCCCGCCCTGCCCGTCCGGCACGTCCACCAGAGTTGGCTGCGACGGCAGGTCGTAGTCCCAGAGGTCATGGTGCACGGTCTGGTAGACCCAACGTTCCTGGCCGGTCTTGGCGTCCAGGGCGACCACCGCCGAGCTGTATTTGTCGTCCTGCGGCGTCCGCTCGCCACCCCATGCATCAGGGGTGGTATTGCCGGTCGGCAGATAGATCAGCCCGAGCGTGGCGTCATAGGCCATGGAAGTCCAGACGTTGGGCGTGGCGCGGGTGTAGTCGATGCTGGGGTCGAGCGGGGTATCCGGTTTCTCCTTGGCCAGGTCCCAGGCCCAGACCTTCTTGCCGGTGTGGACGTCGAAGGCGCGGATCACGCCGCTGGGCTCGTTGACCTCGATGTTGTCGGCCACCCGACCGCCGATGACGATCAGCTCACCCGCCACCAGCGGCGCGGCGGTCAGGGTGTAGAAGCCCGGTTTGACCTGGCCCATGCCGGCCTTGAGGTCGACCATGCCGTTGTCACCGAAGTCGGCGCAGGGCTTGCCGGTGTCGGCGTCGAGGGCGAACAGCCAGGCGTCGATGGTGGTGGTGAGGATGCGCCGCTGGCAGGCGGCCGCCGCCGGCGCGGGCGTTGCCGGCGCCTCGGCGCTGGCCTGGGCGGCAGGGGCGTCCTCGTAGTAGCCCACTCCGCGGCAGCGCTGCCAGTTGGGCGCGCTGGCCTTAGGATCGAAAGACCAGCGCTTGGCGCCGGTATCGGCATCCAGGGCGAATACCTGGTTGTGCGCGGTGCAGAGGTAGACGCTATTGCCGACCTGCAACGGCGTCGCCTGGTCCTCGGCGCCGAATCCGTTGCTCTGGGGCACGTCACCGGTCTGGAAGGTCCAGGCGACCTGCAGGTCGCCGACGTTGGCCTTGGTGATCTGGTCCAGCGCGGCGAAACGGGTGCCCGCGGTGGTGTTGCCCCAGTGGCGCCAGTCCTTCTGCGCCGCCGCGGGGGCGACCGGCGTGACGGCAGGGGCGTCGGCGGCAGCCACCAGCGGGTGCGGCTTGAACATCCCGGCGAAGCCCGTCGCGCAGGCTACCACCAGCAGACCGGCCAGCACGTAGCCGCCCTTGCCAGCTACGCCGCCGCGGCTGCGCACCAGCGCCGGATAGGCCAGGGCCACCACCGCGCCGATGGCACCGAACATCAGCAGGCGCGACACCAGCGGCCAGAACACCAGGCCGACATCGGCCAGCGCCCAGGCCAGGGTCGCCAGCAGGAACAGGCCGTACAGCCAGGCGCCCAGCGGCCGCCGTGCAGCGATCAGGCCGCCGGCCAGGGTCATCAGGGCACCGCCCAGGACGAAGTAGAGACTGCCGCCCAGGGTGGCGAGGTAGAGGCCTCTACCGCCCAGCGCCAGGCCCAGCAGTGCGATCAGCACGCCCAGTGCGGATACCAGGAATTTGCAGGCGCTCGAGGCGCCGCCGTTGCCACTCATCGTTGTCTCCTTGAAATACATGCACGCCAGAAGCCCGCCGTTGGCGGGTTCGTCTTGTAGGGATCTCGTTCTCGTTATGAAGGCCGGGCGTCACGTACGGGTCGGTCGCCCTGGCCGGCCCCTCAGGCTGCGGCATTCTGCCACAAAGGTAGCCAGCTAATTAACTGAACGGTCCATTCCTGCGCGAAACGGGTCGGTTATCGAACGGAGCCGTTCAGGCCGGCGGCAGGCGCTCGTCGAGCAGCTGATGCAGGGCGCTGTCGGCCGGCCAGTTGCGCAGCAGCCGGGCGCGGTCGCGGGCATAGGCGCCGGCGTAGGCGCGGTCGCTGGCATGGGCCTGGAGGGCGTCGAGGTCGATCACCAGCCAGCGACCTTCATGCCAGATCAGGTTGGTGCCCTTGAAATCGCCATGGCCGAGGCGCTCGCGACGCAGGGCCTCGACCAGCGCCAGCAGGGCCTCCAGCTCGACCGCCGGCGGCGCCGACTCCACATAGGGCGCGAAGCGCTCCAGCAGATTGGGTCCGTCGACGAAGGGCGTGACCAGATAGGCGCGCCCGCGCAGGCCGAGGAAGCGTCGCTCGCGCACGGCCAGGGGCTCGGGGGTGGGAATGCCGAGGAACCGCAGCCGATGGCCTTCGCGCCAGCTGTGCCAGGCCCGGCTCGGGCGCCAGAAACGCGTCAGCCAGTGGCCGAAGCCCTTGATGTTGTATCTCTTGAGCACCAGGTCCTGGTCCTGCCACTGCACGCGGGCCACGGTGGCGGCGCCGCCGTCCTTGAAGGTCGGCAGGCCGGCCAGGGCGGCGTCGGGATCGGCCAGCAGGCCTTCCAGGCGACTCAGCCAGGGGCGGCGCACGGCGATCAGGCCGAAGGCGCTGCGGGTAACGGCGAACAGGGTGCACTCCCGACCGCTCTTCTTCAGGTAGTCGGCCAGCCGCCAGCGGCGGATCTCGGCGATGCGTGCCAGCAGGGCCTCGAGGCGCAGGGCGTGCTCGGCATTGACCAGCAGGTAGTGGATCAGCAGCTCTTCCAGCCGGGCATCCAGAACGGCCGGCAACTGGGCGAAGAACACCGCCAGATTCTCCTGCACCCGCGCCTGGGACAGCGGCTGGCCGACGCTCTCGGCCTGGATGTCCGCCGCATCTATGACCAGGGCGGCGCCGTCCTTGACCAGCAGGTTGTCCAGGTGCAGATCGGCTTGCCAGAGGCCCTGGGCATGCAGCCGCGCCAGGGTGGCGAGGGCCGCGCCGAGCAAGGCGTCCTGTGCCGGCGACAGGGGTGGTTCGGTGGCGAGCGGCTGCCAGAGCTGCTCGACGCTGGGCGCCGCCTCGATGAAGTCGAACAGCAGCCAGGCGCCCTGCCCGCTCGTCTCGCCGCTGTCCAGCAGCGCGGGAGTCGGCGCCGCGGCGGCCGCCAGCAGGCGACAGCCCTCGCGCTCGCGGGCGAATTGCCGGCTCGCGCGCTCGCCGACCAGTAGCTTGGCCAGCACCCGCCGGCCCTGCCAGCGGGCTTCGCCGACATAGCGCTGACCGGGCAGCACCCGGAGCAGCGACAGCAGTTCCAGCTCGCCCCCGGGCAGTTCGATGCGCAGCGGCAGGGTCGGCGCGCGACCGGCCCTGGCCAATTGTTCCAGGGTCATGCCTTGCGTTCCTTGTGACGCCGGCGCCCGGCCAGACGCTGGCTCCAGTCCCGCACGGCGGCGCTGTCCAGCGGCTGGTCCAGATAACTCGCCAGCAGGCGGGCGATGTCCGGCTCGCGCCATTGCGGCGCGCGGCGCAGCAGGGGCTCGAGATCGCGCAGGCGATCGCGTCGGCCGAACAGCAGCGGCCGGGTCTTTTCCAGATCGATCAGCCGCGCCACCAGGCCTTCGCCCTGGCGCTGCAGGAACAGATGCTTGGGATAGAAGCAGCCGTGCACCTGGCCGGCGCCGTGCAGCTGGCGAGCCAGTTCGCCGACGGCGACCAGCACCGCCTGGCGCTCCTCGGGGGCCAGGTGCGCCCAGACGCGCAACCAGCTGTCGAGATCGCGCCAGTCATCCAGCGCCCGGGTCAGCAGGATGGCGCGCCAGCCCTGGTCATCGCGGCGCTCGCCGTAGTAGGCCAGCTCCAGCGCCGGGATGCCGCGCTCGGCGTAGCGGCGGATGTTGCGACTCTCGCGGGCGAAGGTCGGCTCGCCCAGCGGGCGGGCCAGGGTGCGGGTCAGGTAGTCGCGCTGGCGCTTGAGGTAGTAGCCATGGCCGGCGACGTCCAGGCGAAACACCTGGCTGAAACCGCCGCGCCCCTGGTTGGGTTCGTCCACCGCGGTCAGCTCCAGCGCCCACAGCGCCGTGAAGCTGTCCAGGCCCTGGCTGGCCAGCACGGCCCGATCCTCGGCCGCCCATACCTCGTTCATTCCCGCCCCTTGAAATAGTCCAGCACCTCGCGGATGCGCCCCTTGTCGTTGTCGCTGAGACGCGCGCGGCCGCGGTATTGCAGATAGAACCTGAGGCGCTGGGTGCGCGACAGCTGGTACTTGGCCACCTTGTCCAGGCAGGCCAGGTCCTTGACGATGCGCCAGCGCAACCAGTGGCCGACCCAGAAGGCACCGGCCGGGCAGTCGATGAGATAGAGCACGCCCTGGCCATCCACCAGCAGGTTGCGCCACTTGAGATCGTTGTGGACGAAATGGTGGTCGTGCAGGGTACGGGTCGCCGCGGCCAGCTGACGGCTGACGTTGTCCACCCAGACCCGGTCGCGCAGCCGTGGATCCTCGCGCCTGGCCAGTTCGGCGAGGTCCAGGGTGTCGGGAATCTCGCGGGTGATCATGGCGCCGCGGGTGAATCCCCGGGATGAGCGCTCCATCCCCCAGGCCACCACCGGCGCGGTGGCGATGCCCCACTTGGCGAAACGCTTGAGATTCTGCCATTCGGCCTTGACCCGCGGCCGCCCGACATAGCGCCGCAATCCCTTGCCGGCGCCGTGGTAGCGCTTGACGTAATAGCGGATGCCGTCGCGCTCGATGCGCACCACTTCCGACAGCGGATCGCTGGTCAGGCGTTCGCCGCCGAGGGCGAACACCGCGTCCAGGGTGGCGAATTCGGGCAGGTGGGCGACGCTGGAATCGATGCGCCAGTCAGCCATCAGAGCCGGTCCCCGTAGCGTTCCTTGCGCTCCAGCAAGGCGGCGGCCTTGCGCTCCAGACGCGCCAGCAGCGGGGCCTCGTCGCGCAGGATCTCGCGCAGCGGGCGCTGGAAGTAGCCCTGCAGGAAGCGCAGGAAATCGCGCCGCGTCAGGCCGATGCCCAGGGCGGAGAAATACAGTCCGGCCAGGTCCTTGTCGCGCCAGCGCCGGGGCACCTGGGTGCGGCACTGGGCGCGGTGCAGGTCGATCAGCCAGAGTCGCAGATTGGCCACGGTGACCGGCTGGGCGGTGTCGAGCAGGAAATGGCAGATGTAGCAGTCGCGATGGTTGACGCCGGCCCGGTGCATGGCCCCGGTCATGCGCGCCACCTCGGCGATCAGCGCCCGCTTGAGCGCCGGCTCGGGCGGCTGGCGGACCCAGTCGAGGCTGAAGTCTTCGAGGCTGACGGTGGGCGCCAGCTCCTCGGTGATGATGAAGGAGTGCTGGGTCGCCGGATTGGCGCCGCGTTCGCCGAAGGCCACGGCGGTCATGGTCGGCACGCCGACCTGGTGCAGCCGCTCGATGGCCTGCCATTCCTGGCGCGCACCCAGCACCGGCTGCTTGGCCTGCAGCAGATTCTTGGCGATCTCGCCCCAGCCGATACCGCGGTGGATCTTGACGAAGTAACCGCGCCCGGCGACCTCGGTGCGCAGGGTGCGGCGCCCGTCCAGCTCGCGATAGACCTGACCCTGCAGGGCCTCCACGGCGACGAAGGGATCCTGGCCGGCCCAGAGGCTGGCGAAGGGCTCACGCAATTCCAGGGTCATGCCACCCCCAGGATGACATCGGCGGCGCGCTCGGGCAGCGAATAGAGATCGGCGCTGTCGGCGAAGGCAAGGCCATTGCGGCCCTGCACCGCGCGGCGCTCGGGATCGGCCAGCAACTCGGCGAGCATCCGGTCCAGGGTCGCCTGGGCGAAGGGCGACGGCACCACCTCGCCGGCGCGGGCCTCGTCGATGTAGTGGGCATAGCCGCAGACGTCGGTGACCAGCACCGGCAGTCCGGCGACCAGCGCCTCTAGCAGCACGGTGCCGGTGTTCTCGTTGTAGGCCGGGTGGATCAGCAGATCGGCGCCGAGCAGGAAGCGCGGGATGTCGCTGCGCCCCTTGAGGATCTCGACCCGCTCGCTCACGCCCAGGGCCTTGGCCTGCAGCAGGAAGGGCTTGGGATCGTCCTGGCCGATGGCGAACAGCCGGGTGCGCTTGCGCAACTCCCTGGGCAAAGAGGCCAGGGCGCGCAGACTGCGATCCAGCCCCTTGGTCTTGAAGCCGGAACCGATCTGCACCAGGAGCAGCTCGCCCTCCTCCAGCCCGAATTCGCGCCGGAAGTCGGCGCGGATCTCGGCGGCGTTGGCCGGCGCGCGGCGATCGGCGGCGATGCCCGGCGGCAGGAGGTGGAAGCGCGGCGCCGGCGTGCCGTAGTGCTTGACGAACAGCGGCTGCTGCACCTCGGAGATCATCAGGATCTCGGTCGACGACTCGGGGGCGAACACCGCGCGCTCGTATTCAGCGAAGTGGCGATAGCGACCCCACTGGCGATACAGCGGATTGCGCAGGGTCTGGGCCTTGTCCTCGAAACAGGGATCGGCGGCGTAATAGACATCCAGCCCCGGCATCTTGTTGAAACCGATCACCCGGTCCACTGGATCGCGGGCGAGGTCGGCCTGCAGCCAGGCGTGGAATTTCTCGTTGCGCCGGTGATTGAACAGGGCGCTGACCCTGGCCACCCGCACGTCGAAGCCCTCCGGCACCGGGCCTTCCCAGATCAGGGTGTAGACGCGGATGGCATGGCCGCGGCGCTGGCACTCCTGGGCGATGCGCAGGAAGTCCCGCTGCAGGCCGCCGAAGGGAAAGTACTTGTAGAGCACGAAAGCCAGGGTCATGCGGGGAGGTCTTCCAACAGCAGGGTTTCCAGTTCCAGTTCGACCCGTTCCGGGGTCAGGGCGGCGAGACTGGCCGATGGCTGGTCGCGCGGCTCGTCGGTGCCGTCCAGCCCCACGGCGCTCAGGTGCACCTGAGAGCGGCCATAGGCGCCGACCTTCTTCGGACTGGTCGGGCCATAGAGCGACACGGTGGGCACGTCCAGGGCCGCGGCCAGATGGCCGAGGCCGGTATCCACCGCCACGCAGGCACGGGCGCCGGCCAGCACCTTGGCCACCCCGGCGAGATTCAGTCGCGGCAGCACCTGGACGCCATCCAGGCCGTCGGCGATGCGTTCGGCCCGGGCATGCTCCGCCTCGTTGCCCCACAGCAGTCGCACCGGCCAGTCCAGCCGGCTCATGCGTTCGGCCAGTTCGCGCCAGTGCGCCTCGGGCCAGTGCTTGCTGACCCAGGTGGTGCCGTGCAGGAACACCACATAGGGCGTCTCGTTGGGACCGGCCAGGCGTTGCCGATCCAGACCGTAGTCACCCACGCCCGCCGGCAGCGGATAGTCCAGGGCCTGGGCGAACAGCTGACGGATCCGCTCCAGGGCATGCTGTCCCCGCGCCACGTGGTAGCGCTCGTCGTAGAAGCGGCTGGCCAGGGGCTCGCGGGCGGAGTTGCGGTCGAGACCGGCCACCGGCGCCTCGGCGTAGCGGGTCAGCCAGGCGCTCTTGAGCAGCCCCTGGGCATCGATCACCCGGTCATAGCGCTGCTCGCGCACGCGCTCCTTGAATTCGCCCCACTCGCCACTGGCCCAGGCGGAAAAGGGCTGCTTGCGCCAGCGGCGCAGGGCCACCGGGATCACCTGGCTCACGGCCGGGTGCCAGGCGGGAATCTCGGCGAAGCCCTCCTCCACCACCCAGTCGAAGCAGATGCCGGGGATGGCCCGGGCCGCATCGGTCAGGGCCGGCAGGGTATGGATGACATCGCCGAGGGAGGAGGTCTTGATCAGCAGCACGCGCATCTAGCCCACCTCGACCGGATCGGCGACCAGGCGGCCGAGCGCCTCCTGCACCAGGCTCGGCTGCAGCAGGCGCAGGCAATCGTAATGGCCAAAGCGGCAGGTGCGGTCGAAGCAGGGACTGCACTCCAGACCCAGGCGCACCACCTCCACCTGACTGGCCAGCGGCGGCGTGAAGCCCGGCGAGGTGGAGCCATAGACCGCCACCAGCGGGCGATCCAGGGCGGCGGCCACGTGCATCAGGCCGGAATCGTTGCTGATGACCGCACCGGCACAGGAGAGCAGGTCGATGGCCTCGGCCAGGGAAGTGCGCCCGGCGAGGTTGTAGACATCTTCCTCGAAGCCGGGGGTGACCCACTCGCGGATCTCTTCGCCGCCAGGGGCGTCCTTCTGCGAGCCGAACAGCCAGACCTGCCAGCCCTGGCGCAGCCGGGCGTCGGCCACGGCGGCGTAGTGCTCGGCCGGCCAGCGCTTGGCCTCGCCGAATTCGGCGCCCGGACAGAGCGCCAGCACCGGCCGGTCCAGGCTCAGGCCGAAGCGCGCCAGGGCGGCGTCGCGGCTGGCCGGGTCGATCGCCAGACGTGGCCTGGGATAGGGCTTGGGCAACTCGGCACCGGGCGCATGGGCCAGCGCCATGAAGCGCTCGATCATCAGCGGATAGCGCGCCTTGTCGAGGGTACGAATGTCGTTGAGCAGGCCGAATCTCATCTCGCCACGCCAGCCGGTGCGCGTGGGAATGCCGGCGAAATAGGGCACCAGCGCCGACTTCAGCGAGTTGGGCAACAGGATCGCCTGGTCATAGCGACCGCGCAGCTGCTGGCCGATACGCCGGCGGGTGGCCAGCTCGAAGGCGCCGTGGCCGAGGGGAAAGCTCAGGGCTTCGCGCACCTCGGGCATGCGTTCGAGCAGCGGGCGACTCCACTCGGGGGCGAGGACGTCGATCTGGCAGTCGGGATGCTGTTGCCTGAGGCAGACGAAGAGGGTCTGCGCCATCACCATGTCGCCGACCCAACTGGGTCCGATGATCAGAATATTCATGCTGGAAGGCGATCGGCACCTAGCGGGTGACCGACTCCCACTCCCTCAGGACGGGCCTGATGGAAAGCTCGCGCACGGACATCGACATCTTGCCTCTCCTTACTGATGGCGGCCTAAAAGGTGGCCGGATTGCCGGACGGCGTGTCCAGCCCCAGGCCGTGCCAGATACGGCGCACTTCGTCGCGCTCGGCGAGAAAGCCGTCGGCCGGCACCTTGCCCGGCTGCTTCTGCAGCACCAGGCGGTGCAGCGCGGCGCGGTAGACCTTGTAGGCTTCGCGCAGGGCAATGGCGTCCGTGGCCGGTACCAGACCAGCCGCTTCGAGGGATTCCAGGATGCGGATGTTGTCGGGAAAACGCAGCAATTCGGGATGCTGCCACGACCAGGCCAGAACGGCATATTGGACCATAAATTCGATATCGACGATACCGCCGGCATCCTGCTTGAGGTCGAACCGCTGCTCCGGCCGGCGCGCATTCGGCCCCAGTCCACCGGCGGTCACCGCGGTACCGAGGTTGTCCAGCATCTTGTCGCGCATGCCGGCCACGTCGGCCTGCAGGGTCGCCAGCTCCCGCTGCCGACCGAGGATGCGCGCCCGTACCGCGTCGAAGCGCTCGCCAAGCCGCGGGCAACCCGCCACCACCCGCGCGCGCACCAGGGCCTGGTGTTCCCAGGTCCAGGCCTCGCTCTGCTGGTAGCGCTCGAAGGCCTCCAGCGAACTCACCAGCAGGCCCGCCGCGCCGGACGGCCGCAGGCGCATGTCCACCTCGTAGAGGGTGCCCACCGGGGTGGTGGTGGTGAGCAGATGGATGATGCGCTGACCGAGGCGATTGAAGAACTGGGCGCCATCCGTGGGCTTGGCGCCATCGGTCTCGGCCAGGGGATCGGCGTCGTGGATGAACACCAGGTCGAGGTCCGAGCCATGGCCGAGTTCGATGCCGCCGACCTTGCCGTAGCCGACGATGACGAAGTCCGGCTGGCAGGGCGAGCCGTCGCGCCGCTGCGGCGTGCCATGGCGCTGCACCAGCTGGCGCCAGGCCAGGCCGAACACCTCTTCGAGGATCACCTCGGCGAGCCAGGTGAGATAGTCGCTGACCTTCATCAGCGGCAGGCTGCCGGCGATCTCCGCCGCCGCCACCCGCAGGCTGTGGGCGCGCTTGAAGTGACGCAGCACGTCCATCTGCTGCTCCAGGTCCTCTTCGGGCAGGCGCATCAGGCGCTCGCGCAATTCGGCGGCCAGTTCCGGCTTCTGCGGCGGATGATAGAGCCGGCCCTCGTTGAGCAATTCGTCGAGCAGCGCCGGATAGCGGGTGATCTGCTCGGCCACCCAGGCACTGGCGCCGCAGAGTTCCAGCAGCCGCGCCAGGGCCGGCGGATTCTCGCTGAGCAGGACCAGGTAGGCGGAGCGTCGCGCCACGGCTTCCACCAGCGGCAGCACCCGCTCCAGCGCCCGATCGGGTTGCTCGTCGGCGCTGACCGCATCCAGCAGCCGCGGCATGAAGGCATCCAGTCGCTCGCGACCGGCGCGCTGCATGGCCCGCACCTGGCCGCTGGCACGCAGGCTGGCCAGCAATTCCAGCGCCTGCTCCGGCGCCTGGAAGCCCGCCGCCCGCAGTCGCGCCAGGGCTTCCTCGGGGTCGAGCAGGTCGTCCCACAGCGGCAGCCAGCTGTCTTCCAGCTCGGCGCTCTGAGTCTCCTCCTCGGGATCGGCGATGGTCTGCTGGAAGTGCCAGTCGATGCGGCTGCGCCAGCCGTCGAGCGTCGCGCTGAAGTCATCCCATTCGGCATGACCCATGAGAAAGGCCACCCGCGCCCGGCCCTGGGGATCGACCGGCAGGGTCTGGGTCTGCTGGTCGGCGATGGCCTGCAGTCCGTGCTCCACATAGCGCAGGAAGCAGTAACCCTCGCGCAACTCGGCTTCCGCCGCGGCCGGCAGATAGTCGCGCTCGCGCAGGCTGGTCAGCACCCTGAGCAGCGGGCGCTGCTGCAGTGCCGGATCGCGCCCGCCGTGGATCAGCTGGTAGGCCTGGGCGATGAATTCCACTTCGCGGATGCCGCCCGCGCCCAGCTTGACGTTGTCGGTCATGCCGCGCCGGCGCACCTCCTGGCGGATCAGCTGCTTCATGCTGCGCAAGGCTTCGATGGCGGAGAAATCCAGGTAGCGCCGATAGACGAAGGGCCGCAGCAGGGTCAGCAACTCGGCGCCGCTGGCTTGGTCGCCGCCGACCACCCGCGCCTTGATCATGGCGTAGCGTTCCCAGTCGCGGCCCTGGTCCTGGTAGTAGAGCTCCATGGCGGCAAAGCTCAGCACCAGGGCGCCGGCACTGCCGTAGGGCCGCAGGCGCATGTCGACGCGAAAGACGAAGCCCTCCACGGTGGTGGCGTCCAGCGCCTTGATCAGGCGTTGTCCGAGGCGGGTGAAGAATTCCTGGTTGTCCTGCTCGCGCCGCGCGCCGCGCGTCTCCCCGCCCTCGCCATAGGCAAAGATCAGGTCGATATCGGACGACAGGTTCAGCTCTCCCGCGCCCAGCTTGCCCATGCCCAGCACCACCAGCTGCTGGGGCTGACCGCTGTGGCGTCCGGTCGGCACGCCGAACTGGCTGCACTGCTGGGCGTAGAGCCAGGCGCAGGCCTGGTCGATGCAGGCGTCGGCCAGGTCGCTAAGGTCGCGACAGGTCTCCACCAGATCGGCGCGCCGGGTCAGGTCGCGCCAGACGATGCGCACCTGCTGCAGCATGCGGAACCGCCGCAGTCGGCGCCCCAGCTCGGCTTCGTCCGGGCAGTCGGCCAGGGCCTCGCGCAGGCGCTGCGCCATGGCCCCCGGCGCCAGCGACAGCTCCAGATCGCCGCTGTCGACCAGCGCCAGGCAAGGCTCGGGCAGCCGGCAGAACTGCTCGACGACGAAATCGCTGAGGGCGGCCACCCGCCGCCACTCGGCGCGCAGCGGCGCGGACCAGTTCGCCTGGCGGGCCGCCGCCTCGGGCAGCGTGGCCAGGGCGTCGGCCAGGCGCCGGTCGGCGAGCTCGGCACATGCGACGAGAGTCGGAGGCAGTTCGGGACGAAGGAGGGGTATCATGGGCAGTCCTGCGCAGGGACGGTCGAACCCCACCACCCTGCCGCGAACCCCATGCCAGGGACATTCCGACGGACCACCTGGTCCGAGCGGGAACCGTTTTCACGTCCGCGGTTCGGAGTTCGCGAGCCCTCGAGCAGCGCGTTCGACAAACGTCGAATTGTTTTTTATCGCATTACAGCTCGGAGCTGAAACGGATTTGAATTTGTAGTAAAACTACACGCCGATCGGAACCGTCCGGTCATAAATCCAAGAATTTTCGCTGCCCCCAAGAGGCCGGCGGCGACCCTGAGGCGACCGATTTTGGAAGCCTTTCCGCCCTGGAGCAAGCCATGCAAGATCTCGATCCCGTCGAAACCCAGGAATGGCTGGACGCCCTGGAGTCCGTCCTCGACCACGAAGGCGAGGAGCGCGTTCATTATCTGATGACCCGCATGGGCGAACTGGCTACCCGCAGTGGTACCCAGCTGCCCTACTCCATCAATACCCCCTATCGCAACACCATTCCAGTGACCAGGGAAGCCCATATGCCGGGCGACCTGTTCATGGAGCGACGCATCCGCTCGCTGGTTCGCTGGAACGCCCTGGCGATGGTCATGCGCGCCAACCTCAAGGATCCGGATCTGGGTGGTCACATCTCCACCTTCGCCTCCAGCGCCACCCTCTATGACATCGGCTTCAACTATTTCTGGAAGGCGCCCAACGAAGAGCACGGCGGCGACCTGATCTACTACCAGGGCCACGCGTCCCCCGGCGTCTACGCCCGTGCCTTCCTGGAAGGCCGTCTCTCCGAAGACCAGATGAACAACTTCCGCCAGGAAGTGGACGGCAAGGGCCTGTCGAGCTACCCGCATCCGCACCTGATGCCCGACTTCTGGCAGTTCCCGACCGTGTCCATGGGTCTGGGTCCGATCACCGCCATCTACCAGGCGCGCTTCATGAAGTACCTGGAGAACCGCGGCTACATCCCCGCCGGCAAGCAGAAGGTCTGGTGCTTCATCGGCGACGGCGAGTGCGACGAGCCGGAAACCCTGGGCGCCATCTCCCTGGCCGGCCGCGAGAACCTCGACAACCTGATCTTCGTCATCAACTGCAACCTGCAGCGCCTCGACGGCCCGGTCCGCGGCAATGGCAAGATCGTCCAGGAACTGGAAGGCATCTTCCGCGGCGCCGACTGGAACGTCACCAAGGTCCTCTGGGGCCGCATGTGGGATCCGCTGTTCGCCCGCGACACCGAAGGCCGCATGCAGCAGCGCATGGACGCCGTGGTCGATGGTGAATACCAGAACTACAAGGCCAAGGACGGTGCCTATGTGCGCAAGCACTTCTTCGGCGCCAATCCCGAGCTGCTGAAGATGGTCGAGGACCTGTCCGACGACGAGATCTGGAAGCTCAACCGGGGCGGTCACGACCCCTACAAGGTCTATGCGGCCTACCACCAGGCGGTCAACCACAAGGGCCAGCCCACCGTCATCCTGGCCAAGACCATCAAGGGCTACGGCACCGGTGCGGGCGAAGCCAAGAACACCGCGCACAACACCAAGAAGGTGGATGTGGAGTCGCTGAAGAAATTCCGCGATCGCTTCGACATCCCGCTGAACGATTCCCAGCTCAGCGAACTGCCCTTCTATCGTCCGGCCGACGACAGCGCCGAGATGAAGTACCTGATGAGTCGTCGCGAGTCCCTGGGCGGTCACCTGCCCCAGCGCCGCGCGCGCAGCCTGAGCATCCCCACCCCGCCCCTGGAAACCCTGAAGGCGGTGCTGGACGGCTCCGGCGATCGCGAGATCTCCACCACCATGGCCTTCGGCCGCATCCTGTCGCAACTGGTCAAGGACAAGGACCTGGGCAAGCGCATCGTGCCCATCCTCGCCGACGAGGCCCGTACCTTCGGTATGGAAGGCATGTTCCGCCAGCTGGGCATCTACTCGCCCCACGGCCAGCTCTATGAACCGGTCGACCGCGACCAGGTGATGTACTACCGCGAAGAGAAGGACGGCCAGATCCTCCAGGAAGGCCTCAACGAGGCCGGCGCCATGTCCTCCTTCATCGCCGCCGGTACTGCCTACAGCAACTACAACCAGCCCATGCTGCCGGTCTACATCTTCTATTCGATGTTCGGCTTCCAGCGTATCGGCGACCTGGCCTGGGCGGCGGGCGATGCCCAGACCCGCGGCTTCCTGCTGGGCGGCACCTCCGGCCGTACCACCCTGAACGGCGAAGGCCTGCAGCACGAGGACGGTCACAGCCACATCCTGGCCGGCACCATCCCCAACTGCCGCAGCTACGATCCCACCTATGCCTACGAGCTGGCGGTGATCATGCGCGAAGGCATCCATCAGATGATGGAACTGCAGCAGAGCGTCTTCTACTACATCACCGTGATGAACGAGAACTACCAGCAGCCGGCCATGCCCCAGGGCGTCGAAGACGGCATCATCAAGGGTATGTACCTGCTGGAAGAAGAACAGGGCGACTTCAAGCACCGCGTCCAGCTGCTGGGCTCGGGCACCATCCTCAACGAGGTCCGCGCGGCTGCGAGCCTGCTGCGCGAGATGGGCGTCGGCGCCGACATCTGGAGCGTCACCAGCTTCAACGAACTGCGCCGTGAAGGCCTGGCCGTCGATCGCTGGAACCGCCTGCACCCGCTGGAAGAGCGCCGCCTGACCTACGTCGAGCAGTGCCTGGGCGAGCGCCAGGGTCCGGTCATCGCCTCCACCGACTACATGAAGCTGTTCGCCGACCAGATCCGCCAGTGGGTCCCCACCGAATTCCAGGTGCTGGGTACCGACGGCTTCGGTCGCAGCGACAGCCGCAAGAAGCTGCGTGATCACTTCGAGGTCGACCGTCGCTGGGTCGCCGTCGCCGCTCTGCAGGCGCTGGCCAACCAAGGCAAGCTGGAACGCAAGGTCGTGGCCGACGCCATCACCAAGTTCGGCATCGACACCGAGAAGCGCAATCCCCTGGATTGCTGATGCGGCACACGGATAAGAGGAAACAACTGTGAGCGAGACCATCCGCGTACCCGACATCGGCAGTGGCGACGGCGAAGTCATCGAGCTGCTGGTGAAGGTCGGCGATACCGTCGAGGCCGAACAGAGCCTGGTGGTGCTGGAGTCCGACAAGGCCAGCATGGAGATCCCGGCCCCCAAGGCCGGCAAGATCGCCGCCCTGCACATCAAGGTCGGCGACACTCTCAAGACCGGTGATCTGCTGATCGACCTGGAAGGCGAGGACGCCGCCACCGGCAGCGAACCCGCCGCCGAACCCAAGGCCGAGTCCAAGCAGACCCAGGTCGAGGAAAGCGAAACCCCGACGCCGGCCGGCGACGAGGACGCCTCGGCGTCCGCCGGCGAAGGCGAAGCCCAGGAGATCCATGTCCCCGACATCGGCTCCAGCGGCAAGGCCAGCATCATCGAGGTGGCGGTCAAGCCCGGCGACACCATCGCCGCCGAGCAGACGCTGATCACCCTGGAATCCGACAAGGCCAGCATGGAAATCCCCTCTCCCGCCGCCGGCGTGGTGGAGAGCGTTTCCGTCAAAGTCGGCGACGAAGTGGGCACCGGCGATCTGATCCTGGTGCTCAAGGGCGCCGCCAATGCCAAGCCGAGCAAGAGCGTCGAGTCCAAGGCCGGCGACAAGCCCGCCAAGGAAGCTGCCGAGCCCGAGCTGCACGAGGAAGCCGCCGCCGAGCCGGCCGGTGAATCGGTCGAGGAGATCAAGGTCCCCGACATCGGCTCCACCGGCAGTGCCAACGTCATCGAGGTGCTGGTCAAGGCCGGTGACCAAGTCAAGGCCGAGCAGTCGCTGATCGTGCTGGAGTCCGACAAGGCCAGCATGGAAATCCCGGCGCCCAAGGCGGGCGTGGTGGAAAGCGTCGCCATCAAGGTCAATGACCAGGCCAAGACCGGCGATCTGATCCTGACCCTGAAGGTGGCCGGTGCCGCGCCCAAGCAGGCGGCCAAGCCGGCTGCCGGCAACGCCGCCAGCGCTCCGGCTGCCGAGAAGAAAGCCGAGGCTCCGGCCAAGGCCGCCGCTCCCGCCAGCGCGCCTGCCGCCGGCAAGGGCAAGAAGGTCCATGCCGGTCCGGCCGTGCGCATGGTCGCCCGCGAGTTCGGTGTCGATCTGGGCGAGGTCACCCCGACCGGCCCCAAGGGTCGCATCCTCAAGGAAGACGTCCAGACCTACGTCAAGGATCAGCTGCAGAAGAGCAAGGCGGCTCCGGCCGCGGCTGCAGGTGCCACCGGTGGCGCCGGCATCCCGCCGATCCCCACCGTGGACTTCAGCAAGTTCGGCGAGATCGAAGAGGTGCCGATGACGCGCCTCATGCAGGTCGGTGCCAACAACCTGCATCGCAGCTGGCTGAACGTGCCCCACGTCACCCAGTTCGACCAGTCCGACGTGACCGATCTGGAAGCCTTCCGCGTTGGCCAGAAAGCCGTGGCGGAAAAGGCCGGCGTCAAGCTGACCATCCTGCCGTTCCTGCTCAAGGCCTGCGCCCATGTGCTCAGGGAATTGCCGGACTTCAACGCCTCCCTGGCGCCCAGCGGCAAGGCGGTGATCCGCAAGAAGTACGTGCACATCGGCTTCGCCGTGGACACCCCGGACGGCCTGCTGGTACCGGTCATCCGCAACGTCGACCAGAAGAGCCTCCTGCAACTCGCCGCCGAAGCCGCCCAGCTGGCGGAAAAGGCGCGGACCAAGAAGCTCAGCGGTGACGACATGCAGGGCGCCTGCTTCACCATCTCCAGCCTGGGTCACATCGGCGGTACCGGCTTCACGCCGATCGTCAATGCCCCGGAAGTGGCGATCCTCGGCGTGTCCAAGGCCAGCATGCAGCCGGTCTGGGACGGCAAGGCCTTCCAGCCGCGCCTGATGCTGCCGCTGTCGCTGTCCTACGATCACCGCGTGATCAACGGGGCGGCCGCCGCGCGCTTCACCAAGCGCCTGGGCGATCTGCTGGCGGAAATCCGCGGCCTGCTGCTGTAAACCGCCACAGGACGGTAACGGCTTCCCGCTACCGTCTTCTGGTGTAGCGCAAGAACCCCGCTCAGGCGGGGTTTTTGCTGCCAGATCAACCGAAAGATCCAGGAAAAAGGTAGGATGAGCGCCCCGAGCGCCGCCCCTTGCATGGGCTGGCCTCTATCGGGCAACCTTGACAGCCATTCCCAGCGTGCTGGCGAGGCGGAAAGGAAAAAGGATTAATGATTTGTCTGTCCTTTCCGATAAACCTAGGACATCTTTCCGTCTTCACAAGGACGCGGACCCTCGCATGAGTATTCACTCCGATGCTGCCGATGCCGCGGTAGCCGATCAGGCGGGCGCGCTCAGCGCTCCTGCCCGATTGGGCTTGCTGCGTTTCGAGCGTCTGAATGAAGCCTCCTGGGCGATGCTCTATCTCGATTCCCGCTGTGAAGCCAGCCTCGGCCTGCCCGCCCAGGCGCTGTGCTCGCTCATCGATGCCCCCTATGCCAGCCTGATGGAGCCCAGCGTCCGTCATCGGCTGCACGAAGACATCCAGCTGCAACTGGCCGCACATGGCAGCTATCAGGTGCGCTACCTGTTCCACTCCCCTACGGCCCCGTACCAGGTGGTCGAGGTGGGCGAAAGCCTGCAGCGCCACGGTCGCCCGCTGCTGCGCGGCTATCTGCTGCGGGTGATGAACGACGACGCCCTGGCCGGCGAATGGGAAGCCCATAACCTCGCCCTGCGCTCTACCCTGGCGCTCCTGCAGGACAGCCAGGACCACAGCCAGCAACGGCTGGGGATGGCCCAGGCGCGACAGACCCTGCTGCTCGAACTGGCCCGTCTGGCCCTGCGCCAGGCACCGGTCGACGATGAACTGGTGCAATTGCTGCGCACCGAGGGCCCGGCCGCCTTTGCCGCGGACGAACTCAGCCTGTGGCGTTACGAGGGCAACGGCCTCGTGACCCTGTGCAAGGAAGAGCGCCTGCCGACGCTGTGCAGCGACCACCGGCGCCGCTTGCGCGAGCAGGGCGTGATCGAAGACGCCAGTCAGGTACTGCACCCGACCCATACCGGGGGCGGAACGGCGTTGGACGTGGCGCTGCTGCATGACGGTCAACTGACCGGCCTGCTCTGCCTGCGACGCGATCGCCCGGCCACCTGGGAAGCCGAGGACGTCGCCTTCGCCCGCAGCCTGGCCGAGTGCCTGGCCGCCCTCCTCCAGCAGCCGGAACGCCTGCCCAAGGTCGCCCACCCCCTGACCCGGGTGATGGAAGCCAGCAACGATGCCTTCCTGCTGCTGGATGCCAGCGGTTGCCTGGAGCACGCCACCGACAGCTTCGCGCGGATCACCGGATACCCCATCGGCAAGCTGCAGGGTCTGCACGTCGAATCCCTGCCGGCCCTGGAAAACTGGGGCGAGCTGCTCTACGAAGCCTGGCAGCGGCTGGCGCACCAGGACAGCTGGCAAGGCGAACTGCGCTGCTATCGGCGGGACGGCGAGACCTACTGGGGCCAGCTGTCGCTGTCCAAGATCCAGCAGCCCAACGGCGACCTGCAGGGCTATCTGGGCATCTTCCAGGACACCAGCAAGACCCGCTTCGCCCAGCAGCACAACGACGAACTGGTGTTTCGCGACAGCCTCACCGGGTTGGCCAACCGCAGCCACTTCATCGCCCGCCTGGAAGCGCGCCTGGAGCAGTCCAATCCGAGCCGCGAACACTCGCTGCTGCTGGTGGACGTCGACAACTTCAAGAGGGTCAACGACAGCCTCGGCCATCGCATCGGCGACCAGCTGCTGGTGGGTCTGGCCCGGCGCCTGCGCAGCGCCCTGGGCAAGGGCGCTCTGATCGCGCGCATCGCCAGCAACGAATTCGCCGTACTGCTCGAAGGCATGGATGCGCTCGCCGCCGACAGCCTGGCCCGCGACACCCTGGTGGCCCTGGATCCGCCACTCTATGTGGAGGGCCACCCGACCCTGATCAGCTGCTCGATCGGCCTGACCACCGCGCGGCCGCACGAGACCGATCCGCAGACCCTGATCAAGCACGCCGGCCTCGCCCTGCACCGGGCCAAGGCCACCGGCGGCCACCAGGTCCAGGTGTTCACCGAGGCGCTGATCGCCGAGGCCAGCAACAAGCTGTTCGTGCAGAACAACCTGCGCCGGGCCCTGGAGCAGAACGAACTGCTGGTGCACTACCAGCCCAAGGTCTGCCTGAAACGCGCCAAGCTGCTTGGCCTGGAAGCCCTGATCCGCTGGCAGCACCCGGAAAAGGGCATGATCCGTCCGGACCAGTTCATCAGCATCGCCGAGGAAACCGGACTCATCGTGCCCATCGGCAAATGGGTCATCCGCGAGGTCTGCCGCCAGTTGCACCGCCTCGACGCCGCCGGCTTCGACGATCTGCAGATCGCCATCAACCTGTCGCCCAAGCAGTTCACCGATCCCGATCTGGTGCAGTCCTTCGTCACCATCCTCGACGAGGAGGGCATCGCGCCCAAGCGTCTGGAGCTGGAGCTGACCGAAAGCCTCTTGCTGGATGCCACCGACGCCACCCGCAACACCCTCGAAGCCCTCAAGCGCCTGGGCATGAGCCTGGCGATGGACGACTTCGGCACCGGTTATTCGTCGCTCAGCTACTTGAAAAAATTCCCCATCGACATCATCAAGATCGACAGGAGTTTCATCAAGGACATCCCGGACAACCAGGACGACATGGAAATCACCTCCGCGGTGATCGCCATGGCCCACAACCTGCGGCTGCAGGTGGTTGCCGAGGGCATCGAGACGACCGAACAGCTGGCTTTCCTGCGCCACCATCGCTGCGATATCGGCCAGGGCTATCTGTTCGACAAGCCCATCCCGGCCGACCAGCTCGACGCCGCCCTGGCGCGTTATCTGCCGACCCGCTGACCCGCCGCGCGGACTCGACCCCGCTGCCGCGATTTTGCGTACACTGAGCTTTTCGCCTGGCCCTTTCCCACGAGGTATCCTATGGTCCTGCGTTCCGAAATCCTGACCAAGAAGACCCATCTGCCCGCCGCCGAGCAGGCACTGCCCGGTCGCGAGACGGCCATGGCCGTGCCCGCGGCCCACTATGTCAACGGCAATCCGTTGCAAGGCCCCTTCCCCGCCGGCTTGCAGAGTCTGGTGGTGGGCATGGGCTGCTTCTGGGGCGTCGAGCGACGCTTCTGGCAACAGCCAGGGGTCTGGACCACCGCGGCCGGCTATGCCGGCGGCCATACCCCCAATCCGACCTACGAAGAGGTGTGCTCCGGCCTGACCGGTCATACCGAAGTGGTGCTGGTGGTGTTCGATCCAGCGCAGACCTCACTGGAGGCGCTGCTGAAGATCTTCTGGGAAGCCCACGATCCGACCCAGGGCATGCGCCAGGGCAACGACGTCGGCACCCAGTATCGCTCGGCGCTGTATTACACCGACGACAGTCAGCGTGAAGCCTTCGAAGCCAGCCAGGCCGCCTTCCAGGCGCAACTGGCCGAGGCCGGTTATGGCGAGATCACCACCGAGATCGCCCCGCTACCACCCTTCTACTACGCCGAGGCCTATCACCAGCAGTACCTGGCGAAGAATCCCAACGGCTATTGCGGCCTGGCCGGCACCGGTGTCTGCCTGCCGCCCAGCCTGGCGGTCTGATCCCGAGCCGCTGCGGCGGCTTTCTTTGTTGGGCTTCGGCGGTAGAGCCGCCTCAACCCAACCTACGCCAACCTTTCCCGTAGGTTGGGTTGAGCACAGCGAAGCCCAACGTCCCCAGGCCCAACACGATGCTGTTGGGCTTCGGCGGTAGAGCCGCCCCAACCCAACCTACGCCAACCTTTCCCGTAGGTTGGGTTGAGCGCAGCGAAGCCCAACGTTTCCAGGCTCGACACGATGCTGTTGGGCTTCGGCGGTAGAGCCGCCTCAACCCAACCTACGCCAACCTTTCCCGTGGGTTGGGTTGAGCACAGCGAAGCCCAACGTCCCCAGGCCCAACACGATGCTGTTGGGCTTCGGCGGTAGAGCCGCCTCAACCCAACCTACGCCGACCTTTCCCGCAGGTTGGGTTGAGCGCAGCGAAGCCCAATGTCCCCAGGCTCGACATCCTTTTGTTGGGCTTCGGCGGTAGGACCGCCTCGACCCAACCTACGCCAACCTTTCCCGTAGGTTGGGTTGAGCACAGCGAAGCCCAACGGCGCCGGGCCTCGCTATTCGGCGATCAGCCAGTCCAGCCGCCAGCTGCCTTCGCCCTGGGCCAGATGCTCGGCCAGCCAGGGCAGCAAGTCGCGCAATTCTTCTTCCAGACCCCACGGCGGGTTGACGATGGCCAGCCCCGAGCCATTGAGCCGGGTGGGGTCGTCCGCCGCGCGGATCAGCAACTCGACGTTGAGCAGCTTGGGCGCGCCACTGGCCTGCAGACCGGCATGAAAGCGTCTGAGCTGACGGCGATCCTTGATCGGATACCAGAGCATGATCACCGTCTGGCGCATCCGGCCGATGGCCTCCGCGACCGCCTTGACGCAACGCTCCAGCTCGTCGCCCTTCTCGAAGGGCGGATCGATCAGCAGCAATGCCCGGCGCTCGGGGACCGGTAGCAGCGCCCTGGGCAGCAGCCAGCCATCCTTCTGGTGCACCGCCACACGGCGATCACGAGCCATGTTTTCCTTGAGCAGGCGACCATCCTCGGGGTGCAGCTCGTTGAGCAGCAGGCGATCCTGGGTACGCAGGGCCTGGCGCATCAGCTCGGGCGAGCCGGGGTAGTAGCGCAGCGCGCCGTCGGGATTGAGCGCCGCCACCGCCTCGCGATAGCCGACAAAGGCCGCCGGCGCGGACTCCAGGGCCCACAGCCGTCCGATGCCTTCGCGCCATTCGTCGGTACGACTGGCCTGGTCGCCGGCCAGGTCGTAGCGACCGACACCGGAATGGCTGTCCAGATAGGCGAAGGGCGTCTCCTTGCGCGCCAGCAGCGCGGCCAGGCGCAACAGGGTGGCGTGCTTGAAGACATCGGCGTGATTGCCGGCGTGGAAGGCGTGTCGGTAATTCATGGGATACTCCAGCGTCAGCCCTACAGTGTACCGTCTTCCTAGGGCACCAGCGGCGTCGCGCTTTGACACCCCGGCCACCCAGCGGGTTAAATCCCCTGGTTCTTCAATTCTTTACCCCAGGAGTCACGCTTGGACGCTGTCACCATCAACAGCTTGTTCTTGATCGGTGCGGTGCTGATCGGCCTGTCGATTCTGGTCAGCTCGATTTCCTCGCGGGTCGGCATCCCGATCCTGGTGATCTTCCTGGTGGTCGGCATGTTCGCCGGCGTCGACGGCCCCGGCCACATCGCCTTCGACAACTACCCGATGGCCTACCTGGTGGGCAACCTGGCGCTGGCGGTGATCCTGCTCGACGGCGGCATGCGCACCCGGGTGTCGAGTTTCCGCGTGGCGCTCTGGCCGGCGCTGTCGCTGGCCACCGTGGGGGTGATGATCACCACCGGCCTGACCGGGGTCGCCGCCGCCTGGCTGTTCGACCTCAGCCTGCTGCAGGGCCTGCTGATCGGCGCCATCGTCGGTTCCACCGATGCCGCGGCGGTGTTTTCCCTGCTGGGCGGCCGCGGCCTCAACGAACGGGTCACCGCCAGCCTGGAAATCGAATCCGGCAGCAACGACCCCATGGCGGTGTTTCTCACCGTCACCCTGATCGAGATGCTCGCCAGCGGCCAGAGCGGCTTCAGCTGGAGTCTGCTGGGCCATTTCGTCAGCGAATTCGCCATCGGCGGGGTGATCGGCCTGGGCGGCGGCTGGCTGCTGCTGCAGCTGATCAACCGCATCCACCTCGCCGACGGCCTCTATCCGCTGCTGGCCATCAGCGGTGGCCTGCTGATCTTCGCCCTGACCAACGCCGCCCACGGCAGTGGCATCCTCGCGGTCTACCTGGCCGGCCTGCTGATGGGCAATCTGCCGATCCGCAGCCGCCACGGCATGCTGCACATGCTCGACGGCATGGCCTGGCTGGCGCAGATCGGCATGTTCCTGGTGCTGGGCCTGCTGGTGGAGCCGCACAACCTGCTGCCCATCGCCCTGCCCGCCCTGGGCCTGGCACTGTGGATGATTCTGGTCGCGCGCCCACTGTCGGTGGCCATCGGCCTGCTGCCCTTCCGTGCCTTCCATGACCGCGAAAAGGCCTTTATCGCCTGGGTCGGGCTGCGCGGTGCGGTTCCCATCATCCTGGCGGTGTTCCCGATGATGGCCGGGCTGCCCCAGGCCCAGTTGTTCTTCAACGTGGCCTTCTTCATCGTGCTGGTGTCGCTGCTGGTGCAGGGCTCCAGCCTGCCGCTGGCGGCCAAGCTGCTCAAGGTAACGGTGCCACCGGAGCCGGCGCCCTTCTCCCGCGCCGGTCTGCAGGTCCATCCGACCAGCGAATGGGAGTTGTTCATCTATCGCCTGGGCGCCGAGAAATGGTGCATCGGCGCTGCCCTGCGCGAGCTGAAGATGCCCGAGGGTACCCGTATCGCCGCGCTGTTCCGCGGCGAGACCCTGCTCCACCCCTCCGGCAGTACCACCTTGGAAGCCGGCGACATCCTCTGCGTGGTCGGCCATGAGCACGACCTGCCGGCCCTGGGCCGGCTGTTCAGCCAGGCGCCGCAGCAGACCCAGAGATTCTTCGGCGACTTCGTCCTGGAAGCCGACGCCGAGCTCAGCGCCGTGGCCGCGCTGTACGGCCTGCAACTGGGCGAGGTGGATGGCAACCAGCGCCTCGGCAGCTTCATCACCCACGAGATCGGCGGCGAACCCATCGTCGGCGACCTGGTGGAATGGAACGGCCTGGTCTGGATCGTCGCGGCCATCGAGAACAAGCGCGTGCGCAAGGTCGGCGTGAAGTTTCCCGAAGGCCGCAACAGCGGGCCCGCGCTCTTTCTTTAACGGTGGATGAACAGGGTTCGCGGCTTGAGGGACGTTACCTTGCACCCCGGGCAGCCTGGCTTTAACCTCGCGCCTTTCCACTGCCCGACGCCCGCCGCATGCACCGCCTGTCCGCTCTGCTTCGCGCCGCCGCTCTCTGCGGTTGCCTGTTTACCCTTCCCGCCGTGGCTCAGGATTCCGGGCCGCCGGATGCCCAGCAGGTTCAGCAGAGTCTGAACGGTCTGGCCGATCGCAAGCTGCCCGCTCCCGAGCAGAGCGCCGCCCAGGACAGTCTGCAGCAGACCCTCAAGCTGCTCGACCAGCGTGACCAGTACGTCAAGCAGCTGGCCGATCTGCGCCAGCAACTGGCCCAGGCGCCGCAGCAGATCAAGGATGCCCAGCGGCAACTGGCGCGGCTGCGCGCCGAACCGATCAAGCCGGCCGAACAGCGCTATGCCGGCGCCACGCCCCAGGCCCTGGAGCAGCGCCTGAGCGAGACCAGCCTGGCGCTCAACAGCGTGCAGGACGACCTCAATGCGGCCAACAGTCTGGTGATCAATGCCCAGACCCGCCCCGAACGCGCCCAGGTGGACATCGCCAATCTGCAGACGCGCCTGCAGCAGATCGCCGATCTGCTCAAGACCGGGCGCGAGAACGCCAAGCCGCTCACCGCCGAGCGGCGCGGTCAGTTGCTGGCGGAGCAGGCGACCGCCAATGCGCAGATCCAGCTGCTGCGGCAGGAACTGGGCGGCAACAGCGTGCTGCAGGATCTGGGGGCCATCCGTCGCGAACTCTTCACCGAGCAGGTCAAGCGCTACGAGCAGGAGACCCTGGACCTGCAGACGCTGATCAGCGGCAAGCGCCGTCAGCAATCGGAAAAGACCCTGGCCGAAGCCTCGCGCGAATCGGAAAAGACCGCCGGGGACGATGTGCTGTCCCAGGAGACCGGACTCAATCTGCAGTTGTCGGACTACCTGTTGCGCGCCACCGATCGCCTCAACGACCTCAACCGCCGCAATCTCGAGTCGCGCCAGCAGCTGGACCAGCTCAAGCAGACCAGCGAGAACATGGAACAGCAGATCGGCGTGCTCAAGGGCAGCGTGCTGCTGTCCAAGCTGCTCTATCAGCAGCGGGCGGCGCTGCCCTCGGTCAAGGTCAACAAGGACCTCACCGACGACATCGCCGACCTGCGCCTCTATCAGTTCGAACTCAATCAGCAGCGCGCGCAGATCGCCAATCCGGAAGGCTACGTCGACACCCTGCTGGCCCAGCAGCCGCCGGAAAAGGCCACCCCGCAGTTGCGTCAGCAACTGCTCGACCTGCTCAAGACCCGCAGCGCATTGCAGGAGCGCCTCAACACCGAACTCAATGCGCTGCTCAGCGAATCCATCGATCTGCAGCTCAACCAGAACCAGCTGCGCAGCACCATCACCAGCCTGCGCAGCACCCTCGACGAGCAGATGTTCTGGATTCCCAGCAACAAGCCGCTGGACTGGAACTGGGTCAAGACCGCGCCCCGCAAGCTGCTGCAGCAGCTGCGCGACGTGCCCTGGGGTTCCAGCCTGCATGAGCTCTATGTCGGCCTGGCCGAGCGGCCGCTGCTGCTGCTGCCGCTGGTGCTGGCCTTCGCCACCCTGATCTGGCAGCGCCCGCGCCTCTATGGACGGGTCAACAAGCTCAACCAGGACATCGGCCACTATCAGCGCGACAGCCAGTTGCATACGCCCCAGGCGATCCTGCTCACCATCCTGCTGGGCCTGCCGGCGAGTCTGGTGCTCTGGCTGGGCGGGGTGGCCCTGGAGGGTGACGAGCGCGGGGTCAACGCCGCCATCGGCGCGGCGCTGCTGGAGATCGCCGCCGGCTGGCTGGTGTTCTACACGGTGTATCGCCTGCTGGCCTCCGGCGGCGTGGCCGAGACCCATTTCCGCTGGGCCCGGCCCCAGGCGCAGTCGCTGCGCCGGCTGGTCAGGCGGGTGGGCCTGCTGGCCCTGGCGCTGATGGCGGTGGTGGCCATCGCCGAGCGTCAGCTCGCCGGCCTGGCCGACGATGTCCTCGGCATCCTCATCGTCTTGGTCGCCTATGCCAGCCTGGCCTGGATGCTCGGTCGCTCGCTGCTCAATGCCACCGCCCGCGAGCGCCTGCCGTTCTTCCGCCTGCTGCTCGGCCTGATGATCACCGCCATTCCGGCCGTGCTGTTCTTCGCCGTGCTCTTCGGCTACTACTACACCGCGCTCAAGCTCACCGATCGCCTGGTGGACACCCTCTATGTGCTGATGGCCTGGATCATCCTCGAAGCCACCCTGGCCCGTGGCCTGAGCGTGGCCGCGCGGCGCCTGGCCTACCAGCGTGCCATCCAGAAGCGCCAGGCGCAGCAGGAAGACGCCGAGGGCGTCGAGGTGGTGCAGGAGCCGACCCTGGACATGGAGCAGGTCAACCAGCAGTCCTCGCGGCTGTTGCGCCTGACCCTGCTGCTGGCCTTCCTCGGCGTGCTCTACCTGGTCTGGGCCGACGTGGTGGCGGTGTTCTCCTACCTGGACAACGTCACCCTCTACCAGTACACCAGCGGCACCGGCGCCGCCGCCACCCAGGTCCCCCTGACGCTGCGGGTGTTCATCATCGCCCTGGTGATCGCCGGCCTCACCGTCGCCCTGGCGCGCAACCTGCCGGGCCTGCTGGAGGTGCTGGTGCTGTCCCGCCTGAATCTGGCCCAGGGCAGCGCCTACGCCACCACCACCCTGCTCTCCTACGTCATCGTCGGCTTCGGCACCGTGACCACCCTGGCGACCCTGGGGGTGAGCTGGGACAAGCTGCAGTGGCTGGCCACCGCACTCTCGGTCGGTCTGGGTTTCGGCTTGCAGGAGATCTTCGGTAACTTCATCTCCGGCCTGATCATCCTCTTCGAGCGCCCGGTGCGCGTCGGCGATCTCATCACCATCGGCAACGTGACCGGCACGGTGAACAAGATCCGCATCCGCGCCACCCATATTACCGATGCCGACCGCAAGTCGGTGGTGGTGCCGAACAAGACCTTCGTCACCAGCCAGCTGATCAACTGGACGCTGACCGACACCGTCACCCGTATCGTGCTGACCTTCGGCGTCAATCGCGGCAGCGACCTGGCCCAGGCGCAACAGCTGATCATGCAGGCGGTAAAGGAGAATGCGCGGGTACTGCACGATCCCGAACCCTCGCTGTTCGTCACCCACTACGGCGCCACCACCCTGGATCACGAACTGCGCATCTACGTCCGGGAACTGGGCGATCGCAGTGCCGCCACCGATGAGCTGATCCGCCGGGTCGACCAGTTGCTGCGCGAGGCCGGCATCAACCTGCTGTCGACGCCGCAGATGGAAATCACCCTGAAGAATCGACACGGAGCGGAGAAACAACTGGGTAAAAAGTCTCTCCTACCTGAAGGGGATGCCCAGCAGGAGGCCGAGGATCCCAAGCCATCCAAGGCCTGACGGCCCCTGCGCGGATAATTCGGGAGACCCATGAAACAGCTGCTCGACCTGACCTTCGACAACAGATTCGCCCGCCTGGGCGATGACTTCTCCACCCGTATCGACCCCCGGCCGCTGGACGATCCGCGGCTGGTGGTCGCCTCGCCCGCCGCCCTGGCCCTGCTGGACCTGGATCCGGCGGTGGCCGAGACGCCCGAATTCACCCAGGTGTTCGCCGGCGCCCAGCTCTGGGACAGCGCCGAGCCTCGCGCCATGGTCTATTCCGGCCATCAGTTCGGCTCCTACAACCCCCGCCTCGGCGATGGCCGCGGCCTGTTGCTGGGCGAGGCGGTCAACGACCGCGGCGAGCACTGGGACCTGCACCTCAAGGGCGCCGGCCTGACACCCTTCTCGCGCATGGGCGATGGCCGCGCCGTGCTGCGCTCCTCCATCCGCGAATTCCTCGCTTCCGAGGCCCTGCACGCCCTGGGCATCCCGACCACCCGCGCCCTGTGCGTGATCGGCTCCGCCACCCAGGTGGTGCGCGAGCGGCTGGAGACCGGCGCCACCCTGCTGCGCATGGCGCCCAGCCACGTGCGCTTCGGCCATTTCGAATACTTCTACTACACCCGCCAGCATCAACTGCTGGAGCAGCTGGGCGAACACGTCCTGAACGCGCACTTCCCCGAGTTGCTCGCGAGCCCCGATCCCTGGGCGGCGCTGTTTCGCGAGGTGGTGGAGCGCAACGCCCGGCTGATCGCCTACTGGCAGGCCTATGGCTTCTGCCACGGGGTGATGAACACCGACAACTTCTCGATCCTGGGTCTCACCTTCGATTTTGGCCCCTTCGCCTTTCTCGACGACTTCGACGCCCAGTTCATCTGCAATCACTCCGATCACACGGGACGCTACTCCTACAGCAACCAGGTGCCCATCGCCCACTGGAACCTGGCGGCCCTGGCCCAGGCGCTGACGCCCAAGGTGGCGGTGGCGACGCTGCAGGAGAGCATCGCCCTCTTCCTGCCGCTGTACCAGGCGCACTATCTCGACCTGATGCGCCGTCGGCTGGGGCTGCAGGACGCCCGGGACGAAGACCAGGAGCTGGTCGAGCGCCTGCTGGCCCTGATGCAGCAGGGCGGCGTGGACTATCACCTGTTCTTCCGTCACCTGGGCGAAGACGAACCCGCCGCGGCGCTGGCCCGGGTGCGCGAGGACTTCATCGACCTGCGCGGTTTCGACGACTGGAGCCAGGCCTATCGCGCCCGCCTGGATGCCGAGGGCGGCGCGGCGACCGAGCGCACCACCCGCATGAGCGCGGTCAATCCGCTGTTCGTGCTGCGCAACTACCTGGCCCAGCAGGCGATCGAGCAGGCCGAAGCGGGCGACTACCGCGAGGTGCGCCTGCTGCACGAGGTGCTGTCACGCCCCTTCGAGGCCCAGCCGGGACGCGAGCGCTTCGCCCTGCGGCCGCCGGACTGGGGCAAGCACCTGGAGATCAGCTGCTCGTCCTGAGGTCCGGTCCCGGCAAGGCGCCCGAGCTCAGGCGCCGTTGACCTGGAAGACGTGCCGCAGATAGTGCAGGAAGTCCGGTTCGCCGCCCTGGGCCTTGCCCGGGGCGTCGGAGATCTTGGCCACCGGCTGGCCGTTGCAGCGGCTCATCTTGAGCACCATGTTCATCGGCTGCACCCCCGGGATGTCGCAGGTGAAGTGGGTGCCGATGCCGAAGCTGACGTTGATCCGCTCGCGCAGGGCGCGAAACAGCGCCAGGGCCTTTTCCAGATTGAGCGAATCGGAAAACACCAGGGTCTTGGTCAGGGGATCTATGCCCAGCTGCTGGTAATGGGCGATGGCCTTTTCCGCCCACTGCAGGGGATCGCCGCTGTCATGGCGCAGGCCGTCGAACAGCTTGGCGAAGTAGAGATCGAAATCGCGCAGGAAGGCATCCATGGTGATGGTGTCGGTCAGGGCGATGCCGAGTTGACCACGATATTCGCGCACCCAGCAGTCGAGGGCGGAGATCTGGCTGTCGATCAGCCGCGGACCCAGTTGCTGGTGCGCCATCAGCCACTCGTGGGCCATGGTGCCCAGGGGCGCGACGTCCAGCTTCCAGGCCAGGTGCACGTTGCTGGTGCCGACGAAGCGACCGGGGAAGTCGTCCCTCAGGCTGCGCACCACCATCTCCTGCACCCCGTAGGAGAAGCGCCGCCGCGTGCCGAAGTCGGCCATCTTGAACTCGGCCAGTTCGTCGGCGCCCGCCTCCCGTGCCAGCCAGTCGAACTTGCGATAGAGCTGATCCCGCGCCACCTGCAGCGGCAGATCGGCATGGCGCTGGCGATTGCGCACCTCGCTGATCAGCGCCAGGATCGGCACCTCGAAAAGGATCAGGTGCAACCAGGGGCCTTTCAGGGTCAGGGTGAAGCGCCCTTCTTCCTCGCCCAGGAACACATAGGAGGGATTGAAACGAAACAGCCGCAAAAAGCGGATGAAATCCGGGGTGATGAAGGGGATGCGCTCGAGAAAGGCCAGCTGACTGTCACTGATGGCGACATCGGCGAGGGCATCGATCTCGGCCTGGATGGCCGCGTGATAGGGCCGCAGGTCTTCGTCGTTGCGGCAGCGAAAAGCCCACTCGACTTCCGCATTGGGATAGTTGTGCAGGACGGCCTGCATCATGGTGAGCTTGTAGAAGTCGGTGTCCAGCAGGCTCTGCACGGCCTGCTCGGAAAAACTATCGGCCATCATCGGCGGGGGCTCGGCAGCTAGAAGTCAGACGACAGGATGCCCAACTTGCCGAGGAAGCGAAAGGCGCTTGAGCGCCCGAGGGGCTAGCGGTTGTGGGTCTGGGTCATGCCGAAGAGAAACAGCAGCAGGTCCTGGCTACCGGTGCTGGAGGTGGTCAGGCTGCGAGCCACCGGCGTCTGGCAATACTCGAGGCCTTCACTGCCGACCACTACCGCCGCCGGCCGCAGCCAGCTCGCATAGGCAAACGTGGTGACCGCGCAGAAAGCCGCAATCAGCAAACCTCGAGTAATTTGTGAAGTCATGGCTCTAACCCTCTGATCTTCCGTCCCAACGCCTGTTGGTAAACGTAGAGGAGAGTTCGCCACTGCGCAGCATTCCACGACGAATGGCGGCGTAATTGCAGCATATCCCGACGGGCGGCCGTGTCTATGCCGATACGCTGGCGACATTTCTCCAGATCGAGCAGGGCGACGGAGAATTCCTTACCCTGAGGGCCGACGCGTTCGGCCACGAAGATGTGCTTGGGATAGAGGCAACCGTGTTGCCAGCGGTGCCGGTGCATGCGCGCCAGCACTTCGCCCAGGGTGGCCAGGAAACGCTCGTGCTCGGCTTCGCTGAGGTGCTGGCCGCCACCTTCGGCGTACCACTGATCGAGGTCCTGATAGCCTTCCAGAGCGGCGCTCACCAGCAGCGCGCGCCAGCCGCCCTGGGCATGCCGGGCATCGCAGAACAGCAATTCGGGCACCTGGATGCCCAGGTCGCGAAAGGCGATCAGCGCATCGCGCTCGCGCAGGGCGGTGGGACGCCCCAGGGGATGCCGCAGGCTGCGATAGAGATGGCCGACCTGGCGCTTGACGTAGGCCAGGGTACCGTCGGGAAGCTGCAGGCGCTGGACACCGCTCTCGCCACCGCGGCGGACGTTGGGGGCTTCCACCCAGTCACCCGCGGTGTTCCACCAGCGATCGAAACGCTCTTCGCCTTGCGTTACGGCTCCCATCAGCTGCCTCTCTTATTCTGAATAGCGTCAATTGGCCTTGCGCAGGACATAGACCCGCCACATGGCATAGCCCGGCAGGAAATCCAGGGCGCGGTCGACGACGAAGCCGGCCTGGGCGACCTCCGCCTCGAACTGGCTGCGCTCGACGATGAATCTGTTCTGGTAACCGCCACGGTCGCGGCCCCGGGCCTTGCGGCGGCGCTCCAGCGCCTGACGCCGCCAGGCCTTGAAGTTGCCGTCCACCCACAGCGACAGGATGACGCTGTCGCGGGTCACCCGGTGGAACTCCTGCAGCAGTGCCAGCCGGTCCGCCGATTCGCCCACGTGGTGAAACAGGCGCATACAGAAAATGCAATCTACAGAATTGTCGGACAGGTCGATAGCGAAAGCCGACGTCTGTAGCGTCTTCACCCGGGCCACGACGTCCGCGGGCTGCTGTTCACGGGCGGTGGCCAGCATGTTTTCCGAATAATCGGCGCCGATGATCAGGCGATTGCGCTTTTCCGCCAGCAAGGGCCAGAAGCGCCCTGCCCCACTGGGCAGATCCAGCACCAGATTGGGCTGGCCGGCGATGTTCAGGGCCTGCCGCGCCAGTTGCTGGTCGCGCCAGTTGGACAGACGCCGGGCCAGACCGTCCTGATGCTTGAGGTAATACTGGCGGGCGTGGTCGGCGTCGTACTTTTGCGAAAAGGGCAGGTCGATAGGCGCTTTCACGGAGGTGGCTCCTGAGGGAGTGGAGAAGTGCCGCCACCCTACCCAGGCCGCTGTCAAACCCCGGTCAAGCCTTTGTGAAATTTCTGTAACCTCAGTCCGCTAGTCTGTCGCTGCCGAGCGCTATCTCGAAGCGGCAACCTCCTGCGGCGCTGTCACCCAGGGTCACGTGCCAGCCCTGCAGCTGGCAGATCCTGCGCACCAGCGACAGGCCCAGTCCGAGGCCCTCGCCACGTCCCTCGGCGCCCCGCACGAAGGGCTGGAACATCGCCTCGCGCTGCTCCTCGGGAATGCCGACACCGCTGTCCTCCACCGCGAAGCCTGCCGTCCCGACGTGCAGGCCGATGTAACCCCGCTCGGTGTAATGCAGCGCGTTGCGCAGCAGATTGCTCATCACCGAGCGCAGAAAGGGTTCGTGCCAAAGCGCCTGATCGGCTCCCGGCGCCACGTTCAGCCGCCACTGCAGGCCCTTGGCTTCCACCGCCGCCTGCCACTCCTGGGTCTGCCGCCGTGCCACGTCGGCCAGACTGGCCCGCGGAGCCTGGGTGTCGTTGTCGCCCTGGTTGCGCGCCAGGGCCAGAAAGGTCTGCACCAGCTCCTGCATCTCCCGCGCCGCACGGGTCATCCGCTCCAGCGGACCCTTCGCCCGCGGCGGCAGATCCGGCGTGGCCTCGAGCAATTCGCAGGAGGAATTGATCACCATCAGCGGGGTACGCAATTCGTGGCTGACGTCGCTGGTGAACAGCCGCTCCCGCGCCAGGGCAGCACGCAGGCGCTCCAGCGCATCGTCGAAGGCCCCGGCCAGCTCGCCGACCTCGTCCTTGGCATAGTCCGGCGCCAGCGGCGGCGTCACATCCAGCAGCTGATCACGCCGGCGTACCTGACGCGCCAGGCGTACCACCGGGGCGATCACCCGCCGCGCCAGCGCCCAGCCCAGCAGCCAGGCCAGGGCCACGCTGATCAGGAAGCCGACCAGCACCACCTTGTAGAGCAGGCGTTCGCGCGCCTCGAAATCGCTCTGGTTCTGCAGCAGGACGAAGTGATTGCCCTCCAGCTCGGCCACATAGGCATAGAAATACTGCTGGTCCTCTTCCACCTCGCTGAAGCCGGCCGGCAGCTCGCGCAGGTGCGCCGGCAGCTGTGCCACCTCGGCGAGGGGCACGAAATACAGGCGCATGTCCGGGTCCAGCACCGGCTGGCCGCCGCGCTTCATGTCGCGCTGCACCATGCGCTCCAGTTCATTGTGCAGATCGGTGGAGATCAGGCGTTCCTCGACCGTATGCACCGCGGCGACGATCCCCAGGGCAAAGACGCCACCCACCAGAAAGGTCATCAGCACGAAGGCGATGACGATCCGCCGCGACAGGCTCAGGTGATATTCCATGGCTAGTCCTGCTCGACCAGTTTGTAGCCCACGCCGTGAATGGTACGCAGCAGCGGCTGCTCGAAGGGCTTGTCGATCACCTGACGCAACTGGTGGACGTGGCTGCGCAGGCTGTCGCTGTCGGGGTAGTCCTCGCCCCATACCGCTTCCTCCAGCACCTCGCGCCGCACCACGTGGGGCGACTTCTGCATCAGCAGGGCGAGAATCTTGAGGCCGATGGGATTGAGCTTGAGCGGTTTGCCGGCGCGACTGACCTCCAGGGTGTCGAGGTCATAGCTGAGATCGGCGACCTGCAGCTGACGGCGCCCGCCGCCCTTGGCCCGGCGCATCACCGCCTCGACGCGAGCGGCCAGTTCGGACAGGGCGAAGGGCTTGACCAGATAGTCGTCGGCGCCGGAGCGAAAGCCTTCCAGGCGATCATCGAGCTGATCGCGGGCGGTGAGCATGATCACCGGGGTATCGCGGCGGGCATCCTGGCGCAGTCGCTGGCAGAGGGTATAGCCATCGATGCCGGGCAGCATGATGTCGAGGATCAGCAGGTCATAGTGCTCGGTCGCGGCCAGGTGCAGGCCGGACAGCCCATCCTGGGCGCAATCCACGCTGTAGCCCTTGAGGCTGAGGTAGTCCAGCAGATTGCTGAGGATGTCGCGGTTGTCTTCCACCACCAGGATACGCATGTCGCTGACCTCTTGCCCGAGCCCACCGGGGGCCTCGTTGTCGTCTGTTCGGCACAGAGCCTAACCGGCCCCGACGACCTCGGCCAGCGCCGGGCGGGCCGGAAGCCGGCCATAAAAAACCCCGGTGTCCGCGAGGAGCACCGGGGTTGGGCTCGGCCCGGAGGCCGGAGCGGTTGTTACATCATGCCGCCCATGCCACCCATGCCGCCCATATCGGGCATGGCCGGGGCTGCGTCGTCTTTCGGCAGCTCAGCCACGATGGCTTCGGTGGTGATCAGCAGACCGGCGATGGAGGAAGCGGCCTGCAGCGCGCTGCGGGTCACCTTGGCCGGATCGATGATGCCGAATTCCAGCATGTCGCCGTATTCGCCGGTGGCGGCGTTGTAGCCGTAGTTGCCGCTGCCCTGCTTGACCTTGTCCAGCACGACGGAGGCTTCGTCACCGGCGTTGGCCACGATCTGGCGCAGCGGGGCTTCGACGGCGCGACGCAGGATGTTGATACCGGCGTTCTGCTCTTCGTTGATGCCTTTCAGGTCTTTCAGAGCGTCCAGGGCACGGACCAGGGCGACACCGCCGCCAGGCACCACGCCTTCTTCCACGGCAGCGCGGGTCGCGTGCAGGGCGTCTTCGACGCGGGCCTTCTTCTCTTTCATCTCGACTTCGGTGGCAGCGCCAACCTTGATCACGGCAACACCGCCGGCCAGCTTGGCCAGACGCTCTTGCAGCTTCTCCTTGTCGTAGTCGGAAGAGGTTTCTTCGACCTGGGCACGGATCTGCTTGATACGGGCCTGGATGTCGGCTTCGACGCCAGCGCCGTCGATGACGGTGGTGTTTTCCTTGTTCAGGACCACACGCTTGGCTTGACCCAGGTGCTCCAGGGTGGTGCTTTCCAGGCTCAGGCCGACTTCTTCGGAGATGACGGTACCGCCGGTCAGGATGGCGATGTCCTGCAGCATGGCCTTGCGACGATCACCGAAGCCCGGCGCCTTGACGGCAGCGACCTTGACGATACCGCGCATGTTGTTGACCACCAGGGTGGCCAGGGCTTCGCCTTCGACGTCTTCGGCGACGATCAGCAGCGGGCGACCGGCCTTGGCGACAGCTTCCAGCACCGGCAGCAGTTCGCGGATGTTGGAGATCTTCTTGTCGACCAGCAGCAGCAGCGGGCTGTCCAGCTCGGCCGACATGGTGTCCGGCTTGTTGATGAAGTAGGGCGACAGGTAGCCACGGTCGAACTGCATGCCTTCGACGACGGACAGTTCGTTTTCCAGGCCCGAGCCTTCTTCGACGGTGATGACGCCTTCTTTACCAACCTTCTCCATGGCTTCGGCGATGATGTTGCCGATGCTGTCGTCGGAGTTGGCGGAGATGGTGCCTACCTGGGCGATGGCCTTGCTGTCGGCGCAGGGCTTGGACAGGTTCTTCAGCTCGGCGACGACGGCAGCGGTGGCCTTGTCGATGCCGCGCTTCAGATCCATCGGGTTCAGGCCGGCGGCCACGGACTTCAGGCCTTCGGTGACGATGGCCTGGGCCAGCACGGTGGCGGTGGTGGTGCCGTCACCGGCAGCGTCGTTGGCCTTGGAGGCCACGTCTTTCACCAGCTGGGCGCCGATGTTCTCGATGCGATCCTTGAGCTCGATCTCCTTGGCGACGGACACGCCGTCCTTGGTGATCAGGGGAGCACCGAAGCTACGCTCCAGAACCACGTTACGGCCTTTCGGGCCCAGGGTGGCCTTGACGGCGTCAGCCAGGGTGTTGACACCGGTCAGCAGCTTCTTGCGCGCGGAGTCACCGAATTTGACGTCTTTTGCAGCCATGTTCTGTTTCCTCTAAGAAATTCGAAAAGTGAGCGGGGATCAGCCTTCGATGACGGCCAGGATTTCGGACTCAGCCATCACCAGCAGTTCTTCGCCATCGACCTTGATGGCGTTGCTGCCGGAATAGGGACCGAAAACCACCTTGTCACCCACTTTCACCGCCGGGGCACGGACGTCGCCGTTGTCCAGCACGCGTCCAGTGCCTACGGCAACCACTTCACCGCGGTTCGGCTTTTCGGCAGCCGAGCCCGGCAGCACGATGCCGCCAGCGGATTTGGTCTCTTCTTCGCTGCGACGAATCACAACGCGATCATGCAGAGGACGAAGCGCCATTGTCGTATCTCCCAAAGTTCTAAGTGTTTCCAGCGCCGATGACTGCATCGGCAGTTTGTTTTTACCGGCTGCGCCGGGTGCGCCCCGTGCATGACAGGACGCGAAACCTGCTCGCCTTGCGGCGACAACCTTGCGGTGTCCGCTACATGAGGTTGTCGCCAGGCATTTCAAGGGCGGAAGGCAAAATTTTTAGCGCTTTTGCTCGTCACGGTGCACCACTTCACCCTCGATCACCTCGGGGCGATGGGGTGCGCCCTGACCGGGGCCCGGCTGATAGCCCTGGGCACCGGGGTTGCGCCGGGTCACCCGGCCGATCACCGCGCCCAGCAGGGCCTTGCGGGTCACCGGCAGGAGGCAGACGAGCGCCAGGACGTCGCTGATGAAGCCCGGGAAGATCAGCAGGGCACCGGCGATCGCCAGGGTCAGGCCCTGGATGACTTCCTGCTCGGGCATCTGCCCCTGGGCCAGCCGCATGCGGATGCGCCAGAGGGTGGTGAAGCCGGCGACGCGCAGCAGGGCGACGCCGACCAGAAAGCTCAGCAGCAGCAGGGCGAAGGTGGCGAGCACGCCGATTTCGCTGCCGATCTTGATGAGTACGGCCAGTTCCACAAAGGGGAACAGCAAGAAGAGTAAGGCGGTCACGCGCATCTCAGGTCCTTCACGGTAGAAACCGGTTGAAAGACAGGAGATGGAGGCGGTCGAGCCGATTTCAAGGTGGGCAGCCGGCGCCCGGCAGAAACGACAAGGCCGCGAAAGTCGCGGCCTTGAGGGTGTTGCGGAGGTTCAGGGAAACATCGGGTTACCAGGACACGCCGACACCGGCGGTGTACTCGGTCTGGTTGACGTTGCCCTCGGCACCGCTGGTCAGCTCCTTGGACGCCTTGAGGTTCAGCGACGCCCAGTTGGTCACCTTGTATCTCAGGCCGACATCGCCATCGAAGGTGAAGTTGGCGGTGTTGTCCAGCGGCCGGCCCAGCTCACCCGTGGTGAAGAACTGGATGGTCTGGCCGTACAGATAGCGGTTGTAGTCCCACTTCACGCTCGCCGAGAGGAACTGGTCGGAGCCGCCGTCCGCATACTGGTAGCGATTGTGGTTGAGCAGGCCGGTGAGCGAGAAGGCGCCCAGCTCGTTGTCCCAGAACTGGTAACCGGGACCGGTACCCAGGGTGCGCTGCTTGGCCAGCGCCTGGATCCAGTCGCGCTTGTACTCGGCGCGGCCCTGCCAGAAGAATTTCTCGTCGAAGAAGCGATCCAGGGCGTATTGCAGATCGTACTTGTTGGTCGAGACGGTATCGTTCGCCTTGTAGCGGTCGTAGCTGCCGTTGGCGTTGTGCCGCCACATGCCGTGCCGCGCCTGGGTCTTGAAGTCGATATCGTACTTCTGGCTGTCCTCGGACGAGCTGATGTAGTCCAGGCCGGCGTCGATGTTGCCCTTCCAGGCGAAGTCGCGCAGGAAGGGCCGCGGCGGCACGATCTGGGTAATGCTGGCCAGGGGGACGGTCTGCTGGCCATCGGTGGTGGTGACCACCACCTGGCCGTCGTCGGCCGGCTTGAGGCTTTCCACCGGGAAGTCGGGTTCGTACTTGCCGCGCTGGACGATGACGGGCTGGTCACGCTGCAGGGTCTTGATCTTGTCCCAGGACAGCGGAATGTTGCCGCCGTATTCGGTCTGCAGGAGCAGCTTCTTGCTGTCCAGCAGCTTGATGGTTCCGGTCAGACGATCGCCATTCTTGAGCCAGACGGTGTCGGCATGGGCGAAAGAGGCGAGTGACAACAGCGCGAGCGAGGAGAGCAATCGAAAACGCATGGGCACCAGGACACCTTTGGGTGGACTTGGGTGGAAAGGTAACGAAACGAGAGGGGCGCGATTATCCGGGTGCCAGAGGCTCGCGCAACCGTTCCTGGGTAAAAGTTAGGCAAGTTTCCGGAAATACTGCCCAAAGGTCGGACGTCTTGGGAGAATGTGGCAGCTCGACACGTTTCAGCACCACCGTAACCAAACTTTTCGGCACACTGGCACTCTTCTCCCCCGGAGCAGCAGGGCGTCATGCGTGCACCCCCTCCCCTCGAATCCCGTCGCCAGGCCGTCTTCCTGGCACTGGCCGCCATTCCCGCGGGGCGGGTGGTCAGCTATGGCCAACTGGCGGAGCTCGCCGGGCTCGGTCGTGGAGCCCGCTGGGTGGGCTGGGTGCTGGGGCGTCTGCCGGAGGGCAGCGCCCTGCCCTGGCATCGGGTGATCGCGGCGGATGGCCGGCCGAGCCTGACCCACGACAGCCCCTCTGGCCGGGAGCAACGCAAGCGGTTGCGGGCCGAGGGGGTGCTGCTGCAAGAGGACCGGGTGGACATGCGTCGGTACCGGTGGAATCCAGCTGAGAGTGTCGAGTAGAGTGCGCGTTTTTTCCGAGCCCAAGGGCATGTTTGCACGTTTCTGGCGAGAAGCCGTCACCACCTACAAATCCAGGGCCTGCCTGGCCCTGCTGCTGCTGGGTTTCGCCGCGGGCCTGCCGGCCATGCTGGTGTTTTCCACCCTGTCGGTCTGGCTGCGCGAAGCGGGCGTGAGTCGCGAGACCATCGGCTATGCCAGCTGGATCGGCCTGGCCTATGCCTTCAAGTGGGTCTGGTCGCCCATGCTCGACCTGTGGAAGCTGCCGCTGATCGGCAAGCTCGGCCGGCGACGCTCCTGGCTGGTGCTGTCGCAGATCCTGGTGGGCCTGGGGCTGGTCGGCATGGCGCTGTGCAATCCGCAGCAGCACCTGGAACAACTGATCGCCCTGGCCGTGCTGGTGGCCTTCGCCTCGGCCACCCAGGACATCGCCGTGGACGCCTATCGCCTGGAAATCGCCGACGACGATCGCCAGGCCGCCCTCGCCGCCTGCTACATGACCGGCTATCGCATCGCCGCCCTGCTGGCCAGCGCCGGCGCGCTGTTTCTCGCCGAGGAACTGGGCTCGTCCCGCCTGGGCTACAGCCAGAGCGCCTGGGCCACCACCTACATGCTGTTCGCCCTGCTGGTGCTGCCGGGCCTGGTGACCAGCGTGCTGATCCGCGAACCCGAGCCGGTGGCGCCCATGGCCATGGCGGAATCGCGCTTCGGCTTCAATCACCAGCTGGTGGCGGTCGCCCTGCTGCTGGTGATGCTGGTCTCCATCCCGGCCGCCATCAATGCCGCCATCGCCCAGGCCTGGCCGCGCGCCCTGCTCTACAGCCTGTTCATCGTCGGCTGCCTGTCGCCCTGGGGGCGCTATTGTTCCAAGCCGCTGAGCGATCTCATGCGCCGCATGCGCGAGCCCCTGCGGCTGCGCGATGCGGCCAATGCCGAAGAGCTGCCGCGCTTCGACTTCGTCCACCAGATGGTCTCGGTGATCCTGCTGATCGTGCTGATCGTGGCCGCCACCGGCGGCCTGTCGGCACTGGCCGGCGGCTACTGGCCGCGCGGTCTGATGTACGGCCTGATCGTCTGGCTGTGCCTCACCGCGCCGGGGCGCCGGTTGATGGCGCCGGTGCTGACGCCCATCACCGAATTCATCCAGCGCTACCAGTGGCAGGCACTGCTGCTGCTCGGCCTGATCTCCACCTATCGGCTGTCCGACACGGTCATGGGCGTGATGGCCAGCGTCTTCTATATCGACGTGGGCTACAGCAAGGAAACCATCGCCGGGGTCAGCAAGATCTTCGGGGTATTCATGACCCTGTTCGGTGCCGGGCTGGGTGGCGTGCTGATCACCCGGGCCGGCATCCTGCCGATTCTCTTCCTCGGCGGCGCCGCGTCGGCCCTGACCAATCTGCTGTTCGTGGTGATCGCCTCCACCGGCGCCAACGTGCCGCTGCTGATCGCCACCATCTGCGCCGACAACGTCAGTGGCGGCATGGCCACCTCGGCCTTTGTCGCCTACCTGTCGAGTCTGACCAACCTCAGATTCTCGGCCACCCAGTACGCCATGCTCAGCTCGCTAATGCTGCTGTTGCCGCGCCTGCTGGGCGGCTATTCGGGGGCCATGGTCGAGCACGTCGGCTACAGCTCGTTCTTCTCGCTGACCGCGCTGATGGGGGTGCCGACGCTGCTGCTGATCGCGGTGCTCTGGCTGCGCCAGCGGCGGACCGCGATCCCCAGCGGTCCCTCCGGCAGCGGCCACTGAGGCGGCCCTGGGCCGCCCCGTCCAGCCCTAGGCTTCGCCGCGCGCCGCCGCTGCGGCGCGCTCGTCACCCCTGTCGTCGAGCACCTTGACCACCCGGCTGGGCAGCGCGATGTCGATGCCCTCGGCGCGCAGGCGGTCGCGGATCTGCTCGTTGAAGGTGAACTGGGTGCCCCAGAAGTCACTGTTGGCGGTCCAGCAGCGCAGCGACACGGTAATGAAGGTATCGCCCAGGCCGGCCACCACGATGGCGGGCGGGGGCGTCTCCAGCACCCGCGGATCCTTGGCCATGTCGGCCAGCACCTGCTTGGCCTTCTGCAGATCCGCGTCGTAGCCGACCTTGACGTCGAAGACGATCTGCCGGGTCGCCTGGCGCGACTGGTTGGTGATGATGCCGTTGGACAGGTTGCCGTTGGGCACGGTGACGGTGCGGTTGTCGCCGGTACGCAGCACGGTGTGGAAGATCTGGATCGAATCCACGGTGCCCTGCACGCCCTGGGCCTCGATGTAGTCGCCGATCTTGAACGGCCGGAACAGCAGGATCAGCACCCCGCCGGCGAAGTTGGCCAGGCTGCCCTGCAGCGACAGGCCGATGGCCAGGCTGGCGGCGCCCAGGGCGGCGACGAAGGAGGTGGTGGCGATGCCGATCATGGAGGCGACGCTGATCACCAGCATCACCTTGAGACCGATGTTGACCAGGGTCACCACGAAGGTTTCCAGGGCCTGGTCCATGTGTCGCGCAGTGAACAGCGCGGCCAGGCGCCCGGTCAGGCGATTGATGATCCACCAGCCGAGCCACAGGGTGACCAGGGCCAGCACTACGTTGCCGCAATATTGCAGGATCACCGGTAGCCAGGCCATGAAGGCCGTCAGCAGGTGATCGGTCTGGGCACTCAAATCCATCGTCTACCTCTCCACGCACAAGAAAAAAGTCGGGCGCGGCCTGAATGGCGGCGCCCTATGTGCGACGGACGGTAGACCGAGAGGTTCCGAAGCCGGACTCAGTCGCGGAAGTTGTCGAACTGCAGCGGCATGCCCAGGGACTGGCCACGCAGCAGGGCGATGACCTCCTGCAATTCGTCGCGCTTCTTGCCGGTGACGCGCACCTGCTCGCCCTGGATGGCGGCCTGGACCTTGATCTTGCTGTCCTTGATCAGGGCGACGATCTTCTTCGCCAGCTCCTTGTCGATACCCTCGCGCAGGGTGGTCTCCTGCTTGACGGTCTTGCCGGACGCGTAGGCATCCTTGACCTCCAGGCACTGGACGTCGATCTTGCGCTTGGCCAGGTTGACCTTGAGGATCTCCAGCATCTGTTCGAGCTGGAAGTCGGCATCGGCGGTCAGGGTGACGGTAAGGTCCTTGGCCTCGAAGCTGCCCTTGCCGCGCAGGTCGTACCGGCGCTCGAGCTCCTTCATGGCGTTGTCCACGGCGTTGGTGACTTCGTGCTTGTCCAGCTCCGATACCACGTCGAAGGAAGGCATGGATTTTCTCCTCGGTTGCGATGGGGCAGCCTTGACGCTGCAGCCTGACCGACCATTATAACGACTGGCCCTCTTCCTCAGGAATCCTGACCATGCGCAAGGCATCGATGCTGGAGTCACAGCTGTGAGCTGGCACGTACTGGGCGCCGGCAGTCTCGGCGGTCTCTGGGCAGCGCGGCTGTTTCGCGGTGGCGAACCGGTCCGGCTGATCCTGCGCGATCGTACGCGCCTGGCGCATTATCGCGCCCGCGGCGGACTGCAACTCAGCGAAGGCGACACCACCAGCCTCTATCCGCTGCCGGCCGAGACGCCCGAGGCCGGCAATCCGATCCGCCGGCTGATCCTCGCCTGCAAGAGCTACGATGCCGAAGAAGCCATCGCCAGCGTCGCCGCGCGGCTGGAACCGGAAGCCGAGATCCTGCTGCTGCAGAACGGCCTGGGCAGCCAGGACGCCGTGGCCGCCCGGGTCCCGCGGGCACGCTGCCTGAGAGCCAGCACCACCGAGGGGGCCTATCGCGAGACCGACTTCCATGTGGTGGCGGCCGGCGCCGGGCAGGTCTGGATCGGTGACCAGCTCGGCAGCCATACCCCGCCGCCCTGGCTGGACACCCTCGCGCAACTGGGTTTCCCGGTGCGCTGGACCGACGACATCGATGCCCGGCTGTGGCGCAAGCTGGCGATCAACTGCGCCATCAATCCGCTGACCGTGCTGTATCGCTGCCGCAACGGCGAGCTGCGCCAGCACGCAGCGGAGGTCGCGGCGCTCTGCGACGAACTCGCGGCCCTGCTGGAAGCCATGGGCCTTGCTCCGGCGGCCCAGGGGCTGCAGCAGGAAGTCGAGGCGGTGATCGCCGCCACGGCCAACAACAGATCCTCGATGCTGCAGGACGTGGAGCGCGGCCAGCGCACCGAGGTGAGCTACCTGCTCGGCCACGCCCTGCCGATCGCCGGACGGCTGCGCCTGCCGGTGCCGCACCTGACCGAGCTACAGCAGCGACTGCGGGCCCGGCTCGCGGAGCGCGGATTGCCCGAGGACTAGCTGCGGGCTACCCTGCCCGCTCCCCTGTTGCCACGACTGCGCCATGATCCTCGCCAAACGCCTGAAGAATCTCCCGGTCGGCCGCAAGTTGCTGGCCGCCCTGCTGGTGATGATGATCGCGGTGCTGGTGGTGGCCAACGTGACCTTTATCAGCGCCGCCTACTGGATCTCCCAGGAAAGCGTGGCGCCCCAGGCGTTGCAGACCCTGGGCCGGCTGTTCGCCAGCCCGGTGCTCAGTCGCGAGGTGCTGGCCTCGCCGGAGGCGGCCCAGGCGCAGTTGCGGCAACTGGACGGCTATGCCCCGCTGCGCCTGGCCGCGGTCTACGACAGTCAGGGCCAGCGCCTGGCCGAGTTGCACAACGGCGATCGCCTGCAGGTGCCGGCGCGCTTCGAAGAGCTGCAGACCTGGCGCCTGCGCGAATTCCGCACCAATCTGCTGGTGGAGCTGCCGCGTCCCGAGGGCGCGCCCGGGCATCTGCTGCTGGTGGCCAGCAGCGAGCTGCCAGGTGCCTTCTATCGCGGTACCCTGACCGCTAGCCTGGCGATCCTGACCTTCAGCATCCTGCTCTGGCTGGTGGTGGCCCGGCAGATCAAGCGCCTCATCACCCTGCCGATCCGCGAACTGGAAGAACTCTCGCGCCAGGTGACCCGCGAGGAAAACTATTCGCTGCGCGCCAGCAAGGGCAGCGAAGACGAACTGGGCCGCCTGGCGGAATCCTTCAACACCATGCTTGGCCGCATCCAGGGCCGCGAGCAGCAACTCAAGCGCGCCCGCGACGACGCCCAGTACGCCGTGCTGCAGGCCCAGAGCCTGGCCGAGGAGACGCGCCGCTCCAACCGCAAGCTGGAACTGGAGGTGCAGGTCCGCGGCAAGATCGAGAAGAAGCTCACCGGCTTCCAGAACTACCTCAACAGCATCATCGACTCCATGCCCTCGGCGCTGATCGCGGTGGACGAGCAGTTCTACGTCACCCAGTGGAACCAGGAGGCCACCCACCTCTCCGGCACCCAGCTGGACGAAGCCCTGAACCAGCCGGTGTTTCTCGCCTTTCCCTCGCTCAAGCCGTTCCTGCCGCAACTGAGTCGCACCGCCGAATTGCTGCGGGTGGAAAAGGTGGAGCGGGTGACCTGGGCCCTGACCGATACCCCGCGCCACTACACCCTGACCTTCTACCCGCTGATGGGCGGCGCCGGGCGTGGCGTGGTGATCCGCATCGACGACATCACCCAGCGCCTCAACATGGAAGAGATGATGGTGCAGTCGGAAAAGATGCTCTCGGTGGGCGGCCTCGCCGCCGGCATGGCCCACGAGATCAACAATCCCCTGGGCGCCATCCTGCACAACGTGCAGAACATCCGCCGGCGGCTGTCGCCGGAGTTGCCGAAGAATCTCGAGCAGGCCGCCGAATCCGGCGTCGAACTCAACGCGGTGAACTGCTATTTGGAGAGCCGGCAGATTCCACGGCTGCTCGACGGCATCCACCAGGCCGGCAGCCGCGCGGCCAAGATCGTCAGCCACATGCTCGCCTTCAGCCGGCGCAGCAATCGCAAGATGGAAGCCAGCGAATTGCCGCCGCTGATCGATCAGGCCATCGAGATCGCCGGCAACGACTTCGACCTGGCCGAGGGCTTCGACTTCCGCACCCTGTCGATCATCCGCGAATTCGATCCGGCGCTGGGACCGGTGCCGGTGATCGGCAACGAACTGGAGCAGGTGCTGCTCAACCTGCTGAAGAACGCCGCCCAGGCCATCCACCTGCGCGACGACGAGGAAGAAGGCGAATACGGCCGCATCACCTTGCGCACCAAGCTGCGCGGCGGCTGGGCCGAGATCCAGGTGGAAGACAACGGCATCGGCATCCCCGAGGACATCTGCAAGCGCATCTTCGAGCCCTTCTTCACCACCAAGGAAGTCGGCCAGGGCACCGGCCTGGGCCTGTCGGTGTCGTACTTCATCATCACCAACAACCACAAGGGGCAGATGGAGGTGCACTCCACGCCCGGCGTAGGGACCTGCTTCACCCTGCGCCTGCCCCTTGTCCAGGCCGATTTCGACGCCGCCTAGGACCTCATCAGGAGCTGCGCCATGGGTTTTCGCCTCACCGAGATCTACACCCGCCAGGGCGACGCCGGCGACACCGGCCTGGCCGACGGCAGCCGGGTACCCAAGGACCATCCGCGCATCGAGGCCATCGGTGCGGTCGATGAACTCAACAGTGCCCTGGGCCTGCTGCTCGCCGAGCTGGCGGACGATGCCCGCCTGGCCGAGGTGAGCGACGCCTTGGCGCCCTGCCAGCACCGGCTGTTCGATCTCGGTGGCGAACTGGCCATGCCCAGCTATCGCGCCCTGCAACCGGTGGAGATCGAACGCCTGGAGGGCGCCATCGATCGCTGGAACGCCGAACTGGGGCCGCTGGAGAATTTCATCCTGCCCGGCGGCTCACGCGCCGTGGCCCAGGCCCATGTCTGCCGCACCCTGGCCCGCAGCGCCGAGCGGCGCTGCCGCAGCCTGCACGCGGTGGAGCCGCTGGAAGGCCAGGGCCTGCCCTATCTCAATCGCCTGTCCGACCTGCTGTTCGTCGCCGCGCGCATCGTCGCCCGGCGCCAGGGGGTGAGCGAGGTGCTCTGGCAGGCCGCGCGGCCATGAGCGCGCCGGCCGCACCCATCGCGCCACCGCCGCGCCGCCACGAGGGCCTGCTGGCGCTCTGGGACGGCCTGATCCTGATCCTGGTCTGCGTGAACCTGGCGCTGATCCTGTTCGACAGCCTCTATGCCCTGGGGCCGCTCAACCAGGCGCTGGCCGCGGTGCTGCCCGGCTTTCACGCCTTCTACGGCGAGCGCATCCACGCCCATTTCATCCGCATCGACCTGGTGTTCGTCGCCTTCTTCATCGCCGATGTGCTGCTCGGCTGGCTGGTGGCGGTGGTCGAGCGCCGCCATGCCCGCTGGTACCACTATCCGTTCATCCACTGGTACGACGTGCTCGGCTGCATCCCCCTGGGCGGTTTCCGCCTGCTGCGGGCGCTGCGCATCGTCTCGCTGCTCTTGCGCCTGCAGCGCCTGGGGCTGATCGACATGCGCGGCTGGCGGCCCTATCGGCTGTTCAACCACTACTATCAGCTGCTCATGGAAGACCTGTCGGATCGGGTGATGATCAAGATCTGCGGCGAACTGCAGGACGAGCTCAACACCCGCGACGACTTCTCCCAGAGCGTGATCGACCGCGTCATCCGCCCGCGCAAGCAGCGGCTGATCGACGGCATGGCGCTGCGCATCCAGGCGATGGTGGAACAGGGCTACAGCCAGAATCGCGCCACCCTGGAGCGCCTGGTCGGCGACGTGGTGCAACGCGCCCTGGAGGAGAATCCCGACCTGGCCCGGCTCAAGCGCCTGCCCATGGGCGAGCGCCTGGCCGACACCCTGGACGGGGTGCTCACCGATATCGTCAACGGCCTGGTCAGGGAGGCGGCGGCCAGCCTGCGCACCCGCGACTTCCGCGCCCTGGCCAGTCGCCTGGCCGATCACGGCTTCGATCAGAGTCTGCCCAGCGGCGCCCAGGACAATGCCCTGGACGAGGTGCTGGTGGAGATCCTCGAGGTGTTCAAGCAGAAGGTCCTGCAGCGCCGCCTCGATCAACTCGATGGCGAGCTCTGGCCGCAGGAATGGCAGCGCAGCGAGATCGACCCGATCAACGCGCCCCGGCGCTGATCTGCTGCTGCAGATTCTGCACCTGGGTCTGCAGGGTGGTGATATTGCGGGTGGTCTGCAGGCGGAAGGCGTCGAATTCCTTGCTGTCCGGGCCCACCGGGCGGGCGTCCAGTTCGCTGCGCAGCACCAGCAGGTCCTGCTGCATTTCGCCCAGGGCCTGATTCTGGGCGCTGGGTTTCTTCAAGGCGGCGATGTCAGCCTGCAGCGCCTTGTTCTGCGCAGTGAGGCTGGCGACCTGCTCGGTCAGGCTGGCGGTCTGCGCCAGGCCGTTCTTCAGCGCGGTCTGCTCCTCGGCCAGGGCCTTGAGCCGGGTATCCACCTCGCCATTGCCGGTCTGCACCGTCTGCACCGCGGTGGAGAGATTCTGCAGGCGGTTGTCCTGGGCCTGCTGGTTGTCCGTCACTCCCTGCTGCTGGCGGGTGAGTTCGGCGACCCTGGTCTGCAGGGTCTTGACCTGCAGCAGCAGGGCCTCGCGACTGGTGGTGCCGGAGGATTCGCTTTCCACCAGCTTGCCGGAGATGTCTCTCAGGCGACCCTGGGCGTCTTCGCTGATGCGCGCGAAGTTTTCCTGGGTAGCCACCACCTGCTCCTGCATCAGCAGCAATTGCTGATGACTCCACCAGGCGACCCCGGCCAGGGCCAGGGTCAGGGCCGCGACCAGCACCCACAGGGGGGCGGTGGAGGGCCCGCGGCGTACCGGGCGCGGGTGACCGGCAGCGGGTTCGCGATAGACCTCTTCGGCTTCGACCGGGCGCCGACTGCCGGGACGGCGATCGTCGCGCTCCGGGGTCAGACTCGGGACGTTATCCATTTCATCGAGAAGATCGTTGCGCATGGCAGACCTGTGAGCAGAGGCAGGAAGACGGAATCGCGGCCAGTATAACGGCCGTCGCCAGCGACGCGAGGCAGCCCGCACGCGGATTGGCCCCGGGAGCGTGCGCCGAAACGCAGTCTGCGTCGATAGCGAAGTGCCATCATTCCATGCCCGGGGTGCGCTGAGGATTGCCGCTAGACCGGTCCGCTTTGGGCCAGGGGCGCCCGCGGGCGATACTCTTCCAAGGCGCTCCAGGAACTGGCCTCGGGCAGGTAGCCGAAGGCCTCCTGGGCGGCGCGGATGTCCAGGGTAAAAGGGCTGTCGAGCAATCCGGGCCAGCAGGATTCATGACCCGGGGTGCGCAACCGCGCATAGAGACGCCGGGGATCGAAGGCCTTGCGCTCGATCACCGGCGGCAACTCGAAGCGGCGCAGCAGGAAGTTGATCGCGTCCCAGCACACCAGTGGCTGGCCATCGCTGAGGTTGAAGACCTTGCCGCGAGTAGCGGCCGGTTGCCGGAGCAGCAGGGTCACCAGGGCCTTGCGCAGATTGCCGGCGCTGGTGAAGTCCCAGCGGTTGAGGCCGTTGCCGCTGCGTCCCAGCTGCCTGGCCTTGGCCCGTTCCAGCAACCAGCGCGCCCAATCGCGATCGGCCAGGCCGAGCACCTGGGCCGGCCGCAACACCGTGACCTGGGGGCCGAATTCACCGGCGGCCAGCGCCAGGCGCTCCAGTTGCAGGCGGCACTGGGCCTCGCGGCTCTTCGGCTTGGCCGGCACCTGGTCTTCCTTGAGCGCCTCGCCGCCTCTTTCGTAGAGGCGCGCGGACGACACATAGACGAATTGCGCGACCTGCTGCTGCAAGGCGGCCTCGATCAGTACCTGGCCGTGGTCCAGGTCGGCCGCGCTCGGCACGCCGGCCACGTCGGTACAGTGGGCGATGGCGTCGATGTCGTCGCACAGCGCCAGCACCTGGGCGGGCTGGTCGAGCAGGGCCGGATGGTAGTCGGCGCCGCGCTCGACCAGGGCGTCCAGGGTCGCGCCGGGGCGGCCGTGCACCCGCACCAGTTGGCCGCGGTCGAGCAGATCGCAGGCCAGACCCGCACCGAGCGCCTCGCTGGCGCCCGTGATCAAGATACGCATGTCGCTGGGATTCCCGAACCGGTCCGCGGTCGCCGAGGGCGACCCAAGGGCCAGTGTAACCAAAGCCTTCGACAGGCGCCGCTAGTCGCGCACCAGCCACTGGCCGGCGACGCTCTCCAGATGGCGGGTCAGGGCCTGCAAGGCAGCGCCGCCATTGCGCCAGTGATGCCAGAACAGCGGCACATCCACCCAGTGACCGGGCGCCAGGTCCACCAGCTCGCCGCGCGCCCGGGCGGCCGCGCTCTGGATATCCGGCAGGAGGCCCCAGCCGATGCCGCCCAGGGTCATCTGCAGAAAGCCCTCGGCGGAGGGACAGAGGTGGTAGTCGAAGCTCTGGGTGACGCCGAGTTGCTCCAGATAGCGATGCTGCAGGCGATCATCCGGGCCGAAGACGATGGCGGGCGCGCGTGCCAGGGCCTGGGGATCCGGCAGCGCGGCCAGGTGCCGGGCGCGGAATTCCGGACTGGCCAGAGCCCGGTAGCGCATGGCGCCCAGGGCGCTGACCCGCGCCCCGGCCAGTGGCTGGCCATTGGCGCAGAGACAGGCCGCCACCTCGCCGGCCCTCATCCGTCTGAGCACCACGTCCTGATCCTCCACCACCAGATCCAGCAACACCCTCTGCGTATGGACCCAGGGGCCGACCGCCAGCGGCCACCAGTTGGCCAGGCTGTCGGCATTGAGGGCGATGCGCAGGCGCTGCGGCGCCTCTTCGGCCAGTCCCGGCACCTCGCTGCCCAGATCGGCTTCCAGCAGCCGGACCTGCTGGATATGGCGCAACAGCCGCAGACCCGGCGCGGTGGGCTGCGGCGGTGTCTCCCGCACCAGCACCGCCTGGCCGACCCGGGCTTCGAGCAACTTGATGCGCTGGGACACCGCCGATTGCGACAGGCCCAGCCGCCGCGCCGCCCGTTCGAAGCCGCCCTCTTCCACCACCACCGCCAGGGCTTCCAGCAACTTGTAGTCGATCATCGATTCAGCTAATGCTGCATAAGGAATATTGGTTTTTCTTATACACCCCGAGACGGCAAGGTGGCAGCCATTCCAGGACGACAGGGCGATACCTTCGCGATGAACAGCTACTTCACCGGCCTCCTGACCATGGCCAGTCTCATCATGGCGCTGGGCGCGCAGAACACCTATCTGCTGGCCCAGGGGCTGCGCCGCGAGCACCATCTAACCATCGCCGCCTTCTGCCTGACCTGCGACGTGATCCTGGTGGCCGCCGGGGTGCTGGGCCTGGCCGCGCTGATCCAGCACAGCCCACTGCTGGTGGACATCCTGCGCTGGGGCGGCGCGGCCTTTCTGCTCTGGTATGGCGCCCAGGCGCTGCGGCGGGCCTGGCGCCCGGCAGCCATGGGCACCCTGGCCGCGGCCGAGCCGCGCAGTCGACGCCAGGCGCTGCTGGCCGCTGCCGCCGTCTCCCTGCTCAATCCCCATGTCTATCTGGACACGGTGCTGCTGGTGGGCTCCCTGGGCAGCCAACAGGCCGCGCCCCTGGCCTATGTGTTCGGCGCCGCCACGGCCTCCATGCTGTGGTTTTTCGGACTCGCCCTGGGCGCGGCCTGGGCCGCCCCCTACCTGGCCCGTCCGGGGGTGTGGCGGCTGATCGATCTGCTGGTGGCGCTGGTGATGTTCGCCGTCGCGGCGCAGTTGCTGGTCTCGACCTGAGGCTGGCCTTCGCCCGGCGAGCGCCCTAAGCTGCGGCTCTGCGTTTCCTGTCGAGAGTCCCTATGCCCTTCGCCCGCTCGCTCCGCAGTCAGAGCCTGCTCCTGTTCGGCGGCAGCCTGCTGCTGATGCTGCTGATCGCCCTGGCCGGCTTCGGCCTGCTCTCCCGCGAACTGCACCGCTACCAGCGCCTGATCGAGGGCCCGCTGGAGCGGCTGGTGGAGATCGACGACACCCACCTGACCTTCAAGATCCAGGTGCAGGAGTGGAAGAACTTTCTCCTGCGCGGTGGTGATGCCGCCACCGCCGAGCGCTATTGGCAGGCCTTTCTGACCCGCGAAACCGAGGTCGATCAGCGGCTGCAACAGCTGGCCACCCGCGTCGACCCCGAGCTGCAACCGCGGCTCCAGGCGCTGCGGGCCCAGCACCAACACCTGGGCGAGCGCTATCGCGCCGGCCAGGCCGCCTATCTCGCCCATGATCGCGATCCGCGCCGCGGCGATGCCGAGGTCCGCGGTATCGACCGCGAGACCGCCGAGGGCTTCGCCGCCCTGGTCGATGAACTGCATGGCCGCACCGCCGCGCAGATCGCCGCCATCCGCGCCGAGGCCCAGCGCGACATCCTGCTCGCTGGTCTGGCCCTGCTGCTCTGTGGTGGCGGCCTGCTGTTCCTTGGCGTACGGCTGGTGGAGCGCCGGCTGGTGGATCCGCTGGTGGCCTGCGCCCGGCAACTGGGGTTGCTGGCGCGCGGGCGTTTCGGCGAGCGCCTGCCTGGCGGACGCGATGACGAACTGGGACGCCTGATCCTGAGCACCAACCTCCTGCGCGACACCGCCGTGCAGCACACCCACGAGCTGCGCCATCAGGCCAGCGAAGTCAGCGCCCTGAGCGCCCTGCTGGCCGGTCAGCTGCTGACCGAACCGGGGCAGCCCGCGCGCGAGATCGATCCGCAGGTCCTGAAAGAGGTCAGTCGCCGCCTCGCCGACATCGCCGGCGATCTGCAGGAAGCCGCCAGCCAGCGGCAGGATTGAGCTCCGGCGCTAGAGCTGCGCCGGCACCTCGCGCCACGCTCCCGGCGCCAGATCGTCCAGCGTCCAGGGGCCGATGCGGACGCGCACCAGGCGCAGGGTCGGCAGGCCCACCGCGGCGGTCATGCGCCGCACCTGGCGATTGCGCCCTTCGCGGATGGTCAGCTCGATCCAGGCGGTCGGCACGCTCTTGCGAAAGCGCACCGGTGGATCGCGCTCCCAGAGCGCTGGCGGCTCCGCCAGCAGGCGGGCCTCGGCCGGCAGCGTCGGGCCGTCATTGAGTTCGACGCCCTGGCGCAGGCGCTGCAGCTGCTCTTCTCCAGGTGTGCCCTCCACCTGGGCCCAGTAGGTCTTGGGCAGCTTGTGCCGGGGATCAGCGATGCGCGCCTGCAACTGGCCATCGTTGGTCAGCAGGAGCAGGCCTTCGCTGTCACGATCCAGACGGCCAGCCGGATAGACACCCGGTACCTCGACATAGGCCTTCAGCGTCGCGCGGCCATCGGCATCGGCGAACTGGGTGAGCACATTGAAGGGCTTGTTGAGCAGCAGCAGCCGCGGCGTGACCGGCGGCGCCTTGGCCTGGCGACGGGGCCGCTGGCCGGGGGTGGAACGGGTATTTCGCGACATGGGGATCGACGGCGGCTAGCCAAAGGGTAATCTGGACCGCCCAGTCTATTCGTCCGAGGTCCCATGCGCATCTTTCGTCCGCTGTGGCTGATCCACCTGCTCACCCTGGCCGGTTGCGCCTCGTCCGCCTACGAAGGCCCGCGCTCCGATCACTTCGACGGCGAGCGCTTCCACAACCTGGCGCCGCGCGAGGACAAGAGTCTCTGGACCCTGCTGAAATGGCAGTTCAGCCGCACCCGTCCCGAGTGGACCTGGCAGGAAGGGCCGGCCGTGCCGACGCGGCCAGCGGCCCGGGTCGAGGGTGGCGAATTGCGGGTGACCTTCGTCAACCATGCCACCCTGCTGATCCAGCATCAGGGCCTCAACATCCTCGCCGATCCGGTCTGGTCGGAGCGGGTGAGTCCCTTCAGCTTCATCGGTCCGCGACGCTATCACGCCCCCGGCGTGGCCCTGGACGACCTGCCGCCGCTGGACCTGATCTTCGTCAGCCACAGCCACTACGACCACATGGATCTGGCAACGCTGAGGCGCCTGGCCGAGCGCGCGCCCCTGACGCCGGTGGTGACGCCTCTGGGCAACGCCGAGCTGATCCGCCGCGAGACCGGTTTCGTCACCATCAGCGAGCTGGACTGGTGGCAGAGTCTGCCGCTCAAGGACGACGTGCGCCTGCACCTGGTGCCGGGCCAGCACTGGTCGGCACGCAGTCGCTTCGACACCAATCGCCGGCTGTGGGGTGGCTTCGTGCTAGAGGCCCCGACCGGACCGGTCTATTTCGCCGGCGATACCGGCTGGGGCCCGCACTTCGCGCAGATCCGCGAACGCCTTGGCGCGCCGCGCTTCGCCGCCCTGCCCATCGGTGCCTACGAACCGCGCTGGTTCATGCGGGACAGCCATCTGAATCCCGACGACGCGGTACGCGCTCATCAGGCACTGGGCGCCGTGAGCAGTCTGGGCATCCACTTCGGCACCTTTTCCCTGAGCGACGAAGGACAATTCGCCCCGCCCCGCGACCTGGCCCATGCCCGGGTCCTGCATGGCCTGGCGGACGAGGCGTTCCGGACACTGGCGCCGGGCGAGGTCTGGTCGGTGCCCTGAGGTCAGCCGCTGGCCTTTGCTGTTTCGATCAAAGGCGGTAGGGAGGAGGCGCTGAGCCAATCCAGCAGGGTGGCTCTCATACCGATTCCCCAATGCTGGTCATAGAGCATCCAGGCCCCGGTAATCACGATGGCCCAGAGAATGCTGAACAGCGAACCGACCAGAAAGTATTCGGCAAAGTCCCGCTGATCCAGCTCCTTGAAGCGAGCGACGGTCTTGAGCGCTATCACCGCCGCGAGGATTTCCCAGCTGTTGCTCAGCAGTCCCGCAGCCAACACCAGCCGCTCGAGCCAACCGATGAGGCGTCCCGCGGAAAAGGCGTCATCGGTGGATGAGTCTGGCACCCTTGGCCGTCGCATGCGGATGAGCATCCTGCGACACAAGACATTGCCGAGCTCGGTCAACAGGGCCAAGGCAAAGAGCGTATAAGCCAGTGCATGCAATCCTTGCAGCAACCCGTTCATCGTTAGGCCTCCCTGCGATCCAGGTCCGCCAGCACCTCCAGCACGGCGTTCCACTGCTGGCTATAGGCGTCGAAGTGACCGGAGGTGCGTACCTTGTAGATACTATGGACCGATACCTGACGTTGCTCTGCCAGCGCCGCAGGCGACTGTCCGTTCAACAGTGCCGCGATATCGCTCAATTGGCGTTGCGTCCAACCCTTCTCGATAACCGTCAGGCCAACTCCTAGCGCATCGAGAGCGGTTTCCAACAGTGACTCCTGGGGCAGCGAGAAACCATAACGGCAGAGCGTACGCTTTTCATTGAGCTTGTGCCGACTGCGGCTAAGACCCGGCCCCATCATGTTCCAAGCGTTTTGCGGATTCACGACCGTTTCTATCCGAGCCAGCCCCAGCACGAACCGGCAGTCGATATCACGCTGCAGGAGATCCAGCCTGATGTCACGCAACAGCCGGGCGCCAGCATTCAGGGACGTCATCAGCCCCTGAAATTCGTCTCCAAGGGTGATGGTCAGCGGTGATGCCAGGACATCGGCATAACGCCTGTTGCACTGCACGACCGCTTCATTGAAAGCCTTGTGTAACTGCGCGATATCGGCGGCGTGCTCGCTATGCACCAAGTCGCCCATTACCACCGCAAGCGTACGGGCCGTTTTTACCTGCTTTGGGGTCATTTTTCGCGATGTAACCATAAAGGGGTCAATCAGCTAGTTTTACCCAAAAATGGTCTGAGCCGCCTAGCTCTAAATATCACGAGTAAGCAGCGGGGCGAGAGACAAAGACAGCCGGAGTTCTTGAGGACGCCCTCAACACCTCGCCACTCCTGCCCGCTCATTCAGGTTATTCCACCAGCCCCTTGTCCCAGAGCCGTACCAGCTCGCTGGGCGCCCGGTCTTCGGGGATCAGCAGGGTCAATTCGTCCTGCTGCTCGGCGGGTTGCGGGCGGAAGCGCAGTTCCACCTTGAAATAGCGCTGATCGCCGCGCCCGACCTGGGTCGGTTCGCCGGATTCCGGCAGGCAGCGTTCCAAGACCGAGCAGATGCGCCCGCGCTGGGCGCTGTCGTACTGGCCGAATTCGATCTCCCGCGGCTTGCTCAGCGCATGCAGGGGCGCAAAGCCTCCCTGTCGCGAGAGTCGCACCACGGTGTCCTTGCCCAGCGGGGGAAGTTCGCGCATTGCCCTGCTCCTCTAGCTAAGGGTGACGCCCACGCCGGCCCAGGCCTCCTCGACCGCCCGGACCTCGGCCGATTCGGCGCCGAAACGGCGACCGGCGTTGGACACGGTGAGGCGGGCGAAGGCGGCGAAATCCGCATCGTTGGCCAGGCGGCTGTCGCAGAGGGTGTCGTACCAGATCGGCCCGGCCTTTTCCCAGGCATAGCCACCCAGGGCCATCGCCGCCAGGTAGAAGGCCCGGTTGGGAATGCCCGAGTTGAGGTGGACACCGCCATTGTCTTCACGGGTCTCGATGTAGTCGCGCATGTGCCCGGGCTGGGGATCCTTGCCCAGGGTCGGATCGTCGTAGGCAGTGCCCGGCTCGGCCATGGACCTCAGGCCCTTGCCCTTGATCTTCCGGGTCAGCAGCCCGGCGCCGATGATCCAGTCGGCCTCGGCGGCGCTCTGCTTGAGTTCGTAGTGCTTGACCAGGATGCCGAAGACATCGGACACCGACTCGTTCAACGCGCCGGACTGGTTGAAGTAGACCAGCCCCGCCTCGCTCTCGGTGACGCCATGCACCAGTTCGTGGGCGATGACGTCGAGGGCGATGGTGAAGCGATTGAAGATCTCGCCATCGCCATCACCAAACACCATCTGCTCGCCGTTCCAGAAGGCGTTCTGGTATTCCTGGCCATAGTGGACGGTGCCGGCCAGCGGCAGGCCCTGGCCATCGATGGAGTTGCGTCCGAAGACCTCGTTGAAGAATTTGAAGGTGGCGCCCAGGTAGTCGTAGGCCTCATCCACCGCCACATCGCTCAAGGCCGGCTGCCCTTCCTGGCGCACCAGGCGCCCGGGCAGCTGCATGGCATTGCCGGCATCGAAGATGCTGCGCTGCGGACTGGCGTCATCGGTGCGCGGCAGCGGCCCGACCGGCGCCTGGCGTACCCCGGGGCGGCCGGGATTGTGCAGCAGACTCTGGACGTGACTCAGGGTGGTCAGGGCGCAGGAACGCTGGTGCTCGTCGCCATGATCGATGATGCGGCCAAGAATGTAGGGGGGAATCACCCCCTGGTAGGTGCCCGGGTTACGAGACATGCGCGCCCTCCTCTCTGGGGGACAAGGGTCCCCGATCACCGCAGCGTGCGGTCCTGTCCGTTGGACCACGAAACAGCCAGACGACTCCCGCCTCTTCACCCGGAGGCAGGCTTCTGGTACAAAGGCACCCCACGCGGGCGTCGTATAATGGCATTACCTGAGCTTCCCAAGCTCATGACGAGGGTTCGATTCCCTTCGCCCGCTCCAGATTCCAGACGGCCTCCAATCAGTCCTTGCGGACACGCTGATTGGGGGCCGTTGCGTTTCCGGGCTCTGCCAAGGGCTTTTGCGCGCGCGAAACCTACCCCGACACCAGCCCCTTCACCCGCTGCGCCAGGGCCTCCACCGCGAAGGGCTTGGTCAGAATCGCCATGCCCGGTTCCAGGTGGCCGTCGCTGAGCAGCGAGGTTTCGGCGAAGCCGGTGATGAACAGCACCTTGAGCGCCGGGCGCTGGACGCGGGCGGCGTCGGCCAGCTGGCGGCCGTTCATGCCGCCGGGCAGGCCGACGTCGGTGACCAGCAGATCGATGCGGGCATCGGAGTGCAGCACTTCCAGGCCGCCGGCGCCATCGGCGGCCTCGATGATGACGTAGCCCAGTTCGCGCAGCAGATCGGTCACCAGCATGCGCACCGTGGGTTCGTCGTCGACCACCAGCACCGTGGCATGGGCGCCTTCCAGCAGACCGGGCTGGCCCTCTGCCAGGGGCAGGCCGCATGGGCGTTCTACCGGTCGCAGGGGCAGGTACAGGCAGACGGTGGTGCCTTCGCCTGGCTGCGAGCGCAGCCGCAGCTGGCCGCCGGACTGGCGGGCGAAGCCGTAGATCATCGACAGCCCAAGGCCGGTGCCCTGCCCCATGGGCTTGGTGGTGAAGAAGGGCTCGAAGGCCTTGGCGGCGACCTCCGGCGTCATGCCGCTGCCGGTGTCGGTCACGCTCAGGTGCAGATAGCGTCCAGGTGCCAGTTCGAAGTCGCGAATATCCGCTTCGCCGAGGGTGCGATGACTGGCGGCGATGAGGATGCGCCCGCCGTTGGGCATGGCATCGCGGGCGTTGATGCACAGATTGAGCAGGGCGTTCTCCAGCTGGGACTGGTCCACCAGCAGCGGCTGGTCGTCCGGCAGGCTGGTGAATTGCACCTGGATGGCCGGCCCCACGGTGCGCTGCACCAGGTCGAGCATGCCGCCCACCAGCTGGTTGACCACCGTGGCCTCGGGGGCCAGGGTCTGGCGGCGGGCGAAAGCCAGCAGCCGGTGGGTCAGGGCCGCGGCGCGCTTGGCGCTGCCCTGGGCGGCCGTCAGGTATTTTTCCAGTTCGGTGAAGCGCCCCTGGCCGATGCGCAGGCTCATGAGGTCGAGGCTGCCGGAGATCCCCGCGAGCAGGTTGTTGAAATCATGGGCCAGGCCGCCGGTGAGCTGGCCGACCGCTTCCATCTTCTGCGACTGGCGCAGGGCCTCTTCCGAGCGGCGCAATTCTTCGGTGCGCTCTTCGACGCGCTGCTCGAGGGTGGCGGTGAGGTCGCGCAACTCCGCCAGGGCGCGGTCGCGCTCGTCGGCCAGGGCCCGGCGGCCGTCCACGTCCAGCAGCACGCCGGGAAAGCGCAGCGGGGTGCCGTCCGGCGCCAGTTCGACGTGGCCGTTGGCCTCTAGCCAGTAGTAGCGGCCGTCACTGCGGCGGACCCGGTACTGGTGGGCATAGCGGCCACCGCGGCCGATGACGTCGGCGATGGCCGCGGCCAGGCCGGCCTGGTCGTCCGGGTGGACGGTGGCCACCACCTGCGCCAGGCTCAGGCCATCGCGGCCCAGTGCCGGATCGAGACCGAAATTGAGTGCGAAGGCCTCGTCGACGGTGAATCTGTCGGTGGGCAGATCCCAGTACCAGGTGCCGATGATGGCGCCGGCGGCGAGGGCCAGTTGCACGCGCTCGGCGGCGGCCAGCACGCTGCTCTCCGCGGCGCGCGCGCTGTCGCGCTCGTCGATGCGTGCCGAGAGTTCCTGTTCGAGGGTCAGGTTGTGCCGCCGCAGGGCGGCTTCGGCCACATCGCGCTGATGGTGGGCCTGGACGCCGGCGGTGGTCTCGGTGGTGATGTTGAGCATGCCGACGATGGCCTCGCCGTCACGCAGCGGGCTGTAGGAAAAGCTCCAGTAGGTGTCCTCGGGATAGCCGTTGCGAGTCATCACGAAGTGCTTGTCGACGAAGTGCAGCGCCTCGCCGGACAGCGTCCGCGCGATCAGCGGCGCGATCTCGTCCCACAACTCCGCCCAGACCTCATCGATCGGCTGCCCCAGGGCGGCAGGATGGCGGGCGCCGAGAAAGGGGGCGTAGGCCTGGTTGTAGATCAGCGTCTGCTCGGCGCCCCAGGTGGCGCACATGGCGAAGGGAGACGCCATCAGCAGATCGTAGGTGGTCCGGAGGGCCACGGGCCAGCTGGCGCGCGCGCCCAGTGGCGTGGTTTCCCAGGCGAAACTTTCGAGATAGGACAAGGGACGACTCACTGGCAGAGGCGCTGAGGGATCTCGTGGCCGTCCGGGTCCGCTGCGGGCGCCCGGATGGCCATGATAGGCAGGTACGAGCCTCCCTGCCAGAGCTCCAGGTGACCGACGGCGCCGCCGTGCCCGTCAGTGGCGGGCCGGCCCTGCGGCATGCTGTCCCGGTGAAACGACTGGCATGCCCGCCGTGCATCTCTTACCGTGTGGCCCCCGCTGTCGCTGTCAGGTATCCGCTCGTCATGTCCGCGTCTTCTACCCCGCCCGAGGGGCTGCAACGCAGCCTGTCCAATCGCCATCTGCAACTGATCGCCATCGGCGGCGCCATAGGCACCGGTCTGTTCATGGGGTCGGGCAAGACCATCGCCCTGGCTGGGCCCTCGATCCTGCTGGTCTATCTGATCATCGGCAGCGCCCTGTTCTTTGTCATGCGCGCGCTGGGCGAACTGCTGCTCTCGGACCTGGAGTACAAGTCCTTCATCGACTTCTGCACCGATCTGCTCGGGCCCTGGGCCGGCTTCTTCTGCGGCTGGACCTACTGGTTCTGCTGGATTGTCACCGCCATCGCCGATGTCATCGCCATCGCCGCCTATGCCCAGTTCTGGCTGCCCGGCCTCGCGCCCTGGATCCCGGCGCTGCTCTGCGTGCTGCTCCTGCTGGGGCTCAACCTGGTCACGGTGCGGCTGTTCGGCGAACTGGAATTCTGGTTCGCGCTGATCAAGATCGTCGCCATCTGCGCCCTGATCGTCACCGGCTTCGGCCTGGTGCTCTGGGGCTTCCGGTCGCCTTCGGGCAACGTCGCCAGCCTGGCCAATCTGTGGAACGACGGCGGCGTCTTTCCCATGGGCCTGGGCGGTTTCTTCGCCGGTTTCCAGATCGCCGTCTTCGCCTTCGTCGGCATCGAGCTGGTGGGCACCACCGCCGCCGAGACGGCCGATCCCCGGCGCAACCTGCCGCGGGCGATCAACTCCATTCCGGTGCGCATCCTAGTGTTCTATGTGCTGGCGCTGGTGGTGATCATGGCGGTGACGCCCTGGCGCCAGGTGGTGCCGGACAAGAGTCCCTTCGTCGAACTCTTCGTGCTGGCCGGCGTGCCCATGGCCGCCAGCCTGATCAATTTCGTGGTGCTGACCTCGGCCACCTCCTCGGCGAACAGCGGCATCTTCTCCACCAGCCGGATGCTCTATGGCCTGGCCCGCGAAGGCCACGCGCCGCGCGGTCTCACCCGCCTCTCGCGGGCGGCGGTGCCGGCGCGCGGGCTGGTGCTGTCCTGCCTGTGCCTGCTGCTGGGCACCGTGCTGATCTACCTGATCCCCAACCTGGTCACCGCCTTCACCCTGGTCACTACCCTGGCCGCGGTGCTGTTCATGTTCGTCTGGTCGCTGATCCTGCTGGCCTGGCTGGCGTACCGCCGCAACCGTCCGGAGCGCCACGCCGCCTCGGCCTTTCGCCTGCCCGGCGGGCGCTGGGTGTGCTACGGGGTGCTGGCCTTCTTCGCCGCGGTGCTGGTGCTGCTGACCCTGCAGGACGATACCCGCCAGGCGCTGCTGGCCAGTCCGCTGTGGTTCCTGCTGCTGGGCGTTGGCTACTGGTGGCGCGGGCGGCGGGCGGCACGCGCCGGCTAGACGGACGCTGATCGCTCAGCCCAGCGTCCAGAGTTCATCGAGCCGGGTGGTGTAGCGCGGACTGAGCAGGTCGCGGCGCATCTGCCAGGCGGGATCGCGCGGAATCCGCGCCGGTCTCAGGGTTTCGCGACCGAACCGGCCGTTGATGGCGTCCAGGGTCGCCATCAGGCGGGCTGCGGCCGGATCCGGAGCGGCAGCGAAGAGATCCGCCGCCACCTCGCTTCGGCCGCAGAGATCGAGCAGCAGCACCTCGGCCTTGGCATAGCCGAAGCCGTCGCGAAAGATCTCGCGTAGGCCCGCCTGGGCCTGGTCGTTGAGCACGCGGGTATCGTCGCTGGGCACCGGCAGGTTGAGCAGGGCGGCATTGGCGTAGCGGCCCTCGTCGGCACCGTGCATGCCGGTCTGGATGCTGACCCTCAGGGTGCGACAGAGCGAACCCTGGGCGCGCAGCTTTTCCGCAGCGCGGGCGGTGTAGCTGGCCACCGCCTCGGCCAGGGCGCCGAACTGGTACTGGCGGTGACCGAACATGCGACTGCTGCAGATGGTCTGCCGCGGCGCTTCCAGTTCCTCCAGGCTCAGGCAGGCCAGTCCGCGCAATTCCCGCGCGGTCTTTTCCAGCACCACGCTGTAGCGCTGGCGCAGCGACCAGGCATCCTGCCCGGCCAGTTCCCAGGCGTTGCTGACACCCTCCCCGCGCAGGCGCGCGGCCAGGCGCCGGCCGACGCCCCAGACGTCTTCGATGGGCGAATGCCTGAGCACCCAGTCGTGCACCGCCGGGTCGCGCAGGTCCAGCACCCCGCCGGTGCGCTCCGGCCAGCGCTTGGCGGCGGCGTTGGCCAGCTTGGCCAGGGTCTTGGTGCCGGCGATGCCGACGCTGACCGGAATGCCCGTCCACTTCTGCACCCGCGCCTGCAGGCGGTGGCCGAGGGCGTCCAGGGGTTCCGGCAGGCCGGTCAGATCGGCGAACACCTCGTCGATGCTGTAGCGCTCCAGGCGCGGCACCAGGGTCGCCAGGGTGCGCATCACCCGGTCGCTGAGATCGCCATAGAGGGCGTAGTTGGAACTGAAGGCCTCGACCTCGCCGCGCCGGGCCAGTTCGCGCACCTGGAACCAGGGCGCGGCCATGGCGATGCCCAGGCGCTTGGCCTCGGGCGAGCGGGCGATCACGCAGCCGTCGTTGTTCGACAGCACCACCACCGGTCGCTGCGCGAGATCGGGGCGGAAGACCCGTTCGCAACTGCAATAGAAGGCGTTGCAGTCGATCAGCGCCAGCACCGCTTCAGGCATGGCCGAAGCGCCTCAGGCTGTGGGTGGCCACACCCCAGACCTCGAAGTCGTCGCGCTCGCCGATGACCAGCGGCGCATAGGCGGGATTTTCCGCCAGCAGCACGAAGTGGGCGCCGCGCCGACCGAGGCGCTTGAGGGTGGGCTCGCGATCGCGTACCGCCACCACGATGTCGCCGACCCGTGCCGGCCGGGCGCGATCGACGATCACCAGATCGCCGGCGAAGATGCCGGCGCCGGTCATGCTGTCGCCACTGACCTGGATGACATAGGTGTGGGGCGCGCGCAGGTCGACCAGTTCGTCCAGCGAGACCTGGCGCTCCAGATGATCCTGGGCCGGCGACGGGAAGCCGCACGGCAGGCGAAAATCATAGAGCGGCAGCCGGATCTCGGACGACTCCAGGCAACCCAGGACGGTAACGGACATGACAAGGCGCTCCTGCGGATAACTGTCTATTTATACAGTTATCCGCAACCGCCAGGTTGTAAAGTCCGACCTGAGCCGCACCGATGAGTGGCGTGATCAGGCGCTGAGGCGGAAGCGCGAGACGATGCCGCGCAGGTCCTGGGAGAGACCGGCAAGGCGTTCGGCGGTGCCGGCATCGGACTCGATGCCGCTCAGGACCTGCAGGGTGCTGGCGCGGATACCGGTGGTGTTGCGGTTGATGTCTTCGGAGACCGCGGCCTGCTGTTCCGCGGCGCTGGCGATCTGCACGTTGACGTCGACGATGCGCTCCACGGCGGCGCCGATGCTGCTCAGGCTGACGCTGGCCTGCTCGGCGGCCGCGACGCCGGTCAGGGCATGGCCGCGACTGGCCTGCATCTGCCCGACGGCCTCGCCGGTGGCGGCCTGCAACTGCTCGATGATGCGGCGGATTTCCTCGGTGGAGGTCTGGGTGCGCGAGGCCAGGGTGCGGACCTCGTCGGCCACCACGGCGAAGCCGCGGCCCTGCTCGCCGGCCCGAGCGGCCTCGATGGCGGCGTTGAGCGCCAGCAGGTTGGTCTGTTCGGCGATGGTACGGATCACCGCGATGACCCCGCCGATGGCCTGGCTGTGGCTTTCCAGGGCCGCGACCTTGGTGGCGCTGAGGTCCACCTCGGCGGCCAGGGCCTCGATGGCCTGTTGCGTCTGCTGCATCACCCGGGCGCCTTCCCGGGTGGCCTGATCGGCCTGCTGGGCGGCGGCCACGGCGCCTTCGGTGTTGTTGGCGACGTCCGCCACGCTGGCGGTCATCTCGGTGATGGCGGTGGCCACCTGATCGGTCTCGCCCTGTTGCGTCTGCATGGTCGAACGCGCCTGGCCAATGGAGCCGGCCAGGGATCCCGAGGCCTCGGCCACCGCGTTGGAGGCCTGATCGACCTCGCGCAGCGAGCGACCGAAGGCCTCCAGCATCGCGTCCAGGCTACGGCCGATGTCGGCGATCTCGTCACGCCCGCGCAGGGCGGCGCGGCGACTCAGATCGCCCTGGGCCGCGGCGGCGGTCACTCCGACCAGCTCGGCGATTCCCAGGCGCAGGGCCTGGTAGATACCGGCGAAGGTGTAGATCAGCAGCAGCAGGGCACCCAGAATCATGCCCACGACCAGATTGCGCAGCGTGGTCGCCTGGGCCAGACGCTCGGCCAGCAACTGGGAGAGCTGGCCCTGCGCCTCGTCCTGCACCTTGTAGTAGCGGGCGACCACGGCATTGCCCTGGGTACCCAGGGCGCGACCGGAAACCGTACCCTCATTGGTCATGGCGGCCAGCATGCCCTGACGGAAGTTGGCATAGTCGTCCGCCGCCTGGGCCAGGGAGGCCTTGAGGCGCTGGGCCAGGTCTGGCGCCTGACGCGCCAGGAGTCTGAGGCCCTGCTCCAGCTCGTCGGACGTCTGCCGCTCCTGATTCACCACAGTACGCGCCAGATTCAGACTGGCCGGATCGAAGCGATTGTTGGCGCTCAGACCAGTGGCCAGCCCGCGCAGCTGGCCGATCAGGTTGATTTCCCGCGGCAGGCGCAGCGAGCTGATGTCGATGAGAAAGAGACTGGTGTAATCCGAGTCCAGCGCCAGGCCGGAGGTGGCCGAGACGTAATAGAAGAGATTCAGGGTCTGGATCAGTTGCTCGTTCCAGGCCTCGAACACCTCCAGCGGGGTGCCCGTGGCGCCCTGCATCAGACGCTCGGCGCCCCGCCGCAGCTGGTTCAGGCGATCCCCGGTTTCCAGCTGGGTGCCGAGTTCGCGATCCAGCCGGCCCAGATCGTCATAGGCCTTGAGCAGGTTGTCACGGTTGTTCTGCCAATCCTGCTGGGCGGAGGCATCGCCATCCTGGAGCCGCTTGGTCAGGGCGCGTTGCAACATGCTCAGGCGGGCGATGGGGGTCAGTTGCGTCAGATAGCGCTGACCGTCGATTTCCTGGACCAGGCCGACCCGCTGTTCCTGGATGTCCTGATAGAGGTAGACACTGAGAAAGATCAGGGGCACCAGGACGATGGCCGCCAGGCAGGCGAATTTGGCGGGGAATCTCAGGCGATTCATTAGACTTACGACAGGGGTCAGCAGATTCATGGCGAGCTCACGGGCGGCAGAAGGGGTCACTCGGGCTGTACCGCCCAATTTGTGACGTAATAGACAGAGTTTTCTGTAACAGTTCTCTCGCTATCGGCCTGCCGTCTCGCTTATATGGCCCTTTGCCACCCGGCGGTCGAAAGGTGCTCCCCAACGGTTGTAGGATGGCTCTGGCATGCATGATGTAGTGATTCTCAATGCCCTTGTGCTGGACGGCCATGACCGTCCGGGCCGCGTTCTCGACGTGGCCATCGCCGGCGAGCGCATCCAGGCGCTGGGCGATCTGGCCGGGCAACCGGCACGGGAGGTCCGCGACGGCAGCGGCCTGGTGCTGGCCCCCGGCTTCATCGATGTCCACACCCACGACGACACCATGGTCATCCGCCGGCCGCAGCAGCTGCCCAAGCTCAGCCAGGGGGTGACCACGGTGGTGGTGGGCAACTGCGGCATCAGCGCCGCCCCGGTGCGCCTGCGCGGCGAGCCGCCGGATCCGCTGAATCTGCTCGGCCCGGCCGCGGCCTTCGGCTATCCCACCTTTGCCGCCTACCGCGCGGCGGTGGAGCAGGCCTGCCCCGGCGTCAACGTGGCCGCCCTGGTCGGCCACACGGCGCTGCGCAGCAACCATCTGGACGATCTCCAGCGTGCCGCTACCCCGGCCGAAATTGCCGCCATGCGTCTCGAATTGCGCGACAGCCTGGCCGCGGGTGCCCTGGGCCTTTCCAGTGGCCTGGCCTATGCCTCCGCCGCGGCGGCGCCGACCGCGGAGGTAGCGGAGCTGGCCGCCGAGCTAGACGCCGTGGGCGGCCTCTATGCCACCCACCTGCGCAGCGAATTCGCCGCGGTGCACGAGGCCCTGGACGAAGCCCTGAACATCGGTCGCCAGGCCCGGGCGCCGGTGGTGGTTTCCCACTTCAAGTGCGCCGGGGTGGACAACTGGGGGCGCGCCCCGGAATTGCTCGGCGCCCTGGAGCGGGCCGCCCACCGTCAGCCGGTCGGCTGCGACTGCTATCCCTATGCGGCCAGCTCCTCCACCCTGGATCTCAAGCAGGTTACCGACCGCCACCGCATCACCATCACCTGGTCCACCCCGCATCCCGACTGCGGCGGCCGCGACCTGGCCGCCATCGCCGCCGACTGGGGCCTGGACCTGCAGGAAACCGCTCTCCGCCTGCAACCGGCCGGTGCCGTCTACTACGGCATGAGCGAAGCCGACGTGCACCTCATCCTCGCCCATCCGCTGAGCATGATCGGCTCCGATGGCCTGCCCGAGGACCCCTTCCCCCATCCACGCCTCTGGGGCGCCTTTCCGCGGGTGCTCGGTCACTTCAGCCGCGACCTCGGCCTCTTTCCCTTGCACACCGCCGTGCACAAGATGACCGGCCTCTCCGCCGCCCGCTTCGGCTTGGCGGGTCGCGGCCTGATCGAGCCCGGCGCCCAGGCCGATCTGGTGCTGTTCGACCCCGCCCGCATCCGCGACGTGGCCGACTTCAGCGAGCCGCAACGGCCTGCCGAAGGCATCGAGGCGGTCTGGGTGAATGGGCACCTGGCCTATGCACCCGGGCAGGCCATTGGCGAGCGTCATGGTCGCTTCCTGCCGCGCGCTGGGGATCTGCGGTCGACCTTCCCCCATTCCGGTTAAGCGCTACCGGGTAACGCCTCTGGCTGGTGCATCCCCGTTACCTTCCGCCACCTCCCGGTGCCCCCTGGCGCACCGGGAACCCCTTCCGCTGCCTGTTCCTCACGCCAAGCCCTTGATTTGCAACGTCATGCGAATAGCTGGCACAGTCGCTGCAATCTATTCCGTTGTTACGAACACACTTCCGCTATAACGGAAAAGGAGACGCGCGATGACAGGCAAGACGAAGGGGTGGAAAACGCTGGCGCTGCTGGTCGGCCTGGTCGCCATGACCGGCGCCCAGGCGGCCAAGCTGGATGACGTGCTCAAGCGCGGCCATCTGGTCGTGGGCACCGGCAGCACCAACGCCCCCTGGCACTTCCAGGGCGCCGACGGCAAGTTGCAGGGTTTCGATATCGATATCTCCAAGGTGATCGCCAAGGGCCTGTTCAACGATCCGGAAAAGGTCGAGTTCGTCGTGCAAGGCTCGGATGCGCGCATCCCCAACCTGCTCACCGACAAGGTCGACATCAGCTGCCAGTTCATCACCGTGACCGCCAGCCGCGCCCAACAGGTGGCCTTCACCCTGCCCTACTACCGCGAAGGCGTGGCCCTGCTCCTGCCGGCCAACAGCCGCTACCAGCAGATCGACGACCTCAAGGCGGCCAAGAGCGACCTGACCGTGGCCGTGCTGCAGAACGTCTATGCCGAGGAACTGGTGCACCAGGCATTGCCCGGCGCCAAGGTCGACCAGTACGACAGCGTCGACCTGCTCTACCAGGCCCTGGGCACCGGGCGTGCCGATGCCGTGGCCACCGACCAGTCCTCGGTCAAGTACCTGATGACCCAGAATCCCGGTCGCTACCGCTCGCCCGACTACGCCTGGAGTCCCCAGACCTACGCCTGCGCGGTCAAGCGCGGTGATCAGGACTGGCTGAACTTCGTCAACACCGCCCTGCACGAGGCCATGACCGGTGTGGAATTTCCCACCTACCAGGCCTCCTTCAAGAAGTGGTTCGGCGTCGAGCTGCCCTCTCCGGCGATCGGTTTCCCCGTCGAGTTCAAGTGATCCTGGCCCCGGCGCGGCCCGTCCGCGCCCTCTAGGTAGACGTCGAGCATGAACTACACCCTCAACTTCGCCCCCGTATGGCAGAACCTGGACCACCTGCTGGCCGGGCTCGCCCTCGGCCTGCAGCTGGCGCTGGTGGGCATCGCCATCGGCTGCCTGATCGGCCTGGCCACCGCCTTCGCCCTGCTCTCGCCGGTGCGGGCATTGCGCTGGCTGGCGGCGGGCTACGTCACCCTGGTGCGCAACACCCCGATCCTGGTGCTGATCCTGCTGCTGTACTTCGCCTTGCCCAGCATCGGCATCCGCCTGGACAAGCTCAGCTCCTTTCTCATCACCCTGGCGCTCTATGCCGGCGCCTACCTGGCCGAGGTGTTTCGCGGCGGGCTCATGGCCATTCCCAGGGGCCAGCGCGAGGCGGGCCTGGCCATCGGCCTGCGCGAATGGCAGATCAAGGCCTACGTCATCATCCCGGTGATGCTGCGCAACGTGCTGCCGTCGCTTTCCAACAGCTTCATCTCGCTGTTCAAGGACACCTCGCTGGCGGCGGCCATCGCCGTCCCGGAACTGACCTACCAGGCGCGCAAGATCAACCTGGAAAGCTACCGGGTCATCGAGACCTGGCTGGTGACCAGCGCCCTCTACATCCTCACCTGCTACGTCATCGCCCTGCTGCTGCGCCAGCTGGAGCGACGGCTGAGCCTGACCCGCTAGGAGCCCGATCGTGTACGAAGCCCCCTCCTGGTTCCTGGAATTGTGGAACGCGCGCCAGACCCTGGCCGCCGGTTTCGCCACCACCCTGGCCTGCTCCGTGATGGCGGTGCTCGGCGGCACCCTGCTCGGTACCCTCGGCGGCCTGGCGCTGACCTATGGCCGCTGGCCGCTGCGCCTGCCCTTTCGCGTCTATGCCGACCTGATCCGCGGCACCCCGGTGTTCGTGCTGGTGCTGGCCTGCTACTACATGGCGCCGGCGCTGGGCCTGCGGCCCACGCCCTTCCAGGCCGGCACCGCGGCGCTGCTGCTGTTCTGCGGCTCCCACGTGGCGGAGATCGTCCGCGGTGCCCTGCAGGCCATCCCCCGTGGCCAGCACGAAGCGGCCAAGGCCATCGGCCTGACCTTCGCCCAGAGTCTCAAGGAGGTGCTCCTGCCCCAGGCGCTGCGCCAGATCCTGCCGACCTGGGTCAATGCCTCCACCGAGATCGTCAAGGCTTCCACCCTGCTCTCGGTGATCGGCGTGGCCGAGTTGCTCCTGAGCAGCCAGCAGGTCATCGCCCGCACCTTCATGACCCTGCAGTTCTATCTGTTCGCCGGGCTGCTGTTCTTTCTCATCAACTTCGCCATCGAGCGGCTCGGCCGCTATCTGGAAAAACGGGTGACCCTGCCATGACCGATTCCAACGCCCCCCTGCTGAGCATCAACGACCTGCACAAGAGCTTTGGCGCCGTGGAGGTGCTCAAGGGCATCGACCTGTCCCTGGAGCGCGGCGACGTGGTCACCCTGATCGGCTCCAGCGGCTCGGGCAAGACCACCCTGCTGCGCTGCGTCAACCTGCTGGAAGACTTTCAGGGCGGCAGCATCCGGCTGGCCGGCGAGGCCATCGGCTATCGCGAGGAAGGCGGTCGCCGCCAGCGCCTGCCGGAGCGCGAGATCGCCCGCCAGCGGTCGCTCACCGGCATGGCCTTCCAGCAATTCAATCTGTTTCCCCACCTCACCGCCCTGGAAAACGTCACCCTCGGCCTGCGCAAGGTCAAGAAGATGAACAAGGACGAAGCCGTGGCCATCGGCGAGCAGTGGCTACGCCGGGTCGGCCTGATCGAGCGCCGCGATTATCATCCCGGCCAGCTGTCCGGCGGCCAGCAGCAGCGGGTGGCCATCGCTCGCGCCATCGCCATGAATCCCAGCCTGATGCTGTTCGACGAACCCACCTCGGCGCTGGACCCGGAGCTGGTCGGCGAGGTGCTGGCGGTGATCAAGGACCTGGCCCAGGACGGCATGACCATGCTGCTAGTGACCCACGAGATGAGATTCGCCTACGAGGTGTCGGATCGCATCGTCTTCATGAGCCAAGGCCGCATCGAGGAGCAGGGTCCGCCCCGCGATCTGTTCGAGCGGCCCCGCTCCACCCGTCTCGCCGAATTTCTCGGCCGGACCTCTTTCTGAATCCTTCCCCGTAACAGGAGCAACCTTATGAGCATCACTCGATACGGCGCCGGCGAACGCGGCGCAGGTGGCCAACCCCTGCCCTTCGCCCGTGCGGTGGAAGCCGATGGCTGGCTGCACGTCTCCGGCCAGGTGGCCATGGAGAATGGCGAGATCATCGACGGCGGCATCGTCGCCCAGACCCACAAGACCATGCAGAATCTGATCGCCATCCTGCACGAAGCCGGCTACGGTCTGGAGCATGTGGTGCGCGCCGGCGTCTGGCTGGACGATCCGCGCGACTTCTGGAGCTTCAACAAGGTGTTCGCCGAGTACTTCGCCGGCCAGGCCCCGGCGCGCGCCTGCGTGCAATCATCCATGATGGTGGACTGCAAGGTCGAGATCGACTGCATCGCCTACAAACCCAAGGCCTGAGACAAACCGCACCGATGACCGAACCTACCCGCCAGCGCGCCCGCGGCCTGGACCGCGCCTTCGACATCCTCGATCACCTCAAGCGGGTAGGTCGGCCGCTGCGACCCAACGAGATCGCCGCCGGCCTCGGCATTCCCAAGTCCACCGTCTACGACCTGGTCGGCCTGCTGCTGGAGCGGCACATGCTCGATGCCGTGGGCCGCGACGGTCAGGTCTACCTGGGCCGCGAGCTGTACTTTCTCGGCCAGGCGCACCTGCGCCACTTCGACCTGGCCCGCGAGGCCGGGCTGCTCTTGGACGACATCGTCGCCCAGACCCGCGAGACCGCCCAGCTGTGCCAGCTCAACGGCCGCAAGTACACCGTCTCGCTGATGAAGGAAGGCGCCCGCGCCTTTCGCATCTCGTCCAATGTCGGCGAGGACGCGCCCATTCCCTGGACCGCGTCCGGGCGACTGCTGCTCGGTCATCTGAGCGATGCCGAGATCCTCGCCCTGATTGATCCGGACGACTTCATCCTGCCCGACGGCAGCCGCCTGCCCCCGGCGACCTTTATCGCCGAGATCCGCAGCGCCTGCGCCGAAGGCTTCTTTTCCTTCGACAGCATCGCCGACACCTACACCCACTGCTTCGCCGCCCCGGTGCAGGACGCCAGCGGCCTGAGCATCGCCACCCTGTGCATCGTGGCGCCCCGCGCCGACGCCCAGGCCCACCATGCCGAGTACCGCCAGGTGCTGGTCGATAGCGCCCGCCGCCTGTCCCAGCGCCTGGGCGGCCAGGAGATTCCATGACCCCCCTCATCGCCCCCGAGAAAGGCGCCGCCAGTCCTGGCGCCAACCTGCTCAGCGACATCGCCCTGCCCGCCCTGGTCATCCACCAGGACGCACTCGAGCACAACATCGGCTGGATGCAAGCCTTCGCCAGCGACCGCGGCGCCGAACTCGCGCCCCATGGCAAGACCAGCATGGCGCCGGAGCTGTTCCAGCGGCAGCTGGCCGCGGGCGCCTGGGGCATGACCCTGGCCACCGCGGTGCAGACCCGCGCCGCCCAGGCCCATGGCGTGCGCCGGGTGCTGATGGCCAACCAGCTGGTGGGCGCACCGAACATGGCGCTGATCGCTGAACTGCTCGCTGCCGATCCGGACTTCGACTTCCATTGCCTGGTGGATCATCCCGACCAGGTCACCGCCCTGGGCGCCTTCTTTGGCGCACGCGGGCTGGCGCTGCAGGTGATGATCGAATACGGCGTACCCGGCGGCCGTTGCGGTTGCCGCAGCGAAGCCGAGGTACGAGAACTGGCCCGGGCCATCGCCGGGCAACCGGCGCTGCGCCTGACCGGCATCGAAGGCTACGAGGGCGTCATCCACGGCGCCGAGGCGGCCACCGACATCCGCGCCTTCGCCGATTCCTTGGTGCGCCTGGCGGAGGAATTGCGCGGCCAGGGCGCCTTCGCCCTCGACCGGCCCATCGTCACCGCCTCGGGTTCGGCCTGGTACGACCTGATCGCCGCCGCCTTCGACCAGTTGGCAGTGCGCGAGCGCTTTCTCGCCGTCATGCGCCCCGGCAGCTATGTGGTCCATGACCACGGGATCTATCGCGATGCCCAGCGTGGCGTCCTGGCCCGCACCGGTCTGCACGAAGGCCTGCAACCGGCGCTGGAGGTCTGGGCTCACGTGCAGTCCCTGCCCGAACCCGGATTCGCCATCCTGGCCCTGGGCAAGCGCGACATCGCCCACGATGCCGGACTGCCGCTGCCGCTACGCCGCTACCGGCCCGGCCAGACCGCTGCCGAGTCGGTCGACGTCAGCGTCTGCACGGTCACCGCCATCATGGACCAGCACGCCTTCATGGTCGTCGCCCCGGGGACCGCGCTGGCCATCGGCGACATCATCGCCCTGGGCACCTCCCATCCCTGCCTGACCTTCGACAAGTGGCGCCAGGGCTGCATCGTGGACGAAGGTCTGCAGGTCGTGGAGACCTTCGCCACCTGCTTCTAGGACCTCAGGGGCGCAACTCGCCCTGCTCCTCGCCATCCCAGTAACGGATGCGCTCGGCATGCACCTTGATGAGGATCATGCCGGGCGTGTCGGTGCCCTGGGGAAACCAGCGGTCCAGACTCTTGGTCCAGTGCGCCTCGAATTGCGCCTTGTCGCGGATCAGCTCGGCATGCCCTTCGATGCCGATGAAGATGCCGGGCTTGCCCAGCAGACTCTTGCCTTCGCTGAAGCTCAGCCCCACCGCCGGATCCTGCTCGATGTCCCGGATCTTGGCCGAGTCCTCGTAGGCATAGAACCAGGAGTCCCCGTCGTATTCGACGTCGCCGTTGTTGCTCATCGGCCGACTGGTCAGGCGCCCGGTGCCGGTGGTCAGCATGCAGAAATCCAGATCGCGCATCGCTTTGGAAAGGTCGTGCAGGGTCTTGTCGGCCATGGGGGTCGCTCCGGTTGGGCGGGCAGGCAGTGCCCGTCTGCATTCAGACCGGGGGCGGCTGCCGCTTGGTTCCGGTACGGCGGCGTCGACCGGGCTTTTCGGACGGACAGCCCTAGTGGGAAGCGACATAGACCGCCGTCGCAGGCGGTGCCGGCAGCGCATAGGTGGCCTTCATCCAGTCGATCTCCGCCAGCGGGGTGCGGCCGAACAGCCGCTTGAATTCGCGACTGAACTGGGAAGCGCTCTCGTAACCCACGGCGAAGGCCGCGTTCGCCGCCGGGAGGGCGTCGCGCAGCATCAACAGCCGCGCCTGGTGCAGACGGGTCGACTTCAGATACTGCATGGGCGTGGTACCCGTGACGTCGCGGAAGTGCCGATGGAAGCTGGGCTGACTCATGCGCGCTTCCTGCGCCAGCGCGGCGACGTCCAGCCGCTCGGCATAGCGGGCGTGCAGGGTGCGCAACGACCGGGCGATGCGGCCGAAACGCCCCTGGCGATCCAGCGCCGCGCGCAGCGAGCCGCCCTGGGCGCCGGTGAGGATCCGATAATAGAGTTCGCGCAGCAGCGCCGGCCCCAGCAGTCGGGCGTCGGTCGGCACGCTCAGGACCTCCAGAAAGCGTAGCGTCGAGGCGCGCAGCGATTCATCGATCGGCGACGCATAGAGTCCGCGGGGCGCCTCCAGCGCCGGCCCCAGTTCGCTGTCGAGCTGCAGGACCAGGTCGCCGAGCAGCCGGAAATCCAGCCGTAGATAGATGGCCAGCAGCGGCGCCTCCGGGCTGGCATCGGTCTCCATGGTGAAGGGCACGGGCACGGAGACCACCAGGTAGTGCTGGGCATCGTACTGATAGACGCGGTCACCGAAATAGCCGCGCTTGCCGCCCTGGCAGACGATGACGACCCCGGGATCGTAGAGCACGGGTACCCCGGTCAGCGGGCGATCCGAACGCAGGAAGCGCACATCCTCCAGGGCGCTGAGGTTGTAGCCTTCCTGGGGCGCCAGCCTGCCCAGCAGCGCCACCAGCCGGCTGGAAAGGGGATCGCTAGGATTCATGGGGCCTCCGCCTCAGCCGTCGGTGGAAAGGGTCAGGGCCTCCCAGCGCTCGATCTCCCGGCTGGCCGCGGCCAGGCGTTCGCGCACCAGGTGCAAGGCATCGCTCCCCAGCAGCAGCTGCGTTGGCGGCGCTGGCAGGGCGATGAGCTGCAGCAGCGCCTGGGCCGCCTTGCGCGGATCGCCCAGCTGCTTGCCGCTCTTGGCCTCCCGCGCCGCCCGGATCGGCGTGAACTGTTCATCGTAGTCGGCGATGCCGCGTGCGCTGCGACGCATCGAGCGGCCCGCCCAGTCGGTGCGAAAGGAGCCGGGTGCCACGGCGGTGACCCAGACGCCGAACGGTGCCAACTCCTGGCCGAGGGCCGCCGAGATACCTTCCAGGGCGAACTTGCTGCCGCAATAGTAGGAGATACCCGGCAGGGTAATGGTGCCACCCATCGAGGTGATATTGATGATATGCCCGCGACGGCGCTCGCGGAAGGACGGCAGGAAGGCCTTGGTCACGGCGACCGCCGCGAAGACATTGACCTCGAACTGCTGGCGCAGCTCGTCCAGCGGCGATTCTTCGAGAATGCCCTCGTGGCCATAGCCGGCATTGTTGACCAGGACATCCACCGGACCGTGGGCTGCCTGAACCTCGGCCACCACCGTCCCCAGGCGAGCGTGGTCCGTGACATCCAGCAGCACGCCATGGGCCCGGTCCGACAAGGCGGCGAAGGCCTGAAGATCGGCGTCCCGGCGCAGCGTGCCGATGACGCGGTGGCCGGCCGCAAGGGCTTCCCGTGCCAGGGCGTTGCCCAGGCCGCTGCTCACGCCGGTGATGAAAAGGGTCTTGTGCTCGTTCATGGTCCACTCCCATCGTTGGAAGCGGCCATGCTAGCGCCGGTGTCGGGCGCCCCCACTGCCGGATCGTCTGGAGGTCTTGCCTAATCCTCTCGACCGCTACATTCCTGGCCAGGGCGTCGAGGACCTGCACCTGATCGGATCGGTTATTCCCCCTGCCGCTTCACGCTAGCGACTCCTTGGGCCGCAACCCGCCTGCCGGTACCCGCCAAGAACACCCTGAACAGCTATGACTTCGGCGCGGCAAACGTGCCCTTCAAGGATGGCGGGGCCTTCTGGTCCAACCTGCAGAAGGCCTGGCAGACCCAGTGACCCTTCGGGATAACAGGGGCTCCCTGACTGCGTGGGCGAGGGTGTCCAGCCAAGGGTGTGCCGTTGGCTGGACGCCCCGCTAGCGACGCCCGTTGCGCGTGGCCAGGGCCGAGATCCCGACCCCCAGGATCACCAGGCCGAGCCCGGCGAGAAACAGCGGGGAGACGGTCGCGCCAAACGCCAGGCAGGAGAAGGCGGTCCCCACCAGCGGCACCCCCAGGGTGAAATTCGACATGCCGAACGTGGAGATCCTCCGCCCATGTTCCGCCGAGATGACGAAGCAGGCCGACGTCGCGATCGGACCGATGAACAACAGCGCCTCGACCAGCGTTCGATCCCAGGCGATGGCGACGGGCGGCCCCTCGACGAGCCAGGCGGCGATCGCCAGGGGGATGGTGGCCAACAGCATCTGCCAGGGCGCCAGGAGCAAGGCCGGGGTCACCCAGCGGTGGCGCTTCACATGCAGGATGACGATCGCCCAGCTCACCGCCGCCAGCAGCAGGAAGGCCGCCCCCACGAGGGTGTCCGGCTGCGTCCAGTCGAGCTCTCCAGGGGAGCAGACCGCGACGACACCCGCCATCCCCACCAGCAGCCCGGCAAGCTGCAGCCGGGTCGGCGCTTCCCGAAACAGTACCCAGGCCACGACCACGCACCACAGCGGCGTGGTGTAAGCCAGGAGCACGGCCTTGCTGGTGTCGACATGCACCATCGCCACCATGCCGAGTCCGGTAAAGGTCATCATCTGCAACAGGCCCACGCTGGCGACGATGGGCAGGTCTTGCCGGGTGGGCCGCTTGAGTTGCCCACGCACGCCGAGATAAGCGAACAGACAGAGCGCGGCGCTGGCGAATCTCAGGGTCGCCAGCCAGAGCGGCGGCACGCTGTGCAGCGCGAGCTTCGTCACCGGCCAACTACTGCCCCACAGCAGCACCATGAGTCCCAGGTACAGGTAGGTGGAGGAGATGCCCCGGCCCTTGGTGCGGCTTTTCGCCAGATGCTGGATTGAAGCGCTCATGGTGCCACCCTGTCGCAAGCAGATTGCCTAGGGTCATGATGCGGCGATTCCAGCGAAAAAACGCACCTATCTGTTCCTGCAGAACGGGAAGATGGGTAAGTTCTACCGAATAATCGAACACCACGGGAAAATCTAACCATGAGCCGAGCAACGCTCGATGAAGCCAGTCTGCGCATCCTCGATGCGCTGCAGGAAAATGCGGAGCTCAGCAATGCGGAGCTGGCCGACATCGTGGGCCTTTCCGCTTCACCCTGTTGGCGACGCGTCGCCGAAATGAAGGAGCGCGGCGTCTTGCGCGGCGCCGTGACGCTGGTCGATCCGGCGGCGCTCAACCTCGCCATCAACGTCTTCGTGCATGTGTCGCTCAAGCTTCAGGACAAGCAGTCCCTGGAGATCTTCACCAATGCGATCAAGGAACGCCCGGAGGTGATGGAGTGCTACCTCATGAGCGGCGAGGCGGACTTCATGTTGCGGGTGGTGAGCGAAGACTTGAGCAAATACCAGACGCTCCTGCTCGACTGCCTGACGTCCATCCCGGTCGTGGCCAGCATCAGGTCGAGCTTTGCCCTGAGCCAGGTGAAATACACCACGGCGCTGCCGACGAATCATCTGCGCAAACGTCCGGCCGGTAGCAACGGTTGAGCGTCTGGAGCACCAGGCCAGCCAGGCCGGGCCCACGTCCAGGCGGCTCCGCCCTGCCCCTAGGGTGTTGCCCGCTCCGGGGTTTCGTTCAGGTCCCCCGCGGCTTGGCGCGCGCCGTGGGTTCGGCGATCAGGGGATCGTCCGGCCAGTAGTGCTTGGGATAGCGGCCCTTGAGATCCTTCTTCACCTCGCCATAGGTATTGGCCCAGAAGCTGGCCAGGTCCTGGGTGACCTGCACCGGTCGCCGCGCGGGCGAGAGCAGGTGCAGCTTGACCGCCAGCCGTCCACCGGCCAGGCGCGGGGTGTCGGCCAGGCCGAACAGTTCCTGCAGCCGCACCGCCAGCACCGGCGGCTGCTCGCTGTAGTCCAGGCGGATGCTGGAACCGGAGGGCACCGCCAGGGTGCGCGGGGCTAGCTCGTCCAGCTGGCGCGGCAACGGCCAGGGCAGCAGGCCCTGCAGCATGGCGGCCAGGTCCAGATTGGCGAAGTGGGCCAGGCGGGTGACGCGCTCCAGATAGGGCAGCAGCCAGTCTTCCAGGCTGGCCAGCAGGGCGGCGTCGCTCACCTCCGGCCAGTCGCTGGCCCCCTTCTGCTGCAGATCCAGCTGGCGCAGCAGCGCCACCCGCGCCTGCCACTGGCGCAACTCCGGCGTCCAGGGCAGCAACTCCAGGCCCTTGCGCCGCACCAGCCCGAGCAGCGCCCGGCTGCGGGCGGCGGCGTCCAGATTCTTCAGGGGTTCGCGACTCAGCACCAACTGGCCGATCCGGCGCTGGCGTTCGGCACGCAGCACCCCTTCGCGGTCATCCCAGTCCAGTTCGTCGTGACCGACCACCTGCTCGGCCAGCGGCCCCTCGAACAGCCCCGGATCCAGTTCGGCGGCGAGGTAGATGCGCTCTTCGCGCTGTCCCTGGCGACTGCCCAGGTCGGCCACCACCAGCCAGGGCGATTTCATCAGCCCGTCCGGTTCGCCAAAGCTGGCGGCCCGGCCATTGGCCAGGCGATAGTCCTGGCCGCCGGCCTTGCGCTGCTGGGCGATGCGATCCGGATAGGCGCAGGCCAGCAGGGCACCGGTCCAGCGCGGGTGCTCGGGATCGGCCACCGGCTGCCCGGCCGGGCCACGCAACAGGCCGCGATACTGGCGGATCAGTTGCCGAATGCGCGCCACGCCGCCACGCGGACCACGGCCTTCACCGGCCAGCAGCAAGAGGCGGGTATGCAGATCGGCGCCCTGCCCCGGGGTCAGGTCGCGCTCGCCCAGCAATGCGGCGATCTCGCAGGCGCGCTCGGCCAGGCCCCAGGCCTGCCCACGCAGCAGCAGGTGTGCCAGCCGCGGATGGGCCGGCAGGCCGCTCATGGCCTGGCCGTGAGGGGTGAGCACGTCCTGTTCGTCCAGCGCGCCCAGGCGCAGCAGCAGATCGCGCGCCTGGGCCAGGGCGGCGGCGGGTGGCGGATCGAGCCAGGCCAGCTCCTCGGCGTTCATGCCCCAGCGCGCCAGTTGCAGGGCCAGGCCGGCCAGATCGGCCTGGAGGATCTCGGCGCTGTCGTAGGCCGGCAATTGCTGGTGCAGCTCTTCCGACCAGAGTCGATAGCAGACCCCCGGCTCCAGGCGGCCGGCGCGGCCCTGGCGCTGGGTCGCCGAGGCACGGGAGATGCGGCGGGTGGTCAGGCGGGTCATGCCGCTGCCGGGATCGAAGGCCGGCACCCGCGCCAGGCCCGCGTCCACCACCACCCGCACCCCTTCAATGGTCAGGCTGGTCTCGGCGATATTGGTGGCCAGCACCACCTTGCGCGCACCCGCTGGCGCCGGTTCGATGGCCGCGCGCTGGGCCGCCAGCTCCAGCTCGCCGTGCAGCGGACAGAGCAATACCCCGGCGGGCAGCTGGTCCGCCAGGCGCTCGGCGGTGCGGCGGATCTCCGCCTGGCCGGGCAGGAACACCAGCAGGCTGCCGGCTTCCTCGTCCAGCGCCTGCACCACCGTGGCGGCCACCCGCGCCTCCAGGCGTTCGTCCTGGCCGAGCGGCCGGCTCCAGCGGGTCGTCACCGGAAACATCCGGCCTTCGCTGCGCACCACCGGCGCGCCGCCAAGCAGAGCAGCCAGGCGTTCGCCTTCCAGGGTGGCCGACATCACCAGCAGCTTGAGCGGGGTGTCACGCAGCAGTTCGCGGCCGCTCAGGGTCAGCGCCAGGGCCAGGTCGGCGTCCAGGCTGCGCTCGTGGAATTCGTCGAAGATCACCAGGCCGACACCCTCCAGCGCCGGATCGTCCTGCAGGCGCCGGGTGAGAATGCCCTCGGTGACCACCTCGATGCGGGTGCGCGGACCCACCCGGCTTTCCAGGCGGATGCGATAGCCCACCGTCTCGCCGACGCCCTCGCCCAGTTCCGCGGCCAGGCGCTCGGCGGCGGCGCGCGCCGCCAGCCGGCGCGGTTCCAGCAGCAGGATGCGCTGGCCGGCCAGCCAGGGTTCCTGCAACAGCGCCAGCGGCACCCGGGTGGTCTTGCCAGCCCCCGGCGGCGCTTCCAGCACGCAGTCGTCGCGGTGGGCGAGGGCCTGGCGCAGGGCGGGCAGGACAACATCGATGGGCAAGGGCGTCATTGGGCACGGCCGGTGGTCTCAACGGGGCGGGCAGTATAAGAGCGGCTAACAAAATGTAGCGAGCGGCTGTCAGGCAGGTGCGCGCGGCGCGCAGGAACCGCAGTGTACGAGCGGTACATGAGGATTCCGAGCACTGCACGCGCCTGTATGGCAGACGCGCAGTAGTTTTGTTTGTCGCTCTAAAGCGTCTCGCCCGCCGTGATTCCGGCCGCTATAGTGGCGGCCTCATCCAACCGGAGGTTGTCTATGTCGATGCGTACCCGCGCGGTGTGTGGCGTCCTCGCCGCCGCCCTGTTCACTCAGCTGACCGCTTGCGGTTCGCTGTTCTATCCCGAGCGCCGCGGCCAGATCACCGGCAGTGGCCGGATCGATCCGGGCATCGTTGCCCTCGATGCCATCGGCCTACTGTTCTACATCATTCCCGGCCTGATCGCCTTTGGCGTGGACTTCGCCACCGGCGCCATCTACCTGCCCGACAACAAGCGCGCCGAGGTCGATCCGGGCGAGCTGAACAAGGCGGTCAATCCGGACGGCAGCGTCGATCGCGCGCGCCTCAAGGCCATCATCCAGCAGGCCACCGGCCACAGCCTGCCGCTGGACGATCCGCGCCTGCTGCAGCGCAGCGGCAGCAACGAGCAACTCGCCAGCCTGGGCCTCGCCCCACGCGCCTGATGAGCGACCCGCACGGCACCGAGCGGCTCCTGCGTCGCGCCACCGCCGCCTCGGTAGCGGTGGCGATGACGCTGATCCTGGCCAAGGCCGTGGCCTGGTGGTTCAGCGGCTCGGTCAGCCTGCTCGCCGGCCTGACCGACTCGCTGCTCGATGGCCTGGCCTCGGTGTTCAACCTGCTGGCGGTACACTACGCCCTCAAGCCGGCGGACGACGACCACCGCTATGGCCATGGCAAGGCCGAGTCCCTCGCCGGTATCGCCCAGGCGGTCTTCATCGGCGTCAGCGCCGTGCTCATCGCCTGGCAGGCGATCGGGCGCCTGCAGCAACCCGAGCCCCTGGGCGCCCACGCCCTGGGCATCGCCGTCACCCTGTTTTCCCTGGCCCTGACCGCCGTGCTGGTGGCCTACCAGCAGCACGTCATCCGCCTCACCGACTCCACAGTGGTCCGCGCCGATGCCCTGCACTATCGCTCCGACCTGCTGCTCAACGTCGGCATCCTGGTCGCCCTGGCGCTGACCGGCTTCGGCTGGTACTGGCTGGATCCGCTGTTCGGCCTGGCCATCGCCCTCTACATCCTCTGGAGCGCCTACGGCATCGCCCGCGACTCCTTTGGCGTGTTGATGGACCAGGAACTGCCCGCCGACATCAGCGAGCACATGCTGCAGCTGGCCTGCCAAGTCCCCGGGGTGGAGGGCGCCCACGACCTGCGTACCCGCCTCTCCGGCAATCATTGGTTCGTGCAGTTGCACCTGGAGCTGCCCGGCGAGATGAGCCTGTCCCGCGCCCATGTGGTGTGCGACGAGGTGGAAGCCGCCATCCGCGCCGAATACCCCCAGGCGGAGGTGCTGGTCCACGCCGATCCGCTGGACGCACCCGACGTTCCGCACCGTCATCCGCTGCCGCCCGCCACCTGAGCGGAACCCGGCGCCGCTGCGCTCTCTCGAATCTGCTGAGCCTGATTTGAGAGCGCCCCCCAGACGGCGCCGGAGTCCACCATGAAAGCCATGCACCCGGTCGCGCGCCTCGCCGACCTGCGCGAAGACCGTGGCACCGCGGTCAAGATCGAAGACACCGAGATCCTGCTGCTGCGCGTCGGTGACGAGGTGCACGCCTTTCAGGCCAAGTGCCCCCACGCCGGCGCGCCGCTAGCCGACGGCGCGGTCTGCCAGGGTCGCCTGGTATGTCCCTGGCACAAGGCGAGCTTTGCCATCGAGGATGGCAGCCTGTGCGAACCGCCGGCGCTGGATGCCCTGCAGCGCTATCCGGTGGAGGTGCGCGATGGCGAGGTGCGGGTCGGCCGCGACCCCCTGCCCGCGCAAGCGGCCGAAACCCCGGCCGACGACCGTCTGTTCGTCATCGTCGGCGCTGGCGCCGCGGGTACCGCTGCGGCCGCCGCCCTGCGCGAATTCGGCTATGGCGGGCGCTTGCTGCTGATCGGCCGCGAACCAGGCGAGCCCTATGACCGGACCGCCCTGTCCAAATTCGTCCTCCAGGGCGACAAGGCTCCCGATGAAGCCACTGCGTTGCGCGAAGCCGACTTCTTCCGCCAGCAGCGCATCGAATGCCTGCACGCCGAGGTGACGCGCCTGGATCCCCAGGCCCGCCAGCTGGAACTCGCCAACGGCCAGACCTTGAGCTACGACGGCTGCGTGCTCGCCACGGGTGGCGAACCCAGGCCACTGAACGTGCCGGGTGCCCAGCTCAAGGGCATCCACCTGCTGCGGACCCGCGCCGACGCGGCCGCCATCCTGGCCGACCTGCCTGAAAGAGGCCGCGCGGTGATCGTCGGTGCCAGCTTCATCGGTCTGGAAGCCGCGTCCGCCTTGCGCAAGCAGGGCCTGGCGGTGGACGTGGTCTCCCCCGCCTCCCTGCCCTTCGTCAGGCAGATGGGCGAGACCCTGGGCCAACATTTCAAGACCCTGCACGAGGCCAATGGCGTGACCTTCCACGCCCCCAATGAGGTAGTGGCCTTTGCCGGCGACGATCAGGTGCGCCAGGTCAGACTCAAGGACGGCACCCAACTGCCCGCCGACCTGGTACTGGTGGGTACCGGCATCGCCCCGGCGACCGCTTTCCTGGCCAATCTGCCCCTGGCGGACGACGGCAGCGTCCCGGTCGATGCCCAGCTCCAGGCCGCCGCGGGGCTCTATGCCGTTGGCGATCTGGCCACCTTTCCCCATGCCGGCCAACCCACCCGTATCGAACACTGGCGCCTGGCCCAGCAACACGGCCGCCTGGCGGCGCGCAACCTGCTGGGCCACGCCGAAAACTACGCGGATGTGCCCTTCTTCTGGACCCTGCATCATGGCAAGCGTTACGAATACCTCGGCCATCCCCGTCAGTGGGACGACATGCATCTCGACGGCAGCCTGGGCGACCAGACCTTTGTCGCCCTGCTGCTGGCCGAGGACCTCGTGGTGGGCGTAGTGGCCTGCCAGCGAGAACGCGCCACCGCCATCCTGGCCCAGCGTATGCGTCAGCCGCTGGGACGCGCCGAGGCCCTGGACATCGTCCAGGCCAACTAAAGGAGCTGTAATGGCCAATCCCTATCGCGTCGGCCTGATCGCCGATACCCATGGCCTGCTTCGGCCCCAGGCGCTGGAAGCCCTGGCCGGCAGCGACTTCATCCTGCACGCCGGTGACATCGGCAAGCCCGAGATCCTCGACGCCCTGCGCGAGCTGGCGCCGCTGGCGGTGGTCCGGGGCAACAACGACGACGTGCCCTGGGCCGACGACATCCCCGAGCGCGTCACCCTGACCCTGGCCGACGTCGACATCCATATGCTGCACATCCTGCCCGAGCTCGACCTGGCGGCCGCTGGCGCCCAGGTGCGGGTGGTAGTCAGCGGCCACTCGCACAAGCCGCTGATCGAAGAGCGGGCTGGCGTACTCTACGTAAACCCCGGCAGCGCTGGCCCACGGCGTTTCCGACTGCCGATCAGCGTCGGTCGCCTGACCCTGGACGCCGGCCAGATCCAGGCCGAGATCCTAAAACTCACCCCTTGAAGGAATCCCGATGAGCATCGATTACCACTTCTACGAACCCAGCCAGGGCCACGGCCTGCCCCACGACCCCTTCAACGCCATCATCGCGCCGCGCCCCATCGGCTGGATCTCCTCCCAGAGCGAAAGCGGCGTCCTCAACCTGGCGCCCTACAGCTTCTTCAACGCCTTCAACTACAAGCCGCCGCTGATCGGCTTTTCCAGCCAGGGCTACAAGGACAGCGTCGCCAACATCGAGCGCACCGGCGAATTCGTCTGGAATCTGGCCACCCGCGAACTGGCCGAGGAGATGAACACCAGCAGCGCCATGGTCGGGCCCGAGGTGGACGAATTCGCCCTGGCTGGCCTCGAACCCGCGCCCTCCAGTGTCATCAAGGTGCCGCGTGTCGCCCGTGCCCAGGTGGCCTTCGAGTGCAAGCTGAGCCAGATCGTCCGCCTCAAGACCGCCGCCGGGGATGAACTGGATCAGTGGCTGGTGCTGGGCGAGGTGGTCGCCGCCCATATCGACAAGCGCCTGCTCAAGGACGGCATCTACCAGACCGCGGCCGCTCGCCCCATCGTGCGCGGTGGTGGCCCGGCCGACTATTTCGAGATCACCGAGGCCGCGCTGTTCCGCATGCGGCGCCCCGACTGAGCGGTTGGCCCTGGAATGCAAAACGGCGCCCTGAGGCGCCGTTTTGCATTCCAGGCTCGCTAGCCCGCCGCGCTGACGCGAAAATTCAGTCGCGGGAAATGCACCTGGATAGCTCCCAGCTGCTCATCGTGGCGGCGGATCACCAGGGCTTCGCTGTCGGCATGCACCAGTTCGCCCGTCACGGGATCCACCCCGTAGTCGGTCGCCGCCACGCTCACCCGGTCACCCCAGGCGAAGCCTTCCACGGCAACGGCCTGGTCGCGCGGCAAGGCCAGCGGCTCCGCGGCCCTGGCGATCTCCAGCGCCTCGGCGGCGCCGAGTTCTTCGTGGGTACCATGACCGAACCCCAGCACCCGAGCGAACCAGGCGGCGATCTCGGGACGCTCGTCGATCAGAGGCGCCAGTTGCGGCGTGCTCTTGAGAAACCAGAAGTTGTGCGCCAGGGCGATGTCGGCCACCGAAGGCGCGCCAAACAGGAATTCGCCGGCGCTGCGCCCCAGCTGGGTCTCCAGCCGGGTCAGCAGGGTCGGCAGCTGTTGCCGGGCCTGCTCGGGCGTCAAACGACTCAGGCTACCGCCGCTGAACAGCGCCTTGCGGTCATCCATGAAGGCCTGGGCCTGCTCCGGCGGCAGGCTAGCCAGGCGCGGTCCCATGATCTCCGGCTGGAACATCAACGCCACCGCGTGCTGGAACACTACCGAATCCGCCCAGCCGGCAAAGGCGGCCACGACCGCTTCCTGGCCTTCCGGAAACAGCGCCGGCACCGCCTTCTCCGCCTCCAGGCGGCGGGCGATCAGCGCCGTGTCGCAATAGACATCGGCGCCCACCTGCAGCACCGGCGTCTTGCGATAGCCGCCGGTGAGCGCCACCAGCTCGGGCTTGGGCAGCATCCGCGGAATGATCACCGAACGCCAGGCCAGCCCCTTGAAGCCCAGCAGCAGGCGCGCCTTCTCGGCGAAAGGCGATTGCCAATAGTGATGCAGAATCAGCTCGGACATGACAGCACTCCTGAATCAGCCACGGGCAAGGTGCCGGACAGGGCCAGCACCAGGGCTTCCTTGGCTCGTTTGGGTAGCTTCTTGATCTGGATTTCACGGCGCAGCGCGGCCGACTTGTCGCCACAGGCTTCCACATAGACCAGCGCCTGGGCCGGGCTGGAGGCGAAGAAGCGGGCACCGCGGCCACTGCGGTGCTGGGCGAAACGGCGCTCGGGATCATCGCTGATGCCGCAATAGAGCGCCTGATTCTCGGCGCGCACCAGGTAGACATACCAGGTGCGCGCGGGTGGTAGGGGGTCGTCGCTCACCGTCAGGCGAACCACTCCCGGGCGGTACGCCAGACGCACACGCCGACGAAGTAGATGCCGCTGGCGAACCAGAGGACCATCAACCACAGCGGCTTGTCGGGATGCACGAACACCATCATGGCGCTGCTGAGCAGCCAGATGGAGGTCACGGCGATGTTCAGGGCCATCAGCTGACGCACGCGGAAGGGATGCAGGAACTTGACCCGGGTCAGGGTCAGGGCGGCCAGCACCAGCACCACCGCCATGCTGAACCAGGGCGCCAGGTCCAGCACGTAGAAATACAGCGCCACCACGTTCCAGGCCGCGGGAAAGCCGACGAAATAGTTGTCGGCGCTCTTCATGTTCACATTGCAGAAACAGAACAGCGACGACAATAGGATGATGCCCACCGCCACCAGCTCGAAGTGTGGAGGCAAGGGCACGAAGCGATAGATGAAGATGGCCGGAATGAACACATAGGTCAGGTAGTCGACCACCAGATCCAGCGCCGAGCCGTCGAAATGGGGCAGTACCCGCTTGACTTCGAACTTGCGCGCCAGGGTGCCGTCGAGACCGTCGACGAGCAGGGCGATGCCCAGCCACATCAGGCAACCCTTGGGTTGACCGTCGACCAGAGCGAGCAGCGCCAGGAGCGCCAGGATCACACCACTGGAGGTCACCGCATGGGCGCCCCAGGCCTTGGCTTTTGTCAGCATGAGCGGATGGGAAATGGAGTTCACGGGCGTCTCTCTATGATGACGGCTTCGACTGCCCAGCGCACCGCCTGTTCTGGCAATACGCTACGAAATCGACAATGAAGCCGGTGAACGGCAAGGCGGGCCTTGACCGCCGACCCCGGAAACCGGGCGCCAAACATCGAGGATACCGCGCCTTGCCGTCCTTTGCCCGCCTTCCCGCCGAACGCCCGTGACTGGGTTCGCAGGACGACCGGGGCGGACAGGCCTCCGCCCCGGCTGCGCTTAGTGCAGGATCTGCCCTAGGAACAGGCGGGTACGCTCGTTCTGCGGGTTGTCGAAGAACTGGTCCGGTGCGGCCTGTTCGACGATTTCGCCCTTGTCCATGAAGATCACCCGGTTGGCCACGGTGCGGGCAAAGCCCATCTCGTGGGTCACGCAGAGCATGGTCATGCCGTCCTGGGCCAGACCGATCATGGTGTCCAGCACCTCCTTCACCATCTCCGGATCCAGCGCCGAGGTCGGCTCATCGAACAGCATGATGCGCGGCTGCATGCACAGTGCCCGGGCGATGGCCACGCGCTGCTGCTGGCCGCCGGACAGCTGGCCCGGAAACTTGTTGGCCTGCTCGGGAATGCGCACCCGCTGCAGGTAGTGCATGGCGATCTCTTCGGCCTGCTTCTTCGGCAACTTGCGCACCCACATGGGCGCCAGGGTGCAGTTCTGCAGCACGGTCAGGTGCGGGAAGAGGTTGAAGTGCTGGAACACCATGCCGACTTCGCTGCGAATGGTCTCGATCTGCTTGAGATCGTTGGTCAGCTCGGTGCCGTCGACGATGATCTGGCCCTTCTGGTGCTCTTCCAGGCGATTGATGCAGCGGATGGTGGTGGACTTGCCCGAACCGGACGGTCCGCACAGGACGATGCGCTCACCCTGGGTGACGGTCAGGTTGATGTCCTTGAGTACGTGGAACTGGCCGTACCACTTGTTCACGTCCTTGAGCTGGATCATGACCTTGCTGCTGTCGACCGGCTGCTTGTTGCTTACATTCATCTGTTGACTCCTAACGCTTGTGGCCGGTGTTCAGCTTGCGCTCCAGACGGGAGGAGTAGCTGGACATGGCGAAACAGAAAATCCAGAAGACCAGGGCGGCGAACACATAGCCTTCGGTGGACAGACCAGGCCAGGCCGGGTCGGAGGTGGCGCGCTTGATGCTGTTGAGCAGGTCGAACAGGCCGATGATGACCACCAGGCTCGAATCCTTGAACAGCGCGATGAAGGTGTTGACGATGCCCGGGATTACCAGCTTGAGCGCCTGCGGCAGGATCACCAGGCCGGTGGTCCGCCAGTAGCCCAGGCCCATGGCGGCGGCGGCTTCGTACTGCCCCTTGGGAATGGCCTGCATGCCACCCCGCACCACCTCGGCGATATAGGCCGCTTCGAAGACGATCACCATGACGATGGCGCGCAGCAGCTTGTCCAGGTTCATGCCGTCGGGCAGGAACAGCGGCAGCATCACCGAGGACAGGAACAGCACCGTGATCAGCGGGATGCCACGCCAGAACTCGATCATGGTCACGCAGATGACCTTGATCGCCGGCAGCTTGGAACGTCGCCCCAGGGCCAGCAGGATACCCAGCGGCAAGGCGCCGACGATGCCCACCGCGGCGATCACCACGGTCAGCATCAGGCCGCCCCACTCGCTGGAGGGCACCACGCGCAGACCGAAGCCGCCATACAGCAGCCAGAAGGCCACCAGTGGATAGATCACCAGCAGCGCCAGGCCGTAGCGGGCCTTGTGCTTGAAGCTGTCGAGGAACAACGGGATGGCGCCGACCACGGCGATCACCACGGTCAGATCCACGCGCCAGCGCTGATCGCCGGGGTAGAAGCCGTACATGAACTGGCCGAAGCGCTCCTTGATGAACACCCAGCAGGCGCCGCCCGGCACGCAGTCGGCACGGGTGCTGCCGCTCCAGGTGGCGTTGAGGAAGGCCCAGTTCACCACCGGCGGCACGATCAGCCAGACGATGTAGAGACCGAACAGCGTCAGGATGGTATTGCCGACACTGGAAAACAGGTTGCCACGGATCCAGGCCAAGGCACCAACGCTGGAGGGCGGTGGCGGCAGGTCCGGTTTGAAGGTATGGGTCTGATTACTCATACGCGCTCCTTAACGCTCGATCAGCGCGATGCGCTTGTTGTACCAGTTCATCAGGATGCTGATGCTGATGCTGATGGCCAGGTACACGCTCATGGTGATGGCCATGGTCTCGATGGCCTGACCGGTCTGGTTCAGGACGGTGCCGGCGAACAGCGCCACCATCTCCGGATAGCCCACCGCGGCGCCCAGCGAAGAGTTCTTCATCAGGTTCAGATACTGGTTGGTCAGCGGCGGAATGATCACCCGCAGGGCCTGGGGAATGATCACCAGCCGCAGGGTCAGACCCGGACGCAGGCCCAGGGAGCTGGCCGCCTCGGTCTGGCCATGGCTGACCGCCTGGATGCCGCCCCGCACCGTCTCGCCGATGAAGGCCGCGGTGTAGACCGACAGGGCCAGCGCCAGGGACACCAGTTCGGGAATGATCACCCACCCGCCACGCAGGTTGAAGCCCTGCAGTTCCGGCACCTCCCAGTGCAGCGGCTTGCCGAAGACCAGGGTCGCCAGCAGCGGGATGCCGATCAGCAGCGCCAATACCGTCCAGAGCACCGGGAAGCGCTGACCGGTGGCGTGCCGGCGCTTGCGCGCCCAGCGCACCACCACCACGCTGGCGACGATGGCGATCAGCAGCGCGATCAGACCGGGCACGAAGCCGGCATCGGCGATCGGCGCCGGCATGTACAGGCCGCGGTTGTTGACGAACAGCGCGCCACCCAGGCTCAGGCTCTGACGCGGGCCCGGCAGGGGCGCGAGCACGGCGAAATAGACGAAGAAGATCAGCAGCAGCGGCGGAATGTTGCGGAAGGTCTCGATGTAGACCGTGGCGACCTTGCGCAGCAGCCAGTTGTTCGACAGGCGTGCCACACCCACGCTGAAGCCGATGATGGTCGCCAGGATGATGCCGATCACCGACACCAGCAGGGTATTGAGCAGCCCGACCAGGAAGACCCGCCCGTAGGTGTCGCCTTCGCTGTAGGGAATCAGGTGTTGGGGAATGCCGAAACCGGCGGTGTTGTTCAGGAAGCCGAAGCCGGAGGTGATACCCCGGTTGGCGAGATTGGCCTGGGTGTTGCTGAACAGGAACCAGCCGAAGGCCACGACGGCGACCACGGCCACGATCTGGAACAGCCAGGAGCGTGCCTGCGGATCGGTGAGCAGCGACCCACGGACCGGCGAGGACGGTTTGCTAACGTTTTGCATCTACTAGAAGCCTCATTAAATTCTCGCCCCACAGCGCGGGGAGCGCTGCAGGGCGAGAATCTGCACATCCGGAAGGTGGTCGGCGACTAAGGCGCCGAGATCAACGGACCGGCGGGGCGTACTGCAGACCGCCTGCATTCCACAGGGCGTTGAGGCCGCGCTTGATCTTCAGATCGCTACCCATGCCGACGTTGCGCTCGAAGACTTCGCCGTAGTTGCCGACCTGCTTGACGATCTTCACCGCCCAGTCTTTCGGCAGCTTCAGATCCTTGCCGAATTCGCCATCGGCACCCAGCAGACGACGCACGTCAGGATTCTTGGAATCCTTGGCCTGGGCTTCCACGTTGGCGGAGGTCAGACCCAGTTCCTCGGCGTTGACCATGGCGAACAGCGACCACTTGACCACGGTCAGCCAGTCTTCGTCGCCACGACGGACGGCCGGCGCCAGGGGCTCCTTGGAGATCACCTCGGGCAGCACGACGTAGTCGTCCGGGCTGGCCAGCTTGTTGCGCTGGGCATAGAGCTGGGACTGGTCGGAGGTCAGCACGTCGCAACGACCGGCTTCCATGGACTTGGCGCTCTCGTCCGAGGTGCTGTAGGTGATGGGGGTGAACTTCATGCCGTTGGAACGGAAGTAGTCGGCCAGGTTGAGTTCGGTGGTGGTACCGGCCTGGATGCACACGGTGGCGCCGTCCAGTTCCTTGGCGCTCTTCACGCCCAGCTTCTTGTTCACCAGGAAGCCCTGGCCGTCGTAGTAGGTGACGCCGGCGAAGATCAGGCCCATGCCGCCATCGCGGGAGCTGGTCCAGGTGGTGTTGCGCGACAGCACGTCGATCTCGCCGGATTGCAGCGCGGTGAAGCGCTCCTTGGCGGTCAGGGGGGTGAAGCGAACCTTGGTGGAGTCACCGAAGACCGCAGCGGCCACGGCGCGGCAGACGTCGACGTCGATGCCTTTGTAGTCACCCTTGGAATCAGTGTAGGAGAAGCCCGGCAGGCCATCGCTGACGCCGCATTGCACGAAACCTTTGTTCTTCACCGCATCCAGGGTAGCGCCTGCGTGAGCCATGCCGGACAGGCCAAGAGCAGCGGCGGTGGTCAGAATTGCCAGGGTAGACTTCACCATCTTCATCGATAAGCTCCACTTTGTTTATGAATTACGTTCCAGTCGCACGGCAGCACGATGTCTCTCGCTTGATTGCCGTGGAACCCGCCCACCCGATCCCTGGGCGTCCTTCATCAAGGGAAGAAGGAGACGCACTGGAAGGCATGACGAAGCAGTGAGTCAGTGTTACCTGTTAGTGCACTACCTGGCCGCATGCTAGGTGAGGCAATTTGCGGACCAGTGAAGGCGACAGCTGCTCACTTGGCTCAAACCCGGCAGTCATCTGACTTCCAGCAAAAAACCGAACAACTAAATTACGAAAATGCGACACGCGTTTTGTGCACCATCTGTTACCACACCCATTTTCAGTGGCACCAAACTGGAGCAAAGCCTTGGAAAATTCGCCTCTTGTGCTGGAATCGCCCAGCGGAACCGCCGATAGCTGCGTCATTTGGTTGCATGGCCTGGGTGCAACCCAGCATGACTTCGAACCCGTTGCCGAATTGTTGCAGCGCACCCTGACCTCGACCCGCTTCGTCCTGCCCCAGGCACCGACCCAGGCAGTCACCATCAATGGCGGCTGGGCCATGCCGTCCTGGTACGACATCCTGGCCATGAATCCGGCCCGGGCCATCGACCGCGCCCAGCTGGAAACTTCGGCCGCCACGGTGCGGGCCCTGATCGAGGCCCAGCGGGCCCAGGGAATTCCCGCCGAGCGCATCGTGCTGGCCGGTTTCTCCCAGGGGGGCGCCGTGGTGCTGCATACCGCCTATAACACTCCCTGCCCCACCCTGGGCGGCGTCATGGCACTGTCGACCTACGCGCCCAGCTTCGAAGACGCCCAGGTCAATCGCGGCGGGACCACCCCAGTGCTGTGCCTGCATGGCAGTCAGGACGACGTGGTTCCCCTGGCCCTCGGACGCGCAGCCTACGAGGCACTGGTGACCGCGGGCGTGAAAGCGCTCTGGCACAGCTATCCCATGCGCCACGAGGTGATTCCGGCGGAAATTCAGGATATCCAGGACTGGCTGCTGGCACGTCTCGGCGGAAAATAAAGGGCGAATCACCGGACCGCTTCGTTTTTGGAAACCGGTCGACAAATTGCGGAATCCGGGGGCGAATGGAGGGCTGGAAAGGGCCAGGCGAACGAACTTTGGGGTACCCGTCCGGTCCAGTAGGGGTGCCTGAAGGTCGTGATGTGCATGGAGCAGCTATGGCCCGAGTTTTCCTTTCAGTCCCCGGGGTGATCCTTTGATGGCTGCCCCCTTATCGGTCTGGCTGACCGAAGTACCGGTCGCTTCCCTGAAGGACCTGCGCCTGTTCAAGGGCGTGGAGACTCATCTGCTGGAAGCCCTGATCGCCCGCTCGGCTACCCGTAGCCTGGTTGCCGGTGAGTGCCTGCTCTCGCCCGCGATGATCAACCAGTACATGTACCTCATTCTGGAAGGTCGTCTGCGGGTCCATCTGGGCTCGCCGGAAAATCCGCCCATCTATCTGCTGGGTCCGGGCGAGTGCTCGGGCGAAATCAGCTTCATGGACAGCGAGCGGCCCAGCGCCCATGTCATCGCCGAAGCCGACACCCTGGTGCTCTGCCTGCATCGCGATCTGGTGCTGGAGCTGATCGAACGCTCCGCCAAGGCCATGCACAACCTGCTCGGCATCCTTTGCGAGCGGATGCGGCGCGGCAACCAGCTGATCGTCGACACCGAACGCAATGCCAATGTCGACACCCTGACCGGCCTCTTCAACCGTCGGCGCCTCGAGCAGCTGTTCGAGCGTGAGAGCACCCGCTGTGCCTTCAACCGGCAGCCGCTGAGCCTGCTGATGCTGGATGTCGATCACTTCAAGCGCTACAACGATACCCATGGCCACCTGGCGGGCGACTATGCCCTCTGCCTGGTCGCCAACACCCTGCGCGACCAGCTGCGACCCAAGGACAGCATGGCGCGCTATGGCGGCGAGGAGTTCGTCATCCTGCTGCCGGAAATCGATCGCGACGAAGCCATCGCCATCGCCGAGCGCCTGCGCCAGAGCCTCGCCGAGGTCAAGGACTTCTATTCGCCCTGCGGCCGGCTGCCGGGGGTGACCGTCTCCATCGGTCTGGCCCAGATGCGCAAGGCCGACTCCCTGGATGAGCTGGTCGGACGTGCGGACAAGTCGCTCTACCAGGCCAAGGATGCCGGGCGCAATCGGATCAGTGGCTGAGCGGATTGCGCTTGCGTTCGGCAGGTAGTTGTTGCCGGGCACGTAGGTTGCTTTACACTGCGGTCTCATTCCGCTTTCGATGATCGAGACCCTCCGTGCTCAAGGCACTCAAAAAATTTCTGGGCAAGGATCAGGAGGTCGCTCAGCCGACTCCCTCCCCTGCGCCCCAAGCTACCCCCAGCGTCGCTGTAGCAGCTCACTCCTCCCCCGCCGCTGTGGCGCCCGAAGCGCAGGCCGAGCGTGCGCCACGCAAACCGCGCAATCCCGACGAAGCCCGCAGCCAGGAGCCTCGTGCCCAGGCCGAAAAACAGGAACCTCGCGCCCAGGCGGAAAAATCCGCCAAGCCGCGCCGCGAGCGCAGCCCGCGCAAGCCCAAGCCGGTCGACACCTGGAAACTGGAAGACTTCGCGGTCGAGCCGCAGGAAGGCAAGACGCGCTTCCATGACTTCAAGCTGGATCCGCGGCTGATGCACGGCATCCATGACCTCGGCTTTCCCTACTGCACGCCGATCCAGGCGCAGGTGCTGGGTTTCACCCTGAAGGGCAAGGACGCCATCGGCCGCGCCCAGACCGGCACCGGCAAGACCGCTGCCTTCCTGATCTCGACCATCACCCAGTTGCTGACCACTCCGCCGCCCAAGGAAAGATACATGGGCGAGCCGCGGGCACTGATCATCGCGCCGACCCGCGAACTGGTGGTGCAGATCGCCAACGATGCCCTCGACCTGGCCAAGTACACCGGGCTCAACGTCATGAGCTTTGTCGGCGGCATGGACTTCGACAAGCAGCTCAAGCAGCTGGAAGCGCGTTATTGCGACATCCTGGTCGCCACCCCTGGCCGCCTGCTGGACTTCAACCAGCGCGGCGAGGTGCACCTGGACATGGTCGAGGTCATGGTGCTGGACGAGGCCGACCGCATGCTGGACATGGGCTTCATTCCCCAGGTTCGCCAGATCATTCGCCAGACCCCGCCCAAGAGCGAACGCCAGACCCTGCTGTTCTCCGCCACCTTCACCGAAGACGTGATGAATCTGGCGCGGCAGTGGACCACCGACCCGGCCATCGTCGAGATCGAGCCGGAGAACGTGGCCAGCGACACCGTCGAGCAGCACGTCTATGCCGTGTCCTCCAGCGACAAGTACCGGCTGCTCTACAACCTGGTCGCCCAGAACAACTGGGAGCGGGTGATGGTGTTCGCCAACCGGCGTGATGAGGTGCGGCGCATCGAGGAACGCCTGACCAAGGACGGCATCAGCGCCGCCCAGATGTCCGGCGACGTGCCTCAGCACAAGCGCATCAAGACCCTTGAAGGCTTCCGTGCCGGCAAGATCCGCGTGCTGGTGGCCACCGATGTGGCCGGTCGCGGCATTCACGTCGACGGTATCAGCCACGTGATCAACTTCACCCTGCCGGAAGATCCGGACGACTACGTGCACCGCATCGGTCGTACCGGTCGTGCCGGCGCCACCGGGACCTCCATCAGCTTCGCCGGCGAGGACGACGCCTTCGCCCTGCCGCCCATCGAAACCCTGCTGGGCCGCAAGATCTCCTGCGAAATGCCTCCGGCCGAGTTGCTCAAGCCGGTGCCGCGGCAGCGCTGAAACCAGCGTCACTGCCGCAGGGTGGCCTGCCGGTCTCGCCAGGGCAGCCGGCACCTCCGTAGGGTGGATAACGGCGCAGCTTTATCCACCTGGCCCGTTGGGTGCCAGGCGGAAAAGGCCAACGCGGTTTTCCACGCTACCTTGTCACCGCTTTGCCCAACGCCCGGCGGCATCCTGGTCACTGGCGCGACCTTCCACCCAGCGCGGTCCTTCGGACGTGTCTTCCTTCTTCCAGAAGGGTGCCCGGGTCTTGAGATAGTCCATCACGAAATTGCAGGCCTCGAAGGCGGCCTGGCGATGGGCGCTGGCGGTACCGACGAAGACGATGGGCTCGCCTGGCTCCAGTCGGCCGATGCGATGCAGGATGTCGATCCTGAGCAGCGGCCAGCGCTGATTCGCTTCTTCGACGATGCGCGCCAGGGCCTTTTCGGTCATGCCGGGAAAGTGCTCGAGAAACAATCCGCCGACGTCCCGGCCGTCGTTGAAATCCCGTACGTAGCCCACGAAGCCCACCACGGCACCGACGCCGGTGTTGGCAGCATGCAGGGCGTTGAGTTCCTGTCCGGGATCGAAGGTGGCGGCCTGCACACGGATAGCCATGCTCAACCTCCGGTCACGGTCGGAAAGAAGGCGACCTCGTCACCCTCGCGCAACGGCTCGGCCAGCCCGCAGAGCTCCTCGTTGCGGGCGCACATCAACCCCCGCTCGCCCAGAGTCTCGGCCCATACCCCGCCGCGCTGGACCAGATGTTCGCGCAGGTCGCCAACGGTGGCCAGTCCAGGCTCCCAGGGCAGGCTGTCCTCGGCGAGGCCCAGCACTTCACGATAGCGGGCGAAGAATTGCACGCGGATCATGCCGGTTGCTCCTCGGCGCGGAAATGACCGCTCTTGCCGCCATTCTTTTCCAGCAGCCGTACCGCCTCGATGGTCATGCCCCGATCGACCGCCTTGCACATGTCGTAAAGGGTCAGGGCCGCGACACTGGCGGCGGTCAGGGCCTCCATCTCCACTCCGGTCTGGCCGGACAGCTTGCAGGTGGCGGTGATCCGCACCCCATCGGGGGCTTCGGCGACCAGCTGGACCTTGACGCCAGTCAGCATCAGCGGATGGCAGAGCGGGATGAGGTCGGCGGTCTTCTTGGCTGCCTGGATGCCGGCGATACGCGCCACGGCGAAGACGTCGCCCTTGGGGTGGCCGCCGCTCTGGATCAGGTCGAGGGTTTCCGGACGCATGCGCACCCGGGCTTCGGCGGTGGCTTCACGGAAGGTCACCTGCTTGTCGGTGACATCGACCATGTTGGCACGGCCTTGGGAATCGAGATGGGTCAGCACGGCATGACTCCTGGAAAGGACCTGCCATTGTAGACCCGCGGCTGGGGATTTGATCCCCGCCCGTGACCGGACGGGGATCAGGGACGTTACAGATGGGACTCTGCGTACTCGGCGAGGATGGACCGGGGCACGCCCTGCAGGGTGATGTGCACCCCGTGGTTGAAGCCCTTGAAGCGCTCGGACAGGTAGGTGAGGCCGGAGCTGGTGGCCGAGAGATAGGGCGTGTCGATCTGCGCGAGGTTACCCAGGCAGATCACCTTGGAGCCGCTGCCGGCGCGGGTGATGATGGTCTTCATCTGGTGCGGGGTGAGGTTCTGGCATTCGTCGATGAGGATCAGACTCTGCTGGAAACTGCGACCGCGGATGTAGTTCAGCGACTTGAACTGCAGCGGTACCTTGCTGAGGATGTAGTCCACGCTGCCGTGGGGATTGTGGTCATCCATGTGCAGGGCTTCGAGGTTGTCGGTGATGGCGCCCAGCCAGGGCTCCATCTTCTCGGCCTCGGTCCCGGGCAGGAAGCCGATGTCCTCGTCCAGGCCCTGGACGCTGCGGGTGGCGATGATCCGCCGGTACCTCTTGGTGACCATGGTCTGTTCGATGGCCGCGGCCAGCGCCAGGATGGTCTTGCCCGAACCCGCCGCGCCGGTCAGGTTGACCAGGTGGATGTCAGGCTCCAGCAGGGCGAACAGCGCCAGCGCCTGGTAGATGTCCCGCGGTTTCAGCCCCCAGGCCTCCTGGTGCATCAGGGGCTCCTGGTGCATGTCGAGCAGGATGACCTCGCCGTCGCGCACCGCCTTGACCCAGCCGACGAAACCCTGCTCGTCGAGCACGAAGTCATTGACGTTGAAGGGTGGCATCTCGGCCGTCAGCTGCACGCGATGCCAGACGCGACCCAGCTCCTGCCGGCTTTCCACCTTGCTCACGTTGTCCCAGAAGGAGCCCGGCAGATTGTGGTAACCCTGGGACAGCAGGGAGACGTCGTCGAGCAACTGGTCGGTCTGGTAGTCCTCGGCGGCGATGCCGCAGCCACGCGCCTTGAGGCGCATGTTGATGTCCTTGGTGACCAGGACCACCCGCTCCTGGGGATGCTGGGTGCGCAGTTCGACGAGCTGGTTGATGATGCGGTTGTCGTTGATGTCGTCCGGCAGGCAGGCCATGGGCCCGGCGCGGCGACTCATGAGAATGGACAAGCGCCCCTTGGCCTCGCCCTTGCCACGGGGGATGGGCACGCCCCGCTCGACGTCCTCGGGCGAGGACTCGGCGAGCACGCTGTCGATCAGGCGGATCGCCTGCCGGCATTCCGCGGCAACGTTGTGCTTGCCGGTCTTGAGCTTGTCGAGTTCCTCCAGGACCGTCATGGGAATGGCAACGTGGTGCTCCTCGAAATTGAGCAGCGCGTTGGGGTCGTGGATCAGTACGTTGGTGTCGAGCACATAGAGGGTGGGCTGGGTGGGGCGGGAACGTCCGTGATCATCCATACTCGGTCACCTCGTAGAAACGCTTGACTCGCAAGCCTGTCGACGGAGCGCCAGACGACGCTCCGCTGCGAAAGGTGCCGTCGCTCCAGCAACGGGTTCACGGACCGGCCAACATGAGGGCACGGGACCCGAGAGATGCGACGGACACTTCGGTAATAACGCAAAAGACCGGGGGCACAAAGGCTTTTTTTGGCCGCACCCGGTTTTTTTCGCGGACCGGTATTTACTGCCGCCTGGCCTGGCAACCTCGCTCCGGGAACGTGGTCAATACCTATCGATCCCATCGGCAAGGCCCACTGGAGCCCAGCGGCGGAGGCTTCTAGAATGGCGCCTCGCCAAGAGGAGCCAAGCCGATGCTGATGGTGATTTCCCCCGCCAAGACGCTGGACTACAGCACACCGCCGAGCACGTCCCGCCATACCCTGCCGCAATACCTGGAGCACTCCTGCGAATTGATCGAGGGGCTCAGGCAGCTCGCACCGGCGGAGGTCGCCGCGCTGATGGGCGTATCCGACAAGATCGCCACCCTCAATGTTGCCCGCTTCGGCAGCTGGACCCCGGATTTCACGCCGGAGAATGCCAAGCAGGCGCTGCTGGCGTTCAAGGGCGACGTCTACACCGGCCTTGCCGCCGAGGACTTCCAGGAGGACGACTTCGACTTCGCCCAGCGGCACCTGCGCATGCTGTCCGGTCTCTATGGCCTGTTGCGTCCTCTCGACCTCATGCAACCCTATCGCCTGGAGATGGGCACCCGCTTCGCCAACGACCGGGGCAAGGATCTCTATGCCTTCTGGGGCGAGCGCATCAGCGACTGGCTCAACGCCGATCTTGCAGCCCAGGGTGACGAGGTCCTGCTGAATCTGGCCTCGAACGAGTATTTCAGCGCGGTACGCCGCGCGCGCCTGCAGGCCCGGGTCGTGGATGTGGAGTTTCGCGATCTCAAGAATGGCGATTACAAGATCATCAGCCTCTACGCCAAGAAGGCCCGGGGCCTGATGGCGCGGCACGTGATCAGACAGCGCGTCACCGCGGTGGACGAGTTGCGCGATTTCGACGAGCAGGGTTACCGCTACTCGACCGAGCGCTCCTCGGCGGACAAGCTGGTGTTCCTGCGCGAGACAGCGGCGGATTAGCCGAGAGAATCGACGGATGGCACAATTGCCCGCTTGCCGGGCCATCGAACTGGCTAGAGGGTCACATTCGACGCCTGCCATCCGTGAAAGACTGTCATCTCCCTCCAATAAAAAAGGTTTCAGCCCCGTAGCGGAGACGTTTCAGGCGCGAAAAGTTGCCGGACATCTCAAAACCGCTGCCTTTCCGGAAAAAGGAAAATTCGCTGAGAACCACTTTCGTTTGATTCTGTCTTTGTCTGGTCCTTGCCCTGGGTCATGCTGGCCAATGGCAATCAGTCCGCACGTTCAATTTGTACCGGTCGACATCTCGGCCGGTTGATCTTTCGAAGCATGGACGCTTCGTCCCGACCTCAGGGACAGCGGCCACAAATCAGCAGACGCTGAAGGAGTAACGCCCATGATTCCCGTCATCCTGTCCGGTGGTAGCGGTTCGCGACTCTGGCCCCTCTCGCGCAAACTCTATCCCAAGCAGTTCCTGGCGCTGACCAGCGAACAGACCATGTTCCAGGAGACCATCAATCGCCTGGGCTGCGAGGGCAGCATCGATTGCCCCATCATCGTCTGCAACGCCGAACACCGTTACCTGGTGGAAGAGCAGCTCAAGGCCGTCGAGTGCAAGCCCCAGGCGCTGATCATGGAGCCCTTCGGTCGCAACACCGCGCCGGCCGTGGCCATCGCCGCCATGCAACTGGTCGCTGACGGCAAGGACGACCTGATGCTGGTGCTGCCCGCCGATCACGTGATCGAGGACGAAGCCGAATTCAAGGCCGCCCTGCAACAGGCCGCCGCCGCCGCCGAGCGTGGCGAGATGGTGCTGTTCGGCATTCCGGCCACTGCGCCCGAGACCGGCTACGGCTACATCAAGACCGGTTCCAACGACGGTCTGCCCCAGGGCGTGTCCCGCGTCGAGCGCTTCGTCGAGAAGCCCGATGCCGTCACCGCCACCGAATACGTGGCCTCCGGCGACTACTGCTGGAACAGCGGCATCTTCCTGTTCCGCGCCAGCCGTTTCCTGGAAGAGCTGAAGAAGCACGACACCGACATCTACGACACCTGCCTGCTGGCGCTGGAGCGCAGCAGCATCGACGGCATCAACATCAGCATCGATGCCGCCACCTTCGCCGTCTGCCCGGACAATTCCATCGACTACGCCGTGATGGAAAAGACCACCCGCGCCTGCGTGGTGCCCATGAGCGCCGGCTGGAACGATGTCGGTTCCTGGTCCGCGCTGTGGGACGTGCATGCCAAGGACAGCAACGGCAACGTCATCAAGGGCGACGTCGTCCTGCATGACAGCCGCAACTGCCTGGTACACGGCAATGGCAAGCTGGTGACCCTGGTCGGTCTGGACGATGTAGTCGTGGTGGAAACCAAGGACGCCGTCATGATCGCCCACAAGGACAAGGTCCAGGACGTCAAGAAGCTGGTCAACACCCTCGAGAAGCAGAATCGCAACGAGGTCAAGGCCCACCAGGAAGTCTTCCGTCCCTGGGGTTCCTACGACTCCATCGACATGGGTCAGCGCTTCCAGGTCAAGCGCATCACCGTCAAGCCGGGCGCCCAGCTGTCGCTGCAGATGCACCACCACCGTGCCGAGCACTGGATCGTGGTCTCCGGTACTGCCGAGGTCACCTGTGACGACAAGGTCTTCCTGCTGACCGAGAACCAGTCCACCTACCTGCCGATGACCTCCGTGCACCGCCTGGCCAACCCCGGCAAGGTACCGCTGGAGCTGATCGAAGTGCAGTCCGGTGGCTACCTGGGCGAGGACGACATCGTCCGCTTCGAAGACATCTACGGCCGCGTCGACACCCAGGCCCTGGAAGTCGCCAAGGCTGGCAAGGCGCCCACGCGCTAAGCACCGCCAGTTGGCACCAAACAGACACCGGCCCAGGCCGGTGTCTGTGTTTTCGGCAGCCGCTCGGCAAAACGGGTTAGGCTTGTCCTTTCCCCTTTTCGCCATCGGATCCGCCGCATGACCGCTCCCACCCTGCTCCGCCTCGATCAACTGGACGAGGCCCTGGCCGCCTACGACGGCTTCATCCTCGACCTCTGGGGCGTGCTGATCGACGGCTACGAGACCTTTCCCGGCGCCCGCGCCTGGCTGGAGCGTCGCGCCGCCGAGGGCAAGCCGGTGTGGTTCCTCAGCAATGCCTCGCGCGATGCGGACGGCATGGTCGAAGAACTGGGCAAGCTGGGCGTGCCGCGCGAGCTCTTCGCCGGCATCACCACCTCGGGCCAGCTGGCCATCGACGCCTTTCAGCAGGACCCGAAATTCCGCGCAGGCGGTATCTACCTCTCCGGCCCCGGTACCGGCCAGACGGGCTGGCCCGCGGAAATCCGCGCGCGCTTCGTCGAGGACATCGACCAGGCAGCCATCATCCTCGGCGTCGGCAGCTTCCCGGAAGACGAGCTGGAAGCCCGCTTCGCGCCCCTGGCCGCCGCCCTGGACAAGCCCTTTCTCTGCGCCAATCCGGATCGCAACGTGGTGTCCGGGGGTCTACCCTTCTATGCGGCCGGCAAGCTGGCCGATCGCTTCGCCGCCCTGGGTGGCGAGGTCACCTGGTACGGCAAGCCCGATCCCTATGCCTTCCGCTGCGCAGCCGGGGAACTGGCCACCCGGGGCGCCCATCGCCTGCTGTTCGTGGGGGATTCCCTGGTGACCGACGTGCCCGGCGCGGTGGCGGCGGACATCGACTGCCTGTGGCTGGCCGCCACCGGCATCCACCGCGAGGCCCTGGGCCTGGACTTCAATGAGGAGCCCACCCGCGAAGGTCTCGCCGCCTTGCTGGAGCAGCATCCCGCGCTGCCGCATTTCGCGGCCGCCGGTCTCGCCTGACCCCTTTTCCCACACGCCGAGGTATCGATGAGCAAGAAGCACGTAGTGGTCTTCAACCGCCTGCCCGAACAGCTGGTGGAACGCCTGCGCGAACACTTCACCGTCGAGGTGATTCCCGCCAGTGCCAACATCGACCTGTTCGCCGCTTCCGCAGCCAAGGCCCAGGGCCTGATCGGCGCCAGTCGCAAGCTGGGCGAGAAGGAACTGGAAATGGCCACTACCCTGGAAGCCATCGCCAGCGTCTCGGTCGGCTACGACAGCTATGACGTGGACTACCTGACCGAGCGCGGCATCCTGCTCACCAACACCCCGGACGTGCTCACCGACACCACCGCCGACCTCGGCTTCACCCTGCTGGTGAGCGCCGCCCGGCGGGTGCCGGAGCTGGACGCCTTCGTCAAGGCCGGACACTGGCGCAAGGGCATCGGCGAAGAACACTTCGGCACCGACATCCATGGCCGTACGCTGGGCATCGTCGGCGCCGGTCGCATCGGTGCGGCCATCGCCAAGCGTGGCCACTTCGGCTTCGACATGCCGATCCTCTATACCGCCAACAGCGCCAAGCCCGAGCTGGAAGAGCAGATGGGTGCCCAGCGCCGCGAGCTGGACCAACTGCTCGGGGAAGCCGACTTCGTCTGCCTGGTGGTGCCCCTGTCGGCTGCCACCGAAGGCCTCATCGGCGCCCGCGAACTGGGGCTGATGAAGTCCAGCGCCATCCTGATCAACCTGGCGCGCGGCCCGGTCATCGACGAGCCGGCGCTGATCGAGGCGCTGCGCCAGGGCCAGATCCGCGGCGCGGGCCTGGACGTCTATACCCGTGAACCGCTGGAGGCCTCGCCGCTGTTCGAGCTGCCCAACGTGGTCACCCTGCCGCACATAGGTTCGGCCACCCACGAGACCCGCTACGCCATGGCCGAACGCGCAGTGGACAACCTGATCGCTGCCCTCACCGGTGAGCGCCCGACCGACCTGGTCAATCCGGACGCCCTGGACCGCCGCTAGGCGCTGATCGCCCACCGTCGCCCCAGGTGGCGTGCCGTCCGGCCGCTTAAAGGCTATACTGCCGCGCCGCTCTCGGGTCGGCCGCCCTGGCCGGGTGGGCCTCTCTCAGTGTGTCAGGCCACCCCTCCGATCGGGCTCCTTCGCGGCCCGGTCCGTGCGACCCGAATTGCGCGCCCGTCTCGCCACCGCCCGTGGCCGAGACGCAAGAAACCGCCAAGAGGAGCGCGTACATGACCGTGATCAAGCAGGATGATCTGATCCAGAGCGTTGCCGACGCCCTGCAGTTCATCTCCTATTACCACCCCGTCGATTTCATCCAGGCCATGCACGAGGCCTATCTGCGCGAAGAATCCGCCGCCGCGCGCGATTCCATCGCCCAGATCCTGATCAACTCGCGGATGTGCGCCACCGGCCACCGGCCGATCTGCCAGGACACCGGCATCGTCACCGTCTTCGCCAAGGTCGGCATGGACGTGCGCTGGGACGGCGCCACTCTGAGCCTGGACGAGATGATCAACGAGGGCGTGCGTCGCGCCTACAACCTGCCGGAAAACGTCCTGCGCGCCTCGATCCTGGCCGACCCGGCCGGTGCCCGCAAGAACACCAAGGACAATACCCCGGCGGTGATCCACTACCAGATCGTCCCCGGCAACACCGTGGAGATCGATGTCGCGGCCAAGGGCGGCGGCTCCGAGAACAAGTCGAAGATGGCCATGCTTAACCCGTCCGACTCCATCGTCGACTGGGTGCTCAAGACCGTGCCGACCATGGGCGCCGGCTGGTGCCCGCCGGGCATGCTGGGCATCGGCATCGGCGGTACCGCCGAAAAGGCCGCGGTGCTGGCGAAGGAATCGCTGATGGACGAGATCGACATCCATGAGCTGAAGGCCCGCGGTCCGCAGAATCGCCTGGAAGAACTGCGCCTGGAGATCTTCGACAAGGTCAACCAGCTGGGCATCGGTGCCCAGGGCCTGGGCGGCCTGACCACGGTACTGGACGTCAAGATCAAGGACTACCCGACCCACGCCGCTTCCCTGCCGGTGTGCATGATCCCCAACTGCGCCGCCACCCGTCACGCCCATTTCGTGCTCGACGGCTCCGGTCCCGCCAGCCTGGAAGCGCCGCCGCTGGACGCCTATCCGGAAATCGTCTGGGAAGCCGGTCCGAGCGCCCGGCGCGTGGATCTCGACACCCTGACTCCGGAAGAGGTACAGAGCTGGCAGCCGGGCGAGACCGTGCTGCTCAACGGCAAGATGCTGACCGGTCGCGATGCCGCCCACAAGCGCATGGTCGACATGCTCAACAAGGGCGAGTCGCTGCCGGTGGACCTCAAGGGTCGCTTCATCTACTACGTCGGCCCGGTCGATCCGGTGGGCGACGAGGTGGTCGGCCCGGCCGGTCCCACCACGGCCACCCGCATGGACAAGTTCACCCGCCAGATCCTCGACCAGACCGGCCTGCTGGGCATGATCGGCAAGTCCGAGCGTGGCCCCATCGCCATCGAGGCGATCAAGGACCATAAGGCGGTCTACCTGATGGCCGTCGGCGGCGCCGCCTACCTGGTGGCCCAGGCCATCAAGGGCGCCCAGGTGCTGGCCTTCCCGGAACTGGGGATGGAGGCCATCTATGAGTTCGAGGTGAAGGACATGCCGGTGACCGTGGCCGTGGACACCCGTGGCGAATCGGTGCACATCACCGGTCCGCAGGTCTGGCAGAAGAAGATCGCCGACAGCCTCGCCGTCGAGATCTAAGCGCTCGTCGCGGTAGAAAAGCCCAGCCCCGTGCTGGGCTTTTTCTTTGGGCGCACGTCCGTCAGCCGGCGGGAGCCTTGCCGATCGGCCGGGGTCGCATGCAGACCATCCCCGACCCCGGAGCCCCCATGCCCACTCTCTCCAGCGATTCCGTTTGCAGCCTGGCCCCCGTCTTCGCCGTCCAGCCCGATCAGCTCGAAGCCTTCAAGCGCCTGGGCGAGGCCATGCTGCAGCGCACCCGCAACGAACCCGGCTGCCTCTACTACGGCTTCTGCTACGACGGCACCACGGCGCGTTGCCGCGAAGGCTATCGCGATGCCCAGGCGCTGCTGGCGCACCTGGACAACGTCGGCGACCTGCTGGAGCAGGCCCAGGCCATCGCCACCCTGGAACGCTTCGAGGTGTTCGGTGCGGCCGATCAGCTGGAGCAGCTGCGCGAGCCGCTGGCGGCGCTGAACGCGCGCTTCTTCGTCATGGCCGAAGGCTTCCGCCGCTAGCCTGGGGTGGTTTCTGCTGCGGCGCCAGCCGCGGCAGCAGCACCGCGAGGATGCGCTTGCGGGTCGGCACCACCAGCCGCTCCTGGAACAGCACGCAGAGCACCACCACCGCCAGCAGGAACAGCCAGTACCAGGCGATGGAGTTGGTGTAGGCCCCGGCGGCGGCGATGCAGACCTCGCGATTGCCGCTCAGGCAGGCCTTGAGGTCGCCGCCGATCAGCTGTTCCAGGGTCATGTAGATCCCCGACAGGGGTACATGCAGGGCGAACATCGACAGCGAAGCACCGCCGAGTCGCGGCGACCAGTGGCGGATGCGCTCGCTGGCCGGTTCCTGCGCCAGCGCGGCCAGATAGACCAGGATCAGCTGCGACGGCAGGAACAGGCCGTTGTGGAACAGGAAGTACCAGAACTTGGGCCCGTGGGTGAAGAGGGCCGTGCCCAGGGCGAAACTCAGGATCAGGTAGCTCGCCAGCAGCAGTCGCTGCCGTTCCGAAGGCGCCCAGCCCCGCGCGTGCTGGCGGCGAAAGAGGGCATACAGCAGGATGCCGGCAAGGAATTCCGGCAGGCGGAACAGCGGTACCCGCTGCAGGAGCCCGGTGAAGGGCATGCCGTAGTTCTGATGCAGGATCACCAGCAGCGGCGGGATCAGATAGAGCACCCAGACCAGCAGCAACAGCTGCCAGGGACGCTCGCTGGTCATCAGCCGGGGGGCCAGGTTGGGAAAGGTCAGGTAGAAGAAGAACAGCGCCGAGATCGACCAGAGCGGCGCGTTGAAGGTCAGGTAGTAGGGATTCCAGGCCTGCAGCATGAACAGCTGCAGCACGGCATTGAAGGCCAGCTCCGCGTTGGTCATGAAGTGCTGGAACAGCTCGGGGTTGGTCCGGGCCAGGGGCTCGTTGGTGTCGAACACCACGAAGCGGATACTGGCCGTGGCCGCGCCCGGCGGAATGCCCAGACTGCCGATCCAGGTCACCACCGCCATCGCCAGCAGCAGGGCGAAGATATGGATCGGATAGAGATTGGCGAACCTCTTGATCCAGAAACTGCGCGCCGGCTCGCGCAGGCTGCCGCGGCCGCAATAGACATGGGCGAGCAGGAAACCGGAGAGCACGAAGAAGGTGCTGGTGGCGAAGAAGCCCATGCTGGTGATCTCGTCCAGCAGGGGAATGGTCTTGCGCTCGGGATAGAAATGGATGGTGTGGTAGACGACCACATAGAAACCCATCAGGAATCTGAGCCACTCCAGACCGATGAAGCGGTGTTTATCTAAAGTCTGCACTAAGGCGTTACTCGTCTGGCCTCGTCCGCGGGACGATGGGTCCGGCCTGCGGCACCGGATCGGTTATGTTACCCGCACCTGACAACCGGGGCTGCTAACCGCGCCCCAGTACACCGATCACCAGGCGATCCAGCGAACCCCAGAGCCACTCGCGCGCGCGACGCCACCAGGGGCGACTGCGCCAGAACTCCAGGGTGATCTCCCGGCTCTGGGCGAAATCCTTGACGAAGCTGGCCGCCACCGCCTGACTCAGCCCGCGGTCCACCGCCTCGACATTGGCCTCCAGGTTGAATCTCAGATTCCAGTGGTCGAAGTTGCAGGAGCCGACGCTGACCCAGTGGTCCACCAGCACCATCTTGGCGTGGATGAATCTCGGCTGGTATTCGTAGATACGCACTCCCGCGCGCAACAGGCTGCGGTAGTAGCGCTGGCCGGCGAACCGTACCGGGGGATTGTCGGTGTGGCGACCGGTGAGCAGCAGGCGCACGTCGACACCGCGCCGGGCCGCGCGTCGGAGCGCCCAGCGCACGCGCCAGGTCGGCAGGAAATAGGGGGTGGCGAACCAGATGCGCTCCTGGCCACCCACCAGGGCACGAATCAACGCCTGGAGGATGTCGCGGTGCTGGCGAGCATCGGCATAGGCGACCCGGCCCTGCCCTTCCTGGGCCACCGGCGGTGGCGGCGGACGCTCGCGTCCCCGCCGCGGACGCGGCTTCCAGGCGCGACGGCGACCGACCGCTTCCCATTGGCGCTCGAACAGCGCCAGCCAGTCCTGCACCAGCGGACCCTGGATGCGCACCATCACCTCGTGCCAGTTGCAGTCGCTCTTGGCCGGGTCCCAGAAGTCGTCGGTCGCGCCGCTACCGCCGACGAAGGCTTCTTCGCCGTCGATGATGAAGATCTTGCGATGATCGCGGTGCAGATTGTGCAGGCCGTGACCGAAGCGCACGGGATTGAAGACGCGCAGCTCGGCGCCCGCTTCCTCCAGCTGCCGGCGCAGGCCGGCGTCCATCCGCAGGGTACCGAAGCCATCGAACAGGCAGCGCACCGCGACACCACGCCGGGCCGCCTCGGTCAGGGCCACGAGCAGTTGCTCGGCGCAGCTGCCGGCTTCCACCAGATAGAGTTCGACATCGATCTGGCGACTGGCGCCGGCGATGGATTCGAGCATGGCCGGAAAGAACCGACCGCCGTCCACCAGCAATTCGAACCTGTTGTTTTCCCGCCATGGAAAGACGGCGCCCCGCATGCTTCCTACTCCGTGCCTGTGGCCCTTGCATAAGAAGGCTCGGACGAGGGTTCGTTCAGTGGCGGGAGTGGTTTGGCTGGCCAGACGCCGGCTACGGAAGAACCGTCGGCTCTGGCGCGGCGCCTGGTCGGCGGCGTGCGCCGATGGACGGAGGCCTGCCCTCGTAGCAGGCCGTCAACGCGCCTATAGCGAGGGCTCGGGACGTCGGGCGGTCCAGTCCACCTGCTGGGGAAAACGACCGGTCACCTCGGCGCTCAGCGGGCGGGACACCAGGAAGCCCTGCATGATCTCGCAGCCATGCTCGATCAGCCAGTCACGCTGTTCCAGGGTCTCCACGCCTTCGGCGATGACCTCCAGATCCAGATTGCGGCCCAGTTCCAGGATGGTGCTGACGATGGCGGCGTCGCGGGAGGAATCGAGCATGTTGGCGATGAACAGCTGGTCGATCTTGAGGGTGTCCAGCTCGAAGTGGCGCAGATAGGCCAGCGAGGAGTAGCCGGTGCCGAAGTCGTCCACCGCGATGCGCACGCCGAGGGCGCGCAGTTGCGACAGCTGTGCCCGGGTGTAGTCGATGTCGTGCATCAAGGCCGATTCGGTCACCTCGATCTCCATCTGCTCGGGTCGCAGATTATGGGTCTCGATGATCTGGCGCAGACTCTCGGCCAGTTGCGGCATGCCGAATTGCACCGGGCTGAGGTTGATGCTCAGCAGCAGTTCGTCGCCATAGATCTCCTGCAATGACTGCAGCTTGGTCGCGCCTTCACGGAAGATCCAGTCGCCGATGCGGTTGATCAGCCGGGTCTCCTCCAGCAGCGGAATGAAGACGCTCGGCGAGACCTTGCCGGCCACCGTGTGCTCCCAGCGCAGCAGCGCTTCGAAGCCGCGCAGGCGGCCATCGCGCAGATAGACCTGCGGCTGGTAGGCGAGCACGAAATCCTTGTTGTCAATGGCGTTGCGTACGCTTTCTTCGAGCATCAGCCGGGAACGGGCGCGGCCGTTCATTTCCGGCGAGAAGAAGCGGTACTGCTGACGGCCGCCGCGCTTGGCCTCGTACATGGCGATGTCGGCGGATCTCAGCAGGCCGTCCACGGTATGGCCGCAATCGGGATAGCTGGCGATGCCGATGCTGGCGCCCAGGCTGACTTCCATGCCGTCGATGCGATGCACCGTGGCCAGCAGCTCCAGCAGCTTCTCGGCGACCCGGGCGGCATCCTCGGGATGCTCCAGGGAATCGAGCAGCGCGGTGAATTCGTCGCCACCCATGCGCGCCAGGATGTCGTAGGGTCTCATGCAGCTCTTCAGCTGCTCGGCGACGATGCACAGCACCCGATCCCCGGCCTCGTGACCGAGGGAGTCGTTAATGCGCTTGAAGCCGTCGAGATCGATGTAGAGCACGGCCATGCGCTTGCCGTTGCGGCCGCTGCGCGCCAGCGCCGCTTCCAGGGTCTGGTTGAAGCCGCGGCGATTGAGCAGGCCGGTCAGGGCATCGGTGACGGCCTGGGATTCCAGCTGGTCTTGCAGCTCGCGCATACGCGACATGTCCAGCGCGATGATGACCATGGCCCGCTGCATGCGCGGCAGCGGCGCGCAGGACAGCGCCACCGGCAGGCTGTCGCCGCGGTTGGTGCGCAGGCGGGCGTCGTGCAGCCGATAGGTCTCGCGGCGGTCGTAGTGTTCCATGAAGGGCGAGGTCTGCCAGTCGTCGAGACCGCTGCCGCCTTCGAGGAAATCGAGGAAGTTGGCATGCACCAGGTCACTGACGCTGCATCTCAGCATGCGGGCGATGGCGGCGTTGGCGAAGGTCACCCGGCCCTGCTCGTTGACGGTGAGGATGCCCTCGGCGGCATTGTCGAGCAGCGAGTCGCTGAAGGACTTGGCCAGCTCCAGCTGCTGGGTGGCCTGCAGCAATTCGCGACGATTGCGCTCGTGGTCGAGCAGCGAGCGCACCTTGTGCCTGAGGATGTTGGGATCGACCGGCTTGAGCAGATAGTCGACCGCGCCGGTGGCATAGCCCCGCAGGACCGATTCGTAGGAGTGGGCTTCGGCGGAGACGAAGATGATAGGAGTGAAGCGGGTGCGCAGGTTGCTGCGCATGATGCGCGCCACCTCGAAGCCGTCCATGATCGGCATCTGGACGTCGAGCAGCACCAGGTCCACGGTTTCGTCGAGCAGGTATTGCAGGGCGCGCTCGCCCGAGGCGGCGGTGATCACCCGCCAGTTCCCGACCTCCAGCACCGCCTGCATGGCGAGCAGGTTCTCCAGGCGGTCGTCGACCACCAGCAATACCGGACCTTGCTCTGTCTGCGGCAACGGGCACTCCATCAAGCCTTTTCTCCCCGCGGCCTCTGCCGCCGTGCAGCAGCCATGCGGGCTGGCTACCTCTTCCCGTCGTGACCCCAAGAAGGGCGTCGCTCTCAACCCTACTAGCGTAGCAGCCGGACAGGGGCCTGCCTCCTGCCAATCGGCGGGAGGCTCCCTTTGCGACGTCTATCAGAGCGCAAAATGGCAAAGCAGTTTCCGCCGCGCTTCACAAGGGCGCGGAAACTGCAGAGCGCGGGCGACGAGCGGTCGTTACTGGGCGGGGGTACCGGTGGCTCCCGGCAGGGGCCGCAGATTGACCTCGACGCGACGATTCTGCGCCCGGCCATCGGCGGTGGCGTTGCTGGCGATGGGCGCATCGGGACCGGCGCCCCGGGTGCTCAGCCGCGCCGCCGGTACGCCCTGGGCGGTCAGGTAGCCGGCGACGTTCTGCGCCCGGCGCTGGGACAACTCGACGTTGTGGGCGCGGCTGCCGGTGCTGTCGGTATAGCCGACGATCTCGATGCTGTTCTGGTCGAATTGCTTGAAGGAATTGGCCAGGTCGTTCAGCGGCTTGTAGAAGCTGTTGGCGATGTCGGCCGAGTCGGTGGCGAAGGTGATGTTGCCGGGCATGATCAGCTTGATGTCGTCGCCCTGGCGCTGCACCTCGACGCCGGTGTTTTCCATCTGCCGCCGCAATTCGGCTTCCTGGCGGTCGGCGTAGTAGCCGTAGCCCGCTGCCGCCGCGCCCACGGCCGCGGCGCCGATCAGCGCCCCCTTGCCCCGATGGTTGTGATCGATGGCGGCACCGGCAACGGCGCCCGCGAGAGCGCCCAGGCCGCCGTACTTGGCGGTGTTGGAGGTGCCACCGCTGGCCTGACCCTGGTTTTCGTAGGGATTGGGGGAAGCGCATCCGGCCAGGGTGGCCAGGGCCAGGCTGGCGAGAAGGATACGGGTGGGCAGCGCCATGTCTTTACTCCTTGAAGATCCATCGCGGCGGACAGGGCCGCACCTGGCAATTCTAGCCGGCCGATCTGAATCGCAACTGAACGAAGCGGCGCCCACGGACACTTATCGCGATAGTGAGCCTCTAAGTCCACGATAGGCAGAATCGAAAATGGATAGCTTGCATATCGATTTTTTACGATCTAAGGTTCGCTACAACCCAAGATGACGATGCGACCGTGATGGACGAGATCCTCAAAGCCCTGGCCAATCCCCTGCGCCGCCAGATCCTTGGCTGGCTGCGCGATCCCCGGCAGTACTTCCCGCACCAGGACCACGATCTGGGTACGGGCGTCTGCGCCGGGCAGATCGAGGCCCGTGCCGGGCTGTCGCAGTCGACGGTCTCGGCGCACCTGGCGGTACTGACCCGGGCCGGCCTGGTCACCACGCGGCGCATTGGTCAATGGGTGTTCTACCAACGCGACGAGGCCGCCATCCAGGCCTTTCTGCAACGTCTCGCCCGCGAACTCTAGTCTGCAAGGAATCCTGATGCCCGCTTCTCTCATCGTGCTGGCGCTGAGCGCTTTCGCCATCGGTACCACCGAATTCGTCATCATGGGGCTGCTGCCCAATGTCGCCGCCGACCTCGGCGTGTCCATCCCCAGCGCCGGCTGGCTGGTCACCGGCTATGCCCTGGGCGTGGCCGTCGGCGCCCCCTTCATGGCCCTGGCCACGGCCCACTGGCCGCGCAAGCGTGCCCTCCTCGCCCTGATGGGCATCTTCATCTTTGGCAACCTGCTCTGCGCCGTGGCCAGCGGCTACAACATGCTGATGCTGGCGCGGGTGGTCACCGCCCTCTGCCATGGCGCCTTCTTCGGTATCGGCGCGGTCGTCGCCGCGAGCCTGGTCCCGGAGAATCGCCGTGCCTCGGCGGTGGCCCTGATGTTCACCGGCCTGACCCTGGCCAATGTGCTGGGCGTGCCCCTGGGTACCGCCCTGGGCCAGGCGGCCGGCTGGCGCTCGACCTTCTGGGCGGTGGTGGTGATCGGCGTGGTCGCCCTGATCGGCCTCTGGCGGGTCCTGCCGACCGACCGCAACCAGCCGCGCGCCGACCTGCGCCGGGAGTTGCTCGCCCTGCGCGGCCTGGGCTTCTGGCTGGCGCTGTCGATGACGGTGTTCTTCGCCGCTTCCATGTTCGCCCTCTTCACCTATGTGGCGCCGCTGCTGCAGGAAGTCACCGGCGTGTCGCCGCGGGGCGTCACCGGCACCCTGCTGCTGATCGGCCTGGGCCTGACCCTGGGCAACTTCATCGGCGGTCGCCTGGCCGACTGGCGCCTGGCCACCAGCCTGGTGGGCATCTTCGTCGCCCTGGCGCTGACTTCCGCCGCCCTGCGCTGGACCGGTCATGCCTTCCTGCCCGCCGAGGTCACCCTCTTCCTCTGGGCCGCGGCCGCCTTTGCCGCCGTGCCAGCCCTGCAGATCAACGTGGTCACCTTTGGCAAGGACGCGCCGAATCTGGTCTCGACCCTCAACATCGGCGCCTTCAACGTGGGCAACGCCCTCGGCGCCTGGGTCGGCGGCCTGGTGATCGACCACGGCCTGGGCCTTACCGCGGTACCCCTTGCCGCCAGCGGGCTCGCCCTGCTGGCCCTTATCGCCACCCTGCTGACCGCCAGCCAGGCCCGCAAGAGCGGCCTGGCGACCGCCAGCTAATCAAGAGAGCTAGCCATGACTCAGCTGTTCGACCCGATCAAGATCGGCGCCCTGGAACTGCCCAACCGCGTCATCATGGCGCCCCTCACCCGCTGCCGTGCCGAACCGGGCCGGATCCCGGGCGACCTGATGGTCGAGTACTACGTGCAACGCGCGTCCGCCGGCCTGATCATCACCGAGGCCACCTCGGTGGATCCCATGGGCGTGGGCTATCCCGACACCCCCGGCATCTGGTCCGACGAGCAGGTGGCCGGCTGGCAGCGGGTGACCACGGCCGTGCACAAGGCCGGTGGCCGCATCGTGCTGCAGCTCTGGCACGTGGGCCGCATCTCCGATCCCAGCTACCTCGACGGCGAATTGCCGGTAGCACCGAGCGCCATCGCCGCCCAGGGCCACGTCAGCCTGCTGCGTCCCAAGCGTGACTATGTCACCCCGCGGGCGCTGGAAACCGCCGAGATCCCCGGCATCGTCGCCGCCTACCGGCATGGTGCCGAGAACGCCAAGCGCGCCGGCTTCGACGGCGTCGAGGTCCACGGGGCCAACGGCTATCTGCTCGACCAGTTCCTGCAGAGCGACACCAACCAGCGTACCGACAACTACGGCGGCTCCATCGAGAATCGCGCCCGGCTGCTGCTGGAGGTGACCGATGCCTGCATCGACGTCTGGGGTGCCGATCGCGTCGGCGTGCACCTGTCCACCCGTGGCGACATGCACACCATGGGCGACAACGACCCCGCCGCCACCTTTGGCCATGTCGCCCGCGAGCTCGGCCAGCGCCAGGTCGCCTTCATCTGCATCCGCGAAGCGGCCGGCAGCGACAGCCTCGGCCCGGACCTCAAGGCGGCCTTCGGTGGCGTCTACATCGCCAACGAGAAATTCGACAAGGCCAAGGCCAATGCCTGGCTGGACGAAGGCAAGGCCGATGCGGTGGCCTTCGGCGTGCCCTTCATCGCCAACCCGGACCTGCCGCAGCGCCTGGAACAGGACGCCGCGCTGAACGAGCCGCATCCGGACACCTTCTACAGCAAGGGCCCGGTGGGCTACATCGACTATCCGCGGCTGTAATTTTCCCGCCGCCAGAAAAAGCCCGCCAATTGGCGGGCTTTTTCTTGGGCTTCGCAGATGGCTGGGATAGCTCTACCGCGGAGGCCCAAAGGTCGCGGGCATGGGCACGGTCTGTCCGCGTTGGGCTTCGCTGCGCTCAACCCAACCTACGGCTGAAATCGTAGGTTGGGTTGAGACGGCTCCATCGTCGAAGCCCAACAGTCACGGGCACGCTACACCCCCGTTGGGCTTCGCTGTGCTCAACCCAACCTACGTCAGGAATCGTAGGTTGGGTTGAGACAGCTCCATCGTCGAAGCTCAACAATCACGGGCACGGTGCATCCCTGTTGGGCTTCGCTGCGCTCAACCCAACCTATAGCCGAAATCGTAGGTTGGGTTGAGACAGCTCCATCGTCGAAGCCCAACAATCACGGACGGTGCATCCCTGTTGGGCTTCGCTGCGCTCCACCCGACCTACGGCTTAAATCGTAGTTTGGGTTGAGACGGCTCTACCGTCGAAGCCCAACAATCAAGGGCACGGTGCATCCCTGTTGGGCTTCGCTGCGCTCAACCCGATCTACGCGGGGCCAGGCCAGAACGCCCGGATCGCCGCCACGCCCTGGGCACCGGCCTGCCAGGCGCTGGTGAGGTCGTCTTCGCCCAGCCCTCCCAGCAGATAGGCCGGCAGGTTGCAGTCGGCCAGCAGCTGCTGGGCCTTGACCCAGCCCAGGGTCGGGGCGCCGGGATGGCTCGTGGTGGGCATCACCGGCGACAGGGTGACGAAATCCACCCCCATCTGCTGGGCCAGGGCCAGCTCCTCGGCGTCATGGCAGGAAGCCGCCAGCAGGCGCTGCGCCGGGAAGGGCCGGCCGTTGGGTGCATAGCGGCGCAACTGCTCGGCGGTCAGGTGCCAGCCCGCGGCGGGAAAATCGCCCAGCCACTCCAGCGGCCCCTTGAGCATCAGCTGGGCGCGCCCGGTGCAGAGCCCCTGGACGTCGCCGGCCAGGTCGCGGTACTGCGGATCGAAATTGTCCGGCGTGCGCAGCTGGACCAGGCGGATACCGCTGTCCAGCGCCCGGTGCAGGCCATTGAGCAATTCCGCGGTGGTCAGCTCGCCGGGGGTGATGAGGTAGCGCTCCGGCAGCCGCGCTGCCTGGACGATGGGCCGGTTGGCCGCCGGGAAGTCGTAGTCGGCAAGGTCACGCGGGGCGACCCAGGCCAGCGGCTGGCCTTCGGCGCCATGGGCGGCGCCGGTGAAGGCATCCACCTGCCAGACATCCAGCAGCACCGCCTGGTCGGGATAGTCGTGGCGCACCTGCAGCAACGGCCGCGCCGTTGTCACCTGGATGCCCAGCTCCTCGGCCAGTTCGCGCGCGAGGGCTGCGGCCGGCGCTTCACCGGCCTCGACCTTGCCCCCCGGAAATTCCCAGAGGCCGCCCTGGTGCTTGTGCGCGGGGCGTTGGGCGATAAGGATCTGCCCCTGGGGGTCGCGGATCACCGCGGCGACGACATGCAGACGGGTCATGCGCTCTGCTCCTCGGTTTCGGCCTCCGCCAGCCAGCGCTGGAAGGCCGGCCAGGCGTAGATGGTTTCGACATAGGCGGCCGCCTCGGCCGACAGTTCCACCCCGTAGCTGCGGAAGCGACTGGCGACCGGGGCATAGAAGGCATCGGCGATGGTCGGCGTGCCGAACAGATAGGGGCCCTGCTGGCCATGGCGTTCGCGGCATTCGCGCCACAGGCGCTGGATGCGCTGGATGTCTTCCACCGCCTCGGCGGTGGTCGACTTCAGCCGCTGGCGACGGCGCAGATCCATGGGCAGCTCGCGGCGCAGGGCCAGGAAGCCGCTGTGCATCTCGGCGCACAGCGCCCGGGCATGGGCGCGGGCCAGGGTGTCCGTCGGCCACAGCCCGGCATCGGGATAGGCTTCGGCGAGATACTCGACGATGGCCAGGGAATCCCAGATGGTGCCCTCGGCCAGCTTGAGCACCGGCACCTTGCCGGTGGGCGACTGGGCCTTGAGCAGGGCGCGGCTGTTGGGCGCATAGAGCGGAATCGACACCTCCTCAAAGGCGGCGCCGCTGAGCTCCATGGCCAGCCAGGCCCGCAACGACCAGGAGGAGAAATTCTTGTTGCCGATCACGAGTTGCAGCTGGGACATGCGGGGATTCCTCGAAACGATGCGGCCCGCGAGGACCGCCGCAGGCGCCCGCTGGAGCGGACGCCAAGGCGTCGGATAGCCGTCAGGTACGGTACTCGGCGTTGATCTTCACGTAGTCGTGGGACAGGTCGGTGGTCCAGATGGTCTCGCTGTGATTGCCACGGCCCAACTCGATGCGGATCTCGATCTCCGCCTGGGCCATGACCCGCGCGCCCTGCTCCTCGGTGTAGGTGGCCGCGCGACCGCCCTGCTGGCAGATCTGCACGCCGCCAAGGAAGACGTCGATCAGACTGACGTCCAGCTGGGGCACGCCGGCCCGGCCGACGGCGGCCAGGATGCGCCCCCAGTTGGGATCGGAGGCGAACAGCGCGGTCTTGATCAGCGGCGAATGGGCCACGGCGTAGCCGACGTCCAGGCACTCCTGGGCATTGCCACCGCCATTGACCTGCACGGTGACGAACTTGGTGGCACCCTCGCCATCCCGCACGATGGCCTGGGCCAGTTCGGCGAACACCGCGAACACCGCGTCGCGCAGCTGCTCGAAGGCCGCGCCGCTGGCCTGGGTGATTTCCGCCATGGCCGCTTGGCCGGTGGCCACCAGCATGCAGCAGTCGTTGGTGGAGGTGTCGCCGTCGATGGTGATGCGGTTGAAGGAGCGGTTGGCGGCGTCGGCCAGCAGATCCTGCAGCAGGCCCCGGGCGACCTTGGCGTCGGTGGCCACGTAGCCGAGCATGGTCGCCATGTTCGGCTTGATCATGCCGGCGCCCTTGCTGATGCCGGTCACGGTGACGGTCACGCCGTCCACCTGGAACTGGCGGCTGGCGCCCTTGGGCAGGGTGTCGGTGGTCATGATGCCGGTAGCGGCGGCGGCCCAGTTGTCCTCGGCCAGATCGGCCAGGGCGGCCGGCAGCGCGGCTTCGATCTTTTCCACCGGCAGCGGTTCGCCGATCACCCCGGTGGAGAACGGCAGTACCGCTTCCTCGCCGACGCTGGCCAGGGTGGCCAGGGTCTTGGTGGTGCGCTCGGCCGCGGCCAGACCGGGCTGCCCGGTACCGGCGTTGGCGTTGCCGGTGTTGGTCAGCAGGTAACGCACCGGACCAGCGAAGCGCTGGCGGGAGACGATCACCGGCGCGGCGCAGAAGGCGTTCAGGGTAAAGACCCCGGCCACGCTGGAGCCTTCGGCACAGCGCATCACCACCACATCCTTGCGCCCGGGACGCTTGATGCCGGCGGAGGCGATACCGAGTTCGAAACCGGGAACCGGGTGCAGCGTGGAGAGCGGACCGAGACCGACAGCCATGGGAAAACTCCAGTGAAAGAAAAGGAAACGCCGCGAGCGGAAAACCGGTCGCGGCGTGGAAAGCAGCCTTCCCGCGCCCGCCTCGCCCAGCCTGGGCAAGGGGCGCAGACAGCCTAGCGGGTGGAGTTTACAGCCTGTCGGCGGCTATGCCGACAGGCTGCCGTCGCCCCGGCTGCCTGGGCAGGCCCTCAGTCGAGCTTGCCGTGGCACTGCTTGTACTTCTTGCCGGAACCGCAGGGGCACGGCTCGTTGCGACCGATCTTCTGGTCATTGCGCTGGGGCTGCAAGGGCACCACGGTGTCTTCGCCCTGCTCGTCCTCGAGCACCTCGGGGTCGACCAGCGAAGGCGCCTCGGCATGCTGGAACTGCATGCGCTCGGCCATGGCCTCGGCCTCGCGGCGCATGCGCTCCTCTTCCTCGGCCGGATCCTCGCGGCGTACCTGGACATGGGACAGCACGCGGATGGTGTCGCGCTTGATGCTGTCCAGCAGTTCTTGGAACAGGGTGAAGGACTCGCGCTTGTATTCCTGCTTGGGGTTCTTCTGGGCGTAGCCGCGCAGATGGATGCCGTGGCGCAGGTGGTCCATGGTGGTGAGGTGGTCCTTCCAGAGGTCGTCGACCACCCGCAGCAGCATCTGCTTCTCGAAGTTGCGCAGGGCCTCGCGCCCGGCCATGTCTTCCTTTTCCATGTAGGCGGCTTCGAGCTGCTCGAGGATCTTCACCCGCAGGGTGTCCTCGTACAGCTTGTCGTCCTCGTCCAGCCACTGGCCGATGGGCAGTTGCAGACCGAAGACGCTGTAGATCTCGGCTTCCAGGCCGGGGACGTCCCACTGCTCGGGCAGCGACTGCGGCGGGATGTGCTCGTTGATCACCTGGGTCAGGGTCTCCTCGCGGAAGCCCTTGATGGTGTCGCCGACGTCTTCGTTGGCCAGCAGGGTGTCGCGCATGTGATAGATCACCTTGCGCTGCTCGTTGGCCACGTCATCGTATTCCAGCAGCTGCTTGCGGATGTCGAAGTTGCGACCCTCGACCTTGCGCTGCGCCTTCTCGATGGCGTTGGTGACCATGCGGTGCTCGATGGCCTCGCCGCCCTGCATGCCCAGGGCCTTCATGAAGTTCTTCACCCGGTCGGAGGCGAAGATGCGCATCAGGCTGTCTTCCAGCGACAGGTAGAAGCGGCTGGAACCCGGGTCGCCCTGGCGACCGGCACGGCCGCGCAGCTGGTTGTCGATCCGGCGGGATTCGTGGCGCTCGGAGGCGATCACGTGCAGGCCGCCGGCATCGATGACCTGCTTGTGGCGCGCCTGCCAGGCGGCCTTGATCGCGGCGATCTGCTCCTCGGTGGGGCTCTCCAGGGCCGCGACTTCCACTTCCCAATTGCCGCCGAGCAGGATGTCGGTACCGCGACCGGCCATGTTGGTGGCGATGGTCACGGCGCCCGGACGACCGGCCTGGGCGATGATCTCGGCTTCGCGTTCATGGTACTTGGCGTTGAGCACCTTGTGCTCGATGCCGGCCTGGGTCAGCAACTGGTCGACGTACTCGGAACTCTCGATGGAGGCGGTACCCACCAGCACCGGACGGCCTTCGGCCTGGCACTGCTTCACGTCCTCGATGATGGCCTGGTACTTCTCGGCCTGGGTCAGATAGACCAGGTCGTTGAAGTCCTTACGGGCGACTTCGCGGTGGGTCGGGATGACCAGCACGTCGAGGTTGTAGATCTGGCGGAATTCGAAGGCCTCGGTGTCGGCGGTGCCGGTCATGCCACCGAGCTTGTTGTAGAGGCGGAAGTAGTTCTGGAAGGTGGTCGAGGCCAGGGTCTGGCTCTCGGGCTGGATCGGCAGTCCTTCCTTGGCCTCGATGGCCTGGTGCAGGCCTTCGGAGAGGCGACGGCCCGGCATGGTCCGGCCGGTGTGCTCGTCGATCAGCAGCACCTGGTCCTGCTGGACGATGTACTCGACGTTGCGATGGAACAGGGTATGGGCGCGCAGGCCGGCGAACACGTGGGTCAGGAGGCCCAGGTTGTGCGCGGAGTAGAGGCTCTCGCCCTCGGCCAGCAGTCCGGCTTCGGTGAGCATCTCCTCGATGAACTGGTGACCCAGCTCGGTGATCTCCACCTGGCGGGTCTTTTCATCGATGGTGTAGTGACCGACCTGGGTCGGATTGCCTTCCTCTTCCTCGATGTGCTGCTGCAGGCGCGGGATCAGCAGGTTGATCTTCTGGTAGAGCTCGGAGCTGTCTTCGGCCTGGCCGGAGATGATCAGCGGGGTCCGGGCTTCGTCGATGAGGATGGAGTCCACCTCGTCGACCACCGCGAAGTTCAGCTCGCGCTGGTACTTCTCGGCCATGCTGAAGGCCATGTTGTCGCGCAGGTAGTCGAAGCCGAATTCGTTGTTGGTGCCGTAGGTGATGTCCGAGGCATAGGCGGCGCGTTTCTCTTCCGGCGGCTGGAACGGCAGGATGATGCCGACCGACAGGCCGAGGAATTCGTACAGCGGCCGCATCCAGTTGGCGTCGCGGCGGGCCAGGTAGTCGTTCACCGTGACCACGTGGACGCCCTTGCCGGACAGCGCGTTGAGATAGACCGGCAGGGTGCCCACCAGGGTCTTGCCCTCACCGGTACGCATCTCGGCGATCTTGCCTTCGTGCAGCGCGGCGCCGCCGATCAGCTGGACGTCGAAGTGGCGCATGCCCATGACCCGCTTGCCGGCCTCGCGGACCACGGCGAAGGCCTCGGGCATCAGCACGTCGAGGGACTCGCCCTGCGCGACGCGCTGCTTGAATTCCTCGGTCTTGGCGCGCAGTTGCTCGTCGCTCAGGGAGGCAATCTGGGATTCCAACGCATTGGTGGCCACCACGACCTTGCCTAGGCGTTTGACATCTCGTTCGTTCTTGCTTCCAAAGAATTTCTTCAACAAAGGCGCAAACATATCGACTGGAATTCTTCCGCTGGAATGAGGGGAGCGAAACGGGCGGCAAGGCCTCTGCAGAGCCTGGCCAGACGCCTGGGCGCGGGGGTTGAAACCCGCGGTGTCCCGCGATGGTAATCGGGCATTCTACTCGGAAATGCCGATGAGGAAAGAACGACGGGCCCCCGGCCGCCAGGACGCCAGAGCGATCTGTTACCATCGGCGTCTCCTCTTCGCCCATCGCGAGTCCTGCGCATGGCCTTTCGCCCCCTCTCCGCCGTCGCTCCCGCCGCCCTGCTGCGCCAGGCCAAACCGCTCAAGGCGCTGTTTCGCGAGGCCGAGCGACTGGGCCGGTTGCAACAGCTGCTGGAAGAACAGCTGCAACCCGCCGCCCGACCCCATTGCCGGGTGGCCAGCTGGCGCGAGGGCACCCTGTTGCTGGTGGTCAACGACGCCCATTGGGCGACCCGGTTGCGCTATCAGCAGCGGCGCCTGCTCAGACTGCTGCAGCAGGCGCCGGAATTCGCCGGCCTGATGCGCCTGCAGTTCAAGATGCAGCCGAATCCCGGCGTTGCCACCCGCGCCCGACCGGTGCGCCAGGTCAGTCAGGTGGGCGCCGACAGCCTGCGCGAAGTCGCGGCCGGGATCCGCGACCCCAAGCTCAAGGCCGCCCTGGAGCGGCTGGCCAGCCGCACCGGCCAGGCCGCGGACAGCGACGCCTAAGGCCAGCCCACCAACAGCCGCCCAGCGATACCGGCCAGACTGCCCATGACGACCAGGGCAATCCGCCGCCACCAGCGCCGCGCGCGCGTCTCCCGGTGCGGCAGCAGGTGATCGATCAGCAGCGCGCCCAGCAGGATCAGGCCGCCGGTGGCCAGGGCTTGCCATAGCAGGAGCATGCAGAGTCCTCGGTGAGGGATATTTCGTTCGGTGGCGCTATGCCTCGCCCGTCGCCATCGATCGGGTTCCCGCCACGCCGCCTCCCTGGGCCGACACCGCGCTCAGGCATGGACGGAAGCCCGGATCGCTGAAGCCCGCATCGAAGGCGCCTTGGGGTTCTTCGCCCCGCCGCGCTACCCGTCCTGATTCTGTTGCTGGTGGCCCAGCCCGCCTCAGGCGCGCGCCACCGCCCGCTCGAAGGCGGCGCGGATGCGCTCTTCCGGCAGGTCCATGCCGATCAGCACCACGCGACTCTCGCGTTCCTCGTCGGCCAGCCAGTCACGCTCCCAGTCGGCGGCATAGATCTGCTGCACGCCCTGGAACAGCAGGCGGCGCTCCTCGCCGGCGATGTTGAGCAGGCCCTTGTAGCGCAGCAGGTCGCAGCCGAGGGTATCGAGCAGCATCTCCATCACCTTGCCGATCTTGTCCTGGTCGTAGGGACGCGACTCGCGGATGGCGATGGACTGGATGCGCTCGGTGAGGCTGACGGCTTCCGACACCGGGCGCAGCGGACGGAACAGCGTCGGCGGTGCCAGGTCCTCGTCGTGCAGGTTGAAACCGCGGATGTCGAGCAACTCGGCCAGCTCGATGCGGCCGTGATCGACATGGCGGATGGGGGCGCGCCGGTTGATGCGCTGCAGGCGGTTCTCCAGCGCCTCGACGGCGGCCGGCTCGGCCAGGTCGAGCTTGGTCAGCAGCAGGCGATCAGCGAAACCGATCTGCGCCTGCAGCAGCGGATCGCTCAGTTGCTCGCTGGCGTGGACGGCGTCCACCAGGGTCAGCACCCCGTCGAGCAGATAGCGTTCGCGCAAGAGCTCGTCGGTAAAGAAGGTCTGGGCCACCGGACCGGGATCGGCCAGGCCCGTGCATTCCACCACCAGCCGCTCGAAATCCAGTTCGCCGCTGTCCAGCCGCTCCAGCAGCACGGTCAGGGCATAGGCCAGGTCCTTGCTGCCGGTGCAGCAGACGCAGCCGTTGGCGACCTTCATCAGCTGCACGGCGCCGGCGTCTTCGAGCAGTTCGCCGTCGACGTCGAGGGCGCTGAATTCGTTTTCGATCACGGCGATCCTGAGGCCGTGCTCGGCCTGCAGGATGTGCTTGAGCAGGGTGGTCTTGCCGGCACCGAGAAAGCCGGTCAGGACGGTGACGGGGATGGGTTCACGCATGAAAGGACTCCAGACAGAAAGAGGCCGGGCTTGGAGCCCGGCCTTGGAACCTATTCACGATCTCGCGAGCTAGAGCCAAACAAGGCGAAAAGGCCTGAGGAAGCGGATCGGACTCGCGCTCGAGTTTACGAGTGGTAAATGAGCATTCCGAAGGCATTTTCAACGCCGTTTGGCCGACGCGCAGCAGATCGTGAACAGGTTCTGAGGGTGACCCTGGGTCAGCAGCAGCGTATGGCGCCGGACTTGCCGCCACCGTAGCGCGCTTCCTGGCGCTCGCGGAAGAAGGCTTCGTAGCTCATCACCGGCTGGTCCGGATGCTTGCCGCGCATGTGCTCGACATAGGTGTCGTAGTCGGGCATGCCCACCAGCATCTTGGCGGCCTGCCCCAGGTACTTACCCATGCGACCCAGGTCATTGAACATGAGGATTCTCCTTTAAACGCCCGTGGCCGGCTGGAACGGGGTCTCGCGGTCGCTGCGCTCGGGCTTGGCCAGGGCGGCGCGACCGACCTTGATGGAAAAGAACAGGATGCTCATCACCACCACCAGGAACAGCACCGACAGGGTGGCGTTGGTGTAGGCGTTGAAGACGATGTGCTGCATCTGTTCCATGCTCTTGGCCGGGGCGATCACCTGCCCCTGGGCCATGGCGGTGCTGTATTTCTTGGCCAGGGCCAGGAAGCCGACCGCCGGATTCGAATCGAACAGCTTGATCAGGCTGGCGGTGGTGGTGCAGATCAGCAGCCACACCGCCGGCACCAGGGTGACCCAGACATAGCGCTGGCGCTTCATCTTGATCAGCACCACCGAGCCCAGCATCAGGGCGATACCGGCGAGCATCTGGTTGGAGATGCCGAACAGCGGCCAGAGGGTGTTGATGCCGCCCAGCGGATCGACCACGCCCTGGTACAGCAGCCAACCCCAGAGGGCGACGCAACCGGCGGTGCCGATGACGTTGGCGGTCCAGGAATCGGTGCGCTTCAGCGCTGGCACGAAGCTGCCCAGCAGGTCCTGCAGCATGAAGCGGCCGGCGCGGGTGCCGGCGTCCACCGCGGTGAGGATGAACAGCGCCTCGAACAGGATGGCGAAGTGGTACCAGAAGGCCATGGTGTTCTCGCCCGGCAGCACGTTGTGCATGATCTGGGCGATGCCCACCGCCAGGGTCGGCGCACCACCGGCACGGGCCAGGATGGTGTGCTCGCCGATCTCGGCGGCGGTGGCCTGCAGCATCTCGGGCGTCACCACGAAGCCCCAGGTGCTGATCTTGGCGGCCACCGAGACCACGTCGGCGCCGACCACGGCGGCCGGGCTGTTCATGGCGAAGTAGACGCCCGGTTCGATCACCGAGGCGGCGACCATGGCCATGATGGCGACGAAGGACTCCATCAGCATGGCGCCGTAGCCGATGTAGCGGGCGTGGGTTTCCTTGGCGATCAGCTTGGGCGTGGTGCCCGAGCTGATCAGGGCATGGAAGCCGGACACCGCGCCGCAGGCGATGGTGATGAACAGGAAGGGGAACAGGGTGCCCTTCCACACCGGACCGGTGCCGTCGACGAACTGGGTCAGGGCCGGCATCTTGAGCATCGGCATGGTCACCAGGATGCCGATGGCCAGGGCGATGATGGTGCCGATCTTGAGGAAGGTGGACAGGTAGTCACGCGGCGCCAGCACCAGCCAGACCGGCAGCACGGCGGCGACGAAGCCATAGCCGATCAGCATCCAGGTGATCTGCACGCCGGTGAAGGTGAAGGCCGGACCCCAGACCGGATCGGCGGCGACCACGCCACCGGCCCAGATGGAAGCCAGCAGCAGCACCACGCCGACCAGCGAGATCTCGCCGATGCGCCCGGGGCGGATGTATCTCATGTAGACGCCCATGAACATGGCGATCGGCAGGGTGGCGATCACCGTGAACATGCCCCAGGGACTCTCGGCCAGGGCCTTGACCACGATCAGCGCCAGCACCGCGAGGATGATGATCATGATCAGGAAGCAGCCAAACAGGGCGATGGTGCCGGGGATGCGGCCCATCTCCTCGCGCACCATGTCGCCCAGGGAGCGACCGTTGCGGCGGGTGGAGAGGAACAGCACCACGAAGTCCTGCACCGCGCCGGCGAAGACCACTCCGGCGATCAGCCAGAGGGTGCCGGGCAGATAGCCCATCTGGGCGGCGAGCACGGGACCGACCAGCGGACCGGCGCCGGCGATGGCGGCGAAGTGGTGGCCGAAGAGGATGTGCTTGTTGGTGGGGACGTAGTCCAGGCCGTCGTTGTTGAGGACGGCGGGCGTGGCTCTTCTGGCGTCGAGCCCCATCACCTTGGTGGCGATGAACAGGCTGTAGTAGCGGTAGGCAACGAGGTAGATCGCCACGGCGGCGACCACGATCCAGAGGGCGTTGATCGCTTCGCCTCGACTCAGCGCCACGGTACCCAGCGCGAAGGCGCCCAGTACGGCAACGGCGAACCAGGCAAGATGGCTGGCCATTCGGGTCATGCTTGTTCTCCTGCCGCGCACCAGTGGCCGCGGCGATACTTGTTATTGTGAGAGCCCACAGCGGAGCCATATTACTATCGGCGGCTCGACGCGACAGCGAAATTCGCAGAACTACCCAAGGCCCGCTACGTAGTTCTACGTAGCGGGTAGTCCGGACAGGTGCCGATGCAACTCAAATACAAGATGGTCGCCCTCGGACTGCTGCCTTTGCTGCTGGCGGTGGCCGCGGTCTGCCTGGTGGTCCTGGAACAGAGCCAGCGCCTGGGCGAGCAGCAGGCCCGGCTGCTCGAACACAGCATCCTCGGCAGCAAGAAGACCGAGTTGCGCAACTATGTGGAGATGGGCGTCAGTGCCATCCAGCCGCTGTACGGCAGCGGTCGCGACGACGAGGAGACCAAGGCCAGGGTACTGGCGCTGCTGGCCAGTCTGAATTTCGGCAGCGACGGCTATTTCTTCGTCTACGACCAGCATGGCCGCAATCTCATGCATCCGCGCCAGCCCGAATTGGTCGGCCGGGATCTTTGGCAGCTGACCGACGGTACCGGCCTGCTGGTGATCCAGGCGCTGCTCAGGAGCGCCCGCGAAGGCGACGGCTTCCAGCGCTATGGCTGGCAGAAGCCCTCCAGCGGGCAGATGGCGGAAAAGCTCGCCTACGTGACCCAGCTGCAACGCTGGGGCTGGGTGCTGGGCACCGGTCTCTACCTGGACGACGTGGACGCCGCCCTCGCCCAGGTCCGCCACGACGTGGCCGCCGGCATCCGCACCACCCTGCTGGCCAGCGCCGGGGTGGCCCTGGTGGCGGTGCTGCTGGTGTTCGCCGGTGGCCTGACGCTCAACGTCAGCGAACACCGCCTGGCCGATCGCAAGCTCAAGCAGCTGACCCAGAGACTCATCACCTCCCAGGAAGAGGAAAGGTCGCGGCTGTCGCGCGAGTTGCACGACGGCATCAGCCAGTTGCTGGTATCCATCAAGTTCCAGTTCGAGCTGGCCAGCCGCGAACTGGGCGCGGGCAAGCCCAGCGCCGGCGAGACCCTGCGCGAGGGCACCCAGCGCCTGGCCGCCGCCATCGGCGAGATCCGCCGCATCTCCCACGACCTGCACCCTTCCCTGCTGGACACCCTCGGCCTGCCCGCCGCGCTCGGCCAGCTGGTGGAGGAATTCCGCCAGCGCAGCGGCCTGGACGTGGACTACCGGCAGACCCTGGACGACAGTCCCGCCGGCGGCGACATGGACGTCGCCCTGTTTCGCATCGTCCAGGAGGCCCTGACCAATATCGAACGCCATGCCGGGGCCCGGCGGGTGGTCATCGACCTGCAACGGCGCGGGCGCTGGATCTGCCTGACCGTGCACGATGACGGCCGCGGTTTCGATACCGGCCAGGTGGAGCGCCTCAGCGGCGGCATCGGCCTGCGCAACATCCGCGAGCGGGTGGAGCTGTTCGGCGGTCGCTGCGCCATCCAGTCCGGGCCCGGCGGCACGACCCTCGACGTGGTTCTGCTACGCTCGGACCTCCCGGCCGACGAGGAAAGCCCGACATGACGCCCATCCGCATCCTCCTGGTCGACGACCATGCCCTGGTCCGCGCCGGCGTGCGGGCGCTGCTGGGCACCATCGAGCGCTTCGTCGTGGTCGGCGAGGCCGGCAGCGGCGCGGAAGCCCTCGACCTGCTGGCGCGTCTCGATCCGGACATCCTGCTGGTGGACATCGGCCTCAAGGACATCAACGGCCTCGAGCTGACCGCGCTGATCGCCGAGCGCGCCCCCCGTGCCCGGGTACTGATCCTGAGCATGTACGACAATCGCGAGTACGTGAGCACCTCGCTGCGGGTCGGCGCGGCCGGCTATGTGCTCAAGGATGCACCCTCGGAGGAGATCATCGCCGCCGTGGAAGCCCTGGCGGTCGGCGGGCGCTTCTACAGCAGCGCCATCGCCGCCCGCCTGGGCGAAGGCGGCGCCAGCGAGGGCGACCTCACCCCGCGGGAACGCCAGGTGCTGCTGCTGATGGCTCAGGGTCTCAACAACAAGACCATGGCCCAGCAACTGGGGCTCAGCGTGCGCACGGTGGAGACCCATCGCCTGAGCATCCGCCGCAAGCTGGACATCCAGAAGCCGGCCGACCTTGTCCGCCATGCGCGCGAGTACGGCTGGCGCCCCGAGGGCACGTCCAACGTCTGACCAGAGGCCACTGCTCGCACCCTGGCGACCAATGAGCCCTCTCGTTGTGGCTCCACTGGCCGCAGCCGGCTACCCTTCCAGGCGCAGTCGATACGGGACGGCCACGGTCGTCTACAGTGATCAGGAAACCTCAGGAAGCCTTTCCATGAACGACACCAACGAGCGTCGCCGCTTTACCCGCTTCACCTTCGATGCCCCTGCGCAGTTGCACCAGGGTGAGCACCAGTGGGCAGCGCCCGTGGACGACATCTCGCTCAAGGGCGTGCTGCTGGCGCGGCCCACCGACTGGTCGGCCCAGCCAAGCGCCGCCTATCAGCTGCGCATCCTGCTGAACGACGAGACCCAGGTGACCATGGACGTGGAACTGGTGCGGGAAACCCCCGAGCAGCTGGCCTTCGCCTGCCGCCAGATCGACCTGGATTCCATCAGCCACCTGCGCCGCCTGGTGGAGCTGAACCTGGGCGACGAGAACCTGCTGGAGCGCGAGCTGGCGGCGCTGGGCACGCCCTGAGCGAGGTCTTGGCAGGCTGGGTTAAGGCAAAGGGAAGCCCGAGGGTGCTTGGGCTTGAATTCGCCTGTTGGGCTTCGACGGTGGAGCCGTCTCAACCCAACCTACGGCAACGGTAGCCGTGTAGGTTGGGTTGAGCGAACGCGAAGCCCAACGGTGCTTGGGCTTGAATCCGCCTGTTGGGCTTCGACGGTGGAGCCGTCTCAACCCAACCTACGGCAACGGTAGCCGCGTAGGTTGGGTTGAGCGAAAGCGAAGCCCAACGGTGTTTGGGCTTGAATCCGCCTGTTGGGCTTCGACGATAGAGCCGCCTCAACCCAACCTACGGTATCGGTAGCCTTGTAGGTTGGGTTGAGCGAAAGCGAAGCCCAACGAGGTCTAGAACTCCAGATGCAGACCTACGACCAGCCGCGCGTCGTGGGTGTCTTCGCCCTCTTCCCGCGCCATGGCGGCGGTATTGCCGTGGGTGGCGTTCCAGGACACCCCGACATAGGGCGCGACCTCCGGGGTCACCTGGTATCTCAGGCGCAAGCCCGCCTCGCTTTCGGCAAAGCCGGCGCCCTGGCCGCGGGACTCGTCGTTGCGACCGTAGAAATTGAGTTCGGTATGGGGCTGGAGGATCAGCCGCTGGGTCAGGGCCCAGTCGTATTCGGCTTCCAGGCGCAGGGCGGTCTGGCTGTTCTCGCCGAAGAAGGCGGTGATCTCGATGTCGAGATCCTCGGGATCGTGTTCCTGGATGCCCAGGGCGGCCCAGGTCTGCGGCGAGCCGGGTTTGAAATCCTGGCGGATGCCGGCCACGCTACCCCAGCCCTTGGCCAGGCTGTGTCCCCAGAGCGCCTGCACCTCGGCCTGCTCGGTGTGGCCGTTGGTACGCTCGCCCTGGCTGCGGAAATCCAGGCGATTGGCGCCGCCGCCTAGGACCCAGCCTTCCAGGTCCCAGTTGAAGACGCTGCCTTCGTCGGCATGCTGCCACTCCAGCTGATCCACCTCCAGGCTGGCCGGAGCAGAGCTGCTGGGATCGGCGGCCTGGACCAGGGCACTGGCGGCAAGGCCGGCAAGGAACAGGGAAAGCGGGAGCAGACGGGACATGGCGGGTATCCGGGTTCGTGGAAGCGCCTGATAGACCACCCTGCCCCACCGAGAGTTTTAAAAAATATTACAAATGCTGCCCAAGGCTATTCGAAGAGCGCATCCAGCGCCTGCTCCAGCCGGGTCACGGCCACTACCTGCAGACCGGGCGGCGGATCCTTGGGGGCATTGCCCTTGGGTACGATGGCACGCTTGAAGCCGTGCTTGGCGGCTTCCTTGAGACGCTCCTGGCCACTGGGCACCGGGCGGATCTCGCCGGACAGGCCGATCTCGCCGAACACCAGCAGGTCGTGCGGCAGGGCGCGGTCCCTCAGGCTGGAGATCACCGCCGACATCAGCGCCAGATCCACTGCCGTCTCCAGCACCTTGACCCCGCCGACCACGTTGATGAAGACGTCCTGGTCGTAGGTGGGAATGCTGCCGTGGCGGTGCAGCACCGCCAGCAGCATGGCCAGGCGATTCTGATCCAGGCCCACGGTGACCCGCCGCGGATTGGCCAGGTGACTGGTGTCCACCAGGGCCTGCACCTCCACCAGCATCGGCCGCGAGCCCTCCCAGGTCGCCATGACCACGCTGCCGGCCACCGCTTCCTGGGCACGGTTGAGAAAGATCGCCGAGGGGTTGGAGACTTCCTTGAGGCCCTTGTCGGTCATGCCGAACACGCCCAGTTCGTTGACCGCGCCGAAGCGGTTCTTGACCGCTCGCAGCATGCGCAGACGGCCGTCGGACTCGCCCTCGAAATAGAGCACGGTATCGACCATGTGCTCGAGCACTCGCGGTCCGGCCAGGGCGCCTTCCTTGGTGACATGGCCGACGAGGAAGATGGCGGTGCCGGTTTGCTTGGCGAATCTCACCAGCAGCGCCGCGCTCTCGCGCACCTGGGCCACGCCGCCGGGGGCGGATTGCAGTTGCTCGGTGAAGATGGTCTGGATGGAATCGATCACCATGACCCGCGGCTTTTCCTGGCGGGCGGTGGCGACGATGGTCTCGATGCAGGTCTCGGTCATGACCTTGAGCTTGTCTTCCGGCAGCCCCAGGCGGCGGGCGCGCATGGCTACCTGCTGCTGGGATTCCTCGCCGGTGACATAGAGCGCCGGCATGCGCGCGGCCAGGTGGCAGAGGGTCTGCAGCAGGATGGTGGACTTGCCGATGCCGGGATCGCCGCCGATCAGCACCACGGAGCCATCCACCAGGCCGCCACCCAGTACCCGGTCGAGTTCGGTGGAGTCGGTGGTGAAGCGCGGGGTTTCCTCGACGCTGACCTCGGCCAGGGTCTTGATGGTCGCCTGCGCCCCAGCCCAGCCGGCGCGACCGGAAGGGACGGCGGAGGTCTCGACGACGGTTTCCACCAGGGTGTTCCAGGCACCGCACTCGCCACACTGGCCCGCCCACTTGGGAAAGGTGGCGCCGCATTCGGTGCAGCCGTAGAGACGCTTGGCCTTGGCCATGGCGGAATTCTCCAGTCGAGAAGGGAAGATTCCCAGCATATCACGACTGGATGCATAGACAGTAAAAAGGCGCGCTCCCGGGGGGAGCGCGCCTCTCCGAATCCTGGGCTAGAGCCTTAGTTGCCCTCGCCACCCGGCTGGCGCAGCATGGTCAGGGCCTGGTTGGCCTGGGCGATGCACTTCTTCTCGTCGCCGGCCTTCTGCGCTTCCATGGCGTTCTTGCGGAAGCTGGCGATCTGCTGGGCCTGGGAGCTGCCCGGGCCGATCATGTTGGTCTTCATCTTGCTGGCGTCGTCCAGCTTCTGCAGCTGGACCGCACACAGATCCTTGGCGAATACGGGTGCAGCGGCGAACATCATCAGGGCGATCAGGGCGGTACGCTTCATGGGGACATCCTCGTTGGGAGGGCCAGGTAGGCCGGATAAACCTCGCTCACCCGGCGAAATTCGCCTGGGGTACCCCATTGACCGCCAGGTACCGCCGGTCGTTCAGCGCCTGGCCATCAGTGTCTGCCGCGAGGTTCTGGCGCTAGTGCTTGAGCGTCGACACCATCTCCACGTCGCCCCGTAGCCAGACCGGCAATGCCTGTTGCCAGCGCTCCTGTTCGAGCAGCTGCAGGTTGGCCAGCAGGCGGCTGTATTCGGCGAATTCGAGCTGCACGCGACGGCGCTGGGCTTCCACGGCTGCCTCGGTGATCCACAGGTGCCACTGCTGGTACATCGCCACTTCGTCGGTCATCGGTCCTCTCCTAGGAGGCCATGATGGCAACGCCGGCGGCCCTTGCCAATCGCATAAACGTGGGCTCGGCACCACAGGCCGAGCCCGGCACGGCTAGGACGGGTATTTCAGTTGCTGAGCGATCTTGTCCTTGAGCAGGACCCGTTCGCGACGCAGGCGACCCAATTCCTCGTCGCCGCTGGACTCCTCCACTTCCTCCAGATCGAGGATCTGCTGGTCGAGCTTGGCGTAGTCTTCCAGCAGCTTGGCGAAGGCCGCATCGGTCTGGGGACGGCTGTCCAGCTGCTCGGCGTATTCGGGAAAGTCTTTGTGCAGGTCGTGTTTGGCAACCATCAGGGGCTCCTTGAGGCGAGAGGTGGAAGTCGCGAGGGTTGCAGCCCTCGACGTAAGGGGTGGACCCGGCCCTTTGGACAAAGTGCGACAGCCACGACCAGCTGCCGATTCCGCGGCGATTTGCCGCTGCCGGGGAACCTCCGGACCGCTCGCAGGGTTCCAAACCCGAGCGAAGCGAGCACAATCGTCTATCGTCTCTTCGAAACCATCCAAAGGAGTGCAGCATGAGCATCATTGCCGAGTTCAAGAAATTCGCCATGAGAGGCAACGTGGTCGACCTGGCGGTCGGCATCATCCTGGGCGCGGCTTTCGGCAAGATCGTGTCGTCCTTCGTAGCCGACATCATCACGCCGCCGCTGGGCCTGTTGCTGGGGGGCGTGGATTTCTCGCAACTGGCGATCACCCTGAGGGCCGCCGTGGGTGACCAGCCGGCCGTGGTCATGTCCTACGGCAAGTTCCTGCAGACCATCTTCGACTTCGTGATCATCGCCTTCGCCATCTTCATGGCGATCAAGGTGCTCAACCGCCTGCGTCTGCACCAGGATGCCGCGCCGTCCGGTCCGACCAAGGATCAGGTGCTGCTGACCGAGATCCGTGACCTGCTGAAGGAACAGAACAGCCAGGCGACCGCGGCCCCTGTGGTAAAGCAGGAACCGCCGGTCAACCCGCTGTAGTGTCCGCGTCGAACCCGCCTCGCTAGGAGGCGGGTCGCTCCAGGCGGATCCAGCCGATCCGCCGATCCTTGACCGACTCCACCGTCAGTTGCCAGCCCTGGTATTCCAGGCGATCGCCAGCCACCGGCAGGCGCCCCAGCAGGTCCACGACCAGACCGCCGAGGGTCTGATAGTCCTCGTTTTCCGCGATCTGGAAGCCGGTGCGCTGGGCCAGGGGATGCAGCGTCAGGCCACCGCTGGCGCGATAGCCGTTTTCCACCTTTTCCAGCTCCGGCAGGCTTTCCTCGCTGGCGTCCGGCATTTCGCCGGCGATGGCCTCGAGGATGTCGGTCAGGGTCAGCAGACCTTCGAAGCCACCGAATTCGTTGACCACGAAGGCCACGTGGGTCGAGGCGGCGCGTAGCTGTTCCAGGGCGCCCAGCACCGTGGCCTGGGCCGGCAGGTGGATGGGGGTGCGCACCCGGGCGCGCAGGTCCGGCGACTGGCCCTGGAGGATGTCGGCGAACAGCTCCTTCTTGTGCACATAGCCCAGGGGCTCATCGATGTTGCCGTTGACCACCAGCGGCAGGCGCGAGTGGGCCGAGGCCAGCAATTGCTCGCGCAGGCGCTCCGGGGCGGCATCGGCATCGAGGATGTCGACGTCGGCGCGGGCGGTCATCACCGTGCGCACCGGACGCTCGCCCAGTTGCAGCACGCCACTGATCATCAGCCGCTCGCGGCGATCGAAGACCGGGCCTTCGCCCTTCTCGCCTTCCATCAGCTCGGCGATGTCCTCGTCCACCTCGTCTTCGCGCAGGCGACCGCCAAGCAGGCGCAACACCGCCTGGGAGGTCCGCTCGCGCATGCCGAGGCGCTCGTGCAACTGGCGCTTGCGCTTCCAGCGCACCACCTGGTTGGCCAGCTCGATGAGGATCGAGAAGCCGATGGCGGCATAGAGATAACCCTTGGGAATGTGGAAGCCCAGGCCTTCGGCGGTCAGGCTCAGACCGATCATCATCAGGAAGCCCAGGCACAGCATGATCACCGTGGGATGGGCGTTGACGAAGGCGGTCAGCGGCTTGCTCGCCACCAGCATCAGGCCGATGGAGATGATCACGGCGATCATCATCACGCTCAGGTGCTCGACCATGCCCACGGCGGTGATGACGGCGTCCAGCGAGAACACGGCGTCGAGCACCACGATCTGCGCGACCACCGGCCAGAAGGCCGCGTAGGCACGATTGCCACCGGTCTTGTGGGTATGGCCCTCGATGCGTTCGTGCAACTCGGTGGTGGCCTTGAACAGCAGGAAGATACCGCCGAACAGCATGATGAGGTCACGGCCGGAGAAGGCCTTGCCGAAGACCTCGAACAGCGGTTCGGTGAGGGTCACCATCCAGGAGATGCTGGCCAGCAGGCCCAGGCGCATGATCAGCGCCAGCGACAGGCCGATCACCCGCGCCTTGTCACGCTGCGCGGGCGGCAGCTTGTCGGCGAGGATGGCGATGAAGACCAGGTTGTCGATGCCCAGGACGATTTCCAGGACGATCAGGGTGAGAAGTCCCAACCAGGCGGTGGGATCGGCGATCCATTCCATCAGCAGCGGACCTCCGTCTGAAGGGGCCGAACGGCCACGGAGGGAATAAGGCGGGAGGGGGTGTCAGCCGCACCTGGCACAAGGGCCGGGGGCGGCTCGGATCTGTCACTGCTCATCGGAACTCGGAAGGTAGTCTTGGAAATTCCGATCCTAGAGCAAGGCGGGCCCAAAACTAAAGGCCCAACCTTTTCCAATTGTGAAGAAAACGTAAAGACGCCGGTGCGACGCGGTCTTTACCAGTAGTTCTCCACGGCTACCTGGCCGGGTCGGCGACTCAGGGCCAGTTGCAGATCGCGGGTCTTGAGCAGCTGGCGGGTGTCGTCGACCATCTCCGGATTGCCGCAGATGAGGATGCGCGAGTGCTCGGGCGAGAGCTCGACGCCGGCGGCGCGTTCCAGCTCGCCGTTTTCGATCAGGGTGGTGATGCGGCCGCGCAGGGCGCCGGGATGCTCCTCGCGGGTGACCACGGGGACATAGACCAGGCGGTCGGTGAGGCCTTCGAGGTGCTCCACCTGGCCGTAACCGCGGATGACCTCCTGGTAGGCCAGGTCGCGGGCTTCGCGCACGCTGTAGACCAGCACGATGCGCTCGAAGCGCTCCCAGGTGTCGGGTTCCTGCAGCATCGACAGGAAGGGTGCCAGACCGGTACCGGTGGCCAGCAGCCAGAGGTCGCGACCGCCGCCGAATCTCTCCAGGGTGAGATAGCCATAGGGCTGCTTTTCCACCAGCAGTTCGTCGCCCTCGCGCAGGCGGCTCAGTTCGCTGGTGAAGGCGCCGCCCGGCACCACGATGGAAAAGAATTCGAGGAAGTCATCGTGGGGCGCCGAGACCATGGAGTAGGCCCGCCAGACGATGTCGCCATCGGCCTTGCGCACGCCCAGCCGGGCGAACTGGCCGGCGCGAAAGCGATAGCGCGCATCGCGGGTGGTCCTCAGACTGAAGAGGTTGTCGCTCCAAGGCCAGACGGCGGTGATCGTCTCGCGGGTGAACTTGTCTTCGGTGGCGGTCATACTGGCCTCTTTTCCCGATTGCTTAGAGCCTGTTTACGATCTCGCGAGCTAGAGCCAAACAAGGCGAAAATAGCTGAGGAAGCGGAGTTTACGAGTGGTAAATGAGCATTCCGAAGCTATTTTCAACGCCGTTTGGCCGACGCGCAGCAGATCGTAAGCAGGTTCTTTGCGCCATTGTCCCGCACTGAGCCGCCGATAAACACCGACAGAAACCATGCCTTCTCTCGTCTCGCCCTTCGCCATCCTCGAACTCGACCGTCAGCCACCACGCCGCGACGATCCCCTGCAGGCCTTCGACGCCGCCGACGAATACCTGCTGCAGCAGGTCGCCGAGAGCGGCCTGGACCCCGCTGCCCGGGTGCTGGTGCTCAACGACGGTTTCGGCGCCCTGGCCGCCAGTCTCGCCGGCCATGCCCGGGTGACCTCCAGTGGCGACTCGCACCTGGCGGCCCTGGCGCTGGCGGCCAACCTGGCGCGCAACGGCCTTGCCGCCGAGGCGGTGACCTTCGTCCCGGCCAGCGAGGCGACCAGCGGTCCCTTCGATCTGGTGCTGATAAGGGTACCCAAGACCCTGGCGCTGCTGGAGGAACAACTGATCCGCCTGCGGGGCCAACTGGCACCGGGCGCCCGGGTGATCGCCGCCGGCATGCTCAAGCACCTGCCCCGCGCCGCCGGCGACCTGCTGGAGCGGCATATCGGCCCGGTGCAGGCTTCACTGGCGGTGAAGAAGGCGCGGCTGCTGTTCGCCACCCCCGAGGCGCGGCCGGCGCTGGCCTCGCCCTACCCGAGTCGTTATCGCCTGGACGTCCCGCCGCTGACCCTGGTCAACCACGCCAACGTCTTCTGCCGCGAGGGCCTGGACATCGGCACCCGGGCCTTCCTGCCGCACCTGCCCCAGCAGCTGGGCCAGGCCCGGGTGGCCGATCTCGGTTGCGGCAACGGCGTCCTGGCGCTGGCCTGTGCCCTGGCCAACCCCGAGGCGCAATTCACCCTGGTGGACGAGTCCTACATGGCGGTGCAGTCGGCACGCGAGAACTGGAGCGCGGCCTTCGGCGAGCGAACGGTGGCGATCCACGCGGCCGATGGCCTGGCCGACCAGCCGCCGCGGTCGCTGGACCTGATCCTCTGCAACCCGCCGTTCCACCAGCAGCAGGTGGTGGGCGATTTCCTGGCCTGGCGCATGTTCCAGCAGGCGCGAGCGGCGCTGACTGAGCAGGGCGAACTCTGGCTGGTGGGCAATCGCCACCTGGGTTACCACGTCAAGCTCAAGCGGCTGTTCAAGCGCGTCGAACAGATCGCGGCCACGCCGAAATTCGTGGTGCTCAGGGCGGTCCAACCTCTCTGACATCCACCCCGGAGCGAGAGCTGCCCGCGTGCCTTCCCTGCCCCTCGATCTCCACTACATCGCCCTGGCCCTCGAACTGATCGGCATCAGCGCGGCGATCCACGCCATCATCACGGTGCGTACCGCCCAAGGCGCCATGGCCTGGGCCATGGCGCTGGTGTTCATGCCCTTTCTCAGCCTGATCCCCTACCTGGTCTTTGGCCGGCGGCGCTTCGACAGCTATGTGAAGGCGCGGCGCCAGGCCGACGAGGAGATGGCGCGCCAGGCCGCCGAACTGGACTGGCGGCCCTGGATCGCCGAGGCCATGGCCGCCCAGCAGTGCAGCGCGGCCAATCGCAAGCTCAAGGCCATGACCGCCCTCACCGGCACCCCCTGCGTCGCCAACAACCAGGTGCGCCTGCTGATCAACGGCGAGGAAACCTTCGCCGCCATCCTCACGGCCATCCGCGGGGCGCAGAAGGTGGTGCTGGTGCAGTTCTTCATCATCCACGACGACGCCCTCGGCCTGGCCCTGCAGAACACCCTGCTCGACCGGGCCCGGGCCGGGGTCCAGGTCTTTCTGCTGTATGACGCCATCGGCAGCCATGCGCTGCCGCGCGCCTATGTGGAAAAGCTGCGCGAGGCCGGTTGCGAGGTGAAGGGCTTCAGCAACCGCCGCGGACTGATCAACCGTTTCCAGGTGAATTTCCGCAATCACCGCAAGATCGTCATCGTCGATGGCGAGGTGGGCTTTACCGGCGGACTCAACGTCGGCGACGAATACATGGGGCTCAAGCCGCCCCTGGCGCCCTGGCGCGATACCCACCTGGAATTGCGCGGCCCGGCCCTGGCCACCCTGCAGGAGACCTTTGCCCAGGATTGGTACTGGGTGACCAGAAAGCTGCCCACCCTGCTGCTGCCGGAGCGCTACGAAGAGGGCGGCGTGCTTTGCCAGGTGGTGCCCAGCGGGCCGGCGGACGATCAGGAAACCTGCTCGCTGTTCTTTGTCGAGGCCATCCACTCGGCGCGCCACCGCGTCTGGATCACCACGCCCTACTTCATTCCCGACGAAGCCGTTTCGGCCGCCCTGCGCCTGGCCGCCCTGCGCGGGGTCGACGTGCGCATCCTGCTGCCCTCGCGACCGGACCACAAGGTGGTCTATGCCGCCTCCTATCTCTATGCCTTCGAAGCGGTGCATGCCGGGGTGCGGGTGTTCCGCTACGGACCAGGCTTCCTGCACCAGAAGGTGGTGCTGATCGACGAGGACGTGGCCGCGGTGGGCAGCGCCAACCTGGACAACCGCTCCTTCCGCCTCAACTTCGAGGTCATGGTGATGGTCATGGACGTCGCCTTCGCCTGGGAGGTGCGCAAGATGCTGGAGCAGGACTTCAGTCGCTCGCGTGAACTCACCCCCGAGGACAACGCCGCCCTGCGCCGCTGGCGGCGGGTGGCCATGCGGGTGGCGCGGGTGTTTTCGCCGGTGCTCTAGGGCCTCGGAACCCGCTCTGCGACGGTCCGGTCCGATAGCTCATGGCGCCGCGCCCGGAGCGCCCCGCGCCCCCGGAGTCGCCCGCCATGCCATCCTTTTCACCCTTGCGTTGCGTCTGTCTGCTAGCCAGCTGCCTGGCCGCGGCGGCCCAGGCCGCGCCCCGCAGCGTACCGTCCATCGAGAGCGAAGACGCCGCCCTGGGCAGCGTGGAGGTCAGCGAGACCTCCGGGCGCTTCCATCCGCTACTCGGCGTGGACGTGCGCAACGGCGACTTCTCCCGCGGCAACTACGATGACGACGCGTCCAGCCTCGATCGCATCCCCTTGCACCTGCAGGCAGGCTTCGCCCTGGATCTGCACCAGGGAAGCGACGGCAATGCCGATGCCTGGCTGGTGTTCAGCAGCAGCAATGGCCTGCACAGCCCCTCCAGCGAGGAGCGGGTCAGCCCGCGGCGCTGGTACGAGAGCAACAACCTGGTGGGCCTGGTGGTGTCACCGGCCAAGGGCCTGAGGGTCGGCTTCGTCTATACGGTGAAGAGCAGCCCCAACGACGTCGCCGCCACCACTCAGGAAGCCAGCCTGACCCTGGCCTACCAGGCCGAGTCGGGCCTGGGCGCTTGGCGTCCGGGTCTGGCGGTGACCACCCGCACCCAGGGCGACAGCGGTCTCTACACCCAGGGCAGCCTGGAACCCGGACTGGATCTCTCGGCCAGCGGCCTGCGCCTGAGTTTCCCCAGTGCCCTGGGGGTGGGCTGGAACGGCTTCTATGGCCCGGATTCCGGCGACCGTCTCTACGCCCGTACCGGCCTGGCGCTGGAGCAGCCCTTTCGCTGGGGCGAGACGCGCTGGAGCGCTCGCGCCGAAGCCCTGGCGCTCTATCGCGACGGCGCCCTGCGCGAGTTGAGCGGTCCGGAGGGCGAGACCGACGGCGTGGTGCCCCAGGTGACCCTCAGCCTGTCTATGGCCTATTAACCCAGCGGCGCCACGCCCAGCCCTTCCACCAGGGTCTCCAGGGCGCGCAGGCCGGCGACCGAGTTGCCGTAGCTGTCCAGCCGTGGCGACCAGACGCAGATGCTCATCTGCCCCGGCACGATGGCGACGATGCCGCCCCCTACCCCGCTCTTGCCCGGCAGGCCGACGCGCCAGGCGAAATCGCCCGCCGCATCGTAGAGGCCGCAGGTCAGCAGCAGGGCGTTGAGCTGGCGGGTCTGCTGGGGCGTCACCACGACCTGGCCATCCTGGGGATTGACCCCGCCGTTGGCGAGGAAGGCGAAGGCGCGGGCCACGTCGACGCAGCTCATGGCCAGGGCGCAGCCGTGGAAATAGACGTCGAGGACGTCATCGACCTCGCTATGCAGATTGCCGTAGGCCTTCATCAGATAGGCCAGGGCGGCGTTGCGCGCCTTGTGGTCCATCTCCGAACGGGCCACGCGGTCGTCGAAGTTGATCGCCGGATTGCCGGCCAGACGCCGCGCCTGCTCGCGCATCATCCAGTGGATCGACATGATGCGCGACACCAGCAATTCGCAGACCTGCACGGCGCCGGCATTGATGAAGGGATTGCGCGGCACGCCCTTCTCTTCTTCCAGCTGGGCCATGGAGTTGAAGGCATGGCCAGAGGGCTCGCGGCCGACGCGGGTCCAGATGTCCGGCTCGTCCAGGCGCTGCATGGCGATCACCAGGTTGAGCACCTTGGAGATGGACTGGATGGAAAAGGCCGTGTCGGCCGCCCCGGCGCGCCAGACCTGACCCTTGACGTCGCAGACGGCGATGCCGAATTGATCCGGCGCCACCTCGGCCAGGGCCGGGATGTAGTCGGCCACCTCGCCTTCGCCGAAATGGCGCGGCGCGGCAGCGGCGATACGGTCGAGCAGGGGTTGCAGCGGGTGGCGGTCGAAGGGCTCTGCCATGACGATTCCGAAACGGGCGGGGGCGCCAAGTGTAGGGGCCGAGGCGGCCTCAGGCGAGCCCCAGGCGCGGCGGCAGCGGCAGGCGGATCTCGAATCGAGCGCCGCCCTTAGCGCCGGCACTCAGGTCCAGCCGGCCACCCTGGTTTTCCACCGCGCGCCGGCTGATGGCCAGACCCAGACCGAAGCCGCCGGTGGCGCGGTCGCGACTGCGATCCAGGCGGTAGAAGGGTTCGAAGACCCGTTCGCGCTCCGCCGCGGGAATGCCTTCGCCATCGTCTTCGACGGCGATCAGCAGCGCTTCGCCATCGCCGCGGACCGTTACCCAGACCTCGCGCTGGCAGTAACGCAGGGCATTGCCGACGAGATTCTGCAGGGCGCGGGCGGTGAGGCGTGGCGCCAGCTCGACCTGCCTCGGCGCCTGCGCCACGTCCAGGTGCATCGCGACGCCACGGCGCTCCTGCTCCTCGGCGAAGTCGGCCAGCACGCTGTCGAGAAAGGCCTCGAGTTCCAGGCTCAGGCGTTCGGGCGGCTGCTGGCTGCTCTGCAGGCGGGCGAAGGACAGCAATTCGTCGACCAGGGCATCCAGTTCGCGGACATGACGCACCAGTTGTTCCAGCTGGCGGTGGGTCTCGGCGGGCAGCGGATCGGCCTGCAACAGCGCCAGGCCGAATTCCAGGCGCGAGAGCGGCGTGCGCAATTCGTGGGAGACAGCGTTGAGCAGGTCGCGCTGCTGGACGATCAGCGCCTCCAGCTCCTGGGCCATGTCGTCGAAGGCTCGCGCCACCTCGCCGATGTCCGAGCGCGGCGAGATGGCCGTGCGCTCGCCCAGATGGCCCTTGCCCAGCCGCGCCGCGGTACGCCGCAGCCGCTCCAGGTCGCGCCAGTGCGGTCGCAGCCAGACATAGAGACAGACCAGCAGGGCCGCGCCGATCAGGGCATTCATCGCCCAGTAGGTCAGGGCGATGTCGGTGGGGGCCTCGGGGATGCCGATCCACAGCACCTGATCCGCCGGCAGCGGCACCAGGGCCGCGCTGGGTTCGCCATAGTCGCCCAGCCGTACCCGCCGCTGACCGGCGGCCAGGTCCGCGCGCTCCGCCGGACTGAGCGCGGGATCGTCGCGCGAGACCAGGCGCAGGCTGATGGGCGCCAGTTCCCCGGCCAACTCCTGCTGCAGGGCTGGCCAGCGCTCCGACGGCGCCTGGTTGAAGGTGCGTTGCACCAGACTGAGCGGGCCGTGCAGTTGCTCGAGGGTGTAGCGACTGTAGCGCTCGGAGAACACCTGGAGCAGCGCCTCGGGCACCAGGTAGCTGGCGGCGCCGTAGGTCACCAGCAGGATGAGATAGAGGCGGACGAGGATCTTGAGCATTTATTCCCACTCGGCCCGGGAGAGGAGATAGCCCTTGCCCCAGACGGTCTTGATCCGCCGGGCGTCGCCGGGATGCTCTTCGAAGCGCCGGCGCAGCTTGGAGATGGCCACGTCCACCGAGCGGTCGACACCGTTGAATTCGATGCCGCGCAGTTGCTGGATCAGCTGGTCGCGGCTGAGGACCTCGCCGGCATGGCGCATGAGGATCGCCAGCAGGTTGAATTCGGTGGATGACAGCTCCACCAGCTGGTCGCGCCACCAGACCTGGCGTTCGCCCGGCAGCAGCTGCAGCTGCCCGATCGTCAGGCGGTCATCGGCGGGCGCCTCGACCAGTTGGCAGCGGCGCAGCAGGGTGCGGATGCGTGCCAGCAGCACCCGCGGTTCGCAGGGCTTGCTGACATAGTCGTCGGCGCCGATTTCCAGCCCCAGCACCTGGTCGTGGCTGTCGTCCAGGGCGGTGAGCATCAGGATCGGCAGGCTGGGCTGGGCGGCGCGTAGCTGGCGACAGACCTGCAGGCCGTCCAGCCCCGGCAGCATGACGTCGAGCACCACCAGTTGCGGGCGCAGGCGCTGCACCGCGGCCAGCGCCTCGTCGCCGCGACCGATCACCGTCACGGCATAGCCCTGGCGGCCCAGGTAGGTGGCGATGAGCTCGGCCAGGGCGATGTCGTCTTCGACGATGAGCAAGGGGATCACGGCAGGTCTTCGTGGCGGGAAAGTGCCGAGCATAGCCGAGCCCCGGGCAGGCGGGCGCCGGGCTTAACACTCTTTCACAAGAGACCTACAGACGTTTACAGGGAGGCCCGAGCGAGACGCCTACCATGGCGCTCTCCTGGAGGAAGCCCCGATGTCCCTGCCCCGCCCTGCCCTCGGCAGCCTCGCGCTGCTCTGCCTGCTGCTCGCCGCCTGCGACCGTCCGGCCCCGGATACCGCCGCCCCGCCGGCGCCCAGGGTGCAGGTGGAGACGCTGCACCCCACGCCCCTGGCCATTGCCAGCGAACTCAGTGGCCGCCTGGTGGCGCCACGGACCGCCGAGGTACGGGCGCGGGTCGCCGGCATCGTGCTGCAGCGGGTGTTTCGCGAGGGCAGCGAGGTCAAGGCCGGCGCGGTGCTGTTCCGTATCGATCCGGCGCCGCTGCAGGCCGAGGTGGACAGCGCCGCGGCCGCCCTGCGCAAGGCCGAGGCCAGCGCCTTCCAGGCCCGCCGGCTGGCCGAGCGCTATGCGGCGCTGGTGGAGAGCGAGGCGATCAGTCGCCAGGCGCAGGACGATGCCCAGGGTGCCAGTCTGCAGGCGCAGGCCGAGGTGGCGGCCGCCCAGGCGGCGCTCAAGCGGGCACGGCTGAATCTGGGCTATGCCACGGTCACCGCGCCCATCGCCGGGCGCATCGGCAAGGCGCTGGTCAGCGAAGGCGCCCTGGTCGGCCAGGGCGATGCCACGCCGCTGGCGCTCATCCAGCAGCTGGACCCCATCCATGCCGATGTCACCCAGTCGACCCGCCAGCTCAAGGCGCTGCGCGATGCCCTCAGCGACGGCCGGCTGCAGCAGGTGGCGCCGGACCAGGCGCGGGTGACCCTGCTGCTGGAAGACGGCAGCCCCTACCCGGAGAGCGGCCGCCTGCTGTTCGCCGATCTGGCGGTGGATGCCAGCACCGGCCAGATCACCCTGCGCAGCCAGTTTCCCAATCCCCGCCGCGAGCTCCTGCCGGGCAGCTTCGTGCGGGTACGTCTGGAGCAGGCGCGCCTCGACCAGGGCCTGAGCGTGGCGCAACGGGCGGTGCAGCGCAGCGCCGGTGGCCAGGCCCAGGTCTGGGTGGTGGACGCCGAAGACCGGCTCGCCCTGCGCGAGGTGCGCCTGGGACCAGTGGTGGAGGGTCGCTGGGTGGTGGAATCCGGCCTGGCCGCCGGTGAGCGGGTCCTGCTCTCGGGCCTGCAACAGGCGCAGCCAGGGCTGCTGGTGGAACCCCAGGAAACCCAGGCCGCCCCGGCGGAGGCGCGCTGATGGCCAATTTCTTCATCGACCGCCCGGTGTTCGCCTGGGTGGTGGCGCTGTTCATCCTGCTCGCCGGCCTGCTCGCCCTGCCGCAATTGCCGGTGGCCCAGTATCCCAACGTGGCGCCGCCGCAGATCGAGTTGACCCTGAGCTATCCGGGCGCCTCGCCGCAGACCCTGGACGAAAGCGTGGTCAGCCTGGTCGAGCAGGAGCTCAATGGCGTCAATCACCTGCTCTACTTCTCGTCCAGCAGCAGCCAGGGCAGCGCCACCCTGACCGTGACCTTCCAGCCCGGCACCGATCCGGAGCTGGCCAAGGTGGACATCCAGAATCGCCTCAAGGTGGTGGAGCCGCGCCTGCCGCGGGCGGTCACCCAGCAGGGTATCCAGATCGAGGAAACTTCCGCCGGCTACCTGCTGTTCGTCACCCTCACCGCCACCGATGCGCGCCTCGACACCACCGCGCTGAGCGACTACCTGGCGCGCAACGTGGTCAACGAACTGCGGCGGCTGGACGGGGTGGGCAAGGCCCAGCTGTTCGGCGCCGAGCACGCCCTGCGCGTCTGGCTCGATCCCAGTCGCCTCGTGGCGGTCGGCCTGACCCCGGCCGACGTGACCCGCGCCATCGCCGAGCAGAACGTCCAGGTGGCGGCCGGCAGTCTCGGCGAGCTGCCCGCGCCCGCGGGCCAGGAGCTGAGCGCGCCGGTGCTGATCAAGGGCCAGTTGAGCGATCCGGCGGAATTCGCCGGCATCCTGCTGCGCGCCGGGGCCGATGGCTCCAGCGTGACCCTGGGCGACGTCGCCCGGGTCGAGGTGGGCAGCCAGAGCTACAATTTCGGCACCCGCCTGGACGGCAAACCCTCGGTGGCGGTCGGGTTGCAGCTGGCGCCTACCGCCAACGCCCTGGCCACCGCCAAGGCGGTGCGCGCCAAGCTGGCCGAACTGTCCCGGTACTTTCCGCCGGGGATGAAATACGACATCCCCTACGACACGGCGCCCTTCGTCGAGATCTCCATCACCCAGGTCATCCATACCCTGATGGAGGCCATGGCGCTGGTGTTCGCGGTGATGTACCTGTTCCTGCAGAATCTGCGCTACACCCTGATCCCGACCCTGGTGGTGCCGGTGGCGTTGCTGGGCACCTGCGCCGTGCTCCTGGCGCTGGGCTATTCCATCAATGTGCTGACGCTGTTCGGCATGGTGCTGGCCATCGGCATCCTGGTGGACGACGCCATCGTGGTGGTGGAGAACGTCGAGCGACTGATGGCCAGCGAAGGCCTCGATCCGCGTGCCGCCACGCGCAAGGCCATGGGCGAGATCTCCGGCGCCATCGTCGGCATCACCCTGGTGCTGACCGCGGTCTTCGTGCCCATGGCCTTCATGAGCGGTTCGGTGGGCGTCATCTATCGCCAGTTCTCGGCGTCCATGGCGGTGGCTATCCTGCTTTCCGCCTTTCTCGCCCTGAGCCTGACCCCGGCGCTGTGCGCCACCCTGCTCAAGCCGATTCCCCAGGGCGCCCATGCCCGCGGCGGGTTCTTTGGCGCCTTCAACCGGGGCTTCGAGCGCCTGACCGGCGGCTTCGAAGGCTGGGTGGCCCGCGCCATCCGCCGGCTGCTGCCCAATCTCCTGCTGTTCGCCGTCCTGCTGGCGACCCTGGTGGCGCTCTATGGCCGCCTGCCCGGCGCCTTCCTGCCCACCGAGGACCAGGGCTATCTGATCACCGACATCCAGCTGCCGCCGGGGGCCACCCAGGAGCGCACCCTCAAGGTGCTCGAACGCCTGGAGCGCCACTACGCCGCCGAACCCGGGGTAGCCAACGACCTGGTGCTGCTCGGCTTCAGCTTTTCCGGCAGCGGCCAGAACGCCGCCCTGGCCTTTACCACCCTCAAGGACTGGTCCGCCCGCGGCCCGACCGACTCCGCCGCGGCCATCGCCACGCGCGCCAACGCCGCCCTGGCCGGCGAGAGCGAAGCCCAGGGCTTTGCCGTGCTGCCGCCGCCGGTGGAAGGCCTGGGCACCTCCAGCGGGTTCGAGGTGCGCCTGCAGGACAGGTCCAACCGCGGCCAGGCGGCGCTCAAGGCGGCGCGGGACGAATTGCAGGCCAGCCTGGCGGGCAATCCGATCATCGCCTACGTGCGGGAGACCGCCCTGGCCGACAGCGCCCAGGTGCAGCTGGTGGTGGATCGCCGCCAGGCCGCCGCCCTTGGGGTAGGCTTCGCCGCCCTCGGCGAGACCCTCGGCACCGCCCTGGGCTCCAGCTACGTCAACGACTTCCCCAATCGCGGCCGGATGCAGCAGGTGATCGTCCAGGCCGAACTGGGCAGCCGCAGCCAGGTGGACGACCTGCTGCGCCTGGAGGTACGCAACGAACGCGGGCGCATGGTGCCGCTGTCCGCCTTCGTCAGCGCCGACTGGACCCAGGGCCCGGCACAGCTGTCGCGCTACAACGGCTACCCGGCCATCAGCCTGGCCGGCGAGCCGCTGCCCGGTCACACCACCGGCGAGGCCATGGCCGAGCTGGAACGCCTGGCCGCCGAGCTACCCCGTGGTTTCGCCCTGGAGTGGACGGCGCTGTCGCTGCAGGAACGCCTCTCCGCCGGCCAGGCGCCCGTGCTGCTGGGGCTGTCGCTGCTGGTGGTGTTCCTCTGCCTGGCGGCGCTCTACGAGAGCTGGTCGATTCCCACCGCGGTGCTGCTGGTGGTGCCCCTGGGCGTGCTCGGCGCGGTGCTGGCGGTGACCCTGAGGGGGATGCCCAACGACGTCTTCTTCAAGGTCGGCCTGATCACGGTGATCGGTCTCACGGCGAAGAACGCCATCCTGCTCATCGAATTCGCCAAGCGCCTGCACGACGAAGGTATGGACCTGTACCAGGCCACCTGCCGCGCCGCCCGCCTGCGCCTGCGGCCCATCGTCATGACCTCGCTGGCCTTCATCCTCGGCGTGGTGCCCCTGGCCCTGGCCAGCGGAGCCAGCTCGGCGAGCCAGCAGGCGGTGGGCACCGGGGTGATCGGCGGCATGCTCAGCGCCACCCTGGCGCTGGTCTTCGTGCCGGTGTTCTTCGTGCTGGTGCTGCGGCTGGTCCGGCGCTGGCGCGCGCCGGACCTCTAGCCTCAGGCATTGTGGGGACGCTTGTCGCCCAGCAGCGCGGCGTCCTCGACCGGCGCGGGCTCGGGCTTGCGGGCACCGATCTTGTCCGAGGTCCGCAGGCTCTGTGGCAGCGCCCAGAACAGCAGCCCGGCAGCCAGCAGGCTGGTGCAGCCGATGAGGTAGAGCGCCGGGGTGGTGCTGCCGGTCAGGTCCTTGATGTAGCCCACCATCACCGGACTGACGATGCCGCCGAGCTGCCCCAGGGTGTTGATCAGGGCGATGCCTCCCGCAGCGCCTGCGCCCGCACCGGCCAGCAGTTTCGGCGGCAGCGACCAGAAGGTCGGGATGGCGGCGATGATGCCGGCACCCATCAGGGCCAGGGAGAGGATCAGGAAGGTGGTGTGGTCGGCGAAGAGTCCCGCGCTGAAGAATCCCAGGGCGCCGGCGATCACCAGGCCGCAGACGAATTTGCGCCGCTCGCCGCTGGCGTCCGACAGCCGTCCCACCACCACCATGCTGATGGCGCCGAAGACATAGGGCACGGCGGTCAGGAGGCCGATGACGGTCGGACTTTCGGTACCGGCGCTGCGGATCAGCTGCGGCGCCCAGAAGTTGAGGCCATAGGAGGCGACCTGGATCAGGAAGTAGATCAGTCCGAGCAGCAGGAAGCCCGGCAACCGGACCGCTGCCAGCAGCGAGCCATGGCTGTTGTTTTCATGACGGGCGATGCGGCTGGCCAGGAAGGTCTTCTCGTCGGCGTTGAGCCAGGGCGCATCGGCGATGCGGTCATGCAGCAGGCGCAGCACCAGCACGCCCAGCAGCACGCAGGGGATGCCTCCGACCAGGAACAGCCAGTGCCAGCCGCGCATGCCGAGCAGGCCGTCCATCTGCCCCAGGATCACCCCCGAGACCGGGGCGCCGATCAGCCCGGCGAAGGCCGAGGCGAGAAACAGCGTCGAGGTGATGCGCCCGCGATAGCTCTGCGGAAACCACAGCGTCAGGTAGTAGAGGATGCCCGGCGCGAAGCCGGCTTCCATGGCGCCGATGAGGAAGCGCAGCACATAGAACTGCCAGTCGGCGGTGACGAACATCATCAGCGCCGTGGCGATGCCCCAGGAGATCATGATGCGCGCGATCCAGCGCCGGGCGCCGACCTTGTACAGCATCATGTTGCTGGGCACCTCGAACAGCACATAGCCCACCACGAAGAGTCCCGCGCCCAGGCCATAGGCGGTGTTGCTCAGCGACAGGTCGGCCTGCAGCTGGAACTTGGCGAAGCTGATGTTGATGCGATCGAAGAAGGCGAACAGGTAGCAGACCATGATCAGCGGCATGAGCCGCCAGGCGACCTTGCGGACGATGGCCTGTTCGGCGGCCGCCACGGCGGCGGCGGAGGTTGCGGATAAGGGCATAGCGGTCTCCCGGGAGCGGCCAGGCTGGCGCTCCTTTGTTGTTGTAGTCAGGGCGAACGAATGAAAGCGGGTGCGGCTCAGCCAGTGGCCGCGGGCGGCGGATGCAGATCGCAATTGCGCCCGGCCTTGGCCACCTGGCCGGGGGTGTCGTGCCCCAGCAGGGCCGGCAGGGTGCGCGACAACTCGATCAGCCGTTGCAGATCGATGCCGGTGTCCACGCCGATCTCGGCGCAGAGATTCACCAGGTCCTCGGTACAGATGTTGCCGGAGGCGCCCGGGGCGAAGGGGCAGCCGCCAAGTCCGCCGAGGGCGGCGTCGAAGCGCCGGGCGCCGGCTTCGTAGGCGGCCAGGACATTGCTCAGCCCCAGGCCGCGGGTGTTGTGGAAGTGCAGGGTCAGGGCGGACGCCGGGATCAGTTCCAGCACCTGGCGGACGATCCGCGCGACCTGCCGCGGATTGGCCATGCCGGTGGTGTCGGCGAGGGTGATGCCGGTCATGCCCAGCGCCAGGTAGCGCTGCACCAGTTCGAACACCCAGCCTTCGTCGATGCGCCCCTCGAACGGGCAACCGAAGGTGGTCGCCACCGTGCCGTTGAGCGAGACCGCCTGCCCCTGGGCCAGCTGCACCACCTCGGCGAAGCTGGCGAGGGACTGCTCGCAACTCATGCGCATATTGGCGCGATTGTGGGTCTGGCTGGCGGAGAGCACCAGATTCAGCTCGTCGGCGCCTGCCGCCAGGGCACGCTGGGCGCCCTTGAGATTGGGCACCAGGGCGACATAGGTCACCCCGGGTCGGCGAGCGATGCCCTGGAACACCGCCTCGCCGTCGCGCAGCATCGGCACCGCCTTGGGCGAGACGAAGGAGCCGGCTTCGATCCGCGAGAAACCCAGCGCGGATAGCCGGTCGATCAGGGCGATCTTGTCGGCGGTGTCCACCCAGCTCGGCTCGATCTGCAAGCCATCGCGGGGGGCGACTTCCTGGACGATCAGGCGTTCGGCACTCATTGCACCACCCCGCCCTTTCTCAGTCGCTGGATATCCGCCTCGCTCAGTCCCAGTTCGGCCAGCAGCCCATCGGTGTGCTGGCCGAGGGTCGGACCCTGCCAGTTGACCTGGCCCGGAGTGGCCGACAGCTTGGGCACGATGCCCGGCATCTTCAGGGTGGCGCCGTCGGGCAGGGTGGTGTCCAGCAGCATCTCCCGCGCCTGGTAATGGGGATCGGCGACGATGTCGGCGGCGGAATAGATGCGGCCGGCCGGCACTTCGGCGCCTTCGAGGATCTCCAGCACCTCGTCGATGCCGCGACTGCCGGTCCAGGCGGCGATGGCTTCGTCGATCAGCTCGCAGTGGCGGGCGCGCCCGTCGTTCTGCGCAAGGTCCGGGCGCTCGGCCAGATCGGGTCGGCCGATGGCCTGCATCAGCCGGACATAGATCGGGTCGCTGTTGCCGGCGATCACCACGAAACCGCCGTCGCCGGTGGGATAGGTGTTGGATGGCGCGATACCGGGCAAGGCCCCGCCGGTACGCTCGCGCACATGGCCGAGCATGGAGTATTCGGGCACCAGGCTTTCCATGACGTTGAACACGCTCTCGACCAGGGAGACATCGACCACCTGGCCGTCGCCCTGGCCGGTCTTGACCCGCAGCACCGACATCAGGGCGCCGATCACCGCGTGCATGGAAGCCAGGGAATCGCCCAGGCTGACCCCGACCCGCGCCGGCGGCACGCCCGGGGTACCGGTGGTGTAGCGGATGCCGCCCATGGCCTCGCCAATGGCACCGAAGCCGGGACGATCACGATAGGGGCCGGTCTGGCCGTAGCCGGAGATGCGCACCAGGGTGAGCTTGGGATTGAGGGCGTGCAGGACGTCCCAGCCGAGGCCGAGCTTTTCCAGGGCGCCCGGGCGCAGATTCTCGATGAGCACGTCGGCGCCCTCGACCAGCTGCTTGACCAGAGCCACGCCCTCGGCGGAGCGCAGATTCAGGGCCAGCGACTTTTTGTTGCGCGACTGCAGGTACCACCAGAGCGAGGTGCCCTCGTGCAGCTTGCGCCACTTGCGCAGGGGATCGCCCTTGTCCAGGGCTTCGATCTTGATCACTTCGGCGCCGAATTCGGCCAGCAGGCGGGCGGCGAAGGGGGCGGCGATGAGCGTGCCGATCTCGATGACACGGAGTCCGGTGAGAGCCGTCATGGCGGGCGAGCCTCTTTGTTATTGGAATGAGGCCGATGCTAGGACAATAGTGCAGCCGGTGGTTAACGTCTTTCGGCAAGGGGTCTTCGCAGATCGCGAAGACCCGATTCACACGCCCAGCAGGTGGTCGTAGAGCAGCCGGCTGACCGGCGACAGCGTCTCGACGTCGCGTACCACCAGTGCCAGGCTGCGCTGGGACCAGTCGTCATCCAGCGCCGCGGCGATCAGTCCGAGCGGTCGCCCGATGAGTTCGAAGGCCTGCAGCGGCAGCACGCCCAGGCCGAAGCCCGCCTGCACCATGCGGCACACGGCATCGAAGCCAGGCACATGGATGCGCAGGCGCAAGGCCTTGCCGTGACTGCGGGCGGCCGCCTTGGTGCGCAGGTTGATGAAGCTGTCGGCGTGCAGGCCGACGTGGTCGTCGTCCAGGGTCTCGGCGAAGGCCAGCCGCGCGCGTGCGGCCAGGCGATGATCCGGGCGCATCACCACCACCAGGGTGTCCTGCCGGTAGGGCACGGCCAGCAGGCCACGGGTGTCGGTGTCCGAGGAACAGATGCCCAGGTCGGCGGCGCCTTCCAGCACGCCCTTCACCACCCCGGCGCTGGGTCGTTCGTCCAGGCTGACCTTGACCTGGGGATGGCCGACGGTGAAGGCCTGCAGGTCCTCGGGGAGGAATTCGATGATGGCGGAGATGTTGGCCATCATCCGCACGTAGCCGCGCACGCCCTGCAGGTGTTCGCCGACATCGATGCTGATGCGCTCGACGTCGGCGAGGATGCGCTTGGCGTAATGCAGCAGCGTCTCGCCGACCGGGGTGAGGGTGGTGCCCTTGGCGTTGCGCTCGAAGAGCTCGATGTCGAGCGAGCGCTCCAGGTCATGCAGTCGCTTGCTGGCGGCGGACAGGGCGATCATCTCGCGCTCGGCGGCGCGGGTCAGGGTGCCCTCCTCGTGCACCGCCAGCAGCAGCTGCAGCGAGACCAGGTCGAGGCGGCGGAGCAGGTTGCGGTAGTGCATCGTCTTGGGGTCCTGGCGGCCAGAGGTCCTTGTACAGGACCCGGCCCGCCCGGGGTAGCCGCCCGCCTCGGGTTAGAGACCCAGGTCGCTCAAGCCGGGATGGTCATCCGGACGCCGCCCCTGGGGCCAATGGAACAGGCGCTCGGCCGCGGTGATCGGCAGGTCGTTGATGCTGGCATGTCTTTCGGCCATCAGGCCCTGGTCGTCGAAGTGCCAGTTCTCGTTGCCGTAGGCGCGGTACCACTGGCCATCTTCGTCCCGCCATTCGTAGGCGAAGCGCACGGCGATGCGCGCGCCGTCATGGGCCCAGAGTTCCTTGATCAGCCGGTACTCGTGCTCGCGCTGCCACTTGCGGGTGAGGAAGGCCTCGATGGCGGCGCGGCCCTGGAGAAAATCGCTGCGATTGCGCCAGCGGCTGTCGGCGGTATAGGCCAGGGCCACCTTGGCCGGATCACGGCTGTTCCAGCCGTCTTCGGCGGCGCGGACCTTCTGCTGGGCGGATTCGAGGGTGAAAGGCGGGACGGGAGGACGGGCGGCGCTCATGGGACTCTCCTGGGGCAGATGAGGCCCCAGTGTCGGGCCCCAGCGGAGGTGTCACAAGGTCGAACGGCCCACGAATCCGGCCAAGTCGCTCAGACCTCGACCAGGCGATAGTGCAAGCCCCTCACCACCGCCTCCACCCGATTGCGTGCGCCCAGTTTGCCGGCAGCGGAGTTGAGGTGCAGGTTGACCGTGGCGGTGGATCGATTGAGAGTCGCGGCGATGCGCTTGGCGGTCAGGCCCTTGGCCGAGTATTGCAGGCATTCGCGCTCGCGCGGTGTCAGCCGGACCTGGCCGCAGCGGCGCTCGGCGGGCGCGAGCAATTCGTCGGCCCGGGCCTGGAAGGCGTGGGCCAGCACCAGGAAGGCGCCCAGGCAGGCTTCGCCGGCGGCCTCGGCATCCCGCGCATCGGCATCGAGGATGCCGGTCAGGGTGGCGAAGGCACCGCCCGGCAGGTGCAGCGGCACCGTCACCCCGGTGGCCAGGCCGCTGTCGCGGACATAGCAGGTGACCGGTCGATGACTGTCACCCAGGTACTCGCGCAGGGCGCTGCGGGTTTCGCTGCGAAACGACCAGACGAAGGGCGCCGCGCGCCGACTGGCACATTGCTGCACCGGATCGATCTGGTAGTAGCCGCGCTCGCACCAGAAGGCCTGCATGTCCGCCGGGGCGTTGCGCACCTTGAACACCGAGGGGGTGATGAGCACGCCGTCGTGACTGAGGGGCACCGGGGCATAGTCGTAGATCAGCGCCTTGCACCCCAGGTGGTCGGCACTGGCCTGGACGGCATCCAGACAGGCGTCGAGCGTGGGCAGCCCGGCGAGGCGGCTGCTGACGGCGAGCAGATCGGCATGCATCTTGGAGCTCCTCCCTGATGGCGATGGGCAAAGCGAAGCAAAGGCTCTGCCAGTCGTCCCCGGCCGACTGCAAACCTAGCACTTTTGTGGATGGGGCCGGCCCTCCCCCTGGCCTAGAGTCGAGCCTACCCCGCCCCTTCGAGGAAGCCCCCATGACTCAGCACGCTCCGTCCGGCGACACCGCCGACCTCGCTCGCTTCGGCTACACCCAGGAACTCAAACGCCAGCTCGGGCTGAAGGACCTGCTCATCTACGGCCTGGTGTTCATGGTGCCCATCGCACCCTTTTCCATCTTTGGCGGGGTGTTCGACGCCAGCCACGGCATGGTGCCCCTCACCTACCTGATCGGCTTCGTCGCCATGCTGTTCACCGCGGTCAGCTACCAGCAGATGTCGCGCGCCTTCCCGGTGGCCGGCTCGGTCTATGCCTACGTCGGCCGCGGCCTGCACCCGGCCCTGGGCTTTCTCGCCGGCTGGGCCATCCTGCTCGACTACCTGCTGGTGCCCACCCTGCTCTATGTGATCGGCGCCAACGCCATGGCCAACGTCATCCCGGCGATTCCCCAGCCGCTGTGGATCCTCTTCTTCGTCGGCCTCAACACCCTGGTCAACCTGCGCGGCATCGAGACCACCGCCCGCGCCAACCGGCTGTTCCTCTATGGCCAGCTGGCGGTGCTGCTGGTGTTCGTGGTGCTGGCGTCGCTGGCCATCAGCCACGGCGTGAACGGCGCCGAGTGGAGCCTGAAGCCGTTGTACAACCCCCAGGAATTCTCCCTGCCGCTGATCTTCAGTGCGCTGTCGGTGGCGGTGCTGTCCTTTCTCGGCTTCGACGCCATCTCCACCCTCTCCGAGGAAACCCGTGGCGGCAGCCGCGTGGTGGGCCGCGCCACCCTGCTGGCCCTGACCCTGGTAGCTGCGCTGTTCATGGTGCAGACCTGGCTGGCCGCCCTGCTGCAACCCAACCTGATCCAGTATCCCGACGCCGACGCCTCGAACAACGCCTTCTACGAGATCGGTCGGCTGATCGCCGGCCCCTGGCTGCAGGTAGTGATCGCCCTGGCGGTGGCCATCGGCGCCGCCATCGCCAACGCCCTGGTGGCCCAGGCCGCCACCTCGCGTCTGCTGTTCGCCATGGCCCGTGATCGCCAGATGCCGCAGTTCCTGCGCCAGATCCATCCCGTGACCCGGGTGCCGCAGCGCGCCATCCTGCTGGTGGCGGCCCTGAGCCTGGTACTGGGGCTGTTCTTTGTCGGCCAGATCAATCTGCTCGCCTCCATGTGCAACTTCGGTGCGCTGAGTGCCTTCCTGCTCCTGCATGTGGCAGTGGCCTGGCACCATCGCGGCGCCGGTCGCCCGCTGCTCCATGCGCTGGTCCCGCTGGTCGGCTTCATCATCCTCGCCTATGTGCTGTTCAACGCCGACGTCTACGCCAAGGTCGGCGGCAGCTGCTGGATGGTGCTGGGTCTGGCCGTGCTGGCGTTCCTCAGGCTCAGCGGCCGGACCACGGAATTCAAGGCCAACGACGCCGTCCATTAGGCACAGACCCGCCGCGGAGGCTCCAGATGATCAAGACCCTGCACAGCCAGCACTGCCATTGCGGCTGGGACCACAGCCTCGCCCCGGCGCTGGAGGTCGCGCCGGGCGAGACGGTCAGCTTTGCCTGCCGTGACGCGGCGGACGGCCACTTCCACGGCCAGTCCAGCGCCGCCGACATCGCCACCCTGCCCTTCGAGCGGGTCAATCCGGTCTGCGGTCCGCTGTGGATCGACGGTGCCGAGCCGGGCGACGTGCTCAAGGTGACGCTGGACAGCTTCACCCCCAGCGGCTTTGGCTGGACCGCCAACATTCCCGGCTTCGGCCTGCTCGCCGACCAGTTTCCGGACCCGGTGCTGCAGCTCTGGCATTACGACCGCGGCGGTCAGGCGCCGGCCGCCTTCGGCGAGCTGGCGCGGGTCCCGCTCAAGCCCTTCGCCGGCACCCTGGGGGTGGCGCCCGCGGCGCCGGGCCTGCACTCGGTGGTGCCACCGCGACGGGTGGGTGGCAATCTGGATATCCGCGACCTGGCCGCCGGCACCAGCCTCTACCTGCCGGTGGAGGTCGCCGGGGCGCTGTTTTCCATCGGCGACACCCATGCCGCCCAGGGCGATGGCGAGGTCTGCGGCACCGCCATCGAGACCGCCATGGCGGTCACCGCCACCTTCGAGCTGATCAAGGGGCAACCGCTGGCCATGCCACGCTTCAGCACCCCGGGACCGGTCACCCGGCACCTCGACGGCGCCGGCTACGAGGTCTTCACCGGGATCGGGCCCGACCTGCTGGCGGCGGCGCGCATGGCCGTCAGCGGCGCCATCGACTGGCTCGGGCAGACCCGCAACCTGCCGGCGGAACAGGCCTATCTGCTCTGCTCGGTCTGCGGCGATCTGCGCATCAGCGAGATCGTCGACGTGCCCAACTGGGTGGTCAGCTTCTATTTTCCGCGGATCGTGTTCGAATAACCGGGACCGAGTGGTCTGGCGCGCGCCGCGGCAACGTCCCCCACAGCGAGGCGATGACGATCAGCAGGCCACCCAGCCAACCCCAGAGGCCCAGGCGTTCGTCCAGCCAGAAGCTGGCGAACAGTGCGCCGAACAGCGGCTCGGCGCCCATCAGCAGGGCGACGCGGGTGGCGCTGGTGCGGCCCAGGGCAAAGTTCTGGGCGAGAAAGGCGCCCAGGGTGCAGAACAGTACCAGGTAGCCGGTGGCGAGCCAGAAGCCCGCTTGCACGGGCAGCGGCGCCAGACCCGGGCCCAGGGCGAACAGCAGCAGACAGGCCAGGCCGACCACGCCGGTCTGCACCGCGGTCAGCGCCAGGGCCGGCACCGGGGCGCTGGCCCGCTGCAGACGCCGGCGCACCACGCAGACATTGATCGCACGCAATACGGCGGCCAGCAGGATCAGGCCATCACCCAGGTTGAAGCTCAGGGTCACGCCGCGGGTCAGCAGCCCGGCGCCCGCCACCGCCAACCCCGCGGCGCCCAGGGCACGGGCCTCGGGGCGCTGGCCGAGCAGCCACCATTCGGCGAAGGGCGTCAGGGCCACGCACAGGCTGATGAGAAAGGCGGCGTTGCTGGCGCTGGTCAGGGCCACGCCATAGGTTTCGGCGAGAAAGATCGCCAATAGCAGCAGACCGGTCGGCACCCCGGGTCGCCAGGCGCGTCGGCCCTCGCCCCTCAGGGTGGGCAACAGCAGCGCCGCGGTGAGACAGAAGCGCAGCGCCAGGTAACCGAGCACCGGATAGAGCATCACGGCGTCCTTGACCACGGCGTAGCTGGTCCCCCAGACCAGGGCGGTGGCGAGCAGCAGGCCTTCGGCGAGGCCGAAGGTGGGGCGTGGCGACATGACGGCTTCTCCCTGGATCAGGCCGCCAGTGTGCCCACCCCGGACAGGCGCGATAAGCCCGTCGGCGTGCATAGCTCTTGTTCCTCCAGGGAAGCAATGGCAGCCTTTCCAACCCTATTGCTGCCTGCGGACATTGGCATGGATCCCCTGCGCGCCCTTCCCCTGCTGCCCTGCATGGTCGCCTTCGCCAAGGTGGTGGAGACCGGCAGCTTCACCGCTGCCGCCCGCCTGCTGGACGCCACGCCTTCGGCGGTCAGTCGTCAGGTCGCGCGCCTGGAACGGGAGCTGGGGGTGCGCCTGCTGCAGCGCACCACCCGCCAGCTGCGCCTGAGCGAAGCCGGCCGCGAGGTGCTCGGCCACTGCCGCCAGTTGCTGGCCGCCGCCGGTGCCGCGCTGGACAGCGGCCTGCAGCACAGCGAGGAACCGCGCGGCCAGGTGCGCCTGGCAGTGCCCAAGGCGGTCGGCTACCGGCTGATCGCCCCGCTGCTGCCGGCGTTCTTCCAGCGCTATCCGCAGGTGGATCTGCAACTGCGCCTGGACGATCGCCCGCTGGACCCCATCGCCGACGACCAGGATCTGCTGGTGCGCATCACCGAGCAGCCACCCGCCGGCTTCGTCGCCCGGCCGCTGCGCGAGATGGACTTCGTGCTCTGCGCCAGCCCGGCCTATCTCGGGCGCCGCGGTATGCCGCAGCAGCCCCAGGCGCTGGCCGAGCACGACTGCCTCTACCTTGGCGAAACCCCGGGCGACCAGCGCTGGCAACTGCGCCGCGGCGACCGGGTGGAAAGCGTGACGGTGCGCGGCCGCCTGGCCTGCAACCACAGCGGCGTGCGCCTGGAGGCCACCCTCGCCGACCTGGGCATCGCCTGCCTGCCGGCCTTCGCCGCCGAAGCCGGCCTGGCCGACGGCCGCCTGCGGCGGGTGCTCTCCGACTGGCAATACCTCGGCCCCTACCAGGGCACCGCCTGGCTGCTCTATCCGCCGGATCGCCAGTTGCCGGCGGCGGTCAGGGCGCTGGTGGACTTTCTGCTGGAGCGGCTCGGACCGGCCCCAGGGTCAGGCTAGCACCGCCACCGACTTGAGCTGCGCCCAGACCCGACTCCCCGGCTGCAACGCCAGCCGCTCCAGCGAATAGCGGGTGATCCGTGCCAGCAGCGCCGTGCCGCCCAGGTCCAGGCGCAAGAGCACCTGCGCTGGCGAACGGGTCGGGGCGATCTCGGCGATGGTGGCCGGCAGCACATTGAGGATGCTGCTGTGCTGGCGTTCCAGGCTGAGGCTGACATCCCTCGCCAGCACCTTGATGCGCAACGCCTGGCCGGGCGGCAGCGGGGCATGGGCCAGCAGCACGCGCTGGTCGCCGGCCAGGCCCAGGCTGAGCAGGCCGTAGTCCGGGTCATGGCCGAGCACCCGCCCTGCCAGCACCACCCCGGCGTCATCGGCCAGGGCGATGGGCAGGTCGAGGCGCGCCAGCACCTCGCTGGTCGGCCCACTGGCCAGCACCCGGCCCCGCTCCAGCAACACCAGGTGATCGGCCAGCCGCGCCACCTCGTCGGGGGCATGGCTGACATAGAGGATCGGCAGCGCCAGCTCGAGAGTCAGGCGTTCCAGGTAGGGCAGGATCTCGGCCTTGCGCTCGGCGTCCAGCGCCGCCAGGGGTTCGTCCATCAGCAGCAGCCGTGGACTGGTCAGCAGCGCGCGGGCGATGCCGACCCGCTGGCGCTCGCCACCGGAGAGGCGCGCCGGCATCCGCGCGAGCAGCCCCTCGATGCCCAGCAATTCGACGACCTGCTCCAGTTCCAGTCGACGTGCGGCGGGCGCCACCCGCTTCCAGCCGAACAGCAGGTTGCGGCGCACGTCCAGGTGCTCGAACAGATTGGCGTCCTGGAAGACATAGCCCAGGGCGCGCTTGTGGGGCGGCAGGAACAGGCCGCGGTCGCTATCCTGCCAGGTCTCCCCCGCCACCACCAGGCGGCCACGGGCGGCGGGTTCGAGTCCGGCCACGCACCTCAGGCAACTGGTCTTGCCCGAGCCCGAAGGGCCGAACAGTGCGGTGACGCCGCTACCGGGCAGGGCGAGGTCCACATCCAGCATGAAGTCGGCATGCCGCAGTTCGAAGCGCGCGACGAGACTCATGTCCAGGCCGACCGCCCGCGGCGGCCATAGAGCAGCAGCAGGATCACGAAGGAAAAGGCCAGCATGCCGCCGGCCAGCAGGTGCGCCTGGGGATATTCCATGGCTTCCACGTGATTGAAGATCTGGGTGGAGACCACCTGGGTGCGCCCGGGAATGTTGCCGCCGATCATCAGCACTACGCCGAATTCGCCCACGGTATGGGCGAAGCCGAGGATGGCGGCAGTGACGAAGCCCGGTCGCGCCAGCGGCAGCACCACGTGGAAAAAGGTATCCAGGGGGCTCGCCCTGAGGGTGGCCGCTGCTTCCAGGGGGCGCGGACCGATGGCCTCGAAGGCATTCTGCAGCGGCTGCACCACGAAGGGCAGCGAATAGCACAGCGAACCCACCACCAGCCCGGCGAAGGTGAAGGGCAAGCGCCCCAGCCCCAGCGCCTCGGTCAGTTGCCCTACCCAGCCCTCCGGCCCCATGGCCAGCAGCAGGTAGAAGCCGATCACGGTGGGCGGCAGCACCAGCGGCAGCGCCACCAGGGCGCCGACGGGGCCCTTGAGCCGGGAGCGGGTGCGTGCCAGCCACCAGGCGAGGGGCGTACCCAGCACCAGCAGCAGCAGCGTGGTCACGCTGGCCAGCTCCAGGGTCAGGCGGATCGCCGCCCAGTCCGCCGCGCTCAGGCTCATGGGATCACTGCCGGTAGCCGTAGGCCTTGAGCACCGTGGCCGCCTGGGGTCCCTTGAGATAGGCCAGCAGCGCCTTGGCCGCCGGCTGATCCTGGCCCTTGTCCAGCAACACGGCGTCCTGGCGGATCGGCTCATAGAGCTCGGCCGGCACGATCCAGGCCGAGCCGTCCTTGACCTTACCGTCCCCGTAGATCTGCGACAGGGCGACGAAGCCCAGCTCGGCATTGCCGGTGGCGACGAACTGGTAGGTCTGGGTGATGTTCTGGCCTTCCACCCGCTTGGCCGCGACCGCTTCGGTCAGGCCCAGCTTGGCCAGCACCTGGGCGGCGGCCAGGCCATAGGGCGCGGTCTTGGGATTGGCCACGGCCAGGTGGGTGAAGGCGTTCTGCTTGAGCACCGCGCCTTCGCCATCCACATAGCCGGTTTTGGGCGACCAGAGCGCCAGCGTGCCGATGGCATAGGTGAAGCGCGAACCCTTGACCGCCGCGCCTTCGCTTTCCAGCTTGGCCGGGGTGCTGTCGTCGGCGGAGAGGAAGACTGCGAAGGGCGCGCCATTCCTGATCTGGGTGTAGAGCTGGCCGGTGGCGCCGCTGGAAATCACCACCTGATGGCCGGTGTCCCGGGCGAATTGTTCGCCAATGGCCTTGAGCGGCGCGCTGAAGTTGGCGGCCACGGCGACCTGGACCTCGTCGGCCAGGGCCGGGGTGGCCAGGGCCGCGGTGAGCAGGGAAAGCAACAGGCGGGAACGGCTGGAGATCATCGGATCCGGCTCCATCGGGCAGGCAGCCCCGCTGCAGCCGTAGGACGCTGGCGTCTGCAGAGGGCACAAAAGAAAACGCCGGCAGGTTGCCCCGCCGGCGCTGGTCCTGGCGCTTAGGCCAGCTTCTTGTACTTCACCCGCTTGGGCTGGGCCGCGGCCTCGCCCAGGCGCTTCTTGCGATCGGCTTCGTACTCGGTGTAGTTGCCCTCGAAGAACACCACGTTGGAATCATCCTCGTAGGAGAGGATGTGGGTGGCGATGCGGTCGAGGAACCAGCGATCGTGGGAGATCACGATGGCCGCGCCAGGGAAGTCCAGCAGGGCGTCTTCCAGGGCACGCAGGGTTTCCACGTCCAGGTCGTTGGAGGGTTCGTCCAGCAGCAGCACGTTGCCGCCCTGCTTGAGGGTCAGCGCCAGGTGCAGACGACCACGCTCACCGCCGGAGAGGTCCTTGACGAACTTCTGCTGGTCGGCGCCCTTGAAGTTGAAGCGACCTACGTAGCTGCGCGAGGGCACCTCGTAGTTGCCGATCTTGATCACGTCGGAACCGTCGGAGACCTGCTCCCAGACGGTCTTGGTGTCGGACAGGTTTTCGCGGCTCTGGTCGACGCTGGCCAGTTGCACGGTATCGCCGATCTCGATGCTGCCCGAATCCGGCTGCTCCTTGCCCATGATCATGCGGAACAGGGTCGACTTGCCCGCGCCGTTGCCACCGATGACGCCGACGATGGCGCCCTTGGGCACCACGAAGCTCAGGTCGTCGATCAGCAGGCGATCGCCATAGCCCTTGCTGACGTTCTTGAACTCGATGACCTTGTCGCCCAGGCGCTGGCCGGCGGGGATGTAGATCTCGTTGGTCTCGCTGCGCTTCTGGAATTCCTGGGACTGCATTTCCTCGAAGCGCTGCAGGCGGGCCTTGGACTTGGACTGGCGGGCCTTGGCACCGGAGCGTACCCATTCCAGTTCGGCCTTCATGGCCTTGGCATGGGCGGCTTCCTGCTTGGCTTCCTGGGTCAGGCGCGCGGCCTTGGATTCCAGCCAGCCGGAGTAGTTGCCCTCGAAGGGGATGCCCTGGCCACGGTCCAGTTCCAGGATCCAGCCGGCGACGTTGTCGAGGAAGTAGCGGTCGTGGGTGATGGCCACCACGGTACCGGGGAAGTCGTGGAGGAAGTGCTCCAGCCAGGCCACGGAGTCGGCGTCCAGGTGGTTGGTGGGTTCGTCCAGCAGCAGCATGTCGGGGGCCGACAGCAGCAGGCGGCACAGCGCCACGCGACGCTTCTCGCCACCGGAGAGCACGCCGACCTTGGCGTCCCAGGCCGGCAGGCGCAGGGCGTCGGCGGCGACTTCCAGCTGGCGGTCCAGGTTGTGGCCGTCGGCGGCCTGGAGGATGGCTTCCAGCTTGGCCTGCTCGGCGGCCAGGGCGTCGAAGTCGGCATCCGGCTCGGCATAGGCGGCATAGACCTCGTCCAGCCGGGCCTGGGCCTGCTTGATCTGACCGACCGCTTCCTCGACCACGTCACGAACCGTCTGCTCGGGATCAAGTTTCGGTTCCTGCGGCAGATAACCCACATTGATACCGGGCATCGGCCGCGCTTCACCTTCGATCTCGGTATCGACGCCGGCCATGATGCGCAGCAGCGTCGATTTACCCGCACCGTTCAGACCGAGCACGCCGATCTTGGCGCCGGGAAAGAACGACAGGGAGATGTTCTTGAGGATTTCACGCTTGGGCGGCACGACCTTGCCGACCCGATGCATGGTGTAGACGTATTGAGCCATGGTGGGACCTTGGGACCGGAATGAAAAACAGGGGACACAGTATGGCGTCAGCAGCGAACGCTGTCGAAACCCCGCGCGACGAAAGCGCCGGCGCTGATCACGCGGAAAAAACCGGCGGAGACACCGTCCGGTCCCTTATCATAGGCCATCCCTGCCCCGCGGAACCGGGCGCAGCCGAACGGCCATCGCCTCTGCAGGAACGCAGTCCGTCGTGAACAGCCCGCCCTCCTCGCTGCCGGAAGAGCCGCTCGCCCCCGCTTCGCGACGCCTGACCCGCGGCCTGCTGATCCTCTCGCTGGTGGCCATGCTGGCCCTGATGTTCTGGCAGGCCTTCGCCAGCGTGGCCGAGCGCGAGTCGCTGCGGCGCGAACAGCTCGATGGCCTGACCCGACAACTGGCCAACACCGTCGAATTCGGCCTGGCGCTCAAGGCCCAGGCGGTGCGCAGCACCCTGCGCTGGTCGCTGGACCCCACCCTGCCACTGGCCCCCAATCTGCTGCTCGGCCTCCAGGACTTCTTTCCCGGACTGCAACAGGTACGCTGGCTGCCGGCCAACACCAATTTGCGCGCGGCGCGCCTGGGCGATACGCCAGATGCCGCCTTCATCCAGCAACTGATCGCGCGCGCCGGTCAGGCCGACTTCCGCTACGGCTACAACGCTCAGGCCACCGCCGCGCCCCTCTATGTGCTGCTCGCCGGCGATCCGCAGCGTCAGGACGGCTGGTGGGTGCTGACCAGCGCGCCCCTGCTCGAACCCCTGTGGCGGCCGACCCGGGTACCGTCCGGCCTCGCCTGGCGGCTGGAAGATCGCTCCCAGGGCACCCTGCTGTTCCGCGGTGGGGCGACCCCGGCGGCGAACGGCCTCGACGAGGTACGCCAGGAACTGGCCTACAGCAACTGGCAGGTGGTGGGCAGCCATCCCGCCGAGGACGTGGGCACCACCCTGCTGGGGGCTTCCTTCGGCCGCCTGGCGCTGTTCAGCCTGTCCGGCCTGGTGGCCGCCATCCTGCTCTACCTGCTGCTGCGCGAAGAACAGGGCCTGCGCGCCCTCACCCTCGCCTCGCGGCGGGACCTGCGCCTCGCCGGCACCGCGCTCAACGGCATCGAGGAAGCCGTCTGCATGACCCAGGCCGACGGTCGCCTGGTCCATGTCAACGCCACCGCCGCCCGCCTGCTGGGCATCGCCGCCGAGGACGCCCAGCAATTCTTCCTCGCCAGCCTGCTGCCCGAGCTGGTCGCCCTGACGCCCACCGAGCAGGACAGCGGCGCCCTGGTCACCCTGACGGTGGAGGGCCAGCCGCGCCGCTTCGCGGTCAGCTGCCACGCCCTAGCGGACAGCCAGCCCAGTGCCCGGGTCCTGCGCGACCGCACCCAGACCCAGGACGGCTTCGTCTGGGTCCTGCGCGACGTCACCGAGCAGCAGCGCAACCTGGAGACCATCCAGACCACCCGGCAGCGCTACGAGAGCATCTTCAATGGGGTGCACACCGGCATCTGCGTGGTGGACCTGAGCGCCGTCCAGCCCCACATGCAGGCCCTGGGCCTGGAGCGCCCCGAGCAACTGGCGGAGCTGTTCGCCCGCGAGCCCGAGGTCCTGGATAGCCTGGGTCGCCAGGTGCGCATCACCGAGATCAACCAGCGCGCCCTGGAAATGCTCGGCATCGATCACCTCGACCAGGCCTGGGCGCGGCTGGTGGGTGACTCCCGCGTCCAGCTCGGTGGCAAGAGATACCGCCTGCTGGCCGGCCTGCTCTCGGGGCAGCAGGTACTGGAACTCGAGACCTGCATCGGCACTGCCGCAGGCGAACGGCACCTCTGGCTGACCATGCACCTGCCGGCCGACCCCCGGCACCTCGACGCCACCCTGCTCAGCCTCAACGACATCACCCAGCGCAAGCTCGGCGAATTGCGCCTGCTCGAGCGCGACAGCTTCTGGTCGAATCTGATCAGCGCCATCCCCGACACCCTCTACACCTATGACGTGGCCAGCGGCGAGCTGACCTACGAGAGTCATTCGCTGGCGCTCAAGCTCGGCTATCCGCCGGAGGCCTTCGCCAGCCTCGGTCGCGCGCGCCTGCACCCGGATGACCTCGAACTGCACGAGCGGGTGGTGAGCATGCGGCCGACGCTCTCCGACCAGCCCAGCAGCAGTCTCTTGCGCTGGCAGCACCGCAACGGCGGCTGGCGCTGGTTCGACGTGCGCGAGCAGCGCCTCGCCCGGGCGGCGGACGGCACCGCGGCGAGCGTGGTCGGGCTGGCCCTGGACGTCACCGACATGGTCCGGGCCAGCGAGCGCCTGCGCGAGAGCGAGAATCGCTACCGGCAGCTGGCGGAAAGCATCAGCGACGTCATCTTCACCACCGACGCCCAGCTGGTGCTCAACTACATCAGCCCCTCGGTGGAGGAATTGCTCGGCTATCCCGTCGGCGAGCTGCAACAGCGCACCCTGGCCGAACTGGTGGTGCACTCGCGCCAGTGGCAGGCGGTGCGCCGCACCCTGCAGCGGCTGCTGCGCAGCCTCGACGATCCGCGCGCCCTGGCCGAGTTGCGCCGGGAACACTTCGCGCCGCTGTTGCTCGACTGCCTGCACGCCCAGGGTCACACCCTGCAGATCGAGCTGCGCCTCAAGCCGCTGTGGGACGACCACGAGCGCTTCGCCGGCCTGCTCGGCATCTGCCGCGACATTTCCGCCCAGCGCCGCACGGAAAAGGACATGCGCATGGCGGCCACGGTGTTCGACCACTCGGCCGGCGCCATCCTGGTCACCGACCCGGCGGGCTACATCGTGCGGGTCAACCGCACCTTCACCCGCATCACCGGCTTCAGCCCCGAAGAGGTGTTCGACCAGCAGCCGATGATGCTCTGCGCGGACAAGCAGGAAGCCAACCAGCTGCAGCACGTGATGCAGCAGTTGCGTACCCAGGAGAGCTGGGAAGGCGAACTCTGGCAGCGCCGGCAGGACAACGAGCCCTATCCCTCCTGGGTCGGCATCACCGCCATCCGCGACGACGACGGCGACCTGATGAGCTATGTCTGCTTCTTCGTCGACATCAGCGAGCGCAAGGCCAGCGAAAGACGCATCCACCGCCTGGCCTACTACGACGCCCTGACCCTGCTGCCCAACCGCACCCTGTTCCAGGACCGCCTGCACAACGCCCTGCAGCAGAGCCGCCACAACGGCAGCTGGGTGGTGCTGATGTTCCTCGACCTCGACCGCTTCAAGCCGATCAACGACAGCCTCGGCCACGCCGCCGGCGACCGTCTGCTCAAGGACGTGGCCATGCGCCTGACCGCCTGCGTCGGCACCGAGGACAGCGTGGCGCGCATGGGTGGCGACGAATTCACCCTGCTGCTGTCCGGCCTGGAAACCCGCGAGGTCGCCCTGGCCCAGGCGATCCGCGTCGGCGAGCAGATCCTCACCCAGCTGTCCGAGGCCTTCGTGCTCGAAGGCCGCGAATTCTTCGTCTCCGCCAGCATCGGCATCGCCCTCTCGCCCCAGGACGGCCATGAACTCAGCCAGCTGATGAAGAATGCCGACACGGCCATGTACCACGCCAAGGAGATGGGCAAGAACAACTTCCAGTTCTACCAGGCCGAGATGAACGCCCGCGCCCTGGAACGCCTGGAACTGGAAGCCGATCTGCGGCACGCCCTCCTGCAGGGCGAATTCCGCCTGCACTACCAGCCGCAGTACCGTTGCGACAACCGGCGCCTGACCGGGGTCGAGGCGCTGCTGCGCTGGGAGCATCCGGTGCGCGGCCACGTCTCGCCGGCGGAATTCATCCCGGTGCTGGAAGAGATCGGCCTGGTGGTCCAGGTCGGGGACTGGGTGATCCGCGAGGCCTGTCGGCAGATGCGCGAATGGCACGCCGCCAGGGTGCGCATTCCCAAGGTCTCGGTGAATCTCTCCGCCCGCCAGTTCGGCGACGGCCAGCTCGGCCAGCGCATCGCCGAGATCCTCGCCGAGACCGGCCTGGCGCCGGCCTGCCTGGAACTGGAGCTGACCGAGAGCATCCTGATGCGCGACGTCGGCGAGGCCCTGCAGCTGCTCGGCGAACTCAAGAGCCTGGGCCTGTGCATCGCGGTGGACGACTTCGGCACCGGCTATTCCTCGCTCAACTACCTCAAGCAGTTCCCCATCGACATCCTCAAGATCGATCGCAGCTTCGTCGACGGCCTGCCCCACGGCGAGCAAGATGCGCAGATCGCCCGGGCCATCATCGCCATGGCCCACAGCCTCAATCTCTCGGTGATCGCCGAGGGCGTCGAGGAGCCGGCGCAACTGGAATTCCTGCGCCTGCATGGCTGCGACGAGGTGCAGGGCTTCCTCTTCGACCGTCCGCTGCCGCCGGATCTGCTGCGCGAACGACTGGAGCATCAGGGGCTGTTTCCGGTCCTGACATGAGACCAATGGCGGCGCTGCATGACCGGCGCTCATACCTCAGAGTTCCCGCGATGGGGTAGAATGTTGCCCCTCACGAGCCCGATCGGGCTCGCTCTTCGCCATGCCTCAGGGGACCCTGCCGCCATGTTCAGCCGTGAAACCACCCTCGCCCGCTTCGACGCCGACCTGTATGCCGCCATGCAGCAGGAAGCCCAGCGTCAGGAAGATCACATCGAGCTGATCGCTTCGGAAAACTACACCAGTCCGGCGGTCATGGAAGCCCAGGGCAGCGTGCTGACCAACAAGTACGCCGAAGGCTATCCCCACAAGCGCTACTATGGCGGCTGCGAATACGTCGACGTGGTCGAGCAACTGGCCATCGACCGCGCCAAGCAGCTGTTCGGCGCCGACTACGCCAACGTCCAGCCGCACTCCGGCTCCCAGGCCAACTCGGCCGTGTACCTGGCGCTGATCGAAGCCGGTGACACCATCCTCGGCATGAGCCTGGCTCACGGCGGTCACCTGACCCACGGCGCCACCGTGTCCTCCTCCGGCAAGCTGTACAACGCCGTGCAGTACGGCATCGACGAGCAGGGCCTGATCGACTACGCCGAAGTCGAGCGACTGGCCCGCGAGCACCAGCCCAAGGTCATCGTCGCCGGCTACTCCGCCTACTCCCAGGTGCTGGACTTCGCCCGCTTCCGCGCCATCGCCGACACCGTGGGTGCCTACCTGTTCGTCGACATGGCCCACTTCGCCGGTCTGGTCGCCGCCGGTGTCTATCCGAACCCGGTCCCCTTCGCCGACGTGGTCACCAGCACCACCCACAAGACCCTGCGCGGCCCGCGCGGCGGCCTGATCCTGGCCAAGGCCAACGAAGCCATCGAGAAGAAGCTCAACTCGGCGGTCTTCCCTGGCGCCCAGGGCGGTCCGCTGATGCACGTCATCGCCGGCAAGGCGGTGTGCTTCAAGGAAGCCCTGCAGCCCGAGTTCAAGACCTATCAGCAGCAGGTGATCAAGAACGCCCAGGCCATGGCCGGCGTGTTCATCGAGCGCGGCTTCGACGTCGTCTCCGGCGGCACCGACAACCACCTGTTCCTGCTCAGCCTGATCAAGCAGGAAATCACCGGCAAGGACGCGGATGCCGCCCTGGGTCGCGCCTTCATCACCGTGAACAAGAACTCGGTGCCGAACGATCCGCGCTCGCCCTTCGTCACCTCCGGTCTGCGCATCGGCACCCCGGCCGTCACCACCCGTGGCTTCCAGGAAGCCGAGTGCCGCGAGCTGGCCGGCTGGATCTGCGACATCCTCGGCAACATGGGCGACGAGTCGGTGATCGACGCCGTGCGCGAGAAGGTCAAGGCCGTCTGCGCCCGCCTGCCGGTATACGGCAAGTAAGAGGCACGCCTTCCCCCTCTCCCCCAGGGAAAGGGTTGGGGTGAGGGAACCCCGACAACCGAAAGCCCCGGCCAAACAACCGGGGCTTTTGGCATTTCCAGAGGGGTCGCCCAGCTAGCCAAGCCAGACCTTGCCGCACGCCGGAAGACCCCGGAAACGAAAAACCCCGGCCAGTGCCGGGGTTTTTCTTTTGCAGCTAAGCCCTAGAGGACCTGCAGATCGCCCAGCCCGTCCAGGTAGCGCTCGGCGTCCAGCGCCGCCATGCAGCCGGCACCGGCCGAGGTGATGGCCTGGCGGTAGGTGTGGTCGGCCACGTCGCCGGCGGCGAACACGCCCGGCACGTTGGTGGCGGTGGCATTGGCCTCGCGCCCGCCCTTCACCACCAGGTAGCCGTCGTGGGTCTCCAGCTGGCCTTCGAACAACCCCGTGTTGGGGGTATGGCCGATGGCGACGAACAGACCGGCCACCTGCAGCTCTTCGCTGCTGCCATCGTTGTTCTTGATGCGCACCCCGGTGACACCCATGTTGTCACCCAGCACCTCGTCGACGCTGGCGTTGAGCTTGAGCGCCATCTTGCCTTCGGCGACCCGGGCGCGCAGCTTGTCCTGCAGGATCTTCTCGGCGCGGAAGGTCTCGCGGCGGTGGATCAGGGTCACCTTGCTGGCGATGTTGGCCAGGTACAGGGCTTCCTCGACCGCGGTATTGCCGCCGCCGACCACCGCCACCTCGCGGTTGCGATAGAAGAAGCCGTCGCAGGTGGCGCAGGCGGACACGCCCTTGCCCATGAAGGCCTCTTCGCTGGCCAGGCCCAGGTAGCGGGCGCTGGCACCGGTGGCGATGATCAGGGCATCGCAGGTGTAGGTGGCGCTGTCACCCTTGAGGGTGTAGGGCTTGCCACCGAAGTCCACGGCGTTGATGTGATCGAAGACGATCTCGGTCTCGAAGCGTTCGGCGTGCTCGCGCATCCGCTCCATCAGCGCCGGACCGGTTAGGTCGTGGGGGTCACCCGGCCAGTTGTCGACCTCGGTGGTGGTGGTCAGCTGGCCGCCCATCTGCATGCCGGTGATCAGCAGCGGCTTGAGGTTGGCACGGGCGGCATAGACCGCGGCCGTGTAACCGGCCGGACCGGAACCGAGGATGATGAGGCGCGAATGGCGCGTGGTGCTGGCTTCAGACATGACATTCTCCCTGCCGGGGTCTCCGGCAGACCTAAGAGTAGAGTGGCCGGCGCGCCCTCTGGGCATGCCGGCCGGTGTGCGTGCGGAGCCGTTCCGCAAGCGCCGGTCGCTCCTGGCGACGGCGCGACCGGCGCCGATAGGCGGACACCGGGTCCAGGGATGGGGCTCAGCCTAACGGGTGCCGCCCCTTCACAGAAGCGACCATTCTAAATCCAGACCATAGGGCGCGCCTATGTCGACCGCTTCGGCAATGGAGCCCTGAGGTAAGCTGTGCATTCCCGCCATCTGTCAGGAATCTTCATGGCTGTCGCTCCGCTGTCCGGCTCCGCCTATTTCGCCGAAGGGCTGCGCCTGGTGACTCGCCCCGGCATGCGCCGCTTCGTGGTCATCCCCCTCACCATCAACCTGCTGCTCTACGCCGCCATCCTCACCTTTGCCGTGCGCGGCTTCGAGGGCTGGCTGGAGCAACTGATGCCGAGCCTGCCGGCCTGGGCGAGCTTCGTCGAATGGCTGCTCTGGCCGCTGTTCGTACTCCTGCTGCTGGCGATCATCTTCTTCACCTTCACGATGCTGGCCAACCTGGTGGCGGCGCCCTTCAACGGCTTTCTCGCGGAAAAGGTCGAGGTCATGGTGCGTGGCCAGGACGATTTCCCGCCGTTCAATCTCGCCGAACTGGTCACCATGGTGCCGCGCACCCTGCAGCGCGAACTGCGCAAGCTGGGCTACTACCTGCCGCGCGCCCTGGGCCTGCTGGTGCTGACCTTCATCCCCGGTCTCAACCTGATCGCCGCGCCGCTGTGGATCCTGTTCGGCGTCTGGATGATGGCGGTGCAGTACATCGACTTCCCCGCCGACAACCACAAGCTGGATTTCCGCAGCATGCTCACCTGGCTGCGTACCCGCCGCCTGCGCTGCCTGGGCTTTGGCGGGGTGACCTACCTGGCGCTGCTGGTGCCCGGCCTGAACGCCCTGTTCATGCCCGCCGCCGTGGCCGGGGCCACGCTGTTCTGGGTACGTGAAGGGGGCGACCAGGCGCTGGTGGTGCGTTCCTGAATCCCGCCCGCTCAGCTCCCCGCCGTAGGTTGGGTTGAGCACAGCGAAGCCCAACGACCAGGCCATCACACCGGACACCACCGTTTCCGGCTGTTGGGCTTCGGCGATGGAGCCGCCTCAACCCAACCTACGGCGCCTCCCGTCCACACCACCCGATCATCTCCCTCTCCCCCGGGGCGAGGATTGGGGGTGAGGGCCGCACTGCACGGACGCCACAAACGACAACGCCCGCGCCGGCAAGGCCGGACACGGGCGTGGTGGAAAGCGGTCGCCAGGCTTAGTGCTGGTGACCACCCTCGCCATGGATGTGGCCATGAGCGATTTCTTCGTCGCTGGCCGCACGCACGTTGACCACCTTGACGTCGAAATTCAGACGCTGGCCGGCCAGCGGATGGTTGCCGTCGACGGTGACCTGGTCGCCGTCGATGTCACGCACGGTGACGATCTGCATGGCGCCGTCCGGGCCGGAGGCGTGGAACTGCATGCCCACTTCCAGCTCGTCCACGCCTTCGAACATTTCCTTGCCCAGGGTGGCAACCAGTTCCGGGGTGTATTCGCCGTAGGCGTCTTCCGGCTCGATGGCCACTTTCAGCTCGTCGCCAGCCTGCTTGCCGGACAGGGCGCGCTCGAGGCCGGGAATGATGTTGCCCGCACCTTGCAGGTATACCAGCGGAGCACCACCAGCGGAGCTGTCGATGACTTCGCCGGCGTCGTTGGTCAGGGTGTAGTCGATGGATACTGCCGTGTTCGCCGCGATCTGCATGGCCAGAACCTTCATGCTGGGAAAAAATAGGATTGACGCATCAGTCTACGCGTCCAACCTAGCAATTGCGAATGCGTTCGGTCAGTCCCCTGGCGCCCGGAGGCATCTGGAGGGCGCCCCTGCAACGGTGCCCGACCGCTCGTCACGAGATCGCCATGGCCGCTTCACGGGGCTGTCATCCCGGCTACCTAGGGTTTGCTGCATCCCCACTGCCGGAGCCCTGCCATGCCGATTCCAGTGTCCGCACCGCCCGCGCTGCGCGCCGAACGCCTGTCGACCGCCGCGGATATCCGCGCCGCCCAGCGCCTGCGCGCCGCGGTCTTCGGCAGCACCTACGGCGTGCATTTCGCCGACAACCTCGACCAGGACGCCTACGACGCCCACTGCCTGCACCTGGGGGTGCGCGACCTGCGCAGCGGCGAGCTGATCGCCACCACGCGACTGCTCGACGGCCGCCGCCGCGAGCGCCTGGGCAGTCTCTACAGCGAAAGCGAATTCCAGCTGGAAGGCCTGGACGGCCTGCAGGGTCCGCTGCTGGAAATCGGCCGCACCTGCGTGGCACCCGGGCATCGCACCGGTGCCGCCATCGCCCTGCTGTGGGCGGAACTGGCGGAGATCATGGCCTGTGGCGACTATCGCTACCTCATGGGCTGCGCCAGCGTGCCCATGGCCGATGGCGGTCTGCAGGCCGCCGCCCTGCTGCGCCAGGCCGCGCGGGACGAGCGCATTCCGGCGATCCGCGCCACGCCGCGGCGCCCGCTGCCCTTCGTCGCCGTGCCCGACAACCTGGTGGTGCAGCTGCCGCCCCTGCTCAAGGCCTATCTGCGGCTGGGCGCCCAGGTCTGCGGCGCGCCCTGCTGGGATCCGGAATTCGGCGTGGCCGACGTCTTCATCCTGCTCAGGCGCGAAGACCTCTGCCCGCGCTATGCCCGCCACTTCAAGGCCGCGGTATGAGGCGACTGCGCCTCGCCGTGCGGCTGCTGCCGGTACTGGCCGCGCTACTGCTCGGGGCGCTGTTCGCCCTAACGGTGGCACTCGCGATAGCGCTTAGTCGCCGGCCCTGCCTGGGGCTGCGGCAACGGCTGACGCGACGCTTCTTCCAGCGGCTGGCCCGGGCCCTGCGGCTGCGCCTGGAGGTCCGGGGCGAGGTGCCACGCGGCACCCACCTCTGGCTGGCCAATCACGTGTCCTGGCTGGATATCGTCGCCCTCGGCAGCCTGCGACCGCTGGGCTTCCTGTCCAAGGCGGAGGTGGCGGACTGGCCGTTCGCCGGCTGGCTCACGCGCCAGGCCGGCACCCTGTTCATCCGCCGTGGCGCCGAACGCGGCGATGCCCTGGGCGAGGCCCTGACCGCGCGCCTGACCCAGGGCCTGTCGCTGGCGCTCTTTCCCGAGGGCACCACCACCGACGGCAGCGTGCTGCGCACCTTTCATGGCCGGCTGCTGAGTCCGGCCATCGCCACCGGCACCCCGCTGCAACCCGTGGCGCTCAGCTACTGGCGCCACGGCGAGCCTGACCGGGCCGCGGCCTTCATCGGCGACGACGACCTGGTGAGTCATCTGCTGCGACTGCTGGACAACGGCGGGACCACCCTGAGGATCGAGTTACTGCCAGCCATCCTGTCCCAGGGCCAGGCGCGCCAGGTGCTGGCGGGTCAGTGCCAGGCGGCCATCGCCGACTGCCTCGGGATTCAGCGGGAAACGCGCGCCGCGCGCTCGGCGGCGGCGAAGGCCTGCAGCTGCGGATAGAAGTCGCGAAAATCTGCCAGCAGGCCATCGTAGACGGCCTCCAGCTCGGCGAAGGCGCCGGCCAGCAGTTCCGGGCGCGACAGCCGTCGCGCCATGCCTTCCACCACCCGCTCCAGCACGGCGAAGTCCGTGTAGCTGCCCAGCCAGTCCTGACGCGCCATCAGGGGCGCGATGCGGGCCAGCCGGGGCGGCAGCTCCGGCTCCTCCAGCAGGGTCTGGTAGCAGTCCGCGACGAAATTCGGCAGCGGCTGCTCGGCATAGTCGTGCCAGAGGCGCGCCAGGCAGTGATCGAAGAAGACATCCACCAGCAGTCCGGCCACCCGCCGCCGCGCCGCGGGCAACCGGGTCTTGGCCCGGATCACCAGGGGATGGTCGTCGGTATAGACGTCGATGCGCCGGTGCAGCCGGATACCGGCGGCGATTCCGGCGGGCCAGGCGTCCGCCGAGCCCTTGACGAAATCGCCATAGAGACTGCCGAGGCGATCTTCGCGGCTGGGGCCGCCCAGGTGCAGGTGCGCGAGATAATTCATCCCTTCAGCATACTCCAGCCGCGCCCGGGCGGTTTTCCTGGACGACCCGCGGCTGCTAGGCTCGGACCTCCCTTCCCTTTCCGCTGGAGTCGTCATGCCCGTTCGCGCCGTGTTCCTCGACTATGCCTCTCTCGACCTCGGCGATCTGGACCCGGCGCCCTTGCGCGCGGTGTTCGACGAGCTGAAACTGCATCCGGCGAGCGCCCCGGACGAGGTCGCGGCGCGGCTGGCCGGCGCCCAGGTCGCCCTCGTCAACAAGGTGGTGCTGGACGCCGCCATCCTGGCCGCCTGCCCCGAGTTGAAGCTGGTACTGGTCAGCGCCACCGGCACCAACAACATCGACCTGGAAGCCGCGCGCGCCCAGGGCGTGCGCGTCTGCAACTGCCAGGGCTACGGCACCGCCTCGGTCGCCCAGCACACCCTGGCGCTGCTGCTGGCCCTGGCCACCCGGCTGCCGGACTACCAGACCGACGTGCGTGCCGGTCACTGGCAGACCGCCAGCCAGTTCTGCCTGCTCGATCACCCCATCGTCGAGCTGGAAGGCAAGACCCTCGGCCTGCTCGGCCTCGGCGAACTGGGCAGCGCGGTCAAGCGGCTGGCCGAAGCCTTCGGCATGCAGACCCTGGTGGGCCAGTTGCCCGGTCGTCCCGCCCGCCCGGGCAGCCTGCCGCTGGCCGAGCTGCTGCCCCAGGTGGATGCCCTGACGATGCACTGCCCGCTGACCGAGCAGACCCGTGGCCTGATCGGGGCGGCGGAACTGGCGGCGATGAAGCCCACGGCCTTCCTGGTCAACACCGCCCGCGGCGGCATCGTCGACGAACAGGCCCTGGCCGACTGCCTGAGACGCGGCCACCTGGCCGGCGCCGCCACCGACGTGCTCAGCGTCGAGCCCCCGCGCGACGGCAATCCGTTGCTGGCCGGCGACATTCCGCGACTGATCGTCACCCCGCACAACGCCTGGGGCAGTCGCGAGGCGCGCCAGCGGATCATCGGCCAGCTCGCCGCCAATGCCGAAGGCCATTTCGCCGGCACGCCGCAACGAGTGGTCTGCTAAAGTTCGCGCTTTTTTCGCCAGGTAGCCCCATGGATCCGCGCAGCGAAGTCCTCCTCCGTCACCCCGAGCGCTTTGGCGGCGCCTTGCTGCTCGCCGGCCTGCCGGCCGATGACCTGCTCGGCACCCTGCCCGCGGCCAGCGGCTGGAGCTGGCATGCGGGCGAGGCCGAACACCTGACGCGGCGCTATCCGGGGCGCGTCAGCCTGGGGATCGAACCCCCGGCGGGCGACTTCGCCAATGCCGTGCTGTTCCTGCCCAAGTCCCGCGAGGCCACCGACTTCCTGCTCACCGCCCTGAGCCAGCGCCTGCCGGCCGATGGCAGTCTCTTCCTGGTCGGGGAAAAGAAGGCCGGCATCGAACGCGCGGCGCGCCAGCTGGGCGCCCTGGGCCAGGCCAGCAAGCTCGACAGCGCCCGCCATTGCCAACTGTGGGTGGTGCACGGCCCGCGTACCTCGGCCGATCCGCAGCCGGACGCCTGGCTGCAACGTCACCTGTTGGAGCGGGCGGGGGTGAAGCTGGAGATTCTCAGCCTGCCGGGCGTGTTCAGCCATGGCCGGCTGGACGTGGGCACGGCGCTGCTGCTGGAGCAGCTCGACGATCTGCCCGAAGGCGCGATGCTGGACTTTGGTTGTGGCGCCGGCGTGGTCGGCGCCGCCCTGGCGCGCCGCTATCCCGCCAGCAGCCTGCACCTGCTCGACGTGGATGCCTTCGCCGTGGCCAGCAGTCGCCGGACCCTGGCGGCCAATCGCCTGGCCGGAACGGTGATCGCCGGCGACGGCATCGCCGCGGCGCCCACCGGCCTCGCCGCCATCGTCAGCAATCCGCCCTTCCACAGTGGCGTGAAGACCGACTATCGCACCACCGAGACCCTGCTGGCCGAGGCGGTGCGTCATCTGCGTCCCGGCGGCGAATTGCGCCTGGTGGCCAACAGCTTCCTGCGTTATCCACCCTTGATCGAGGCGGCCTTCGGCAACTGCCGCACCCTGGCCGAACGCGACGGCTTCAAGGTCTACAGCGCCCGGCGGCGGTAGCGACAAGTTTGGGCGTTGGGCTTCGCTGCGCTCAGCACCAACCTACGCGGCAGCCGTAGGTTGGGTTGAAACGGCTCCATCGTCGAAGCCCAACAGGTCGTAGTGAACCGGGGCAACGGTGGAGCCCCCTCTCCCTCTGTGAGGGGGCTGGGGTGAGGGAAACCCCCTCCCCAAGCCCTCAACCCTTCTTCGCTGCCTCGTACAGCGGCATCACCTTGGGGATCGCCGCCTGCAGGGCCTTGGTGCGGTTGGCGTCGGAGGGGTGGGTGCTGAGGAATTCCGCCGGCTGCTTGCCCTGGCTGGCCTGGGCCATCTTCTGCCAGAGGGTGATGGCGGCATTGGGGTTGTAGCCGGCGCGCGCCGAGAGCTCCAGGCCGATGAGATCCGCCTCGTTCTCGTTGCCGCGGCTGAACGGCAGGGTCAGGGCCACCTGGGACACCTGGTCGGCCAGCTGCATGCCGCCCTGGCCCACGCCCAGCAGGGCGCCACCGAGGTTCTCGCCCATCTGGATGGCATAGGCCCGCGACATCTGCTCGCGGCTGTGCTCGCGCAGGGCGTGGGCGATCTCGTGGCCCATCACCGCGGCCAGTTCGTCATCGGTCAGTTTGAGCTGATCGATCAGCCCGCTGTAGACGAAGATCTTGCCGCCCGGGCCGCAGTTGGCGTTGAGTTCGTCGCTCTGCACCAGGTTGACCTGCCAGTCCCAGTTCACCGCATCCGGGCGGAAGGCCGCGGTCTGCGGGATCAGCCGCTTGGCGATGGCGGCGACACGCTTGCCGTCGGCCGTGTCGTTGGCCAGCTTGCCGGCGGACTGGGCCTCGCTGACCGTCTTGGCATAGGACTGGGCGTACATCTGGTTGACCTGCTGCTCGGACAGCATGCTGAACATGTACTGCTTGCGCTGCACCCCGACCGCACCACCCGAGGTGGTGTTGACGGTCTGGCAGGCGACCAGCAGCAGGCTCAGGGACAGGCCTGCGAGGGGAAGGATACGGCGCATGTGAATCTCCAGGTATCGAGGCGGATACAGTCTAGAGAGGGGCGTCAGACCCGGCAACGTCCGGTAACGCCCGGCAACGCTCTCCTGCCAGGCGACCGGAGGCCTCAATGGATAGGCGTCACCGCCGATAGCCCCGGCATCGAACGTTCCCGGAGTCCCCCATGAAGTCCCGCTCCATCCGCACCTCCATCACCCTGCTGGCCGGTGCCTGCATCCTGGCGGTGGTCGCTGCCCTGATCGCCTACACCCTGTTCGCCGGTCAGCGCACCCGCGCCCTGGTCGACAGCCACACCGAGGCCCTGGCCGCCACGGCTGCCGAAGCCCGGCTGACGGCCGAGGCCGAGGCCGTGGGCAATCAGCTGCAGCGGCAGCTGGACATCCCCCTGCAACTGGCCAGTCAGCTGGCGCAACTCAACGTAGCCATGGGCAGCCCGGGCGAGCAGCAGGTCGGCCTGGATCGCCAGGGCCTGATGCGCCTGCTGGGCCAGACCCTCAAGCGCCAGCCCGGTCTGCTCAGCCTCTATACCGTCTGGGAGCCCAATGCCATCGACGGCCAGGACGACCGCCATCGAGGCGACGCCGCGGCCGGCTACGACGAGCAGGGGCGCTTCACCCCCTGGTGGCACAAGACCCTCGACGGCGACGTGACGGTGGAGCCGATCGGGCCAACCGTGGAAAGCCAGACCCGCCTGCCCTCGGGCGTGCGCGAAGGCGAGTACTACCTCTGTCCGCGGGAAAATCGGACGACCTGCGTGCTCGATCCCATGCCCGACACGGTCAACGAACAGCAGGTGCTGATCGCCTCCTTCAACGTGCCGATCCTGGTCGGCGGCGCCTTCAAGGGCGTGGTCGGTGCCGACGTGCCGCTGGACTTCATCCAGCGCCAGCTGGTCAAGGCCAACGGCCGCCTCTATGGCGGCGTGGGCCGCATGGCCCTGGTGGCCGGCCGTGGCACCCTGGTCGCCTACACCGCCGATGCCAGCCAGCTGGGCAAGCCGGCCGAACCGGCGCTGGGCGCGGCCCTGGCCGGCCTCAAGGACCTGGGCGACGGCGTCACCCGCCGCTTCGACGCCCGGAGCGAGCGCTACCAGGTCTATCTGCCGCTGCGCTTCGCCGGCGACAACCGCCAGGTCTGGACGCTGATCATCGAATTGCCCCGCGAAGCCGTGCTGGCCGACCTCTACAGCCTCAAGGACACCCTCGGCAGCCAACGCCACCAGGACGTGGTCGGCATGCTGCTGGTGGGCCTGGCGGTCGCCGGTGCCGGTCTGCTGGTGCTCTGGCTGATCAGCCTGCGCATCGCCCGGCCGCTGCGGCAGATGGTGACCATGCTCGACGCCATCGGCCAGGGCGACGGTGACCTCACCCAGCGCCTGGCCACCGAGCGCCGCGACGAGGTCGGCGCCATGGCCGGCGGCTTCAACCGTTTCCTGGCCTCGTTGCAGGGCCTGATCGGCCAACTGATCCATTCGGTGGGCGAGGTGGCCTCGGCCGCCGAGCACACCTCCCATATCGCCCAGCGCACCCGCGACGGCGTGGAGCGCCAGCTGCAGGAGATCGAGCAGCTGGCCACCGCCATGCAGGAGATGACCGCCACCGCCCAGGACGTGGCCGGCAACGCCGGGCGCGCGGCGCGGGCCGCCACCGAGGCGGACGGCGCGGTCAACCAGGGCCAGCGCCTGGTGCAGCAGAACGTCGCCAGCAGCGCCGCCCTCGCCCAGGAGATCGAGCGTGCGGTGGAACAGGTCCGCCGGGTCGCCGAGGACAGCGAGAACATCGGTTCCATCCTGACCACCATCAACGGCATCGCCGAGCAGACCAACCTGCTGGCGCTCAACGCCGCCATCGAGGCGGCGCGCGCCGGCGAGCAGGGCCGCGGCTTCGCCGTGGTGGCCGACGAGGTGCGCAACCTGGCGCAAAAGACCCAGGTGGCCACCGGCGAGATCCAGAGCATGATCCAGCGCCTGCAGCAGGGCACCCGCGAGGCGGTGACGGTGATGCAGGCCAGTGGCGCCCAGACCAGCACCCAGGTCGCCCAGACCGAAGCCACCCGGCATGCCCTGGACACCATCCTGGCGGCGGTAGGCGAGATCACCAGCATGAATCTGCAGATCGCCAGCGCGGCGGAAGAACAGAGCGCGGTGGCCGAGGACATCAAACGCAACGTGGTCAACATCGGCCAGAGCGCCCAGGCGGTCCACGGCGAAGCCGACAGCGCCTCCCGCGCCGGCCAGCAGCTGCGCGAACTGGCCGAACAGCAACGCCAGCTGGCGGGACGATTCCGGGTCTAGCCCCCTCCCCTCAGGTGCCGAGCCACCCCCTCTCCCCCTGGGAGAGGGCCGGGGTGAGGGTCCCGTCTACAGCGGTGTCAGACACTCCGGTCCGTCCACCTCGGGCCGGTTGACGATATCGGCCAACACCCGCTCGCGCAGCGGCATGCCGCCCGCGGCCAACAGCTGCTGCAGGGCTTCGGGCGTGCTGTCCGGATCCTGCCAGAGGGCGCGCCCCGCTTCATCGAGCAGGATCGGCCGCCGCAACGGACCGGCGGCCTGGGTGACCATGGCCACCGACAGCCAGAGCTGATCCCCGGCCGGATAGGCCTCCCAGAGCGCGGCGAACCAGGCCAGGGGTTCGCCATTGAGCATCCAGTAGGGCCGCTTGCGGTGATTGCCGCGCCATTCGTAGAAGCCGTTGGCCGGCAGCAGGCAACGCCGCAGGCGAAAGGGCTCGCGAAACATCGGCTGGGTGGCCAGGCTTTCGGCGCGGGCATGGGTGGGGGTGCGGGAGAGATCGGTGAGCCAGGGCGGGGTCAGCCCCCAGCGGCCGCTGTCGACCCGCTCGCCCTCGGCGGTTCGCCGCTGCAGCAGCACCTGCTGATGGGGGGAGATGTTCCAGCGCGGCGGATGCTTTTCGGGGAATCCCGGCAGGGCGGCGAATTCGGCGGGCCAGCGGAACAGGGCGTAGCGTCCGGACATGAAAACCTTGCTAGCAGACGAGAATGCCCTGCTCGGGGGAAGGATCCTCTCCCGGCAGGGGCGTGGCGGCATTGTACGCGGCGATCAGCGCCTGCGCGCGCAGGGCCTCCTCATCCTCGACCAGCAGGCCGAGCAGCCCGGCCGCCGGCAGGTCGCCGATACCGCCGAGCAGATGGCGCCCGGCGAGAAAGCCGCTGATGCCCTCGCTGGCCAGCACCGCGAGGAGCAACTCGCCCTCGTGCAGCGAACCCGGCTCGTAGATGCGGCGCATCAGTCGTCCTCCCGCCGAACCTCGAGATGCCAGGCTTCGCCATCGGTATGCAGGCCGAAGCGGATCGGCCGGCAGCAGACGGCGCAGTCTTCGTAGTAGTCCTGATCACCGCCGCTGAGGTCGAGCACCACTTCGCCCGGTTCGCCGCAATAAGGGCAATCGTATTCCTGGCTTTCCAGCATCTGCCTGCACTCCTTGACCGCCAACCTGCCGCCCATCCGGCCCCTGGCGCTTGCATCTGGCGCCACGCCCACTACTATGGCCGCCGGAATTTCTACAAGAGAACACCATGGGCGAGTTCGAAGCCATTCGACCCTATAACGACGCGGAAGTCCCCGGGGTCCTGGCCCGCCTGATCGACGACGACCACTTCATCGCCATCCTCGCCGGCTACCGTTTCCCGCGCCTGTCCAAGGGACTCGGCTGGATCGTGCGGCCCCTGCTGCGCACCCGCCTGCGCCAGGAACTGGGCGACATCCAGAGCGTCGCGGCACTGCAGGACAAGCTCGAACCCTATGTGGATCGCGCCATCGAAAAGGCCTCGGACGGCGTCACCTACTCCGGTATCGACCAGCTGCGCAGCGGTCGCGCCTATCTGTTCCTGGCCAACCACCGCGACATCGTGATGGACCCGGCCTTCGTCAACTATGCCGTCTACCACGCCGGTCTGCCAACGCCGCGCATCGCCATCGGCGACAACCTCCTGCAGAAGCCCTTCGTCAGCGACCTGATGCGGCTGAACAAGAGTTTCATCGTGCACCGCTCCATCAGCGGCCGGCGCGAAAAGCTGGCGGCTTACCAGAATCTGTCCGCCTACATCAATCACTCGATCCGCCAGGACGGCCAGTCCATCTGGATCGCCCAGGCCGAGGGCCGGGCCAAGGACGGCGACGACCGCACCGATTCGGCCATCCTCAAGATGTTCCACATGAGCTGCAAGGACGAGCCCTTCGCCGAGCTGGTCAAGGCGCTGAACATCGTACCGGTGTCGATCAGCTACGAATTCGATCCCTGCGACCAGGCCAAGGCCCGCGAACTGCACATCCGCGCCACTACCGGCAGCTACGCCAAGGCGCCGGGCGAGGACGACGTCAGCATCGCGCGGGGCATCACCGGCTACAAGGGCCGGGTGCACGTGGCCTTTGGCGAGCCGGTCACGGGTGAGTTCGAGGATGCCAAGGCGCTGGCCCAGGAAATGGACCGGCAGATCCTCGGCAACTATCGGCTGTTCCCGGCCAGCTACCTGGCCTATGCCGCCTGGGAGGGCCGCGATCCGGACCTGACCGTGCCCGCGGTGGACACCCTGTTTCCCAGCGAGGAAGTCGAGGTCGCCCGCGGCGAATGGGCAAAGCGCCTGGCCGAGTGCCCGGCGGAATACCAGGCGCAACTGGTGCGCCAGTACGCCCAGCCGGTGCTGAACAAGTACCGCGTGCTGGCCGGCCTGGAATAGCGGTCAGCCATCCACGAAAAAGCCCGGCAGTGCCGGGCTTTTTCGTGGGTCATGGGTTTTCAGCGACCGCTGAGCACCTGGACCACGGTCGGATCCTTGAACACCCGGGTCAGGGCGTCGCTCAGCACATCGCTGACCAGCTTGGTGTTGGCCTCGGCGTTGGGCGCCATGCCGAAGCGCTGGTTGAGGCTGGCGCCATAGCGACCGCGGTAGCCGCGCTGGCTGTTGCGCACGTCGACCTGGAAGGCCGCGGCGACGTCGGAGGCGGTGACGTACAGCTCCTTGGGCGACTGGTAGTTCAGTTCGGCCAGGGTCAGGGTCAGCTGGGGCGCACCGGGACCGGCATTGGGCGACGGGGTGAAGCCCATCTGGCGGACCGCCTTCTCGGCTTCGGCCTGCAGCTTGGGAATCACGTCCTGGGTCTGCACCACCACCACGCTGGTGTCGGGATAGAGACCGCCACGGGTGCCGAGGGTGAAGGAGGAACGGCCGTCGACCACCCGGACCGAGACCGGCTGGCCCTGGCCGACCGGCGCGATCGGCGCGGTGATCTGGGGTTGCGGACTCAATTGCTGAGGGCTGCTGGCGCAGCCGGCCAGGGTCAGACCAGTGGCGGCGAGCAGGCCGAGCAACAGGCGATAGCGCATGCAGAGACTCCGAAGAAAGGGACAGGGGGCAGTATACCCAGCCCCCCAGCGGCGTCGATAGACCGGTATCCCGGACCAGCAGACGCCGGCACGGGGCCGGCGTCTGCTGGAGCAGGGTCAGGGCTTGGCGGCCAGTGGCGGTCGCGTCTGGCTGCGTTCCAGCCAGCCACCGCCGAGGGCCTTGTACAGGGTGACCTCGCTGTTGAGCTGGTTGAGCCGATCGGTGATCAGCTGCTGCTGGGCGCTGTACAGCGAGCGCTGGGCGTCGAGCACCGTGAGGTAGTTGTCGATGCCCTGGCGATAGCGCAGGTTGGCCAGGTCGTAGTATTCCTGGCTGGCCTGCACCAGGTCCTGCTGGGCCTGCAACTGGTCGTCGTAGGTGCCCTTCGCCGCCAGGGCATCGGCCACCTCGCGGAAGGCGGTCTGGATCGACTTCTCGTAGGTGGCGACGTTGATGTCCTTCTGGATCCTGGCCGCATCCAGGCTGGCCTTGAGGCTGCCGGCCGTGAAGATCGGGATGTTGATGCTCGGCGAGAAGGTCCAGTAGCCGGAGCCGGCGTCGAACAGGCCGTTCAGATCGCGGCTGGCCGTACCGCCCTGGGCGGTCAGGCTGATGCGCGGGAAGAAGGCTGCCCGGGCCGCGCCGATATTGGCGTTGGCGGCGCGCAGCTGCAACTCGGACTGAAGGATGTCCGGACGCTTCTGCAGGAGATCCGACGGCAGGTTGGCGGGCAGGTCGGCGAGCAGATCGGTGCCATCCAGGCCCTTGCCCTGCGGCAGCTCCGCCGGGATCGAGGTGCCCAGCAGCAGGGTCAGGGCATTGCGATCCTGGGCCACCTGGCGGGTGTATTGCGCCAGATTCGCCCGCGCCCCTTCCAGGGCGGTGCGCGACTGGCGCAGGTCCAGGCCGCTGGCCACGCCGTTCTCCACGGTCTGGCGGGTCAGGTCGTAGGAGCGCTGATAGGCCGCCAGGGTCTCGCGGGTCAGTTGCAGCATGCGCTGGTCGGTGAGCCAGGCGTAGTAGGCGTTGGCCACTTCCGAGACCAGCGAGATCTGGGTGCTGCGGCGTCCTTCGCTGGTGGCGAAGTAGTTGAGCAGCGCCTGCTCGCTGAGGCTGCGCAGGCGACCGAAGAGATCCAGCTCATAGGAGGTGAAACCCAGGGTCACGCTGTACTGGCTGCTGATGCTGCCGCCACCGCCGCCACCCGCGCCATTGGCGCTGTTGCCGGCGAGCAGTTCGCGGATGGCGGAGACCTGGCTCAGGTCCTCCGGCTGGCGGGTACGGGTCCCGGTGCCGCTGACCGCGATGTCGGGAAACAGCTCGGCGCGCTGCACGCGGTACTGCGCCTGGTAGAGGCGCACGTTCAGCGCGGCCTGGCGCAGGTCGCGGTTGTTGTCCAGCGACAGCTGGATCAGCTGCTGCAGGGCCGGGTCGCGATAGAAATCGCGCCAGCCGATGTCGGCCGCCTGCTGGTCGCGATTGACCGTCAGGGCATCGTAGGCCTGGCCATGGGGCCAGGCATTCTCCACCGGCGCATTGGGCCGCTGGTAATCGGGGATCAGGCTGCAGCCGGACACGGCCAGCAGGCCCACGACCACCGCCAAGAGAGACTTCTTCATATCAGTGTCCTTCCTTGCCATGGGCTTCCTGGTCCTTGGTGGCCTTGTCCTTGAACAGGCTGCTGACCACCACGTAGAACATGGGAATCCAGAAGATCGCCAGTACCGTGGCGGTGAGCATGCCGCCGATCACGCCGGTACCCACGGCGTGCTGACTGCCGGAGCTCGCGCCCGAGGAGATCGCCAGGGGCACCACGCCCAGGATGAAGGCCATGGAGGTCATGATGATGGGCCGCAGGCGCATGCGCGAGGCTTCCACCGCCGCATCGACGATGTTCTTGCCGCCCTCGTGCAGCTCCTTGGCGAATTCCACGATCAGGATGGCGTTCTTCGCCGCCAGGCCGATGGTCGTCAACAGACCGACCTGGAAGAAGACGTCGTTGGCCAGGCCACGGAAGTAGGTGGCCAGCAAGGCCCCCACCACCCCCAGCGGCACCACCAGGATGACCGCGATCGGGATCGACCAGCTCTCGTACAACGCCGCGAGGCAAAGGAACACCACCAGCAGCGACAGCGCATAGAGCGCCGGCGCCTGGGAGCCCGACAACCGCTCCTCGTAGGACAGACCGGTCCAGGCGATACCCACGCCCTGCGGCAGGTCCTTGGCCATGCGCTCGATCTCGGCCATGGCGTCACCGGTACTGTAGCCGGGGGCCGCGGAACCGAGGATCTCCAGCGAGGAGATGCCGTTGTAGCGCTCCAGCTTGGGCGAGCCGTAGATCCACTCGCCACGGGCGAAGGCCGACACCGGCACCATCTCGCCGGCGCTGTTGCGCACGTACCACTTGTTGAAGTCCTCGGGATTCATCCGCGCGCTGGCTTCGCCCTGCAGGTACACCTTCTTCACGCGACCGCGGTCGATGAAGTCGTTGACGTAGCTGGAGGCCCAGCCGATGGACAGCGTCTGGTTCACGTCGCTCTGCGACAGGCCCAGGGCGCGCACCTTCTCGTCGTCGACGATGAGCTTGAATTGCGGCTCGTCGTTGAGGCCGTTGGGGCGGGTCTGCATCAGCTTGGAATTCTGCGCGGCCATGCCGAGCAGCTGGTTGCGCGCGGCCATGAGCGCCTCGTGGCCGATGCCGCCCTGGTCCTGCAGATAGAAGTCGAAGCCGGTGGCGTTACCCAGCTCCAGCACCGCTGGCGGGACGATGGCGTAGACGATGGCGTCCTTGATGCCCGACAGGTAGCCCATGGCCCGACCGGCCACGGCGCTGGCGCCGTCCCTGGCGTCCGGGCGCTGTTCCCAGGGCTTGAGCTGGATGAAGGCCAGGCCCGAACTCTGGCCGCGACCGGCGAAGTTGAAGCCGTTGACGGTGAACATCGAGCTGACCGCGCTCGCGTCGTTCTTCATCATCATCTCGCGCATGGTGTCGAGCACCTTCTGCGTCCGCTCGGCACTGGAGCCCGGCGGCGTAGTGACCTGGGCGAAGATCACGCCCTGGTCCTCTTCCGGCAGGAAGGACGACTGGATGCGGGTGAACAGGAACACCATGACGCCGACGATCAGCACGTACAGCAGCAGGAAGGGCACCTTGTGGCGGATCACCGCGGCCACGCTGCGCTCGTAGCGGTGCTGACCGCTCTCGAACTTGCGGTTGAACCAGCCGAAGAAACCGCGCTTCTCGTGGTGCCCCTGCTTGACCGGCTTGAGCAGGGTGGCGCACAGCGCCGGGGTCAGGATCAGCGCCACCAGCACCGAGAGCACCATCGAGGAGACGATGGTGATGGAGAACTGGCGATAGATCACCCCGGTGGAGCCACCGAAGAAGGCCATGGGCACGAACACCGCCGACAGCACCAGGGCGATGCCGACCAGGGCGCCCTGGATCTGGCCCATGGACTTGCGTGTCGCCTCCTTGGGCGAGAGCCCCTCCTCGGCCATCACCCGCTCGACGTTTTCCACCACCACGATGGCATCGTCCACCAGCAGGCCGATGGCGAGCACCATGCCGAACATGGTCAGGATGTTGATGGTGAAACCGGCGGCCAGCAGCACCGCGAAGGTGCCCAGGAGCACCACGGGCACGGCGATGGTGGGGATCAGGGTGGCCCGGAAGTTCTGCAGGAACAGGAACATCACCAGGAACACCAGCAGGATCGCCTCGCCCAGGGTCTTGACCACCTCATGGATGGAGGCGGTCACCACCGGGGTGGTGTCATAGGGATAGACCACTTCCATGCCCGGGGGCATGAACGGCTTGAGGCGTTCGATGGTGGCGCGGACCGCCTTGGCGGTGTCCAGGGCATTGGCCCCGGTGGCCAGACGCAGGGCCATGCCGGAGGCCGGCTTGCCGTCGAACTGGGCATCGATGGAGTAGTTCTCGCCACCCAGCTCGACCCGCGCCACGTCACGCAGGCGCACCTGGGCACCGCTCTGATCGACCTTGAGGAAGATCTTGCCGAACTCCTCGACGCTGGTCAGCCGGGTCTTGCCGATGATGGTGGCGTTGAGCTGCTGCCCCGGCACCGCCGGCAGGCCACCGAGCTGACCCGAGGCGATCTGCACGTTCTGGCTCTGGATGGCGCTGCTGACGTCGACCGGCGTCAGCTGGTACTTCACCAGCTTCTGCGGATCCAGCCAGATGCGCATGGCGTACTGGGCACCGAACACCTGGAAGTCGCCCACACCGCTGGTCCGCGCGATGGGATCGCGCATGTTGGAGACGATGTAGTTGGACAGGTCTTCCTTGGTCAGGGAGCCGTCCATGGAGACCAGGCCCACCACCATCATGAAGTTGCGCTGGTACTTGGCGACGCGCATGCCCTGCTGCTGGACTTCCTGCGGCAGGAGCGGCGTCGCCAGCTGCAGCTTGTTCTGCACCTGGACCTGGGCGATGTCGGAGTTGGTGCCCTGGTTGAAGGTCACGATGATGGTCATGCTGCCGTCGGAGTTGGACTCCGAGGAGATGTACCTGAGGTTGTCGATCCCGTTCATCTGCTGCTCGATGACCTGGACCACGGTGTCCTGCACGGTCTGCGCCGAGGCGCCTGGGTAGCTCACCTGGATCGAGACCGCCGGAGCGGCGATGTTCGGGTACTGGTTGATCGGCAGCGTGAGGATCGACAGGATGCCGGCGAGCATGATCACCAGGGCGATTACCCAGGCGAAGATGGGCCGGTCGATGAAGAACTTGGACATCGGGCGCTCCCCTTACTGACCCTGACCCGCCGGCTTCTGCTCGGCGGAGGCGATGTTGCTCGCCGGCTTGGTGGTGACGGTGGCACCCGGCTTGATCTTCTGCAGACCCTCGGTGATGACCTTGTCACCCGCCTTGAGGCCATCGGTGACCAGCCATTCGGAGCCGACGGTGCGCTCGGTCTTGAGGATCCGCTGCTCGACCTTGCCTTCGCCGTTGACCACCATGGCGGTGGGCTGGCCCTTGAGATCGCGGGTCACACCCTGTTGCGGCACCAGCAGGGCGTTCTGGCGCACGCCGGACTGCAGCTGGGCGCGGACGAACATGCCGGGCAGCAGCAGCTTGTCGGGGTTGGGGAATTCGGCACGGATGGTCACCGAACCGGTGCCCTGATCCACCGAGACCTCGGCGAACTTGAGCTTGCCGGAACGGCTGTAGGCGCTGCCGTCTTCCAGCATCAGCTTGACCTCGGCGGCGTTCTCGCCCTGTACCCGCTGCAGCTGACCACTGTCCAGCTCGCGGCGCAGGCGCAGCAGATCGGTGGCGGACTGGGTCACGTCGACATAGATGGGATCGAGCTGGGTGATGCTGGTCAGGGCGCTGGTCTGGTCGGCGGTGACCAGGGCGCCTTCGGTCATCATCGAGCGACCGATGCGCCCGGAGATGGGCGCGGCAACCTTGGTGTAGGCCAGGTTGATCTCGGCGTTGCGCAAGGCGGCCCTGGCCGATTCCACCTGGGCTTCGTTCTGCCGCTGCATGGACAGCGCATCGTCTGCTTCCTGCTTGCTGATCGCCTGCTCCTTGACCAGGGCGCCATAGCGCTGGGCTTTGAGCCGGTTGGAGGCCAGGGTCGCCTGGGCCTGCGCCAGCGAGGCCTTGGCCGAGTTGACGTTGGCTTCGTAGGTGCGCGGATCGATCTGATAGAGCTGGGTGCCGGCCTTCACGTCGGCGCCCTCGGTGAAGTAGCGCTTGAGCAGGATGCCGCTCACCTGGGGACGGACCTCGGCGATGCGGAAGGCGGCGGTGCGCCCGGGCAATTCGTCGGTGAGGGTCACGGTGCGCGGCTGCATCGTCACCACCCCGACCTCCGCGGGCTTCTGCTGCTGTTGCTGCTGCTGGTCCTTGTTGTCCTGCTTGCCGCAGGCGCCCAGGGCCAGGGCCACGGCCAGCAGGGCGGGAGCGAAAAAGGCATGCGCCGGCTTGATCTGCATATCAAAAGTCCTTGAAAGCGGGGAAATGAGCATGCGCAGCGCGCCTTGTGGATCCGCACCGGCTCGAGCATAGGAATTATTATCAGACAAATATACTTACGTTCACGACTGTTTGTAAATAACCCAAGGGCCACACTCGGGTATCTCGCCGGCGGTGCCGACGCCTCGTGAAAACGGCTATTCCGACAAAAGTCAGGCCAGTGCGACCGACCTCGGTAGCAGACCATGAGGCGGGAGCCGAGTTCTGCCGGGCAATCCCGGTGGCGCCCGCCTCGTCGGCAAAAACGACCAGGCATAAAAATGCCGGACGAATCCGGCATCTTTGGTTACAACCTGCAGGCGTCCCGTTACTGGCGCACGCCTTCGAAGGACAGCATGAATTCCACTTCCTGGGATTTCGGGCCGAGGTCCTTCTGGATGTTGAAGTCCTTGAGCTTGAGGGTGGTGGTGCCCTCGAAGCCGGCGCGGTAGCCGCCCCACGGATCCTTGCCCTCGCCCATGAAGTGGGCCTTGATGGTGACCGGCTTGGTCACGCCGTTCAGGGTCAGGTTGCCGGTGACATCGGCAGTGCCGTCGCCGGTGGGGGTGACCTTGGTCGATTCGAAGCTGGCCTGGGGATGGGCGGCGACGTTGAGGAAGTCGGCGCTGCGCAGGTGCTTGTCACGCTCGGCGTGGTTGGTGTCGACGCTGTCGGTGTTGATGGTCACCTTGACCTTGTCGGCGGACGGATCCTTGGCATCGAAGCTGAAGTTGCCGTCGAAGTCCTTGAAGGTGCCGTACAGCCAGCTGTAGCCCAGGTGCTGGATACGGAACTGGATGAAGGCGTGCTGGCCCTGCTTGTCGATCTTGTAATCGGCGGCCATGGCCTGGCCAGCGCCCAGCAGAGCGGTACCCAGGGCCAGGGCGGCAACGGTTTTCTTCAGCATTGGATGGAGCTCCATGTGGTGGTGGGAAGCGAACATCAGGAAGGGGTGTGGACCCGGCCGAGCATGCGCACCAGGGTGCCGTCGCGGTCGACGAAGTGGTGCTTGAGCGCGGCCAGCATGTGCAGACCGGCCAGGATGATCAGCGTCCAGGCGAACCAGAGGTGGATCTTGCCGGCGGTGTCGGCCTGGTCCGGCAGGCCGCTCAGGGTCGCCGGGACCTTGAACCAGCCGAAGACATCGATGGCCACGCCATCGGCGGTGGAGATCAGGTAGCCGGCCACCATGACGCTGAGCATCAGCGCATAGAGCAGGAAGTGCCCGGCACCCGCGGCGCGGCGCACCAGGGGGCTGCCCTCCACCGGCGGCGGCGGGCTGACCAGGCGCCAGAGCAGGCGCAGCACCAGGGCGATCAGCAAGAGGATGCCGGCGCTCTTATGCAGTTCGGGGGCGGTGTGGTACCAGGTGTCGTAGTAGTCCAGGGTGCGCATCCACAGGCCGGAGGCGAACATGGCGATGATCGCCAGGGCCATGACCCAATGCAGAACCAGACTTACCAGACCGTAGCGAAGGCCGTCGTTGCGCCAGTGCATCGCTTTTCTCTCCTGAAAAAGCTTTGCCTAAGCCTAGCCGCAAACGTATCGATGGAAAGCGGAAAAAGTATCGAATCAATATCGAAGGAATCGATGGATCGGACGGCGCGCGAGTGCCCCGTCCGCTCCGGCCCAGACGCTGCGCAGGGGCAACGTCCGGGCCTGGGCCTGGATCAGAACGACCAGTGGAACAGCTTCCAGAAGAAACCGTGCTCGCCACTGTCCGTGGCTGGCGCGGCGTCGGCGGCCTTGGGCGCGGCAGCCGGCTGGGGCTGGGCCTTGGCGCTGGCGACGACCGGCACCACGGCCTTGCCGGCCTTGAGGTCGCGGACCTGGCCGGCGGCGCGCTGACCGCTGGCCAGGGCGCCTTCCAGGGTGCCCGGATGCAGCGGATCGGTGTGCTCGCCGGCAAAGATCACCCGGCCGGTGGGCTTTTCCCACAGCCGCCAGTAACGGGTGATCTGCCCCGGACCATAGGCCAGGTAGGCACCGCCCACGCCCGGATCGCGGCTGTAGCGGCGGACTTCGTAGCCGGAGAAGGCACCCCGCGCCTTGGGATAGAAGGCATGGAAGCGGATCAGCACCTGATCGACCATCTGCTTGTCGCCAAAGGCCTGCACCAGGCGCGCGCTGTCGCCGGCCAGGTTGACCAGCACATTGGCGCCGCCCTTGACGTCCGGCTCCACCCACAGCATGCCCAGGCCCTGGTCGCTGTAGATCTCGCCGCTCATGCGCGACTTGCTGTCCCACACCGGGGTCTTGAACTTGAGCAGGATCTGGTCACGCCAGCCGTAGGTGGTGCCCTTGATGGCGGCCTGCTGGGTCGCGTCCAGCGCCGGGGTCATCTGCACCTGGCCGAGGGCGCGCAGCGGCACCGCCATCACCACGTAGTCGGCCTTGTAGCCGGCGTTGCCGGCCTTGACCGTCACGCCGCTCGGGTCCTGGACGATGCTCGACACCTTGCTGTCGGTCTTGATCGTCTTGATCTGCTTGACGAAGGCCTGGGCCAGGACGTCGCTGCCACCGGGCAGCCGCGAGGCGCGCAGATCCTTGTCCTCGACGCCGCGATAGACGCGGGTCTGCTGGGCCAGATAGAGCAGCGACAGCCGCGAAGGCTCGTCGTAGCGGACGCGGATGCGCTGGTTGATCAGCTGGCGGGCCACCGGCGGCAGATTCTGCTTGTCCAGCCAGGTGGCGGCGTTGATCTGGTCGAGGGCATGCAGGGTCGGGGTGGCGGTCGGCTGCAGCGGATCGCTGACGGCGGCGGCCAGGTCGTCCAGGGACTTGTCGACGCGCTTCAGGGCATCGGCCACGGCCGGCATCTTCTGCGCCAGGTCTTCCTGGGAATAGTACTGGCCTTCGATCAGATAGCCCGGGGTGCGCACGAAGGACGGCGCGTCCACGGTCTTGAGCTTGAAGGTGTCCAGGTAGTGGTTGAGCACCGGCTGGGCCTTGGTGTCGCCGATCCACTCACTGGAGGCGAGACCGGAACGACCGCCGACGCGCGCGCCGGCTTCCAGCAGGGTCACGTTCCAGCCGGCCTGCTGCAGCTCATAGGCCGAGGCCAGACCGGCCATGCCGGCACCGACCACGATCACCGAGGGACCACTGGGCGCGACGGGCGCCGCGGCAGCCTTTTCCGGCGCCTTGTGCGTCTCTTTGTGGGCCTTCTCGGCAGCGCCTGCGCTCAGGCTGGTAGCGAATACGCCGGCTGCCAAGCAGACGGTAAAACCTGTCCAACGCGACGACATCTTTTCTAGACTCCTGGGACCGGGAAACGGCGGTGGCGCAGCATACGCCAGCGGCCCCGGGGCAACCAGACGGCGCCATGACCGGCAATCGGCCCGCGCCTTGCTCCCGTCGCGCGCCCTGGCTTAGGCTTGCGCCCCCTTTTTATCGCCGGGCCCACCGCCAGGAGACCGCCAATGACCAATCACGACTGGATGCGCCGTGACCTGGAGGTGCTCTGGCACCCCTGCACCCAGATGAAGGATCACGAGCAGCTGCCGGTGATCCCGATCCGCCGTGGCGAAGGCGTCTGGCTGGAGGATTTCGATGGCAAGCGCTACCTGGACGCCGTCAGCTCCTGGTGGGTCAATGTCTTCGGCCACGCCAATCCGCGCATCAACGACCGCATCAAGGCCCAGGTCGACCAGCTGGAGCACGTCATCCTCGCCGGCTTCAGCCACCAGCCGGTGATCGAGCTGTCGGAGCGCCTGGTCGCCCTGACCCCGGCCGGTCTCGACCGGGTGTTCTATGCCGACAACGGCTCCTCGTGCATCGAGGTGGCCTTGAAGATGAGCTACCACTACTGGCGCAACGTGGGCCAGCCGGACAAGCGCCGCTTCGTCACCCTGACCAACAGCTACCATGGCGAGACGGTGGCGGCCATGTCGGTGGGCGATGTTGCGCTGTTCACCGAGACCTACCAGGGCCTCTTGCTGGACACCCTCAAGGTGCCCAGTCCCGATTGCTACCTGCGCCCTGAGGGCCTGGACTGGGAAGCGCATTCGCGTCAGATGTTCGCGCACATGGAGCGCACCCTGGCCGAGCACCACGCCAGCGTCGCCGCAGTCATCGTCGAGCCGCTGATCCAGGGCGCCACCGGCATGCGCATGTACCACCCGGTCTATCTGCGTCTCCTGCGCGAGGCCTGCGACCGCTATGGCGTGCACCTGATCCATGACGAGATCGCCGTGGGTTTCGGTCGCACCGGCACCATGTTCGCCTGCGAACAGGCCGGCATCCGCCCGGACTTCCTCTGCCTGTCCAAGGCCCTCACCGGCGGCTACCTGCCACTGGCCGCCTGCCTGACCACCGATGCGGTCTACCAGGCCTTCTACGACGACTACCACACCCTGCGCGCCTTCCTGCATTCCCACAGCTATACCGGCAATCCGCTGGCCTGCGCCGCCGCCCTGGCGACCCTTGACATCTTCGCCGAGGACGACGTCATCGAAGCCAACAAGCCCCTGGCCCGCCGTATGGCCGAGGCCACCGCGCACCTGGTCGATCATCCCCACGTTGGTGAAGTACGCCAGACCGGCATGGCCCTGGCCATCGAGATGACCGCCGACAAGGCCCGCCGCACGCCCTACCCCTGGCAGGAGCGCCGCGGCCTGGCCGTCTATCAGCACGCCCTCTCCCGCGGCGCCCTGTTGCGACCCCTGGGCAACGTGGTCTACTTCCTGCCGCCCTATGTCATCACCCCCGAGCAGATCGACTTCCTCGCCGAGGTGGCGAGCGAAGGCATCGACCTCGCCACCCGCACCTCGGTCAGCGTCGCCCTGAGCGACCTGCACCCCAACCACCGCGATCCCGGCTGATCTGGAGTCCGCCATGCGTCTCACCCGCTGCCACCTCGACCTGCCCCTGGCCCTCGGCCGTCTCGACCTGCCCGAGGCCCAGGCCCACTACCTGGGCCGCGTGCTGCGCCTGGCGCCGGGGGATGCCGTGCAACTGTTCGACGGCAGCGGGCGGGAATACCTCGGCCAGGTCGCCGAGGTGGGCAAGAAGACCCTCAGCGTCGAGCTCACCGAGGAATTGCCTGGCCAACCCGATTCGCCGCTGCGGATCCACCTCGGCCAGGGCCTGTCCCGCGGCGAGCGCATGGACTGGGCGATCCAGAAGGCCACCGAACTGGGGGTCACCGAGATCACCCCGCTGGTCAGCGAACGCTGCGAGGTGCGCCTCAAGGACGAACGCGCCGACAAGCGTCTGCAGCACTGGCGCCAGGTCGCCATCAGCGCCTGCGAACAGTGTGGTCGCTCCACGGTGCCGCTGATCCATCCGCCGCAGCTGCTGGCGGACTGGCAGGCCGGACTGGACGCCGATCTCAAGCTGGTCCTGCACCCGGTGGCAGAGCCTCTGGAAAGTCATGCCCAGCCCACCCGCCTGGCCCTGCTGATCGGCCCGGAAGGCGGCCTCAGCGAGGCCGAAGTCACGGCCGCCCGCGCCGCCGGTTTCCAGCCGGCCCGCCTGGGACCGCGGGTGCTACGCACCGAGACCGCGCCGGTGGTGGCCCTGAGCGTGGCCCAGCAACTCTGGGGTGACTTCCAGACCCCCTGACCTGCCCTGCGGGCCGCTGCCCTCGGCGGTCCGTCCCTTTCCCCACGGATAGTTTTGGAGCCCTGGATGACCCTGCCCTCTCGCCCCTACGCCGCCTTCCTGTTCGACATGGACGGCACCCTGCTCACCAGCGTGGCTTCTGCTGAACGCGCCTGGAGCACCTGGGCACTCGGCCACGGCCTCGATCCGGCGGACGTGCTCGCCGTGATGCACGGGGTACGGGCGGTGGAAACGGTGAAACGCTTCGCCCCGGCGGGCGCGGACATCGACGCCGAGACCCGCGCCATCACCGAGCTGGAGATCGCCGATGTCGCCGACATCCAGGAAATCCCCGGCGCCGCGGCCTTTCTCGCCAGTCTGCCAGCCGGCAGCTGGGCGCTGGTCACCTCGGCCTCGCGCCGGCTGGCCGAAGTGCGGCTCGCCGCCGCTGGAATGGACCTGCCGCCGGTGATGATCTGCGCCGAAGACGTCACCCAGGGCAAGCCCGCGCCGGACTGCTTCCTGGCGGGTGCGCGCAAGCTGGGGGTGGCGATCGGCGACTGCCTGGTGTTCGAGGATGCCCACGCCGGCTTTGCCGCTGCCAAGGCCGCCGGCGCCGACGCGGTGGCCATCACCGCGACCCATCGCCAGCCGCTGGACCTGGGCCTACCGACCCTGGCCGACTATCGCGGCGTCGGCATTAGCCGAGAGGAAAGCGGCGCCCTGCGCCTGATCCGGCAGGACTAGTGTGGTGTTTAAGAAGTTCGTGCAAGAATTGGCGAGTGATTTTTTGGCTTGGGCCAGGCGCCGCGACGAGTCGTAGCAGGGCTATGGCGAGGAGTGGCAACGCCGCCCAAGACGAAAAAGCGCCGCCAAAATTGTGCAGTCAACTTCTGAAACACCACACTAGAAGACGCCGGCGGCGGCCAGGCGCTCTTCCACCCCGATCAGATCGGGAATGCGCGCCGTGCCGCCTTCGTAGGCCACGGCGCCCAACTCCAGGGCGGCTAGCGGCACCTCGGCGGCGACCAGCTCGGGGGTGATGCGCAACGAGCGCGGGATGCTGCGGATCAGCAGCGCCAGGAAGCGCACCCGCTCACGGCCGCCCAGGGCGTTGAGGATGGCCACCCGCGCATGGCGATCGCCATCGAATTGCGCGGCACTGCCGCTGGACAGCGCCTCGAAACTGATCAGCGGCAGACGCAGATCGCGCCAGGCGACCTGGCCCAGGCACCAGTCCGGCTGCACCGGCAGCGGCCGGATCTCGCGACAGGGCACCAGCTCGGCGACCGCCGCGTTGGGCAGCAGCAGGGTGCGATCGGCGAGGGTCAGCAGCAGACCGGTCAGGTGTTCGGCGGGCGCGGTGGTCGACATGGGGAATTCCTTTAGCTTCGCTGCTCGGCCAGGCGTGCCACCAGGGCTTCGGCCAGGCCGCGGGGATCGGCGGTAAGGGTCGCGAGACCCGATTCGCGCAGGCTTTCCGGCATACTCGGGGCGATGCAGGTACTCGCCGACTGGGTCCAGAGCGTGCCACCGCGACGCCGCACATAGGGTGCAGAGGCGGTGCCGTCGTTGCCCATGCCGCTGAAGACGATGACTCCGCAGCGCGCGCCGAAATGCTGCGCCAGGTTGAGCATCATCTGGCTGATCGACGGCGTATAGGGCTCGGGCCAGGCACGCTCGACGATGTCCAGCGCGCCAGTGGCGCGAAAGGTCAGTTCCTGCTGGGTCGGCACCACCACCACCTCGCCGCAGCGCACCGGCTCACCCGGGCGCGCGCCCTGGATGTGCCACTGACTGTGCCGGCCGACCGCGCGCAGCAGGCTGGCGGCAAAGCCGTCGCCGATGTGCTGGGCATAGAGAAAGCCGACCGGCAGACCGCCCGGCAGGGCATCGAGAAAGGCCTTCACCGCCGCCGGACCGCCCAGGGAGGCGGCCAGCAACCAGACCTCGGGGGCCGGATCGCCGGCGGGCAGCGGCAGATTGGCCAGGGGTTCGGGCAGGGTCAGGCGCGGCGGTCGCGGCTGGTCCTGCAGCAGGGTCTCCAGCGCCGGACCGACTGCCGCCACCGGATCGCCGATCAGCCGCTTGAGCTTGCCGATCAGGCGCTTTTCCCACTGGGTGAAGGGATCGGTGAAGCGCTCCGGCGCCTGGCCTTCGCCGAACAGGATGGGGACCTCGGCCCCCTCCAGCAGCGCGTCCACCAGTGGCGACTCCTCCGTCTGGCTGAGGTCGATCAGCCACAGATCGGTCGCGACCGTGGGCCAGGCCGCTTCGTCGAAGCGCTCCGGATCGCTGTTGAGGACGACGTGATAGCCATTGTCGGCCAGCACCTGCTGCAGCACGTGGCGCTGCAGCGGACTGTCGGCCAGGATGGCGACGCGGGCGGTGTGCATCTCAGTCATCTTGCCTGACCAACCGATGGATGTGGGCCAGGAGTTCGCTCTCCTGGTAGGGCTTGCCCAGGTATTCGTTCACGCCCAGGCTCAGCGCCCGCTCGCGGTGCTTTTCCCCGGTCCGGGAGGTGATCATCACGATCGGCAGGTCCTTGAGGCGCGCGTCATGGCGCACCAGGGTCGCCACCTCGAAGCCGTCCATGCGTGGCATCTCGATGTCCAGCAGCAGGATGTCCGGCTGCCGCTCCTGCAACTGGGCGATGGCATCCACCCCGTCCTTGGCGGTGAAGACCTCCATGCCGTGGCGTTCCAGGAGGCGGCTGGTGACCTTGCGCACCGTGACCGAATCATCCACCACCATGACCAGCGCCGGCCGGGTGACCTCGGCCACCGTGGCCGGGCCCTGCGCCAGCCGGGCGAGTTCTTCGCCACTGGCGCGCTGGCTGCGGATCATCGCCAGCAGGTCGAGAATCACCACCACGCGCCCGTCCCCCAGCAGGGTGGCGCCGGACAGACCCGGTACCCCGGCGAATTGCGGACCGAGGCTCTTCACCACGATCTCCCGCGAGCCGGCCACCGCATCCACCTGCACCGCCACCGCGTATTCGGCGGCACGTACCAGCACCACCGGCAGCGGCAGACTCTGGCCGCTCAGCTTGGGCTGCTGGCCGTTGTTGAGCAGATGCCCCAGGTAGCGCAGGTCATAGTGCTGGCCGCCGTATTCGAAGGTCGTCGCCCCCGGGCGGTAATAGCGCTCGAGATCGGCCGCGGTCACCCGCACGATGCCCTCGATGGTGTTCAGCGGCACGGCATAGAGGTCGTCGCCGGCATGCACCATGAGCGCGCGGTTCACCGACACGGTGAACGGCAGGCGGATGGTGAAGCGCGTCCCCTCGCCCGCCACGCTGTGGATGTCCATGTTGCCGCCGAGTTGCTTCACCTCCTGGTGCACCACGTCCATGCCCACGCCCCGCCCGGAAATCTGGGTGACGGTCGGCGCGGTGGAGAAGCCGGATTCGAGGATGAATTGCAGCAGCTCCTGGTCGGTGAGCTGCGCGTCTTCCGCCATCAGGCCGCGCTCAATGGCCTTGCGGCGCACCGCGGCCAGGTCGATGCCCCGGCCGTCGTCGGCCAGGGTCAGGATGATGTCGCCGCCTTCACGGCGCAGATCCAGGCTGATCACGCCCTCGGCCGGCTTGCCGGCGCGCTGGCGCCCGGCGGCGTCCTCGACCCCGTGGTCGATGGCGTTGCGCAGCATGTGCTCCAGCGGCGGAATGATCCGCTCCAGCACCGTGCGGTCCAGCTCGCCTTCGGCGTTGCCGACCCTGAGCTCGATCGGCTTGTCCAGTTCGGCGCTGACCTGGCGTACCACCCGGTGCAGCCGCGGCACCATGCGCTCGAAAGGCACCATGCGGGTCTGCATGAGGCTTTCCTGCAACTCGGTGTTGACCCGCGCCTGTTGCAGCAGCAGGGTCTCGGCATCGCGATTGCGCTGGCCCAGGGTGTTCTTCAGATCCAGGAGGTCGGAAGCCGATTCGAACAGCGCCCGGGAGAGCTGCTGCAGCTGGGAATAGCGATCCAGCTCCAGGGGATCGAAATCCTCGTAGCCGGCACGATCCACGTCTTCGTGGTGACGACTGATGATCTGCGCCTGGGTCTCGGTATCCAGCCGGCGCAGCTGATCGCGGACCCGCTCGATGGTGGCTTCCATCTCGCCGAGGGTGGTACCGATGTCGCTGACCTGCTGTTCGACGCGACCGCGGAAGATCGAGGTCTCGCCGGCCAGGTTGACCAGTTGCTCCAGCAACGCGGCCGGCACCCGCACCAGTTCCTGGGACGAACGCCGCTGCGCCGCCTGCTGGCGGACCTGCTGCAGGCGCTGCACGAAGGGCAGCGGCGCAACCGCTGTCGCAGGCGTCTCGGCCGCTACCATGACGGGTGCCGCGATGTCCTGCTCCGGCGATGCGGCGAGCGGGCTGGCGACGACGGACTCGGCGTCCGGGCCTGGCGTCTCGCCATCCTCGGCCAATTCCGCGGCCGCCGGCAGATCAGGCTCGATCGCGACGTCCGCTTCGGCTTCGGCCGTCTCGACCGGTACCGGAGGCGTACTCTCCGGCGCGGCGGCCGGCAGTGCCAGCTGAGCCACCGCCAGCTGCAGTCCGTCGACGCCCTGGGTCGCCACGGCGCGCACCCGCTCGCGGTCGCCCTCGCTCAACCCCACGGCGAGCGAGCGCAATTCCGCCAGTTGCTGTTCCAGGTCGTGGGCCTGCTCACCCAGGCCGTGCAGACCGGCCAGGCGCGCACCGCCCTTGAGGGTATGCAGGCAGCGCAGCAACTCGTCCACCGCCACGTCGGGCGCGGCCGGCCAGTCCGCCAGGGCCTCGTCCATGCTGACCAGCAGGTCCTGGGCTTCCTCCATGAAGATTTCGAGGATTTCCGCATCAGTGTCGGCGTCGAAGACCGGTGCGGCGACCACGGGCGCGGCCGTCACGCCGGCCGTCAGCGGCTCGCCGCGGTAGTCACGCAAGGCCTCGACCAGGTCGCCAGCCGGCGCCGGGACCTGCCCCTGGGCCAGGGCTTCGAGTTGCTCGTGCAGGCGGTCGTGGCAGCGCTGCAGCAAGCCGCCCAGGTCGGCACCGGGCTTGATCCTTCCCCGCGCCAGACCCTCGTAGAAGGCCTCCAGGGCGTGGGCCAGATCGCCGATGGCATCCACCTCCGCCAGGCGCGCTCCGCCCTTGAGGGTATGCAGGTCGCGCAGCAGGGATTCCAGTTCGAGACTGTTGCGCGGATCGGCTTCCCAGGCGCGCAACGAGGTCGCCATGCTGTCGAGCAGGTCGCGACTCTCTTCGATGTAGATGGCCAGCAACTCGGCGTCGGGCCCCTCGTCCGCCTCCGGCGCAGCAGCCAGGGACGCTGGCTCCCGCAGCGGCGACTCGGCAGCCGCCGGATGGTCCGCGATAGCTTCGCCGAGTTCGGACTCGCCCGGGGCAGACCCGGCGGCGTCCAGCACCGGCAGTTCATCGAGATGACCGGTACGGATGCGCTGCAGGCGCTCGACCTGCTCGGCATGCTCACTGACCGGCTCCCCCGCCGCCAGCTCTTCGAGCTGCGCGGCCAGGCAGCCATGGGCGTCATGCAGGGGGTTGGCCAGCTCGGCGCCGCCGGCGAGACGACCGTCGAGCAGGCCTTCGTAGATGGCGTCCAGCTCCGTCGCCAGATGCGCGACCGGCATCACGCCGGCGAGGTGGGCGCCGCCCTTGAGGGTATGCAGATCGCGCTGCAGGGTGCCGAGGTGGAAGCGCTGCTGCGGCTCCACCAGCCAACGCTTCAGGGCCCGGTCGGCGCTGTCCAGCAGGTCCTGGGCTTCCTCGAGGAAGATCAGCTGCATCTCAGGATCGACCGGCTCGGCAACCTCGGGCTCGGGCTCGACCGCAACGGCATCCGCCGGCTCGCTGTCCGCCAACGGCGGCAGTGGCTCTTCCGGCTGCTCCAGCGACTCCAGATCAGGCTCGGCTTCGGCTTCGGCTTCGGCTTCGGCTTCGGCTTCGGCTTCGGCTTCGGCTTCGGCTTCGGCGGGCAATTCGACGTCCAGTGCCAGCTCGGGTGCGACCGGCGTGGCCGTTGCCGGATCGAAGAGCTCTTCGGGTTCGGGCTCGGCCAGCAGGGTGGTGGCCGCCATGGGCAATCCGGCGAGAATGCCGGCCAGCAGGCCGCGCAGGCCCTGGATCCGCTCCTCGCTGGGCGTGGCCCGCATGCCACCGGCCAGCTGATTGAGCATGCTGATCAGGGCTTCCTGGGCCTCTGCCGCTTCGCGGAAGAAGGCATCGTCGGTGGGCAGCGAACCGCTCGCCGCGGCGGCATAGACCACCTGCAGCGCTTCAGCCAGTTGCTCGACATCGGCCAGTCCGACCCGGGCGGCCCCGTCGGCAAAGGTATTCAGGCGCTCGGCCAGCAGGTCCGCGCAGGCCGCCCGGTCACCTTCGGTCCGCCAGGCATGCAGGCGGTCATCGGCTTCCAGCAGCAGGTCCATTCCCGGCATCAGGAAATCAGTCAGCCGCAGGACGTCACGCTGCTCCGGCAGCGGTGCCTCGGGCAGCGGCAACTGGGGATTCAGCTCCTCCAGCAGCGCCTCGCAGGACGCGATGACTTCCGACGCGCCTGCCAGCGGTGTTGCCAGCGACCCTTCGTCGAGCTCGCCCAGCCGCCGCTCCAGCAATTCGGCACCCTGGGCGAGCAAGGCGCACTCGGGTTCGGCGAAGGCGACATGGGCGAGCTTGTATTCCTTGGCCAGCCGCTCCAGCGCGGACGCCAGCTCGGCCATCGGCGAACTGCCCGCCATATGGGCACTGCCCTTGAGGGTGTGCAGGGCGCGCAGCAGATTGTCGGAGACCGGCTGGGCACTGCCGACCTCGGACTGCTCGAGAAAGCGGCGCACGGTTTCCAGGTGCGCCTGGGCCTCGGTGCGGAAGATGTCCAGCAGTTGGGTATCGGCTTCAACGGCAGCGGGTGCCGCGACCTCAGGCTCGCCCCCCTCCGCCTCGGACGGCATCGTCGACGCGGAGGCGGCTGCGCTGCCCGATGACGTCCGCTCGGGCAAGGCTTCGTTACGGGCTAATGCATGAGCGGCGTGGGCCAGCCAGTCGACGTCGTCGCGCTGCCGCTGACGATTCTCGGCGTATTCCTCGACCAGCTCCGGCAGCAGGGCGCAGGTCTGCTCGACCACCGTCTGCACGGCGGCGCTGTGGGCGACGCTGTGCTCCAGCCGACGATTGAACAGATTTTCCAGGGCCCAGGCCAATTCGCCGATGACCAGTGCCTGGACCATGCGGCCACTGCCCTTGAGGGTGTGGAAGTTGCGCCGCAATTCACTCAGCGCAGTGCGCTGCTCGGGTTCGGCCTCCCAGATCGGCAGCCAGCGTTCCAGCTCCGCCTGGACCTCGCCGGCCTCTTCGATAAAGACCTCGCGCAGCTCGTCCTCGACCGGCTCGGCGTCGGCCGCGGGCGGCAGCAGCGCTTGCGGGACCTGCGCCGCCGGGGGGTTGATGGGACTGACCGGCGCGGCCAATACCTCGGCGATGGCATCGGCGGTAGCCAGCGACAGGCTGTCCGGCTCGCTGTCGGCCAGCAGCGCCTCGGGTTCGTCGTGCGCGGGCTCGGTCGCGCCAGGCGGCTCGTCACTCGCCCCCTCGGCGGCTGCGTCTGCGTCTGCCTGGAGAGCGGCGGTCAGCGGCGCTTCCGCTGCGGTTGGCTCGAACTCGGCCGGGGAAGCTTCGCCGGCCGCTACAGGCTCCTCGACCGGCAGGGCGGTGAGTTCCAGCGCCTCTTCGGCCACCGGTTCCGCCACCAGAAGCTGGTCTTCCGGCAGATCCCGAGCCGGCGTCGCGTCTTCGCTGGCGGCCAGGGGCGCTGCCGCCATCTCGCCGTCGCCAGCCGCCCTGGGCGGATAGCCGAGGGCGATGAGACTCTCGTCGGCGATGTCGAGGATCATGTCGTGGGGCGTGGAGGGATCTTCCGCCAGGCGCTCAAGGTAGTACTCGACGCTGGTGATGGCGTCGGCCAGGGTGTCCAGGCTCTGCCAGTCCGGCACGGCCTGCTTGCCCAGCAGCTGCTGGCAGATGTAGTCGTTGGCCGCCTGCACCTGGGCCGCGGCCCGCTCCAGCGGGATCATCGCCAGGCCGCCGCGGACCTGGGTCAGCAACAGGGGCACCGACTCCAGGTGGACATGGTTCCACTGGGAGGCGATGAACTCGATGATGGCGTCCTTGGATTGCTCCAGGCCATTGCGCGCCTCGCGCACCACCACCCGATGCAACTGATCGATGTCGGTGGTGGGCAGCCGGCTCTCTTCGGCATCGCCCACCTCGTTGCCGCTGACCATGCCGGCCAGGGTGGCTTCGACATAGAGCAGCGCCCCGGCGATATCCATCAGGGCGGCGTCGCTGGCCTCGCGCACGCCCTCGGCCAGTTCGACGACGGCTTCGTGCTGCTCGAGCACCACCTTGCGCGGCTGACCGAAGCCCAGTACCGCCAGGGTATCGGCGATCTGCTTGAGCGGGGCCAGCAGGCCGCGCAAGCTGGCGGGCTGCTGGCGATCGCTGCGCACGAACAGGTCCAGGCTGTCCTTGATCTGCACCAGCTCTTCGCACAGCGCGGTCACCACCGAACGCATGGCTTCGCGATCCGGACCGACGATGCGCGAACGCTCGAAGCCCACCAGCTCGGCATCCGGCAGGGCCTCGTCGAGGCGATAGTGCGCCTTGAGCGCGGCGATGCGCGGACTTTGCACCGGCGCCTTGGCCAGGTAGAACAGCAGATTCTTCAGCAGATCGGCCGGCGCCGGCTGGTTGAGGGTGGTCACCCCGTCGCTGATGAGTCGCTTGAGTTCACGATCCAATTGCCGCAACAGGCCGCGGATCGAACTGCTGTTGTCCAGCTCGCCGGCCTGCAGCAATTCGGTGAGGCCCGCCGCCACCGGCCAGAGCGCGCCAAAGGGCGAACCGGCGCAAAGCTGGTCCAGGCGCTCGAAGACCCGTAGCAGGTAATCCAGGTGCAGCTGGACATCGCGATCGCGGAACAGCCCGACCTGGGCGCCCTGCAGGGCCTGGCGCAACTTGCGCAGGCGCGGCAGCCAGTCCGGCGCGGCGCGGTCGGCCAGTTCGGCGTCGCTCAGCGACAGCGGCGTGGCGGAGAGATCCGGCGAGAACAGGCTGGTCTCGGAGAGCAGCTTCTCGCCGCGCGCCGAACGCAGGTCGTTGAGCAGCGGCAGAATGGCCAGTGGCAGATCGCGGCGGGCCTCGAGGACCCGGTCCAGATAGGGCGGTACCTGCAGGATGGCCTGCATCAGCACTTCCAGCGCCTCGTCGGAGCTGTTCACCCGCTCTTCGTGGAGGGCCTGCAGCAGCAGCTCCATCTCCTCGGCGAGCAGCGCGGCGCCGTAGAACTCCACCATCTGCAAGGTGCCGTAGACCTGGTGCACATAGGTCCGGCAGAAACCCAGGCGGCTACGGTCGTGCGGGTTGTCGACGAACGCCTCGAGCGCCTTGCGGGCCTGCTGCAAGGTTTCGGCGATCTCTCCCTTGACCCACTCGAGGGCTACGTAGTCGTGTCGATCGATCATCTCGGCTCCTGTCATGCCGGGTGGTCCAGCTGGCGGGTGAACGCCAGGACTTCGGGATGATCGACGGGTATCAGTTGCGGGTGGCTCCAATTGCTCACCTCACCGACACCCAGGACCAAGAGCCCACCCGGTGCAAGCCGCTGGACCAGCTGGTTGAGCAGGTCTCGACGCAGCCAGCGGCGGAAATAAATCAGCAAGTTCTGACAAAAAATGACGTTGAGCCCCTGCAAGGGGGCCTGGCCCAGCTCCAGCACATTGAGCCGGGCAAAGCACAGTCGCTCCGCCAACCCGGCGGCAACGTCGAAGTTGCCGTCGCCGCGGGGACGAAAATACCGCTCGCGCAGGGCGGCCGGCACCCCGGCCAGCCGCTGCAGGCTGTAGGTACCCTGCCGCGCCTGGCGCAGGGCTTCGCTGCTGATGTCGGTACCGGTCAGGGCGAACGTCAGTGGGCGTGTCTGCCGCGTGAGCACTTCGGCGGTGCTGATGGCCATCGAAAAGGCTTCCTCTCCACTGGCACACCCCAGGCTCCAGAGGGTCAGGCTATCGCCCTCGGCGGTCTTGGCGAACTCGTTCACATAGGTTTCCAGCAGCGCGAAGGACGGCGGATGGCGAAAGAAGCGGGTGGCCTGGATGGTCAGGCGGTCGAGCAGCCGGACCCATTCGATGCGCCCGCCGATGCCGGCGCAGACGACCTGGTAGTAGCTGTCGTAGTCCGCGATTGCCAGTTCGCGCATGCGCGCGGCCAGCTGGATCTGCAGAAAGCTGCGCTGGCGATCGTCCAGCACCATGCCGGCCCGGGTTTCCAGCAACTGTCGCCAACGCTCGAAGTCCGCATCCGGCAGCTCGGGAGCACGGCGCAACGCCCAACTCGACTCCCCCACCCCGTCTCCCCCTCGCCACACCGCGATGTGGCCGCTGTGTTCAGCCCAGCGGCTGCTCGTTCGGCAGATTGAAGCCCGAAACCGAACGCCGCATCTCGCTGGCCAGCTTGGCCAGCTCGCCGATGCTGCGCGCGGTCGCGGTGGTACCGGTCGAGGTCTGCGAGGTGATCTCCTGAATCACGTTCATGGTGCTGGAGATGTGGCTGGCGGACGAAGACTGCTGGCGGGCGGCGTTGGAGATGTTCTGGATCAGCCCGGCCAGGCTCTGGGAAACCTTCTCGATCTCTTCCAGGGCCACACCGGCGTCCTGGGCCAGGGCGGCCCCGCGCACCACTTCCGAGGTGGTCTGCTCCATGGAGATGACCGCTTCGTTGGTGTCGGTCTGGATCGCCTTGACCAGGGCCTCGATCTGCTTGGTGGCACCCGAGGAACGCTCGGCGAGGCGCTGGACCTCGTCGGCGACCACGGCGAAGCCGCGGCCGGCGTCACCGGCCATGGACGCCTGGATGGCGGCGTTCAGGGCCAGGATGTTGGTCTGGTCGGCGATGTCGTTGATCAGGCCGACGATGTCGCCGATCTCCTGGGACGATTCGCCCAGGCGCTTGATCCGCTTGGCGGTGTCCTGGATCTGCTCGCGAATGCTGTCCATGCCGATGATGGTGTTGTGCACCACCTGGTTGCCCTTGTTGGCGATGGCCACTGAGCGCTCCGCCACCGCGGTGGATTCGGAGGCGTTGGTGGATACCTGGTCGATGGACACGGCCATCTCGTTGATCGCCGCGGAAGCCCCGGCGATTTCTTGGGCCTGGTGTTCCGAGGCCTCGGCCAGCACCGTGGCGGTGTCCTGGGACTCCTGGGCGGCGGCAGCCACCTGGACGGCGGTCTGGTTGATGGTTTCCACCAGTTCGCGCAGCTGGTCGATGGAGTAGTTGATGGAGTCGGCGATGGCGCCGGTGAAGTCTTCCGTCACCGTGGCCTGCACGGTCAGGTCACCGTCGGCCAGGTCGGCGATCTCGTCCAGCAGGCGCAGAATGGCGGTCTGGTTGCGCTGGTTCTTCTCGTCGGTCTCGGCCAGGCGGCGGCGGGTGTCGCGCACCAGGATATAGCCGATGCAGAGGATGGCGCCGAGGGCGATGAACACCAGCAGGTAGCTGCCCACGGTATTGATCTTGCGGCTCTGGGCCAGGGCGGCATAACTGCCACTGAGGTCGGAGGCGGAACCCAGCAGCGCCTGGGAGCCGCGATAGATCAGGCCCACGGCGGAACGGATCTGCAGCAGCTCGGGCGAGGTGGCGAGAATCTCGTCGACGTTGCCGGAGACGAATTCGAACAGCTTGTTGGCTTCGTTGAGGCGACCGACCGCTTCGGGATCGGTGATCTTGGCGATGCCCATGGAGGCGTTGCCTTCGCGCATGGCCTTGAGCACCCGGCCGAACAGGCTGGCGTCGCGACCAAAGCTGTCGGCGGCCTGTACGGCGGCTTCGTCGCCGGTGAGGATCTTGTTGATGGCGCCGAGGATCCGCTCGGCGAGCAGCGCCTGACGCTGGGCCACCACCACCTGACTGGCGGGCGCGCCCCGCTCGATCAGGATGTCGACGATCTCTTCGTTCTCGACCTGCAGCTGGGGAATGGTATCGGCCAGGGCGCCGGACAGCTGGTGCAGGGACAGCACGGTCTGCTCGCTGCCGAGCATGGTGTCGACCTGCTTGCGCTGGTTTTCCCACTGGGATTCCAGGGTATCCAGGCGCGGACCGAGGATCGCCGGCGAAGGCGGCAGGCCGGTCTGCGGATCACCGCTGCGCAGGATGTTCAGGCGGCGCTCGAATTCGGCACGGGCCTGCCGCAGGTCCTTGAAGGCCTCGGCCTTGCCGGTGGCGGCCTCACTGGCGCTCTTGGCCAGCTGCTGCGAGAGGATGCGCAGCTCGGTGGCCTGGCCCTGGTACTGGTTGTCGTAGTTGGTCTGGGTGCCCAGGTACGCGAAGTTGGCGAACAGCAGCACGATCGCGACGATCAGCACCACGAACATGCCCGCGACCCACGCGTTGAGTTTCCCGGTATTGAGTTTGTTCATCAGCGGCCCCCGCCTGGACCTTGGTTCCTTTAGTTCTATCCTTGTCGGACACCGGACCGGTTCGCTTGAAACCGGTGTTCGGCGCCCTACCCCCACCCGTCGGCGACGGCTCCTGCCATCCCGACCCCGATCCGCCTTGCAGCGTCCGGACGTCTGGCGACCTAGGCCGCGACGTCCATGAATTCGGGATGCTCGACCAAGGCGCGCGGGCTGCAGACCAGCCAGGGCACGTCGCGTTGGAAGACACCTTCCAGAAAGAAGTGCAGGCCCGACGGCACGCTGTCGGCGTGCTCGCGATAGGCCTCGATGTCGAAATGCTGCATACCCAGGACTTCGTCAACCGCCAATCCGACGAAGAGGTCGCCATGGTCGACGATCAGGATGCGCCGCTGTTTGCGCAGGGCCTGGATCTTCACGCCGAGGAACTGCCCCAGGTCGGCGATCGGCAGCAGGCGACCGCGCACGTTGGCCACGCCCTTGAGCCACGGCTTGACGCCGGGCAAGGCGGTGAAACGCGGCTCCGGCAGGATCTCGCTGACCTCGCCCATGGGAATCACGAAGCGCAATTCACCGAGGCGAAAGCCGATGCCGCTCCAGCTGCGCTGGTTTTCCTGTTGCGCCGGCAGACCGGCTGCCCGCTCGCGGCAGCGCAGATCGATCAGGCGCAAGAGCTCGTAGGGCGTGGTGGCGTCGCTCATAGGATTCCCTGCCCAGTGGGGCGCTGCCGCGAGAAACGGACGAAAGACCTCAGCCTTGCAGGACACCCGCCAGGGTGCGCAGCAGGGTGTCTTCGTCGATGGGCTTGGTGAGGTAGTCCTTGGCGCCCTGGCGCTTGCCCCAGACCTTGTCGGTTTCCTGGTCCTTGGTGGTGACGATGACCACCGGAATATGGCTGGTCTCGGCATCCTTGGTCAGTTGCCGGGTCGCCTGGAAGCCGTTGAGGCCGGGCATGACGATATCCATCAGGACCGCGTCCGGCTTCTCCTGGCGGGCCAGGGCGACGCCGTCGGCGCCGTTCTCGGCCTTGAGCACCTGATGACCATGCTTTTCCAGCATGGCGGTGAGCTTGTACATCTCGGTGGGAGAGTCGTCGACGATCAGAATTCGAGCCATGAAAATTTCCTACTAGATAGAATCGCCCGCCTCAGGACACTCAGGACGCTTGTTCGAGCGGAGTGAAACTGGGGACGTGGGTCTTGATCGCACCGATCAGCTCTTCTTTGCTGAAGGGTTTGGTGAGGTACTGGTCAGAGCCGACGATGCGGCCCTTGGCCTTGTCGAAGAGTCCGTCACGGGAGGAGAGCATGATGACGGGCGTCGCGCGGAAGGCGCTGTTGTTCTTGATCAGCGCGCAGGTCTGATAGCCATCCAGTCGCGGCATCATGATGTCCACGAAGATGATGTGGGGATGACTATCGGCGATCTTGGCGAGCGCATCGAATCCATCGATGGCGGTGATGACCTCGCAGCCAACTTTCTTGAGCAGGGTCTCGGCGGTCCGACGAATCGTCTTCGAGTCGTCGATCACCATGACCTTCAGCCCTTCCGAATACTGTTCCATGTTCAAGCTACCAGCTCATCGTCGATGCAACGTGAATGATGTCGATCCGGGCACTTTGGCGGCGCCTCTTTGTAGCACACAATACCGTGACGTACCACGCAGATCCCCTGGTGGCGGACCACCGGCCCGCCCGCCACGACGATCGCGCAAGCATTGGCACTGAAGGGGATCGAAGGGCTATTCTGACGCCTTGCCCACGTAGAACCGAGGTCTAGCGTCAATGAGTATCCGTCTGGGGATCGTCATGGATCCCATCGAACGCATCTCCTATAAGAAGGACAGCTCCATGGCCATGCTGTGGGCGGCCAAGGCGCGCGGCTGGACCCTGCACTATTTCGAGATGCAGGACCTGTACCAGGTCGATGGCGAGGCCCGCGGCCGTGGCCGGCAGCTGGACGTGTTCCAGGATCCGGAGCGCTGGTTCGCCTTTGGCGAAGACGTCGACCTGCCCCTGCGCGAGCTGGACGTGATCCTGATGCGCAAGGATCCGCCCTTCGACAACGAGTTCGTCTATGCCACCTACCTGCTGGAGCAGGCCGAGCGTGGCGGTACCCTGGTGGTCAACCGGCCCGCCAGCCTGCGCGACTGCAACGAGAAGTTCTTCGCCACCCTGTTTCCCCAGCTGTCGCCACCGACCCTGGTCAGCCGCCGCGCCGACATCATCCGCGAATTCGCCCGCACCCACGGCGACGTCATCCTCAAGCCGCTGGACGGCATGGGCGGCAGCTCGGTGTTCCGTCACCGCGAAGGCGATCCCAATCTCTCGGTGATCCTCGAGACCCTGACCGCCCACGGTACCCAGCAGATCATCGCCCAGCGCTATCTGCCCGGCATCAAGGACGGCGACAAGCGCATCCTGATGATCGACGGCGAACCCGTGGACTATTGCCTGGCGCGCATTCCGGCCCAGGGCGAGACTCGCGGCAACCTGGCCGCCGGTGGTCGCGGCGTCGCCCAGCCGCTGTCGGCACGGGATCGCGAGATCGCCGCGACGGTGGGCCCGGAATTGCGCAAACGCGGCCTGTTCTTCGTCGGCCTGGACGTGATCGGCGAACACCTGACCGAGATCAACGTCACCAGCCCGACCTGCATCCGTGAGATCGATGCGGCCTACGACACCCGCATCGCCGAGCGCCTGATGGACGTGATCGCGCAGAAACGCGCGGGCTGAGGCGCGCGTCCATGCCGCCCGCGGCGGCATGGACAACCGCGGACACAATCCGCAGACTGGCGCCAGCCCTGCCGCGCGTCCTCTGCCCTTGCCGACCCAGTCAATGCCCAGCACCGCCTCTTCCCCCGCCGCCCAGGTTCGTCCCGCCGACCGCCTGGGCTTCACGCTGCTCATCGCGACCCTGCTGCACGTCGTGCTGATTCTCGGCGTCGGCTTTTCGCTGCCCGAGCCTACCCAGATCAGTCGCACCCTGGAGGTGACGCTGGCCAGCTTCAAGAGCGACGAAGCGCCCAAGCAGGCCGACTTCCTGGCCCAGGAAAACCAGCAGGGCAGCGGTACGCTGGACAAGGCGGCGGCGCCGAGCACCCCGGTGCAGGCGCCCTTCCACGACAGCGAGATCCGCCAGGCCGCGCCTCCGGCTCGCCCGCCGGCGGCGGATCGCGCCCAGGCACCCAAGGCCGCGGTGACCACCCGCGCCGCGCGCCCGACCAAGGCCGAACCCAGTCGCGAGACGCCGGAGCGGGAGCAGCGCGATGCACCCAGCCCCGAGTCCGACAGCCAGGCCGCCGAACTCGCCAGCCTGGAAGCCCAGCTCGCCGAGGAGCGCCAGCAATACGCCAAGCGGCCGAAGATCTGGCGGATCAATGCCGCCTCGACGCAAAAGGACAAGGGCGCCCGCTACAAGGAAGAATGGCGGCGCAAGATCGAGCGCATCGGCAATCTCAACTACCCCGAGCAGGCCAAGCGCGACCGGCTCTACGGCAGCCTGCGCCTGCTGGTGGCCATCAACAAGGACGGCTCGCTCTACGAGGTCCAGGTGCTGGAATCCTCGGGACGCCCGGTACTCGACCAGGCGGCGCTGCGCATCGTCCGGCTGGCGGCGCCCTTCGCCCCCTTCAGCGGCGATCTGGCCGACATCGACCGGCTGGAGATCATCCGCACCTGGCGCTTCGAGCGCGGCGACCGCCTGTCCAGTCAATAGCCCGGGACACCGTTGGACTTGAAGCCGGACCGCGCAACCGGGAAACTTGCCGGTCATGAAGCCGACCTCCAGCACCACCCTACAGCACCAGCTCCTGATCGCCATGCCGCAGATGGACGATCCCAATTTCGCCGAGACGGTGATCTACCTCGTCGACCACGGCCCGGATGGCGCCATGGGCCTGGTGATCAACCGGCCCAATGGCCTGCACCTGGACGATCTGCTCGAACAGCTGCGTCCCGAGATACCGGCCACTCTGGAAGATGCCCGGGTCGTGCTCTATGCCGGCGGCCCGGTACAGACCGATCGCGGCTTCGTGCTGCACGACGCCGGCCCGGTGTTCCAGAACACCCTGGAACTCGAAGCCCTCAGCCTGACCACCTCGCCGGACGTGCTCTTCGCCCTCTCCGACGGCACCGGCCCGAGCCGCCACCTGATCACCCTGGGCTACAGCGGCTGGGGACCCGGTCAGCTGGAAGAAGAGCTCGCCGCCAATCTCTGGCTCACCACCCCGGCCACCAGCGCCCTGCTGTTCGAGACGCCGAGCGAGCAGCGCCTCAGCGCGGCCGCCGCCCTGCTCGGGGTCGACCTGCGCCTGCTCTCGCGCCAGGCGGGCCACGCATGAGCGCGCCCAGCGGACTCTACCTGGGCTTCGACTACGGCACCCGGCAGATCGGCGTCGCCGTCGGCCAGGCCGTGACCGGCCAGGCCCGTGAACTGCTCACCCTCAAGGCGCAGAACGGCGTACCCGACTGGCAGCAGATCCAGCGCCTGCTGGACGAGTGGCGGCCTACCGCCCTGGTGGTCGGGCTGCCCCTGAACATGGACGGCACGCCCAGCGAGATGAGCGAGCGCGCCGAACGCTTCGCCCGCCGCCTGCAGGGGCGCTACGGCCTGCCCGTGCATACCCATGACGAGCGCCTCACCACCTATGCCGCCAAGGGCGAGCGCCTGCAGGGCGGTCAGCGCGACGGTTATCGCGAACGCCCGGTGGACGCCCTTGCCGCCGCCCTCCTCCTGGAAGGCTGGCTGACCCAACAACTGGAACGGGCCGCGCGCCCGCAATCGGAGTAGCCATGCACCTGCCCTCTCCCGCCGAGCTCCTGCCGCGGCTGGCCGCCGACCTGCGCCTGTCGCTGGAGCGCCGTGGCATCACCGATCCCGGCTTCGTCGGCATCCACACCGGCGGCCTCTGGGTCGCCGAGGCCCTGCTGGCCGAACTCGGCCTGGACACCCCGCTGGGCAGCCTGGACGTCTCCTTCTACCGCGACGACTTCACCCAGAAGGGCCTGCATCCGCAGGTGCGCCCCTCGGCCCTGCCGTTCGAGATCGACGGTCGCCACCTGGTGCTGGTGGACGATGTGCTGATGAGCGGCCGCACCGTGCGCGCGGCGCTCAACGAACTCTTCGACTATGGCCGTCCCGCCAGTGTGACCCTGGTCTGCCTGCTGGACGTCAATGCCCGCGAATTGCCGATCCAGCCCGACGTGGTGGGCGCCACCCTGAGCCTGGCCCCCACCCAGCGCGTCAAGCTGACCGGCCCCTCGCCGCTCGCCCTCGAATACCGCGACGTCCCCGCCGCCTGACCTGGATCTGCTGCCATGACCGACGCTACGCGCTCGCTGCAACTCAACGCCCAGGGCCAATTGCGCCATTTCCTGTCACTCGACGACCTGCCCGCCGAACTCCTCACCGAATTGCTCGATACCGCCGACTCCTTTCTCGAGGTCGGGGCCCGGGCAGTGAAGAAGGTGCCACTGCTGCGCGGCAAGACCGTGTGCAACGTCTTCTTCGAGAATTCGACCCGCACCCGCACCACCTTCGAACTGGCCGCCAAGCGGCTGTCGGCGGACGTCATCACCCTCAACGTCTCCACCTCCTCCACCAGCAAGGGCGAGACGCTGTTCGACACCCTGCGCAACCTGGAAGCCATGGCCGCCGACATGTTCGTGGTGCGCCACGCCGATTCCGGCGCCGCCCACTTCATCGCCGAGCACGTCTGCCCGGATGTGGCCATCATCAATGGCGGTGACGGCCGCCATGCGCACCCCACCCAGGGCATGCTCGACATGCTGACCATCCGCCGCCACAAGGGTGACTTCGCCAACCTCTCGGTGGCCATCGTCGGCGACATCCTGCACTCCCGGGTCGCCCGTTCCGACATGCTGGCGCTGCGCACCCTGGGCTGCCGCGACATCCGCGTGGTCGCCCCGCGCACCCTGCTGCCGGTCGGTCTCGAAGAGCTCTATGGCGTGCGCACCTGCACCGACCTGGCCGAGGGCCTGGACGGCGTGGACGTGGTGATCATGCTGCGCCTGCAGCGCGAGCGCATGCAGGGCGGCCTGCTGCCCAGCGAAGGCGAGTACTACCGGCTGTTCGGCCTGACCCGCCAGCGCCTGGCCCGCGCCAAGCCCGACGCCATCGTCATGCATCCCGGCCCGATCAACCGCGGTGTGGAGATCGAGTCGGCGGTCGCCGATGGCGAGCAGTCGGTCATCCTGAACCAGGTCACCTACGGCATCGCGGTCCGCATGGCGGTGCTGTCGATGACCATGAGCGGGCAGACGGCCCAGCGTCAGCTACAGGAGAATGCGCAGTGAGCCTGAGCATCCGCAATGCCCGGGTGATCGACCCGGCCACCGGCCTCGACCAGATCAGCGATGTCCATGTCGACCAGGGTCGCATCCTCGCCCTCGGTGAAGCACCCCAGGGCTTTCAGGCCGACGAGCAGCTGGACGCCAGCGGCCTGATCCTGGCCCCCGGCCTGGTCGACCTGGATGTCGCCCTGTGCGAACCGGGCCTGACCCGCAAGGGCAACGTCGACAGCGAGACCCGCGCCGCTGCGGCCGGAGGCGTCACCAGCCTGTGCTGTCCGCCCACCACCCGTCCGGTGCTGGACACCACCGCGGTGGCCGAACTCATCCTCGATCGGGCGCGCACCGCCGATCACGCCCGCGTCCATCCCATCGGCGCCCTGACCAAGGGCCTGGCCGGCGAGCAGCTGTCGGAGCTGATGGCTTTGCGCGACGCCGGTTGCGTGGCCTTTACCAACGGCCTGCAACCCTTCGAGAACCTGCGGGTGCAGCGGCGCGCGCTGGAATATGCCGCCACCTTCGACCTCACCGTGGTCTTTACCGCCCTGGATGCCGAGCTGGCCCACGGCGGTCTGGCCCACGAAGGCCCCACCGCCAGCTTCCTGGGGCTCACCGGGATCCCGGAAACCGCGGAAACCATCGCCCTGTCGCGTGACCTGCTGCTGGTGGAACAGAGCGGCGTACGCGCCCACTTCGGGCAGCTGACCAGTGCCCGCGCGGTGGAGATGATCGCCGCCGCCCAGGCCCGCGGCCTGCCGGTGACCGCCGATGTGGCGCTCTACCAGCTGCTGCTCACCGACGAGGCGCTGCAGGGCTTTTCCAGCCTCTATCACGTCAAGCCGCCGCTGCGTACCGCGCGTGATCGCGACGCCCTGAGAGCCGGGGTGCGGGACGGCGTGATCGGTGCCATCTCCAGCCACCACCAGCCCCATGAGGCGGACGCCAAGCTGGCGCCCTTCGCCGCTACCGAGCCGGGCATCAGCAGTGTCGAATTGCTGTTGCCGCTGGCCCTGACCCTGGTGGCCGACGGCCTGCTGGATCTGCCGACCCTGCTGGCACGCCTGACCAGCGGCCCGGCCCAGGCGCTGCGCCTCGCGGCGGGCCGCCTGGCCAAGGACCTGCCGGCCGACCTGGTGCTGTTCGTCCAGCAGCCGACCGCCCAGGCCGCGACGCCCTGGCTGTCCCGCGGCCGCAACTGCCCCTTCCAGGGCCTCACCCTGGCGGGACGCGTCGAGCGCACCCTGGTGGGCGGCCGCACCACCTACCGGCGTGACGCCTGAATAGAAGAAGGGGCTCCGCGGAGCCCCTTCTTTTTGCCGTTCAACCGGACCTAGCGCACCAGCCGCCGGCGGTTCTCCTCGGAGATCTGCGAGTTGAGCGTCCAGAAGTCGTAGAGCACGCCCAGCAGGAAGAAACCCGCCGTAAAGAAATAGAGGATGGCGGTGATCCACTTGCCCAGGTAGAGGCGGTGGACGCCGAAGATGCCGAGAAAGGTCAGCAGGATCCAGCCGAGGCTGTAGTTGAGGGAGCCGGACTGGAAGCGCAGATCCGCCTCGCGATCCATGGCCGGGATCAGGAACAGATCGATCAGCCAGCCGATGCCCAGCAGGCCCAGGGTGCAGAACCAGATGGTGCCGGTGACCGGCTTGCCATAGTAGAAGCGATGGGCGCCGAGAAAACCGAAGGTCCACAGCAGATAGCCCATGACCTTGCTGTGGGTGTCCTGATACTGCATGCCTGCGACCTCGCGACTTAAGGAAAAGACCCGCCTTACCTACACCCTTACCTTCACCGTGACTTTATGTCGAAAACTGGATGAATGCCCAGGGAGTCTCACTGGTTGGCGCTCAAGGGACCTCACTTTCCGCTAAAAATTACATAATTTCTTGATGAGAGGTGCACAAAATATCCACAGGGTTGGTATAGAATCCCTCGCTTCGATCTTCAGACACCCCTACGACAATGCGTTTATTTCTTCTGACATGGCTCTCCGCCTGTCTTGTACTGCCAGCGGCGGTGCAAGCGAAAGAGAACTCTGCAGCGCGCACTGCCGCTCCGGTCCACAAGGTCGCAGCCCGGCATGTCACCGCCGCCTCAGCTCCCAAGACCGCCGCCCGGCACGCCTCCGCTGCTCCCGCGCCCAAGGCCGCCGCTCGCCACGTCGCGAAGGTGGACCCCACCCAGGCAGCCTCCGCCGCCCGCGCCAAGCACGCCGCCCGCGCCACCAGCGCCCTGCACCGTAAGCAGGCCACCGCCCAGGCGGCCACCCGCAACGTCGGTGCCCAGGTCGCGACCCGCGCCATGGACCTGGTCGGTACGCCCTATCGCTTCGGCGGTACCAATCCGCAGAACGGCCTGGATTGCAGCGGCCTGGTGAACTACGTCTATCGTGACGTGCACAACGTCAAGCTGCCGCGCACCTCCCGGGAACTGGCCCAGCTCAAGGGACCCAAGGTCGCCCGTGGCGATCTCAAGGCCGGCGACCTGGTGTTCTTCAAGACCGGTCAGCGCAGCGGCATCGATCACGTCGCCATCTACCTGGGCAACGATCGCTTCGTCCATGCCCCGCGCAGTGGCGAGAGCGTGCGCGTCGACCATCTGAGCAAGCCCTACTGGACCAAGCGTTTCGCCTCGGCCAAGCGCGTGCTGCAGCAGCCCACCACCCTGGCGGCGGAAACCGATCCCGTCGCGGACAAGCCGCGTACCAAGCGTACCCGCAAGTCCTGATCCCTCCCCCTCGCTCCGCCGGGCACTACCGCCCGGCGGAGTGTCGCTCCACTCGGCGCCGCCTGGCGCAAAGCCATTGAACGACGCTCCGCTTCCCGGATACTGTATGCAATCACAGTCCAGGAGATCTCGATGGAGCTCGCCGACAAGCTGATCATTCTCGCCGATGCCGCCAAGTACGACGTGTCCTGCGCCAGCAGCGGCGCGCCCAAACGCAGCTCGAAGGGCAAGGACGGCCTGGGCTCGACCGATGGCATGGGCATCTGCCACAGCTTCACCCCCGATGGGCGCTGCGTGGCGCTGCTCAAGGTGCTGCTGACCAATTTCTGCCAGTACGACTGCCAGTACTGCGTCAACCGCCGCAGCAGCAACGTGCCGCGGGCGCGATTCACGCCCGAGGAAGTGGTGCAGCTGACCCTCGACTTCTACCGGCGCAACGTCATCAGCGGGCTGTTCCTCAGCTCCGGCATCATCCGCTCCTCCAACTACACCATGGAGCAGATGACCCGGGTCGCCCAGCTGTTGCGCGAACAGCACCAGTTCCGTGGCTACATCCACCTCAAGACCATTCCCGACGCCGATCCCGAGATCATCGCCCAGGCCGGCCTCTATGCCGATCGCCTGTCGGTGAACATCGAGCTGCCCACCGAGAGCAGCCTGATCAAGCTGGCGCCGGAAAAGAACGGCAGCAGCATTCGCAAGACCATGGGCAACATTCGCCTGGGCCTGGAGGAAGCCGAGGCCGAAGCCAAGGCGCCGCGCTTCGCTCCGGCGGGCCAGAGCACCCAGATGATCGTGGGTGCCGATGCCACCGACGACCGCACCATCCTCGATACCGCCCAGACGCTGTATGGCGCCTATCGCCTCAAGCGCGTCTACTACTCGGCGTTCAGCCCCATCCCGGAAAGCCCGGGCACGGTGCCGCTGCAACCGCCGCCGCTGCTGCGCGAGCACCGCCTGTACCAGGCCGACTTCCTCATGCGCGGCTATGGCTTCCAGGCGGAGGAGTTGCCTACCGAAGACGGCCAGCTGCCGCTGGACGTGGACCCCAAGCTGGCCTGGGCGCTGCATAACAGAGCCATCTTCCCGCTGGATCTCAATCGCGCCGACCAGGCGCTGATCGCCCGGGTGCCCGGCATCGGCGTGCTGTCGGCCAAGCGGCTGGTGGAGCTCAGGCGCGAGCGACGCATCCGCTATGCCGACCTGATCCGCCTGAAATGCAGCGTGGAGAAGGCGCGCCCCTTCATCATCACCCAGGACTACCGCCCGCAACCGCGCCTGGCCGAGTCCCTGGACCTGCGCCGGCAACTCGCCGAACCGCCCGCCCAGCTCGCCCTGCTCTAGATGCAGAGAGTCGATTTCGACGGTACCTTCGCCGGCTGGCGCAAGGAAGCGCGGCGGCTGCTGCAAGCGGGTATCCCGCCGGCACAGGTGAGCTGGCAGGAGAGTCGCGGCCTGGGCGATCTGTTCGACGAACCGGTCGAGGTCACGGCGGCTCCGCCCAGCGGCGCCATACGGATCCCGCCACAACTGGCCGAGGCGCTGAACTACGCCGCCTGCTTTCGCAGCGATGATCGCTGGGCCTTGCTCTATCAGGTGCTCTGGCGCGTCGCCCGGGGCGAACGCGCGGCGATGCTGGCCGGTGACGAGGACGGCAGCGAACTGCAGCGCCGGGTCAAGGCGATCCGCCGCGAGATCCACCATGTGCATGCCTTCCTGCGCTTTCGTCCGCGGGCGGAAAGCGCCGGCCCACCGGCCTGGGTGGCCTGGCACCAGCCGGCCCACGACGTCCTCGCCCTGGCGGCGCCACATTTCTGCGACCGCATGGGCAACAGCAGCTGGCTGATCGCGACCCCGGAGGCGGCCGCGCTCTGGGACGGCCAGGCGCTGCAACTGGTGGAGCCCTGCCCCGCCGAGCTGCAGCAGCTGGCCCGGCAGACGCCGGAAGACGACGACCGCAATGCCGGTGACGAACTCTGGCGCGCCTATTACCGCAGCACCTTCAATCCGGCGCGGGCCAATCCGCGCACCCTGAGGGGCAACATGCCGGCGCGCTTCTGGAAGGATCTGCCGGAAGGGCCGCTCATCCCGGCGCTGCTCAGCGAGGCCCGAGCCGGCGCCCAGCGCCTGGCCCAGGCCGAGGCCGTGGGTCGCCAGAGCGGTCGCGAGGTGTTGATCGCCGCGGAACGTGCGCAGCCGGAGCGACCGCTACCCACCACCCTCGACGAGTGCCGCCGCTGCGAGCTGTGGGAAAAGGCCACCCAGCCGGTGGCGGGCGAGGGCCCGCGCACCGCGCGCGTCCTGCTGCTGGGCGAACAGCCCGGCGATCAGGAGGATCTGGCGGGTCGGCCCTTCGTCGGTCCGGCCGGGCAGGTGCTGATGGCGGCCCTGGCCGAAGCCGGCCTCGAGCGCAGCGAGGTCTTTCTCACCAACGCGGTCAAGCACTTCAAATGGATCCCCCAGGGCAGGAGGCGCAAGCACGTCACCCCGGGACCGGAGATCGCCCCCTGCCGCTACTGGCTGGAGCAGGAATTGCGCGACATCCAGCCGACCGTGGTGGTGGCCCTGGGCTCGACCGCCCTGGAAGCCCTGCTCAAACGCAAGCCAAGGGGCCTGGCGCAATTCATGGGAAGACCGTTGCGGCTGGACGAACGCTGGATCATCGCCACCTATCACCCCTCGTACATCCTGCGCACCCCGGATGCCGAGCAGCAGGAGCAGGCGCGCCAGGCGCTGGTCACCGCCCTGCGCGAGGCCAGGACCCTGGCAGCCGAAGGCGAAGGCGAAGGCTAGCGGAAGCGCTTGGGCGGATCGTCGCCCATGTCCACCGAGAGGTTGCGGGTAAGCTGATTGAGGTGATCGGCGTCCGTTTCCGAACCCAGCTTGATCATCAGGCGCAGGTCGTTGGCGGAATCGGCGTGGGCCAGGGCCGCTTCGTAGCTGATCTCGCCGTCGCGATAGAGACCATAGAGCGACTGGTCGAAGGTCTGCATGCCCAGTTCGCCGGACTTCTTCATCAGCGCCTTGAGTTCGTGCACCTCGCCCTTGCGGATCAGGTCGGCGACCAGCGGGGTGTTGAGCAGCACCTCGATCACCGCGCGACGGCCCTGGCCATCGGTGGTGGGCACCAGTTGCTGGGCGACGATGCCCTTGAGGTTGAGCGACAGGTCCATCCAGGTCTGGCCGTGCCGATCGGCTGGAAAGAAATGGATGATGCGATCCAGCGCCTGGTTGGCGTTGTTGGCGTGCAGGGTGGCCAGACACAGGTGACCGGTCTCGGCGAAGGCCAGGGCGTGCTCCATGGTGTCCCGGCTGCGGATCTCGCCGATCATGATGACGTCCGGCGCCTGGCGCAGGGTGTTCTTCAGCGCCACCTCGAAGGACTCGGTGTCGATGCCCACCTCGCGCTGGGTGACGATGCAGCCCTGGTGCTGGTGGATGTATTCGATGGGATCCTCGATGGAGATGATGTGCCCCGCCGAGTTCTTGTTGCGGTGGCCGATCATGGCCGCCAGCGAGGTGGACTTGCCGGTGCCGGTGGCACCGACGAAGATCACCAGGCCACGCTTGGTCATGGCCAGCTTCTTGATGATCTCCGGCAGGCGCAGCTGCTCGACCGTGGGAATGTTCACCTCGATGCGGCGCAGCACCATGCCCACCAGGTTGCGCTGGTAGAAGGCGCTGACCCGGAAGCGGCCGATGCCGCGGGCGCTGATGGCGAAGTTGCACTCGCGCTTCTGCTGGAATTCCTGGCGCTGCTCGTCGTTCATCACCCCCAGCACCAGCGCCCGGCACTGCTCGGGCGTGAGCGAATCCTTGGTGACCGGCGTCATGCGCCCGTTGATCTTCATCGAAGGGGGTACGCCGGTGGTGATGAAGAGGTCGGACGCCCCCTTGTCCACCATCAGCTGCAGGAACCTGTCGAAATCCATCAGAAGTTCTCCGGCGTCTTGGCCTTCTCGCGGGCCGCGTCGCGGCTGATCAGCCCCTTGGCCAGGAGCGCCTTGAGGCACATGTCCAGGGTCTGCATGCCCAGGCCGCCACCGGTCTGGATCGAGGAATACATCTGCGCCACCTTGTCCTCGCGGATCAGGTTACGGATGGCCGGGGTGCCGATCATGATCTCGTGGGCCGCTACCCGGCCGCCGCCGACCTTTTTCAGCAGGGTCTGGGAGACCACCGCCTGCAGGGATTCGGACAGCATGGAGCGCACCATGGATTTTTCTTCCGCCGGAAAGACGTCCACCACCCGGTCGATGGTCTTGGCCGCCGAGGTGGTGTGCAGGGTGCCGAACACCAGGTGCCCGGTCTCGGCCGCGGTCAGCGCCAGGCGGATGGTCTCCAGGTCGCGCAGCTCGCCCACCAGGATGATGTCCGGGTCCTCGCGCAGCGCCGAGCGCAGGGCCTCGGAGAAGCCCAGGGTGTCGCGGTGCACCTCGCGCTGGTTGACCAGGCACTTCTTGGATTCGTGGACGAATTCGATGGGGTCCTCGATGGTGAGGATGTGGTGGTACTTAGTGTTGTTGAGATAGTCGAGCATGGCCGCCAGGGTGGTGGACTTGCCCGAACCGGTCGGTCCGGTCACCAGCACCAGGCCGCGCGGGACGTCGGTGATCTTCTTGAACACCTCGCCCATGCCCAGTTCTTCCATGCTCAGCACCTTGGACGGAATGGTCCGGAACACCGCGCCGGCGCCGCGATTCTGGTTGAAGGCGTTGACCCGGAAGCGCGCCACGCCCGGCACCTCGAAGGAGAAGTCGGTCTCCAGGAATTCCTCAAAGTCCTTGCGCTGCTTGTCGTTCATGATGTCGTAGATCAGCGCGTGCACCTGCTTGTGCTCGAAGGCCGGCAGGTTGATGCGGCGCACGTCGCCGTCGACGCGGATCATTGGCGGCAGGCCGGCGGACAGGTGCAGGTCGGAGGCGCCTTGCCGCGCGGAAAAGGCCAGCAATTCGGTGATATCCATGGGACTCCCAGATGTCGAGCAAGCAGGTAGAATGCCGCGCAGCACTGGCGGTCTGACCTGGTCACCGCCACTCACTCATCCGGTACGCCGAGGCCTGCCGGATGCGCCGACGCAAGCAGGGGCTGAATGTCCACGATAGCCGAGAATAGCGCAACCGTACTCGAACGCATCGCCGCCGCCAGCCGGACGGCAGGCCGCGATCCCGCGACTGTCGGCCTCCTGGCGGTGAGCAAGACCAAGCCCGCCGCCGCCTTGCGCGAGGCCGCCGCCGCGGGCCTGCGCGACTTCGGCGAGAACTATCTGCAGGAGGCGCTGGACAAGCAGCCGGCGCTGGCCGACCTGCCCCTGGTGTGGCATTTCATCGGCCCCATCCAGTCCAACAAGACCCGCGCCATCGCCTGCCACTTCGACTGGGTGCATTCGGTGGATCGCCTGAAGATCGCCCAGCGCCTGGCCGAACAGCGCCCGCCCGAGCGCGGGCCGCTGAACATCTGCCTGCAGGTCAACGTCAGTGGCGAGGCCAGCAAGTCCGGCTGCCACCCCGACGATCTGCCGGCCCTGGCCGCCGCGGTCAGCAGGTTGCCCAACCTGCGCCTGCGTGGCCTGATGGCCATCCCCGAACCCACCGAGGACCCGGCCAGCCAGCGCGCTGCCTTCGCCCGGTTGCGCACCCTGGGCGAAGCCCTGAACCTGGGCCTGGACACCCTGTCCATGGGCATGAGCCAGGATCTGGAAGCCGCCATCGCCGAGGGCGCCACCTGGGTCCGCGTCGGTACCGCCCTCTTTGGCGCCCGCGACTACGGCGCCGCCTCTTCAACCTAGGAAGTCTCGATGAACGACACCCGCATCGCCTTCATCGGCGCCGGCAACATGGCCGGCGCCATCATCGGCGGATTGCTCGCCCAGGGCGTGCCGGCCCGGCAGCTGAGCGCCAGCAATCGCAATCCGGCCAAGCGCGAAGCCCTGGCCCGCGAGCATGGCATCCGCGTCGAGGCCAGCAACAGCGCCGTACTCGCCGACGCCGACGTGGTGGTGCTGGGGGTGAAGCCCCAGGTCATGGGCGAGGTCTGCCAGGAGCTGGCGCCCCATCTGCGTCCGGACCAGCTGATCGTCTCGGTCGCCGCCGGCATCACCTGTGCCAGCCTGACACGCTGGCTGGGCCAGCGCGCCCTGGTGCGCTGCATGCCCAACGTGCCGTCGCAGCTGCGCCTGGGTGCCAGCGGCCTGTTCGCCAATGACCAGGTCAGTGCCGAGCAGCGCGCCCGGGCCCAGGAGATCCTCGCCGCGGTCGGTCTGGCCCTGTGGGTCGAGGAAGAACGGCAACTGGACGCGGTCACCGCCGTCTCCGGCAGCGGTCCGGCCTATTTCTTCCTGCTGATGGAAGCCATGACCGAGGCCGGCACCAAGCTCGGCCTGCCGGCCGAGGTCGCCCAGCAGCTGACGCTGCACACCGCCCGCGGCGCCGCCGCCATGGCCTGCCAGGGTGACCGCAGCCCCGAACAATTGCGTCGCTCGGTGATGTCCCCCAAGGGCACCACCGAACGCGCCATCGAAACCTTCCAAGCCGGGGCCTTCGCGGACCTGGTGGAAGAAGCCCTCACCGCCGCGGCCGACCGGGCTGCGGAACTGGCCCAGTTGCCGGATCGATAAGGAGTATCCATGTCCGCTTTCGCACAAGCTCTCGTCTACGTCATCCAGACCCTCGGCAGCCTCTATCTGCTGATCATCCTGCTGCGCTTCATCCTGCAGCTGGTCCGGGCCGACTTCTACAATCCGCTGTCGCAATTCACCGTGCGCGCCACCCAGCCGCTGCTCAAGCCGGTACGGCGCATCATCCCCGGCTTCGGCGGCGTCGATCTGGCGGCCCTGGTGCTGGCGATCCTGGTCCAGCTGGCGCTGATGATGGTCGTGGTGGTGCTGCTCGGCGCCAGCATCGGCGGTCTGTTCCCCGCCCTGCTGATCTGGGCGCTGCTGGGCGTGGCGTCACTGTTCCTCAAGGTGTTCTTCTTCGCCCTGATCGTCAGCGTCATCCTCTCCTGGGTCGCGCCCCAGACCCACAATCCGGCGGCCGAACTGGTCAACCAGATCTGCGAGCCGTTGCTGGCTCCCTTCCGCCGCATCCTGCCGAGCCTGGGTGGTCTGGATCTGTCGCCGATCTTCGCCTTCATCGTGATCAATCTGCTGGACCGCTTCGTCATCGGCCAGCTGGCCGCGGCCACCGGCATGCCGCAGATTCTCGCCCCCTTCCTCTGACGCACCACTCGCGCACCCGCCACGACCGCCCGCCGCGTCGTGGCGGAGGCGGCATTGACGTCCCGCTGGACGCTGGGGCACCGTCCAGCCTTTGCTGTTCAGGTCAAGGAAGTCCCCTATGGAACGCCTGTTCCGCCACGTCGATGCCTATGCCACGTGGAAAGCCGAACTCGATACCCAATTGGGCCGCTACCGCGACTGGTTGCAGCGTAATCGTCTCGCCTCCCCCGCCCTGGACGCCGCCCTGGCGACCTGCCAGAGCGAATTGCAGGCCGACGGCATCACCCTGGCCTTCGCCGGCGAGTTCTCGCGCGGCAAGACCGAGCTGATCAACGCCCTCTTCTTCGCCGACTACGGCCAGCGCATGCTGCCGTCGCAGGCCGGGCGCACCACCATGTGCCCCACCGAGATCTTCTTCGACGCTGCGGCCGACGGTCCCTATCTGCAGCTGCTGCCCATCGACAGCCGCCTGGACGAACGCAGCCTGACCGCCTGGCGCAAGGCGCCCGAGGCCTGGCAGCGCTTCCCCCTGGACGACCGTCACCCGGACGCCATGGCCGCCCTGCTGGCCAAGGTCACCGAGACCCGCGAGGTGGAAACCGCCGCCGCCGTGCAGCTGGGCTTCGATCCCGAGCAGCTGGAACAACTCGACAGCGACGGCCTGGTCAGCATCCCGGCCTGGCGCCATGCGCTGATCAGCATCGACCATCCGCTGCTGCGCCAGGGCCTGCGCATCCTCGACACCCCCGGTCTCAACGCCCTGGGCGCCGAACCGGAACTGACCCTGTCGCTGCTGCCCCACGCCCAGGCCGTGCTCTTTCTCATCGGTGCCGACACCGGCGTGACCGCCTCGGATCTCGCGCTCTGGGAGCAGTGCGTCAAGCCGTCCCTAGGCGATGCCCCGGAGCGGCTGTTTGCGGTGATGAACAAGATCGACAGCCTCTGGGACGACCTCGGCGGGGTCGCCCATGTCGCCCAGTCCCTGGAAAACGTCCGCCAGGCCAGCGCGCGGCAACTGGCGCTGCCGGCCGAGCACATCCTGCCGCTGTCGGCCAAGCAGGCGCTGCTGGGCAAGGTCCGCGGCGACCTGGAACTGCTCGCGCGCAGCCAGCTGGACAGCCTCGAACAGCTGCTCGCCGAACGCATCGTCGGCGCCCGCGAACGCCTGTTGCAGCAGCGCATCGTGCAGCAGGCCAGTGGTCTGCTGGGCGCCAGCCGCACCCTGATCGAACAGCGCCTGGAAGCCATCCGCGCCCAGTACGCGCAACTGGCGGACGAGGAACTGCCCGGCGCCGGCCTGGAATTGCAGACCGCCCGCACGCGCCAGGAATACGATCTCTACCATCGGCGCCTGCTGGACCTGCGCACCACCCAGAACATGCTCGCCGGGCAGCGCAAGCTGTTGACCGACCTGGTCGCGCCGGAGCGCCTGGACGCCCATCTGGACACCGCCCGCCGGGAATTCCGCACCAGCCTGACCACCGTCGGCATCAACCAGTCCATCGCCCGCTTCTTTCGCGTGGTCGAGCATGACCTGCTGGCCCTGGACAACGAAGCGGACCGCGCCAACAAGGTGCTCGGTGCGGTCTACCAGCGGCACAATGTCGAGAATCCGCTGCATCCCCTGGAAGCGCCGCGACTGCGCATCCGCCCCTATGTCCGCGAGCTGCGCCAGCTGCAACTCAAGACCGAGGAGGTCCAGCGCCAGGTCAAGACCCTGCTCACCGAGCAGAGCGCCCTGGGTCGCCGCTTCTTCGCCACCGTGGCCCAGGAGGTCCAGGCGCTACAGGAAGGCGCCCATGCCCAGGTGCTGCGCTGGAACGACGGCGCCCTGACCCCGCTGGTGCAGCACACCCGCGAGCAGAAGCAGTTGCTGGAAACCAGCATGCTGGCGCTCAAGCAGCTCACCCAGCAGAATCTCAACAGCCAGGAGCAGGTGCGCCGGCTGCAGGTGCACGAGGACGTCCTGCACGGGCAGCTCAGCGAGGTCAGCGACATGCTCAAGCAGATCAATCGGCCGGCGCCGTCCCAGCGCCACGACAACGTGGTCGCGCTGCCGCTGGCGCGGGTCGGCTAGCCCCGCCCGCCACCCGTGGCGCGGTCCCCGGCCGCCGCGCCATGCCTGCCCTTGCCGCTCCCGGCGGTGCTCTTTAGACTGGCGAGCCCCGCCCCGGACGAGCCGTCAATGCCCAGCGTCATTCCCGAAGATTCCGTCGGCCTGGTCACCCCCGAGCTGCTGCACTTCAACGAGCCCCTGGCCCTGGCCTGCGGCCGCACCCTGCCGGCCTACGACCTGATGGTCGAGACCTATGGCGAGCTCAACGCCAGCCGCAGCAACGCCGTGCTGATCTGCCACGCGCTCTCCGGCCATCACCACGCGGCCGGCTACCACAGCATGGACGACCGCAAGCCGGGCTGGTGGGACAGCTGCATCGGTCCGGGCAAGCCCATCGACACCCGCAAGTTCTTTGTCGTCGCCCTCAACAACCTGGGCGGCTGCAACGGCTCCACCGGCCCCAGCAGTCCCAATCCCGACACCGGCCGCCCCTATGGCGCGGACTTCCCGGTGCTGACCGTGGAAGACTGGGTCAACAGCCAGGCGCGGCTGGCCGATCGCCTGGGCATCGCCCAGTGGGCGGCAGTGATCGGCGGCAGCCTGGGCGGCATGCAGGCGCTGCAGTGGACCATCAGCTATCCCGAGCGCATCCGCCACTGCCTGGCCATCGCCTCGGCGCCCAAGCTGTCGGCGGAAAACATCGCCTTCAACGAGGTGGCGCGCCAGGCCATCCTCTCGGATCCGGATTTCCATGCCGGCCACTTCCAGGAAAAGGGCGTGATCCCCAGGCGCGGCCTGATGCTGGCGCGCATGGTCGGCCACATCACCTACCTGTCCGACGAGGCCATGGGCGAGAAATTCGGTCGCGAACTCAAGACCGACCAGCTCAACTACGACTTCCACAGCGTCGAATTCCAGGTGGAGAGCTACCTGCGCTACCAGGGCGAGGAATTCTCCGGCCGCTTCGACGCCAACACCTACCTGCTGATGACCAAGGCGCTGGACTACTTCGACCCGGCCCACGCCCAGGGCGGCGACCTGGCCAAGACCCTGGCCGGGGTGCAGGCGCGCTTCCTGATCGTCTCCTTCACCACCGACTGGCGTTTCTCGCCGGCGCGCTCCAAGGAGATCGTCAACGCCCTGATGGCCGCGCGCAAGGACGTCAGCTACCTGGAGGTCGACGCCCCCCAGGGCCATGACGCCTTCCTCATCCCCATCCCGCGCTATCTGCAGGCCTTCTCCCACTACATGACCCGCATCGAGGTATAGCTGCCGTGCGCGCCGATCTGGACATCATTCAGGAATGGATCCCCGCCGGCAGCCGGGTCCTCGACCTCGGTTGCGGCACCGGCGAGCTGCTCGCCTGGCTGCGCGATCACAAGCAGGTCACCGGCTACGGCCTGGAGATCGACCCGGACAAGATCGCCGAATGCCTGCTCAAGGACGTCAACGTCATCGAGCAGGATCTCGATGGCGGCCTGGCCAACTTCGCCAGCGACAGCTTCGACGTGGTGGTCATGACCCAGTCGCTGCAGGCCATGCAGTACCCCGATCGCATTCTCCAGGAGATGCTCAGGGTCGGTCGCCAGTGCATCATCACCTTTCCCAACTTCGGTCACTGGCGCTGCCGACTGTACCTGGGCGGCCGGGGCCGGATGCCGGTTTCCGACTTCCTGCCCTACACCTGGTACAACACGCCGAACATCCACTTCTGCACCTTCGAGGACTTCGAGCGCCTCTGCCGCGAGCAGCGCGCCCAGGTGCTGGATCGTCTCGCCGTGGACCGCCTGCATCGGCATGGCTGGGCCAGCAAGCTGTGGCCGAACCTGCTCGGCGAGATCGGCATCTACCGGGTCAGCGCGCCGCACCTGCACGACCTTCGCGTCGCGATATGACGTAAGGCATGGGTGGCGCGGCCAGCCTGGGCACGGCTTCGCGTACAATACGCCGCCCTTCTCAACGCGACGCGGTGTCTCCCATGTCCGACCTTACCGAACTGGTGCTCGCCAGCCACAACGCCGGCAAACTCAAGGAACTCCAGGCCATGCTCGGCGACCGGGTGAGGGTGCGCTCGGTGGGTGAATTCAGCCAGGTGGAACCCGAGGAAACCGGGCTGTCCTTTGTCGAGAACGCCATCCTCAAGGCGCGCAACGCGGCGCGGCTGTCCGGTCTGCCGGCCCTGGCCGACGATTCCGGCCTGGCGGTGGACGCCCTCGGCGGCGCCCCCGGCATCTATTCCGCGCGCTATGCCGACGGCCAGGGCGATGCCGCCAACAACGCCAAGCTGCTCGAAGCGCTGCGAGACGTGCCCGACGCCGAGCGCAGCGGCCAGTTCGTCTGCGTGCTGGCGCTGGTGCGCCACGCCGACGACCCCTTGCCGATCCTCTGCGAGGGTCTCTGGCCCGGGCACATCCTGCATGCCGCCCAGGGCGAGCACGGCTTCGGCTACGATCCGCTGTTCCAGCCCGATGGCGAAGCGGTCTCCGCGGCCGAACTGGCGCCGGCGGAAAAGAACCAGCGCAGCCATCGCGCCCGCGCCATGGCCCAGCTCAAGCAACGGCTCGGCCTGTGACCCAGGTGTTCGCCCTGCCGCCACTGGCGCTCTACGTCCATATCCCCTGGTGCGTGCGCAAGTGCCCCTATTGCGACTTCAACTCCCATGCGGCCGGTCCGACCCTGCCGGAAGCCGAGTATGTCGACGCCTTGCTGGCGGATCTGGACAACGATCTGGTGCACGTCCATGGCCGCCCGCTGACCTCGATCTTCTTTGGCGGCGGCACGCCCAGTCTGTTTTCCGCCGAGGCCCTGGGTCGCCTGCTGGACGGCGTGGCCCGACGGCTGAGCTTCGCGCCGGACATCGAGATTACCCTGGAAGCCAATCCTGGCACCTTCGAGCAGGCCAAGTTCGTCGCCTATCGCGGCCTGGGCATCAATCGGCTGTCGATCGGCATCCAGAGCTTCCAGGACGCCAAGCTCAAGGCCCTGGGGCGCATCCACGGCCGCGACGAAGCCATCCGCGCCGCCGACCGGGCGCGCGCCGCCGGCTTCGACAATTTCAACCTGGACCTCATGCACGGCCTGCCCGAGCAGAGCGTGGCCGATGCCCTCGGCGATCTGGAGCAGGCCATCGCGCTGGCGCCCACGCACCTATCCTGGTACCAGCTGACCATGGAGCCCAACACGGTGTTCTGGAGCCAGCCGCCGGAGCTGCCCGAAGACGACACCCTCTGGGACATCCAGGAAGCCGGCCAGGCGCGCCTGGCGGCCGCCGGTTACCAGCAGTACGAGACCTCCGCCTATGCCCAGCCCGGGCGCCAGGCGCGGCACAATCTCAACTACTGGGGCTTCGGCGACTTCCTCGGCATCGGCGCCGGCGCCCACGCCAAGCTCAGCGCCCCGGACGGCACCCTGCTGCGCACCTGGAAGACCCGCCTGCCCAAGGACTATCTCGACCCGGCCAAGGACTTCCAGGCGGGCGCGAAACCCCTGGAGCCGGCCGACCTGCCCTTCGATTTCATGATGAACGCCCTGCGCCTGGTCGACGGGGTGCCCGCCGCCTGGTATCCGCAGCGGACCGGCCAGTCGCTGGACAGCCTGGCGCCAGCGCTGGCCGTGGCGCGCCGTGCCGGCCTGCTGGCCGAGGATGAGGAGCGCCTGCGCCCCACCGCCCGCGGCCAGCTGTTCCTGAACGACCTCTTGCAATCCTTTCTGCCTGACTGACGAGGAGCTCTGCCTTGGACTTCGTACTTGACCATATCGCCGACCTCTCCCGCTGGAGCCGCAGCCACCTGGACGAGGTGGCCCTGGCGGTCACCGCCACCCTGCTGGTGCTGTTCGGCAGCCAGGTCAACGCCTTTATCCAGGCGCGCCTGGGCAGCCTGCCGACCGCCGTTCGGGTCCCGGCCTTCGCCCTGGCCTGCCTGGCCATCTATGGCGCCGCCATGACCTTCCTGACCCCCTGGGTGGTCAAGGGCCTGGCGCAGTTCAACAACTACGCCCTGGCCCCGGTGCTGCTGATCGGTGTCTGCCTGCTGGGCGTGCTGGCCGAACGTCGCGGCTAGCGACAGCGGGTGCGGATACCGTCCAGCAGGCACTCAAGGGATTGCGGGCGACCCAGCAGGAAGCCCTGGAAGGTGTCCACGCCCAGGTCCTTGAGCAATTCGAACTGGGCCTGGGTTTCCACCCCTTCGGCGACGATCTGCATCTCCAGCGCCCGGCACAGGCTGACGATGCCGGCCAGCAGTTGCCGGGATCGGTCGTCGGCGTCCACCGCCAGCAGAAAGCTGCGGTCGATCTTGATGGTGTCGAAGGGCAGGCGGTGCAGATAGCCCAGCGATGAATAGCCGGTACCGAAATCGTCCATCGCCACCCGGAAGCCCTGCTCGCGCAAGGCGGCCAGGCGCCGCTCCGGCGTGCCCTGCTGCAGGAACACCGACTCGGTCACCTCCAGCTCCAGCGCCCTGGGCGCGATACCGAATTCGCCGCAGGCGGCCGCCAGGACCTCGGCCAGTTCATCATCGGCGACCTGCAGCGGCGAGATGTTGACCGCCACCGGGATCTGCAGACCGGCGTCCTGCAGGGCCCGGGCGCAAGCGGCGGCCCGGCGGATCGCCAGTCGTCCGAGGGCCGAGGCCATGCCGTTCTGCTCGGCCAGGGCGACGAAGACGTTGGGCGGCACCGCCCCGACGCCGGGACAGTTCCAGCGCGCCAGCAACTCGGCGCTGACCATGCGCTGACGGGCATCGAACTTGGGCTGCAGGACGAAGGTGATGAGCTCCGCCTCGATGGCGCCGTGCAGATGGGCCAGCAGGGTCACCTTGCTGCGCGCCTCGCTGGTCAGCTGCGGATCGTAGCAGCACACCCGGCTCTTGCCGGCGGCCTTGGCCGCGTACATGGCGGCATCGGCATTGCGCAGCAGGGTCTCCACATCCAGCCCTTCTTCGGGCGCCAGACTCAGGCCGATGCTGGCCGATACGCGGATATCGTGACCGGCGATGCACTGCTGCCGGCCCACCGCCTGCACCAGTTGCTCGGCGACCTGGCGGGCCTGGTCGCGATCGCTCACGTCCAGCAGGGCGACGAATTCATCGCCACCCCAGCGCGCCAGCACCTCGCCAGCGCCCAGCACCTGGCGCAACTCGCGCACCAGGGCGCAGAGCAATTCGTCACCGGCGGCGTGGCCCAGGGAGTCGTTAACCTCCTTGAAGCCGTCCACATCGATGAACAGCACCGCGAGGTTGCCGGTCTCTTCGAGCTCCTGCAGGCGCGTCTCGAAATCCTGGTAGAAGGAGGTGCGATTGGGCAACTGGGTCAGGGCATCGCTGAGCGCCATGCGCTCCAGCGCCTGTTCGGCGCGTTTGCGCTCGGTGATGTCCCTCAGACTGGCGACCACATAGCCTTCGCGATCCGCCTCGCCGGCGAAGCGACTCAGACTGATCTCCACCGGCGTGACCCGCTTGGCGGAGACGTGGAATTGGGCTTCGCACAGGGCATAGCCGTCGCGCTCGAAGGTGCGGATGGCCGCCTCGGGCAACTTGATGTAGTGCGACAGGTACTGGCCGCTGACACTGCGCTCCGCGCTGAGCATCAGGGCGCGCAGGGCGTCATTGGCTTCGATGATCTGCCCGCTTTCGGTCAGCACGGCCATGGCGTCGCGGCAGAGGGCGAAGGCCGAAGCGATGAGGTGCAGCGAGCGCTCGGTGCGCTGGCGCGCGCTGCGTTCGACTTCGAGCCAGCGGCGTACGGCGTGCAACTCGGCCGTGGGCGAATCGGGACGGACCAGGTCCCTCATCGCAGCCGCCGCTCACGAAGGGCGGCACGGGGCCGGTTGGCGTTCTTGGAAAGGACTGACATCCAGGTGTCTCTGCGAATTCGACTGCAACCGCCATCACAGCAGGGCAATTGGCCATCATGCCAATTGCCCGTTGGCAGCTCAAGCTCGATTCGTCAGCGATACACGGTCAGCTCTGGCGTTCGAACTTGAGATCCCAGACGCCATGCCCCAGTCGCTCGCCACGGCGTTCGAACTTGGTGATGGGTCTTTCCTCGGGGCGCGGCACATAGCCCGAGGCGTCGCCGAGGTTACGGTAACCCGGGGCGGCGTTCATGATCTCGAGCATGTGTTCGGCATAGGCCTGCCAATCGGTGGCCATGTGCAGCACCCCGCCGACCCTGAGCTTCTGCCGCACCAGTTCGGCGAAGGCCGGCTGGACGATACGGCGCTTGTGGTGGCGGCTCTTGTGCCAGGGATCGGGAAAGAACAGCAGCACCCGGTCCAGACTGGCATCGGCCACGCACTGGCGCAGCACCTCGAGGGCATCGCAGCTGTAGACCCGCAGATTGGTCCGCTCCTGGGTCATGGCGCCGTTGAGCAGCGCGCCCACGCCCGGCCGATGCACCTCGACGCCGATGAAATCCTGCTCCGGCGCGGCGGCGGCCATTTCCAGGGTGGAATGACCCATGCCGAAGCCGATCTCGAAGGTGCGCGGCGCCTGGCGGCCGAATACCTGGTCGAAATCCCGCGGGCCGTCGGTCAGCTCCAGACCGAAACGCGGCCAACCCTGGTCGAGACCGCGTTGCTGGCCTTCGGTCATGCGGCCGGCGCGCATCACGAAGCTTTTGATGGTGCGCCGGGGGCGGTCGGGGGTCTGGTCGTCTTGATGATCGGTCATGGCGTTATCGATAGTGGGAAAAAGAGACGCCCGGCAGAGGCCGGGCGCGTGAGCGATGGCGCCAGGTCCTAGTTGACCAGGCCGTCCAGCGGCGAGGACGCCGTGGCATAGAGCTTGCGCGGCATGCGTCCGGCCAGATAGGCCAGGCGGCCGGCGACGATGGCGTGCTTCATGGCTTCGGCCATCAGCACCGGCTCGCGGGCATGGGCGATGGCGCTGTTCATCAGCACCGCTTCGCAACCCAGCTCCATGGCGATGGTGGCGTCGGAGGCGGTACCCACCCCGGCATCCACCAGCACCGGCACCTTGGCCTCTTCGAGGATGATGCGCAGGTTGTAAGGATTGCAGATGCCCAGGCCCGAGCCGATCAGACCGGCCAGCGGCATGACGGCGATGCAGCCGATGGCCTCCAGCTGGCGGGCGACGATGGGATCGTCGCTGGTGTAGACCATGACGTCGAAGCCATCGGCAACCAGCGTCTCGGCGGCCTTGAGCGTCTCGATGACGTTGGGGAACAGGGTCTTCTGGTCGGCCAGGACTTCCAGCTTGACCAGGTTGTGGCCGTCGAGCAGCTCGCGCGCCAGGCGGCAGGTGCGCACCGCTTCCACCGCGTCATAGCAGCCGGCGGTGTTGGGCAGGATGGTGTAGCGCTCGGGCGAGATCACGTCGAGCAGATTGGGCTCGCCGGGCGTCTGGCCGATGTTGGTGCGGCGCACCGCCACGGTGACGATCTCGGCGCCGGAGGCCTCGATGGCCACGCGGGTCTCTTCGAGATCGCGGTACTTGCCGGTGCCGACCAGCAGGCGCGACTCATAGGTGCGCCCGGCCAGGGTAAAGGGAGTGTCTTTCATCTGGATTCCTCTTGCGCGGCTAGCCGCCGCCGATGGCGTGGACCACTTCCAGCCGGTCGCCGTCCGCCAGGGCGGTGGTGGCGTGCTGGCTGCGCGGCACGATGTCGAGGTTGCGTTCCACCGCCACTCGCCGTCCGGTCAGGTCGAGACGCACGAGCAGGTCGGCGACGGTGGCACCGTCCGGCAATTCAAGGGATTCGCCGTTCAACAGGATCTGCATGGCAAAGGCATCGTCACGGGGTGAGCCGGCATTCTACGCCGGTCGGGCGTTCATTGCAGCGGCGCCGGGCCGGGAACGACGGCCAGCACTCGCTCAGAGGCTGCTCAGGCGCCAGGCGAGGATGGCCAGGCAGGCCCAGCCGGCGAGAAAGCACAGGCCGCCGAAGGGGGTGATGATGCCCAGCCGCGAGATGCCGGTCAGCGTCAGCAAATAGAGGCTGCCGGAAAACAGCAGGATGCCAGCGATGAAAAAGCCACCGGCCCAGGCCACCAGGCGCCCCTGGAAGTGCAGCGACAGCAGGGCGACGCCGAACAGCGCCAGGGCGTGGATGAGCTGATAGAGCACGCCGGTCTGGAACACGGCCAGGTAGTCGGCGGTCAGCCGGCCCTTGAGTCCATGGGCGGCGAAGGCGCCGAGTCCGACACCGGTGAAACCGGCCAGGGCCGCGAACAGCAGGAAGAGACGCAACATGGGTTTTACCGGGCGATGGGAGAGAAGCGCTGGTTATAATGGCCCGCTAACCGCCAAAGACCAAGCCGATGCTGCTCACCCTCCTCCGCCGTCTCCTGCGTATCGCCCTCTGGTTCGCCGTCCTCAGCGCCGCCCTGGTGCTGATCCTGCGCTGGGTGCCGCCGCCGGGCAGCATGCTGATGGTGGAACGCAAGGTCGAATCCTGGATCGACGGCAAGCCCATCGACCTGCAGCGTGACTGGCGACCCTGGAAGGAGTTGCCGGACGATCTCAAGATGGCGGTGATCGCCGGCGAAGACCAGCACTTCGCCGAGCATTGGGGCTTCGACATGGCGGCGATCCGCCAGGCCTTCAGCCACAACGAAGCCGGTGGCTCCCTGCGTGGCGCCAGCACCATCAGCCAGCAGACCGCCAAGAACCTCTTTCTCTGGAGCGGCCGCAGCTATCTGCGCAAGGGCTTCGAAGCCTGGTTCACCGTGCTACTGGAAACCTTCTGGTCCAAGCAGCGCATCCTCGAGGTCTATCTCAACAGCGTGGAATGGGACGACGGCGTGTTCGGCGCCGAGGCCGCGGCCCGTCACCATTTCGGCATAGGCGCGCCCTACCTCTCCGACCGCCAGGCGAGCCTGCTGGCCGCCGTGCTGCCCAATCCTCGCGAATGGAGCCCGAGCCGCCCCAGCGCCTACGTCGCCGAACGCGCCGCCTGGATCCGCCAGCAGGAACGGCAACTGGGCGGCAGCGACTACCTGCGACGGATGACCGGGCAGTAGCAAGAAATCGGCGCAGGCTTTTCCGCGAGACGCTCGCCCAACACGTTACCTAGGCGACGCTTGAGTTCACGCGTGGAAAACGCTGCGCGGTTTTCTCTCCTACCTGCCGCGGCAGATAACCGGGCAGCGGCACAAGGCGGCGTAGCGTGGAAAACGGCGCAGCCTTTTCCACATCAGGCGCCTAGCTCAGGCGGGCCGTCTGGCGTTACGGATCGCACGTGGAAAACGCTGCGCGGTTTTCCACGCTACCCAGGCATCCGACTGCGATAGTCATTCTCGCAGGCATAAAAAAACCGCGCCCTGGGGCGCGGCTTTTCGATCACGAACCGGATCAGGCGGCGATGTTGCCCTTGAGCTTGTTCATCGCGTTCTTTTCCAGCTGACGGATACGCTCCGCCGAGACGTTGTACTTGGCCGCCAGCTCGTGCAGCGTCGCCTTTTCCTCGGCCAGCCAGCGCTGGTAGAGGATGTCGCGGCTGCGATCGTCCAGGCGTTCCAGGGCCTCGTGCAGATTGGCCGTGGAGCTGTCGGTCCAGTCGGCTTCCTCCAGCTGACGCGCCGGATCGTAACGGCTGTCTTCCAGGTACTGGGCCGGCGACTGATAGGCCGCATCGTCATCGGCATCGCTAGCCGGGTCGAAGGCCATGTCATGACCGGTCAGACGGCTTTCCATCTCGCGCACTTCCCGGGGCTCGACGCCCAGGGTTTCGGCCACGCGATGGACCTCGTCGTTGTTCAGCCAGGCCAGCCGCTTCTTCTGGCTGCGCAGGTTGAAGAACAGCTTGCGCTGCGCCTTGGTGGTGGCCACCTTGACGATGCGCCAGTTGCGCAGGATGAATTCGTGGATTTCGGCCTTGATCCAGTGCACGGCAAAGGACACCAGGCGTACGCCCATTTCGGGATTGAAGCGCTTCACGGCCTTCATCAGGCCGACATTGCCTTCCTGGACCAGGTCGGCCTGGGCCAGACCATAGCCGGAATAGCTCTTGGCGATATGCACCACGAAACGCAGATGCGCGAGCACCAACTGCCGGGCGGCCTCGACGTCTTCCTTGTAGAAGAGGCGCTCGGCCAGTTCACGCTCCCGCTCCGGAGTGAGCAGCGGAATGCTGTTCACCGAATGCACATAGGCTTCCAGGCTGGCGCCGGGAACCAATGTAGGAACAGGTTGCAACGAAGTGGTCATGCGAATCCTCCGATTCACTAAGCACTGGGCAGTCTAACACTGATTTTTTGGACAGCGCCAGACTAGCCGAGGTTCCCTTAACCCTAGCTGAAAACCACCGCGAAATGCTTGTGCCATCAGGGGTTTAGACCGTTTCCGCAGGTGTCGGAAACGGCCGTTCGTCAGCGCGGGGCGAGTTCGCGCAGGTGCCGGGCAACCGCCAGCCAGGCGCCGATGTAGCCGAGCAGCACGGCGCCGATCAGCAGCTGCAGCCCGTCCTCGACGGCGACGCTGCCGAGGGCGAAATCGCTGCCGTAGAGGCCGGCCAGATCCAGCACCGCGGCGTTGAGCCAGCCCAGGCCGAACACCAGCAGGGCCCAGGCGGCGATGCCGGCGCCCAGGCCGAACAGCGCGCCCATGTAGAGGAAGGGCCGGCGCACGTAGCCGTCGGTGCCGCCCACCAGCTTGACCACCTCGATCTCGGTGCGGCGATTCTCGATGGCCAGGCGGATGGTGTTGCCGATCACCAGCAGCAGGGCGATCACCAGCACCACGGTCAGGCCGAAGACGAAGCGCTCGCCGAGCTTGAGGATGGCGGTGAGCCGCTCGACCCACTGCATGTCCAACTGCACCTGCTGCACGCCGTTCATCTCGGCCAGCTGGCTGCGCAGCATGTCGAGGCGACTCTTGTCGATTTCCCTGGGCGTCACGGCGATGACGCCGGGCAGCGGGTTCTGCGGCAACTCGCGCAACGCTTCGCCGAGGCCGGCGTCCTGCTGCAATTCCTTCAGGGCATCGTCCGGACTGATCCAGCGCGCCTCGGCCACATCGGGCAGGACCTTGATCTGGCTCATCAGCACCTCGGCCTGGTCCTGACCGGTGCGCAGGTCGAGGAACACCGAGATCTGCGCCGCGCGCTGCCAGGAGCCGCCGAGGCGCTCGACGTTCTTCAGCAGCAGCGACACGCCCATGGGCAGCGCCAGGGCGATGCCCATCACCAGGCAGGTGAGGAAGGTGCCTATGGGTTGCTGCACCATGCGCCGGAGGCTGTCCCTCAGACCGGTGCGGTGGGCTTCGAGGTAGGCATGCAGCGGACTGCGCCAGTCGCTCTTGGGTTTCTGCGGGGCCTGGCGCTGCGGACGCTGGGGCTTGCCGCCCTGCTCCTGGCCACGGGGCAGTTCGTTGCCGCTCATGACTGGCTCTCCTCTTCGTCGCCGATCAGGCGACCGCGCTGCAGGGTCAGCATGCGATGGTGCAGCCGGGCGATGAGCGCGTGGTCGTGACTGGCGATCAGCACCGTGGTGCCGAGGCTGTTGATGTCTTCGAAGACGCCCATGATCTCCGAGGCCAGGCGCGGATCGAGGTTGCCGGTGGGTTCGTCGGCGAGCAGCAGGGCCGGCCGATGCACCACCGCGCGGGCGATGCCGACCCGCTGTTGCTGGCCGGTGGAGAGCTCGGCCGGATAGTCGTCGAGCTTGTCCTTGAGGCTGACCCGCTCCAGCGCCGCGGCCACGCGCTTGGCGATCTCGGGCTTGGACAGGCCGAGGATCTGCAGCGGCAGGGCGACGTTGTCGAACACGGTGCGGTCATGGAGCAGCTGGTGGTTCTGGAAGACCACGCCGATCTGCCGGCGCAGAAAGGGAATCTGCGCATTGGTGATGCGCGAGATGTCCTGGCCGGCCAGGGTCAGCTTGCCGCCGGTGGGTCTTTCCATGGCCAGGATCAGCCGCATCAGGGTGCTCTTGCCGGCGCCGGAATGACCGGTGACGAAGAGGATCTCGCCGCGTTCGGCACGGAAGCTCAGTTCCTGCAGGCCGACGTGACCATTGGGATAGCGCTTGGAGACGCGGTCGAACTGGATCATGAGACGCCCCGCTCCGCGAACAGGGCCTGGACGAAGGGCCGTGCCTCGAAGGGCCGCAGGTCGTCGATGCCTTCGCCGACGCCGACATAGCGGATCGGCAGGGCGCTCTGCTTGGCCAGGGCGAAGATCACCCCACCCTTGGCGGTGCCGTCGAGCTTGGTCAGCGCCAGGCCGGTCAGGGGCACCGCGTTGTGGAACTGCTTGGCCTGGTTGAGGGCGTTCTGGCCGGTACCGGCGTCCAGCACCAGCAGGGTCTCGTGGGGCGCCGCCTCGTCCAGCTTGCCGATCACCCGGCGCACCTTGCGCAGCTCTTCCATGAGGTTGTCCTTGGTGTGCAGCCGGCCGGCGGTGTCGGCGATCAGCACATCGATGCCGCGGGCCTTGGCGGCCTGGACGGCATCGAAGATCACCGAGGCGGAATCGGCGCCGGTGTGCTGGGCGATCACCGGGATGCGGTTGCGCTCGCCCCAGACCTGCAGCTGTTCCACGGCCGCGGCACGGAAGGTATCGCCGGCCGCCAGCATGACCTTCTTGCCGTCGTTCTGCAGGCGCTTGGCCAGCTTGCCGATGGTGGTGGTCTTGCCGGCGCCGTTCACGCCCACCACCAGGATGACGTAGGGCTTGTGCGAGGTATCGATGACCAGCGGCTGTTCCACCGGCAGCAGCATCTCGGTGAGCTCCTGCTGCAGCGCCTGGTAGAGCGCCTCGCTGTCGGCCAGCTGCTTGCGCGCCACCTTCTGGGTCAGGTTGCGCATGATGACGCCGGTGGCCTCGACGCCGACGTCGGCGGTCAGCAGGCGGGTCTCCAGCTCTTCGAGCAGGTCGTCGTCGATGGCCTTCTTGCCGAGGAACAGGCTGGCCATGCCTTCGCCGAGACTGGCGCTGGTCTTGGACAGACCCTGGCGAAGGCGAGCGAAGAAGCCCGGCTTGGCGGGTTCGCCCGGGGTGGCGGCGACGGCGAGCGGAGCGGGCTCAAGCTCGGGCGCTACCACCACGGGCTCGGGACGGACCGGGGCAACGGGCGCTACCGGTACGACCGGGGCAGGTTCAGGTTCAGGAGTGGGCGCTGGCACAGCCGGAGGCAGCGGCGCGACCGGCGCAGCCACTGGCTCGGGCTCCACCTCGGGAGCCTTCACCGGCTCGACCTCGACCGGCGGCGCGATGGGATCGGCCACCAGCGGCTCGACCAGCGCGGTGAGCGCCACCGGCGACGGCGCCTCCTCTTCGGCGACCGGCACCGGGATCAGCGAGGGAATCGCCTCCGGCGGCTCGGGCACCGGCTCCGGGTGCTGCACCGGCTCGCTGGCCAGCGACTCGGGCAGACGTTCCTCGGCTTCAGGCGCGGGGGCTTCGGCAGGCGTCTCTACGGGTTCGGCAGTCTTCTTGCGGAACCAGCCGAACAGGCCTTTCTTCTCCGTGGGGGGAGACTTCTTGTCGTCGGATCCAAACATGCGGGGCTCTGTATCGAACGGACGAACCGGCTGCGGGAGCTCCGCCAGGCGGGGCTCGACCGTCAGGCATGGCCGTCGGGAAAAGGGATGCGTATCCTAGCAGCCTGCCGGGCGGAAGACCTCCCCGTCGGCGAAAAACGCGCGACCGTCCCCAGGACGCAGCCGCTTCGTCCCCTACCGCGCTACAAGGCCTGCTCTCGCGATGCCCGCCTCCTGCTCCCGTCGGACCGCCCTGGTCGTCCTGCTCAGCCTGCTCCCCACCCTCGCCCTGGCCACGGCCAGCCGGCAGAACACCGAGGAATTCACCCTCGACAATGGCCTCAAGCTGGTGGTCCGCGAAGATCACCGGGCGCCGGTCGCCGTGGTGCAACTCTGGTACCGCGTGGGTTCGAGCCTGGAGGCGCCCGGGGCGACCGGCCTGTCCCATGCCCTGGAACACCTGATGTTCAAGGGCAGCCGCAAGCTCGGCGCTGGCGAGGCCTCGCACCTGCTGCGCGACCTGGGCGCCGAGGAGAATGCCTTCACCACCGACGACTACACCGTCTATTACCAGCTGCTCGCCCGCGATCGCCTGCCGGTGGCCCTGGAGCTGGAAGCCGATCGCATGCAGCACCTACGCCTGGAACCGGACGAAGTCAGCCGCGAGCTGGAAGTCATCAAGGAAGAACGCCGGCTGCGCACCGACGACCGCCCCGAGGCACTGTCCTTCGAACGCTTCAAGGCCGCCGCCTACCCGGCCAGCGGCTACCGCAACCCCACCATCGGCTGGCCCCAGGATCTGCAGCGCCTCGGCGTGGACGACCTGCGCCGCTGGTACCAGACCTGGTACGCGCCCAACAACGCCACCCTGGTGGTGGTGGGCGACGTCGAGCCCCAGGCGATCCGTGCCGAGGTGCAGCGCTGGTTCGGCGCCATCCCGCGCAGCGACCTGCCCGCACCGCGCCGCCCGCTGGAGCTGCCGGCGCCGGGCGAGCGCCGCCTGGCCTTGCAGGCCCGCGAACTGCCCAGTCTGCTGATGGGCTTCAACGTGCCCAGCCTGGCCACCGCCGCCCAGCCGCGCGATGCCTATGCGCTGCAACTGCTGGCCGCCCTGCTCGGCGGCGGTTCGGGCGCGCGCCTGCCCAGCCGTCTCGAACGCGGCGCGGAAGTGGCCAGCAGCGTGCGCGCCGCCTATGGCGCCTACACCCGTGGCGACAGCCTCTTCCTGCTCAGCGGCACCCCCAACACCCAGCGCGGCAAGACCCTCGACCAGCTGGAAGCGGCCTTCTGGGCGCAGCTGGACCTGCTCAAGCGCGAGCCGCCCAGCACCGAGGAACTGGCCCGGGTCCGCGCCCAGCTGGTGGCCGGGCTGGTCTATGGCCGCGACTCCATCACCGCCCAGGCCAGCAGCATCGGTCAGCTGGAAAGCGTCGGCCTCGGCTGGCGCCAGGGCGATCGATTGCTCGAAGAACTGGGCCGGGTCACCCCCGACGACCTGCGGCGGGTGGCGCGCACCTACTTCACCCGCGAGCGCCTGACCCTGGCCCAGCTCGAGCCCGCAGCCACCGCGGAGAATCGCCCATGAAGCCGCTGTTCTGGCTGTCGCTGTGCCTGCTCGCCGGTTGCCAGTCCGCCACCCCGGTCGGCGACCTGGCGCGCGCCTATCCCGCCGTGGACAGCCTCAGGACGCTCAAGGACGCACCACCCCTGGGTCGCCAGCTGGACATCCAGCGCTGGCGCACCGCCGAGGGCGCCCAGGTGCTGTTCGTGCCGGCGCCGGAATTGCCGATGTTCGACGTGCGCCTGATCTTTGCCGCCGGCAGCAGCCAGGATGGCGCCACCCCGGGCCTGGCCATGCTGACCAACGGCCTGCTCAACGAAGGCACCCCGGGACGCGATGCCGGCGCCATCGCCGACGGTTTCGAGCGCCTGGGCGCCGATTTCAGCAACGGCGCCTATCGTGATCAGGCGGTGGTCGGTCTGCGCACCCTCGCCGATCCGGCCCACAGCGAACCGGCCCTGGCACTGCTGGCCGACGTAGTCGGCCGCCCGACCTTTCCCACCGAGGCCATCCAGCGCATCCGCGACCAGCTGCTGACGCTGATCGCCGCCAGCCGCCGCGAACCGGCCAGCCTGGCGGGCGAAGCCCTGCAGGGGCGCCTCTATGGCAACCACCCCTATGCCCATTCGCCGCGGGGCACGGCCGCCGGCCTGGCGCCGGTAGAGGCGGCCAGCCTCAGGGCCTTCCATGCCCGTGCCTATGCCGCCGGCAATGCCGTGATCGCCCTCACCGGCGATCTGGATCGGACCCGCGCCGAACAGATCGCCGCCCAGCTGTCGCGCGCCCTGCCCCGCGGTCCGGCCCTGCCGCCGCTGCCGCTGCCCGCACCTGCCGCGCCGGCGCGGGTGCAGTTGGAGGTCCCGGCCCAGCAGACGCGTCTGCTGCTCGGCCAGCTCGGCATCACCCGCCGCGATCCCGACTATGCCGCCCTCTTCGTCGGCAACCAGATCCTCGGTGGCGGCGGTTTCGGCAGTCGGCTGATGACCGAATTGCGCGAACGCCGCGGTCTCACCTACGGCGTCAGCTCGGGCTTCACCCCTATGCGTCAGCCGGGTCCCTTCACCATCGGCCTGCAGACCCGCGCCGAACTGGGCGATGCCACCCTGGCGCTGGTCCGCGACCTGCTGCGCGACTACCTGGCCCAAGGCCCCACCCAGGCCGAACTGGACCGCGCCAAGCGGCAGATCGAAGGCAGCTTTCCGCTGGCCAACGCCAGCAACGGCGCCATCGTCGCGCAACTGGGCAACATCGGCTTCTACGACCTGCCCAGCAGCTACCTGGACGACTTCCTGCAGCAGATCCGCCGCCTGACGGTGGAGCAGGTGCATGCCGCCCTGCAGCGCCACCTGGATCCGGAAAAGCTCGTCGTGGTCACCGCCGGCCCGCGGGTCGTCCAGCAGCCGCTGCCGCCACCCCGCCCTCTTCCCAACCTGCCGCCCAGCGGCGTTCCGGAGCACTAGCATGGCCCAGAAGACCGCCAACCAACTGCGCATCATCGGTGGCGACTGGCGCAGCCGGCGCTTCGTCTTTCCCGATGCCCTGGGCCTGAGACCCACCCCGGACCGGGTCCGCGAGACCCTGTTCAACTGGCTGGCCGCCGTCACCCCGGGCGCGCGGGTGCTGGATCCCTTCGCCGGCAGCGGCGCCCTGCTGCTGGAAGCCCTCTCCCGCGGCGCCGGCCAGGCGCTGGCCTTCGACCTCAATGCCCAGGCCGCCAGTGCCCTGCGCGGCCATCTGCAGGCCCTCGGCTGCGCCCACGCCGAGGTGCGCCAGACCGACGCCCTGCAGGCGCTGGCCAAGCCGGCGGAGACGCCCTTCGACCTGGTGTTTCTCGATCCGCCCTTTGGCAAGGACCTGCTGGAGCCGGCCTGCGCGGCCCTGGAAACCCAGGGCTGGCTGGCCGCGGACGCCTGGATCTACACCGAGAGCGAGACCCAGCCCTCGCGCCTGACCCTGCCCGCGACCTGGCAGCTGCACCGCGAGAAGAAGACCGGCAACGTCCACTACGCCCTCTGGCACCGCCAGGCGTGAACGGCGCACCCTTTCGCCCGGCGCGCTGGCTGCCCGGCCCGCACCTGCAGACCCTCTGGGGCTCGCTGTGGCGCCGCCTGCCGCCCATCACCCGGCCGCGGGAACGGCTATGGCTGGAGGATGGCGACTTCCTCGATCTGGACTGGTACCACGCCGAGGATCCGCGGGCGCCGCTGGTGCTGATCGCCCACGGCCTGACCGGTAGCTCCGGCTCCCACTATGTGCTCGGCCTGCAATTCGCCCTCGCCGCCCGCGGCTGGGCCAGCGTCGGCCTCAACTGGCGCGGCTGCTCCGGCGAGCCCAACCGCCTGCCGCGCGGCTATCACTCCGGCGTCAGCGAAGACCTGGCGGCGGTGGTGCGCCATCTGCAGGCCAGTCGTCCGGAGGCGCCGCTGTATGCGGTGGGCTTTTCCCTCGGTGGCAACGTGCTGCTCAAGTATCTGGGCGAGCGCGGCCAGGACAGCGGCCTGCGCGCCGCGGCGGCGGTCTCGGTGCCCTTTCGCCTGGACCTCTGCGCCGATCGCATCGGCCTCGGCTTCTCGCGCATCTACCAGCGGCACTTCATCCGCGAACTGGCGCGCTACGTGCGCGACAAGCAGGCGCTGTTCGACCGCGAGCGCCATCCCGAGCAGCACGAGATCCTCGCGCGCCTGGGGCCGCCCGAGGGGCTCAAGACCTTCTGGGACTTCGACGACCGCTACACCGCGCCCCTGCACGGCTTTCGCGACGCCCGCGACTATTACCGCCAGGCCTCCAGCCGCTACTACCTGGGCGGTATCCGCATCCCCACCCTGTTGATCCAGGCCGAGGACGACCCCTTCATCGGCACCGACGCCCTACCCGCCCGCGCCGAACTGGCGCCCGACACCCTGTTCGAGCGCCTGCCCCATGGCGGCCATGTCGGCTTCGTCGGCGGTTCCTTTGGCGATCCGGACTACTATCTGGAAAGACGCATCCCCGACTGGCTGGTCAGCCAGCGGGCAGCGCCATCCGGCCGATAAACGCCCACGGGTCGGCGATCCCGGCGGCTGTCGCCTTGGCCTCACTCCGCCCCTGAGCTACCATCCAAGCCCCAACAGCTTCGCCCCCAGGACAGCGTCATGAACCGAGTGCTATACCCCGGCACCTTCGACCCCATCACCAAGGGCCATGGCGATCTGGTGGAGCGCGCCTCGCGGCTGTTCGACGAAGTCGTGGTGGCGGTGGCGGCCAGCCCCAAGAAGAATCCGCTGTTTCCGCTGGAGCGCCGCGTCGAGCTGGCCAAGGCGGTGACCGCGCACCTGCCCAACGTCGAGGTGATCGGCTTCAGCTGCCTGCTGGCCACCCTGGTGGAGCAGCAGAAGGCGACCATCATCCTGCGCGGCCTGCGCGCGGTGTCGGATTTCGAATTCGAATTCCAGCTGGCCAACATGAACCGGGTGCTCGCGCCCCAGGCGGAAAGCATGTTCCTGACCCCGTCGGAACACTATTCCTACCTGTCTTCCACCCTGGTGCGGGAGATCGCGGCGCTCGGCGGTGACGTGACCAAGTTCGTCCATCCCACCGTGCATCAGGCGCTGCTGGAGCGTTTTGCCCCGGCCAGCTGATTAACCCCAAGGACTGTCGGGTGCAGCCGGCGCGCGGATGGGGCAAAATGCGCGCCTGACTTTTGAGTCGCCGCGCGTTCGCGCGGCGTGGAGCCGACGATGTCCCTCATCATTACCGACGATTGCATCAACTGCGACGTGTGCGAGCCCGAGTGCCCGAACGGCGCCATCTCCCAGGGTGCGGAGATCTATGTGATCGATCCGAACCTGTGCACCGAGTGCGTGGGCCACTACGACGAACCCCAGTGCCAGCAGGTCTGCCCGGTGGACTGCATCCCCCTTGACGAGAACCATGTCGAGACCAAGGAGCAGCTGCACGACAAGTATCTGAAGATCAGCGGCCAGGCTTGAGCGACCTGGCCTGGCACCAGGGCCTATTCGGTACGCCCGTACCCGCTCTGGGTGCAGCCCAGGCAGCGCACGAAGGCCGCCTTGCCCGGCTCGACCACCAGGGCCTTGCCGGCCTTGCCGACGTTTCCGCCGGCGGCGGTGAACGGCAGACTGACCACGAAAGCGCCCGCCCCGATCACGGTAGCGGCGATCAGCAGCGGCCGCGCGATCAGCAGATCGCCGATCATGGAAAAGGCGGCGGGAGCCTGGGCTTCACCGAACGCCTGGTCGGCGGTCTGATATTCGGTGACGTCACCCTGGGCCTGCTGCGCCTGCGCCGGCAAGACCTGCATCGTCAGGGCCAGCGCCAGCACGGCAGCCAGGCTACGGAACGGATTCATACGGCTGATCCCTTGCGCGATTGTGATGGTGGTCCCTGAACTATAACAGGCCGCCCGCACTTGTCATGCGGGCGGTCCCCAGACGTCATTCGGCGCGGACGACCGGCTGCGGCGCGCGGCGATGAGCATAGACCATCAGCGCGATACCGCCGAGCACCATGGGCACGCAGAGCACCTGCCCCATGGTCAGCCAACCCCAGGCCAGATAGCCGAGCTGGGCGTCGGGTACCCGGACGAATTCGACGATGAAGCGGAAGATGCCGTAGCAGAGCACGAACAGGCCGGACACGGCCATGGTCGGCCGCGGCTTGCGCGAGTACAGCCAGAGAATGACGAACAGCGCCACGCCCTCCAGGGCGAACTGGTAGAGCTGCGACGGATGGCGCGGCAACTGGGCCGGATCGCTGTAGGGCGGGAAGATCATCGCCCAGGGCACATCGGTGGGCTTGCCCCAGAGTTCGGCGTTGATGAAGTTGCCGATGCGGCCGGCACCGAGGCCGATGGGGACCAGCGGGGCGATGAAGTCCATCAGCTCGAAGAAGCCCTTGTTGTGGCGCTTGCCGAACCACCAGACCGCCAGGATCACCCCGAGCAGGCCGCCGTGGAAGGACATGCCGCCCTTCCAGACCTCGAAGATCAGCGTCGGATTGGCGATGTATTCCGCCAGGTTGTAGAACAGCACGTAGCCGAGTCGCCCACCGGCGATGACCCCCAGCGCCACCCAGAACACCAGGTCGGACAGGGTCTCGCTGGTCCAGCGCGGATCGAAGCGATTGAGTCGCCGCTTGGCCAGCCACCAGGCGCCGCCGATCCCCACCAGGTACATGAGGCCGTACCAGTGGATCTTCAGCGGCCCCAGCGACAGGGCCACCGGGTCTATTTGCGGATACGGCAGCATGGTGCCTCCTTGAAAGGGATCAGAGTAAGAAGTTGAGACCGACGCCGAACAGCAGCAGGGCGAACAGGCGCTTGAGCAGCCGGGGCGACAGGCGATGGGCCAGTCGCGCACCGAAACGGGCTGAGAACATGCTGGTCAGGGCGATGCCCAGCAAGGCCGGCAGATAGACATAGCCCAGACTCCAGGCGGGCAGACCCGGCTGGTGCCAGCCGACCAGGATGAAGGACAGCGCCCCGGACAGGGCGATGGGCAGGCCACAGGCCGCCGAGGTGGCCACCGCCTGCTGCATCGACAGGCTGCGCCAGACCAGGAAGGGTACGGTGAGCGAGCCGCCGCCGATGCCGAAGATCGCCGAGGCCCAGCCGATCACTACCCCCGCCACCGTCAGCGCCGGCTTGCCGGGCTCGCCGGCCTGGCGCCTGGGGCGCAGGTCCAGCGCCAGCTGCAGGGCGATGAGAATGGCGAAGGTGCCGATGATCTTCTGCAGCAGCGGGCCGTGGATGGCGGCGGCGGTCAGGGCGCCCAGGGCACTGCCGAAGACGATGCCCAGGGCCATCCAGGCGAACAGCCGCCAGCGCACGGCGCCGAGTCGATGGTGGGCCCAGACGGAATTCAGCGAGGTGAAGACGATGGTGGCCAGCGAGGTGCCCACCGCCAGGTGGGTGAGGATGTCCGGATCGAGGCCCTTGGCGGTAAAGCTGTAGACCAGCACCGGCACGATGATCAGGCCACCGCCGACCCCGAACAGACCGGCCAGCAGCCCGGCGCAGGCGCCGAGCACCAGGAAGAGCAAGAGATCCATCATCACCTCGGGCGCAAGAGGCGGCATGGTACGCCGCTACCTGTCAGGCGGGAAGCAGCCTTCCCGCCTGACACGCTCAGCTCTGGACGCTGGCTGCCGGGTTGATCACCCGGCCCAGTCCGAGATTGCGCAAGGCCAGGTGCAGGGCGCTGTGGATGACCTGGGGATTGTCGATCTGGCGCATCTGCTGCACCAGCTCGCGGGCCTTTTCCAGGGTGACCTGGCGCAGCAGCCACTTCACCTTGGGCAGGTTGGTGGCGTTCATCGACAGGGTATCGAAGCCCATGCCCATGAGCAGCACCGCCGCCGCCGGATCGCCGGCCATCTCGCCGCAGATGCTCACCGGCACCCCTTCGGCATGGGCGCCGTCCACCACCTGCTGCAGCGCCTGCAGCACCGCCGGGTGGAAGTAGTCGTAGAGATCGGCCACCCGCGGGTTGTTGCGATCCACCGCCAGCAGGTACTGGGTCAGGTCGTTGGAACCCACCGAGATGAAGTCCACCTGGCGCGCCAGGTCGCGGGCCTGGTAGACCGCCGAGGGCACCTCGACCATGACGCCCACTGGCGGCATGGGGATGTCGACGCCTTCGTCACGCACCTCGCACCAGGCACGGTGCAACAGGTGCTGGGACTCCTCCACCTCGTGCACGCCGGAAATCATCGGCAGCATGATGCGCAGGTTGTTCAGGCCCTCGCTGGCCTTGAGCATGGCGCGGGTCTGCACCAGGAAGATTTCCGGATGGTCCAGGGTGACGCGGATCCCGCGCCAGCCGAGGAAGGGGTTGTCTTCCTTGATCGGGAAATAGGACAGCGCCTTGTCCCCGCCAACGTCCAGGGTGCGCATGGTCACCGGCGCCGGATGGAAGGCGGCCAGTTGCTCGCGATAGATAGAGAGCTGTTCCTTCTCGCTGGGAAAGCGCTCGTTGACCATGAAGGGCACTTCGGTGCGATACAGGCCGACGCCTTCGGCGCCGCGCTGCTGGGCACGCGCCACGTCGGCCATCAGGCCGGTGTTGACCCACAGCGGCATGCGGTGACCGTCGAGGGTCTCGCAGGGCAGGCTGCGCAGGGCGTCGAGGCCCTGGGTCAGCTGGCGCTCCTCTTCCACCACGTCGCCATACTGCTTGATCAGCGTCGGCGACGGATTGGTGAAGATCTCGCCGTGGTAGCCATCGACGATGAGGTCGATGCCGTCCACCTTGGAATACGGCAGGTCCACCGCGCCCATCACCGTGGGCACGCCCATGGCGCGCGCCAGGATGGCCACGTGGGAGTTGCCCGAGCCGAGCACCGAGATCAGGCCGACCAGACGCCCCTCGGGCACCTCGCCGAGCATGGCCGGCGAGAGTTCCTCGCTGACCAGGATGGTGTTTTCCGGATAGATCAGGCAGGCCTGGTGGGCCTGCTGCAGATAGGCCAGCAGTCGGCGACCGAGGTCGCGCACGTCGGCGGCGCGTTCGCGCAGATAGGCGTCGTCCATCAGCTCGAAGCGCTGGACGTGCTCCATCACCACCTGGCGCAGGGCGCCCTGGGCCCACTGGCCGCTCTTGATGATGGTGGTCACCTCGTTACCGAGGGCGGCGTCGTCGAGCATCATCAGGTAGACGTCGAACAGCGCCTGCTCTTCCTTGCGCAACTGGGTCGACAGCCGCTTGGACAGCGCCTTCATGTCCGCCCGCACACCTTCGATGGCGGTGCGGAACAACTGCAACTCGGCGTCGATGTCGGTCACGGTCTTGTCCGGGACCACTTCCAGGTCGGCCGGTGGCAGGACCACCACCGCCTTGCCGACGCCGACCCCGGGTGAACCGGGAATGCCGACGAAACGGGCCTCCTGAATACCCCTGCCCTGCCGATCCAGACCACGGATGGTCCCGGTGGCCTCGGCATGGGCGATCACCCCGGCGAGCTGGGCGCTCATGGTCACCAGGAAGGCCTCCTCGCCCTCGTCGAACTGGCGACGCTCCTTCTGCTGCACAACCAGCACGCCCATGACGCGCCGGTGGTGGATGATGGGCGCGCCGAGAAAGGAGGCATAGCGTTCTTCGCCGGTCTCGGCGAAGTAGCGAAAGCGCGGGTGACTGGCGGCGTCTTCGAGATTGAGCGGCTCTTCGCGGGTCCCGACCAGGCCGACCAGACCCTCGTTGGGCGCCATGCTGACGCGGCCGATGGACTTCTTGTTGAGGCCTTCGGTGGCCATCAGCACGAAACGGTTGGTGTCCGGATCCAGCAGATAGACGGAGCAGACCTGCGACTGCATGGCCGCGCGGACGCGCTGCACGATGATGGACAGTGCCGACCCCAGATCCTTGGCGGCATTGACCTCCTGGACGATCTTGCGCAGAACTGCAAGCATCTAGCGCCTCCGCAGCCGACGCCCGGCGGAGCCGCCGGCGTGCATCACGTGTCGTTCATCCTGCATGACCACAGCTTCTCCTCACCTCTTTCGCACCGGCCGTACCGGTAATCAGGCCAGCAAGCGGGGTGCCAACTCCTTGAGCGCCCGCCGATAGACCTCTCGCTTGAAGGTCACCACCTGGCCCAGCGGGTACCAGTAGCTTACCCAGCGCCAGCCATCGAATTCCGGCTTGCCCGTCACATCCATCCGCACCCGCTGCTCTTCCGCGGTCAGCCGCAGCAGAAACCACTTCTGCTTCTGGCCGATGCACAGCGGACGGCTGTGGGTGCGCACCATGCGCTGCGGCAGACGATAGCGCAACCAGCCCCGGGTACAGGCCAGGATGCGGACGTCATCGGGGCTCAGCCCCACCTCTTCGTTCAGCTCCCGGTACAGCGCCTCTTCGGGCGATTCCCGGTCATCTATCCCACCCTGGGGGAACTGCCAGGCATCCTGGTTGATGCGGCGAGCCCACAGTACTTGGCCGGCATCGTTGGCGAGAATGATGCCGACATTGGGGCGAAAACCATCAGCGTCGATCACGGCTGCCACCCTTGAAAAATGTCGTTGCCCGCATTGTTCCACAAAGCCCGACAGCCCAGCAATGCAAGCTCCGGACCGACTGGGGCGCGGCCGACCGGCGCAGGCTCCCGGCGGCTGCCGTGACCTGCAAAAGCCCGCATTATGGTGGTCGCTAGCTGAACGTCGGCTTAAGGGCCGGCAAACGTCGTGCTTCAGCGAAAATGCCGTTGCACGGCCATGTAGAGGGCCAGTGCCAGGCCGATCCAGCCGACCAGCCAGAAATAGTCGAGATAGCCCAGCACCTGGCTCTGGCGGGTGACCAGACTGGAGATCTGCGCTAGGGCGCTGTCGGCGCCGGTGGCTTGCCGATAGCGCTCGCCATAGGCCTGGTAATTCTGCGCATAGGGATTGATCACGGCGCTGAGCACCGAGGCGTGGAAGGCGTCGCGCCACTGCAGGAAGACGTTGGACAGCACGATGCCCATGGGCATGACCAGTTGCTGGGTCATGTTCTTGATCTGGTAGGCCTGGCTGAAATAGGCCGGCTCGACGCGCATGAAGGTGTACATGATGATCACCGCGAAGGTGCCGATCAGGTAGGTGCCATGCATCATCAGCCCCGGGACCAGTTGCTGGTAGAGGGGCACGTCGGCGTGCTGGCGCACCATCCAGAAGCCGTAGCCGGCCAGCAGCAGATAGCCCGCCACCAGGTACTTGCGAAAGCCGCCCCAGGGAAAGCGCTCGCGCAGCCGCACCGAGGTGATCATCAGCAGCGGGGCCAGACCGCACAGCCAGCCCAGCGCCATGACGCCGCCAGCGGTGTAGACCGGCAGTTGCAGGCCGTTGACCACGTACTGGGGGATGATGAAGTTGTAGGCGCCGAGCAGGAAGTAGTTGAGCATCATGAACAGCATGCCGGCGAGAAAGCCCGGGGTGATGGCGTGCTTGAAGTCCAGGGTCGGCCGCGCCAGGCCGCGCTCGTAGTAGACGTAGAGTCCGAGGATGGCCGTTCCCAGCAGCAGCTCCAGGGCCAGCCACAGCCCGTCGCTGAAGAAGTCGAAGGCCAGGCGCTGGGTGGTGGTGGTCAGCAGCAGGCTGCCCACCGCCAGCAGCACCATGGACAGCAGCGACGGCGCCCCGGAATTCTGCAGCGGATGGGAGCGCCGCGGTAGCGACAGCCAGACGCATACCGCCACCAGCGCGCAGGCCAGCGCCGGCACCATGAAGATGGCGCGCCACTGGTGGCCTTCCAGCAATTCCGCGGTGGTGAAGGAGGCCAGCGCACCACCCAGGGGCACGCCCGAGGCGAAGGCGCGGATCCCGGTCGGCAACTGGGGGCCGGAGAAATACATCTGCACCAGCACCCGCGCCCCGGCAAAGAAGGTGGCGGCGCCGGCGCCCATCAGCGCCCGCCCGACGATGAAGGTCGGCAGATCGGTGGCCACCAGGCAGCACACCTGGCCGACCAGGTGGATGCCGACGGCGGCGAAGATCAGGTTGCGATAGCCCAGGCGCTGGGCGAACCACTGGTGCGGGGCACTGGTGACGATGACCGCGGCGCTGTAGCAGGCAGTGGCCAGGGTATAGCTGCGCTGGTCGATACCCAGGCCGCCGTAGACATAGCGGTTGGCCAGGGCGATCGACAGGTTGTCGAGAAAGTACACCAGCACCATCAGGGTGATGCTCAGCAGCAACAGGCCGCGGTGATGAGGGCGATCGGTATCGTCGGCGTACATGAAGACCCAGGCTGGCACTAAGGGGGCCAGTCGTGGACCCTGCGTCCGGGGCGGGGTTCAGAGACCGCGTTGTCGCAGTCTTCCCCAGGTGATGCGCATCGCGTCCCGGATCAGCCGGGTAGCAGGGCGCGGACGTCGGCCAGGAGTTCGTCCGGCACCTCCAGCCAGCCCCGGGTGGTATTAAGCGCTCGCGCCTGGTAGCAGCGTTGCGACGGCAGGCGGGCGCCCTGGGCCTCGATGCCGGCGAACAGCTGCTCGGCGCGCTGCTGGTAGTCGGCCACCGCGGCGCCGAGAAAGCGCTGGGGATCGAAGGCCAGGATGAGTTCGCCGTGATAGGGCAGCCCACCCGCGCCGGCGTCGACCACGGAAGACTCCGGACTGGTGAGATCGCCGATCAGCGGGCCGGCGAGCAATTCGATCATGGCCGACAGCGCCGAGCCCTTGTGGCCGCCAAAGGTGAGCATGGCGCCCTCCTCCAGCACGGTGCGGGCATCGCGACTGGGAGCACCCTCGGCGTCCACGCCCCAGCCCTCGGGCAGGGCCTTGCCGGCGCGACGATGCAATTCGATCTCGCCGCGAGCCACGGCGCTGGTGGCGAAATCGAAGACGAAGGGCGGACCCTCGGGTCGCGGCCAGCCGAAGGCGATGGGATTGGTCCCGAACAGGGGACGCCGACCGCCGGCTGGGGCGACATAGGCCTGGGTCGGATTGCAGGCCAGGGCCACCAGCCCCCTGGCGGTGAGGGCTTCCATCTCCACCCAGAGCGCCGAGAAGTGCACGCAGTTGTTGATCGCCAGGGCCGCCAGACCGCAGGCACGGGCCTTGGCTTCCAGCAACGGCAGGCCCGTGTGAAAGGCCAGCGGGGAGAAGCCGCCGCCGGCATCGACCCGGACGATGGCCGGGGCCACGTCTTCCACCGTCGGCTCGGCAGCGGGCACCACCTTGCCGGCCTTGAGCGTCTTGACGATGCCCAGCAGCCGATAGATGCCGTGGGAGGCGCAGTCGTCGCGCTGGCCGGCGACCATCATGGCGGCGATGGCCGCGCCCTGCGGCTGGCTGAAACCTTGGGCCGCGAGCACCTCTTCGGCCAGGTGCTGCAGCTCTTCCGGGGTCATCTGGGCCATGGCGGCGCTCCGTCGGGAAAACCCGACTATGCCGCAACCGGCCACGACCCGCTCGCTCGACTTGGGACCGGCCATGCCGATCCCGGCACAGTCAGCCCTGGTGGTAGCGCCCCGACAACTCGTGGACGGCTTCGATGAAGGCGCCGGCATGGGCCGGATCCACCTCGGGGGTGATGCCGTGGCCCAGGTTGAAGACGTGGCCGCTGCCCTGGCCATAGCTTTCCAGGATACGCCCCACCTCGGCGCGGATGGCCGCCGGCTTGGCGTAGAGCACGCTGGGGTCCATGTTGCCCTGCAGGGCAACCTTGGCACCCACCCGGCGGCGCGCTTCGCCGATGTCGCAGGTCCAGTCCAGGCCCAGGGCCTCGGCACCGCTGTCGGCCAGGCTTTCCAGCCAGAGACCGCCATTCTTGGTGAAGAGGATCACCGGCACCCGCCGTCCCTCATGCTCGCGGATCAGCCCGGCGACGATCTTGCGCATGTAGGCCAGGGAAAATTCCTGGTACGCCGCGGCGGACAGGTTGCCGCCCCAGGTATCGAAGATCTGCACCGCCTGGGCGCCGGCGCGGATCTGGCCGTTGAGGTAGGCGGTGACCGCCTGGGCCAGCTTGTCCAGCAGCAGGTGCAGGGCCTCGGGGGTGTCGTAGAGCATGGCCTTGGCCTTGCGGAAATCCTTGCTGGAGCCGCCTTCGATCATGTAGGTGGCCAGGGTCCAGGGGCTGCCGGAAAAGCCGATCAGGGGTACCCGACCGTCCAGCGCCGTGCGGATGGTGCGCACGGCGTCCATCACGTAGCCCAGGTCGGATTCGGCATCGGGGATCGGCAGCGCCTCGATGTCGGCCGGCGTATTGATGACCTTGCGAAAGCGCGGCCCCTCGCCGGTCTCGAAATAGAGGCCCTGACCCATGGCATCGGGGATGGTGAGGATGTCGGAAAAGAGGATGGCGGCATCCAGCGGATAGCGCTCCAGCGGCTGCAGGGTCACCTCGCAGGCGAATTGCGGGTTCTTGCACAGACTCATGAAGTCCCCGGCACGGGCCCGGCTGGCACGGTACTCGGGCAGATAGCGCCCGGCCTGGCGCATCATCCACACCGGGGTGACGTCCACCGGCTGCTTGAGCAGGGCACGCAGGAAACGGTCGTTCTTCAGGGCAGTCATGGCGACATCCGGCAGCAAAAGTGCCGGCATTGTCGCAAAGCGGCTGGCAAAAGGCACGGCAGGGGGTCGTGCCTTTTATCTATCGGGGCGATGGAGCGCCCTCGATGACGGCGTTCATCGCCGCCGGCACGACACGCGTGGAAAACGCTGCGGTTTTCCACCCTACGAGTCCAGCATATGGCGCTCCGCCGATGCGGCCGTGCTCGCGAGTCCAGATTCAATGGGCCGCTCCTACGGGCCGCCGTAGGTTGGGTTGAGCGCAGCGAAGCCCAACATCGCCTCGGGGCCGGCACTGTTGGGCTTCGACGATAGAGCCGTCTCGACCCAACCTACGTATTGCCGCCCTGGCTGCGATAAGACAGTAGCTCCTACGAAAGCTTCGTTCCCCGCGGGAGTGGCCGCATCTGCGGGCCGCATGGGCGCGATAATCTTTCCGCCACAAGAAAGCCGACCGGCTTGCACCGGTCGGCTCTTGTCCAGCCGTCGAACGTTAGACGCCCAGGTAGTCGAGGATGCCCTCGGCGGCGTTGCGACCTTCGAAAATGGCGGTCACCACCAGGTCGGAGCCGCGCACCATGTCGCCACCGGCAAAGATCTTCGGATTGCTGGTCTGGTGCTTGAACTCGTGCAGCCCCGGCGCGACCACGCGCCCCTGGCTGTCGAGGTCGATGCCGAATTGCTCGAACCAGGGTGCCGGACTCGGGCGGAAACCGAAGGCGATCACCACCGCATCGGCCGGCAGGATCTCCTCGGAACCGGGAATCGGCTCGGGACTGCGGCGACCGCGGGCATCGGGCTCGCCCAGGCGGGTCTCCACCACCTTGACGCCTTCCACCCGGTCTTCGCCGATGATGGCGATGGGCTGGCGGTTGAAGAGGAACTTCACGCCCTCTTCCTTGGCGTTCTTCACTTCCTTGCGCGAGCCCGGCATGTTGGCGGCGTCGCGACGGTAGGCGCAGGTCACGCTCTTGGCGCCCTGGCGAATGGAGGTGCGGTTGCAGTCCATGGCGGTGTCACCACCCCCCAGGACAACCACGCGCTTGCCCTTCATGTCGACGAAGTCGGCCGCATCCTTTTCGAAGCCCAGGTTGCGATTGACGTTGGCCACCAGGAAATCCAGGGCGTCGTGCACCCCGGGCAGGTCTTCGCCGGGGAAGCCGCCCTTCATGTAGGTGTAGGTACCCATGCCCAGGAAGACCGCATCGAATTCCTCGAGCAACTGGTCCATGGTCACGTCCTTGCCCACCTCGGTGTTGAGGCGGAATTCCACGCCCATCCCGCCGAAGACCTCGCGGCGGCGGCTGAGCACGGTCTTTTCCAGCTTGAATTCGGGGATGCCGAAGGTCAGCAGGCCGCCGATCTCGGGGTGCTTGTCGAATACCACCGGGGTCACGCCGTTGCGTACCAGGATGTCGGCACAGCCCAGGCCGGCCGGACCGGCACCGATCACGGCGACACGCTTGCCGGTCGGCTTGACCTTGGACATGTCCGGGCGCCAGCCCATGGCGAAGGCGGTGTCGGTGATGTACTTCTCCACCGAACCGATGGTCACCGCGCCAAAGCCGTCATTGAGGGTACAGGCGCCCTCGCAGAGCCGATCCTGCGGGCAGACCCGGCCACAGACCTCGGGCAGGGTGTTGGTCTGGTGCGCCAGCTCCGCCGCCGCCAGGATGTTGCCTTCGGAGACCAGCTTGAGCCAGTTGGGAATGAAGTTGTGCACCGGGCACTTCCATTCGCAATAGGGATTGCCGCAACCCAGGCAGCGGTGCGCCTGCTCGGCGGCCTGCTGCGGCTTGAAGGGATCGTGGATCTCGACGAATTCCTTCTTGCGCTGGCGCAGCAGCTTCTTCTTTGGATCCTTGCGACCGACCTCGATGAACTGGAAGTCGTTGTTCAGACGTTCAGCCATTTCCAAACCTCTTGAAGCGACGCCCCTTCAGCAGGGCGCCACGAGCTATCACGGTGAAACCGGCGCCCTGGGGCGCCGGCATCGAAGTCGTTATTCCGGACGGGCGCGGGTGCTGACCAGCAGCGACGCCAGGCTGGCGGCCTTGGGCTTCACCAGCCAGAACTTGCGCAGGTAGTCGTCCAGGTTTTCATGGAGATGGCTGCCCCAGGCACTGCCGGTCTCGCGCACGTATTCGGCCAGCACCCCTTCCAGGTGGCTGCGATAGGCTTCCATGGCCTCGCTGTTGATGCGCTGGATCTCCACCAGTTCGTGGTTGACCCGGTCATAGAAACCGTTGTCCAGGTCCAGCACATAGGCGAAGCCGCCGGTCATGCCCGAGCCGAAGTTGTAGCCGGTCTTGCCCAGCACGCAGACGAAGCCGCCGGTCATGTACTCGCAGCAGTGGTCGCCGGTGCCTTCCACCACGGTGTGGGCCCCGGAGTTGCGCACCCCGAAGCGCTCACCGGCGGTGCCGGCGGCGAACAGCTTGCCACCGGTGGCGCCATAGAGGCAGGTGTTGCCGATGATGGCCGATTCCTGGCTCTTGAAGCCTGCGCCCTGGGGCGGGGTGATGACCAGCTTGCCGCCGGTCATGCCCTTGCCCACGTAGTCGTTGGCATCGCCTTCCAGATACATATGCAGGCCGCCAGCGTTCCAGACGCCGAAGCTCTGGCCAGCGGTGCCCTTGAAGCGGAAGGTTAGCGGCGCCTTGACCATGCCCTGGTTGCCGTGACGCCGGGCGATCTCGCCGGAGACACGGGCACCGATGGAGCGGTCGCAGTTGCCGATGCTCAGGCTGAACTCACCGCCTTCGAGCTTTTCGATCCCTGGCAGCGACAGACGCACCATTTCCTCGGCCAGCAGGCCCTGGTCGAACGGCGGGTTCCTTTCCGCCTGGCAGTATTGCGGCTTCGCGGCCGGAATATGGTCGCTACCCAGCAGCGGGGTGAGGTCCAGGTGCTGCTGCTTGGCGGTCTCGCCCGGCAGGATTTCCAGCAGGTCGGTACGGCCGATCAGCTCGCCCAGGCTGCGCACGCCCAGCCTGGCCAGCCACTCGCGGGTTTCCTCGGCGATGAAGGTGAAGAAATTCATCACCATCTCCACCGTGCCGATGAAGTGTTCCTTGCGCAGCCGGTCGTTCTGGGTGGCGACGCCGGTGGCGCAGTTGTTCAGGTGGCAGATGCGCAGGTACTTGCAGCCCAGGGCGATCATCGGCGCGGTGCCGAAGCCGAAGCTCTCGGCGCCGAGGATGGCGGCCTTGATCACGTCCAGGCCGGTCTTCAGACCGCCGTCGGTCTGCACCCGCACCTTGCCGCGCAGGTCGTTGCCCCTCAGGGTCTGGTGCGCCTCGGCGAGGCCCAGTTCCCAGGGCGAGCCAGCGTACTTGATGGAGGTCACCGGCGAAGCGCCGGTACCGCCGTCGTAACCGGAGATGGTGATGAGGTCGGCATAGGCCTTGGCCACGCCAGCCGCTACCGTACCTACGCCGGGCTCGGACACCAGCTTGACCGATACCAGCGCCTTGGGGTTGACCTGCTTGAGGTCGAAGATCAGTTGCGACAGGTCTTCGATGGAATAGATGTCATGGTGCGGCGGCGGCGAGATCAGGGTCACGCCGGGTACCGCATAGCGCAGCTTGGCGATCAGGCCGTTGACCTTGCCGCCGGGCAGCTGGCCGCCCTCGCCCGGCTTGGCGCCCTGGGCCACCTTGATCTGCAGGACCTCGGCATTGACCAGGTACTCAGGGGTGACGCCGAAGCGGCCGGTGGCCACCTGCTTGATCTTGGAGCTCTTGATGGTGCCGTAGCGCGCCGGGTCCTCGCCACCCTCACCGGAGTTGGAGCGCCCGCCCAGGCGGTTCATGGCCTCGGCCAGGGCCTCGTGGGCCTCCGGCGAGAGCGCGCCCAGGGAGATGCCGGCGGCGTCGAAGCGGGTGAAGATGTTGGCCAGCGGCTCGATCTCGTCCAGGGCCAGGGGCTGGTCGCTGGTCTTGACCTTGAGCAGGTCGCGGATCATCGCCACCGGACGCTGGTCCACCAGCGCGGTGTATTCGCGGAACTTGGCGTAGTCGCCCTGTTGCACGGCAGCCTGCAGCAGATTGACCACGTCCGGGTTGTAGGCGTGATACTCGCCGCCATAGACGAACTTGAGCAGGCCACCCGGCTGGATCGGCTTGCGGTTGTTCCAGGCTTCGCCGGCCAGCAGCTTCTGCTCGGCTTCCAGGTCGACGAAGCGCGCGCCCTTGATGCGGCTGGTGACACCGGGGAAGCAGAGGTCGGTGACCTCGTCCGCCAGGCCCACGGCCTCGAACAGCTGGGCGCCGCGATAGGAGGCGACGGTGGAGATGCCCATCTTGGAGATCACCTTGAGCAGGCCCTTGGTGATGCCCTTGCGGTAGTACTTGAACACCTCGTAGAGGTCGCCCAGCACCTCGCCGGTGCGGATCAGATCGCCCAGCACCTCGTAGGCCAGGAACGGATAGACCGCGGTGGCACCGAAGCCCAGCAGCACGGCGAAGTGGTGCGGATCACGGGCGGTGGCGGTCTCCACCAGGATGTTGCTGCTGGTGCGCAGGCCCAGGTTGACCAGGTGGTGATGCACGGCGCCGGTGGCCAGCACCGCGTGTACCGGCAGCTTGCCCGGCTCGATGTGGCGGTCGGTCAGCACCAGCAACACCTTGCCGGCACGCACGGCCTCCTCGGCCTGCTCGACGATGTTGCGCAGCGCGGCCTCGAGACCCATGGACTCGGGATAGTTGAGGTCGATCTTGACATGCTCGAAGCCAGGCTTGGGCATGTTGAGGATGGTCCGCCACTTGGCCGGCGAGACCACCGGACTGCTCAGGATGGCGCGATCGGCGTGCTCGGCGGTTTCCTCGAAGACATTGCGCTCGGCGCCCAGGCAGGTCTCCAGGGACATGACGATGGACTCGCGCAGCGGGTCGATCGGCGGGTTGGTGACCTGGGCGAATTGCTGGCGGAAGTAGTCGTAGGGCGAACGGATGCGCCGCGACAGCACCGCCATGGGGGTGTCGTCGCCCATGGAGCCCACGGCTTCCTGGCCCTGCTCCCCCAGCGGCCGCAGCACCTGGTCACGCTCCTCGAAGGTGACCTGGAACATCTTCATGTACTGGCGCAGCTGATCCTGGTCGTAGAAGGCCGATCCGTGATCGTTGTCGTCCAGGGTCGCCTGGATGCGCATGGCATTCTTGCGCAGCCACTGCTTGTAGGGATGGCGCGCCTTGAGGCGATTGTCGATGTCGTCGGTCTGCAGGACCTCGCCGGTCTCGGTGTCCACGGCCAGGATCTGGCCCGGGCCGACCCGGCCCTTGGCGATGACGTCGTCGGGCTGGTAGTTCCAGACGCCGACTTCCGAAGCCAGGGTGATGTAACCGTTCTTGGTGGTCACCCAGCGCGCCGGGCGCAGGCCGTTGCGGTCGAGCAGGCAGACCGCGTAGCGGCCTTCGGTCAAGACCACGCCGGCCGGACCGTCCCAGGGCTCCATGTGCATGGAGTTGAATTCGTAGAAGGCGCGCAGATCGGCGTCCATGGTCTCGACGTTCTGCCAGGCCGGCGGAATGATCATGCGCACGGCGCGGAACAGATCCATGCCGCCGGTCACCAGCAGTTCCAGCATGTTGTCCATGCTGGAGGAGTCGGAACCGACGCGGTTGACCAGCGGACCGAGCTGGTCGAGATCCGGGATCAGCTCGTTGACGAACTTGGTCCGCCGCGCCTGGGCCCAGTTGCGGTTGCCGGTGATGGTGTTGATCTCGCCGTTGTGGGCGAGGTAGCGGAAGGGCTGCGCCAGCGGCCACTTCGGCAGGGTGTTGGTGGAGAAGCGCTGGTGGAACACGCAGATGGCGGTGGCCAGGCGCGGATCGCCGAGGTCCGGATAGAAGGCGGCGAGATCCGCCGGCATCATCAGGCCCTTGTAGACGATGACCCTGGACGACAGGCTGCAGATGTAGTGCTCGGCGTCCTCGGCATTGCGCACCGAGGAGCGGCGGCGCGCGGAGAACAGCTTGACCCCGAACTGCTGGTCGTCGAGACCCGGACCGGCGACGAACACCTGCTCTATGCGCGGCAGGCGGGCCAGGGCCAGCTCACCCAGCACCGAAGTGTCGATGGGCACCTTGCGCCAGCCGACCAGGGTCAGGCCGGCGGCCTCGATCTCCAGGTTCATGTTGGCACGGGCCCGTTCGGCACGGGTCTCGTCCTGGTTGAAGAACACCACGCCGGCGGCGTACTGCTCGGGCAATTCGGCGCCGAACTGCTCCTGGGCGATGGCGCGCAGGAAGGCGTCCGGCTTCTGCATGAGCAGACCGCAACCGTCACCGGTCTTGCCGTCCGCGTTGATACCGCCCCGGTGGGTCATGCAGGTCAGGGCTTCGATGGCCGTTTCCAGCAGGTCATGGCTGGGCTCGCCCTGCATATGGGCGATCAGGCCGAAGCCGCAGTTGTCCTTGAAGCTATCGGGATTGAACAGGCCTGCTTTCATAGCGCTCTCACCGGCAATCAGGTTATTGCGAAGGCATCACAAAACGGTCCGCTTATTTGAACTTTTTTCGGACAGTCAAAGGCTGACCAGTGTAGCGAAAAAATCGCTTACGACAAACACTGATGACACCTGATGAAAATTCGATGACGCAAAAAAGAAAGCCCCGGCATCACGCTCGTGATAGCACCGGGGCTTTATTTGCACCAAAGGCAAGAATCAGCGACTGGTGGCGATGTCCTGCTGGATGCTGGCGAAGGTCCGCGGCCAGGGTTTGCTGGCCTGTACCTTGGCCGGCAGCTGCTTGACCGCCGCTTCCGCCGCCGCCCGATTGGCGAAGTTGCCGTAGGTCACCACATAGAGCGCCTTGCCCTGGTAGCTCTTCTTGAAATAGCGGAAGTTGCCACTGTCGGCCTGGGCGGCGATGAAGTCCTGGGCGGCCTTCTCGGTACTGGTGCCCACCACCTGCAAGGCGTACTTGCTACCGGCCTGACTGCCGTACCAGCCCGCCGCGGCACTGCCGGCATGAGCAGGCGCCGCAGCTGGGGCCGGCTTGGCCGGTGCCGGCGCGGGGCTAGGCGCAGGCGCGGTGTGCCGGGGCGCCGGGGTGGCCACTGCCGGCGCGCTCGGCGCTGGCGTTCGTGCCGGTGTCCGGCTGGGCAGTTCGTCTTCGTCACTGACCGGCGGGGCTTCGGTGGTCACGGTCGGCGGCACGCCGCCAGCGCCCATGTCGTTGCCCGCCGCGGTACCCGCCTGCCGGCCACCGGCCGCTTCCGCCAGGGGTTCACGGATGACCGGCTGCGACTCACCCACCAGCGGCAGGGGCAGCGGCTTGGAAGAGCCGTCGAACTGGATGGGCGCCCCCTGGGCGTCCTTGCCGGCAGACGCGGTGTTCTGGCCACCCATGGGCAGGTCCTGTCCAGCCGTGCCGGTGGCCGGGGTCTCGCTCTTGCCGCCCTTCAGCGACAGCGCCGCGGCGCCAACCGCCAGTACCACCACCCCGAGAATGACCAGATGCTTGCGCGGCAGCGCCGCCAGCAGATTGCGCGAGCCTTTCGCCGGTGCGGCGGCCTTCTTGCGCCGGGCGCTCATGCCCGCCACCAGGACATCCCGGGCTTCTTCGTTGAGCCGACCTGGCCAGCCGCCGGAGCGCTGGTGGATGGTCGCGAGTTGCTCGTCGGTAAAGATCTCCAGCCCCTGACCGGCACCCTCCAGGCGCTGGGCCAGATACTCCTCGGCCTCGCTCTCGCTGTAGGGCAGCAATTCGATGGCGTGATAGCGCTCTTCGCCCTGGGCGATGTCTTCCAGGCGCATCACCACTTCCGCTTCGCCGAACAGGAAGACGTGCAGGCGCTCCTTTTCACCGCCACCCGCCAGTTCCAGCAGGGCTTCCAGCGCGGGAGTGGCCAGCGCCTCGGCGTCATCCACCAGGATGTAGACCTCCTGCCCCGCCAGGCGCACCTCCGCCGCCTGCGCGAGGATGGCCGCCGGCGTCTGGCTGTCGGCACCCACGCCCTTGGCGACCTGGGCCAGCACGGTGCGGGCATCGCCGCCGTTCTGCGCGGAAATCACCACGCAGTGTACGGCTTCCTTCTTGGTGCTGGCCGCCAGCGCCTGGCGCAGCAGCGTCTTGCCACTGCCCTCGGGGCCGCTGACCACCAGCAGCAGCTGGCTGTAGCGGGCCAGATGATGCAACTGGCCCAGTACCGGCTTGCGCTGCGCCGGAAAGAATTTGAAACCGGGAACGCGGGCGGCGAACGGGTCGTGAGTGAACTGATAGTGACCGAGGAAGGCTTCGTCGGCGTGCAGATTGGACATGGGACTCTCTTGTTCTCCTTACTGGGCGGTCAGCGCTTGGTAATCGGTACGCAGCGTCTGCTCGAGAATGTCGCGGGCGAAGTCGGCGGTCACCACGGCCTGGCCCAGGTCACTGAGCAGTACCAGCCGGAGTTGTCCATCCAGGACCTTCTTGTCCACCGCCATGAGGCGTTCGAAATCGGCCGGCTGCATGTCCGCCGGCGGCACCACGGGAAGCCCCGCCCGAACCAGCAGGCGCAGGGCACGGTCGCGCTGGGCGGCCGTGAGCCAACCCAGCAGCAGCGACATCTGCAGCGCCATGACCATGCCGGCGGAAACCGCCTCGCCATGCAGCCAGACGCCATAGCCCTGGTGGGTCTCGATGGCGTGACCGAAGGTATGGCCGAGATTGAGGATGGCACGCAGGCCCGACTCGCGCTCGTCGCTGCCGACCACCTGGGCCTTGGCCGCGCAGGAACGCTCGATGGCCTCGGTAAGGGCCTGCTGATCCAGCGCCAGCAGCGCCTCGACATGCTCTTCGAGCCAGCCGAGGAAGGATTCGTCGCAGATCAGGCCGTACTTGATGACCTCGGCCAGACCCGCCGACAGTTCGCGTGCCGGCAGGGTCGCCAGGCTGTCGGTGTCGATGACCACGGCCTTGGGCTGGTAGAAGGCACCGATCATGTTCTTGCCCAGCGGGTGGTTGATGCCGGTCTTGCCGCCCACCGAGGAATCGACCTGGGACAGCAGCGTGGTCGGCACCTGGATGAAGTCCACCCCGCGCTGATAGCAGGCCGCGGCGAACCCGCCCATGTCGCCGATTACCCCGCCACCGAGGGCGATGAGGGTGGTCTTGCGATCATGGCGATCCTGCAGCAGGCCGTCGAAGATCAGTTGCAGGGTTTCCCAGTTCTTGTGCGCCTCGCCATCGGGCAGCACGATCGAGCTGACCTGGCGGTCGCCCAGGGTGCGCAGCAGGCGCTCCAGATAGAGCGGTGCGATGGTTTCATTGGTGACGATCGCCACCTTGCGCCCGGCGAGATGGGGCAGGAAGCAGTCCGGCCGATCCAGAAGGCCCTGGCCGATGTAGATCGGGTAGCTGCGCTCACCGAGCTCGACGTGAAGAGTCCGCATGCCGTCACCTTGATTCAAAGGGCGCCTAGCATAGCGCAGAACGCTTGCGGCTTTAATGCGGCGCCAGGGCTTTCAGACGGTCGAGTATCTGCAGCACGACCAGCCGGGGTGGCCGCTCGTCGGTCTCGATGATGATATCGGCGATCTCGCGGTACAGCGGGTCGCGCATGGCCATGAGAGTGCGCAGCACCGCCGCCGGATCGGCGGTCTGCAGGAGCGGACGGTTGCGATCGCGGGAGGTGCGTTCGATCTGCTGCTCGATGGAGGCATGCAGATAGATGACCCGTCCGCCGTGCTTGAGCGCCTGACGATTGTCCTCGCGCAGCACGGCACCACCGCCGGTGGCCATCACCAGGCCGTTTTCCGCGCACAGCTCGGCGATCGCGGCGCGTTCGCGCTCGCGAAAGCCCTGCTCGCCTTCCACATCGAAGATCCAGGGGATGTCGGCACCGGTACGTTCTTCGATTACCTTGTCGGAATCCTTGAACGGCAGGCGCAACTCCTTCGCCAGGAGCCGGCCGATGGTGCTCTTGCCCGAGCCCATCGGTCCTACGAGAAACAGATTACGCACTTATGTCATCGACCAACCGCTATCGCCTGGTTGTTCATGATACGCGGCGTGAGGAAGATCAGCAGCTCGACTTTGCTGTCGGTGACCGAATCCCGGCGGAACAGGCGGCCGACATAGGGGATATCCCCCAGCATCGGCACCTTGGTGGTGGACTTGGTCTGGGTATTGGAGAACACCCCGCCCAGCACGATGGTCTCGCCATCGCTCACCAGCACCTTGGCATTAACCTCGTTCTTGCTGATCGGCGGTACGCCATTGAGCGCATTCTGGTAGTCAGGGGCATCCTTGTTGACCTTGACCTCCATGATGATGCGGTTGTCCGGCGTGATCTGCGGCGTGACCTCCAGCGACAGCGCGGCCTGCTTGAAGCTGGTGCTGGTGGCACCGCTGGAGCTGGCTTCCTGGTAGGGGATCTCGGTACCGCGCAGGATCTTGGCGGTCTCCTTGTCCGAGGTCACCACCTTGGGCTGGGAGATGATCTCGCCATTGCCACTGGATTGCAGCGCGGACAGCTGCAGGTCGAGCATCTTGCCACCGACCATGAAGCCGACGCCGATGCCCGAGGTGCTGCCGGAGACGCCCATGTCGACGAAAGGCGTGGGCGCCACACCACTGGCGGACGTGAAGCTGCCGACGGTACTGGTTCCCGGCAGGAACACCTGACCGGTCGTGGAATCGACGGTGGTGGCGCCGTCCTTGCCATAGACCGCGAAGTTGCCCGAACTGGCGTTACCGCCCCAGCGCACACCCAGCTGCTTGCTGTAGTCGACGTTGGCTTCCACCAGCCGCGCCTCGATCATCACCTGGCGCACCGGGATGTCCAGCTGCGAGACGATGCGCCGGAGTTCGTCCAGACGATTCTGGGTCTGGTAGGCGATGATGCTGTTGGTGCGCTCGTCCACCGAGATGGAGCCGCGCTCGTCGGCGGTCTTGTCGGCGCTGGTCACCGACTGGAACAGCTTGGCGATATCGGCGGCCTTGGCGTAGTTGACCTGGATCAGGTCGCGACGCAACGGGGCCAGCTGCTGGATCTGCTTCTGGGATTCCAGCTCCTGACGCTCGCGGGCGGCGATCTCGTCGGCCGGTGCCACCAGCAGCACGTTGCCGATCTGACGCTTGTCGAGTCCTTTGGTCTTGAGGATCAGGTCCAGCGCCTGGTCCCAGGGTACGTTCTGCAGGCGCAGGGTGATATTGCCCTGCACGGTGTCGCTCGCCACCAGGTTGAGGTTGGTGAAGTCGGCGATCAGCTGCAGCACCGAGCGGACGTCGATGTCCTGGAAATTCAGCGACAGCTTCTCGCCGGTATAGGTGAAGCGATCGGCTGCGCGCTTTTCCTTTTCCTCGGTGGTGAGCGGCTTGACGCTCAGGGTCAGACGATTGTTGGTCTGGTAGGCCAGGTAGTCGTACGTCCCGGTCGGCTCGATGACGATGGACGCCCCGCTGCTGTCAGCGGAGGCGTTGACGAACTGCACCGGGGTAGCGAAGTCCTTGACGTCCAGGCGTACGCGCAGCTCTTCGGGCAGCTGGGTACCGGCGAAGGTCAGGCGGATCTTGCCGCCCTGCTCCTGGATGTCCGGGTTGATGCCGGTCTCGCTCAGGTCGATGACCACGTTGCCCTCGCCCTGGGGGCCCCGCTGGAAGTCGATATGGCGGATCGCCTTGCCACGCAGTTGCGGCCGCGGCGCGGTCATGGCGGCCACGGTGGAGGTGGCCTGGGTCGGCGGCAGCGGCGTACGGGCGACCGCGCCGGGCAGGGGGGCGGACGAGGGTGCGGTTACGGTGGCCGGCGCGGCGGCGCGCGGCAGGTTGGGCGTCAGATTGGCCTGGGCGTTGGCCACCTGGCGACCCGCGGTGCCCCCGATGGTGACGAACAGATTGCGACCGTCGGCTCGGGTGTCGTAGCTGGCCAGGTTGGTGAGGTTGATGATCAGGCGGGTGCGATTGCCCGCCTCGACCACCGTCACGCTGCGGGCATTGCCATTGCCCAGCTCGCGGCTCTTGGTACCCAGCTTGTTGGCGACGCCGGGCAGATCCAGGGCGATCCGCGCCGGCTGCTCGATGGTATAGCCCTTGGGCACCGGCACCGGCTGATCGAAGGTCAGCTTGAGTTCGATGCGATCCCCGGGCAGGGAGGCGACGTTCAAGGCCTGCAGATCGGCTGCCAGGGCCTGGCCGGCCAGGCTGCTCAGCAGCAGGGCCAGGCCCAATCCCAGTCGTCTCGCGATAGTAGTGTTCACAGTGCTCGCCCTGCCCATTTAAGTCTTTTCCTTCAAGGTGATGGTGCGCGGCCGTTCCAGCCAGCCACCCTCGCCATCCGGGACGATTTCGATCACGTCGATCTCGCCATCGGTAATCTTGGTGATGCGTCCGTCATTGCGCCCCAGGTAGTCTCCCACCTTGACGCGATGCACGCCCCCGGCGCCATTGACCAGCGCATAGCGGCCACTGGCGTTGGCCAGGATGCCGACCATGCTGAAGGTCTCGATGTTGAAGCCTTCGAGAAACTGCTTGGGCCGATTCACGTCCGGCTTGATGTTGCCGGTTCCGCGCTGACGTACCGTCGGGTCGATGCGCACCGGCGCCTGGAAGGGGCTGCGCAGGGCCGCGGCGGCGTAGGTGAAGGGTTCGTAGGCGCGAAACTGCGGCAACGGCTCGATGGAACCGCGCGGCTTGGCGCGGGTTTCATCCATGAAGGCCTGCAGATCGCTGGTATCGCTGGAACCACAGCCGACCAGCACGCCGGTCAGCAGGCAGAGCAACAGGGGCGTCCTCATTTGCCGAGCCCCTTGTCGTTGTACCTATAGGTCTTGGCCAGGACGTTCATGCGCAACTTGCCGCCGCCTCCGGAGACCGTACCACCGCCATTGGCGTTCTTGTCGTCCACCGGCTTGAGATCGAAGTCGTGCAGGGTGACGATGCGCGGCAGACTGGAGACGCTGCTGACGAAGGTCGCCAGGTCATGATAGTTGCCCACCACGGTGATCTGGATCGGCAACTCGACATAGAACTGCTGGGTGACCTCGGGCAGGAGCTTGATCTGCTCGAACTCCAGGCCGCTGCCGAGACCGGTGCGGGTGATGTCTTCCAGCAGCGCCGGCACCTCGGTATCGCCGGGCAATTGCCGCAGCAGGGCGCCGAAGGACTCCTCCATCTCCACCATTTGCTGCTTGTAGGCATCCAGATTGGCGGCCTGGAAGGCCTTGCTGGCGTATTGCTGCTTGAGCGTCTCTTCCTGGTTGCGCTGGCTGTCCAGCTGGGCCTGCATGTCGCTGAGATGGAACTGATAGCCGAGCAGGAGCACCACCAGCACGATCAGCAGGCAGGCGATGACCTTGACCGGCTTGGGCCAGGAACCGAGGTTCTCCAGGCTGAGTTCGTTGATGTCGACCTTGCGCAGGCTGGCCAGGGAATCGGCGAGACTCATGGTTTGCCTCCCTGGGCGAGCGGGGCCGGTGCCGCGGGAGCGCCGGGCTGGGTCTGCTTGACGGTGAGCTGGAAGGTATTGGCCTGGTCCACCGCACCGGCGGTGGTGGCCTTCACCTCGATCAGCGTAGGCGACGCGAACCAGTCAGAGGCATCCAGATTGCGCATCAGGTTGGAGACCCGGTTGTTGGATTCCGCCTCGCCACTGATCGACATGGTATCGCCCTGCATCTTCAGCTCGCGGAAGTAGACGCCGTCGGGCAGGGTGCGCACCAGCTGGTCGAAGACGTGGCCGATGACTGGGCGGTTGCCCTGCAGGTCCTGGATGATCTTCATCCGCGCCAGCAGCTGCTGGCGGCGGGTCTTGAGTTCGCTGATCTCCTTGATGCGCACGTCCAGCTGGGCGATGTTCTGCTGGATGAAGGCGTTGCGCGCCTCCTGACGAGCGATCTCGCCGGACAGGTACTGATCCCCGAGAAACACGGCGCCGCACGAGAGCACGAAGATGCCGCCCAGGATCACCAGGAACTGCTTGCGCCTTTCTTCGCGCAGCTGCTCCCGCCAGGGCAAGAGGTTGATGCGGGCCATCTAGTCGAAACTCCTCATGGCCAGGCCGCAGGCGATCATCAGCGCCGGGGCGTCACCCGCCAGGGCCGCCGCATTGACCTTGTTGCTGACGGTCATGTCGGCGAAGGGATTGGCCAGGACCGTCGGGGTGCCGATTTTCTGCTGGATCAAGCGGTCGAGTCCGGAAATTGACGCGGTTCCTCCGGCAAGCAAGATGTAGTCCACATCATTGTATTGCCCGGCGGCGAAAAAGAACTGCAGCGAACGCGCCACCTGCTGCACCACCGCCTCGCGGAAGGGTGTCAGCACCTCGCTCTGGTAGTCGTCCGGCAGCCCGCCCTGCTTCTTGGCCAGACCCGCCTCCTCCACCGACAGGCCGTAGCGACGCTGGATCTCTTCGGTGAGCTGACGACCGCCAAACAACTGCTCGCGGGTGTAGATGGTCTTGCCGTTGTGCAGCACGCTCAGGGTGGTCATGGTGGCGCCGATGTCGACCACCGCCACGGTGAGGTCGTCGACATGACCGCCGAGCTGATTGGCCAGCAGCTGGTAGGCACGCTCCAGGGCATAGGCCTCGACGTCGACCACCTTGGCCGAGACGCCGGCCAGCGCCAGGGCCGCCTCGCGGACCTCGACGTTTTCCTTCCGGCAGGCGGCCAGCAGCACCTCGACGCGCTCGGCGTTGCGCGGCGACGGCCCCTGCACCTCGAAGTCGATGGCGACTTCGTCCAGTGGATAGGGAATGTACTGGTCGGCTTCCAGCTTGATCTGGTTTTCCAGCTCGTCGTCGGTGAGGCCGGCATCCATCTCGATGGTCTTGGCGATCACCGCCGAGCCGGAGACGGCCACGGCGGCGCTGCGCGCGGAGCTGCGCGCCTTGACCAGCACCCGGCCGATGGCCAGGCCCACGCCTTCGAGTTCGGCGATGTTCTTTTCCACCACGGCGTTGGCCGGCAGGGGCTCGACCGCATAGGCTTCCACCCGGTAGCGCCCGCCTGAACGGCTCAACTCGATGAGTTTCACGGATGTCGAACTGACGTCGATACCCAGCAGCGTATTCGCCTTCTTTCTGAATAGCCCTAGCACATCAGTTCCCTATGAGCGACGGTGGTCTTCCGCGGACGGGCATTAGATAACAGACTTGACACCCGAGCAAATAGCGGCCAACCGCCAAACGCGCCTATAATGGCGACGCCGTGTAGGCTGACCCTCACCTGTCGCCCTTTCCTTCTTTCCATTCGAAAAGTCTCTTGATGCGTGTTCTGAAATTTTTCTGGTGGTCGTTGGTCGCCCTGGTCTGCAGCCTTTTGCTGGGTCTCAGCGGTGCCTTCCTCTACCTCAGCCCCAGCCTGCCCTCCATCGATGCCCTGCGAAACGTGCAACTGCAGATCCCTCTGCGGGTGTACAGCGCGGACGGCAAACTCATCGCCGAATTCGGTGAAATGCGCCGCTCGCCGCTGCGTTTCAACGAGATACCGCCCAATTTCATCCATGCCCTGCTCTCCGCCGAGGATGACAACTTCGCCAATCACTATGGCGTGGATGTGAAAAGCCTGGCGCGAGCGGTGAGCCAGCTGGTCAAGACCGGACACATCCAGACCGGCGGCAGCACCATCACCATGCAGGTCGCCAAGAACTACTTCCTGACCAGCGAACGCAGCTTCTCGCGCAAATTCACCGAGATCCTCCTGGCGCTGCAAATCGAGCGCCAACTGACCAAGGACGAGATCCTCGAGCTCTACGTCAACAAGATCTACCTGGGCAACCGCGCCTACGGTATCGAAGCCGCCGCCCAGGTCTACTACGGCAAGTCCATCAAGGACCTGACCGTCGCCCAGATGGCGATGATCGCCGGTCTGCCCAAGGCGCCGTCGCGTTACAACCCGGTCGCTAATCCTGAGCGTAGCCTGGAAAGACGCAATTGGATTCTCGAACGCATGTTCAAGCTCGGTTATATCGATCAGGCGGCCTACCAGGCCGGCATCGCCGAGCCGCTCGAGGCCTACCACCACGTCGCCGTGCCCGAGCTCAACGCTCCCTACATCGCCGAGATGGCGCGGGCGGAAATGGTCGGTCGCTATGGGGGCGATGCCTACACCGATGGCTACCAGGTCTACACCACCATCGACAGCCGGCTGCAGACAGATGCCTTCCAGGCCGTGCGTGACGGCCTGACCGACTACGATCGCCGCCATGGCTATCGCGGTCCCGAGGCCCAGTGGCCCAACCGCAGCCGGGCCGAGTGGACCGCGCTGATCCAGAAGCAGCGCATCGTCGGCGGCCAGGATCCGGCCCTCGTCACCCAGGTGGAAAAGAGCGGCATCCTGGTCCTGACCCGCGAGGGCAAGGAAGAGGCGGTCTCCTGGGATTCGATGAAGTGGGCCCGCCCCTACCTCAGCGCCAACAGCCTGGGGCCGCGCCCGAACGGCCCGGCCGACGTGGTCAAGGTCGGCGACCTGATCCGGGTGCAGCGTCAGGACGATGGCAGCCTGAAATTCTCGCAGATTCCCAAGGCGCAGAGTGCCCTGGTGTCGCTCGACCCCCAGGACGGCGCCATCCGCGCCCTGATCGGTGGTTTCTCCTTCGAGCAGAGCAACTACAACCGTGCGACCCAGGCCCGCCGCCAGCCCGGCTCCAGTTTCAAGCCGTTCATCTATAGCGCGGCCCTGGAGAAGGGCTTCACCGCCGCCAGCCTGGTCAACGATGCGCCCATCGTCTTCATGGACGAGAATCCCGACGAAGCCTGGCGGCCGAAGAACGACAACAACACCTTCCTCGGGCCCATCCGCCTGCGCGAGGCGCTGTATCGCTCGCGCAACCTGGTCTCCATCCGGGTGCTGCAGGCCATCGGCATCGACTATGCGCTGGACTACGTCAGTCGCTTCGGCTTCGAGCGCGATCAGTTGCCGCGCAACCTGTCCCTCGCCCTCGGCACCCCGGGCCTGACGCCACTGGAAGTGGCCACCGGCTGGTCGGTGTTCGCCAACGAAGGCTACAAGGTGACGCCCTACGTGGTCGATCACGTGACCGATCGCGACGGCAAGGTGGTCTATCGCACTGCCGCGCCGCGGGTGCCCCAGCAGGTGCAGGCCAAGGCCGCAGCCGGCGTCGAGGTCACGCCAGCAGCCGATACCGCCGCGGCCGATCCGGCCAATCCGGCGCCGGTGTTCGCGCCCCAGGTCATCGACCCGCGCAATGCCTTCATCATGAACAGCATGCTGCAGGACGTGATCAAGCGCGGCACCGGGCGCAAGGCGCTGGAACTGGGTCGCAACGACCTGGCCGGCAAGACCGGCACTACCAACGAATCCAAGGACACCTGGTTCTCCGGCTACAACGGCGACTACGTGACCACGGTCTGGGCCGGCTTCGATCAGCCCGAGACCCTGGGCCGCCAGGAATTCGGTGGCACCGTGGCCCTGCCGATCTGGATGAGCTACATGGGCGCAGCGCTCAAGGACAAGCCGCCGCATCAGCTCAAGGAGCCGGACGGCATCGTCTCCATCCGCGTCGATCCCACGACCGGTCGCGCCGCGCCGCCCGGCACGCCCAACGCCTACTTCGAGCTGTTCAAGAGCGAGGACACCCCGCCGAGCCTGGACGAGCTGCCGCCTGGCGTCGCGCCCGGCACGCCGCTGCCCTCCAGCGAAACCGTGCCCATGGACATCTTCTGATCTCCAGCCAATAAAAAACCCCGCCAAGGCGGGGTTTTTTATTGCTTCGGGCCTTACTTGGCGAAGACGTCATCCACCGACTTCAGCGGATAGTTCGCCGGATAGGGCAGCGTGGCCACACCGGTCTCGATGGCGGCCTTGGCCACGGCATCGGATACCAGGGTGATCAGGCGGGCGTCCATCGGCTTGGGAATGATGTACTCGCGACCGAAGCTCAGGCTGTCGACGTTGTAGGCCGCGCAGACTTCCTTGGGCACCGGCAGCTTGGCCAGGTCACGCAGGGCCAGGGCAGCGGCGATCTTCATCTCTTCGTTGATGACCCGGGCGCGCACGTCCAGGGCACCGCGGAAGATGAAGGGGAAGCCCAGCACGTTGTTGACCTGGTTCGGGTAGTCGGAGCGACCGGTGGCCATGATCACGTCGTCGCGAGTGGCGTGAGCCAGCTCCGGGGTAATTTCCGGATCCGGGTTGGAGCAGGCGAAGACGATGGGGTTGGCCGCCATGCGCTTGAGGCCTTCGGCCGACAGCAGGTTCGGGCCGGACAGACCGACGAAGACATCGGCGCCTTCGAGGGCGTCGTCCAGGGTGCGCTTGCTGGTCTCGGTGGCGAAGGCCGCCTTGTACTGGTTCAGGTCGCTGCGGCCGCTGTGGACCACGCCCTGACGGTCGATCATGTAGATGTTCTCGACCTTGGCGCCCATGCTGGCCAGGAGGCGCATGCAGGAGATGGCGGCAGCGCCGGCACCCAGGCAGACGATCTTGGCGTCTTCCAGGCGCTTCCCGGCGATTTCCAGGGCGTTGAGCATGCCGGCGGCGGTGACGATGGCGGTGCCGTGCTGGTCATCGTGGAAGACCGGGATGTCGCACTGCTCGATCAGGGCGCGCTCGATCTCGAAGCACTCGGGCGCCTTGATGTCTTCCAGGTTGATGCCGCCGAAGGTAATGGAGATGCGCTTGACGGTGTCGATGAAGGCCTGGGGGCTCTCGGCGTCCACCTCGATGTCGAAGACGTCCACACCGGCGAAGCGCTTGAACAGCACGCCCTTGCCTTCCATCACCGGCTTGGAGGCCAGCGGGCCGAGGTTGCCCAGGCCGAGGATCGCGGTACCGTCGGAGATCACGGCGACCAGGTTGCCCTTGCCGGTATAACGGTAGGCCAGCTCGGGGTCGCGACCGATCTCGCGGACCGGCTCGGCGACGCCGGGGCTGTAGGCCAGGGACAGGTCACGGGCGGTCGCGGTGGGCTTGGTCAGCTCGACGCTGAGTTTACCGGGGCGGGGCTGGGCGTGGTATTCGAGGGCGGCGGTTTTGAGATCAGACATTATTGGTATATCCGCGTGGTGTGGGTCTTGGGTCGGGCGAGAATACGCAAAGACTCAAGGTGCCACAAGCAATCGGCCATATGCCTGAAATCAATCGCAATACGACTTTCGGCTAAAACGATTCAACCCGCAAACCCAGCATGTGCGGGTCGCTCAGGGTCATCTGCCAGCGCGCTCGACCGGACTCCTTGCGCCTGCTGCGATCGGAAATCCAGCCCCGCGCCTCGAGGTTGCGGCCGATCCATTGCTGCAGTGGCACCTCGTCGAAGGCAGCCACGAAGCGATTCGGCACATTGACCACCAGATCGCCGTCGAACTGCAGCCAGAGCCCGCCCCGATTGCGCTCTACGTCTTGCAGACGGCCCTGCACCACCGCGAAGCCGCCCTCTTCGATACGGGTGGACGCCAGGGTCGGGTCTTTCTTCCATACGCCGAGGCGAGCCTTGCGCGCCGCGCCTTCCGCTGCGGCCTGGCAGTCAGCCAGCCGGGTATTGGGGGCGATGGCCACCGCATAGCCGAGTCCTTCGGCGATCAACTGCGCTTCGAGATTATGGCCCTGGCGATCATAGAGGTGCGCCAGGGTACGGCCGTAGTGGTCGGTCGCCTCGCTACCCGGGACCAGGCGCAAGCGGTCATCGTTGGCCTCGACCAGCGCCTGCAGCCGTCGGCGCGCCGTCTCGGCATAGGGCTGCGCCGTACCGCCGGACTTGCCCAGCTCGGGTGCGTTGACGCCGATCAGGCGCACCGAACGACCGTCGACCAGGCGCAGGGTATCGCCGTCCACCACCTGGCGGACCATGACCTCCTGCCCACCCGGCAGCAGCGGACAGTCCGCCGCCTGGGCCGCCGGCGCGCCAGCCAGGCCACAAACAAAAAAGGCGCCCCAGAGGGACGCCTTTTTCAGTGTCGAGCCATACGGAGATGGCCGACGGCAGCGCATTACTTGTTGCTGCCGAACACGCCGAAGCGCTGCTTGAAGCGATCGATACGGCCGCCAGCGTCCAGGACCTTCTGCTTGCCAGTGTAGAACGGGTGGCATTCGGAGCAGACGTCCAGGTGAATGTTCTTGCTCAGGGTAGAGCGGGTCTTGATGACGTTGCCGCAGCTGCAAGTGGCTTCGATGGCATCGTACTGCGGATGGATATCAGCTTTCATGGGGCTATCCTCGGGGTCTAGCTGTGCCGCCACCCGGCGCCATTGCCGGATACCGCACAGATTTGGGCTGCAAATCATACCAGAGCAGATAGGAGGTGCAAGCAGCCCCCTCACCGCCCGTCTGCTACCATCGGGCTTTCCTCCTGCGAGCCCTGCCGTGCCCCTGATCCTGCGCCTGGCGCTGCCCTCCCCGCTGCGCCGCCTGTTCGACTATCTGCCGCCCAAGGGAGCGGTCGAGGAGCAGTTGCGCCCGGGCGTGCGGCTGCGGGTGCCCTTCGGTCGCCGCGAGGTGGTCGGAGTGCTGATCGAGGTGGCCACGGAAACCGAGGTGCCGCCGGACAAGCTGCGCAAGGCGCTGCAACTGCTCGACGAACGCCCGCCGCTGCCCAGCGCGCTGTTCGAGCTCTGCCAGTGGTCTGCCCAGTACTATCAGCACAGCCTCGGCGACACCCTGAGCTGGGCACTTCCTGCCCTTTTGCGTCAGGGGGAGCCGGCCGAGCGACGGCTGCGGCGCTTCTGGATCGCCCAGCCCGAGGCGCGCCCGGAGGATCCGCGCCTGGCCCGGGCGCCACGCCAGCGCGAGGCACTCAAGACCCTGCGCCAGCACCCCCACGGGGTGCTGCACGAATTGCTCGGGCAGCTCGGCCTGGTCAAGGACAGTCTCGATCTCCTGCAGGCCAAGGGCCTGGTCAAGGTGGAGACCCGCTATCACCAGCCGACCCGGCACCAGGGCTCCTGGCTGGCCCAGGCCGAGTTGCCCCTCAACAGCGAGCAGCGCCTGGCCTACGAAGCGGTCCGCGCCGGCAGCGGCTTCCACTGCTATCTCCTGGAAGGGGTGACCGGCAGCGGCAAGACCGAGGTCTATCTGCAACTGATCCGCGCCACCCTGGAAGCGGGGCGCCAGGCGCTGCTGCTGATCCCCGAGATCAACCTGGGCCCCCAGACCCTGGGGCGTTTCGAACAGCGCTTCAATGCCCGCATCGCCCTGCTGCACTCGGCGCTGACCGATCGCGAGCGCATGGATATCTGGCTGGCCGCCCGCGATGGCGAACTGGACATCGTGGTCGGCACCCGCTCGGCGCTGTTCACCCCGCTCAAGCATCCCGGGCTGATCATCGTCGACGAGGAGCACGACGCCTCCTATAAACAGCAGGAGGGCCTGAGGTACCACGCCCGCGACCTGGCGGTGGTCCGCGCGCGCTTCGAGAATCTGCCGGTGGTGCTGGGCTCGGCCACGCCCTCGCTGGAAAGCCTGCACAACGCCGAGCAGGGGCGCTATGCCCATCTGCGCCTGTCGCTCCGCGCCGGTGGCGCCCAGCCGCCGCGCTTCGAGCGCCTGGACGTGCGCAGTCGTCCGCTGGACAGCGGCCTGTCCCAGCCGCTGCTCAAGGCCATGGGCGCGACCCTGGAACGCGGCCAGCAGGTGCTGGTGTTCCTCAATCGCCGCGGCTTCGCCCCCACTCTGCTCTGCCACGACTGCGGCTGGCTGGCGCAGTGCCCGCGCTGCGATGCCCGCATGACCTATCACCGCGGCTCCGGCGAATTGCGCTGCCACCACTGCGATCAGCGCCAGACGCCGCCGCGGCACTGCCCGTCCTGCGGCAAGCTCGACCTGCGCCCGGTGGGCGCCGGTACCGAACGCGCCGAGGAACGCCTGCAGCTGCTGTTCCCGGACGTCCCGGTGCTGCGCATCGACCGCGACACCACGGCGCGCAAGGACGCCCTGGGCAAGCTGCTGAGGATCATCCACAGCGGCGCGCCCTGCATCCTGGTCGGTACCCAGATGCTCGCCAAGGGGCACCACTTTCCCAAGGTGACCCTGGTGGCCGTGCTGGATGCCGACAGCGGGCTGTTTTCCGCCGACTTCCGCGCCAGCGAGCGCATGGCCCAGCAGATCGTCCAGGTGGCCGGTCGCGCCGGTCGCGCCGAGGAGCCGGGGCAGGTACTCATCCAGACCCATCTGGCCGATCATCCGCTGATGGTGCAGCTGGCCGAGGAAGGCTATCCGGCCTTTGCGCGCCAGGCCCTGCAGGAGCGCCGCGCCGCCGGGCTGCCGCCCTTCGCCTATCTGGCGCTGCTGCGCGCCGATGCCCATCGCCAGGACCAGGTGGAGAATTTCCTGGAGGCGGCCTATCACGTCGCCGAGGGTCTGGCGGTCAATCTCGCCCTGCCCCAGGTGGAATTGCTCGGTCCGGTACCGGCACCGATGGAAAGGCGCGCCGGTCGCCACCGCGCCCAGTTGCTGCTGCAGAGCAGCAGCCGCGCGCCCCTGCATCGCCTGCTGGGCATCTGGGTCGTCCAGCTGGAAAGCCTGCCCGAAGCCCGTCAGGTGCGCTGGTCGCTGGACGTGGATCCCATCGATCTCTTCTAGTGGCATTGGCTTACCATTGGCAAGGCCGGGCTCGCCACGGATAATGCCGGGTTTTCATCGCAGTGCGCGCTCGGCGCACGCCGAAGGCCAATGACCATGAAAGACAGCATCCGCCAGCTCATCCAGCACGCCCTCGACCGCCTGATCGCCGACGGCACCCTGCCGGCCGACGTGGCCCCGGCCATCCAGGTCGAAAACACCAAGGACAAGAGCCACGGCGACTTCGCCAGCAACGTCGCCCTGCTGCTGGCCAAGCCGGCTCGCGCCAAGCCCCGCGACCTGGCCGAAAAGCTGCTGGCCGCCCTGCCCGCCGATCCGGCGGTCAGCAAGGTGGAAATCGCCGGACCCGGCTTTCTCAACTTCTTCCAGAATCACGCGCAACTGGCCGCGCGCCTGGATGCGGCCTTCGCCGATCCGCACCTGGGCGTGCCCAGTCACGAGCCACGTCAGCGCGTCGTGGTGGACCTCTCCTCGCCGAACCTGGCCAAGGAGATGCACGTCGGTCACCTGAGATCCACCATCATCGGGGACGCCGTGGCGCGGGTGCTGGAATTCCTCGGCGACGAGGTGATCCGCCAGAACCACGTGGGTGACTGGGGCACCCAGTTCGGCATGCTGCTGGCCTACATGGAAGAGCAGCCGCAAGCCGCCGAAGGCGAGCTGGCCGATCTCGAGGTGTTCTATCGCGCCGCCAAGGGGCGCTTCGACGCCTCCCCGGAATTCGCCGCCCGCGCTCGCGAACTGGTGGTGGCGCTGCAGGCCGGCGATGCCCATTGCCTGCGCCTCTGGGAACGCTTCAACGCCGTCTCCCTGTCCCACTGCCAGGAAGTCTACGACCGCCTCAACGTCCGCCTGACCCCGGCCGACGTCAAGGGCGAGAGCGCCTACAACGACGACCTGGCCCAGGTGGTGAGCGATCTGGACGCCGCCGGCCTGCTCACCGAGAGCGATGGCGCCCGCTGCGTCTTCCTCGACGAATTCAAGAACGCCGAGGGCAATCCGCTGCCGGTGATCGTGCAGAAGGCCGGTGGCGGCTATCTCTATTCCACCACCGACCTGGCCGCCATGCGCTACCGCAGCCGCCAGCTGCACGCCGATCGGGCGCTGTACTTCGTCGACCAGCGCCAGGCCCTGCACTTCCAGATGGCCTTCGAGGTGGCGCGCCGCGCCGGCTTCGTCGCGCCGACCATGCAACTCGAACACATGGGCTTCGGCACCATGAACGGCGCCGATGGCCGTCCGTTCAAGACCCGTGACGGCGGCACCGTCAAGCTGGTCGACCTGCTCGACGAAGCCGAGGAGCGTGCCTATCAGCTGGTCAAGGAGCGCAATGCCGGTCGCGCCGAGCGTGGCGAGGCACCCTTCAGCGAGGACGAACTGCGCCATATCGGCCGCGTGGTGGGTATCGCCTCGGTCAAGTACGCCGACCTGTCCAAGCACCGCACCAGCGACTACAGCTTCAACTTCGAGCAGATGCTCAGCTTCGAGGGCAATACCGCGCCCTATCTGCTGTACGCCTACACCCGCGTCGCCAGCGTGCTGCGCAAGGCCGAGCAGAGCGAACCCGCCGGCAGCATCCGCCTGGACGCCCCGCAGGAGCAGGACCTGGGCGGCCGCCTGGCGCAATTCGGCGAAATCCTCGCCGGCGTCGCCGACAAGGGCACCCCGCACCTGCTGTGCAGCTACCTCTACGACCTGGCCGGGCTGTTCTCCAGCTTCTACGAGAATTGCCCGATCCTGACCGCCGAGGACCCTGCGCTGCGCCAGAGCCGCCTGCGGCTGGCCGCCCTCACCGGGCGCACCCTCAAGCAGGGTCTGGAACTGCTCGGCCTGCACACCCTGGAACGCATGTAAGAGACGGATCACCGCCTGATGGCCACCAAGAAAGCCCCACCCAAGCGCGGCGCCAGTCGCAACACCTCGGCTCCCAAGAAACAGCCCCTGCCCGGCTGGGTCTGGCTCGCGTCGGGTCTGGCCATCGGGGCCTTCGTGGTGTTCCTGATGAAGCTCGAACCAGGCAACAAGGCAGTGCAGCGCGCCAAGCCGGAAGAAGGCCGCCCGGCCGCGGCCGCGGGCAACGGCAAGTCGTCGTCCTCGACCGCCGCTGGCAAGACCGAGGGCACGCCGCCCACGCCGATCAAGCCCAAGTACGACTTCTATACCCTGCTGCCCGAATCCGAGGTGATCGTGCCGCCGGACGCCGTGCCGCGCAATCCGGCCGCCAAGCCGGCCACCCCGGCCAAGCCGGATGCCGCCGCGACCCCGGCGCAACCCGGCCAGCCGGCGACCGCGACCCCGCCCGCGACCACCGCGGGCCAATCGGCCGCCACCCCGCCCAAGGAAGCCACCACCAAGGCCCAGCCGCCGGTGACGCTGTTCTTCCTCCAGGCCGGCTCCTTCCGCACCCAGGCCGATGCCGACCGGGTCCGCGCCCAGATCATCATGCTCGGCCAGGACGTGCGGGTGGAGTCGGGCAAGGTCAAGGACGACACCTGGTACCGGGTACTGGTCGGTCCCTACAGCGATCGCGACCAGCTGACCCAGGCGCAGAAACAGCTCGCCGGCAGCGGCTTCAAGAATCTGTTGCTGCAACAGCGACGCAGTCACTGATCGGATCAATCCCCCCGTCGCGGCGCTTGAAGGGCGTCGCGGCCATCCCCATATCTCTGCGTAACCGGGGCCGACGCCCCAAGCAACGCGGAGAGATTCCCTTGACCACCATCGTTTCTGTACGCCGCAACGGCAAGGTCGTGATCGGCGGCGACGGCCAGGTTTCCCTGGGCAACACCGTCATGAAAGGCAACGCCAAGAAAGTCCGGCGGCTGTACCGGGGCGAGGTGCTGGCCGGTTTCGCCGGCGGTACCGCCGACGCCTTCACCCTCTTCGAGCGCTTCGAGGCGCAACTCGAGAAGCACCAGGGCCACCTGGTCCGCGCCGCCGTCGAGCTGGCCAAGGACTGGCGTACCGACCGCGCCCTGCGCCGGCTGGAAGCCATGCTGGCGGTCGCCAACAAGGACGCCTCGCTGATCATCACCGGCAACGGCGACGTGGTGGAGCCCGAAGAAGGCCTGATCGCCATGGGTTCCGGTGGCGCCTATGCCCAGGCCGCCGCTCGCGCCCTGCTCATGCACACCGACCTGAGCGCCCGCGAAATCGCCGAGACCGCCCTGAATATCGCCGGTGACATCTGCGTGTTCACCAACCGCAACCTGACCATCGAGGAGCTGGACGCGCCCCAGGCGTGATCCGGTTTAGAGACTGCCCATGTCCATGACCCCCCGCGAGATCGTTCACGAACTCAATCGCCACATCATCGGCCAGGACGACGCCAAGCGCGCCGTGGCCATCGCCCTGCGCAATCGCTGGCGGCGCATGCAGCTGCCCGTCGAGCTGCGCCCCGAGGTCACGCCCAAGAACATCCTGATGATCGGCCCGACCGGCGTGGGCAAGACCGAGATCGCCCGGCGCCTGGCCAAGCTGGCTAATGCGCCCTTCCTCAAGGTGGAAGCGACCAAGTTCACCGAGGTCGGCTATGTCGGCCGCGACGTCGAATCCATCATCCGTGACCTGGCCGATGCCGCGGTGAAGATGCTGCGCGAGCAGGAGATGGTGCGTAACCGCCATCGCGCCGAAGACGCCGCCGAAGAGCGCATCCTCGATGCCCTGCTGCCGCCGGCGCGTCCCTCGGTGGGCTTCAGCAACGACCCCCAGCCGGCGGCGACCGATAGCAATACCCGCCAGCTGTTCCGCAAGCGCCTGCGCGAAGGCCAGCTGGACGACAAGGAAATCGACATCGAGGTGGCCGATGCCCCCGCCGGCGTCGAGATCATGACCCCGCCCGGCATGGAGGAGATGACCAGCCAGCTGCAGAATCTCTTCGCCGGCATGCACAAGGGCAAGACCAAGCAGCGCAAGCTCAAGGTCAAGGAAGCGCTCAAGCTGGTGCGGGACGAAGAAGCCGCCCGCCTGGTCAACGAAGAGGAACTCAAGGGCCGCGCCCTGGAAGCCGTCGAACAGCACGGCATCGTCTTCATCGACGAGATCGACAAGGTCGCCAAGCGCGGCAACACCAGCGGTGCCGACGTCTCCCGCGAAGGCGTGCAGCGCGACCTGCTGCCGCTGATCGAGGGTTGCACCGTCAACACCAAGCTGGGCATGGTCAAGACCGACCACATCCTGTTCATCGCCTCGGGCGCCTTCCATCTGTCCAAGCCCAGCGATCTGGTGCCGGAGCTGCAGGGTCGTCTGCCGATCCGCGTCGAGCTCAAGGCGCTGACCCCGCAGGACTTCGAGCGCATCCTCACCGAGCCGCACGCCTCGCTCACCGAGCAGTATCGCGAACTGCTCAAGACCGAAGGGCTGCTGGTGGAATTTGCCGCCGACGGCATCACCCGCATCGCCGAGATCGCCTGGCAGGTCAACGAGAAGACCGAGAACATCGGTGCCCGGCGCCTGCACACCCTGCTGGAACGCCTGCTGGAAGAGGTGTCCTTCAGCGCCGCCGACCTCGCCGGCCAGCAGAATGGCGAGCCCATCGTCATCGACGCGGCCTATGTGAACGGCCACCTGGGCGAACTGGCCCAGGACGAAGACCTGTCGCGCTATATACTGTGACGGTACTGCCGGCGCCCCAGGGCGCCGGCTTCGCCTGCGAGATCAGCCACCATGCGTACTCCCACCGCCATCCAGCTCCACAAGGCCTCCAAGACCCTCAGCGTCAGCTATGGCGCGGAAACCTTCGAGCTGCCCGCCGAATTCCTGCGGGTGCACTCGCCTTCGGCCGAGGTCCAGGGACACGGCAATCCGGTATTGCAGTGGGGCAAGCAGCAGGTCGGCATCAGCGCCGTCGAACCGGCGGGGCGCTACGCCATCAAGCTGACCTTCGACGACGGCCACGACAGCGGCCTGTTCAGCTGGGACTATCTCTATGAACTGGGCAGTCGCCGCGACGAACTCTGGGCCGACTACCTGGAGCAGCTGGCCCGCGCCGGCAAGACGCGGGATCCGCACGTCAGCGCGGTCAAGCTGATGCTTTGAGCGGACTCAGGCCGCCAGGGCCTTGTCCAGCTTGCGCTCGATTTCCTTTTCGATCTGGCCACTGAGCATCGAGAACATCATGCCCAGGGTCGCCAGTACCCGCACCCGATCCTGCGCCACCTCGATCCGTCCATCCACGCCACTGCGCGTGAACGTTAGGGTATCGCCTTCCCAGGCGCAGGCCACCCCGTAGTCGCGCGTGAGCTTTTCCGCCAGCTGATCGGCTTTCTGGCGCACGCCTTCCAGGCCGAGCGAGTGGCTGCGTTCGATGGTGATCTGGGACATCGGGGAACTCCGGATAAGGGGCCCTGACTATAGCGAGGGCCCGCCGCGTCGCCAATCGCGAGAACCGAGCGGTCAGCCGCCGTTTTAGCCGGGCAAGCCGGGCGATCGGCCTGCTAGAATGCCCTCTTGTCCCTGTCCCAGGTGTAGCCCCATGAGCGATCCGCGCAAAGGCCCCGAGGCCGAATCCCAGACCCACTTCGGCTACCAGAGCGTTCCGGAAAGCCAGAAGGCTTACAAGGTCGCGGAAGTCTTCCACTCGGTCGCGGCCAAGTACGATGTGATGAACGACCTGATGTCGGCGGGCATCCACCGGCTGTGGAAGAGATTCACCATCGAGCTCTCCGGCGTGCGCCGCGGCAACCGGGTACTGGACATCGCCGGCGGTACCGGCGACCTGACCAAGCAGTTCGCCCGCCTGGTCGGCCCCACCGGCGAGGTGGTCCTGGCCGACATCAACGATTCCATGCTCAGGGTCGGCCGCGATCGCCTGCTCGACGAAGGCGTCGCCAGCAATGTGCGCTTCGTCCAGGCCGATGCCGAGAAGCTGCCCTTCCCCGACAACCATTTCGACTGCATCACCATCGCCTTCGGCCTGCGCAACGTCACCCACAAGGACCAGGCCCTGGCCTCCATGCTGCGGGTACTCAAGCCGGGTGGCCGACTGCTGGTGCTGGAATTCTCCAAGCCCACCAATCCGCTGGTGTCCAAGGCCTATGACGCCTACTCCTTCGGCTTCCTGCCGCTGATGGGCAAGCTGGTGGCCGGAGACGCCGAGAGCTATCGCTACCTGGCCGAATCCATCCGCATGCACCCCGACCAGCAGACCCTCAAGGCCATGATGGAAGAAACCGGCTTCGCCCGGGTCTCCTTCCACAACATGACCGGCGGCGTGGTCGCCCTGCATCGCGGCATCAAGCCCTGATGGCCCTCGTCACCCAGGCGTTGCTGGCCGCGCTGGAGCGTGGCCTGAATCCGCTGCTGGCGCTGGACCCGGTGGCGTTGCCGCGGCTGGCCGGCCTGACCGGGCGGGTGATCGCGGTGCAGACCCGGCAACCGGCGCTACATCTCTACATCCTGCCCGCGGGTGACGGTCTGCACTTCGCCGCCCATCACGAGGGTGACATCGACTGTACGCTCAAGGCCCCGGCCACGCGCCTGGCCGAGCTGGCCCTGGCCCGCGACAAACAGCGGGTGCTGCACCAGCCGGATGTGCGCCTGGAGGGCGACAGCACCCTGCTGATCGAACTGGCCGACATCCTGCAGAAGCTGGAGCTGGACTGGCAGCACGAGGTCAGTCGCTGGCTCGGTCCGCTGCCGGCCGCGTTGCTGGGCGATCTCGCCCGACGTGGCCAGGCGCTCGGTGAACAGAGCCGTGACAGCCTGCAGCTGACGCTGTCCAACTGGCTGAACGAGGAGAGCCGCCAACTGGTGGGTCGCCTCGAAGGTGAGGCTCGCTTCGCCGAGATCGATGCCCTGCGCCTGGACGTGGATCGTCTCGACGCCCGTCTCGCCCGCCTGGGCACCGCCCGCAACGCCAGGGATAACCCCGACGAATGAAGCTGTTCGCTGCCCTAAACCGCCTGTTGCGGATCTTCTTCGTGGTCATCCGCTATCGGCTTGACGACATCGTCTACGCCCTGCCGCTGCCCTGGTACCTGCGTGCCACCCGCTATGTGCTGCCCTGGCGCTGGTTGCCGCGGCCGAGCAAGACCCTGCCGCGCGGCGCCCGGCTTCGCCTGGCGCTGGAAGGCCTGGGGCCGGTGTTCGTCAAGTTCGGCCAGATCCTTTCCACCCGGCGCGACCTCATGCCCGAGGATATCGCCGACGAACTGATGTTCCTGCAGGACAAGGTCCCGCCCTTTCCGCCGGAAAAGGCCGTGGCGCTCATCGAGTCCCAGCTCGGCGTGCCCATCAAGCAGGCCTTCGCCCGCTTCGATCACCAGCCGCTGGCCTCGGCCTCGGTCGCCCAGGTCCATGCCGCCCAGCTGCGGACCGGCGAAGAGGTGGTGGTCAAGGTGGTGCGCCCCGGGCTGAAGAACATCATCAGCCAGGACATCGCCTGGCTGTTCCTGCTGGCGCGCCTGGCCGAACGGCTGTCCGCCGAAGCCCGCCGCCTGCATCCGATGGACGTGGTCAGCGACTACGAGAAGACCATCTACGACGAGCTGGACCTGTTGCGCGAAGCGGCCAACTCCAGCCAGCTCAGACGCAATTTCGACGGCTCCGAACGCCTCTACGTGCCCCAGGTGTACTGGGACTGGTGCCGCGAGCGGGTGCTGGTCATGGAGCGCATCTACGGCATCCCGGTGACTGACCTGGCCGCGCTGCGCGACCAGGGCACCGACTTCAAGCTGCTGGCCGAACGCGGCGTGGAGATCTTCTTCACCCAGGTCTTCCGCGACAGCTTCTTCCACGCCGACATGCACCCCGGCAACATCTTCGTCAGCACCGCCAAGCCCTGGGATCCGCTCTACATCGCGGTGGACTGCGGCATCATCGGCAGCCTGACCCCCGAGGACCAGGACTATCTGGCGCGCAATCTCTGGGCCTTCTTCCAGCGCGATTACCGCAAGGTCGCCCAGCTGCACATCGACTCAGGCTGGGTACCGGCCAACACCCAGGTCAACGAACTGGAAGCAGCCATCCGCACCGTCTGCGAACCCATCTTCGAGAAGCCGCTCAAGGACATTTCCTTCGGCCAGCTGCTGCTGCGGCTGTTCCAGGTGGCGCGCCGCTTCAACATGGAGATCCAGCCGCAGCTGGTGCTCCTGCAGAAGACCCTGCTCAACATCGAGGGCCTGGGCCGCCAGCTCTACCCGGACCTGGACCTCTGGTCCACCGCCAAGCCCTACCTGGAAAAGTGGATGCGCAAGCGGCTGAGTCCGCCGCAGGTCGCCCGCAACATCCAGCAGCAACTGGAACAGATCCCCCATCTGGCGCAGATGGCCCGCGATACCCTGGAACGCATCACCCAGCCGCATCGCAAGGATCCGCCCAATCCCTGGGGCAGACGCAACGACGACTGGATCGTACGGGTGGTCGGCGCGGTCCTGCTGGTGGGTGCGGCGCAACTGGGTCTCGAACCCCAGCCCCACGCCTGGCCGGCCTGGGCCATGCTGGTCGGCGGCCTGGTTCTGGTGATCAGGCGCTGAACTCCTTAAGCTGTAACCGTCCTGTCTTTTTTATCGGGCGAAATACACGCCCTCAGCCACTGGTGCCCTGCCGCTGTATTCGAGCTGCGTCTTGTGCGAGGCTAGGGCCTGTTTGAAAAGTCGCCGAGCGAAGGTCAGGCAAGGCAAAAATCCGTGAGGAAGCGGAATTTACGTGCGGTAAATGAGCATTCCGAACGGATTTTTAACGCCGCCTGACCGAGCGCAGGCATTTTTCGGACAGAGCCCAGTACCCTAATTCGTAGTATTGAACAGACTCATGAGCGACTGGTTAGACGAGATCCACTGGAACAGCGATGGCCTGGTACCGGCCATCGCCCAGGACCCCACCTCGGGGCGCATCCTGATGATGGCCTGGATGAACCGCGAATCCCTGGCCCTGACCGCCGCCGAAGGCCGAGCGGTCTACTGGTCGCGCTCGCGCAACCGGCTGTGGCGCAAGGGCGAGGAATCCGGTCACGTGCAGCGGGTCATCGAACTGCGCCTGGATTGCGACGCCGACGTGGTGGTGCTGCAGGTGGAGCAACTCGGCGGTATCGCCTGCCACACCGGTCGGGAGAGCTGCTTCTATCGCGTGCTGCGCGAGGGCGAGTGGGCGACCGTCGATCCGGTGGTCAAGGATCCCAGCGCCATCTATGCCGGAGGGCACGGCCATGACTGACACCCTCGCGCGTCTGGCGCAGGTGCTGGAAGAACGCAAGCAGGCCGCGCCGGACTCCTCCTACGTGGCCAGCCTCTATCACAAGGGTCTGAACAAGATCCTGGAAAAGGTCGGCGAAGAAAGCGTCGAGACCATTCTCGCCGCCAAGGACGCCGCCATCAGCCAGCAGTACGACGACGTCATCTACGAGACCGCCGACCTCTGGTTCCACAGCCTGATCATGCTCTCGGCCCTCGGCCAGCATCCCCAGGCCGTGCTGGACGAACTGGATCGTCGCTTCGGCCTCTCCGGGCACGCCGAAAAGGCCGCCCGTACTCAATCCTGACCCCAAGCTTCGCAACGAGGAAAGACCATGGGTATCTTCGACTGGAAACACTGGATCGTCATCCTGCTCGTCGTGGTGATCGTCTTTGGCACCAAGCGCCTCAAGCACCTCGGCTCCGACGTGGGCGAGGCCATCAAGGGCTTCCGCAAGGCCATGCACACCGACGAGGACGACAAGGCCGAACAGCCGACGCCGACCACCAGCACGGCCAACCCGAACGCTCCCCTGAATCGCCCCCAGACCTTCGACGCCGAGCACCGCAAGGTCGAAGAGCCGGTGGTGCGCAAGGACTAAGGCCCCGCCATGTTCGGAATCAGCTTTCCCGAAATGATGCTGGTGGGGTTCGTCGCCCTGCTGGTGCTGGGTCCGGAACGCCTGCCGGGTGCCGCGCGCACCGCGGGTCTGTGGATCGGTCGCTTGAGGCGCAGCTTCAACAGCATCCGCCAGGAAGTGGAGCGCGAGATCGGCGCTGACGAAATTCGCCAGCAATTGCGCAACGAGCATATCCTGTCCATGGAACAGCGCGACAACCGGCCCAAGCCTGCCGCTTCCCCGCCGGAAGTCCAGACACCGCCCGCCGCCGCTGCTCCGCCCATGCCCCAGGACGTGGTTGCCGAACGCCCGCAGGATCCGCCCCAGACGCCGCCAAGAGCACCATGAGCGACAAGCCTTCCGAACACGATGACCAGGAAATGCCCCTGGTCTCGCACCTGACCGAATTGCGCACCCGCATCCTCAGATGCGTGCTGGCGACCTTTCTTATCTTCCTCGGGCTGTTCTACTTCGCCCAGAAGATCTATGCCTTCGCCTCCGAGCCGATCCGCCGCGTCCTTCCCGAAGGCGCGACCATGATCTCCACGGACGTCACCTCGCCCTTCCTCGCGCCCTTCAAGCTGACCCTGGTGGTGTCGCTGTTCATCGCCATGCCGGTGATCCTGCACCAGGTCTGGGGCTTCATCGCGCCCGGGCTCTATCGCCACGAGAAGAAGGTCGCCATCCCGCTGCTGATTTCCAGCATCTTGCTGTTCTACACCGGCATGGCCTTCGCCTACTTCCTGGTGTTTCCGATCATCTTCCACTTCTTCAGCAGCATCACGCCGGAAGGCGCCGTGATGATGCCGGACCTGAACGCCTACCTGGATTTCATCCTGACGCTGTTCTTCGCCTTTGGCGTGGCCTTCGAGATTCCGGTGGCCACCGTGCTGCTGATCTGGATCGGCGTGGTCGACGTCGCCTACCTGAAGAAGATCCGCCCCTACGTCATCATCGGCTGCTTCGTGGTCGGCATGATCCTGACCCCGCCGGATGTCTTCTCCCAGACCATGCTGGCCGTGCCCATGTGGCTGCTGTTCGAGATCGGCCTGCTGTTCGGTCGCTTCGTGCAGAAGCGCGAGCGCCCGCTCAGCGACGAAGACGCCAGTCCCAGCGCCCAGCCGCCCGCCGAACGCCCGTGAATCTGATCCTGCTCGAGGCGGCCGACTTCACGGCCGCTGACCGGGTCGTGCTGCGCGATCCGCGCCGTCTCGCCCATTTGCGCGAGGTGCACCAGGCGGCCGCCGGCGACCGGATGCGCGTCGGCCTGCTGAATGGCCTGATGGGTACCGGCCAGATCGAGACCCTCGATGCCGGCCAGGCCTGCCTGAACGTCACCCTCGACCAGCCACCGCCGGCCAAGCTGCCGCTCACCCTGCTGCTGGCCCTGCCCCGCCCCAAGATGCTGCGCCGGGTGCTGCAGACCGTCTCCGCCATGGGCGTCGCGCGGCTGGTGCTGCTGAACAGCTACCGGGTGGAAAAGAGCTTCTGGCAGACCCCGTTCCTGGCGCCCGAGGCCATCGAGGAGCAACTGCGCCTGGGGCTGGAGCAGGCTCGGGACACGGTGTTGCCGGAGGTGCTGATCGAAAAGAGATTCAAGCCTTTCGTCGAGGATCGCCTGCCCGCCCTCGCCGCGGGCACCCGTGGCCTGGTCGGCCATCCAGGTAGCTATCCGGCCTGCCCTCGCGCCCTCAGCGAGCCCGTGACGCTGGCGATCGGTCCCGAGGGTGGCTGGATACCCTACGAGGTCGAGAAGCTGCAGGAAGCGGGCCTGGCGCCCGTACAGCTCGGTGAGCGCATCCTGCGCGTCGAGAACGCCGTACCCGCCCTACTCGCCCGCTTGTTCTAGCCGGTTCACGGACAAGAAAAAGCCCCGGTGTCTCGCGATACCGGGGCTTTTTCCTGGGCGGAGCGCCGCCTCAGGAGGCGGGCCGCGGACTCATGCTGGCCGGACTGGCCGCGGCATCCGCCGCCGAATCGCTGTGGGAGCGCGGTCGCAGGGTGGCGTAGGCCTCCCGCCAGTTGCGGTGCTCTTCGGCCTTCCAGACCTGCAGGTGCAGTTGCGCCATGCCGTCCGGATCACTGAGCAGACGCCACTGGTCGTCGCCCTTGGTCTTCTCGGGACCGGCGGCCAGTACCCGCGCCACCCGCTCTTCGCGCAGCCGGCGTGCCGGCTCCACCACCTTGCCATGGCGACCGCGGGCCATGCCGATGGCCAGGGCATTGAGCACCGGATCGACCGTGGCGCGCAGGAAGCCCTTGGTCAGGGCGTTGCGGTTGTTCAGGTGCAGGTATTCGTCGGTCGCCACCAGCTCGCGCGGCGGTGCGTACTCTTCCGGAATCAGGAACAGATGATGGCGGCGACTGCCCAGACCCAGGTTGGTCCGACTGGAAATCACCGACACCGGCGCCGACAGGATCAGCGACACCACGATGGGCGACAGCCACCAGAGGAAGCGCGGGTCCAGCCAGGCCACGCCGGCGGTCCAGATCAGGCCGAGCAGCATCTGCGAACCATGGCGACGGAAGGCTTCGCTCCAGGGCGTGTCGTTGTCGTCACGCTGGGGCGAATTCCATTGCACCGACCAGCCGAGGAAGGCGGCCGTCACGAACACCGTGTGGAAGAGCATCCGCACCGGTGCCAGCAGCACCGAGAAGAGCATCTCCAGCATCATGGAGAGGAACAGCCGCAGCCCACCGCCGAATTCCTTCGCGCCCTTGGCGATTATCAGCACCACGCTGAGCAGCTTGGGCAGGAACAGCAGGATCAGGGTGGTGGAGAACAGCGCGATGGCCTGCTCCGGATGCCACTGGGGCCAGACCGGGAACAGCTGGCGGGGCTGGAAGAAGTACTGGGGTTCCAGCAGCTTGTGGATCGCCAGCAGCGCCGTGGACAGCACCAGGAAGAGGAACCACAGCGGCGCCGACAGGTAGGACATCACCCCGGTGAGGAACACCGCGCGGTGCACCGGGTGCATGCCCTTGACCAGGAACAGCCGGAAGTTCATCAGGTTGCCATGACACCAGCGGCGGTCGCGCTTGAGCTCGTCCAGCAGGTTGGGCGGCAATTCTTCGTAGCTGCCCGGCAGGTCGTAGGCGATCCAGACACCCCAGCCGGAGCGACGCATCAGTGCGGCTTCGACGAAGTCGTGGGAGAGGATGGCGCCGGCGAACGAACCCGTACCCGGCAGCGGAGCCAGGGCGCAGTGGTCGATGAACGGCTTGACCCGGATGATGGCGTTGTGGCCCCAGTAGTGGGATTCACCCAGCTGCCAGAAGTGCAGGCCAGCGGTGAACAGCGGTCCGTACACCCGGGTGGCGAACTGCTGCAGACGCGCATACAGGGTATCCATGCCGGACGCCTTGGGCGCGGTCTGGATGATGCCGGCACGAGGATTGGCCTCCATCAGCCGAACCAGGCTGGCCAGGCATTCGCCGCTCATCACGCTGTCGGCGTCGAGCACCACCATGTACTTGTACTGGCTGCCCCAGCGACGGCAGAAGTCGTCGATGTTGCCGCTCTTGCGCTTCACCCGGCGGCGGCGACGGCGATAGAAGATGTGGCCGAAGCCACCGACCTCGCGGCACAGTTCCAGCCAGGCCTTCTCTTCAGCCACGCATTTGTCGGGGTCGTTGCTGTCGCTGAGGATGAAGAAGTCGAAGTGGTCCAGCTCGCCACTGGCACGGACCGACTCGTAGGTGGCTCGCAGACCGGCGAACACCCGCGGCACGTCTTCGTTGGCGATGGGCATCACCAGGGCGGTGCGCGACTGGGGATCGATCGGCTCGGTCCCGGTGGAGCTGGCCGAGATGCTGTACTTGTCGCGCCCGCTGAGCAGTTGCCAGAAGCCCATCAGGGCGGTCCAGAAACCGGCGGATACCCAGCAGAACAGCAGGGCGAAGAGCAGCAGGATGCTGGTCTGCACCACATAGGGCAGGACCTGGCGGATGGATTCGCCCCAGCCCTGGCGGTAGACCTCGCTGAGATCGACCAGCGCCCAGCCCTGATAGGGCAGCACGGCCTTCATGTACCAGGTGGCGATGCCGGTCTGCACCAGCATCAGGATCAGCAGGATGAAGCGCCGGAAGGAACCTACCTTGCGCCAGTGCGCATGGGCATCGGCTTCGGGATCGGGCTGCCAGCGGCTGTGGTCCTTGCGGCCGAGCAGACGCTTCCAGCTCCGCGCCACGGGATTGGTACGCCAGGGATCGGGCACCATCATGGAGCGGGTCATGGGCGGGGTGGCCTTGATGAAGACACGCCCCTGGGCATCGCTGCCCAGCAGCTCGCCGTCGTCCAGCGTCTCGTCCCAACCGGCGGCCAGGCGCGCCTCGGTGGAAGCGATCACCGCGTCGGCGCCCTGGGCGCCCTCGCCGCGGGCACCGGCCAGTTGCCGGTGCAGCGACTCGACGTCGGCCGTCTGGTCCAGCGCCTGCCGCTGCCCGGCGGGCAAAGGCAGGTGTTCGAGGTAGTCACCGGTGGCGGCGACCGAGGTATCGCGGGTGGTGTTATTCATTGGCAGGTAGCTGGTAAGTCCAGGTTTCGCTGAGCGGTTTGTCACCCTGGGCGAGGTTGGCGCGCATTTCCACCGGCTTGGTCTGATCCTTGACCTTGAGTCTCAAGGTCAGGCGATAGCCCTTGGTAACCGGGTTGTAGCGCACAGAGTTCTCGACCAGTTCACCGTTGGCGTCCAGGCTGACCTGGGAGCCGACCTGCGAATCCTCGGGCAGATCGTCGAGATTCGGCCCTTCGAAATCGATGATGTAGGCCAGGCTGCCATCGGTCTGACGGACCAAGTTGGACTGGCGCACGTCACCGGTGGACAGGCGGGTCTGAGAGACCCAGGCCAGGTCCTTGGTGTGCAGGTTGGGTTCGTCGGTGGTGAAGTGCAGGCGATAGCTGACATCGATCGGCTGGCCCTTCTCCGGCAGGGTGTCCGGCGTCCAGAAGGCCACGATGTTGTCGTTGGTCTCGTCCGGCGTGGGGATTTCCACCAGTTCGACATGACCCTTGCCCCAGTCGCCCTTGGGCTCGACCCAGCCACTGGGACGCTTGTCGTAGCGCTCGTCAAGGTCCTGGTACTTGTAGAACTCGTGGCCGCGCTGCAGCAGACCGAAGCCGCGCGGATTCTCGATGGTGTAGGTGCTGACCGAGAGGCGACGCGGGTTGTTCAGCGGACGCCACAGCCACTCGCCGTTGCCGGCGTGGATGGCCAGGCCGTTGGAATCGTGCAGGGCCGGCCGGTAGTTGACCTGGGTGCTCGGCTGGTTGGGGCCGAACAGGTACATGCTGGTCAGCGGCGCGATGCCGAGCTTGTTGACGTTGTCGCGCAGGAACACCTTGGCTTCGACGTCGACGGTGCTGTCCTTGCCGGGGGTCAGCACGAAGCGATAGGCACCGGTGGCCCGGGGCGAGTCGAGCAGTGCGTAGATCACCAGGTTGCGGCGATCCGACTGGGGCTGTTCGACCCAGAATTCGGTGAAGCGCGGGAATTCCTCGCCGGACGGCAGCGCGGTGTCGATGGCCAGACCGCGGGCGGACAGGCCATAGACCTGGTTCTTGCCGATCACGCGGAAATAGCTGGCGCCGAGCATGGTCATCAGCTCGTCATGCTTGTCCGCCTTGTTCAGCGGATAGAGCACCTTGAATCCGGCGAAGCCGAGATCCTTGAGCTGGGCCTGGTCGATCTGCAGGTTGCCGAAGTTGAACATCGAGGGATCGTATTTGATCTCTTCGACGTTGTTGGCGGTGACCTCGTTGATCTTCACCGGCACGCTGTAGTGCATGCCCTCGTGATAGAAATTCAGCCGGAAGGGGGTCTTGGCGTCCTTCCAGTAGGCCTTGTCCTGATTGAAGGTGATCTGCTGATAGTCGGCATACTTCATGCCGCTGAAGGATGCGGGCAGGTTGCTCTTGGGCGCGACGAATTTCTGGCCGGAGAGTTCTTTGGCCTTGGCGGCCACGTCGTCCAGGCTGAAGGCCAGGGCCTGGGCACTGAACAGACCTAGTGCGACGGAGAGCCCGATCAGGGCGAAGCCCTGCTTGCCCGGCTTAACTTTGGAATGAGATAACACGCAGCCTCCTAAATCAGCGTACGAATACGTTTGGCGACGGGTAGTCGCGAAACGGATAGGCAGTGGTCCGACTCCCCCAAGGGTCAATGATTCCCCGGTTGGACGACCGTTCAAACTCGAACTGCGCAATCATAGACACTTGGCAGGGCGCTGTAAGGGGCGCCCTCACTAAATCGACAATAAAAATGTCACCGGTCCATCGTTGACCAGGCAAACCTGCATGTCGGCGCCGAAGCGCCCGGTCGCGACCTCGGGATGCAGATCGCGGGCGAGGCCTACCAGGTGACCGAACAGTCGCTCGCCCTGGGCCGGCGGCGCAGCGCTGGAAAAGCTCGGCCGCCGCCCGCTGCGGGTATCGGCGGCCAGGGTGAACTGGGAGACCAGCAGCAAGCCGCCGCCGACATCCTGCAGGGACAGATTCATGCGCTGCTCGCCGTCGGCGAAGACCCGGTACTCCAGCAGCCGCTTGAGCATCCGGCCACAGGCCGCTTCGTCATCCGCGGGCTCGATGCCGACGAAGACCAGCAGCCCCGGGCCTATGGCGCCGACCGTTTCTACCTCGACCTCGACGCTGGCGCGGATGACCCTCTGCAGCAGCGCCTTCACTCGGCCTCCTGGGGCAGATCGAGCAGCTGGCGGGCGATCTGGTCGGTCGCCCGCACCAGGGCGTCGCAGATACCGGGCTCGCTGGCCGCATGACCGGCGTCGCGGATGATCTGCAATTCGCTGCCCGGCCAGGCGTGGTGCAGGGCCCAGGCATTGTCCAGGGGGCAGACCATGTCGTAGCGGCCGTGCACGATCACCGCCGGGATATGGGCGATGCGGGGCATGTCGCGCAAGAGCTGGTCGGGCTCGAGGAAGGCATCGTTGATGAAGTAGTGGCACTCGATGCGAGCGATGGCCAGGGCATGCTCGCTGAATTTTTCCAGCACGTCGGGATTCGGCCTCAGGGTCACCGTACGGCCCTCCCAGCAGGACCAGGCCCGGGCGGCGGACATCTGCGCCAGTTCGTCCGGACCGGTCAGGCGGCGATAGTAGGCCTGGATGAGATTGCCGCGTTCCTCTTCGGCGATGGGATGCAGGTAGTCCTGCCAGAAATCGGGAAAGAGCCGGCTCGCGCCTTCCTGATAGAACCAGTGCAGATCCACCGGGCGACAGAGAAAGATGCCGCGCAGGACCATCGCCTTGACCCGTTCGGGATGGCGCTGGGCATAGGCCAGGGCCAGGGTGGAACCCCAGGAGCCGCCGAACAGCACCCATTGCTCGATGCCCAGGTGCTCGCGCAGGCGCTCGATGTCCTCGACCAGGTGCCAGGTGGTGTTGTTCTCCAGGCTGGCATAGGGGGTGGAGCGACCGCAGCCGCGCTGATCGAAGGTGACGATGCGATAGAGATTGGGATCGAAGAAGCGCCGGCTCAGGCGATCGCATCCGGAGCCGGGTCCGCCATGGATGAACAGCACCGGCAGACCGTCGGGCGAGCCGCTCTCGTCGGCATAGAGCACATGGGGGGCTTCGACGGCCAGCTCGTGGCGGGCGTAAGGCTTGATTTCCGGATACAGATTCAGCATGTCGCGCTCCGCGGGGCAGGGTCGGCCCCTTCATCATAGACCTGCACCTTACCGGGTTTCCACGCTGCCCGGGCTTGCCTCGCATCCAGCGGCACCCGCACCATCGACAGCCCGTCGCCAAGGAGATCGCCATGTCCCGTGCCAAGCTGCAGTTGCTGCTGATCGATCCGCAAAACGATTTCTGCGACCTGCCGGGGGCGGCCCTGCCGGTGCCCGGTGCGGTGGCCGGGCTGCAGCGTGTCGCCGCCCTGATCGAACGCCTGGGTGCCCGGCTCACCGGGGTCCGGGTGACCCTGGATTCCCATCAGCCACTGCACATCGCTCATCCGCATGGCTGGCAGGATGCCCAGGGCCGACCGCCGGCGCCCTTTACCCAGATCAGCGAGGACGAGGTGGCCAGTGGTCGCTGGCAGACCCGCGATCCGGCCGAGCGCGCCCGCGCGCTGGCCTATGTGCAGGCCCTGGAAGCCGGAGGTCGCTATCGCCTGGTGATCTGGCCGGAGCACTGCCTGGTGGGTGGCTGGGGCCATGGAGTCCAGGAGGATGTCCACCAGGCGCTCAATGCCTGGGGACGGCAGCAGGGACGCCTGGTGGAATTCATCGCCAAGGGTGGCAATCCCCACACCGAACATTATTCGGCGCTGCGCGCCGAGGTCCTGGATCCGGCGGACCCGGGCACCGCGGTGGATGCCGGACTAATCGCCCGGTTGCAGGCCGCCGACACCCTGCTGGTGGCGGGCGAGGCGCTTTCGCACTGCGTGGCCAGCACCCTGCGCGATCTGCTGGAGTTCTGGCCGCGAGAACGGCGCCAGGACCTGGTGCTGCTCACCGACTGCAGTCATTCGGTGCCGGGCTTCGAAGCCCAGGGCGAGGCGTTCCTGGCCGAGATGCGTGCCGCCGGCATCCGCCTGGCGACCTCGACGGACGCGCTCTAGCCCGTCCGTACGCTGCCCTACTTGATCTCGTAGAGACCGGTGTAGGTCGCCGAAGCCAGCTGGTTGAGGTGGATCATGAAGCGGCCGACCGCATTGGTCGCGTCCGCCGGCACCGGCAGCTGATCGACCTTGAGCGCATGCAGCTGGAAGATGTAGCGGTGCGGATTGTCGCCCTTGGGCGGCGCCGCGCCACCGAAGCCGCGGGTGCCGTAGTCGTTGATCAGCTGCAGGGCGCCGGCCGGCAGGCCCGCGCCGTCGGCGCGACCGGCGTCTTCCGCCAGGCCCTGGGTGCCGACCGGGATATTGACCACCACCCAGTGCCAGAACCCGCTGCCGGTGGGGGCATCCGGATCGTAGACGGTCAGCGCCAGGCTCCTGGTGTCGGCCGGCAGATCGGACCACTGCAGCGCGGGCGAAACGTTCTCGCCGTGGGCGCCGAAATCGGCCACGTCGAATTCGTGGCGCTTGGGCATGAAGGCGTTATCGGAAAAGGCGTCGGTCCAGAGTTTCACGGGGGTGCTCCTGAGGCCTAGGGCATGTGGGCGTCGGTCTCGCGCCAGACCAGACGATTGAGGTTGTAGCCTTTCTCGCGAGCGATACGCAGCAGCTTCTCGCTCTGCGCCGCGGAGATCTCGGGCTTGCGCGCCAGTATCCAGAGGTACTTGCGATCCGGACTGCCGACCAGGGCGGTCTTGTAGTCGTCATCGACATAGAGGATCCAGTAGGGTCCCTTGGCGATGTTGGGCAGGACGCCGCTGAACCAGGTGTCGAAGCGCACTTCCAGGCGATCGGTCACGCCGGGCTTGAGCGGGGTAGCGGTGCCCGTGGCTTCCTCCACCTTGCCGTCCAGGGTACGGCAGCGGTTGAACACGGCGACCGAACCATCGGCCATGACGTGATAGTTGGCTTCGGACTGGGCGCACTTGCGCTGGAAGAACATCGGCAGTCGCGCCACCTCGTACCAGTGTCCCTGGTAGCGCTGCAGATCGACATTGCCCGCGGTGAGCGGCGGGACCTCGCGCGGCCCGCTGGCGCAGGCCGCGAGCAGTCCGACGGCACCCGCCAGCAGGATAATCTTGGTAGAGGTTTTCATCGCAGACCCTGCCCGGCGAACATCGCCACCTTATCGTTGAGATACTGCACGCTGATGAAGGAGCCGCGATCGCCCCAGGTACAGGTGGTGACGCCCAGGGCGCCCGCGCATTCCGTGGGCGCACCCAGGACCTGCTCCACCTCGGCCTTGGTCTGACCGGCCTTGAGCCGGGAATAGTTTTCCTGATTGACCTTGCCACAGCCGGCAATGAGCAGACTGCCCACCAGCAACAGCGCCATGCGCCCCTTCATACCTGCCTCCTCCATCCTGACGGCAAGGCTATAGAGCCCGCCCGGCCGCCAGGGTTCGCTTCGTCAGCTGGCGAGATAGGAGGAGCGGGTCAGACCCAGGCGCATGGCGTCGAGGAACTGGGTGCGCTCGCGGGCGGTGAGGCGCGCGCTGGCGACCTTGTCGCGGTAGTAGGTCATCAGCTCCTCGGGCGAGAGGTGCACGTACCTGAGCATGTCCTCGATGGTGTCGTGGGTCTCGATGCCGCCGTGGCGCACGCTGCCGTCGGCGTCCTGGTAGACGTTCACCGAGTCGGTGTCGCCGAACAGGTTGTGCATGTCGCCTAGAATCTCCTGATAGGCGCCCACCAGGAACACCGCCAGCAGATAGTCCTCGCCCTCGCGCACCTCGTGCACCGGCAGGCTGGTCTCGATGCTCTGCTCGTCGACGTACTGCTTGATCTTGCCGTCGGAGTCGCAGGTCAGGTCCTGCAGCACGGCACGGCGCACCGGCTCCTCGTCCAGGCGGGTCAGGGGCACGATGGGCAGGATCTGGTCGATGGCCCAGGTGTCGGGCAGGCTCTGGAACACCGAGAAGTTGCAGATGTACTTGTCGGCCAGCTTGTCGTTGAGTTCGTCGAGGACCTGGCGGTGGGAGCGCTGGCGGGCCTTGAGCTGGTTGTAGAGGCGGCGGCAGATGGCGAAGTAGCACTGCTCGGCCAGCGCCTTGTCGCTCAGGCTCAGGGTGCCGGAGGCGTACTGGGCGGCGGCTTCGCTGACGTACTGGGTGGCGCGCCAGTAGGTCTCGGTGACCATCTCCGGATCGGTGTCGCCGAGCAGTTCGGCCAGCCACTGCACCACCTCGGCCTTGCCTTCGAAGCGCTCGCTGGCCGGCACGCTGTCGTTGTGGCGCTCGACGTCGGTGACCTGCATCACCAGCATGGCGTGGTGGGCGGTCATGGCGCGGCCGCTTTCCGAGAAGATGTTCGGATGCGGCAATTCCTGCTGGTCGCAGAATTCCTTGAGCATGCCGACCACGGTACCGGCGTAGTCGTCCATGTCGTAGTTGATCGAGCTGGCGTTGCGCGAGTGGGTACCGTCGTAGTCCACGCCCAGACCGCCACCGACGTCGATGTGATCCAGCGGCAGGCCCAGGGCGCGCAGCTCGGCGTAGTAGCGGATGGCCTCGCGGAAGCCCTGGCGGTAGTCGGCCAGATTGGCGATCTGCGAGCCCATGTGGAAGTGCAGCAGGCGCACGCCCTGCTCCAGGCCGGCGGCGCGGAAGCGCTCGATCACCGACAGCAACTGGGCAGCGGAGAGACCGAACTTGGACTTCTCGCCACCGGTGTCGGCCCATTTGCTCGACGCCAGGGACGACAGCCGCACGCGCAGGCCGACCTGGGGCGTGACCTTGAGCTCGGCCGCCTCCTCGATCACCAGCGGGACCTCGGATTCCTTCTCGATGACGATGAAGACGCTGTGACCCAGCTTCTGGCCCATCAGCGCCAGGCGAATGAATTCGCGGTCCTTGTAGCCGTTGCAGACGATGGTGCCGCCCTTGGGCGCCAGCGCCAGCACCGCCATCAGCTCGGGCTTGGAGCCGGCTTCCAGACCGATGGAGACGTCGCGGGTGGCGATGATGTTTTCCACCACCGCTTCCTGCTGGTTGACCTTGATCGGATAGAGGGCGGTGTAGCGACCCTGGTAGTCGAGGCGCTCGATGTTGCGATCGAAGGCGCCGGTCAGGTGGCGCACCTGGCCCTGAAGAATGTCGGGGAAACGCACCAGCAGCGGCAGCGACAGCCCCGCTTCGCGCAGCTGGCCGACCAGCACATGGAGGTCGATCGGCTGGCCGTCCGGGCCGTGGGGACGGACTTCGACGTTGCCGGCATCGCTGATGGCGAAGTAGCCGGCGCCCCAGTGGCGAATACCATAGACGCTGCGGCTGTCCGCCACGGTCCACTGGCTGCCGTCATCTTTGCGCGTGCGTCGTGGGGACATTCGCGGGAATCTCCTGTAGGGAATCTTGCTTTGGATGGACCGCCGCCAGGGGCGGTAAGTTGTACGCGGGGGCTGGAAGGCCTGGCCTAGCCGCCCGACCGCTTGGTCTTGAAGCCGCGTTTTTCGAGTTCGCCGAGCAGCAGGTCGACATGGTCGCCCTGGATCTCGATGACGCCATCCTTGAGCGCCCCGCCGGTGCCGCAGCGGCGCTTGAGCGCGCTGGCCAGGTCCTTGAGCGCTTCCTCGTCCAGCGGGACGCCGCTGACCGTGGTCACCGTCTTGCCGCCGCGGCCCTTGGTCTCGCGCCGGACCCGGGCGATGCCATCACCGATCGGCGCCGGTGCCTGGGGTTCTTCCGGACGAATGCGGCCGACGTCGGTGGAGTACACCAGCCGGCTGAGATCCGACAGCGACGAGGTTTTCTTGCTCAAGGGACGGTCCTCCCAGTCTGGTTCAGACGCCGGGCGCCTGGAGGAAACCTTGGATGCAGCGCCGACCGGCACGGGCCGCGCTGGTCCGGGGCCGCGCAATGTAGCAGCATCGCCCGCGGATGCTAAGGCGCGAATGCGAGAAATTAAGGCAGGGATGCGACATCCGCCCGGCTGAGAGCCAGGCGCAGGGCCTCCAGCGAATCCGGGCAATAGGGGCGCTGACGAGCCTCGTCGAGAATCGCCGCCGGAGCCAGGAAGCGCGCCTCCAGTACCTCTTCCGGCTGCAGCCGCAGCGGGCCGCTCCAGTGGGCGCTGAACACGCCGCCCCAGAGGCGATTGCCCGGCTCCTCGAAATAGAAGGTGCCGTGCTCGCGCAGGGGCACGCCGCTGACCCCCAGTTCCTCGGCCAGCTCCCGGGCCGCCGATTCCGCATAGCTTTCGCCCGGCGCCACCATGCCGCCGGCAGCCACGTCCCAGTAGCCCGGGTAGAGCGCCTTGCTCAGGGTGCGCCGGTGCACGCAGAGTTCGCCGCTGTCGTTGAACAGCAGGATGAAGGTGCAGCGACCGATCAGGCCGCGGGCACGCAGTTCTGCCCGTGGCAATTCACCCTGGATGCAATCGTCGCGATCGACCCAGACCACCCGTTCCCGGTCGGAGGCGGCGCGATGCGCCGCTTCGCGAGCGTCAGGCGTCATCAGCCCTGTTCCAGCAACTGGCGCAGGTCGATGATGGCGGCGTTGGCGCGGGAGATGTAGTTGGCGATCACCAGCGAATGGTTGGCCAGGATGCCGAAGCCGCTGCCGTTGAGGATCATCGGACTCCAGACCGGCTGCTGCGCCGCTTCCAGTTCGCGAATGATCTCGCGCACGTTCACCGTGGCGTTCTTCTTGGCCAGGGTGTCGGCGAAATCCACCTCGATGGCGCGCAGGATGTGCGACAGCGCCCAGGCCTGACCGCGGGCCTCGTAGAAGACGTTGTCGATCTGCAGCCAGGGCGTCTCGACGCGCTGCTCGTGCACCTCCGGCACCTGGCCGGCGGGGATGTCCTGGTTCGGCCGTACCTCGGCGTCCAGACGCACCCGGCCGACGCTGGCGGACAGGCGCTGGGACAGCGAACCCAGGCGGGTCTCGACGTCACCCAGCCAGTTGCGCAGGTTGTCCGAGCGCGAATAGAAGTAGGCGGTGGGCTGGCCCTGGGTGTTCTGGCCACCCAGGCGCGCCAGGTAGCGATCCAGGGAAGCGATGCCGGCGCGGTATTCCGACTCCGACGAGGGCATGGCCCAGCTGTGGTTGTCGAAGTTGAAGCGCGGCTCGGCCTGGGCCAGGTCGACGTCCTCGGTGGACTGCGACTGGGAACGGGCGAAGTCCTTGCGCAGGGCGCGCGCCAGATCGCGGGTCTGCACCAGCACGCCGTATTCCCAGGACGGCATGTCGTCGAGCCAGAGGCCCGGCGGGAAGATGTCGTTGGAGAGATAGCCGCCCGGCTTGTCCAGCAGGGTACCTGCCACCTGCTTGAGGGTCTCGACCGTGGTGTAGCCGAGCACCAGCTTGCGACCACTGGCCGCAGCCGCCTCCTGGGCATGCTGCTGTACCGGGAAGAAATCCGGTTCGCGACTCCAGTACCAGCCTATCGCCAGGGTGACCAGCAGGTAGAGCGCGATCAGCACTGCCACCAGCCGGAGCCATCCCGACCTCAAGTTCCACTCCCGCATGGGCAATTCCTTGCAATGATTTCAAAGATGTTGGCGCTTGGACCCCCGCCCGCGACGCCGGTTGCGCCGCCACCGCCAGCAGTGCGGGCGCCATGCGCCTGGGCAGCCGCTTCCGAGACTAGGGTAACAGGCGACGGACGCTACTCCAGAAGCGACCGACAGTGTCCATGCGAGCGGCATAGCCGCCGCTAACCAGGGTACCGCCTCTCCCCTGCCAGCCAGCAATTGGTAGCATAGGGCCACCACCTCAAGAATGACGGAACAATTCGTGAGCGAACCAGATGATCCGAGCCGGGACCGCCTCAAGCTGCACTTCGCGCAACGGGTCATCCACCAGTCGCGCCAGGTGCTGGAGATCTGGCAACGGCTGCAACGAGACGAGTGGACGGCCGGCAGCCTGGTCGAGCTGACCGACGCCAACGCGCGCCTGCTGCAATATGCCAAGCGCTTCGAGCAGCAGGGTCATGCCGAACTCGCCGAGGCCATCGGCGCTTCCCTGGCCCAGGTCACCGCCAATCGCGGGCGCCTCAACAGCCAGGCCATCACCGAACTCAGCCAGGCCATGCAGAGCCTGTCGCGCACCGGGCTGCGCCAGGGCGACCAGCTGGAGACCACCAGCCTGCCGCCGCTGCGCAAGCCGATCTACATCGCCCTGCTCGACGGCGAGCGCGCCGAGCGCCTGGCGCAGCAGATGGAATACTTCGGCGTCACCATCCAGATCATCCACAGTGCCGACGACTTCCGCGCGATGATGGACAGCCGCCACCCGGCGGTCATCGTCATGGACGTGGACTTCGGTGGCGCGGGCACCGGCATCCAGCTGGCGCTGGAGGCCCAGACCGGTCTGGAGCGCAAGCTGCCGGTGCTGTTCTACAGCCACCAGGAAGCCGACACCCCGTTCCGCCTGGCCGCGGTACGTGCCGGCGGCCAGGAGTTCTACACCGGCACCCTGGATTCGGCGCGGCTGCTAGAAAAGATCGAGACCCTCACCCGCACCGTCTACTACGACCCGATCCGCGCCCTGGTGGTGGACGACTCCCGCGCCCAGGCCATGGCCACGGAAATGGCGCTCAACAGCGCCGGCATCGTCACCCGCACCCTGATGCAGCCCGGCGCGGTGATGGCGCACCTGGCCGAATTCGTGCCCGACCTGATCATCCTCGACATGTACATGCCGGAGTGCACCGGCACCGAGCTGGCCAAGGTCATCCGCCAGCACGAGCGCTACGTCAGCGTGCCCATCATCTATCTGTCGGCCGAGGACGACCTCGACAAGCAGCTGGACGCCATGAGCGAGGGCGGCGACGACTTCCTCACCAAGCCGATCAAGCCGCGCCACCTGATCGCCACGGTGCGCACCCGCGCCGCCCGGGCGCGCAGCCTGCAGGCGCGCATCGTCCAGGACAGCCTCACCGGCCTGTACAACCACACCCACACCCTGCAACTGCTGGAAGACGCCTGCTTCCGCGCGCGGCGCAGCCAGCGGCCGATCACCTTCGCCATGCTGGACATCGACCATTTCAAGCAGGTCAACGACCACTACGGCCACCCCATGGGCGATCGGGTGATCAAGAGTCTGGCGCTGTTCCTCAAGCAGCGCCTGCGCAAGTCCGACCATATCGGCCGTTATGGCGGCGAGGAATTCGCCATCGTGCTGCCCGATACCGACCTGGCCACCGCCACCCGCCTGATCGACGAGATCCGCCAGCGCTTCGCCGAGATCCACTATCCGGCGCCGCCCAAGGAGCTCAGCTGCACCTTCAGCGCCGGCGTGGCGCAGCTGCAGCCCGGACAGGAGATGCCCCTGCTGGCCAAGCAGGCGGACGAAGCCCTCTATGCCGCCAAACATGCGGGACGCAATTGCGTGCGCCAGTACCTCTAGCCAGACCAACCGGATGCCTCTGCTATGATCGGCCGCTGCCGATCGCCGAGAAGCCCATGCGTGTCCTGCTGTTCCTGCTCACCCTGCTGCTGACCCTGCCCGCCACCGCCGGCCTGTTCGATGCGCCGCGCCCGGCGGCCGCGCTGGGCCTGGACGGTCAGCGTCCCAGTCAGCAATTCCTGCCGGTGGATCAGGCCTTTCGCCTGGAGCAGCGGCGCGACGCCGAGGGCCGCCCCCAGGTGCGCTTCACCATCGCCGAGGGCTATTACCTCTATCGGCAGCGCTTCGCCTTCGACGCCGACCCCGGCCTGCTGACCGCGCCGGTGGCCCTGCCGCCCGGCGAGCCCAAGCACGATGAGTGGTTCGGCGACGTCCAGGTCTATCACGCCGGCGTCGACATCCCCCTGCCCCTGGCGCCCGACCGCGGCGGCCAGATCAGGGTGACCTACCAGGGCTGCGCCGATCGCGGTCTCTGCTACCCGCCGGAAACCCGCACCCTGGATATCGCCGGTCCTGCGGCCGCCGCCGCGGCGAGCCCGGCGGTCACCGCCGCCACCCCCGACCAAGTGGGCTGGAACCGGATCCTGCTGGCCTTCCTCGCCGGCCTGGGACTGACCTTCACCCCCTGCGTCCTGCCGATGCTGCCCATCGTCTCGGCGGTGGTACTGGCCGGCAAGGCGCGCCCGGGACGTGGCCTGCTGCTGGCGCTGGCCTACGTGGTGCCCATGGCCCTGAGCTTTGCCGCCCTGGGCGCGCTCATGGGTGTCTTTGGCGCCAGTCTCAACCTGCAGGCGCAACTGCAGTCGGCCTGGGTACTGATTCCCTTCGCGGCGCTGTTCGCGCTGTTCGCCCTGGCCATGTTCGGCCTCTTCGAACTGCGCCTGCCGGCGGCCCTGCGCGAGCGCCTGGAGCAGCTCGCCAGCGGCACCCGCGGCGGCTCCCTGGGCGGCGCGGCCACCCTCGGCGTGCTCTCCAGCCTGATCGTCTCGCCCTGCGTCTCGGCGCCCCTGGCGGGCCTCCTGCTCTATATCAGCAGCACCGCCGACTGGCTCGGCGGCGGCCTGGCGCTGTTTGCCCTGGGCCTGGGCATGGGCGCCCCGCTGATCCTCATCGCCGCCGGCGGCGGCGCCCTGCTGCCACGCAGCGGCGCCTGGCTGGTGGGCATGCGCAATGCCTTCGGCGTCCTGCTGCTGGCGGTGGCCCTGTGGCTGCTCGAACGCCTCCTTCCGGGACCCCTGGCGCTGGCGGCCTGGGGCCTGCTGGCCGCCGGGGTCGGGTTGTTCCTCGGCGCCCTGGACTTCGTGCCCAAGCCGCCCCGCCAGCGCCTGGCGCAACTGGCGGGCCTGGCCCTGGTGGTCTATGGCGCGGCCGCCGGCATCGGCGCCCTGCGCGGTGCCAGCGATCCCCTGCGGCCGCTAGGTGACTCCGCGGTACCCGCGGTGGCTGCCCGCGCGGAGGTCATGCGCAGTCTGAGCGATCCCGCCGCCCTGGCGAGCAGCCTCGGCAGCGGGCGACCGCTGCTGGTGGACGTCTATGCCGACTGGTGCATCAGCTGCAAGCTGATCGAGCGCGAGGTGTTCGGCAACCCCGAGATCCAGGCGCAATTGCGCGACTTCACGCTGATCCGTTTCGATATGACGCAAAGCAGCCGGGAACAGCGCCAGTGGCTGGAGCAGCACGGCCTGTTCGGCCCGCCGGCGATCCTGTTCTACGATGCAGGAGGCCGGGAGCAGGCCAAGGCGCGCATCGTCGGCGAAATCGACGCCGCGGGCTTTCTCGCCCGACTCGACGAAGCAAAAAGGCTTATCACCAGCGATTAAAAGAATTTCGCCCAACGTGCGGGCATTTCCGGCAAACGTCTAGCGACTGGACAGTCACCTCCGGTTGCGGCATAGTCCGCGGCCAATCTGGTTGCGAAATCGCGAGGCAAGTGGCTATGGCGCATCTGCTGGTACTGCACGGGCCCAACCTGAATCTTCTGGGCACCCGCGAGCCGGGCGTCTACGGCGCCACCACCCTGGCCCAGATCAACGCCGACCTCGAAGCCCGCGCCGCCGCGGCGGGGCATCGCCTGCAGTCTCTGCAAAGCAACGCCGAGCACCTGCTGATCGAACGCATCCACGCCGCGCGCGACGAAGGGGTGGATTTCATCCTGATCAATCCGGCGGCCTTCACCCATACCAGCGTCGCCCTACGTGACGCCTTGCTCGCGGTGAGCATCCCATTCATCGAAGTGCACCTGTCGAACGTGCACAAGCGCGAAGCCTTCCGCCACCACTCCTATTTTTCCGATGTGGCGGTCGGTGTGATCTGCGGGCTCGGCGCCAGTGGCTATCGCCTGGCGCTGGAAGCCGCCTGCGAACAGCTCGCCGCCCGCGGCTGAGCGCGACCCAATATCCAGAACATCACCTGAACCCGAGGGGAGAGCCAACGCCAATGGACATCCGTAAAGTCAAGAAACTGATCGAGTTGCTGGAAGAGTCCGGTATCGACGAGCTGGAAATCCGCGAAGGCGAAGAGTCCGTCCGCATCAGCCGCAACACCGGCCGCAACCAGGGCATGCAGACCGTCTACGCCGCCGCGCCCGCGCCGGTCGCCGCTCCGGCTGCCGCTCCGGCCGCCGCTGCGCCTGCTACCGAGGCCGCCGCTCCGCAACTGACCGGTAACGTGGCTCGCTCGCCCATGGTCGGCACTTTCTACCGCGCGTCCTCGCCCACCACTCCGGCCTTCGTCGAAGTCGGCCAGCAGGTGAAGAAAGGCGACATCCTGTGCATCGTCGAAGCCATGAAGATGATGAACCACATTGAAGCCGAAGCCAGCGGCACCATCGGCCAGGTGCTGGTCGAGAACGGTCAGCCCGTCGAATTCGACCAGCCGCTGTTCACCATTGTCTAAGCCCGTGGAGCCCACGATGCTGGAAAAAGTCCTGATCGCCAACCGCGGGGAAATCGCCCTGCGCGTGGTGCGTGCCTGCAAGGAGCTGGGCATCAAGACGGTGGCGGTTCATTCCACCGCCGACCGCGAACTGATGCATCTGTCCCTCGCCGACGAATCGGTGTGCATCGGCCCGGCCCCCTCGCCCCTGTCCTACCTGAACATCCCGGCCATCATCAGTGCCGCGGAAGTCACCGGCGCCACCGCCATCCACCCCGGCTACGGCTTTCTCGCCGAGAACGCCGACTTCGCCGAGCAGGTGGAGCAGTCCGGTTTCGCCTTCGTCGGCCCTACCGCCGACGTGATTCGCCTGATGGGCGACAAGGTGTCCGCCAAGAACGCCATGAAGCAGGCCGGCGTGCCCACCGTGCCGGGCTCCGACGGCGCCCTGCCAGATGACGAGGCCGAGTGCCTGCGCATTGGCCGCGAAGTCGGCTATCCGGTGATCATCAAGGCCGCCGGTGGCGGTGGTGGTCGCGGCATGCGCGTGGTCGAGGACGAGGCCGAGCTGATCAAGTCGATCAAGCTGACCCAGACCGAAGCCGGCGCCGCCTTTGGCAACTCCATGGTCTACATGGAGAAGTTCCTCGGCAATCCGCGTCACGTGGAAGTCCAGGTGCTCTCCGATGGCCAGGGCAACGCCGTGCACCTCTATGACCGCGACTGCTCGCTGCAGCGTCGCCACCAGAAGGTCATCGAGGAGGCGCCTGCGCCCCAGATCGACGAGAAGGCCCGTGAAGAAGTCCTGGCGCGCTGCGTCAAGGCCTGCGTCGACATCGGCTACCGTGGCGCCGGCACCTTCGAGTTCCTCTACGAAGACGGTCGCTTCTATTTCATCGAGATGAACACCCGCGTGCAGGTGGAGCATCCGGTGACCGAGATGATCACCGGTGTCGACATCGTCAAGGAGATGCTCAGCATCGCCGCTGGCAACCCGCTGTCGATCAAGCAGGAAGACATCAAGATCACCGGTCACGCCATCGAGTGCCGGATCAACGCCGAAGACCCCAAGACCTTCATGCCCTCCCCGGGCCTGGTCAAGCACTACCATGCACCGGGCGGCAACGGCGTGCGGGTGGATTCGCACCTGTACAGCGGCTACAAGGTTCCGCCGAACTACGATTCGCTGATCGCCAAGCTGATCACCTGGGGCAAGACCCGCGACGAGGCCATGGCCCGGATGCGCAACGCCCTGGACGAGCTGATCGTCGACGGCATCAAGACCAACGCCGATCTGCACCGGATGCTGACCCGTGACCAGGCCTTCGGCCAGGGCGCGGTGAACATTCACTATCTGGAGAAGAAGCTCGGCATGCGCCATTGAGTGCATGACGATCTCTGATTCAGCGAACGGGCTGCCCTCGGGCAGCCCGTTTTCATTTACCCTCCCCGCTTTGACCCGATTCAGGTAGCCCATCATGTCCTGGCTGCAAGTCCGCCTCGCCCTCACTCCCGCCCAGGCGGAAACCTACGAAGACCTCATGCTCGAACTGGGCGCGGTCTCGGTGACCTTCATGGACGCCGAGGACCAGCCGATCTTCGAGCCGGATCTCGGCACCACCCCGCTGTGGTCCCAGACCCACCTGCTGGCGCTGTTCGAAGGCGATACCGACGCCGCGGCCCTGGAACAGCGCGTGCAGCTGCTGGCCAACGGCCTGACCTACGAGGTGGAGCGCCTGGAAGACCAGGAGTGGGAACGCAGCTGGATGGACAACTTCCAGCCCATGCGCTTCGGCCAGCGGCTGTGGATCGTCCCCAGCTGGCACGAGGCCCCGGAACCCGCAGCGGTCAATCTGCTGCTGGATCCGGGCCTGGCCTTTGGCACCGGCACCCATCCCACCACCTCGCTGTGCCTGCAGTGGCTGGACGGCGAACCGGTCCAGGGCCTGCAGGTGCTGGATTTCGGCTGCGGCTCGGGCATCCTCGCCATCGCCGCCCTGCTGCTGGGCGCCGAGCGCGCCGTGGGCACCGACATCGATGTCCAGGCCCTGGAAGCCTCGCGGGAAAACGCCAACCGCAACGGCATCGACCCGGCACGCTTTCCGCTGTACCTGCCCGCCGATCTGCCAGGCGAACCGGCCGACGTGGTGGTGGCCAACATCCTCGCCGGTCCGCTGGTCGGCCTGGCCGAGCAGATCACCCGCCTGACCCGCATCGGCGGTCGCCTGGCCCTCTCCGGCATCCTCTCCGAGCAGGCCGAGGACGTCCGCGCCGCCTACGCCGGCTGCTTCGACCTGGAACCCACCGCCACCCTCGACGGCTGGGTGCGCATCAGCGGGACCCGCCGCCGCTGATCCGCCGGGGCGCCACCGGTCCGCTCACCCGGCGGCCCGGTGCAGGCCCTTCTTTCGCCAGGGCCTTCGGGTACACTAGCGCGCTTCACTCCCTGGCTGTCGCCTCGCCATGACCGAATCCCTCGTCGCCCAGTGTCCGCATTGCCATACCCGCTTCCGCGTCACCCAGGAACACCTGGCCGCCGCGGACGGCGACGTACGCTGTGGCGTCTGCCTGGAAGTGTTCAACGCCAGCAACCAGGCCGCGCCCCTGACGGCACCGGAACCCGCGCCCACGCCACCCATAGCGGAGCCGGCACCCACGACCAGCGAAGCGGCCTGGACCCATGACGAACTGGACCTGAGCCACCTGGAGCTGGACGCCGAGGTCGCCCGCCTGGGCGCCCTGGAGGAACAGCGCCGCGCGCCGGTCGCCCCGCTGACGCCTCCCGCCGTGGCCACACCGTCCGCCGAGGCTGTACTACCTGCCGTGCCCACGCCGCGCGAAGAACCGGCACCGGCCCTGGGGCTGGCTGCCCGCCGCCCCCAGGACGACGAAGAAGCCTACGAGCTGCCGTCGCTTGGCGCCGTATCCGCCGAGCGCGAACCCGAGCCGGAGTCGCTGCTAATGCAGGCCGAGCCCGAGGCGGAGCCGGAGTCCGAGCCACTGCCGCTATCCCTTACCGCCGCCGAGCCGGAACCGCAGCTCGAATCCGAGCCGGCCTTCGCGCCGGAGCCCGAGCCCGAGCCCGCCATCAGCCCCTTGCCTGCCGCAGCGCCAGCGGCTCCGCTCGCGGCCGTGCGCGCCCCGCTGAAGCCTGCCCCGGCGACGCCGCCCGCACCCCTCACCGCCGCGCCGGTCGAACGCCAGGAGCCCGCGCTCGGCCGCGTTGAAGCCGACGAAGACGAGCGCGCCGAACCCGGCCTGGGCCGCCTCGACGACTGGCAGGAGCCGGTTGCCGAATCCCTCAGCGCCGATCGCGACGGCGACGACGAGCCGCCGCCAGCCAAGGCCGCGAGCGGCCTGCGCAGCGAACCGGAATGGCAGGACGATCCGCTGCTGGACCTGCACGACGAACCGCTGCAGCTGGACGGTCACCCGCAGCGCCCGCGCTGGGGTCGCCGCCTGCTGTGGATCCTGCTCTGCCTGCTGGCGCTGCTCGGCCTGGCCGGCCAGTACGTCTATTATCACTTCGACGAACTGGCGCGGCAGGACAGCTATCGCCCGCTGTTCGTCCAGGCCTGTGCCAGCCTCGGCTGCAAGGTGCCGTCCAAGGTCGATGTGCAGCAGATCCGCAGCAGCAACCTGGTGGTGCGCAGCCACCCGCAATTTTCCGGAGCGCTGCGCGTCGATGCCATCCTCTACAACCGGGCACCCTTCTCGCAGCCCTTTCCGCTGCTGGAATTGCGCTTCGCCGACCTCAATGGCCAACTGCTCGCCAGCCGCCGCTTCAAGCCGGGCGAATACCTGAACGGCGAACTGAAAGGCCAGGACGAGATGCCGCCGCAGACGCCGATCCACATCGCCCTGGACATTCTCGACCCCGGTCCGCGAGCCGTGAATTACAGTCTGAGCTTCTTCTCGCCGGAGTAGCTCCAGGGTGAATTGCTCATAAACTAGCCAACTCGCGCTTTATCCGGAGGCGGCGAGCGGGTATCATTCCCAACCCTTTTCAAGCACAGCAGCCCCTGTCCGCGGCCGGTTTCCGGCGCAGGCGGAACAGGCGCCTATTCGCCAGGGAAAAAGATATGTCGATGGTACGCATCGGCCCTTATACCTTGCCCAATCCGCTGATTCTCGCGCCCATGGCCGGGGTCACCGACCTGCCCTTCCGGCGCCTGTGCCTGGCACTCGGCGCCGGCATGGCCGTGTCGGAAATGGTGACCAGCGACGTGCGGCTCTACGACAGCCGCAAGTCGCGGCTGCGCCTGATCCACGCCAGCGAGCAGGAACCGCGTTCGGTGCAGATCGCCGGCGGCGATCCGGCGATGCTGGCCGAGGCGGCCCAGCGCAATGTCGAACTGGGTGCCCAGATCATCGACATCAACATGGGCTGCCCGGCGAAAAAGGTTTGCAACAAGGCCGCCGGCTCCGCGCTGATGAAGGACGAGGCCCTGGTGGCCGAGATCCTCGCCGCGGTGGTCGCCGCCGTGGACGTCCCCGTGACCCTGAAGATCCGCACCGGCTGGAATCCCGACAATCGCAACGGCCTGCGCATCGCGCAGCTGGCCGAAGCCGCCGGCATCCAGGCGCTGGCCGTGCATGGCCGCACCCGGGACGACAGGTTCCTCGGCGCCGCCGAGTACGACACCATCGCCGCCATCAAGCAGGCGGTCGCTATCCCGGTGTTCGCCAACGGCGACATCGACAACCCGGAAAAGGCCCGCTGGGTGCTCGAGCACACCGGCTGCGACGGCCTGCTGATCGGCCGCGCCGCCCAGGGGCGACCCTGGATCTTCCGCGAGATCGCCCACTACCTGGCGACCGGCGAGCACCTGGCGGCCCCCGATGATGCCGAGGTGGAGGCCATCCTGCTGGAGCACCTCGACGCCCTGCATGCCTTCTACGGCCCGGAAATGGGCGTGCGCATCGCCCGCAAGCACGTCGGCTGGTACCTGGCCGACCGGCCGGGCGCCGCGGAATCGCGCGCCCAGTTCAACCAACTGCAAGACACCCAAGCCCAGCACGCCAGCATCCGCGCGTTCTTCGCGCAGCCCCCGACCGGGAAGCAGGTGGCATGAATTCGATGACCGAGACTTTGACTGGAACAGCGCCCGTGAGTGACAACGGCGACCTCAAGCAGCACCTGACCGCTCCCCTGCAGGAGGGTCAGACGCTGCGCGACAGCGTGGAAAAGGCGCTGCGCAACTATTTCGCCCACCTCGATGGGCAGCCGGTGACCGACGTCTACAACATGGTGCTCTGCGAAGTGGAAGCACCCCTGCTCGAAAGCGTGATGAATTACGTCAAGGGCAACCAGACCAAGGCGTCGGAGATGCTCGGGCTCAATCGCGGCACCCTGCGCAAGAAGCTCAAGCAGTACGACCTGCTCTGATCCGCCTCATCGTCGGCGGCCCAGAGGGCTTGACCGGCGGTCTTTCTCCTCCTGATGGACATGACCATGACCGACCAGACCTCTCGCCTCCCCGTCCGCCGTGCGCTGATCAGCGTGTCCGACAAGACGGGCGTCGTCGACTTCGCCCGCGAACTCGCGGCCATCGGCGTGGAAATCCTGTCCACCGGCGGCACCTACAAGCTGCTGCGCGATGAAGGCATCCCGGCGGTGGAAGTCGCCGACTACACCGGCTTCCCGGAGATGATGGACGGTCGCGTCAAGACCCTGCATCCGAAGATCCACGGCGGCATCCTCGGTCGTCGCGGCGTCGACCACGAGGTGATGAGCGAGCACGGCATCCGCCCGATCGACCTGGTCGCGGTCAACCTCTACCCCTTCGCCGCCACCGTGGCCAAGCCCGGCTGCAGCCTGGCCGACGCCATCGAGAACATCGACATCGGCGGCCCGACCATGGTCCGCAGCGCAGCGAAGAACCACAAGGACGTCGCCATCGTGGTCAATGCCAGCGACTACGCGGCCATCCTCGACGACCTCAAGGCCGGTGGCCTGACCTATGCCCAGCGCTTCGACCTGGCGCTCAAGGCCTTCGAGCACACCGCCGCCTACGACGGCATGATCGCCAACTACCTGGGCAGCATCGACCAGCAGGCCGAGACCCTGTCCACCACCGGCCGCGCCGCCTTCCCGCGTACCTTCAGCGCCCAGTTCATCAAGGCGCAGGACATGAGATACGGCGAGAATCCGCACCAGCAGGCGGCCTTCTATGTCGAGCACGCCAGCGAGGCCTGCGTGGCCACCGCCACCCAGCTGCAGGGCAAGGAACTGTCCTTCAACAACGTCGCCGACACCGATGCCGCCCTGGAAACCGTGAAGAGCTACGACGAACCGGCCTGCGTCATCGTCAAGCACGCCAATCCCTGCGGCGTGGCCGTCGCCGGCGACATCCGCCAGGCCTATGAACTGGCCTATGCCACCGACAGCGAGTCGGCCTTCGGCGGCATCATCGCCTTCAACCGCGAACTGGACGCCGAGACCGCCCGCGCCATCGTCGAGCGCCAGTTCGTCGAGGTGATCATCGCCCCGCGCGTCAGCGCCGAAGCCCGCGAAGTCGTCGCGGCCAAGGCCAACGTCCGCCTGCTGGAGTGCGGCGAGTGGCCCGCCGAGCGCAAGCCCGGCCTGGACCTCAAGCGCGTCAACGGTGGCCTGCTGGTGCAGAGCCGTGACATCGCCATGATCACCGCCGACGACCTCAAGGTGGTGACCCAGCGCGCGCCCAGCGAGCAGGAGCTGCAAGACCTGATCTTCGCCTGGAAGGTGGCCAAGTTCGTCAAATCCAATGCCATCGTCTACGCCAAGGGGCAGCAGACCGTAGGCATCGGCGCCGGCCAGATGAGCCGCGTCAACTCGGCGCGCATCGCCGCCATCAAGGCCGAGCACGCCGGCCTGGCCGTGGCCGGCGCGGTCATGGCCTCGGACGCCTTCTTCCCCTTCCGCGACGGCATCGACAACGCCGCGGCCAACGGCATCACCGCGGTGATCCAGCCGGGCGGCTCCATGCGCGACGCCGAGGTGATCGCCGCCGCCGACGAAGCCGGCATCGCCATGGTCTTTACCGGCATGCGCCACTTCCGCCACTAAGGCCCGCCACGGCGAGGGCCGCAGCCTTCGCCGTCGACCCATTTGCGTGGCGGACGTGCCCAGCGTCCGCCCAGAGGAAAGCTTCATGAACGTACTCATCATCGGCAGCGGCGGTCGCGAACACGCCCTGGCCTGGAAGGTCGCCCAGGACACCCGGGTCACCAAGGTCTACGTCGCGCCCGGCAACGCCGGCACCGCCACCGAAGCCAAGTGCGAGAACGTCGCCCTCGACGTCCTGGCCCTGGAGCAACTGGCAGACTTCGCCGCCGCCAACGTCGAGCTGACCATCGTCGGCCCCGAGGCGCCGCTGGTGGCCGGGGTGGTCGACCTGTTCCGCAGCCGTGGCCTGCCCTGCTTCGGCCCCACCGCCGGCGCTGCGCAGCTGGAAGGCTCCAAGGCCTTCACCAAGGATTTCCTCGCGCGCCACCAGATCCCCACCGCCGCCTACGCCAACTTCACCGAGGTGGAGCCGGCCCTGGCCTATCTGCGCGAGCAGGGTGCGCCCATCGTGATCAAGGCCGACGGCCTGGCCGCCGGCAAGGGCGTAATCGTCGCCATGACCCTGGCCGAAGCCGAGGACGCCGTGCGTGACATGCTCTCCGGCAATGCCTTCGGCGATGCCGGTGCGCGAGTGGTGATCGAGGAATTCCTCGATGGCGAGGAAGCCAGCTTCATCGTCATGGTCGATGGCAAGAACGTGCTGCCGATGGCCACCAGCCAGGACCACAAGCGCGTCGGCGACGGCGACAGCGGTCCCAACACCGGTGGCATGGGCGCCTACTCCCCGGCGCCGGTGGTGACCGCGGCAGTCCATGACCGGGTCATGCGCGAGATCATCGAGCCGACCGTGGCCGGCATGGCCAGCGAAGGCAATGTCTACACCGGCTTCCTCTATGCCGGTCTGATGATCGACCAGAGTGGCGCGCCCAAGGTCATCGAATTCAACTGCCGATTCGGCGATCCCGAGACCCAGCCGGTGATGCTGCGCCTGCAATCCAGCCTGGTATTGCTGGTGGAAGCCGCCCTGGCCGAGGCCCTCGACAAGATCGAAGCCTGCTGGGATCCGCGGCCGAGCCTGGGCATCGTCCTGGCCGCCGGCGGCTATCCGGGCGACTACGCCAAGGGTGACGCCATCGCCGGTCTCGAAGCCGCCGCAGCCCTGCCGGGCAAGGTGTTCCACGCCGGCACCAGCCTGCGCGACGGTCAGGTCGTCACGGCCGGCGGTCGGGTACTGTGTGCCACGGCCCTGGGCGAAACGGTCTCCGCCGCCCAGCAGAACGCCTATGTGCTGGCCCGGGAAATCACCTGGAAGGGCTGCTTCTACCGCAGCGACATCGGCTACCGCGCCATCGCTCGCGAGCGACAGTGAAGCTCGCCTAAGGGATCGGCCTGTTACACTGTTACGTCAACAGACGTGACGGGCTGATCTATACTCGACGTCCGCATTTGCGAAGGGAACTCTCGTGCACCGGCTCTGGATCGCCATAGGCTTTGTGGTCAGCTGGCTGCTGTTGCTGCTGGTGGCCAATTCCGTGCAGGCCGAGAATTCGCCGGATGCGGTCTGGGCGCAGTACGAGGACGTCACCGGCGAATTCTCGCTCGATGATGTCCGCGATCGGCTGTCCGCCTTCAAGCCGCTGACCACCGCCAGGGCCCACCGCCCGGCCGGTGCCGGTGCGCTCTGGCTGCACACCCGCATCCAGCCCGACACCCAGCAGCGACTGCTGCGCATCATTTCGCCCAACGTCGGCTATCTGGATTTCTTCGCCTATCGCGACGACCAGTTGCTCAGCGAGATCCGCGACGGCCTGTCGCGGCCGCTGCTCAATCCGCAGCAACTCAGTCGCGACTTCGTCTTTCCGATTCCGCAGAGCGATCAGCCGCTCGACCTCTTCCTGAGATTCGAATCGCCCCAGCCGATGCGGATCGCCCTGACCCTGAGCAGCAGTGCCGAAGCCGAGATCACCCATCGCCTGGTGATGTTCGGCGTGCTGCTCGGCTGCCTGGCCATGCTGGCGCTGTACAACGGCGCCCAGCTGCTCTACCACCGCAGTCGCGCCACCAGCGCCCTCACCCTGCTGCTGGTGATGCTGGTCTGCGTGGCCCTGAACATCTTCGGACTGAGCAAGTTCTTCCTGGGCACCTTCAAGAGCCAGACGCCGCTGCTGACCGATCTGTCGGTGCTGGCCTGCAGCGCCGCCGGACTGAATTTCGTGGGCGGCTTCTTTGGCTGGCGGCGGCTGCCGCTCTGGGTCCGCCGCACGCTGCGGGGCCTGCTGGCCCTGGTCGGCCTGGCCGCCGTGGCGCGCATCGCCGCCGGCGAATTCTATGTCGGCGACTGGCTGATGGCGGTCAATGGCCTGGCGCTGTTCGCCTGCCTGGTCATCGCCCTGGAGCGCTGGCACCAGGGCGCCCGCTATGCGCGGCTGCTGGTGATGAGTTGCGCCCTGCTGGCCCTGGCCGGGCTGATCGCGCTGCCGATCCTGGCCGGCTACGCCAATCCGCCGGTGTGGATGGGCCGCGGCCTGATCGCCAGCTGCATGCTCAGCGGCATCCTGCTGACCCTGGCGCTGGAGGAGCGGCGTCGCTATCTGCGCGAAGAACATTTCACCCGCACCCGCGACAGGGCCGCCGACCATGCGGAGCTCAAGGGCAAGGCCGAATTTCTCTCGCGCATCAGTCACGAGATCCGCACTCCCATGAACGGCGTGCTGGGCATGACGGAATTGCTGCAGGGCACGGCGCTGTCGGCCAAGCAGCGCGACTATGTGCAGACCATCCACAGCGCCGGCGCCGAGCTGCTCAATCTGATCAACGAGATCATCGACATCACCCGCCTGGAAAGCGGCCAGATCGAACTCGAGGAGGTCACCTTCGACCTCAATGCCCTGCTCGACGACTGCCTGGACATCTTCCGGCCGCGCGCCGAGGAGCACCGGGTCGAACTGCTCAGTTTCATCCAGCCCCAGGTGCCCCGCCGTTTCATCGGCGATCCGACCCGCCTGCGCCAGATCCTGCTCAACCTGCTGGAAAACGCCTTCCAGCGCACCGAGGAAGGCGAGATCCTGCTGGTGATCTCCCTGGAAGAGGCCACCGGCCAGCCGCCACGCCTGCGCATCTCGGTGCAGGACAGCGGCACCCCGCTGGATGCGGCGCTGAGTCGCCAGCTGCTGTCCACCCACCTCGACCGCCGCGACTTCCTCGCCAGCGACACCGACAGCCTGGATTTCGGCCTGATCATCGCCCGCCAGCTGGTGCTGCTGATGCAGGGCGACTTCGGCATCCAGAACAACGCCGAGGGCGGTTCCAGCTTCTGGATCAGCCTGCCCATCCCGGCCCAGGCGCTGGTGCTGTCGCGCGGCGACAGCGACTATCCGCTGCAGGACGTGCGGGTGCTGGTGGTCGATGACAACGAGCTCTGCCGCAAGGTCCTGCAGCAGCAGTGCAGCGCCTGGGGCATGCAGGCGGTCACCGCTGCCTCCGGGCGCGAGGCCCTGGCCCTGCTGCGCACCCAGTCGCACCTGCGGGAATACTTCGACGTGGTGCTGCTCGATCAGCAGATGCCGGGCATGACCGGCATGCAGCTCGCCGCGCGCATCAACGAAGACGAGAATCTCAACCACGATCTGCTGCTGATCATGCTCACCGGGCTGAGCAATGCGCCGAGCAAGGTGATCGCCCGCAACGCCGGCATCAAGCGGGTACTGGCCAAGCCGGTGGCCGGCTATACCCTCAGGGCCACCCTGGCCGACGAACTGTCGCGCCGCGGCCAGCGGGTCAGCGAACCCGAGCCCCAGGAACAGCCCAGCGGCATTCCCGGCGACTTCCGCGTGCTGGTGGCCGAGGACAACAGCATCTCGGTCAAGGTGATCCGCGGCATGCTGAAAAAGCTCGGCGTCGAACCCGATACCGTGAGCAATGGCCTGGAGGCCTTCGAAAAGCTCCAGCAGAACACCTATGACCTCATCCTGATGGATTGCGAGATGCCCCTGCTGGACGGCTTCGGCGCCACCCGCCGGCTACGCGCCTGGGAGCAGCAGAATCATCGTTCGCGCACCCCGGTGGTGGCCCTCACCGCGCATATCCTCGCCGAGCACAAGGATCGCGCCCAGGAAGCCGGCATGGACGGCCACATGGGCAAGCCGATCGAACTCTCGCAACTGCGCGAACTGCTGCTCTACTGGGCCGAACGGCGGCGCCTGGACGTGACCCGCGCCGGACTCAAGGCGACTCCTTGAACCTGTCCTCGACGTAGGTGATCCGGGTCTTGCCGTGGGGCACCGGATTGCCTTCCTCGTCGAGATTGACGAAGACGATCTTGTCGATGGTGAGGATGCTCTTGCGGGTGATCTTGTTGCGCACCTCGCATCTCAGGGTGATGGAGGTACGCCCGAACTCGGTGGCGGTGATGCCCAGCTCGATGATGTCGCCCTGACGCGAGGCGCTGATGAAATTGATCTCCGAGATGTATTTGGTCACCACCTTGGGATTTTCCAGCTGCACGATGGCGTAGATCGCCGCCTCTTCGTCGATCCATTTCAGCAGACTGCCGCCGAACAGGGTGCCATTGGCGTTGAGGTCTTCGGGTTTCACCCACTTGCGGGTATGGAAGTTCATCAGGGCTCCTTGAATTTCCAGGGGGTTGGGGCATCAGATCAGGGTGCGCGCGGTAGATTCCGGTCGACATGAGGCAGAGCGCCACCCTTTGGGTTTATCGCGATCCTCGTTATACTGCCCGCGCATCGCGGCCACCAGGCCGCCCCGCCTTCCGTTCGAGGGGCGCTGCAGCACGCTGCGTTATCCCATCCTAGCCGACCCGCCGCTGGCGCGGGCATCACGGCCGGCATGACGTCAGACGTTGTCAGGCTCGAACGGAGCGTTATCAGAACGCATCAACGGCGCCCATTCGCACCTAACGAATGGAGACTCTTCAATGAGCGCTGTCCTCACGCCTGCCGCTTTCAACGATTTCAAGGTCGCCGACATCTCCCTGGCCGACTGGGGTCGTCGCGAAGTCATCATCGCCGAATCGGAAATGCCCGCCCTCATGGCCCTGCGTGGCAAGTATGCCGGCGAGCAACCCCTGGCCGGTGCCAAGATCCTCGGCTGCATCCACATGACCATCCAGACCGCCGTGCTCATCGAGACCCTGGTAGCCCTGGGCGCCGAAGTGCGCTGGTCCAGCTGCAACATCTTCTCCACCCAGGACCAGGCCGCGGCCGCCATCGCCGCCGCCGGCATCCCGGTGTTCGCCTGGAAGGGCGAGACCGAAGCCGAATACGAGTGGTGCATCGAGCAGACCATCCTCAAGGACGGCCAGCCCTGGGACGCCAACATGGTGCTGGACGACGGCGGTGACCTGACCCAGATCCTGCACGACAAGTATCCGCAGGTGCTGGAGCGCGTGCACGGCATCACCGAAGAGACCACCACCGGCGTGCACCGCCTGCTGGACATGCTCAAGGACGGCACCCTCAAGGTCCCGGCGATCAACGTCAACGACTCGGTCACCAAGAGCAAGAACGACAACAAGTACGGCTGCCGCCACAGCCTCAACGACGCCATCAAGCGCGCCACCGACCACCTGCTGTCCGGCAAGCAGGCGCTGGTGATCGGCTACGGCGACGTGGGCAAGGGCTCGGCCGCCTCGCTGCGTCAGGAAGGCATGATCGTCAAGGTCTCGGAAGTCGACCCGATCTGCGCCATGCAGGCCTGCATGGACGGCTACGAGCTGGTCTCGCCCTATGTCGACGGCCTGAACGACGGCACCGAAGCCTCGGTGGATCGCGCCCTGCTGGGCAAGATCGACCTGATCGTCACCACCACCGGCAACGTCAACGTCTGTGACGCCAACATGCTCAAGGCGCTGAAGAAGCGTGCCCTGGTGTGCAACATCGGTCACTTCGACAACGAGATCGACACCGCCTTCATGCGCAAGCACTGGGGCTGGGAAGAGGTGAAGCCGCAGGTGCACAAGATCCACCGCACCGGCCTGACCGTCGATTCGGCCAACGACGACTACCTGATCCTGCTGGCCGAAGGCCGCCTGGTGAACCTGGGCAACGCCACTGGCCACCCCAGCCGCATCATGGACGGCTCCTTCGCCAACCAGGTGCTGGCGCAGATCCACCTGTACCAGGAGAAGTTCGCCGACCTGCCGGTCGCCGAGAAGACCGCCAACGTCACCGTCATGGTCCTGCCCAAGAAGCTCGACGAGGAAGTGGCCCTGGAAATGGTGAAGGGCTTCGGTGGCGTGGTGACCCGCCTGACCGAAGCTCAGGCCAAGTACATCGGCGTGACCCAGGAAGGCCCCTTCAAGCCCGACAGCTACCGCTACTGATGGCCAGGCCACCCGCTCCCCGGAGCGGGTGGCCGCCGACGAGAGAGACGACGTGAAACCCAGTCTGAGTTTCGAATTCTTTCCCTGCAAGACCGAAGCGGGCCACGAGAAGCTGATCGCCACCGCGCGGCAACTGGCGAGTCATGGGCCGGAGTTCTTTTCCTGCACCTATGGCGCCGGCGGCTCGACCCGCGACGGCACCTATCGCACCGTGCGCCAGCTCAACGACGAGGTCGGGGTGCCGACCGCGCCGCACCTGTCGTGCGTCGGTGACAGCAAGGCCAAGCTGCGCGAGTTGCTGCAGCAGTACCGGGAAGCCGGCATCAACCGCATCGTCGCCCTGCGTGGCGACCTGCCGTCCGGCATGGGTCTGTCCGGCGGTGGCGAATTGCGCCATGCCAGCGATCTGGTCGCCTTCATCCGCGAGGAAACCGGCGATCACTTCCATATCGAAGTCGCCGCCTATCCGGAAACCCATCCGCAGGCGCGCAGCTTTACGGACGACGTGCGCAATTTCGTGTACAAGATGCAGGCCGGTGCTGACCGCGCGGTCACCCAGTACTTCTTCAACGCCGATTGCTACTTCCATTTTGTGGAACGTGTCCGCAAACTGGGAGTCGAAGCCCCAGTGATCCCTGGCATCATGCCGATCACCAACTACAGCAAGTTGGCGCGCTTCTCCGATGCCTGTGGCGCTGAACTGCCACGCTGGCTGCGGAAGCAACTGGAAGCCTACGGTGACGACACCCAGAGCATCCAGGCCTTTGGCGAAGAAGTCATGACCGACCTCTGCGAGCGACTGCTCGAAGGTGGGGCACCCGGTGTGCACTTCTATACCCTGAACCAAGCGGAGCCGTGTATCGCCATCTGGCGAAACCTCGGTTTTTGAAGTCGGCCAGGCGAACTGGCGGCGACTTTACCCAATCGTGACTACCGCTACCGGTCATCGTCCGACTCGTCATCCAGCGCAGGATGACGAGGGTGGGCGAGACGTCCCAAGCCTTTCGGACGTCAACCGGCAGCGCAACCGCGCCCCCACGTCGGCGGGACGCCGACAGAGACAGGAACCCCGCATGTCCTTCATTTCCCTCGGTCTCTCCGAGGCCCTTGCCCGCGCTGTGGAAGACGCTGGCTACACGAATCCCACGCCTGTTCAGCAACGCGCCATTCCGGCCGTCCTGCAGGGTCGCGATCTGATGGTGGCTGCCCAGACCGGCACCGGCAAGACCGGTGGCTTCGCGCTGCCGGTGCTCGAGCGCCTGTTTCCCAACGGTCATCCCGATGGTCACCACTATGTGGCCAAGCAGCCCCGCGTGCTGGTGCTGACGCCGACTCGTGAACTGGCGGCCCAGGTCCATGACAGCTTCAAGGTGTACGCCCGCGACCTGCCCATGCGCAGCGCCTGCGTCTTCGGCGGCGTCGGCCTCAAGCCGCAGGTCACCGCCCTGGCCAAGGGTGTCGACGTGCTCGTCGCCTGCCCGGGTCGTCTGCTGGACCTCGCCGGTCAGCAGAGCGTCGACCTGTCCGCCGTCGAGATCCTGGTGCTGGACGAAGCCGACCGCATGCTGGACATGGGCTTCATCCACGACGTGAAGAAGGTCCTGGCCCGTCTGCCGGCCCGCCGCCAGAACCTGCTGTTCTCGGCCACCTTCTCCAAGGACATCACCGACCTCGCCGGCAAGCTGCTGCAGGATCCCGAGCGGATCGAGGTCACCCCGCCGAACACCACCGTCGAGCGCATCGAACAGCGGCTGTTCCGCATCCCCGCCAACCAGAAGCGCGCCCTGCTCGCCCACCTGATCACCCTGGGTGCCTGGGAACAGGTGCTGGTGTTCACCCGGACCAAGCACGGCGCCAACCGCCTGGCCGAGTACCTGAACAAGCATGGCCTGCCGTCGGCGCCGATCCATGGCAACAAGAGCCAGAACGCCCGCACCAAGGCCCTGGCCGACTTCAAGAGCAACGAGGTGCGTGTCCTCGTCGCCACCGACATCGCCGCCCGCGGCCTGGACATCGATCAGTTGCCCCACGTGGTCAACTTCGAGCTGCCCAATGTCGAGGAAGACTATGTCCACCGCATCGGCCGTACCGGTCGGGCCGGTCGTAGCGGCGAAGCCATTTCGCTGGTCTCGCCGGACGAAGAGAAACTGCTCAAGGCCATCGAGCGCCTGACCAAGCAGAGCATCCCGGACGGCGACATGCAGGGCTTCGACCCGCAGTCCGTGCCGCCCGAGCAGCCGGAAGTCCGGGCGCCGCGCGAGCCGCGTGGCAAGCCGCAGCAGAATCGCCAGAAGAAGGCCGACAAGCCGGCGCGCAGCGAAGGCAAAAGCCAGAATCAGGGCCAGGGCCAGAACCCGGGCAAGGCCGCCAGTGGCGAGCAGTCCGGCGCCCAGCCCCAGGGTGAGCGCAAGGGTCGTTCCCGCAATCGTCGCGACCGCCGCGATCGCGATGACGCCGGCCAGGACAAGGCCGCCGTGCAACCCGGCCAGGCCGTCGCCCAGCAGCCGCGCAATCGTGATCCGGAAGAATTCCTGGATGATGCCTACGACAACTTCGGCAACAGCGTCGACTACGTGAGCCCCTACCAGGGCAAGGGTCGCAAGGGTCCGCGCAGTGGCAACGGCGGCAACGCACCGCGCGCCGCCGCGACCGGCAGCCAAGGCCAGCCCCGCCAGGGTCAAGGCCAGGGCCAGGGCCAGGGTGCTGCCCGCGGTCCGCGCAGCCAGCAACAGCAGCAGCCCGGCAAGCGGCGTGGCCAGAACGGCCAGCCCCGTGCCGCCCGGCCCTACGAAGCCGCGCCCAGCGAACCGCGCGCCTATGCCACCGAGGAGCGGGCGTCGAACAAGCCGCAGCCGAAGATTGTGCACAAGCCGTCGCGTGCCGATCGCCTGCCGACCCTGGAGCAGCTGGAAGAGATGCCGAGCCGGCCGCGCAGCGAAAAGCCCGCGCTGCTGACCCGCAACCGCGACGCCTGATGGCCGCCGGGTCGCTCAGGCGGCCCGCTCACCAGGCAAAAAGAAACCCCGCCATGGCGGGGTTTCTTTTTTATGCGGCCAATCAGGCGTGGGCGGCGCGCAAGGCGTCGATATAGGGCTCGGCCTGGCGATGGCTGCGGATCAGCTCGATGAAGTCTTCGCCCTGGTCGTTACGGGCATCCAGATCGTAGCCGGCCTCGACGAAGAAGCCGACGAAGCGCTCGAAGTCGTCCGGGCGCAGGCCGCGATAGGCCTTGACCAGCTTGTGCAGAGACGCGGGGGTATCGTCCGCCGGCTCGACCGCGAGAAACAGCTTGATCTGCTCGTCGCTGATCTCTTCACCGATGACCTGCTTTTTATCCTTGCGCATCCTTTGGCTACCTGTGCTGGGGGATTCTTTGGAGAAAAGGAGGGCCGATTCTAACCCCGCCCCTCACCTGCCCGCCAGTGACAAAACCGCGGCAATACCGCGACCCCGATCAAAAGTTCAATCGAATTGAGCGCGCATCCAGCGGCGATAGCGCTCGGCATCGGCTGCGCCTTCCAGTGGGGCCCAGGCCGGTCGTTCAGCTTCGTCCAGGGGCACGAAGGGTCCGGCCTTGCATTCGAAGAACAGGCAGTCGCCCTCCAGGGCCACCAGCGCATGGTAGTGCCCGGCGGCGAGATCGACGCCCGGGCAACCGGCGCGCTGGGACAGTTCGCGGCGCAGCAGCACCTGCCCTTCGTCGCCGAAGGTCAGCAGCCCGAGCCGACCCTGCAGCACCAGCAGACTCTCGGCCTTGTGCGGATCCAGGTGGCGATGGGGCGGGATGTAGCTGTCTTCGCACATTCCCACCACCAGGCGATGGCAGGGTTCTTCCATGCGATGCAGGTTGTGATGGGCACGCCGACGCGGGCTGGCTGCCGCCTGCCGGAGCAGGTCGGCGAACAGCGCCTGATCGAACAGCCGCGCGGTCACAGCCCCTTCACGGCATAGATGCCGGGCGCGTTGCGCCAGTAGCCCTTGTAGTCCATGCCGTAGCCGAAGATGTAGCGATCGATGCAGGGCAGGCCGACGTAGGTGGCTTCCAGGCCCTTGACCTTGCGGTCGTGGGTCTTGTCGATCAGCACCGCGGTGTGGACTTCGCGGGCGCCGGCATGGCGGCAGAAGTCGATGATGGCCTTGAGGGTGTGGCCCTCGTCGAAGATGTCGTCGACGATCAGGACATCGCGATCGATGAAGGACACCTCGGGCTTGGCCTTCCAGAACAGCTCGCCGCCGGTGGTCTCGTTGCGATAGCGGGTGGCGTGCAGGTAGGACATTTCCAGCGGGAAATTCAGCCGGGTGGCCAGCTTGCCGGTCAGGATCAGACCGCCGTTCATCACGCAGAAGACCACCGGATTGCGCTCGGCGAGATCGGCGGTGATGGACGCGGCGATCCGGTCGATGGCCGCTTCGACCTGGGCTTCGTCATACAGGCAATCGGCTTCCTGCATGATCTGGCGGATGTGGGCGAGATCGGCGGACATGGGGCTTCTCCGGGGGATGGGGCGCCTGCCTGATGGTTGGCGCGGATAAAAGGCGGCAAAGGTACAGACACCGCGAAGCGATCTCAAGCGCCGCCAGGCGGCTACTATTGTCGCAGGGTACTGCCCACCTCGAGTCGGATGCTTTAATGTACCGCGGTTTTTTTGTGCGCCTGCCCTTCCTGCGGCAGGCCTTCGGGCCGCCGGTCGTACCGAAAACGTCCTCGATCCGCTGCCCTACCGTCTCTGGAGAATCCCATGCCCGTCCACGAAATCCGCCACCCGCTCATCCGTCACAAGCTCGGCCTGATGCGGCGCGCCGACATCAGCACCAAGAACTTCCGCGAACTGGCCCAGGAAGTCGGCGCCCTGCTGACGTACGAAGCGACCAAGGACCTGCCGGTGGAAGAGGTGGACATCGAAGGCTGGTGCGGCACCGTCAAGGTGGAAAAGATCTCCGGCAAGAAGGTCACCGTGGTGCCCATCCTGCGCGCCGGCATCGGCATGCTCGACGGCGTGCTCAGCCTGATCCCCAGCGCCCGGGTCAGCGTGGTGGGCCTCGCCCGCAACGAATCCACCCTGCAGGCCCACACCTACCTGGAAAAGCTGGTAGGTGAACTGGACCAGCGCCTGGCCATGATCATCGATCCCATGCTGGCCACCGGCGGCTCCATGATCGCCACCATCGACCTGCTGAAGAAGGCCGGGGCCAAGGAAATCCGCGCCCTGGTGCTGGTCGCGGCGCCCGAGGGCATCGCCGCGGTCGAGGAAGCCCACCCGGACGTGCGCCTCTACACCGCCTCCATCGACGAGCGCCTCAACGAGCACGGCTACATCCTGCCGGGTCTGGGCGATGCCGGTGACAAGATCTTCGGCACCAAGCAGAAGGACGCCTGAGCGTGACCGCGCGGGAACCGCTCTGGCGGGAGATCCTGGTCGGCGCCCAGATGCTCTTCGTGGCCTTTGGCGCCCTGGTGCTGATGCCGCTGATCACCGGCATGGACCCCAATGTGGCCCTCTTCACCGCAGGCTTCGGCACCCTGCTGTTCCATCTGGTCACCGGTCGCCAGGTGCCGGTGTTCCTGGCGTCGAGCTTCGCCTTCATCGCCCCGATCATCGCCGCCAAGGCTGAATTCGGTCTGCCGGCGGTGCTCGGCGGGGTGGTGGCGGCCGGCTTCGTCTACACCTTCCTCGGGCTGGCGGTGAAGGTGCGCGGCGTGGGCTTCATCGATCGCCTGCTGCCGCCGGTGGTGATCGCCCCGGTGATCATCTCCATCGGCCTGGGACTGTCGCCGGTGGCGGCCAACATGGCCATGGGCAAGGCCGGGGACGGCAGCGCCCAGCTGGTGCCCTATGCCACGGCGATGATGATCTCCATGCCGGCGCTGGTCACCACCCTGCTGGTGGCCATCTACGGCAAGGGCATGTTCCGCCTGGTGCCCATCCTCGCCGGGGTCTCTGTCGGCTACGCGCTGGCCTTCGTCTTCGGCATCGTTCATACCGAGGGCATGGTCGCCGCGCCCTGGCTGGCGATCCCGGCCTTCGTCGCGCCGGAATTCCACTGGGGTGCCATCCTGTTCATGGTGCCGGTGGCCCTGGCGCCGGCCATCGAGCACGTCGGCGGGGTGATCGCGGTGGGCGGCGTGACCGGCAAGAACTACCTCAAGCAGCCCGGCCTGCACCGCACCCTGCTGGGTGACGGCCTGGCCACCTCGTCCGCCGGTCTGTTCGGAGGTCCGCCCAACACCACCTACGCCGAGGTGACCGGCGCGGTGATGCTGACCAGGAACCACAATCCGCGGGTCATGCTGTGGGCCGCCGGCTTCGCCATGGTGCTGGCCTTCGTCGGCAAGTTCGGAGCGGCGCTGCAGACCATCCCGGTGCCGGTCATGGGCGGCATCCTCTGCCTGCTGTTCGGCTCCATCGCGGTGGTGGGGCTGAACATCCTGATCCGCCACCAGGTGGATCTGTCCGAGGCGCGCAACCTGGTGATCGTCTCGGTGACCCTGGTGTTCGGCATCGGCGGCATCGTCTTCGGCAACGGCGAGATCGGCCTCAAGGGCATCTCCCTCTGCGGCCTGATCGCCATCGGTCTCAACCTGGTCCTGCCCGGGCACAACGCCTGGAAGAAGGACGCCGAACCGCCAGAGCGCCCGCTGCTCTGAGGACGCGGTCCCGGATGCCGGCCTAGGCCGGCATCCGCGGTTGCTCGATCGGCTGCGGCGGCAGTTCCGCCACCTCTTCGCACAATGCCACCAGCGCCTGCGCCCAGGCCGGGTCGTCGTTGACGCAGGGAATCAGCACCAGCTCCCGGCCACCGGCTTCGATGAACTGCTCGCGCCCGCGATCGCCGATCTCTTCCAGCGTCTCGATGCAGTCGGCGACGAACGCCGGGCACATCACCAGTAGACGCTTCATGCCGGCCTTGGCCAGCTCGTCCAGCCGCGCCTCGGTGTAGGGCTCGATCCACTTGTCCTTGCCCAGTCGCGACTGGAAGGACACCGACCACTTGCCATCGGGAATGCCCAGGCGCCGGGTCACCAGTTCGGCGGTGCGCTGGCACTGGCTGCGATAGCAGACGGCCAGGGCCTTGGCGGAGACCTTGCTGCTGTCGGGCGCGCGCAGGTCGTGCTTGCGATCCTTGACCAGCTTGCGGATGTGCCGTTCGGGCAGGCCGTGGAAGGACAGCAGCAGGTGGTCGTAGGGCTCCTGCAGATAGGGCTCGACGCTGGCCGCCAGCGCCGCCTGGTATTCCGGACGGTCGTAGAACGGCGGCAGGATCTTCAGCGTCAGCGGCAGCTGGTGGGCCTCGATCACCCGCCGCGCCTCTACGATGGCGGTGGTGGTGGTGCTGTCGGCGAATTGCGGATAGAGCGGCGCATAGGTCACCTCGCGGATGCCCTGACTAGCCAGGCGCTTGAGCACGGTTTCCACCGAGGGCTCGCCGTATCTCATGCACAGCTCCACCGGACCGTGCCGCCAGAGGGGCCGTACGGCGTCCTGCAAGCGGCGGCTGAGCACGATCAGCGGCGAGCCGTCGTCCCACCAGATCGACTCATAGGCCTCGGACGAGGCGGCCGGTCGCTTGATCAGTACCAGGGACACCAGCAGGCGACGCAGCGGCCAGGGCAGATCGACCACATAGGGGTCCATCAGGAACTGGTTCAGATAGCGCTTCACGTCGGGGACGTGGGGCGAATCGGGCGAACCCAGGTTGGCGAGCAGCAGAGCGTTGGTAGTCATCGTGAATCCTTGGCAGCGAGCAGGTCGGCCAGGGCCGCGTCCAGCTCGGGATAGCGAAAGACATACCCGGCCGCGAGCAGGCGCTCGGGCCGGGCGCGCTGGCCACCCAGCAGGAGGATGGACAGCTCTCCCATCAGGCGCAGGGCGAAGGCGGGAATCAGCAATCGCGCCGGGCGCCGCAAGGCCCGTCCCAGCGCTTCGGTGAACTCGCGGTTGCGGACCGGCTGGGGGGCACAGAGATTATAGGGACCCTGGGCGTCGCTTCGGTTGAGAAGAAAATCGATGGCCCCGATTTGATCCCGTAAATGAATCCAGGGCATCCACTGGCGTCCATTGCCCAGGCGCGCGCCGAGACCGAAGCGGAAGGGCGGCAGCAGGCGCAGCAGGAAGCCGTCGTCGGCGGCCAGCACCAGGCCAGTACGCAGGTTGACCACGCGGATGCCCAGCTTCTCGGCTTCGTTGGCGACCTGCTCCCAGGCCAGGCACAACTCGCCAGCGAAGTCGGGACCGGCCAGGCTGTCCGCCTCGCTCACCGGCTTCTCGCCGCTGTCGCCATAGAAACCGGTGGCCGAGCCGGACAGCAGGACCGCGGGTTTCTGCGGGCGGCCACGCAGCCATTCGATCAGGCGCTCGGTGGTGCCGATGCGGCTCTGCCAGAGTTCGGCCTTGCGCCCCCGGGTCCAGGGCTTGTCGGCGATGGGGGCGCCGGCCAGGTTGACCACCGCGTCCAGATGTTCGTCGCCCAGTGCCTCCAGTTGGGCGATACCGCGCACGCCAGGTCCGCATTCGCGCGCCACTCGCCCAGGGTCGCGACTGAGCACGGTGAGTTGGTGCCCGGCGGCCGCCCATTGGCGGCACAGCGCACGGCCGATCAATCCGGTGCCACCGGTCAGCAGGATATGCATGTCGTCACTTCCTTCTCGTATTGCCCTGCCGCCCGTATGCATCTGAACGAAGGGAAGAGGATTGTTTGGTATGGTCGTGGGTCGAAAGATCCAGAACGGTTGCCAGTCGTAGCCGTAGAGCCCTTGCGCGCGCAAACGTTCGACAAGGGCGAATCGTCAGACAAGCGAGGTCCATCATGACTGCCCCCATCGCCATCGTTGGCGCAGGAATAGCCGGACTTGCCGCGGCCCAGACGCTGATTCGCGCCGGGCAGCAGGTCCAGATCTTCGACAAGAGCCGCGGCAGCGGCGGCCGCATGGCCAGCAAGCGCAGCGAAGCCGGCGCCCTCGACTTGGGCGCCCAGTATTTCACCGCCCGCGACCGGCGCTTCATCGACGCCCTCAACGAGTGGCGTCGGGCCGGTTGCGCGGCCGAATGGAATCCGGCGCTCTACCAGTATCGCGACGGTCGCCTGAGTCCGTCCCAGGACGAACAGCCGCGCTGGGTCGGGGTGCCGCGCATGAGCGCCATCACCCGCCACCTCCTCGCCGATCTGCCGGTTACCTTCGACTGCCGTATCACCGAGGTCTTTCGCGGAGCCCAGCACTGGCACCTGCTGGATGCCGGCGGCGAGACCCATGGGCCCTTCGCCCAGGTCATCATCGCCATGCCGGCGCCCCAGGCCACGGCGCTGCTGTCCAGCGTGCCCAAGCTGGCGGCCACCGTGGCCGGCGTCAGCATGGAACCGACCTGGTCGGTGGCCCTGGCCTTCCCCACCCCCCTGCAGACCCCGGTGGAAGGCTGCTTCGTGCAGGGCAGCGAACTGGACTGGCTGGCGCGCAATCGCTGCAAGCCCGAGCGCGACACCACCCTGGACACCTGGGTCCTGCATGCCACCAGCACCTGGAGCAAGGCGCACATCGACGCCTCCAAGGACGAGGTGATCGAACGCCTGCATGGCGCCTTCGCCGAGTTGATCGGCTGCCCGTTGCCGGCGCCGACCTTCAGCCTGGCCCATCGCTGGCTCTATGCCCGCCCCGCGCAACCCCACCAGTGGGGCGCCCTGGCCGATCCCGACATGGGCGTCTTCGTCTGTGGCGACTGGTGCTCCAGCGGTCGGGTGGAAGGTGCCTGGTTGAGTGGTCATGAGGCCGCGCAGCAGCTCCTGGGCAGTCTGGATTAATCGACGAAGCGCACGCCGTCTGTAACCTGCGGCGAATCTTTTGCCGCAGCCCCCTGTCGTAAGTTGCACCAAACTTGTACAAATAGGAAAACCTTGTACAAGAAAATACACGACAGGGGATCTCCATGGTTGCCAACTCCTCCTCCAGCCTGCCCCGCCCGCGCCTGGGTATCAGTGCCTGCCTGCTGGGTGACGAAGTCCGCTACAACGGTGGACACAAGGAATCCCGGCTCTGCAGCCAGACCTTCGCGGAGCACTTCGACTTCGTCCGGGTCTGCCCGGAAATGGCCATCGGTCTCGGCACGCCCCGCGAACCCATCCGGCTGGTGGGCGACTCCCAGGCGCCGCGCGCGGTGGGTACCGTCGACCCCAGCCTGGACGTGACCGCCGCCCTGACCGGCTACGGGGAAAAGATGGCGGGTGAGCTGACCGACCTGTCCGGCTTCATCTTCATGCAGAAATCGCCCTCCTGCGGCATGGAGCGCGTCAAGGTCTACCATGCCAACGGCCAGGGTAGCGAAACCGAGGGCCGCGGCCTGTTCGCCGCCGCCGTCATGCGTCTACGACCGGACCTGCCGGTGGAAGAAGCCGGTCGGCTGAACGATGCGGTGCTGCGGGAAAACTTCGTCACCCGCGTCTTCGCCCATGCCCATTGGCAGCAACTGCTGCAACAAGGTCTGACGGCGCGGGCGCTGCTGTCCTATCATTCACGCTACAAGTACCAGCTCATGGCCCATGACGCCCATCGCGCGCGGGCCCTCGGCCAGCTGGTCGGCAGCATCGGCCAGCGCAATCTGGACGAGTTGGGGCAGGAGTATTTCAGCGGCCTGATGGCCGCGCTGAAGAAGTGCGCCACCCGTGGTACTCATTGCAATGTGCTCTATCATTTATTCGGTTATCTGCGTCGGGTCCTGAGCGACAGCGAGAAGCAGGAAATGCAGCAACTGATCGAGCAGTACCACGAGGGCATCGTCCCCCTGGTCGTGCCCCTGACGCTGCTCAAGCACCACTTCCGCCAGCATCCGGATCGTTATGTGAACGAGCAGGCCTATCTCCAACCGCACCCCGAACGTCTGAGTCTGCGAAATGCCATCTAGCGCCACTCCCTTGCCTTCGTCGTCGAACGGCGAAGATCAGGACTACCAGTCCGCTCTCCACGAGGGCTGGCTGCCCATCCGGGAAATCGCCCGGCGTACCGGCGTGAACGCCGTGACGCTGAGGGCCTGGGAGCGGCGCTATGGCTTGCTGGTCCCCAAGCGCACGCCTAAGGGTCATCGGCTGTACAGCGAGGCCCATGTGGTCCGCGTGCAGCAGGTCCTCGCCTGGATCGCCCGCGGCGTGGCGGTCAGCCAGGTCAAGGGGCTGCTCGACGAACAACGGCCCGCAGTGATCCCCAGCGATACGCCCTGGCAGGCCATCCATCAGGAGATGATGGACGCCATCGGCCGACTGGCTTCACGTGCGCTGGACGAAGCCTACAACCGCGCCGCCTCGCTCTATCCACCCCGGGTGCTGCTGGACCAGCTGCTCTGGCCGCTGCTGCGGGAGCTGGAGCGCCTGAGCCAGGCGACCGACGATGGTCGTCTGCAACAGGTGTTCTTCCAGTCCTGGCTGCGCAGCAAGCTGGGTGCGCGGATCTATCACAGCCAGCACAGCCTGAGAGGCGCGCCCCTGGTGCTGCTGAATCTCGACGAGACGCCGATGAACACCTCGTTGTGGCTTTGCGCCTGGCTGATCAGCGCCGCGGAATGCCCGGTGGAACTGGTGGAGTGGTCGGTACCCGCGGGTAATCTGGATCGCCTGGTCGAACAGCTCGAACCCCGGGCACTGATTCTCTGCCGTGACAGCCGCCCCGACAGCGAGCTGCGTCGCCAGCTGCAGACCTTCGCCAATCGCCATGCGCGTCCCTGCCTGACCCTCGGTGCGCTGGGCGAATCCCTCACCGCCGATGCCGCACCGGCGCGCAGTCCAGGCGAGGCCTTCGATCGCCTGCAGAGTGCCGGGCTGCTGCGTCAGGAACGCCATGCATGAGTCAGCTCGTCTGGTTTCGAACCGACCTGCGCACCCTCGATCATCCCGCTCTCCACGCCGCCGCCGAACAGGGGCCGGTGGCAGCCGTCTTCTTGCTGAGTCCCGCCCAATGGCAGGTGCACGACGAGGCGCCGGTAAAGGTCGACTTCTGGCTGCGCAATCTCGCCGAACTGGGCAAGACACTCGAGTCTCTTGGTATCCCCTTGCTGGTCCGCCGCGCCGAGCACTGGGCGCAGGCGCCCCAGGTGCTGCTCGACCTGGCGCGGGAGCTGGGCGTCGAGCACCTGCATTTCAATGACGAATACGGGGTCAACGAAGCCGCCCGTGACGACGCCGTGGTCAAGGCCTTCGAAGACGCGGGTCTGGCGACCCATCGCTACCTGGACCAGACGCTGTTCGCGCCGGGTACGGTGCTGACCAAGAGCGGTGGCTATTTCAAGGTTTTCGGTCAGTTCAGGAAGACCTGCCTGGCACGCCTGGAAACCGGCCTGCCGACACCCCTGCCCGCCCCGGGCAAGCAGCAGCAGGGCCCGGTCACTGCGGACGAGCTGCCCACCGCGGTTGAGGGCTTCGCTGCGACCGCCGCCGAGCTACAAGGGCTGTGGCCGGCAGGGGAAGAGGCGGCGCTGCAGCGCCTGGCAGCCTTCATCCAGGATGATCTGGAAGACTATCAGCGGGCGCGGGACATTCCTTCCGAACCCGGTACCAGCCAGTTGTCGGCCTATCTCAATGCCGGGGTGCTGACGCCCCGCCAGTGTCTGCAGGCGGCGGTCCGGGCCAACGATGGCCTGCTCAGCGGCGGCAAGCAGGGGGCGGCCACCTGGATCACCGAGCTGCTCTGGCGCGAATTCTATCGTCATGTGCTGGTGGGCTATCCCCGGGTATCCCGGCACCAGCCATTCAACCAGGACCTGACCGCCCTGCCCTGGCGCGACGACCCCGAAGGCCTCGCAGCCTGGCAACAGGGGCGCACCGGGATTCCCATCATCGATGCCGCCATGCGCCAGCTCCTGCAGATCGGCTGGATGCACAATCGCATGCGCATGCTGACGGCCATGTTCCTGTGCAAGAACCTGCTGATCGACTGGCGCGAGGGTGAGCGCTGGTTCATGCGGCACCTCATCGATGGCGACCTGGCCTCCAACAATGGCGGCTGGCAGTGGAGCGCCTCCACCGGTACCGATTCGGTGCCCTATTTCCGGGTGTTCAACCCCCACACCCAGGCGCTGAAGATCGATGCCCGGGGCGACTATGTGCGTACCTGGGTGCCGGAACTGGCCGACCTCAAGGGCAAGGCCGTGCATACCCCGGGAGGCCGCTACCTGACGCCGCTGGTGGACCTGGGCGAGAGTCGCCAGCGGGCGCTGGCCGCCTACCGCGGCATGGCGCGCAAGACGGACACGAAAAAGCCGGACTAGGTCCGGCTTTTTTCATATCGGCCCTGGATCAGAGGGTGTGGCTGTAGAACAGCGCATAGGACTCGATGCCGTCGTTGGGCTGCTTGATGCCGGCGTTGGAATAGTGAGTCGCACGGATGCCGACGCGCTGGGTATCGCCGATCTTCAGGCCCAGGCCGATGCGGTCTTCGAAGTTGAAGGCCGAGCCCAGGTCCTGCTCGCCAACCTTGGTGCTGGAGAAGACGGCGACGCCGATACCGGCCTCGACGAAGGGCTTCACCCGGCCCTGGCCGAATTCGTAGACGAACACCGGGGCGAAGGACAGCGAATGCTGGTCGGAAGACCGGCCATTGTCGCCTTCCCAGTAGGTGTAGCCTGCATCCCAGTAGCCGGTCAGGCGGCCCGTGGAGCTCTGCCACCAGCTCTTGTCCCAATTCCAGCCGGCACCGATGCGGTAGGTCATGCCGCTCTGGCTGGTGGCCCCGACTGCCCCGGTGATTTCCACAGCCTGTGCCGATGCCACGCCACCCAGCGCAAGCGCGGCGGCTACTGCGAGCGAAAGCAATTTGTTCATGAGAGTGCCCTTATGGATGTTTCTAGTTTTTACGAACTGCGAGCATTGACCATCAAGACGTGAAGGTGTTCACAGCACGGGATATTTTTACCTACAAGGTCGGATGCTAGTCGCTGGACTGGCATTTGGCGAGCGAAACCCTGGCGGAAAAGTCAGACGAACGCCTTTACCTCGGCCCCTGCCGGCCAAAGTTGCGGCAGCACGGCGCGAAGCTCGGCGGGATCGCCCGAGGTCCAGAATCGCGTAGGGCCGGCCGGCCCTTTCGCCAGGCGCTCGTCCAGCGCCAGCAGACTCTGCAGGCGCCGCGCCACGGCGGCGCCGGTGTCCACCAGGATGACCTGCGGTGGCACCAGTTCGGCCAGCAAGGGCCGCAGGAAGGGATAGTGGGTGCAGCCCAGGATCAGGGTGTCGCACTGCGCTGCCAGCAAGGGCGCGAGAAAGTCCTGCAGCAGGCGCCGGGTCTCGGGGCCGTGCAGATCGCCGCGCTCGACCTGTTCCACCAGTCCCGGGCAGGGCTGGGTCAGCACCTGGACGCCTAGGGCGAATCGGTCCAGCAAGGCGGCGAACTTGGCGCTCTGCAGGGTGCCGGTGGTCGCCAGCACCCCGACTCGGCCATTGCGGGTCGCCGCCGCGGCGGGCTTGACCGCGGGCTCCATGCCGACGATGGGCCAGCGGGGATAGCGTTCGCGCAGATCGGCCACCGCCGCCACGGTGGCGGTGTTGCAGGCCACCACCAGGGCCTTGGCGCCCTGCGCGTGCAGCCGCGCCGCAATCAGCTGGCAGCGCTCGCGGATGAAGGCAGGGGTCTTTTCGCCATAGGGGATATGGCCGCAATCGGCGACGTAATGCAGGGTTTCCGCCGGCAGCAGCTGGCGGATCTCCGCCAGCACCGACAGGCCGCCGACGCCCGAGTCGAAGACCCCGACCGGCGCCTCGTCAGCCATGGCGGGCGCCGCACACCGGGCAACCCGGATCGCGCCTGACCCGCAATTCGCGGAAGCGACTGCCCGCCGCATCCACCAGCAGCAGCCGTCCCACCAGCGGCTCGCCGAAGCCGGCCAGGAGCTTGAGCGCTTCCAGCGCCTGCAGACTGCCCACCAGGCCCACCACCGGCCCCAGCACCCCGGCTTCGCTGCAACTGAGTTCCGCCTCGCTGCCCTCGCCATAGAGGCAGTGGTAGCAGGGGCTGTCGGCGCGACGCGGATCGAAGACGCTGAGCTGGCCTTCCAGGCGAATGGCCGCGCCACTCACCAGCGGTCGCCCCGTGGCCACGCAGGCGGCATTCACCGCCGCCCGGGTGGTGAAGTTGTCCGAGCAGTCCAGCACCAGATCCACCGTGGCGATGCGCGCCGCCAGGCTGTCGGCGTCCAGCGCTTCGCGCAGGGGCACCAGGCGTACTTCGGGATTGAGCGCCGCCAGGCGTTGCAGGGCGGAATCCACCTTGCCCTGGCCGATGCGGCTTTCATCGTGCAGCACCTGGCGCTGCAGATTGCTCAGGTCGACCCGGTCGAAGTCGGCCAGGTGCAATTCGCCGACGCCGGCGGCGGCCAGGTAGAGCGCCACCGGCGAACCCAGACCGCCGAGACCGACGATGAGCACCCTGGCGTCTTTCAGACGCAATTGTCCGTCGATATCCACCTGGGCCAGCAGGATCTGCCGGCTGTAGCGCAGCAGCTCACTGTCGCTCAGCATGGCCGACGCCCTCCGCTGATGCGTTCGTGACCACCCAGGTCCTGGCGACTCTCGACCTCGACGAACCCCTGGCGAACCAGCAGTTCGCGCACCGCGGCGGCCTGGTCGAAGCCGTGCTCCAGCCACAGCCAGCCACTCGGCTGCAGGTGCGCGGGCGCCGCCGCGACCAGTTCGCGGATGTCGTCCAGGCCATCGACGCCGGCCACCAGGGCACTGCGCGGTTCGAAACGCACGTCGCCCTCGTCCAGATGGCGATCGCTGCCGGCGATATAGGGAGGATTGCTGACGATCAGGTCGAAGCGCTGCCCGGCGAGGGCGCCGAACCAGTGACTCTGCTGGAAGACCGCATTGCCCAGGCGCAGGCGCTGGGCGTTGCGTTGCGCCAGCGCCACCGCCGCCGCAATACGATCCACGCCGCTGACCTGCCAGCGCGGTCGTTCATGGGCCAGGGCCAGGGCGATGGCACCGGTGCCGGTGCCCAGATCCAGTACCCGCACCTCGTCGGCCAGGGGCAGTGCCAGGGCGGTTTCCACCAGCACCTCGGTATCGGGGCGGGGGATCAGGGTATCGGGACTCACTTCCAGATCGAGCGACCAGAAGCCTTGCTGGCCAAGGATATAGGCCACAGGTTCACCCTGCCGGCGCCGTTCGAGATCGGCCTGGAAACGCGCCAGGGCCTCGCGCGGCACCAGTTTTTCCGGCCAGGTGCGCAGGTAGCTGCGTGGCTTGTCCAGGGCGGCGGCCAGCAGCAGTTCCACATCCAGGCGGGCGCTGGGCGAATCCGGCAGCTGGCTTTCGCGCAACAGGGCGCCGATGGTCGCCATGGCTCAGTCTCCCAGCGCCGCCAGCTGGTCGGCCTGGTATTCCTGCAGCAGCGGATCGATGATCTGCTGGACGTCGCCGTTGACCACCTCGCCCAGCGAATAGAGGGTCAGGTTGATGCGGTGATCGGTCACCCGGCCCTGGGGAAAGTTGTAAGTGCGGATGCGCTCGGAGCGGTCGCCCGAACCCACCAGCAGCCGGCGGGTGTCGGACATTTCCTTGTGCGCCGCCGCGTCCTGCTGGTCGTTGAGCTTGGCCGACAGCCAGGCCATGGCCTTGGCGCGGTTCTTGTGCTGCGAACGCTCTTCCTGGCACTCCACCACGATGCCGGTGGGCAGGTGGGTGATGCGCACCGCGGAATCGGTCTTGTTGACGTGCTGGCCGCCCGCGCCGGAGGAGCGATAGGTGTCGACGCGCAGATCGGCCGGATTGATCTCGATGGCCTGCTGCTCGTCGGGCTCGGGCAGCACCGCCACAGTGCAGGCCGAGGTGTGGATGCGGCCCTGGGATTCGGTTTCCGGGACCCGCTGCACCCGGTGCGCACCGGACTCGAACTTGAGCTTGGCGTAGACGCTGTCGCCTTCGACGCGAGCGATGACCTCCTTGAAGCCACCGTGCTCGCCCTCGTTCTCCGAGAGCACCTCGAGGCGCCAGCCCTGGCGTTCGGCATAGCGCGAGTACATGCGGAACAGATCGCCGGCAAAGATCGCCGCCTCGTCGCCGCCGGTACCGGCGCGGATTTCCAGGAAGACGTTGCGGCCGTCATTGGGATCCCGCGGCAGCATCATGCGCTGCAATTCGTCTTCCAGTTCCTGCAGCCGCGCCTTGGCGGTGCCGACCTCTTCCTCGGCCATCTCGCGCAGATCCGGATCGCTGTCCTTGAGCAGCGCCTGGGCACCCTCCAGGTCGGCCTGCACCTTGCGGTATTCGGTGAACGCCTGGTTGACCGGCTCGAGTTCAGCGTATTCCTTGGAATAGGCGCGGAACTGGGTCTGGTCGCTGATGACTTCGGCGTCGCCCAACAGCGCGGTCAGCTCCTCGAAGCGGTCCTGCAGACCGTCGAGCTTGTGCAACAGAGAGGTCTTCATGTCTTGTCCAAACCCTCGTCGAGGGCGAAGAGTTCCTGAGCCAGGGTCAGCGCATCGACGCGCCCCTCGGCGGATAGTTTCTTGAGCTGCACACTCGGTGCGTGCATCAGCTTGTTGGTGAGGCTGCGTGCCAGGGCCGCCAGGGCTTCCTGGGGATCGACGCCATTGGCCAGCTGGCGCTGGGCGCGAGCCAGTTCGTCGTCGCGGATCTGCTCGCCTTGCTGGCGATAGGCGCGGACCACGTCCACCGCGGCGCGCTCGCGCAGCCGCTGCATGAAGTCCTCGACCCCGGCCAGCACCAGCTTCTCGGCGGCCTGGGCCGCGCCCTGGCGACTCTTGAGATTTTCCGCTACCACCTCGTGCAGGTCGTCCACCGTATAGAGGTAGACGTCCTCCAGCTCGCTCACCTCCGGCTCGATGTCGCGCGGCACGGCGATGTCGACCATGAAGATGGGCTTGTGCCGCCGCTGCTTGAGCGCCCGCTCCACCGCCCCTTTGCCGAGGATGGGCAGCTGGCTGGCGGTGGAACTGATGACGATGTCGCTGTTGACCAGTTCGTCGGGAATATCGGCCAGGAGCACGGTGTGGGCGCCGAATTCTTCCGCCAGGTGGCTGGCGCGCTCCAGGGTGCGGTTGGCGACGACGATGCGGCGCACACCCTGCTCGTGCAGATGGCGCGCGACCAGGGTGATGGTCTCGCCGGCGCCGATCAGCAGCGCCTGGCTGCGACTGAGGTCGCTGAAGATCTGCTTGGCCAGGCTGACCGCGGCAAAGGCCACCGACACCGGATTCTCGCCGATCGCCGTGTCGGTGCGCACCGCCTTGGCGGTATTGAAGGTGGCCTGGAACAGCCGGCCCAGCAGCGGCCCCACGGTGCCGGCCTCGCGGGCCACGGCATAGGCCGACTTGAGCTGGCCGAGGATCTGCGGCTCGCCCAGCACCATGGAATCCAGTCCGGCGGCCACCCGCATCATGTGGCGGACCGCGGCTTCGTCCTGGTGCAGGTAGATGCTGGCGCGCAGGTCTTCCAGGGGGACCCGGTGGTACTGGGCGAGCCAGGCCAGCACGGCTTCCGCCAGGCTGGGCTCCAGCTCCAGGTAGAGTTCGCTGCGATTGCAGGTGGAAAGAATCGCCGCTTCGCGACTGTGGGTGGCCTGCTCCAGCTGGCGCAGGGCCTCGACCGTCTGCTCCGGAGTGAAAGCCACGCGTTCGCGCACCTCAACCGAGGCGGTCTTGTGATTGATGCCGAGCGCGAGAAAGGCCATGGACGCAAGCAGTCGAACGGATTGGGAAAGCCGAACATTGTCCTACGCGCGGGCGGTGGCGACAACCAGCAGCGACGAGACGTCGGACAATCGCCGTCATAGCCTGGGCGAATGAATCTTGCCGGGCAAAAGGCGTCAACAGCCTCGACCACCGCACTTCTCGGCCCGCCGCTCCGCATGCGCGACGCGGCCACGGCGACTCTTGTGGCATGATGGACCGACTGTAAAAAGGCCGCCTTGACCCTATGACCAGATACCTTGCGCTGCTGACGACCGCCCTGCTGCTCGCCGGCTGCCAGAACCTCGGCCGGCAGCCGACGCCCGCCGCCGCCATCCCGCCGCCCACCGCCAAGACCAGCACGCCGCAACCGGCCGGCTCCTTTCGCGAAGACACCCTCTATGACCTGCTGGTCGGCGAGCTGGCCGGTCAGCGCAACCGTTTCGACATCGCCCTGACCAACTATGTCGAGCAGGCCAAGTCGACCCAGGATCCGGGGATAGCCGAGCGGGCCTTCCGCATCGCCGAATACCTGGGCGCCGATACCCCGGCGCTGGAAACCGCGCAGATCTGGGCGCGCAACGCCCCCGACAACCTGGATGCCCAGCGCGCCGCCGCCATCATGCTGGCCCGCGCCGGTCGCTATGACGAATCCATGGTCTACATGGAGCGCGTGCTCCAGGGTCAGGGCGACACCCATTTCGATTTCCTCGCCCTCTCGGCGGCTGAAACCGACGAGACCACCCGCGCCGGCCTGCTCAAGAGCTTCGACCGGCTGCTGGCCAAGTATCCGCACAATGGCCAGCTGCTGTTCGGCAAGGCGCTGCTCTTGCAGCAGGATGGCCGGGCTGACGAAGCCCTCAAGCTGCTGGAGCGCAATCCGGCGGCCAGGCGCGAAGTCGCGCCGCTGCTCCTGCGCGCCCGCCTGTTGCAGAGCCAGGACCGCAGCGCCGAGGCCCTGCCGCTGCTCGAAGCCGGCATCCGCCAGCACCCGGAAGACCGCCGCCTGCGCCTGGCCCATGCCCGGCTGCTGGTGGAACTGGATCGCCTGGACCAGGCAAAGCGCGAATTCGCCGAGCTGGTCACCCAGTTCCCGGACGACGACGACCTGAGATTCTCCCTGGCGCTGGTCTGCCTGGAAGCCCAGGCCTGGCGCGAAGCCCAGATCTATCTGAAAGAACTGATCGACCGCGGCAGCCATGTGGACGCCGCGCACCTCAACCTGGGTCGCAGCTACGAAGAACTCGACCAGCCCGAGCAGGCGCTGGCCGAATACACCCAGGTCGGGCCAGGCACCGACTACCTGGCCGCCCAGCAGCGCCAGGCGGAAATCCTGCTGGGCAGCGGCCGTATCGCCGAGGCCCGTCAGCGCCTGGCCGATGCCCGCAAGCGCCAGAGCGAATACGCCGTGCCGCTCTATCTGCTGGAAGTCGAAGGCCTGGCCAGTGCCGACCAGACCACCCTCGCCGACCAGACCGTGCAGCAGGCCTTGCAGCAGTATCCCAACGACCTCAACCTGCTCTATGTCCGCTCCATGCTGGCGGAAAAGCGCGGCGATCTCGGTCAGTTGGAGGCCGATCTGCGCTACATCATCGCCCACGACCCCGACAACGCCATGGCGCTCAACGCCCTCGGCTACACCCTGGCCGATCGCACCCCGCGACTGGCCGAGGCGCGCCAGCTGATCGACAAGGCGCACCAGCTGAGTCCGGACGACCCGGCGATCCTCGACAGCATGGGCTGGATCCGCTATCGCCAGGGCCAGCTGGCCGACGCCGAACGCTATCTGCGCCAGGCCTACGAACGCTTTCCCGACGCCGAAGTGGCGGCCCATCTGGGCGAGGTGCTCTGGGCCCAGGGCAAGCGCAGCGAAGCGCGCAAGGTCTGGCGCGTGGGCCTCGACGCCGACGCCGATGACGCCATCCTGCGCAGCACCCTCAAACGCCTGACTGGAAGCGAAACCCTCCGATGATCCGCGTGCGTACCCTCTTCACCCTGTTCCTGCTCGCCCTGCTGGCCGGTTGCGCCAGCACCTCTCGCCAGGAGGCCGTGGAAGGCCAGGGCAATGCCGCCCAGTGGCAGGCCCACAAGCAACGTATCGCCGCCCTCGACGGCTGGCAGATCGACGGCAAGGTCGGCATCCGCGCCCCGCGCGATTCCGGTAGCGGCACCCTGTTCTGGCTGCAGCGCCAGGACTACTACGACATCCGCCTGGCCGGCCCCCTCGGCCGTGGCGCCACCCGGCTCACCGGGCGTCCGGGTGCCGTCACCCTCGATGTCTCCGGCCAGGGCAGCTACCAGGCCGATTCCCCCGAGGCCCTGCTGGAACAGCAACTCGGCTGGCGCCTGCCGGTCTCGCACCTGCTCTGGTGGGTGCGCGGCCTGCCGGCGCCGGACAGTCGCAGCCAGTTGACCCTGGACGCCGACAGCCACCTGGCGCGCCTGGTACAGGACGGCTGGACCGTCGAATACACCCGTTACACCGAGCAGAACGGCTACACCCTGCCCGAGCGCCTCAAGCTCACCGGCAAGGACCTGGAAGTCATTCTGGTGGTGAAGACCTGGCAGCCGCGCGAGCTGGGCAAATGACCATGGCGCCTGCCTTCACCCTGCCGGCGCCGGCCAAGCTCAATCTGTTCCTGCACATCCTCGGCCGCCGCCCGGACGGCTATCACGAGCTGCAGACGCTGTTCCAGTTTCTCGACTGGGGCGACGACCTGGGCTTTGCCGGACGCGATGACGACGAATTGCACCTGCACGACGGCCTGCCGGGCGTCGCCCCCGAGCAGAATCTCATCCTGCGCGCCGCCCGGCTGCTGCAGCAGGAAAGCGGCACCCGCCAGGGTGCCGACCTTTGGCTGACCAAGCGCCTGCCCATGGGTGGCGGCATTGGTGGCGGCAGTTCGGATGCCGCCACCACCCTGCTCGGCCTGAATCATCTCTGGGGCCTGGGCGCCAGCCTCGACGACCTGGCGGCACTGGGGCTGCGCCTGGGCGCCGACGTGCCGGTATTCGTCCGTGGCCAGGCCGCCTTCGCCGAGGGCGTGGGTGAAAAGCTCACCCCGGTCGCCCCCCCGGAACCCTGGTATCTCGTGGCCGTGCCGCAAGTCTCTGTAAGTACAGCAGAAATTTTTTCCGATCCGCTGTTGACACGGGACACTCCCCCCATTAAAGTTTGCGCCGTTCTCAAGTGGTCAGGTCGAAACGACTGCCAGAGTACGGTCGAAAGGCGTTACCCAGAAATTCGTAACGCTTTGATCTTGCTAAACAAATTTGTTTCAGCTAGATTAACCGGCACTGGAGGTTGCATATTTGGAAGCTTTCCAAATAAGACCGAAGCTGATACAGTAGCTAGCCAGCTACCAGCATCACTTCCAGGCTTCGTAGCCAAAGGTAGCAACACTTCCATGTTGCACCGGGCGCTGGCAAGCCTGACCAGAGAATGAGTACAGCTAGTACTCTGCAAGATACAGGGGCGTCGCCAAGCGGTAAGGCAGCAGGTTTTGATCCTGCCATGCGTTGGTTCGAATCCAGCCGCCCCTGCCATTTTCCTTCCAAGACCCACCTCAAGCCGCAGGAACTGCAGCGTGTCCAAGATGATGGTCTTCACGGGGAACGCCAACCCCGATCTGGCACGGCGCATCGTGCGCCAGCTGCATATCCCTCTCGGTGACGTCTCCGTCGGAAAATTCTCCGATGGCGAGATCAGTGTCGAAATCAACGAGAACGTACGGGGCAAGGATGTCTTCATCATCCAGCCCACCTGCGAGCCGACCAACGACAACCTGATGGAACTGGTGGTGATGGCCGATGCCTTCCGCCGCTCCTCGGCCACTCGTATCACCGCAGTCATCCCCTATTTCGGTTATGCGCGCCAGGATCGCCGTCCGCGTTCCGCACGCGTCGCCATCACCGCCAAGGTCGTGGCTGACATGCTGACCGTGGTGGGCATCAATCGTGTGCTCACCGTCGATCTGCACGCCGACCAGATCCAGGGCTTCTTCGATATTCCCGTGGACAACATCTACGGCTCCCCCGCCCTGGTGGATGACATCGAAGACCAGCGTTTCGAAAATCTGATGATCGTCTCCCCGGATATCGGTGGCGTGGTGCGTGCGCGCGCCGTGGCCAAGAGCCTGGGTGTGGACCTGGCGATCATCGACAAGCGTCGTCCCAAGGCCAACCAGTCGGAAGTGATGCACATCATCGGTGACATCCAGGACCGCACCTGCGTGCTGGTCGACGACATGGTCGATACCGCCGGCACCCTGTGCCACGCGGCCAAGGCCCTGAAGGAACACGGCGCCGCCAAGGTCCTGGCCTACTGCACCCACCCGGTGCTGTCGGGTCGGGCCATCGAGAACATCGACAACTCCGTGCTGGACGAGCTGGTGGTGACCAACACCATTCCGCTGTCCGCCGCGGCTCAGGCCTGCAGCCGTATCCGCCAGCTGGACATCGCGCCGGTGGTGGCCGAGGCGGTACGTCGGATCAGCAACGAAGAATCCATCAGCGCGATGTTCCGTTAAGGAACAGCCGCTCTGGAAGCGCCCCGGAAGGCCGTGACGGTCTACCGGGGCTTTTTAGTCGGTAGGGCCGTAGAACTGGTCGCAAGTCTCGGACTGCCGATTCCTTATCTTGGAGATTCACAATGGTAGATTTCACTCTGAATGCCGAAGTGCGTTCCGACCTGGGGAAAGGTGCGAGCCGCCGCCTGCGTCGCAATGCCGGTAACGTTCCCGCCGTGATCTACGGTGGCGAAAAGGCCCCGACGTCCATCACCCTGGTCGGCAAAGACCTGGCCAAGATGCTGGAAAGCGAAGCCGCCTTCGCCAGCGTCATCACCCTGAAGGTTGATGGCAGCAACGAAAGCGTCCTGGTCAAGGCCCTGCAGCGTCACCCCTCCAAGGGCTACGTCATGCACGCCGACTTCCTGCGCGTCGTCGCCGGTCAGAAGCTGACCGCTCACGTGCCCCTGCACTTCATGAACCAGGAAAGCTCCGTGGGCGTGAAGCAACAGGGTGGCGAGATCCTGCACACCATCAACGAAGTCGAAGTTTCCTGCCTGCCGAAAGACCTGCCGGAATTCATCGAAGTCGACATGGCCAAGGTCGAGCTGGACCAGATCGTTCACCTGAGCGACCTGAACGTCCCGGCTGGCGTCGAGCTGGTGTCCCTGGCCCACGGCAGCGATCTGCCGGTTGCCAGCATCCACATGCCGCGCATCCGTGAAGAAGCTGAAGACGGCGCTGCCGAAGAAGGCGCTGCCGAGTAAGTTCTCGCACGCCTGAAAGAGAAGGGCTCTTGACATGACTGCCGTCCAACTGATCGTCGGCCTGGGTAATCCGGGCCCCGAATACGACCAGACCCGGCACAATGCAGGGGCCCTTTTCGTTGAGCGATTGGCAGCCGCCCAAGGCGCGAGCCTGGCTGTCGAGCGCAAGTATCATGGCCTCGTGGGGCGCTTTCGCCACGCGGGCAACGATGTTCGTCTGCTCATCCCCACCACCTACATGAACCGCAGCGGCCAGGCCGTGGCGGCGCTCGCCGGCTTCTTCCGCATCCCGCCGGCAGCCATCCTGGTGGCACACGACGAACTCGACCTGCCACCCGGTACCGCCCGTCTCAAGACCGGCGGCGGCCATGGGGGGCACAACGGACTGCGCGACATCATCGCCCAGCTCGGCAATCAGAACGGCTTCCAGCGCCTGCGCCTGGGCATCGGTCATCCGGGGCATGCCAGCCTGGTCTCCAATTTCGTGCTGGGCCGCGCACCGCGCAGCGAGCAGGACCTGCTCGACACCAGCATCGATGCCGCCCTGGAGGTGGTTCCGGAGCTGCTGAGCGGCGACCTGACCCGCGCCATGCAACGCCTGCACAGCCGCAAGGCCTGACCTACCCTACCCTCTTCCTTTTCTTCCGCGAGGACACACACCATGGGATTCAATTGCGGCATCGTCGGCCTGCCCAACGTCGGCAAGTCCACCCTGTTCAATGCCCTGACCCAATCTGGTATCGCGGCGGAAAACTTCCCCTTCTGCACCATCGAGCCCAACAGCGGCATCGTGCCCATGCCCGATGCACGACTGAATGCCCTGGCGGAGATCGTCAAACCCGAGCGGGTGATCCCCACCACCATGGAGTTCGTCGACATCGCGGGCCTGGTGGCCGGTGCCTCCAAGGGTGAAGGCCTGGGCAACAAGTTTCTCGCCAACATCCGCGAGACCGACGCCATCGCCCACGTGGTGCGCTGCTTCGAAGACGAGAACGTCATCCACGTGTCGAATTCGGTGGATCCCAAGCGGGACATCGAGGTGATCGACCTGGAGCTGATCTTCGCCGACCTCGACAGCTGCGAGAAGCAACTGCAGCGCGTGACCCGCAACGCCAAGGGCGGTGACAAGGAAGCCCTGGCGCAAAAGGCCCTGCTGGAGCAGCTGATCCCCCACTTCGAAGCCGGCAAGCCTGCCCGTAGCCTGCTGAAGGGCCTGGACGACGAACAGAAGCGCCTGGTGCGCAGCTTCCACCTGCTGACCAGCAAGCCGGTGATGTACATCGCCAACGTCGCCGAAGACGGCTTCGAGAACAACCCGCATCTGGACGTGGTCCGTGCCATCGCCGAAGAAGAAGGCGCCGTGGTGGTGCCGGTGTGCAACAAGATCGAGGCGGAAATCGCCGAACTGGATGACGACGAGGAAAAGCAGATGTTCCTCGAGTCCATGGGCATGGAAGAGCCGGGCCTGAACCGGGTGATCCGCGCCGGCTACGAACTGCTCAACCTGCAGACCTACTTCACCGCCGGGGTGAAGGAAGTCCGTGCCTGGACAGTCCGCGTCGGCGCCACCGCGCCCCAGTCGGCCGCCGCCATCCACACCGACTTCGAGAAGGGATTCATCCGCGCCGAAGTGGTGGCCTATGCCGACTTCATCGCCTTCAAGGGCGAGAACGGCGCCAAGGAAGCCGGCAAGTGGCGCCTGGAAGGCAAGGACTACATCGTCAAGGACGGTGATGTCATGCACTTCCGCTTCAACGTCTAAGCGACGGCGAACGCCAGAACCCTCTCCTCACCGCAAGGTGGCGAGGGGGTTTTCTTTTGCGCGCTCGCCAGCGGCCTGGCTGACGCTGGACGCCTGGCGATTTGGCACAATGACGGCGATCCGACCGTCGTCAAACGTCTCCCGCTGCCTGGATGCCGCCATGAATTTCGAAGACCTGCGCCTGTTCGTCACCACCCTGAACGAGGGCAGCTTCACCGCCGCCGCCGACAAGCTGGGGCTGTCCAAGCAATACGTCAGCCGGCGGACCATGGCCCTGGAGGAAAGTCTGGGGGTGCGACTGCTCAATCGCACCACGCGGCGCCTGCAGGCGACCGAGTTGGGAATGCTGCTCTACGAACGGGCGGTGAAGATCCTCGAAGACGTCAACGACACCGAGGAATTGCTTTCCAGCCGGCGGACGGTGCCCCAGGGAGTGCTACGCGTCAGTGCGCCCATGACCTTTGGCACCCTGCACCTGAGTCCCCTGCTGCCGGATTTTCTCTCGGCCTATCCGCAGATCCGCCTGGAGCTGGATCTCAATGACCGGGCGGTGGATCTGCTAGCGGAGGGCTACGACATGTCGATCCGCATCGGCACCCTGGCCGATTCCAGTCTGATCGCCAAGCGCCTGACCGAGATGCAGCTGGTGACCTGTGCCAGTCCGGATTATCTGCAGAAGGCGCCGCCGCTGCTGCAGCCGGAGGATCTGGCCGAGCACAGCTGTCTGCTCTATGGGCATGGCCGCCAGGTGGAATGGCGCTTTCAGCGTGGGGGCAAGCCGCTGGTGCTACCCATGCAGGGTCAACTCAGGGCCAACAACGGGGAAGTGGTGCGGGACGCGGCCATCGCCGGTCAGGGCATCGCGGTGCTGCCGACCTTCATCATCGGCGCGGCGCTGGCCTCAGGGGCGCTGGTGCAGGTGCTGGAAGACTTCGCCCTGCCCAGCGCGGCGGTCTATGCGGTCTATCCCCAGCATCGTCAGTCGGCGCGCATCGTCCAGCTGTTCTCGGACTATCTGCGCGACCGGCTGACGGTCCGGCCGACTCACGCCACGGCGCCGCGAGTCGGTTGACGCTGGGGCCACTGCTGGAGGGTCCGCTCGGCGCCGTCGGCGGCCAGGCGTTGGCCGTCCAGGCGCTGTTGCTGGCGCTGGATCGAGGGTTGCAGGCTGCGCTCGGCACCGTTTTCGGCCAGGGCGCGACGCGGATCGAGGCGCTGTTGCTGACGCTGGATCGAGGGTTGCAGACTGCGCTCGGCGCCGTTCTCGGCCAGGGTGCGACGCGGATCGAGGCGCTGTTGCTGACGCTGGATCGAGGGCTGCAGGCTGCGCTCAGCGCCGTTCTCGGCCAGGGTGCGATCCTGCTGCTGGTGCGTTTCGATTAGCGAACCCAGGGGGCGCAGGGCGCTTTCCTCGGCCTGGGCGGATTGGGCGATGGCGGTGGTGAGCAGGGTGGCGGCGAAGAGGGCGGTGAGGGCTTTCATGGCGAGTACCTGTGTCGGGTGGGTGTGGACTCATTGTCGCCAGCCCACCCCGCGCCTAGAAATCGTCCCTCGGGATAGCGATCATCGACCGCGCTGATAATGGCGTTCAGGCGCGCGCCTGACGCTGACGCAGCAGGAACAGGCACCAGACGGCCAGCGCCGTGGCGGCCAGCAGGCACCCGGCCAGGCTGACGCCGGTCCAGCCGAAGTGTTCGTACAGTCGTGCCGACAGCAGCGAACCCAGGGAGCCGCCAAGGAAGTAGCCGGTCATGTAGCCGGCGTTGAGGCGGCTACGGGCTTCCGGGCGCAGCCGATAGACCACGTTCTGGTTGCTGACGTGGCTGAGCTGCACGGCGAGATCCAGCACCAGGATGCCGACCAGCAGCGCCGCCAGCGACTGCTGGGCGAAGGCCAGGGGCAGCCAGGCCAGGGTCAGGGAGGCCAGGCCGATGCTGGTGGCGAGCCCTCCCTTGCCCTGGTCGGCCATGCGCCCGGCCAGGTTGGCAGCCAGCGCGCCCACGGCGCCGGCGAGACCGAACAGGCCGATGGTGCCGTCGCTGAAGCCATAGGGTTCGGCGGCGAGCAGAAAGGCCAGGGGCGTCCAGAACACCGCGAAGACGGCGAAGCCCAGGCAACCCAGCAGGGTGCGCAGGCGGTGCAGGGGTTCGTCGCGCAAGAGCTCGAACACCGAACCCAGCAGCCGCGGATAGCTCAGGCCCGCCGATTGCTGATAGCGCGGCAGCGCCAGCTGCAGGGCCAGGGCGGTGGCCAGCATCAGACCGGCCGCCACGGCATAGACGGTACGCCAGTCGCCCAGGGACGAGAGTGCGCCGGCCACGGTGCGGGCCAGCAGGATGCCGAGGATGAGTCCGCTCATCACCGTGCCCACCGCCCTGCCCCGCTGCTCCGGCGCGGCCAGGGTCGCGGCGAAGGGCACCAGCACCTGGGCCACCACCGAGAAGAGCCCGGTCATGGCGGTGCCCACCAGCAGCCAGGTCAGACTGGTGGCGGTGGCGCTCAAGGCCAGGCCGGCGGCGGCGATCACGCTCATGGTGACGATCAGCCGGCGGCGCTCCAGCAGGTCCCCCAGGGGCACCAGCAGCAGGAGGCCGGCGGCGTAGCTGAGTTGGGCGGTGGTGACGATGCTGCCGGCCTGGGTGTAGCTGAGGTCGAAGCGCTGGGCGATGGTGTGCAGCAGCGGCTGGTTGTAGTAGTTGCTGGCTACGGCGATGCCGGTGGCGACGGCCATGAGCAGGGTCAGCCAGCGGCTGAGAGGAGGCGTGGGGTTCGACATCCGCAGGGTCCGGCAAGAAAGGGGCTGGTCAGTATCGGCCAACGGCAGCTATCGGTTAAATGAATCGTTAAGATGGCTTCGATCTCATTTAAAGATAGCACCATGAATCTCAAGCAGCTGGAATTCGCCGTCGCCCTGGCCGAGGAGCGCCACTTCACCCGCGCCGCCGAGCGTTGCCATGTGGTGCAATCGGCGCTCAGTCACCAGATCGCCCGCCTGGAAGCCGAGTTGGGCGCCACCCTGTTCGAGCGCCTGCCGCGCCAGGTGCGCATCACTCCCGCCGGCGAGGCGTTGCTGGTCCATGCGCGCCAGGCGCTGGCGGCGGTGGAACGGTTGCAGCAGGACGTGGCCGCCGCGGTCGGCGCCATTCGCGGCACCCTGACGCTGGGCCTGATCTCTTCAGTGCCGCGCCTGGATATCGTCGAGTTGCTGGCCACCTTCCATGCCCGTCATCCCCAAGTGGACATCCGCCTGCGCCAGGACAAGAGCGAGACGCTGCTGGCGGCGGTGCGCGAGCGGCAACTGGATTTCGCCCTGATCGGCCTGTCGCGCCAGGTGGCCCTGGAGGCGGTGGACAGCCGCCTGCTGCTCAGCGAGGAACTGGTGGCGGTGCTGCCGGCCGCGCACGCTCTTGCGGGACGGGAGAGGCTGTCGCTCCACGAGCTGGTGGATCTGCCGCTGGTGGACCTGCCCGCAGGCAGCGGTGCCCGGCGGCAGACCGACGAGGCCTTCGCCGCCCTGGGCCTGCCCCATCGGGTGCGTTTCGAGACGGGCAACATGCAGTTGCTGGAGCGCTTCGTCCGCCGCGGCCTGGCCATCGGCCTGGTGCCCCAGAGTATCGCCAGCACCTTTGCCGACCTGGCCCGGGTGCCGGTCAGCGATGCGCCGCAGCGTAACGTCCACGCCATCTGGTCGCCCCTGCCGACGCCGGCGACGCGGGAGTTTCTCAAGGTCCTGGAAGAGGCGCTGGCGGATTAGCCCTCGCTCATCGGTCGGCCGTGCAGCCGTTGAGGCGATCCGCGCGGGCTACGTGCCGGAGTATGGTCCGGTGACGGGCCCCTGGGGCGTGAGTCGCTTCTTGGTCCGCGATTCTGATGCGGCCGCGCCTTGGAGCCCGCGTAGGTTGGGTTGAGCGCAGCGAAGCCCAACATTGCCCGAGGCTGAACATCCCTGTTGGGCTTCGACGATGGAGCCGTCTCAAACCAACCTACGGTCTATCGCAATCTGCTTGGCTCGTCGCGGCCATGGTGGCCCGCCAATGCGCCCGCGCCTTGGAGCCCGCGTAGGTTGGGTTGAGCGCAGCGAAGCCCAACATTGACCGAGGCTGAACATCCCTGTTGGGCTTCGACGATGGAGCCGTCTCAACCCAACCTACGGTCTGATTGCAGAGCCGTAGCCTGGAAAACGGCGCAGTCTTTTCCAGGGATGACGTCGTTGTGCGGGGAACGCCCTCACCCCAGCCCTCTCCCAGAGGGAGAGGGGGCTATTCGAGCGAGCGTTCAGCTCTATCGGAGCGTAGCCTGGAAAACGGCGCAGCCTTTTCCAAGGATGATGTCGTTGTGCGGGGAACACCCTCACCCCAGCCCTCTCCCAGAGGGAGAGGGGGCTATTCGAGCAGGCGTTCAGCTCTATCGGAGCGTAGCCTGGAAAACGACACAGCCTTTTCCAGGGGTGACGTCGTTGTGCGGAGCGCCCTCACCCCAGCCCTCTCCCAGAGGGAGAGGGGGCTATTCGAGCAGGCGTTCAGCTCTATCGGAGCGTAGGCTGGAAAACGGCGCAGCCTTTTCCGAGGATGACGTCGCTGTGCGGGGAGCGCCCTCACCCCAGCCCTCTCCCAGAGGGAGAGGGGGCTATTCGGGCAGGCTAACAGAGCAAGTGTTCAGGCGCTGCAGAACGCGCGGCAGCCTGCTGGGCTACCCTCAACCCTCGCTGACCGGCAGCCGGCGCACGAAGTTGCCCACTCGCCAGGCCAGCTGTTCGCCCTGGCACTGCACCAGCAGGTTGCGCACCGGGTAGGACTGGCCGGCGACGCTGGCTTCGGCCTGGGCCTCGCTGGCGCCGTCCAGGTGGTTGCGGGCGAGTACCCGGTAACTGCCGGTGCTGCAGCGCTCCTCGGCTTCGCCAGTGCAACCGGACCAGCTGCCGAAGACTCCGTTGCACTGCACCAGGTAGGCCGTGCTGCCATCCCTGAGGTAGGCGTTGTGGGAGCTGGCGCAGCCGGCCAGCAGGGCGAGGAAGCCGGCACAGGCCAGCAGGCGGAGGGCGTTGCGGAGGATGGCGAGGTTCATGGGAGGGGCTCCGGAAGACATGCAGCCATCCTAGAAAGCCAACCCCCTCTCCCATAAATCGTACCGGCGGATAGCGCTTATCGACAGCGCTGATAGCCGCCGCGCTAGGGGGTCTCGCCCATGAATCTGATGATCTCGCCGCGCAGCCAGCGCTCGCCCGGGTCCTGGTCCTGGGCCGCGCGCCAGACCAGCGACAGCTTGGCCGGGACGATGGGAAACGGCGGTTCCTCGATACGCAGGCCGCCGCCCGCAGCCAGCGCCCGGGCGGCGTAGTCGGGCACCGTGGCGAGCAATTCGCTGCCGGCCAGCAGCGCGCCGAGGCCGTTGAAATGGGGCACGCCCAGGGCCACCTTGCGACTGCGGCCGAGGCGCGCCAGGTCGTCGTCGATGTTGCCGCAGAGATCGCCGGACATGGACACCAGCACATGGGGCCGGGCGCAGTAGTCGTCCAAGGTCAGCGGCGCGGGATCGCGGTCGGCGCGCACCACCAGGGCGCGGATGTGCCTCAGGGTGCGGCACTTGGCATTGGCCGGCAGCTGGGTGGTGTAGCTGATGCCCAGGGACACCTCGCCGCTGGCCAGCAGGCCGGGCAAGAGCAGGAAGTTGGCGTTGCGCACCACCAGCACGCAGTGCGGCGCCACCTCGCGCAGATGGGCCAGCAACGGCGGCAGCAGGCCACATTCGACGTCGTCGGACATGCCCAGGCGAAACACCGCGCGACTGGCGCCGGGGTCGAAGTCGTCGACCTCGCTCAGGGCATTGGACAGGCCGTCCAGCGCCGGGCGCAGCCGTTCGAGAATGGCGAGGGCCCGCGGCGTGGGCTCCATCGCCCGCCCGCTGCGCACCAGCAGGGGATCGTCGAAGAATAGACGCAGGCGTACCAGGGCGGCGCTGATGGCCGGCTGGCCGAGAAAGAGCTTTTCCGCGGTGCGGGTGAGGTTGCGCTCGTGCATCAGGCTTTCGAACACCACCAGCAGGTGCAGGTCGATGCGGCGCAGGTCGTTGCGATTCACGGCATCCCTCCGCGAAGGCCAGGCGCCGGGAGGGCGCCTGACTGTCGTTACCTTAGAGTCTGTTCAAAGTCTCGCGAGCTAGAGCCAAACAAGGCGAAGAGGCCTGAGGAAGCGGAGTTTACAAATAGTAAATGAGCATTCCGACCGGGCTGGCGACCCAGGGCCTCTTCAACGCCGTTTGGCCGACGCGCAGCAGACTTTGGATAGGCTCTTACTTGGCGGCCAGCTTGGCGTAGCTGGTCATCAGGTTGCGGTAGTTGGGGATGTGGTTGGACAGCAGGGCGCCCAGGCCCTCGATGTCGTTGCGCCAGTCGCGGTGCAGTTCGCAGGCGACGCTGAACCAGTTCATCAGCTGTACGCCAGCGGCGCTCATGCGTGCCCAGGCGGCCTGCTGCACGGTCTTGTCGAAGGTGCCGGAGGCATCGGTCACCACGAAGACGTCGAAGCCTTCGGCGATGGCGGCCAGGGCCGGGAAGGTCACGCAGACATCGGTCACCACGCCGGCGATGATGAGCTGCTTGCGGCCGGTGGCCTTGATGGCGGCGACGAAGTCCTCGTTGTCCCAGGCGTTGATCTGGCCGGGCCGGGCGATGTACGGCGCCTCGGGGAACAGCTCGACCAGCTCGGGCACCAGCGGGCCGTTGGGGCCTTGCTCGAAGCTGGTGGTGAGGATGGTGGGCAGGCCGAAGAACTTGGCGCTGTTGGCCAGGGCCAGGACGTTGTTCTTGAAGTCGCTGGGAGTGAAATCCTGCACCAGGGAGATCAGACCGGCCTGGTGGTCGATCAGCAGGACGACGGCATCGTTCTTGTCGAGACGGTTGTAGGGCTTGCTCATGGTGGAGTCCTCAGGGTGGTGGTGGGTTAGGGATTGAATGGGCGTGCGCTAGGCGCCGCCCAGGAGATGGCGGATGGCGATGGGCACGCCGGGGGTCTGGTACTGGCGCGCCGCCGCTTCCAGGCGCTGTTCGCCCTGGGTGACGCGGTGGTGGTGGCGCAGGTGTTCCAGCCAGGATTCGTCGCAGAAGAATTCCTGCCAGCGCCGCGGTTCGGCGCTGTCCTGCAGCAGCGCCCAGGAGAAGGCGCCGTTGCGTCGGCGCATGGCGCCCACCGCCTGCATGGCCTGGCGAAAGGCCGGACCGTGCTCGGGGGCGATGTCGTATTCCAGGGTGACCATCACCGGGCCGCGCTCGCGGTCCAGGGAGTCGTCGAGGATGGGCGCCGGCCAGTGCAGCGAAGGGGCGATGTCGGCCGCCGGGGTGACCGGCAGGCGCAGGCGCCAGGTCAGCCCGATGCAGGCCAGCAGCACCCCGGCTGCCGCGCTCAGGGCCAGGCTCAGGGAAAAATGACTGGCCAGGGCGCCCCAGAGCAAGCCGCCCAAGGCGCTGGTGCCAAAGAACACCAGGATGTAGACGGCCAGGGCGCGGGCGCGCACCCAGCCGGGCACGGCGGTCTGGGCCGCCACCTGCAGGCTGGAGAGCACGGCGATCCAGGCCAGGCCGCTGGCGAGCATCACCGGCAGCAGCCAGGCGAAGTCGCGGATCCAGGCCAGGCCGAGCAGGACCAGCGCATAGAGCGCACTGGCACCGGCCACCAGCAGGTCGCTGGAGAGTCGTTCACGCAGGCGCGGCAGGAGCATGGCGCCGCCGATGGCGCCCAGGCCGACGCAACCGAGCAGGATGCCGAAATCCAGGGCGGTGCCCTGCAGGGCCTGGCGCACCAGCAGGGGCAGCAGGGCCATGCCGGCGCTGGCGCCGAGGAAAAACGCGGCGGTCCGGGCCAGCACCACCTGCAGCTGGAGCGAGCTGCGGGCATAGCGGAGGCCGACCCGGACGGCGCCCAGCAGGCGCTCCGCGGGCAGCACGGCGGCTGCAGGTTGGCGTCGCCAGGTCAGGAGCGCGACGATCACGGCAAGGAAGGAAACGGCATTGAGGGCGAAAGTCAGCCAGGGACCGGCCAGGCTGACCAGCACCCCGGCCAGGGCCGGGCCGAGGGCGCGGGCCACGTTCATGCCCAGGCTGGACAGGGCGATGGCCGCGGGCAGTTCGCGCTTGTCGACCAGCTCGGGGGTCAGCGCCGACCAGGCTGGCAGCATCAGCGCGGTGCCCACGCCCATCGCCAGGGTCAGCCCCAGCAGCAGCGGCACGGTCATCCAGCCGGCCAGGGTCAGGCCGGCCAGGGCCAGCGCCACCACGGCCATCCACAGCTGCACGCCGAGCAGATAGCGGCGCCGGTCGACGATGTCGGCCAGGGCGCCGGCCGGCAGCGCCAGCAGGAACATCGGCAAGGCCCCCGCCACCTGGACCAGGGCCACCGCCAGGGGGCTGGCCGACAGCGAGGTCATCAACCAGCCGGCGCCCACCTCGTGCATCCAGGTGCCGATGTTGGAGGCGATGCTGGCCAGCCACAGCCAGCGAAAGGTGCGCTGGCGCAGCGGCTGCCAGGGCGAGGCGGCGTTGGGAGTCACGGCGGCGGCGGTCATGACGGCGCTCCTCAGAAGCTGAAGCAGGAGCAGCCGAAGGCGCCCCAGAAGCCACTGAAGTCGCTTACCGGCACCCGGCTCTGGCGCGCCCGCTCATGGCCGTGGCCATGCACGGAGCAAGCGCCGGCGCACTGGTGCACGGCGGCCTGCAGCGGCGCGCCGGGCTTCCAGTGACCGGGCACCTTGACCACTGGCGACCAGTCCGGGGTGACCGGCAGGGGCGGCGGACCCAGGCGCTCGAATTCCTCGGCGCCATGGACGATACGGCCACCGACCACGGTCAGCACCGATTCCAGGTGCTTGATGGCCTCTTCCTCGACGCTGAAGAAGTCCGCCGAGAGCACGGCCACGTCAGCCAGCTGGCCGACCCGCAGCTGGCCCTTCTTGCCTTGCTCCGAGGAGAACCAGGCGCTGCCCTGGGTGAACAGTTGCAGGGCGGTGGCCCGTGGCAGGCCTTCCTGGTAGAGCGCGAGGCCGCCCACGGTACGGCCACTGACCAGCCAGTACAGCGAGGTCCAGGGGTTGTAGCTGGAGACACGGGTGGCGTCGGTCCCCGCCCCCACCGGCACGCCGGCGGCCAGCATGCGCTGGATCGGCGGGGTCTGCTCGGCGGCCTGGGCGCCATAGCGATCGACGAAGTATTCGCCCTGGAAGGCCATGCGGTCCTGGATGGCGATGCCGCCGCCGAGCGCCCTGACCCGCTCGATGTTGCGCGGGCTGATGGTCTCGGCGTGGTCGAAGAACCACGGCAGCCCGTTGAAGGGCACGTCGCGGTTGACACTCTCGAAGACGTCGAGCATCCGCGAGATGGATTCGTCGTAGGTGGCGTGCAGGCGGAACGGCCAGCGCTGCTCCACCAGGTGACGCACCACGGGCTCCAGATCGGCCTCCATGGTGGGTGGCAGGTCCGGACGCGGTTCGAGGAAGTCCTCGAAGTCGGCCGCGGAGAAGGCCAGCATCTCGCCGGCGCCGTTGTGGCGGAGGAAGTCGGTGCCCTGGTGCAGGGTGACGCTGCTGGTCCAGTTCCTGAAGTCGGTCAGCTCTTCCTTGGGCCGCTGGGTGAAGAGGTTGTAGGCGATGCGCACGGTAAGCTGGTCGGCGTCGGCCAGCTCCTGGATCACCTGGTAGTCGTCCGGGTAGTTCTGGAAGCCGCCGCCGGCGTCGATGGCGCTGGTCAGTCCCAGGCGATTGAGTTCGCGCATGAACTGGCGGGTGGAGTTGACCTGGTATTCCAGCGGCAGCTTGGGCCCCTTGGCCAGGGTGGCGTAGAGGATCATGGCGTTGGGCCGGGCGATCAGCATGCCGGTAGGCTCGCCGCGGGCATCGCGCTGGATCTCGCCACCAGGCGGATTGGGCGTGTCCCGGGTGTAGCCGACCACCCGCAGGGCGGCGCGGTTGAGCAGCGCCCGGTCATAGAGGTGGAGGATGAACACCGGGGTGTCCGGCGCCGCCTGATTGAGTTCGTCCAGGGTCGGCAGCCGCCGCTCGGCGAACTGGAATTCGTTCCAGCCGCCCACCACCCGCACCCACTGGGGCGCCGGGGTGCGCTCGGCCTGGTCCTTGAGCATGCGCAGGGCATCGGCCAGCGAAGGCACGCCCTCCCAGCGCAGTTCCAGGTTGTAGTTGAGGCCGCCACGGATCAGGTGCAGGTGGGAGTCGTTGAGGCCGGGGATGGCGCGGCGCCCGCGCAGGTCGACCACCTGGGTGGCCGGACCGCGATGGGCCATGGCGTCACTGTCGCTGCCCACGGCGAGGAAGACGCCGTCCCTGATGGCGACCGCAGTCGCCTCGGGGCGCTCGGGATCGACGGTGTGGAGCTTGCCGTTGTGCAGGATCAGATCGGCGTGTTGCATGTGGCCTCCGGGACCAGGGTCAGAAGCCCGGGCGCAGGGCGCCCGGGAAGGCTCAGCGGGCGACGAAGGCCAGCAGGTCGCGGTTCAGTTGCTCGGCGTGGGTCACCGCGAAACCATGGGGGGCGCCGGCGTACACCTTGAGTTCGGCGCCGCGGATCAGCTCGGCGGCGAGCTTGCCGGTGGTCTCGAAGGGCACCACCTGGTCGGCGTCGCCGTGGATCACCAGGGTCGGCACGTCGATCTTGGCCATGTCCGGCCGGAAGTCGGTTTCCGAGAAGGCAGTCACGCAGTCGATCGTGCCCTTGAGCGAGGCCAGCAGGGCGATGTTGAGGGTCTGGGTGAAGACGCCCGCGGAGACCTGCTGGCCCTGGTTGGTGCCATAGAACACCGGCGCGAAGTCGGCGAGGAACTGGGCGCGATCCTTCAGCAGACCCCCGCGGATACCGTCGAAGACACCCTGGTCGACGCCCTGGGGGAAGTCCGGCTTCTGCCCGAACAGCGGGGTGACGGCGCCGAGCAGCGCCAGTTTGGCCACGCGCGCCGAACCGTGGCGTGCCAGGTAGCGACTGACGTCGCCACCGCCCATGGAGAAGCCCACCAGGGTGACGTCGCGCAGGTCCAGGTGCTCGATCAGCTCGCCGATGTCATCGGCGAAGGTGTCGTAGTCGTAGCCGTTCCACGGTTGGCCGGAGCGCCCGAAGCCTCGGCGGTCGAAGGCGATGGCGCGATAGCCGTGGCTGGCCAGATGGTGCAGCTGGTAGTCCCACATGTCGGCGTCCAGCGGCCAGCCGTGGCTGAACAGCACGGGCTTGCCGCTGCCCCAGTCCTTGAAATAGATCTCGACGCCGTCGCGGGTGGTAAAGGTGCTCATGGTTGTTCGCCTCCAGGGGTGGGGGGAGTGGAAAAGGCGCCCGAGCGGGCGTTGAGCCAGGGCGTGCACAGGCGGCTCACCCTCGGCATGATCAGGAACACCACCAGCGGCACGATGCACAGGGTGATCAGCAGGTTGCTCGGCACCGGGCCGGCCAGCAGCGGATAGCGCGCGAACAGCGGCTGCCACAGCGGCGGGATCAGCATCGTCAGCGGCGCGATGACCAGGTAGGTCAGCACCGCCTGCTTCCAGGCCGGCGGCTGGCGCACGCCGGAGCGTGGCGGCTTGAACCAGAATTCGGCGTCGGCATGCACCTCGGGGGCATCGGCCTCGCGCAGCAGCGGCGCCACCTCGGCGATCAGCGCCTGGCGCTCCGGCGAGGCCAGCCAGGCCTGGAGCTGGTCGACGTCGGCGAAGCGCACCAGGGTGGTAAAGGCGGCGCCCTCCTCGGCCGGCGGGATGACATCCACGCCCAGGTGGCCGCAGGCCGCGCGGGCGGCGGTGACGGCGCGCTCCAGCCAGCGCTGGTAGGCAGCCTGCTGACCGGCCAGGGGCTGGTGGCGGATCACCAGGGTGACGATGCGGCCGTGCGCCTGCTGCAGGTCCTGTCCGCGTACGGCGCTCATGACAGCGCCCTGGCGAAACCGCCCTGAGTGGCGTGACGCCTGGCCAGCCGCGCCTCCAGCGAATAGCGACCCGGCCCGGTGAGCGCCAGGGTGCCGAACAGCACCAGCAGCAGCCAGCCGAACTGCCCCTCTTCCAGGGACCACTGCGGATGCACCACCAGCAGCGCGATCAGCAGCACGCCGAGGATCGGCAGGCAGGCCAGGCGCGTCGCCCAGCCCAGGGCGATCAGCAGCGGGCAGAGCACCTCGGCGAAGACGGCGAAACCCAGGGTCGGCCAGGCGCCCAGGTGCAACGGGTCCTCAATCAGGCCGAGTTGCTGGCGGAAATGCAGCGCCTTGGGCAGGCCGTGCACCGCCAGGAGCAGCCCGGCGCCACCCAGGCGCAGGAACAAGAGTCCCAGATCCAACCGCGCCTCGCGCATGGCCCATCCTCCTGCTGAAAGAGTCGGCTGCGAGAAGGACCCCGCGCCGTCGATGGGCGGACTTTCACCCGGACGACGGTGGGCGGCCTTGGACGTCTGTGCTGATTTTTGTACGCCTGTGCTGTGGCGTGTGGCTGAAAGGATTCAGGTCACAGTCCAGGTCAGCATGTGGGGAATGGTCAACTCCTGAGGGACTATTAAACGCCGCGCGGCTACTTAATCGAATCGAAAGTGGACAGTAATCTGACCCCATCGCATCCACGCCGGATGCCGGACCTCACGAAGGACAGTCAACGATGAACACCCAAGCCCTCACCGCCACCACCGGCCGCCTGCTGCTCGCCAGCCTCTTCCTGTTCAGCGGCGTGGGCAAACTGCTCGCCCCGGCGGCCACCAAGGGCTACATCGCCGCCATGGGCCTGCCCTTTCCGGACCTCGCCTACCTGGGCGCCCTGGTGGTGGAACTGGGACTCGCCAGCCTGCTGCTGATCGGCTATCGCACCCGGCCGGTGGCCCTGGCCATGGCCGCCTTCACCCTGGTCACCGCCCTGGTGTTCCACAGCCACTTCGCCGACCAGAACCAGCTGATCCACTTCCTCAAGAACGTCGCCATCGCCGGGGGCCTGCTGCAGGTGGCGGCCTTCGGCGCCGGAGCCCTGAGCGTGGATGGCCGGCGGCCGGCGCGATCGGCACGCCTCGCCTGATCGCTCTCGCTCGTAGCGCCCGCCCGATCCTCGAGTTCAGGCGGGCGCCGTCACATCCAGCATCCTGGCGCAGGCCTCGCGCACCAGCTCCAGGAACAGGCGCAGCCGCGCCGGGTAGACCCGGGCGTAGGGATAGATGAGATAGATCGGCAGGGGCGCCGCCTGCCACTCCGGCAGTAGGTGCACCAGTCGCCCCGCGGCGACGTCCTCGCGCACCATCCAGTGCGACAGCGCCGCGCAACCCAGGCCGCGCACCGCGGCATGCCGGGCGACGAAGAGACTCTCAGTGGCCAGCCGCGGCCGCAAGGAGACCAGCCGGCTTTCGCCCGTGGCGCCCAGCTGCAGGCGCAGTTCGGTCTGGTAGAACTGGGTCATGGCGATCCAGGGCAGCGCCGTCAGCTCCTCGGGTGCCTGCAGCCTGCTCGCCAGCTCCGGCGCCGCCACCAGGATGCGCTGGACGTCGCCCAGGCGTACCGCCACGGTGTCCGGATCCTCCACCACCCCCACCCGGATGGCGCAGTCGACGCCATCGGCGACGAAATTCGGCGCCCGGTCGCTGAGCACCCAGTCCACCTGCATCCCCGGATAGCGCCGCAGATAGGTCTCCAGTGGATCGAGCAACTGCTCCTGGCCGAAGGCATGGGGCATCACCACCCGCAGCCGTCCCTCGGGCTCGGCATGGGCGCCGTGCAGGGCGGCGGCGAAGGCCTGCCAGTCGCCGAGCAGTTGCTGGGCCTGGCGATAGCAGCGCTGGCCGTCCTCGGTCAGGCGCAGGGCGTGGGTCGAGCGCTGCACCAGACGTACCTGCAGCGCGGCCTCCAATGCCTGCAGGCGCCGGCTGACGGTGGGCTGGGTGGTGCCAAGCTGGCGCGCAGCCGCCGACAGGCTGCCAGCCTCGACGATACGGACGAAGGTCTCGAGCAGATCGAGACGGTCATGGGTAAAGGTGATGTTCATACGGCCTACGTATACCCCCTGTACCGGGCGCTCGGCTACAGGTGGCGACGGCTCTGGTGAAGAATGCGCTCATCGTCTTCCCACCGGATGAACCGCCATGACCGACATTCCACTCCCGCATAGCCAGACCTCACCTCACAGCACCCGCCTGTCCCCTGCCCTGCTCGGCCTGCTGGCCACCGGCGCCGGCCTCAGCGTGGCCAACCTCTATTACAGCCAGCCGCTGCTGGGCATCCTGGCAAGTGCCCTGTCCGCGCCCGCTGCCGACGTGGGACTGATCCCCACCCTCACCCAGCTCGGCTATGCCCTGGGCCTGCTGCTGCTGGCGCCCCTGGGTGATCGCTTCGACCGCCGCCGCATCATCCTGGCCAAGCTGGCCGTACTGCTGCTGGCGCTGCTGGGCGCCAGCCTGGCGCCGGGGCTGCACGGGTTGCTGGCGGCCAGCCTGGTCACCGGGCTGGCCGCCACCGTGGCCCAGGACCTGGTGCCGGCCGCCGCGACCCTGGCGCCGCCGGCCGAGCGCGGGCGCATCGTCGGCACGGTGATGACCGGCCTGCTGCTGGGCATCCTGCTGTCCCGGGTGGTCAGCGGCCTGGTAGGCGAGTGGTTCGGCTGGCGGGCGGTTTATCTGTTCGCCGCCCTGAGCATCGCCGCCATCGGCGTGGCGGTGTGGCGCGGCCTGCCCGCCTTCGCCGCCACCACCCGGCTCAGCTATCCGGCCCTGCTCGGCTCCCTGGGCGCGCTCTGGCGCCGGCATGCCGCGCTGCGCCGGGCGACCCTGGCGCAAGGACTGCTGTCGGTCGGCTTCAGCGCCTTCTGGTCGACCCTCGCCCTCTATCTGCACGCCGGGCCCTTCCAGCTGGGCAGCGCCGCCGCCGGCGCCTTCGGCCTGGCCGGTGCCGCCGGTGCCCTGGCCGCGCCCTGGGCCGGCCGCCTGGCGGATCGCCACGGCTCGGAGTGGGTGACACGCCTGGGCATCGGCCTGGCGGCCCTGGCCTTCGCCAGCCTGCTTCTGCTGCCCTGGCTGCCGGGCGTGACCGGCCTGGTACTGCTGGCGCTGGCGACGGTGGTCTTCGACCTGGGCGTCCAGGCCACCCTGATCGCCCACCAGGCCCAGGTCTACGGCCTGGAACCCGAGGCGCGCAGCCGGCTCAACGCGGTGCTCTTCACCGGCATGTTCATCGGCATGGCCAGCGGCGCCGCCCTGGGCAGCCTGCTGCTGGCCCGGCTGGGCTGGAGCGGCGTCGCCGGCCTGGCGCTGGCGACCGCCCTGCTGGCGCTGAGCGTACGGCTCTGGCCGGCCCGTCCGCGCCGGCTTCAATGATCGCGGACCAAGAGGTGACACCGGCCAGCTAGGGGCATCGTCAACCAGAACAGGACGACCATTCTCCTTCCAGCTCGTTAATCAAAGCCGGGCGCCACAGTAGGATGACTTCCATGGCGTCGGAACAGACCGCGCCCCCTTCAGACAAGGAGCCTCATCATGCTGGCCATTCGTAAAGCTTCCGATCGCGGCGCCGCCAATCACGGCTGGCTCAAGTCCTTCCACACCTTTTCCTTCGCCAGCTATCGCAATCCGGCGGAACAGGGCTTCTCCGACCTGCTGGTGATCAACGACGACACCGTGACCGGGGGCCAGGGCTTTGGCGAGCACCCGCACCGCGACATGGAGATCTTCTCCTATGTGCTCGAAGGCGCCCTGGAGCACCAGGACAGCCTAGGTACCGGCTCGGTGATCCGCCCCGGTGACGTCCAGCTGATGAGCGCCGGCAGCGGCGTCAGCCACAGCGAGTACAACCACTCCGAAAGCGAGAGCGTGCACTTCCTGCAGATCTGGATCGTGCCCAATGTGCGCCGCGCCGAACCGCGCTACCAGCAGCAGCACTTCAGCGCCGCGGCCAAGCGTGGTCGCCTGGCCCTGATCATCTCGCCGGACGGCAGCGAAGGTTCGCTGGAAGTGCGCCAGGACGCCCGGGTCTATGCCGGTCTGTTCGACGGCAGCGAAAGCGCCAGTCTGCAACTGGCCCCCGAGCGCCATGCCTATGTGCACGTCGCCCGCGGCAGCCTGGAGCTGAACGGTGTCCTGCTGCAGGCCGGTGACGGCGCCAGGCTGCGCGGCGAGCGCGAGTTGCAGCTGGCCCACGGCACCGACGCCGAGGTGCTGGTGTTTGATCTGCGGCCCAACGAACTGCCGCAAATGCCCTGACTACGATTTGCTCGCGAAATCGTAGGCCCCGTTTGCGCTAGGAGGCCGCTCCCACGGCCTCCCCTTGCCGAGAACGCGCCATGAGCACCCAAGCCCTGACCTCCCTGGTGGCCGGTAACGCCACCCTCTGGCTGACGCTGAACGTCTTTGGCGAACAGCTGGGCCTGCCGGTACCGGCCTATCCGTCGCTGGTGGTGATGGGCGCCGCGGCCGATGAAGCCGAATTGCTCCTGGCGTTGCTGGCTACCGTCACGGTCACCGGCGTGGCCGATCTGCTCTGGTACTGGGCCGGCCGCCGGCATGGTGCCTGGCTGCTGCGCCACCTGCCGGGCCACGTCCCGGCCGCCACCCGCCTGCCCGGCCTGCTGCTGGTGGCCAAGTTCGTCCCCGGCGCCGCGGCCCTCGCCACCCTCAGCGCCGGGGCCAGCGCCATGCCCCTGCGGCGCTTCCTGGCCTACGACCTGGGCGGCGCCACCCTGTGGATCGGCTCCGGCCTGGCCCTGGGCCGACTGTTCGAGGCGCACATCCTGGCCCTGCTCGACAGACTCCAGGCCTATGGCCCAGCGCCCCTGCTGCTCGCCGGACTGCTCGGCCTCGCCCTGCTGGGCTGGCACCTGCTGGCCCGCCGGCACGCTCGACCCAGTCCGTCGCGACAGTATTGCGCCTAGGCCGTTGCCGCCTTAACGCTAATTAACGATAGGCAACTCGCACGTCAGACAACTGCACGGAATCATTCTCATCCAGACCGACGCGCCGGGTGTCTTGCCGCGTCGACGGCCTGTCAGGGAGAGCGCCATGTCCACGATCGTCGATTGCCAGAACACCCGCGCCACCCCAACGGATACCCGCCTGCAGGGCCTCGCCGCCTGGCAGGAGCGGCTGGCCAAAGAAGTGATGCTGCAGCATCTGGAGCGCGGCATCAGCGTCAGCCGGGTGGCCGCGGTCTGCGGCCTGTCGCGCAGCCACTTCACCCGCCAGTTCAAGCTCGGCACCGGACTCGCCCCGCTGGAGTGGCTGCGCCAGGAGCGCATCCTGCGTGCCCAGCGGTTGCTGGCCGAGCGGGCGCTACCCCTGGCGACGATCGCCCTGGAATGCGGCTTCTTCGACCAGGCGCACCTGAGCCGCGTCTTCGCCCGCAGCCTCGGCCTGCCGCCACTGGCCTGGCAGCAGCAGGCCCTGGAGCGACGGCTGCTGGCGGAATTGCCGCAGATGCAGCCGCAGCATGGCCAGCAGGCGGTAGCCTAGGGTCGCCCCGCTGCCTTCCACCAGGATCAGCGACTTCTCCACCAGTTGCCCCAGCAGGGGGATGAAGTGCGCCTCCTCCAGCCCGCGCTGCGCCGCCAGCGCCAGGGCCTCGCTGCGACTGAAGCATTCGCCGGCCTCGGCCAGGGTCGCCAGCACCGCGAATTCCGACTCGCTCAGGCTGTGCAGACTCCAGTCCAGCATGGCGCCGAGGCTGCGCTGCCGCTGCGCCGCGGTCCGCCGGCCCTGGACGCTGAGGTAATAGCCGCCTTCGAGTTGCGCCAGCACCCCGTTCAGGCCCTGGGCCGCCACCTGCTCGGCCAGGATCTCCAGCGCCAGGGGCACGCCTTCGCTGCGCCGACAGATCTCGCCGACCAGCTGCACGTCGGCCGGCCGCAGTTGCAATCCCGGCAGGCGCGCCCGCGCCCGGCGGACGAACAGGCGAAAGGCCGGTTCGCGCATGGCCTCGCGCAGGCGCCGCTCAGGCTGAGCGGCCACGGCCAGGGGCGCCAGGCGCAACACCGCCTCGCCTTCCACCCGCAGCGCTTCGCGACTGGTGACCAGCACCCTGAGCTGCGGACAGCCTTGCAGCAGGCGCTCCACCAGCCAGGCGCAGGGCTCGACCAGACGCTCGGTATTGTCCAGCACCAGCAACATGCGGCGATTGGCCAGGGCCTCCTGCAGTGCCGGCAGACCGCTGCCACTGGCCAGCCCCAGCTCGCTCGCGAGTCGTTCGACCAGTGCCATGACGTGGCCGAGGGCGGCCAGGTCGACGACCTGCACGCCGTCGGCAAAGCGCTCGGCCAGCGCCGGCAGCAGATGCTGGGCCAACAGCGACTTGCCGATGCCGCCCGGACCGACCACCGACACCAGCCGCCGCTGGGCGAGCAACCGGCGCAATTCGGCCAGGCTCGCCGCGCGCCCCTCCAGGGGCGTCAGCGGCTGGGGCGTCTCGACCAGCGGCAGGAGATCGCCTTCGCCCAGCCGCTCCACCGGCGGCGCGAAGCCGTAGCCGCGCTGGCGGACGCTGAGGATGGGATCGTCGCCGCTGTATGGGCGCAGCACGCGGCGCAGGGCCGAGATGTGCACCCGCAGATTGATATCCTCGACGACGCTCCCGGGCCAGACCCTCGTCATCAGGGTCTGCTTGGCGACCAGCTCACCAGGGTGTTCCAGCAGCACCCGCAGGATGTCCAGCGCCCGCCCGCTCAGGGGCAGCGCGCGCTCGCCATCCAGCAACAGGCGCCGTCGCGCATCCAGGACCAGGCCGCAGAAGCGGAAGGCACTGGCGTCTTCCAGGGACTTGAGCTCTTGCATGACCATGCCGCGCCACGCCGCTACGGGTCGTCCGGGGTACTCCGTCCCGGCGCCCTCGGGCGTCTGCGCCTCTCCTTCGCCGATAGGTCATACCATTCTGGCCGCTACCCAGGCAGGTCGTATGACGATCTACGGCCAGAAGCTGCCATCGATGGGCGTGATACCGCCATCGGCGGCCGCTTTCAGCTGAATTGATAGCGGTACTGCGCCGGGGTCAGCCCCAGATGGCTCTGGAAGGCGGCGCGCATGCAGCGGTCGCTGGCGAAGCCGCTGCGAAAGGCCACGGTCTTTAGCGGCAGCTCGGAGGTCTCCAGCAATCCACGGGCGTGATCGATGCGCGCCCGCAGGACGAACTCCAGCGGCGTCATGCCGGTGTCGCGCTTGAACACCCGGGCGAAGTTGCGGGTGCCCATGGTCGCGAGTTCGGCGAGCCGGCTGATCGAATAGGCCTGGTCGATGTTCGCCACGATGTGGTGCTGCACCCGGGTGATGGCGGTGGTCGCCTCAGGTTCGTCGAACAGCGGACTGAACTGGGCCTGCTTGCCCTGCCGCTGGGTCACCACCACCAGCACCTTGGCCACCTCCCGGGCGATGGCCTTGCCGTGGTCCTCGGCCACCAGCGCCAGCGCCAGGTCGATGCCGGCGGTGACCCCGGCCGAACTCAGCAGCGGGCCATCGCTCAGGTAGATGTCATCGGCGGTCACCAGGGCGCGGGGATAGCGCCGCGCCAGGCGCTCGCGGTAATTCCAGTGGGTGGTCACCCGCCGCCCATCGAGCAGACCGGCGCTGCCGAGCAGAAAGGTCCCGGTGCAGACCGCCCCGTAGCGTGCGCACTGCGCGGGCACCTGCCGCAGCCAGGCCGCGACGTCCGGATGGGGCTCCAGATAGGCGCCCGGCCCGCCGGGCACCAGCAGCAGGTCATAGGCCGCGGGCGGCTGCTGGGTGGTGAGCTCCGTGCGTATCGTCAGGCCATTGGAACAACGCAGGGTCCGCCGCCGTCCGGCGGCGATGGTCACGATGCGATAGTGGTCGACCGCGGGCAGATAGCGATTGGCAATGGAAAACACCTCCACCGGCCCGGCGAAATCCAGCATCAGCACCTCGGGGACCAGCAAGAAAGCCACTGTCCTCGTCATGGCGATACATCCTTATCCGTGTAGCAGTTTGTCCTTGAACGCTGGAGCGTCCGGGTGAAGGTAGGGACGAGGATAAGGATCTGTCCCCCGAGGACAAGCAGTGGCAAAAGGCCATCCATCAGCCTTTTGCTGCGCGAGATCAGGACTCGATGAAGCCAGGGGCTCTGGATCGGTGGTCTTGGCGTGCCGGATGCGGATACTGCCGCTTCGCCTGGGCTACCCCCGCCGCAACCTGATCAGGGTGATTTCGCTCGGAGCGCCGAAACGCAGTGGCGGGCCCCAGTAGCCGGTGCCGCGGCTGATGTAGACGGTCAACCGGTCCAGGCGGTGGATGCCGGCCACCCAGGGTTGCTGCAGGCGCACGAAGTGCATCCAGGGCCAGAACTGGCCGCCGTGGGTGTGGCCGGAGAGTTGCAGGTCGGCGCCGGCGGCCTCGGCCTTGGGTGCCGAGCGTGGCTGGTGGGCCAGCAGCAGGCGGAACAAGCCTTCCGGGGCGTTGGCGAAGGCGGCGTTGGCGTCGCTGCGATGGCTGGGCACATAGAGCGGCGCCGAGTAGTCGGTGATGCCGGCCAGCACGAAGGGAGTGCCCTGGTGCTGCAGCACCCGATGCTCGTCGAGCAGCACGGTCAGGCCCTGCTCGCGCCAGGTGCGTACCCAGGCTTCGGCGCCGGAATAGTATTCGTGATTGCCGGTGATGGCGTAGGTACCCAGGCGCGCCTTGAGTTGCTGCAGCGGCAGGAATTCGTGCTGTAGTTCGGCCACGCTGCCATCCACCAGGTCACCGGTGATGGCCACCAGATCGGCGTCCAGGCCGTTGACCCGCTCGACGATGCGCTGCAGATAACCGGCCTTGATGGTCGGGCCGATGTGCAGGTCACTGAGCTGGACGACGAGCAGCCCGTCCAGGCCGGCGGGGAGCGTCGGAAGGGCCAGCTCCACTTCCTTGACCTTGGCCGTGCGCCGGGCGTTGTAGACGCTGCGCAACGCCACCAGCAGCACCAGGCCGAGCACCGCCCAGGCGCTACCGGATCGCCAGGCGGTGTCCAGCGGGTGGCCAACCAGGCTGGCCAGGGCCACCACCAGACCGCGCAGCAGGCTGAACACCGCCAGGCTGGAAAACACGCCCATGGCGATCAGTGCCGCCCAGGCCAGCAGGCGCGAATGCATGTCCCGCGAGCGAAAGCCCAGGGGCACCAGGACGAAGGACAGCAGCAGCAGGGCCCAGAACGGCAGCTGGGCGGCCGGCGACAGCCCGAGGTCACCGATGACGCTGAGGCCGATGAACAGGTGCAGGGCGAACAGGACCAGGTACATCATGGCGCGGGAGCGGAACATGGAGGGCCTTGAGGCAGGGAGAAGGCCTTACCTTAGCACCCTGCAGGGCGCCTCTCGGAGCCCCGGGTTGTTTCCGGCTACAACGATTCAGCCGGTATTCAGCGCTGCCCCGCCTCGTCGGCCTGGGCCGCCTGGTCTGCCCGCCGGCCCAGGTAGAAGCCGAGCCAGGCCCAGAGCGCCGCGCAACCGGCACCCACCAGCGCCGGCAGCCAGGCGCCGTGGCCGAGCAGGTCCAGCAGACTCTTGGCCCAGCCGCTGGCGGCGTCGCCGGCGCGATAGACCACGGTGTCGATGAAGTTCTTGGCCTTGTACTGGGTCTCGGCGTCCAGCGGCGCGAAGAGCATCTCGCGGCCGGGGCGGATGAAGGCGTATTCGCCGATCCGTCTGACGATCATCAGCCCCGCCAGCATGGCGAAGGTGGGCAGCAGCGCGAGGCCCAGGAAGCCGATACACATCAGCAGCGGCACCCCGGCCAAGAGCACCCGCACCCCGAGGCGCTGAGCGAGGCGGCCGGTGATCAGCACCTGGCTGGCCAGGGCGCCGGCCTGGACCACGAAGTCCAGCAGGCCGAACACCTGCACCTGGCGGGCGCGGTCGGGAAACAGCTCGGCCACCAGGCGCGCCTGCTCGAAGTAGAGAAAGGTGCTGACCGTGGCCAGCAGGATGACGAAGGCGCTCACCGCCAGCAGATAGGGCGAGGCCAGTACCCGGGTCAGGCCGCTGAAAGGATTGCCGGCCACCGGGCGGCGCGGACTTTCGGTCGGCGGCGCACCCGGGCGCCCGGCGCCCCAGGTCTCGCGCCAGCCCATCAGATAGGCCTTGAGCCTGAGCGCCAGGAGCAGCAGCGTGGCGGCCAGCAGCGCCAGACCCGCCTCGCCGACCCGGGGCGCCAGGGCGGCGGCCAGTACCGGCCCGAGCAGGCCACCGACACTGGCTCCGGCGGCGATGAAGGCGAACAGCCGCCGCGCCTGGGCGCCGTCGAAGACATCGGCCATCAGGCTCCAGGCCACCGAGACCACGAAGAGGTTGTAGACCGAGATCCAGACATAGAAGGTACGCGCCAGCCAGACGCTGTCACCCAGGCTGGCGAAGCAGGCGGCGAAGGCCAGCAGATTGAGGGCGAAGAAGCCGTAGACCCAGTCGACGAAGCGGATCCGCGCCACCCGCGAATTGAGCCAGGCGAACAGCGGCACGGCGAGCAGCATCACCACGAAGGTGCCGGTGAACAGCCACTGCAGATTCTCCACCCCGCCAGCGATGCCCATGGCCTCGCGGATCGGCCGCAGCATGAAGTAGCCGGCGAACAGGCAGAGAAACAGCGCGAAACCCGCCAGGGCCGCGGACGACTCGCCGGCGCGGGCGTCGAGGACGCGACCGAGCCAGTCCTTCATCTAGGCGAACAGCCCGGCGATGGCCTCGCGCTGGCGCGCATCGGGTAGCCGCCCGCGACCGGCCTGGAGATTGTCGACCATGTAGCGCGGATTGCTGGTGGCGGGGATCACCGCGGTCACCGCCGGATCGGCGAGGATGAACTTGAGCAGCAGTTGCGCCCAGCTGGTCGCGCCCAGTTCGGCGGCCAGGGATGGCAGAGGCTTGCCGCGGGTGCCGGAGAGCAGATTGCCACGCTGGAACGGCCGATTGATCAGCACGGCGATACCCTGGTCGCGGCAATAGGGCAGCAGGCGTTTTTCGGCTTCGCGCTCGCCCACCGAGTAGTTGAACTGCACGAAGTCGACCTTCTCCTGTTGCAGCGTGGCCAGCAGATCGTCCAGCGCCGCTTCGCGATAGTGGGTGACGCCCACGTAGCGCACCTTGCCGGCCTGCTGCTGTTCGCGCAGCAGGGCCAGCTGGCTGGCGGTGTCCTGCAGGTTGTGCACCTGGACCAGATCCAGGCGCTCGGTCTGCAGGGCCCTGAAGCTGGCGGCCAGTTGCGCCGCGCCACGCTCGCGCCCGGTGGAGGAAATCTTGGTGGCGAGAAAGACCTTGTCGCGGGCCTGGGCCCGCCTGACCAGCTCGCCGGCCACCCGTTCGGAGTTGCCATAGCTGGGCGCGGTGTCGATGAGGGTGCCGCCGCCGTCGAGCAGCGCCTTGAGCACCTCCTGCAGCGGCGCCAGCGCGGCGTCGTTCAGGTCGACATCGAGATTGCCCGAGGTGCCCAGGCCGATGACCGGCAGGGCTTCGCCGCTGCGCGGGATCTTGCGGGTCAGCAACGGCTCGGCGGCCTGGGCGCTCTGCCACAACCAGGGCGCGGCGGTGACCGCGGCGGCCAGGGCGGTGGTGGTCTGCAGGAAACGGCGACGGGTCGGCATGGCGGGCCTCGCGACGATCGGATTCAGAAGGATGACCCTTGAGTTAAGCGGTTCTTCCAGCCGATCGCCCAGCGGGCTCATTGCGGCATGTTGCGGCGCTCTCGTAGGTTGGGCTGAGCGCAGCGAAGCCCAACATCGACATCCCCGTTGGGCTTCGACGATGCAGCCGTCTCAACCCAACCTACGTGACGAGGCCGTAGGTTGGCGCTGAGCGCAGCGAAGCCCAACAATGTCCTAGGGTCGAACATTCCTGTTGGGCTTCGACGATGAAGCCGTATCGGCCCAACCTACGTGGCTAGCTCCCGTAGCGTGGACAACGGCGTAGCCTTGTCCACTAATGGCATTAGCGCACACCTGTGGAAAACGCTGCGCGGTTTTCCACGCTACAGATTGGCGGCACCCTGGCCCGCAAGGATGTCGTGATCCGCCGGCGGCAGAGTGCCGTCGCCGCCCAGGTAGCGGTCGTAGAAATCCCGCACCGTGACGTTCTTGTGCTTGGCTTCGAACATGATGTCGAAGCGGTCGAGGAACTGGCCGGCATAGCGGTTGCACCAGTCGTTCCACATCATGTCGCTGTGGGCATAGAGCAGCCGCTTGCTGATCTCCTGCAGCAGGAACTTGATGTCGATGCGCTCAGTAGGCGAGACGCCCATTTCCATCAGGGCCTCCGGCGGCTGGGAGTAGTGCATGGCCGGGCGCACCCCGCGCCAGCTGTCGATGATGCGCGCCACCCGCGGCTCCCAGGGATCGATGTAGGCCTCCTCGTGGATCCAGCAGTGGTGGATGTCCAGCACCACCGGGGCGAGGTCGGCCAGTTGCAGGCAGTCGTCGACGCCATAGGTCTTTTCATCGTTCTCGAAGGTGATGCAGTTGCGCGCTTCGCTGGAAAGACGTGGCCAGACCGCGCGGATGCCCGGCACGCCCAGGCGACCGGCGATGTGCACATTGCACTTGAAGTCCTGGAATTTCTGGCCGTAGCCCATCAGGCGGATCATGTCGGCGTGGTACTCGAACTCCTTCAGGCTGTTCTCCACCACCTCCGGGCGATCCGAGCCCAGCACGCAGAATTGCCCGGGGTGCAGCGACAGCCGCACATCGCGGCGGCGCGCCAGCTCGCCCAGCCGCCCGAAGCGATCCTCCAGCAGCGCCTGCAATTCCTGGGAGCGATAGAAGTAGGCGAATTCGGCGTGGCTGTAGAAGGGCAGCAGGTCGCTGCTCAGGCGCAGCATGCGCAGATTGTCCGGCAGGTCGGCGACGTGCTCGACGAATCTCAGCTGGGCATCGAGGTTGTGGGTAACGACGTCCAGCAGCTTGGCCTCGGCGGCGGCGCGCTCGACGCTGCCCAGCCAGCGCAGGGTGGTGGTGCGGGTGTTGAAGGCCCGCTCGACCTGCTCCAGTGCCTTGAGCGTCAGACTGCGCTCGGGGTGACGGTACATGCAGGCAAAGCCGATTCGATACATGGGACGCTCGGGACAGGGACTATAGGGATTAGTCCGCGCGGCGCCGGTTGGGTGCGGGTGGGGTGATGGGTGGAGGGGACTTAGCGTTTGGCGTCCGGGTTCGCCCTCACCCCGGCCCTCTCCCAGGGGGAGAGGGGGTGGTCTGGCAAGGGGGGGTTGGCTATGGGTGCTCAGGGCTATCGCAGCCATGGCGGTCCGCCGATGCGGCCGCTCCTCCAGGCCACCGTAGGTTGGGTTGAGCGCAGCGAAGCCCAACATCGCCTCTGGGGCCGCCAATGTTGCGCTTCGACGATGGAGCCGTCTCAACCCAACCTACGGTCTATCGCCGCCATGGCCGCGCTGCGCCCAAGCCTCCTACCCCGGTCCGAACCACACCGTCAGGGCATGCAGCACCAGCCCCACCAGGCCGCCCACCAGGGTGCCGTTGATGCGGATGAACTGCAGGTCCTTGCCGACGCTCTGCTCCAGTTGCTGGACCAGCTCGTCGGTGTCCCAGGCGGCCACGCGGGCGGCGATGTAGTCGCCGATACGCTGGCGGTTGCGATCGATGAAGGGCGGCGCCACCGCCATCAGCTGCTCGTTGATCCAGCGGCGCATGGCTTCGTCGCGGCTCAGGGTCTCGCCCAGCTCGGCCAGCAGGCGGCCCAGGCGCCGGCGGATGCGCGAATCCGGCGCGGCGAGATCCGCCTGCAGCCAGTTCACCAGTTCGTCCCACAACTCCTGCAGATAACCCGCCAGCGCCGGGTGCTCCAAAAGCCGGTCGCGCAACTGTTCGCCGCGCAGGCGAAAGGCCGGGTCCTCCTTGAGGCGCTCGATGAAGCCGACCAGATAGCCATCGAAATGCCGGCGCAACTCGTGCTCGCGGTCATGGCTGATCTCGCCGATCAGCCGCGACACCGCCTGCACCACCTTGATCGCCGACCAGCGCCCGACCCGCTCGTCCAGCCCCAGATACTTGAGGGTGCGCAGCTCGCCGCCGATGGTGCGGGCGATCAGCGCCTGGGTGTCTTCGTCCTGCAGCAGGCGATCGATCTCCTGCAGCACCTCGTCGAGCACCGCCTGGTGGCGGCCGTCGGCGGTCAGCATGTCGAGCAGTTCGCCGGACAGCGCCGCCACGTCCAGGCGCTGCAGCCGCTCCACCGCCACCCGGCGGATGAAGGCCTGCACCCGCACCTCGCGCAGGGCTTCCAGGGAATAGCGGGCGACGCCGGTGGCCTGGCTGGCTACCGCGGCGGCGTTGTCCGGCTGGCGCAACCAGCCGGCCAGGCGCCCGGCGGCATCCAGTTCCTCCAGCTTGGCCAGCACCTGGGGCGTGGCGAGGAAGTGCAGGCAGATGAAGTCCGACAGCTTGCGCCCGACCCCGGCCTTGTTGCGCGGGATGATGGCGGTGTGGGGAATCGGCAGGCCCAGCGGATGGCGGAACAGCGCGGTCACCGCGAACCAGTCGGCGATGGCCCCGACCATGGCCGCCTCGGCGAAGGCGGCGGCGTAGCCCCAGGCCGGATGGCGGGCTTCGAGGGCGGTGGCCAGGCAGTAGAGCGCCGCCGCCAGGAACAGCAGCAGCAGCGCGATGAGCTTCATGCGCCGGACCAGGGTGAGGCCGTCGGGAGGAGATGAGGGCATAACGATGGGACGGTCCTTTTGCGTCGAGCGGGGTGATTGAGTAGAAAACGGCACCCGGGCGTAGTTTCTTACGCGCGTTCGTAGTACTAACCCAACCCCATCCTAGCGCACGCTCTTCTTTACTCGCGTCAAGCCGTGCCTTCGAACATATTGCGTTTTCAGGCTACGTGTAGACACGCACCTTCACCGGTTCCTCAAGGAATGCGGATACCTAAAGCGTTCAAGGTTGGGGTATCCATACGCCCATTGATCGTCAGACCGGTATCCATTTGGAAGGACATCAAGGCACCTCGGGTACTTTTACCCAGAACGCCATCGATAGCGCCGTGGTAGTACTGTTTGAGTGTCAGCGCCGTTTGCACTCGCATGACCAAGCTGGATAGCGCCTCGCCAGTCGGCTGTGCTTTGCCAGATGTCGTGTTCGGCTCGGTCGTGGTAGTGCCACTGCTTTTCGAGGGAGCATAAAGTCCTGAGCTACCACTGTAACCGGACGCCCCGCTACCACCACTACTGGGGGCACGATAATAGCTATCAGATGAGCTCGGTGCAGTATAGGAGCGCGGACTGCTGTAGCCCCCGGACCCACTGTAGTGCGAACTATGAGAGCTGTGGGATCGATGAGAGCTATGCGAGCGATGAGCAGCATAGAGATTGGTCGCATCGAGGGCATTGAGTGGATTACTGAACACCGGTACCTGATTCCCTGGAGTGGCGCTCCACGTCATATCGGCCAAAGGCATCTGGTCGGCCTGGGCCAGAGCACTTCCGGCGACCGGCAATAGGGTGACATGACCGATAAGCATTTTCCAACGATCAAGCAGACTCATGACGCGCTCCTTGCGAAGACAATAGAGCCTCGACAGCCAGAGGACGGATACCCCGGCTCTGCCAACGCTCGTTGTGGGACTTGAAAAAGCCGGAACATCGATTGACCGCTGCACAGTCCTGGCAGGCGTCGATGAAGAGATTTTTCCAATCCGAAATACTCTGCCGGGCAAAAGGCCTCAGGGGTGGGGCTACCAGGCAAAGCGGTAGGTTGTAGAGCGATACGGGGATTCCACGGTTATGCAGGAAGAACACTGCCTCGCTCAACTCCTGCTGATAATCCAGAGGATCGATCCAAAGCTCAGTGTGATGCTTCCTCGCCAATCCTGTGCTTTCGATTCCCATGAATGCAACGTGGCGGACAAAAGGCAGATTACGAAACAGGAAGAGAGCCAGTTGCGGCAGCCGTGGAGTAGTCAGTCGGTTGAGAACAACCCGAATCTCCACAATCTGATTGGCTCGTGCCAAGTTGTAGAGCCCGCGAAGCGTTTCGCTGAAAGCCCCCGGCGCCTGTACCACCTGATCGTGATCGCCAGCATTGTCTGCATAGAGGGGTATGCCCCAACTCAGTTTGGGATGATCGAGCGCGCGCAGGTCGCCAATCCAGGTTGGGTCCTGTAGCAACCGACCATTGCTGAGAAGGTGCAGGGCCTTGTCGGGCATGACGCTTTTAGCCTTATTTAAGACAGCCAACAGGCCCTCTCTATAAAGCGTCGGCTCGCCACCACTTATTCCAAGATGTTCTTCGCCCGCATCCATCAGATCGAGCAGACGCAGATTTTCCTCGATATGCCAGCGATCATCTATGTCCTTGGGTGGCTGCGAACACATGAGGCAAAGGCTGTTACAACGATCAGTCATGAACAACAGGTTGCTGTTCGCGCCACGGCGATAAAGCACCCTTACCAGATTGGAAGCGGGAGAAAGGGCCACAACATCTCCAGAGCGCACCACGCCCGGGCTCCTACACTCACTCAAAAGAATGCGGCCTGATGGAATGTCGCCGTCGAACACCGAATCACACATGAATCCGGCAACCGGTATCTGCAACAGCCCTTGATGTAGAGGACCAGCGCTATCGTCGAGATACAGCAGTACATCCGCCAGTTCGACCTGCCCCGCGCATCTGGCGAGGCCATGCTCGACGAACTCCGCTGCGGTGATCACCTTCAGCAGACGGGGCTCATGAAGATTGCGAATGAGGAATTGCGTTTCCTTCGCTAGCATCTCATTACCCCCTGTAACCAGGCAGGCTGACGTCTGCGAGAGACCGTTTACTGAACCAAGACAACAAGATGCGCTGAGTCTCTTCGCTACCGTCTCGTAACAAAACGAACAGATGTCGCAACAGCTCCATGTTCTTCTGGCAGAAGGCACTGAAGGCTCGATGTCCTACGGGGTCGCCCTGACGAGCGTAATGCTCTATAGGGTCGCTGCCGCAGTAGGGAACCAAGGCGCAGTCAGTGCAGCCTGGAAGGGTTTCCGCGATTCCCGACGCCAGCAGTAATTGCATCGCTGGAGAAGCCAATAATTCGTGCAAGGGCTGCCGAACATTCCCTAGACGCAGCCCCTTCTCGCCCATTTCAACCAGCATCCTAGCTTCGTCGGACGGATAGACATCGCCATCGTAGTTATAGACTAGGGCGCCCAGGCCGGCGCCTAAAGGTGAGCGCAGATCGACATAGCCACTGGAGAAGGGTGTCAGCACGTTGTTCAACAGCAATGCTGTGTAGCTTTCGACCAGATAGGTGCCCTGGCTATTCAACGCGAGTAGGTAGTCCAGTGCACGATGGTAAAAGGACAAGTAACGGCCCATGGGATAGGCCAGCCTCTGCGCACCTTTTGTAGCGAAGCCATACGGACTAAGGGGCCGTAGCGAAATACTGGATAAACCTTGGCGAACGTATTCGTCAATGATGGCTTCGGGTTGCTCGAGACTTCTGGCAGTAAGGGTAGTCAAGGCGGACACCGCATCAGCACCAAGCCGCGCGCGAACCCTATGGATACCCTCCACGGTTCGCTCGTAGGCATCCCGTGTCGGTGTAGGCCGGTTGGCGTTGTGCAGAGCAGCCGGCCCATCCAGAGAGGTTGAGAACTGAATACGATGCGTGGCAGCGAAGTCCAAAATGGACTCGTCCAGATGATGCAGGGTGCTGGTGATAACAAACTGAACGTTGCGCTTTTCGCTGCTGTTGCGCTCCACCACCTCTTCAACGATCTGTCGAATCCTGGGAAATGCCAGTAACGGCTCACCTCCTTGAAATTCGACAGTCAAAACATCCGAAGAGGATTCGAACATTCTAGATACCGCATGGCGTGCATCCATTTCGCTCATGTCATGCCCAGCTCCATCTAAAGGAGCGCGGGACACCTGGCAATACTGACACGTGTGATTGCAACGCAACGTGGTAACAAAGAGGTGCAGAGCAGGCCCCTGCTTCAAGAAATCTTTGCGACTCAGATACTGGGCGGCCATCTCTGGCAAAGGATCATGCCCGTCGGGTTCGTAGATGAAATGACGAGCCAGCAAATCCTTGTACAGCGCCGTACCTGGCCGGAGTTGGCGATCTACCAAGGCTCGCAACTGCTCTTCGGAAAGAAAGATGTATTCCCCAGTATCTGTCGTAACCAGAATCTCTCGCGACGACTGCCCGCCCAGTCGCATGAAACGGAAAGGCAGCAGTCGGTAACCACCCTGCATAGCGATGAGATGGGTCATCTAGCGAACGCACCCATTCAGCGCCGCCTTTACCAGCAGCTCGCGCAAACCGACTGTTTCCTGTTGGATACGTTCGCGCAGTACGAAATCGTTCAACTGCTGCAAAAGCAAAGCCCGCGCAACATCGGGAGAGGGCTGCAGCGAAATGCAGTCTTGAGGTGCGGGTAACGCCTCAATGCACCATTCGCCTTCACTAGTCTTGAGTTGAATGACTAGGCGATCTGCGAGGCTATAAATTGCCCGTTGGACGCTGCTCAGCGAATAGAGGGTGGGATCTAGCAGTAACGTGACAGGCCATGTCATGAGGACGTCCTTGATAACCCAAAGCTAGCTCTCGAAACACTGCAGGACTTGCAGCTTAAGCAGTATTCGAAGAACGAGCTCCTAGGGTGCATCCCCTGGACTATCAAACAGAGCACTTTACGCCAAACGGTTCGCGAGGCAGGACGAATAGTCTTATTAATTACATCGCTTCCTTGGATACCTCATCCCCTGACAGACAGTTAAGGAACGAGATTAGTACTACCCGCCTATCTTCTGATCCAGCCTGACCCAGCGCTCCTCCTGGGCCGATTGCCGCGCGGCCTGGGCCAGGCGCTCCACTTCCCAGGCCTCCTGGAAGTCGACGCCGGTGTGGCCGGGGTTGCCGCCCAGGGCCTCCAGCAGCGAGCGGACCTCCAGGGTCTTGAGTTCGTTGTAGCCGAGCTGGTGACCGGGTGCCGGGCAAAAGGCGGCGTAGTCCGGCAGGTGCGGACCGGCCAGCAGGGTACGGAAGCCGCCCAGGCCCGGACGGTCGCCGACCTGGTAGAGACGCAGTTCGTTGAGGCGCTCCTGGTCGAAGCCAAGGGTGCCGCGGGTACCGCAGACCTCGAAGGCCAGGCGATTCTTGCGCCCGTGCTTGAGCCAGCTGGTGGTCAGGGTGCCGCGGGCGCCATTGGCGAAGCGCAGCAGCAGATGGGCCTGGTCGTCGATCTCCACCGCGCGGGTGCCGCCCTGGTGGGGCCGCTGGCCGTGGGCGGTGTGCAGATCGGCGCAGAGCGCCGCGACCGGGCCGAGCAGGAAGCGCGCCAGCGACAGGATATGGCTGCCCAGGTCGGCCAGGGCGCCGCCGGCCTGGCGGGTCTCGCAGCGCCAGGTGAAGGGCCCCTGGGGATCGCCCATGAAGTCTTCGCTGAATTCGCCACTGAAGCTGACGATCTCGCCCAGCTCGCCGCTCTGGATCAACTCGCGCGCCTGCTTGAGCATGGGATTCTGCAGGTAGTTGTAGCCGACCCGGTTGACCACCCCGGCCTGGCGCGCGGCGTCGCGCATCCGCGTCGCCTCCTCCAGGCTGACCGCCAGGGGTTTTTCGCAATAGACCGCCTTGCCGGCCGCCAGGGCGGCCAGGGCCATGGGTGCGTGCAGCAGATTGGGCGTGGTGATGGCCACCAGCTCGACCGCGGGGTCGGCGATCAGGCGCTCCCAGTCGCAGCTGCGGGCGAAGCCCCAGGCATCGGCGCAGCGAGCGGCGCGCTCCGGATCGGCGTCGGCCAGGGCCACCAGGCGCGGACGGACCGGGAGCGCGAAGCTGCTCGCCGCGTGATGGAAGGCCTGGGCGTGGGCATGACCCATGAAGCCGGTGCCGATCAGACCGATGCCGATGTCGCGCATGTCGTTCTCCGTGAGGTTGTAGAAAGACCCGGCCGGCCAAGCCAGTAGCCGACCGGGTAAAAGGGAGGGTGGGTGCAGGCTCGGCCCTCACCCCGGCCCTCTCCCAAAGGGAGAGGGGGAAGAGCTGTCAGGTGCAGGCGCAGTCCTCACCCTCGACCCTCTCCCAGGGAAAGGGAAAGGGAAAGGGAAAGGGAAAGCGCCAGCCCTAGCGCTTGGCCTTGCGCTTGTTGCGGTACTGGTCGATGACCACGGCGATCACGATGATCAGGCCCTTGATGATGTCCTGGACGTAGGCGTCCACCCCGAGGAAGGTGAAGCCGCTGGCCATGGTGCCGAGGATCAGGGCGCCGATCACGGTGCCGGTGATGCGCCCTACCCCACCCGCCAGGCTGGTGCCGCCGATCACCGCCGCGGCGATGGCATCCAGTTCGTAGGACATGCCCATGCCGGCCTGGCCGGTGGCGGCGCGGGCCGAGGCCACGACGCCGGCCAGCCCGGCCAGCAGGCCGGCGATGCTGTAGACGATGATCAGGTGCTTCTTGACGTTGATGCCGGAGATGCGCGCGGCCTGCATGTTGCCGCCGATGGCATAGGTGTACTTGCCGTACTTGGTGTAGCGCAGGGCGATGTGGAAGATCACCGCCACCACCAGGAAGATGATCACCGGCATGGCCCCGGCGCCGATGGCGGTGTAGTTGTCGGACAGCATGCTGATCGGCTGGCCTTCGGTGTAGTAGCGCGCCAGGCCGCGGGCCGAGACCATCATGCCGAGGGTGGCGATGAAGGGCGGGATGCCGGTGACAGCGATGATGCTGCCGTTGATGGCGCCGGCCAGCAGCCCCACCCCGAGGCCGGCCATGACCGGTACCCACACCGGCAGGTCGGTCAGCGAGGGAAACACCGCGCGGCCGAAGTCCGAACCCTGGGCCAGACTCGCCGCCACCATGGCCGACAGCGCCAGCACCGAGCCGGAGGAGAGGTCGATGCCGGTGGTAATGATCACCTGGGTCACGGCGATGGCCAGCAGGCCGATGATCGAGACCTGCAGGATCATCAGCACCAGGCGCTGGGAATTCATCAGGAAACTCTGGTCGCGCAAGACCCAGCCAAAGGCTTCGAAGGCCAGGCCGATGCCCAGCAGCACCAGCAGGATGCCCAGCTCGGTGGGGATGCGGCGCCGCGGGCGCGCGCTGGGTAGCTCGGCGGTTTTCTTGTCCAGGAGGGCACTCATCTTGTTCTACCTCTTGTATGCCGGGAGCGATGGGTACGGGCCCACCGCGCGAAAGATGCGCTAGTGCAGTACGGGATTGCCCGAGGCCAGGTGCATGACCCGCTCCTGGGTGGCTTCGCCGCGATCGAGAAAGCCGGTGACGGTGCCTTCGTGCATCACCATCACCCGGTCGCTCATGCCCAGGACCTCGGGCAGTTCGGAAGAAATCATGATCACCGCCAGGCCCTCGGCGGCCAGCTTGGCGATCAGCCGGTAGATCTCGGCCTTGGCGCCGACGTCGATGCCGCGGGTGGGCTCGTCGAGGATGAGGATGCGCGGGCGGGTCATCAGCCAGCGGGCGATCAGCGCCTTCTGCTGGTTGCCGCCGGAGAGGTTGGCGATGCACTGGTCCAGCGAGGGGGTCTTCACCCGCAGTTGCTGGCGCATCTCCTCGCAGAGCTGGTCGAGGCGCTGCTGCTGCACGAAGCCGCCGCTGGCGAAGCCGTTCAGCACCGCCACCTCCATGTTTTCCCCCACCGACAGGCAGGGAAAGATGCCGGTGTCCTTGCGGTCCTCGGTAAGCAGCGCCAGGCCTTTCTGGATCGCCAAGTGAGGATCGCTCATGCGCACCGGCCGGCCGTCGATGCGGATCTCGCCCGCCGTGGCCGGGGTAACCCCGAACAGGGTCTCGGCGACGTTGGTGCGGCCCGAGCCCATCAGCCCGGCGATGCCCAGCACCTCGCCGGCGCGCAGGTCGAAGGAGACGCCGGAGAACACCCCGTCCAGCCCCAGGTCGCGCACCGACAGCAGCACCTCGTCACGCGGCGCCGTGCGTTCCGGGAACAGCTGGGTCAATTCGCGCCCCACCATCATGGCGATCAGGCCGTCGCCGTTCATGCTGTCGGCGCGCTGCAGGCCGATGTACTCGCCGTCGCGGAACACCGCGACCTCATCGGCGATCTGGAACACCTCGTCCATCTTGTGGGTGATGTAGACGATGCCCTTACCCTGGGCCTTGAGGTCGGCGATGATCGAAAACAGGTGCGCCACCTCGGTCTCGGTGATGGCCGAGGTAGGTTCGTCCATGATCAGCACGTCGCTGTCGTAGGACACCGCCTTGGCGATCTCCACCATCTGCCGCCCGGCGATGGACAGGCTGCCCACGCTGTCTTCCGGGTCCAGGGCGATGCGCAGTCGGTCCAGCAGCGCCTGGGTCTGGCGACGCATCTTGCCGTGGTCCACCAGGTGCAGGGCATTGAGCGGTTCGCGACCCAGCCAGATGTTCTCGGCGATGGTCATGAAGGGCATCAGGTTGAGTTCCTGGTGGATCATGGCGATCCCCGACTGCAGCGCCTGCAGCGGCGTCTCGAAGCGCACCGGCACGCCGCGCAACCGCACCTCGCCGGCATCGGGCTGGTAGATGCCGGCGATGATCTTCATCAGCGTCGACTTGCCCGCGCCATTCTCGCCCATCAGCGCCAGCACGGTGCCGGGACGCACCCGCAGCTGCACGTGGGACAACGCCTTGACGCCGGGAAACTCCTTGGTGACGTCGACGATTTCCAGCAGGTATTCGCCGGGCGCGGCCGTGGCCACGGTGGCGGGAGCAGCGGCAGGGGTAGCGGGACTGAGCATGATCACGATCTCCTCGCGGGCGCCGACCGAGCGGCGCGGGCCGCTGGTCAGTGAGGGGTGCGGGGCGACGGGCTGGCCGCGACGGCGTTCGCCAGGGGCGGGCAGGTGCCCGGCGGACAGGAGATCGGAGACCCATGCAGGGACAGGAAGCGGGATGGCATGACGGCACCTTTTATTCTTGTTGAAGGGCGCACTCGCCGGGGCAAGCGTGCCGCTGTACGTCTTGGCTTGCCCTCGACTCTATTGGAAAATAAATTCCAGTCAACATCTTTTTGGAATTTTTAAGTGATAACGATCACCGGTCTTCGGTCCGGTCGACACCGGGTGGAAAGGCCCCGGATAGACGAAACGGGCAGTCCGTTGCCGGACTGCCCGTTTGGTCTGGAAAGCCGTTCTGGCGCGGCGCCCCGCCCTTCTTCCAGGGCGGCGCAGGCGCCTCAGGTCATTTGGTCATGGCCTGGAATTCGGCGACGTTTTCCGGGGTGATGAGGCGGAAGGGAATCAGCACGTTCTGCTCGCCCGGGGTTTTGTTGATCATCTTCAGCGCCGCATCGAGGGCGCCTTCCGCTTGGCCCTTGGCGTCCTGGAACACCGAGACCGTCACCAGGCCGCGCTTGATCGCGGCCAGGCCGTCGGGCGTACCGTCGACGCCGGTGACCAGCACGTCCTTCTTGCCGGCCTGGCGCAGGGCCATGGCCGCGCCGATGGCCATCTCGTCGTTGTTGGCGAAGATGGCGTTGAGGTCCTTTCCGGCCAGCAGCCAGTTGCTGGTCAGGTCCATGGACTTGTCACGCTGCCAGGCCGCGGTCTGCTCCTCGACGATCTTGATGCCCGGATACTTGGCCAGGACTTCCTTCACCCCGGCGGTGCGGTTGTGGGTGGAGTTGTTGGCCAGGTCACCCAGCAGGATGGCCACCTGGCCCTTGCCGCCGAGCTTGTCCGCCACGTACTGCGCCTGCAGGCGGCCGGCTTCCTTGTCGTCGGAGGTCACCGCTACCACGCCCGCCGGCAGGGTGGGATCGTCGGGTCGGCGGTTTATATAGACGATGGGCACGCCGGCCTTGGTGGCGGCCTCGGTCAGGGTCCGGGTCGCGGCGGTGTCCACCGGATTGACGATGACCGCATCGACCTTCTGGCTGATGAAACTCTGCACCTGAGTGAGCTGCTTGACCACGTCGTTGCGGGCGTCCTCGAACTGCAGCTGCACGCCGTCGGTCTTGGCCTTCTTGGTCATGTATTCGCGCACATAGGTGAGGTAGTTGTCGTCGAACGACGACATGGTCACCCCGACCTTGAGGTCCGCCAGGGCCGCGCTGCTGCCCAGCAGCAGCGACAGCGCCAGGGTGGCAAAGCGAGTTTTTTTCTGCATGGTTCAGGCTCCATTCGTGGGGTGACGATCAGCGAGGGGATCAGGCGAGCGCAACGTCCAGGCGCACCTCGGGCGCCGCGCGGTCGTGAACCGGGCGGAGCCTGGGCGGACGCCGGAAAGACTCGGGAATCAGTGCGGGCGGTAGAACACCGCGGCGCCGGGCGAGGCGCAGAGCACGGCGCCGCTGCGCTCGTGGCAGAACAGCCGGCCGAGCAAGGCGAGCAGACGGGAGGGACGCTGCACCTCGAGGCGGTGCACGGTGGCGAGGACGAGACGGAAGGAATGCGTGGAGTGGTTCATGTGACGGCACCTATTATTGTTGTCGGGGCGTACGGCCCTGGTGACTCGTTTCTGCAACTGCTCTCGACTCTATTGGAAATTTAATTCCACAACAAGAGCGAAATAGAAATTTCATTCGACATGCACGAATGACCGCCGCGCTCGCCTCTGGGTACCTGCCCGCGACCGCTCCGCCGCCGCTGCGAGGCCCTCTACCGCCAGGCTTTCACCCGTACGGGCACTCTGCCGCGCCACCTCCAGGATCGCCTGGCAGGCCAGTGTTTCCTGCGGCGTGACCGGCAAGGGCGCGCCCTGGGTCAGGGTCGCCAGCCAGCCCTCGTAGAACAGATCCCAGCGGCCCCGTTCGCTGGGCACCCGCGCGCGCTCCTCGCCCACGCTCAGCCAGCCCCAGCGCTGATGCTCCTCGGCGCCCCAGCTGGCCTTTTCGCTGCGCGGGGTACGCCCCTGGCGCAGGGCCGCGGCCTGGCCATCCAGGCCATCGACGCTGTAGACGCCCCACTCGCCGACCACCCGCAGCCGCTGCGGACAGCGCTGCAGGCCGCTGCCCGAGAGGTGCGAGACCACCCCCGAGCGATGGCGCAGGGACAGAAAGAATTCCCGCTCCCGCGCGGGAGCGCCACGGGGGAACTGCACCTCGGCATAGACCCGTTCGACCGGCCCGAACAGCAGCAGCGCCTGGTCCACCAGATGGCTGCCCAGTTCGAGGAGCAGGCCCGCCTCGGTGCCCAGGCCCGCCGCGGCCAGGTCCGTCAGCTGCAGGCGCGACTCGAAGAGGCGTACCCGGCCCAGGCGCTTCTCGCGCAGCAGCCGGGCCAGGGTGAGCAGATCCGAATCCCAGCGGCGCGGTTGATGGACGCAGAGCGGGACGCCGCGTCGTTCGGCCAGCGCCAGCAGCTCCTCGGCCTCTGCCAGGGTCCTCGCCAGCGGCGCCGCGCAGACCACCGGCAGGCCCTGTTGCAAGGCCTCCCGCACCTGCGCCGCCCGTTCGCCGAGAGGCGTGACGATCACCAGGCTGTCCACCCCGGCGACGATCAGCCCGGCCATGTCGGGATGGCCGGTGACGCCGGGATAGGCCCTGCTCAGCTCGGCGCCTGGCGCCGGCGAGCCGGTCACCACCCCCACCAGCTGGGCGCCCGGGGTGCTGGCGATCAGCGGCGCCTGCAGCAGGCGCCCAGGGCCGTCGTAGCCGACCAGTCCGATTCTCACGTCCGAGGCCTCCCCTGCAGGCGACACATCCCCGCGGGCGACCTAGTCGTAGAAGGCCGGTCGGCTGGGCAGGGTCACCGGCTCGATGGCACCGCTGTCCTGCGCCTTGATGCAGGCGTCGGCGGTGACCGCGGCGATGTAGCCGTCCCAGGACGACGGCCCGGTCAGCTGGCCGGCGGCGAGGTCGTCGATGAAGGCCTGCAGTTCCACGTCGTAGGCGGCGATGAATCTGTCCTTCCAGTCCATGAGGATCTCGTTGGACAGCCGCGCCTCGCTGCGCAGCTGCACCGAGGTCGGCTCCGGCAGGCGGGCGATGCCGCGCTCGCCGACGATCTCGCACTGGATGTCGTAGCCGTACTGGCAATTGACGAACACCTCGACGTCGATGCGCACGCCCTTGGCCGTCTCCAGCAGCACCACCTGGGGATCGCGCAGATGCTCGCGCGCCGCCGGCGCCTTGCGCGGAAAGACCACCTGGGCGGACACATAGTGATCGTCCAGCAGCCAGGCCAGCACGTTGATCTCGTGGATCAGGGTGTCGGTGATGGCCATGTCGGTGCTGTAGTGCTCGCTCACCGTGGGGTTGCGGTGGGCCGCGTGAATCATCAGCGGCGCGCCGATGCGATCGGCGTCGACCACCGCCTTGAGCTGGCGATAGCCGGCGTCGTAGGGTCGCATGAAGCCCACCTGCACCAGTCGCTTGCCCTGGGCCTGCTCGGCTTCGACGATGCGCCGGCAGCCCTCGGCGGTGGTCGCCAGGGGCTTTTCGCAAAACACCGGCTTGCCGGCGGCGATGGCGGCCAGCACGTATTCCTCGTGGGTCGGCCCCCAGGAGGCGACCAGCACCGCCTGGACGTCCGCCGCGGCGATCAGCGCATGGCCGTCGGCATAGACCTCCGCGGTGATGCCCAGCTCCTGGACCACCCGGGCGGCCTGTTCGGCGTTGATGTCGGTCACCGCCACCACGCGACTGCCCAGCAGGGTGTGGCTCAGGCGGCGGATGTGTTCGCGGCCGATGGCGCCGGTCCCGATGACACCGATGTTCAAGGTCATGACTTCATTCTCCGATTTGGACTTGTTGTGGAGTGAGCGGCGTTCAGTACTGGCGGGCCTGGGCGGCTTTTTCCCTGAGCACCCGGGCGACGGCGGCGATCTTTTCGCTGGTGGAGACCTCGGCGCCGCCGACCCGCCACCAGGACAGGTAGCCGTGCAGCATGGTCTTGGGCAGCACCTTGATGTCGATCAGCGTGGAAACCGTTTGCCGCCGGGCATCGGCCAGGGCCGCTTCCAGCTCCTCCAAGGTGCGCACGCTATAGGTCTTGCAGCCGTAGGCGGCGGCGCTCATGGCGAAGTCCACCGGCACGAAGTCGCCGTCGAGCCGACCGGTCTCCGGGTTGCGGTAGCGGAATTCGGTGCCGAAGCTGCCCATGCCATGGCCGACCTGCAGGTTGTTGATGCAACCGAAGGTCATGTTGTCGAGCAGCACCACGTTGATCTTGCGCCGTTCCTGAATGGAGGTGGCCAGCTCCGAGTGCAGCATCTGGTAGGAGCCGTCGCCGACCAGCGCATAGACCTCGCGCTCCGGTTCGGCCAGCTTCACGCCGAGGGCGGCGTTGATCTCGTAGCCCATGCAGGAATAGCCGTATTCCAGGTGGTAGGTGTTGACGCCCTTGCTCTGCCAGGCGCGCTGCAGGTCACCGGGCAGGCTGCCGGCGGCGGCGACGATGATGGCGTCGTCGTCCAGCCGTGCGTTGAGGCGGCCGAGCACCTGGCTCTGGGTCAGGGACGAACCGGTCAGGCGGACGAATTCCTCCAGCACCGCCCGCGGCAGGTCGTCGTCGATCTCCGGGACGAAGTCGGCGCCGGTATAGCCGACCGCATAGACCCGCTCCACCTCCTGGCGATAGCGCTCGCGCGCCTCGCCCACCTGACCGCCCCAGCCGGCGCGGTAGTCGGTAGCTCCTAGCGCCTCGGTCAGGGCCAGGATGGCTTCGCGGGCATCGGCCACCACGGCCAGGCCGTCGAGCTTGCCGGCGTCGAAGGCGGCCACGTTGAGATTGAGGAATTCCACCTCGGGATGCTGGTAGAGCCACTTCGAGGAGGTGGTGAAATCGGTGTAGCGGGTGCCCACGCCGATGATCAGATCCGCTTCCCGGGCCAGCAGGTTGGCGGCCAGGCAGCCGGTCTCGCCAAGGCCGCCGACATTGAGTTCATGACTGGAGACGATGGCGCTCTTGCCGGCCTGGGTCTCGGCGAAGGGAATCTCGAAGCGTTCGGCGAAGCGCTGCAGAGCCTCGGCGGCACCGGAATACTTCACCCCGCCACCGCAGATCAGCAGCGGCTTGCGCTTGCGCCCGAGCAGCTGCACCGCGTCTTCGATGGCGGCGGCCACCGGCGGCCGGCGATCCAGGCGATGCACCCGCTTGGCGAAGAAGTAGTCGGGATAGTCGTAGGCCTCGCCCTGGACATCCTGGGGCAGCGCCAGGGTCACGGCGCCGGTCTCGGCCGGATCGGTCAGCACGCGCATGGCGTTGATCGCCGCGCTCATCAGCTGCTCGGGGCGGTTGATGCGATCCCAGTACTTGCTCACCGCGCGGAAGGCATCGTTGGTGCTGATCGACAGGTCGTGGAATTGCTCGATCTGCTGCAGCACCGGATCGGGCTGGCGACTGGCATAGACGTCGCCGGGCAACAGCAGCAGCGGGATGCGGTTGGCGGTGGCGGTGGCCGCGGCGGTCAGCATGTTGGCCGCGCCCGGACCCACCGAGGAGGTGCAGGCATAGATCTGCCGACGCAGCTTCTGCTTGGCGAAGCCGGTGGCGGCATGGGCCATGCCCTGTTCGTTGCGCCCCTGGTGCACCACCAGGTCACCGGCCTCCTGCTCCAGCGCCTGGCCGAGGCCGAGCACGTTGCCGTGGCCGAAGATGGTGAAGACGCCGGCGACGAACTTGGTCTCGACGCCATCGACGCTGAGGTACTGGTTGTCGAGAAATTTCACCAGGGCCTGGGCCATGGTCAGACGTTGGGTGCTCATGGCTTCTCCCCGGTCACTTGGCGGTGGGCATGCTGAATTCGGCGCCCTTGGCGATGCTGTCGGGCCAGCGCTGCATCACGCTCTTGTAGCGGGTGTAGAAGCGCAGCCCTTCCTCGCCATAGGCGTGGTGATCGCCGAACAGCGATCTCTTCCAGCCGCCGAAGGAATGCCAGGCCATGGGCACCGGGATGGGCACGTTGATGCCGACCATGCCCACCTTGATGGTGCGGGCGAAGGCGCGGGCGATGCCGCCATCGCTGGTGAAGCAGGAGACGCCGTTGCCGAATTCGTGGGCGTTGATCAGCGCCACCGCACTGGCGAAGTCCGGCGCCCGCACGATGCCCAGCACCGGGCCGAAGATTTCCTCTTTGTAGATGGTCATGTCCGGGGTCACGCCGTCGAACAGGGTGGCGCCAACGAAGAAGCCGTTCTCGGCGCCGGGCACCTTGAAGTTGCGGCCATCCACCAGCAGCCTGGCGCCCTCCTCCACCCCCCGGGTGATGTAGCCCTCGACCTTGGCCTTGTGCTGGCCGGTCACCAGCGGGCCCATGTCGGCATCGGCTTCCACGCCGTTGCGCACCCGCAGGGCGTCGATGCGCGGCAGCAGTTTCTCGATCAGGGCATCGCCTACCTCGCCCACCGCCACGGCGATGGAAATGGCCATGCAGCGCTCGCCGGCCGAACCGAAACCGGCGCCGATCAGGGCGTCGGCGGCCTGGTCCAGGTCGGCGTCGGGCATCACGATCATGTGGTTCTTGGCGCCGCCCAGGGCCTGGACGCGCTTGCCGCGGCGGGTACCTTCCTGGTGGATGTATTCGGCGATGGGGGTGGAGCCGACAAAGGAGATGGCCTCCACGTCCGGATGCTGCAGGAGCGCGTCCACCGCCACCTTGTCACCCTGGACCACGTTGAACACGCCATCGGGCAGCCCGGCCTGCTTGAGCAACTCGGCCAGCAGCAGGCTGGCGGACGGATCGCGCTCGGAGGGCTTGAGGATGAAGGTGTTGCCGGTCGCCAGCGCCATGGGAATCATCCACAGCGGCACCATCACCGGGAAGTTGAAGGGGGTGATGCCGGCGCAGACACCCAGCGGCTGGCGCAGATTCCAGTTGTCGATGCCGCCGCCGATGTTGTCGCTGTAGCTGGTCTTGGCCAGGTGCGGCGCGCCGCAGGCGAATTCCACCACCTCGATGCCGCGGGTCACCTCGCCCATGGCGTCGGACAAGACCTTGCCGTGCTCGCGGGTGATCAGCGCCGCCAGTTCCCTGTGGTGCTGGTCGAGCAGCTCCTTGAAGCGGAACAGGATGCGCGCCCGGCGCAGCGCCGATTGCTCGGCCCAGTCGGGAAAGGCCGCCTTGGCCGCGGCGACAGCCTGCTCCACGGTCTGCACCGTAGCCTGGGCGACCCGCGCCTGAACCACCCCCTCGGCGGGGTTGAAGACGTCGCTGAAGCGCTCGGCCTGGGTCGAGACCGCGCCGTTAATGTAGTGCCCGATGACGGGGGTGTCGCTCATGTCCTGGCTCCTGGTGTCCTGGGGTCGCCGCTGCGGCGCGTGCGAAAGGGATTAGCGGGTCAGCAGCCACTCGTGCTGCGGATCGTTGTGGAATTTCCAGACGCGCCGGGGGCCGGCCATCACGTTGAGGTAATAGGACTCGTAGCCATAGGGCACGCTGACCGGGTGATAGCCGCGCGGCACCAGCACCACGTCGTGGTCCTCCACCGCCATGGCCTGGTCCAGGTCACGCTCGTCGGTGTAGACGCGCTGGAAGACGAAGCCCTGCCCCGGATCGATGCGGTGGTAGTAGGACTCCTCCAGCAGACTCTCCGCCGGCAGGTTGTCGCGGTCATGGCGATGGGGCGGATAGCTGGAGGAATGCCCGGACGGGGTGCGCACCTCCACCACCAGCAGCGAATGGGCGGCCGCGGTGTCCGGCAGGATGTCGCAGACATAGCGGGTGTTGGCGCCCTTGCCGCGAGTGGATCTCTGCATGCTCGCCGGCTCGATCAGCCGCGGCGGCAGCCGGTCTGCCACCACTGGATTGCCGGGCGAGCTGCAGACGGCGATTTCGGCGATGCTGTCGGCGGTCACCCGCGCTTCGCTGCCGGGCGGCAGGTAGGCGGCATAGGGCGAGACGTCTTCGAAGACGCTCTGGCGACCAACCAGCCCGCGCCAGGCGAAGTCGCCCAGCTGCGGATGCCCGCCTTCGATATTGGCGCCGCCGCTGAGCAGCACGATGCAGACCTCCAGATCACCCGCCAGCACCGGCAGGGACTCGCCCGGTTGCAGGCGATGGGCGGCGAAGCCGACGTAGTCCAGGGCACCGGCCGGGACGCTGACGATGTCGCGGGCGCTCCGGTCGGCTTTGACGAGCAGATTCATCGCAGTCTCCTCAGGCAGTGGCCTGCGCCACCAGTTGGCGCAGATGGTCGTAGCCCTTCTTGGCGTATTCGTAGGCCGGCGCCACCGCCGGGTCCTGTTCGGCTTCCACCACCAGCCAGCCTGAGTAGCCGGCGGCCACCAGCACCTTGAGCAGCGCCGAGAAATCGATGTCGCCGTCGCCCGGCACGGTGAAGGTGCCGTTGAGGATGCAGTCCGGAAAGCTCCACTGGTTGTTGCGCGCCAGCTGCACCACGGCCTTGCGCACGTCCTTGAAGTGCACGTGGCAGACCCGGTCGAGATGTTGCCGCAGCACGCTCAGCGGATCGCCACCGCCCATGTAGCAATGGCCGGCATCGAACAGCAGGCCAACGTCCGGGGAGGTCAGCGCCATCAAGCGGGCGATGTCTTCGGGCGACTCGACGTAGGCGCCCATGTGGTGGTGATAGGCCAGGCGCAGGCCCTGGCTGAGGGTGAAGGCGGCCAGGCGATCGAGCTTCTCGGCATAGGCCTGCCAGGCGGCGTCGCTGTGGAAGCGCGGCCGTTCGATCAGGGGCCGGCGCTGCCCCTGGATGGAACCGGCCACCTCGCCATAGACCAGCACCCTGGCGCCGTTCTCGGCCAGCAGCCGGCAATGCGGCCGGATCGCCTCGATCTCGGCCTCGACCTCACGGTGCGCCAGGCCGCTGGAATACCAGCCGGACACCAGTTCCAGGTCGTGCTCGCCGAGCACCTCGCCCAGCGCCCTGGGTTCGCTGGGGAACTTGCCACCCAGCTCAAAGCCCTGGAAGCCGATTTCCTTGCCCTCGCGCAGGATGGTTTCCAGCGGGGTGTCGCCGCCCAGGGCCGGCAGGTCGTCGTTGGCCCAGGAGATGGGATTGATGCCGATCTTGAGTTGTTGTTGTGCGGTCATGTCAGCCTTGCTCGTCAGGAGGCGATCAGGCGCGGGCGTCGCGCCAGGCCTGGATCAGGAATTCGAAGTTGCTGCGGATCTGCGCGACCAGCGTGCGGTCGTCGATCTCGCCGGCCAGCCAGGCCCGACTCGGCTGGGCGAAGATGGTCCGGCCCACGGCGAAGCCCTGGCAGCGCTGGCTGGCACTGGCCTGCCGAAAGCCTTCGGCCAGCTCCTCGGCCGGGGCGTTGAGGCCCAGCAGCACCACGCCCTGGCAATGGGGATCGCGTTCGGCGATCAACTGGTCGAGTTGCCGCCAGACGGCGGCCGGTTGCGCCTCGATCTTCCACCACTCGGGATAGATGCCCAGGTTGTACAGCCGCTTGATGGCGCGATAGAGCACGTCCGGCCGGCTGGAGGCATGGTTCTTGGGTGGGATGACCTCCAGCAGGAGCTCATGGCCACTGGCCTGGGCCGCCTGGTACAGCCCCTTGAGCTGGGCTTCCTGCTCCAGCCGCAGCAGCGGCTCGTCATCGGGGTGGAATTGCACCAGGCACTTGATGATCTGCTCGCTCGGCCAGCTCAGCAGGGTGCTGCCCACCGAGCGGCCGTGCTCGAAGGCCAGCGGCCGCGAATTCTGCAACTCCACCGGCCGGGCGATCCACCAGCCACGGCCGCTGGCGGCATTCAGGGCGTCCTGGCCGAAGCGCTCGTCGGCCAGCAGCCCGACATCCGCCGCCACGCCCTGACCCGCCAGCGCCTGCTCGACCTCGGCGATGGCCTGCACGAACAGCTGCTTGAGCGCCGGAATCCGCGCCGGGTCGGCGCCCACCTGTTGGGCACTTTCCACCAGCTGGTAGCGATGATCGAAGGCGAAGATGAACAGCGGCTGCCAGGTGCGGCGGCGGACGCTGACCCGGTGCAGCCGAGTGAGCACGGGATCGAGGTCCGGCCGGGTAATGGGCACCGGACTGTTGTTGAGGTAGTCCAGCTCGGCCAGGGTCGGCATGGCCGGGGCGCAGCCGTGGCGCGACACCACCAGCCCGCCGCAGGCATTGGCCAGCCGGCAGCATTCGGCATCGTCGCCACCGGTCAGCCAGCCGCGCAGGAAGCCGGACATGAAGGCATCGCCCGCGCCCAGCACATTGAGTACCTCGACGCGGATGCCGCGATGGATCTCGCCTTCCTCGAGACGCGCCGGAATGGCGCCGTGGATCACCGTGCAGCCCTGGGCGCCGAGCTTGACCACCAGCGTCGCCGCGGTCACCTCGCGCACCCGGCGCAGGGCGGTGAGCAGGTCTTCGCTACCCCCGGCGATCTGGAATTCCTCCTCGGTGCCCACCACCAGGTCGAAGCGCGGCAGGATGCGCTGCACATGGGCGCTGACCTCGGCGCTGGCGATGAAGCGGGTCTCGCCATCGGCCTTGCCGGTCAGCCCCCAGAGCACCGGGCGGTAATCGATGTCCAGCACCCGCTTCACGCCATTGCGCTCGGCATAGTCCAGCGCCCGGCTGCTGGCCTGGAACACCCCCTCGGTGGAGAAGTGGGTACCGGTGATCAACAGCGCCTTGGCGCTGGCGATGAAGGCCTCGTCGATGTCGTCCGCGCCCAGCGCCATGTCGGCGCAATTCTCGCGATAGAACACCAGGGGAAAGGTCTCGCGGTCCTTGATGCCCAGCAACACCAGGGCAGTGAGGCGCTCGCGATCCACCTGGATGCCGCGGGTGTCGCAGCCTTCCTGCGCGAGCGTCCGAGTCAGGAAGCGGCCCATGTGGTCGTCGCCGACCCGGGTCAGCATCGCCGACTTCAGCCCCAGGCGCGCGGTGCCGAAGGCGATGTTGGCGGAGGATCCCCCCAGATACTTGGCGAAGCTGCTGACGTCTTCCAGCGGCGCCCCGATCTGCTGCGCATAGAGGTCGACGCCCAGTCGCCCCAGGCAGATGACGTCCAACTGGCGCCCGCTGGCGAAGAAATGATCACCCATGGGTGGCTCCTGCTTATTGTTATCGGCCAACCGCGCGGACCCGAGGGGCCGAACGTGTGAGTGAGCTCAGGCTAGAACGACGCCGCGGACAAATCAACAAATTTTCCACATGAGATTTTATGGAATTTAATTTCCATAACTGGCGTACACTGCGCCTGCCGCCCCACTTCGACGCCGCCCGGCGAATGGGTTAAGTTGCCGGCACAAGACTCCCTACCGCGAGATAGCCCATGTCCTCCGACTCCCCGGCCGACGACCCCCTCAGCAGCGCGCCGCTCGCCGATCCGCCCGGCAACGTCGAGCAGTTGCTGGCCTGCATCGCCCGCGACTACGAGGCCCTGCCACGCCAGCTGAAACGGGTGGCCGCCTATGTCAGCCAGCAGAGCGACAGGGTCATGGTCGATCGCATCAGCGACATCGCCGGACAGTGCGAGGTGCATCCCTCGGCCATCGTGCGCTTCTCCCAGCGCTTCGGCTTCAAGGGCTTCAGCGAGATGCAGGCGCTGTTTCGCGAGGCCTACACCCACAAGACCACGCCGGTGCAGAACTACCAGCAGCGCATCCGCAGCATGATCGCCAACAAGAGCCAGCGCGCCAGCAGCGGCGATCTGGCCCGCGAATGCATCAACGCCACCCGCTCGGGCCTGGATCGACTGGCCGAGGAACTGGACGACGTCGCCTTCGACAAGGCCGTCGACCTGCTGGTGAACGCCGAGAACATCTATGTGGTGGGGGTGCGCCGCTCCTTCGCCGTGGCCGACTACCTGGTCTACAACCTGCAGCACACCAACAAGCGCATCCACCTCATCACCGGCCTGGGCGGCGGCTATCGCGAGCAGATGCGCAGCATCGCCCAGGGCGACCTGCTGATCGCCATCAGCTTCAGCCCCTACGGCAAGGAAAGTCAGCAGTGCGTGCGCATCGCCCAGCACCACAAGGCCAAGACGCTGATCATCACCGACAGCAATCTTTCGCCGCTGGCCAAGCGCGCCGATGCCCTGCTGCTGGTCAACGAAGGCAGTGCCTTCGCCTTCCGGTCGCTGAGCGCCACCCTCTGCCTGTGCCAGGCGCTGTTCCTGGCCCTGGGCTATCGCCTGGAGCTGAAGATGGACGAGATCCAGCTGCCGCTGGACGAGGACGACTAGCCGGCAGCGGCCGGACACAGCAGCCGGACGAGCCCCGGCAGGGCTGCGCAAACGCTTGATCGACAAACAGAAATTTCTTGAGCAGAAGGCTTGACAGCCACCGGCGCCTTGCCAATAATGCGCGCCTCGGATGGCTACGTAGCTCAGCTGGTTAGAGCATAGCATTCATAATGCTGGGGTCCGGGGTTCAAGTCCCTGCGTAGCCACCACCTATTTCCAAGGGTCAGCGTAAGCTGACCCTTTTTTATTGCCCACGAAAAAGTCCAGCCGATAGCACCGCTCTTCGTCCCCTCTCTCCCGGGAGAGGGTCAGGGTGTGGGGCCCTTCACGCCAAACCTCAACCTCGCCCATGAAAAAGCCCGGCCTAGGCCGGGCTCCATCACCGCGCGAGAAGCTTACAGCGCGACCTTCTGCTTGCTCTCCACCTCTTCTTCAGCCGCCGCGTCCTGGGTGTCGATGGACTGCACCAGCGACTTGGAGCTGAAGGCACGCAGGTCGCGCAGGAAGTTGTCGCGCCAGGAGGCCAGGTCGGCCTGGCGGATCACCCGCATCATGTCTTCGTAGCGCGACTTGCGCTCTTCCAGCGGCATGCGCAGCGCCCGGTCCAGCGCCTCGGCCATGCCGACATGGTCATAGGGATTCACGATCAGCGCCGAATTGAGTTCGCGCGCCGCACCGGCGAAGCGCGACAGCACCAGCACGCCCGGATTTTCCGGGTCCTGGGCCGCCACGTATTCCTTGGCCACCAGGTTCATGCCATCGCGCAGCGGCGTCACCAGGCCAACGTCGGAGGAGCGGAACAGCCCCATCACCGTGCGCCGGTCGTAGCTCTTGTTCAGGTAGCGGATCGGTGTCCAGTCCAGCTCGGAGAAATGGCCGTTGATATGGCCGGCATGGCTCTCCAGCTGACGGCGGATGTTCTGGTAGGAGACCACGTCCGCCCGCGACGAAGGCGCGATCTGCACGAACTGCACCGCCCGGTGATGCTCGGGGAAATGCTCCAGCAGTTTCTCGAAGGCCTGGAAGCGCTCCACCAGCCCCTTGGAATAGTCGAGGCGGTCGACGCTGACGATGGTCTTGTAGGGCACGCCCTCGATGCTGCGCGAGATGAACTGGCGCCGCGTGCGATAGGATTCGGCCTGCTTCTGGATGACGTCCGGCATCACGCCGATGGGATAGACGCCCACGCGGAAGTTATGCCCGTAGGCGGTCAGGCTGCCGTCCTTCTCCAGCACGCCGCGCACCTCGCGGGTGATGTAGTCCTGGAAGGCCAACTGGTCGGTGTCGGTCTGGAAGCCAATCAGGTCGTAGAAGCACAGGGTCTTGAGCAATTCGTTGTGCGGCGGGATGGCGGTGAGGATCTCCGGCGCCGGGAAGGGGATGTGCAGGAAGAAGCCGATGCGGTTGCGAATGCCCAGCATGCGGCAGGCTTCGGCGAACGGGATCAGGTGGTAGTCGTGCACCCAGATGATGTCATCGGGCTTGAGCAGTGGCTTCAGGCGTTCGGCCATGGCCATGTTGACGCGCCGATAGCCGTCGTACTCTTCACGGTTGTAACGCGCAAGATCGATCCGGTAGTGGAAGATCGGCCAGAGGGTGGCATTGGAAAAGCCTCGGTAGTAGTGGTCGTAGTCGCGCTTGGTCAGGCCGAAGGTCACGTAGTCGATGTTGTCCTTGGTCTGGGTCTTGGCCGGCCCGTTTTCCTTGACCGTCTCGCCATTCCAGCCGAACCAGATGCCACCCGACTTGCGCAGGGCATCCAGGACACCCACTGCCAGACCACCCGCGGTCGCCTTGCCTTCCTCGATCGGGGCCACCCGATTCGATACCACCACTAAACGGCTCATCCTAATCTCCTTGCTTATAATGTGGCGCGAGGTCACGGCTCAGCTGCTGCAGCCAGAGGGCTACCGCTTCCACCGAAGGCAGGCGGGTCTTGGCGACCGTCTCCCCCTCTCCTACCTTGACGGTCAGACCGCCTCGCGCATTGACGACAGTGAACCCCTCTTCATCGGTACGATCGTCACCGAGAAACACCGGCAGGCAGCCGGCAAAGGGTTCCAGTTCGAGAAAACGGGCGATGGCCTCGCCCTTGCTCGCCGCAGCGGGCTTGAGTTCGAAGACGCACTTGCCCGGCTGCAACTTGAATTCGGGATGGTCGGCCGCGATGCCTTCGGCCAGTTCGCGTACCAGGGCCTCCTTGTCCGGCGCCTGGCGATAGTGCAAGGCGAAGGCCACGCTCTTGCGCTCCAGCAGCAGGTCCGGATGTTCCGCCAGAGCCGCTTCCAGGCGGGCGCCGACCTGCGCCAGCACCGCGGCGTCCAGGGTCACCCGATGGATCTCGCCCCGGGGATCGCGCCATTCGGCGCCATGGACGCCAGCCGCCGGCAGTTGCAGCGGCCTGGTGAATCCGTCGATCTCCGCCAGCGGCCGCCCGGAGACCACGGCGACGCCATGGTGTCGCGCCAGCTGGTCGAGCGCCGCGAGGGTTTCGGCGGGAATGAAAACCTGTTCCGGACGTGGCTGCAGTTCTGCCAGGGTGCCATCCAGATCGAAGAAGAAGGCCAGCGGCTGGCCCGATGAGGTAAGGCTGTCGAGGTCGATCATGCAAGGTACGACTGCCGGGTCATCGTATGGTTCGTTCACATCTTCCGGCGGTGCCGAGGAATTCCCCTTGCCGGCGCGCAGTCGGATTCAGGGAGATGCTCTAGCAGCCCTGCCTTTGGAGACCACCATGAACAAGCCCGACATCACCAAGACCCCCGAAGAGATCGACGACATCCAGGACCGCATGGGCGACATGCGCGAACTCGACTTCAGCGATCGCAAGGACGAGCGCGGTGGTCGCATCGGCGACGAAATGGACGAGCGCGACTACGAAGGTCAATTTCCCGAAGAGCGCGTGCGCCAGGCCGGCATGACCGGTGGCGAAACCCTGGATCATCAGCCGACGATGGACGACGCCAGCCCCGAGACCCTGCTGGACGAGACGGGCGCCCGCTCGCCAACCGACTACGGCGATGCCTGGCCGAACGATAAGGAATTGAGCGTCGTCGAGGACAGCGACATCGGCGGTGGCTCCGGTCAGGACGAAGCCGAACTCGGTCGCAGCCATCCGCTGGATGGCGAGGCCTGGGACGGCGAAGCCGACGAACCCAACGAAGCCGAGGCCCAGCGAGACGCTCGCTACGCCGATCTGGATGCGAACGACGAAGACCTCGCCGGTGACACCAGCCTGGATCTGGACGAAAAACGCGCCGATCACTGAAACCGCTGACGGCCTAGTCGAGCAGCGTACAGGCCATCACCAGTGCATCTTCTCGGCCGCTGACCGCGGGATAATAGTCCCGCCGGCGGCCGATCTCGTTGAAGCCATAGCGTTCATACAGCCGGTAGGCCGACTGATTGCTGGCACGCACCTCCAGAAAGCACTCGTTGGCCTTGGCCTTGCGCGCTTCCTGCAGCAGGTGTTCCAGCAGCCGCAGGCCGAGTCCCCGCCCCTGGCTTTCCGGCTTGATGGTGATATTGAGCAGATGGGCCTCGTCGAGAATGACGTTGATCACCCCGTGTCCCACCTGCTGCTCGCCAGCCGTCATCACCCAGCAGTCGTAGGACCTGAGCGCATCGGTGAAGATGCCGCGGGTCCAGGGATGGCTGAAGGCCTGATATTCGATCTTCAATACCGTGTTCAAATCGGCTTCGGTCATCCGCCGAAAGCTCACCGCATCGTTCATTGCTGTTCCATCCAGCGGCGCCGCAACGGGCGCATGGCTTGCCAGAGCGCGGCCTTGGCGGCCGGCTCTTCCATCAAGATATCCAGTCCCGGCACCAGCCAGGCCGGTCCCAGGGCGGTGTCCCGCTCCTCACCCGTGAGCTGCGCATCCTCGACGCCGCTGCAGCGGCGCGCGGCCACACCGATTAGCCAGAGTCCCAGACCCTCGCCCAGGCGTTCCTGGTGCCCCGAGACGAAGCTCTGCACGAATTCACCGGCCGCCGCCGGCCCCTGGTCGAGTTGACCGCTGTTGAGCAGTGGCCAGCGAATGGGCTCGTCACTGACGATCCGCGGCGTGTCCGGCAGGCCGGCAGCGCGCAGCAGATCCCGCAGCAGCAGATAGGCGGGATCGCGCGAACCCAGGGTGTCGCCGGTGGGCAACTCCAGCAGCAGCAGGCAACGCCCAGCCTGGAGCAGTTGCAGGGCGAAGCGCGGCGCCGGCTCCCGTGGTGGCGGCGGCGCCCGCTCCGGTTCCGGCTCGGCCACAGGGGGCGCAGCCGGCTTCAGCGCCGCGGGTCGCGGGATCTCGATACGTGGCCGATTCGCCGGTGGCGCCTCGGCTACGGCAGCGGCCGGCGCGGCCTTGGCCACCGGCTCCGGGCGGACCACCCGAGCCACGACGGGCGCTTCTTCCGGCTCCTCGACCCACAGGGCTTCCGGTCGCGAAGGCGCGGCGAAGGGCAACACCGTGCGCGGCACCCAGACATCCAGCTGCAACGCCTGCAGATAGGCGCGACGACGCGCCTCGGCGGTAAGCGAGGGGCTGGTGGAAGGGGCGGGGTCGGACATGGGCGGATCCTTCGGACACGCGGCGGGATAATTCGGGGCGGCATTGTCGCGCGGATCGTCGCGGATCGAAAGGCCGCCCTGCCCATCGGTCCCACCGCGGTCACATCGAAGGCTCTGGCGTCTGGAGTACAATGGCGCTTTTGTCTGGTGCGGTCCCCGCCATGATCGACCCCAAACGCGTCCTGCGTACCCTCGCCGAACACTGGCACCTCATCGACCCCCTGTGCGCCCACTTCGACAGCGGCACCCTGGGCCTGGCCGAGTTGCGTGCCCGCCTGGCCGAGCAGCTGCCCGAGCGCACGCCGGCCGACCTCACCGCCCTGCTCGACACCTGGATCCGCCTGGACATCCTGGTACCGGTGGCCAAGAGCCCCAATCGCTTCGAGCTCAATGGCCAGATCCACGACTTCCTCGGCTATCTCAGGCGCGAACACCGCCTGGGCCTGTGCCTGGAGATCGAAGCCTACCTGCGCCACCTGGAACGCCTCGCCGGCCACATCCGCGAAGCCTTCGACAACCGCGACGGCCCTGACCTCGTCCGCCAGTTGCGCCTGCTCGACATGCGCGTGCGCGATGTCCTCAAGAAGCTGGCCAACGATGGCCATGCCCTGGAGGGCGTCGCCGAGCGCGCCAAGACCAGCGATCGCCAGATCCCCCTGCGCCAGCGCTATGCCGAGGTGCTGGCCACCTGGGACGAATACGTCGAGCCGATGATCCAGCTGGTGGCCGCCGACGGCGCCTTCGAGCGCGGGGTGTACCGCGTCGAGCAGGTCCTCCTGCACCTGCTGGGCGAACAGCAGCGCCTCGGCCACCTGGTCGACGACGACCTGCTGCTGCGTACCCAGGCGCGCATCCTGGAAATGCACAACGCCGCCCAGCTGGCGCTCAGACGCGCCCGCGAATTGCTGCTGCCGCTGCGCGAGGAAGCACGCCGGCACAATGCCGTGACCCGGGGCGCCGCCCTGGCCCTGGCCACCATCCGCCGCAAGGGCCTCGACGCCGTGCCCCAGGCCGCCCTGCCCCTGTTCAGCCGGCCGCAGAGTGTCTTTCTCGGCACCACCGCCCAGGTGGAAAGCTATGTCTACGCCCTGGCCCGCTTCGAACCCAAGCCGGCGCGCTTCCCCAGCCAGGCCAGTCGGCCGCGCGACAGCGAGCGCCCGGCGGCGCCCCGCACCGCCCGCGAGATGCTCGACCTCTGTCAGGACGCCCTGCCGCTGCCCGACCTCATGGCCTGGCTGCTGGAGCAGGAGCCGGCCGGCGACACCGACGAGCTGCTCTACTGGTTCTCGCGCCTGTCCCGCGATGCGCGCTTCCAGCGCCAGCGCCTGGACCGCCGCCACTACGACACCCTCGAACACCGCGTCAGCCTGTGCTCCTACGCCCTGACCGCCCGATCTCTCGCGAGCGACGCCCATGCAACTTGATCTCACCGAAATGACCCAGCTCGCGCCCATCTTCCGCGAGCTGTTCAAGGGCTATCACCTGTCCCGCAGCGAGCCCGAGAGCTACGCCCAGCTCAGCCAGCAGCAGGACCAGTACCGCGCGCTGTTCCGCGCCCTCGGCTTCGAGCTGGTCTGCGATCCGCGCGGCTTCTACTACTTCGTGCCCGAGCAGATGGGCGCCCAGGTCAACAAGACCGCCCAGCGCCTGGCGCTGTTCACCTTCATCCTGGTCGAGCACCTTGCCGACCAGGGTCGCGATCCGCTGGCCGTGCTCGATGGCGGCACCCTGGGCCGGCACGAGTTGCCGGCGCTGCTGGACAAGTACCGCGATCTCTTCCTGCAGGCCGAGGTCACCACCCAGGAGGAGCTGGAGGAAAAGATCCTGCGCCGCCTGACCCAGCTCGGCTTCGCCCTGGACAGCAACGGCACCTACCGCTTCCTGCCGCCCATGCACCGCTTCCTCGATGTCTGCCTGACCGTACAACAGGATCGCGACCTGGCCGCCGGCCTGCATGCCAGCGATCTGCCGCTGCCGGCGCCGACCCTCGCCAGCGACGAAGACGGCAGCGAGCAGGAAGGCGCCGACGAGGATGACGAAGAGGCCGCCCTGGCCCGCGCCATCGCCGCAGAACGGGAGTTCGACCTATGATCCGCTACGGCATCAGCCGCTTCGCCCTGCTCAACACCGCCGGCTACAGCCTCGGCCTCTTTCCGCTGGAGCAGCCGCTGTCGGTCTACGGCGCCAACAACCTGGGCAAGAGCGCCTCGATCAACGCCCTGCAATTCCCCATCCTGGCGCGGCTCTCCGACATGAGCTTCGGCAAGTACAGCAACGAGCAGTCGCGCAAGTTCTACTTCGCCACCGACACCAGCTACATCCTCATCGAGCTGCGCCTGGCCCACGGCCCCCACGTCATCGGCGTAGCCGGTCGCGGCCCGGGGGGCGGCTTCGGTCACCAGTTCTTCGCCTATGCCGGCGAACTGGACCTGGCCCACTACCAGCGCGACGGCGCCTGCCTACGCCAGCGCGAGCTGTTCGCCAGCCTGGAGCGCGCCGGCCTCAAGGCCTATGAGGTCAAGCCCGATGAATTGCGCCGCCTGCTGGTCGGCGGCCATACCAGCATCCCGCTGGACCTGACGCTGATTCCGCTGCGATCCACCAGCGAACAGAGTCTCAAGACCTTCCGCGCCCTGTTCATCAACCTGCTGCACATGCGCGAGATCACCGCGGCCAAGCTCAAGCAGCTGTTTCTCGATGCCTTCGAGCACAGCCTGAGATCCGGCAGCGTCGACTACATCGCCGCCTGCGAGGAAGCCTTCCGCGACGTCCGCCGCATGGAGCAGGACTACCAGTCGCTGGTCGCCGCCGGCCCGCTGGTGGAAGCCCTGGCCAATGGCGTCGAACAGCGCGATCGCCTGAGGGGCAAGCTGCATCGCCTCTCGCCCCTGCTCGACAGTCTGCTCGGCACCTGGCAGCACTATGCCCTCGACCGCCGCGACGAACTTCTGGCCCAGACCGAGCACTACCGCCAGGAACAGGACGGTCTGCAGCAGAGCCAGCGCGACGGCACCAGCGAACTGATGCGCCGCGAGCGCGAGATCAGCAGCCTGCAGCGCTGGCTCGCCGAGCTGGTCCAGCTCAAGCACCGCTTCGCCCTGGTGGACTCCACCGCCCCCCTCGAAGCCCAGCTGCTGGCCGCCAAGGACGCCCACGACGAACTGGCCGGCGCCCTGTCCCAGGCCAGTCAGTTCAGCAGCGAAGACCTCGACCAGCGCGTCCGCGAACTGGAACAGCGCCTCAAGGGGATTCGCCAGCAACTCGACCACGCCGACAACAATAGCTATGCCCGTCTGCGCGAAGAATTCAGCCAGGCCGACGTCGACCGCCTGATGCGCCTGTTCAACGGCCAGCTGTTCAGCCTGCCGCTCGGCCCCAAGGGCGTCGAGCTGGCGGAAGACGGCAGTTGGGTAAAGACCTTCGAAGGCATCCTGGCGCGTTTCCAGGGTGATCGCCTCGAACTGCCCGGCCTGTCCCTCGACCTTTCGGGCATCGAGCCACCTACCCTGCAGGCGCTGGCCGATCGCGCCGCATTGCGTGATCAGAAGGACCGTCTGGAGCGCGAGCTCAAGCAACTCAAGGCCCAGCAGGGCGTCAGCGTCGACCGCCAGGCCAGCAAGGCCCAGGCCGAGGTGCTCTACCAGCAGGTGCTGGATGCCCAGAAGGCCCTGGAAGACTTCCGTCGCTGCCAGACCCTCGGTGCCGAGGAAAACGAAAAGCTCGAACAGCTGGCCCAGCTGGAAGCCGCCCAAGACGAACTGAGACGCGCTGGCGATGCCTTCACCGAGCGCGTCCAGCAACTCTCCGCCAAGCTGCAGCTGATCGGCCGCCAACTGGCCGATCTGGAAGCCAAGGACCGCACCCTGGCCGATGCCCTGCGCCGCCGGCAGCTGCTGCCCACCGACCTGCCGCAGGGCACGCCCTTCATGGAGGCGGTGGACGATTCCCTGGAAAACCTGCTGCCGCTGCTCAACGACTACCAGGACACCTGGCAGGCCCTGCAGCGTGCCGACACCCAGATCGAAGCCCTCTACGCCCAGGTCCGCCTCAAGGGCGTCGCCAAGTTCGACAACGAGGAGGATCCCGAGCGCCGTCTGCAACTGCTGGTGAATGCCTACGCTCATCGCCAGGACGAAGCCCTGACCCTGGCCAAGGCCCGCCGCGCCGCCGTCACCGACATCGCCCGGACGCTAAGAAACATCCGCAGCGACTACGACAACCTCGAACACCAGCTGCAGCTGTTCAACCGCGAGATCAATCGCAAGCAGGTCTCCAACCTGGAGAGCTTCCGCATCGTCCTGGCGCCGAACAAGGAAGCGCTCAAGCACATCGACCAGATCATCCACAGCGCCGGTCAGTACGAGGAAGGCGAAACCCTGTCGGTCTTCGATCTCACCCAGGACAGCAGCCAGGACCAGAGGAACGAAGACGCCAAGGAGTACCTGGCACGCCTGGTGGCCGCCAACGGCAACCAGCTCGGCCTCAAGGACCTCTTCGAGCTGGCCTTCGAGATCACCAAGCAGGGTGGCCAGCCGATCCTGCACACCGACATCGACGGCGCCGCCTCCAACGGCACCACCATGACCATCAAGGCGCTCACCAACATGTACCTGTTGCTGCACCTGATGGACCGGGAGCAGGCCGCCAAGATCCGTCTGCCCTACTACCTAGACGAAGCCGCCGACATCGACGAACGCAACCAGCAGGCGCTGATCGAAACCAGCCAGCAACTGGGCTTCGTGCCCATCCTGGCCAGCGTCAAACCCCAGGTCAGCGCCCAGGTCGCCATCGACCTCGAAGGCGGCAGCGGGCCCGGCGGTATCTACATCGACGAGGCCGACTGGAAGTACATCGCCAAACGCGACCTGGCCCTGCCCGAACCCGCTTGAGTCCTCTCTAGAACGCAAAAAGCCCGGCACCTGCCGGGCTTTTTCTTGCTCGCGTAACGCTGTCGTAGGCTGGGCGGAGCCTGGCGAAGCCCAACATCCGCAAGCCACCCCCGGCCCTCCAGTGTACCTCCACAGTTCGCACGATACCTGCAGCGGACCTCATCGTTGGGCTTCGCTGCGCTCAGCGCCAACCTACGACCTGGTCCTCACGGACGATCACGCCTCTTGCGCTCAAAACACAACAGCCCGGCGCAGCCGGGCTGTTGTGGCTCTTAGGCTCTTGTTCTCTTGCAGATTCCAGGCAGCACCTGCCTGGCAGGCACTGCGCCAAACCCTCCGCCGCACCGCTTCTGGCCCCCTCCCCCCCCGGGAGAGGGCTAGGGTAAGGGCCACCTCAGCTCCGTAGCGTCAGGCGCCCGCTAGCCGATTATCTGCTCCAAGCGCCCAAGCGCCCTGATGCCCGGCCACACTTTTCCCGCCCCAAAGACAACACCCCCGCCAGAATGAACTGAGCGGGGGTGCTGGGTGTTAGGCGCTTGACGATGACCTACTCTCACATGGGG
>NZ_JACHVV010000006.1:0-158752 GCF_014190935.1 Pseudomonas sp. AS2.8
GAGAGGCTGGCCAGCTTGGTGTAGGCACCGCGGATCTTGAAGGAAAACACCGGCTGCAGGTCTTCACGCTTGAGCAGCACCTGGCAGCCCAGTCGCTCGGACAGCGCCCGCGCCGGTTGCAGGGGCGTTTCGATCGCCACGTCGTAGACGGGGGCGAGCAGGGTCTTCTTCACGTACTGTTCGAGCATCGGCGGGGCGATCCGGTGGGTGCGGCGGGGGCGAAAAGTCTACTACGGGCACCCCCGGGTGGGTTAGCCAGGCCGTCCGAGCGGCTATAATCAGCGACCCTCCACCCGTTTTCTCTGCGGATACTCCCATGAATCAGGACCAGCTCAAGCAGGCCGTCGCCCAGGCCGCGGTCGACCTCATCCTTCCCCAGCTCTCCCGCGACAGCGTGATCGGCGTGGGCACCGGCTCGACCGCCAACTTCTTCATCGACCTGCTGGCCAAGCACAAGCTGGAATTCGACGGCGCCGTGGCCAGCTCCCAGGCCACCGCCGACCGGCTGAAAAGCCATGGCATCACCGTCTATGACCTCAACGGTGTCAACAACCTGGAATTCTATGTGGACGGCGCCGACGAAGCCGACGGCCACCTCAACCTGATCAAGGGCGGCGGCGCGGCCCTGACACGCGAGAAGATCGTCGCGGCGGTAGCACGCAAATTCATCTGCATCGCCGATGGCAGCAAGCGCGTCGAAGTCCTCGGCGAATTCCCGCTGCCAGTGGAAGTCATCCCCATGGCCCGCAGCTACGTGGCCCGCGAGCTGGTCAAGCTGGGCGGCGATCCGGAATACCGCGACGGCGTGGTGACCGACAACGGCAACGTCATCCTCGACGTGCACAACATGCACATTGTCGATCCGCTGGGCCTGGAAGCCAGGATCAACAACATCGTCGGCGTGGTCGCCAACGGCCTCTTCGCCGCCCGCCCGGCGGACGTGCTGCTGCTGGGCACCGCCCAGGGTGTGGAGCGGCTGGAGCGGAGCTAAGCCACCCGTAGCGTGGAAAACCGCGCCAACGTTTTCCACCGGGAGGTTCGTGCGTGCTCAGTGTTGGGCTTCGACGATGGAGCCGTCTCAACCCAACCTACCAGGCTCCTGTAGGTCGGGTTGAGCGCAGCGAAGCCCAGCGATCCCACGCACTCAGCCCACAAAAAAAGCCCCGGTCAGGCGAACCCAACCGGGGCTTTTTCATGCCGCCTGGCGGCTTAGAACAGCACGCGGCAACGGATGGTGCCCTTGATGTTCTGCAGCTTTTCCTGGGCCAGGTCGGAGTAGTCGGCGTCGACGTCGATCACCACGTAGCCGACCTTCTCGTCGGTCTGCAGGTACTGACCGGAGATGTTGATGCCGCTCTCGGAGAAGACGCGGTTGATCTCCGACAGCACGCCCGGCACGTTCTGGTGGATGTGCAGCAGGCGGTGCTTGCCCGGGTGCGACGGCAGGGCCACTTCGGGGAAGTTGACCGAGGACACCGAGGTGCCGTTGTCGCTGTACTTGACCAGCTTCTCGGCCACTTCCAGGCCGATGTTGGCCTGGGCCTCGGCGGTGGAGCCACCGATGTGCGGGGTCAGGATGACATTGTCCAGGCCACGCAGCGGCGAGACGAATTCGTCGTTGTTGGAGCGCGGCTCCACCGGGAAGACGTCGATGGCGGCGCCGATCAGGTGCTCGTCCTTGATGGCGGCGGCCAGGGCGTCGAGGTCGACCACGGTACCGCGGGCGGCGTTGATCAGGATGCCGCCCTTCTTGATGGCGCGGATCTCGCGCTCACCCATCATCAGCTGGGTGGCGGGGGTCTCCGGCACGTGCAGGGTGACGATGTCGCTCATGCCGAGCAGTTCGGTCAGGGAGCCGACCTGCTGGGCGTTACCCAGGGGCAGCTTGGTGATGACGTCATAGAAGAACACCTGCATGCCCAGGCCCTCGGCCAGGACCGACAGCTGGGTGCCGATGGAACCGTAGCCGATGATGCCCAGCTTCTTGCCACGGATCTCGAAGGAATTGGCCGCGCTCTTGATCCAGCCGCCACGGTGGCAGGAGGCGTTCTTGGCCGGGATGCCGCGCAGCAGCAGGATGGCCTCGGCCAGCACCAGTTCGGCGACCGAACGGGTGTTGGAATAGGGCGCGTTGAACACGGCGATGCCGCGCTCGCGGGCGGCCTGCAGGTCGACCTGGTTGGTGCCGATGCAGAAGCAGCCGACGGCGACCAGCTTCTTGGCGCAGTCGAACACCTCTTCGGTGAGCTGGGTGCGCGAGCGGATGCCGATGAAGTGGGCGTCGGCGATCTTTTCCTTGAGCTGGGCATCCGGCAGGGAGCTGGTGACGTACTCGATGTTGCTGTAACCCGCGGACTTCAGGATATCCACGGCGGACTGGTGGACGCCTTCCAGGAGAAGGAAGCGGATCTTGCTCTTGTCGAGGGAAGTCTTGCTCATCTGCGTTGAATCCAGAGTGTCCAGGGAGAAGGATGCCGGCGCGGCGCAGGCCAGGTCAGCCAGCGGCAAAGGGGTCGCTATCTTAGCATGAGCCACCGGATGCAGGTCCGGTTGCGACCTGAAGCTTTCTCAGGGCGACCATGAGCGCCTTGCGACCAGGACCGCGCCGCAGCCCCCGCTTTTGGTTAAGATCGGGGGGTCAAGATCGTCCGCAGACGCCACTCACCAGGAGCACCAGATGGCCTACCAGCACCAGTACCTCGATGGCACCAAGATCCACTTCCCCCTGGGCAAGGTCGTCTGCATCGGCCGCAACTACGCCGAGCACGCCAAGGAGCTGAACAACCCGGTTCCCACCGAACCCCTGCTGTTCATCAAGCCGGCCAGCTGCGTGGTGCCGGTGGCCGAGGGTTTCGCCATCCCCACCGATCAGGGTTCGGTGCACTACGAGGCCGAGATTGCCGTGCTGATCGGCAAGCCGCTGTCGAAGAAGCCGTCGGCCGAGGAAGTGCGCGACGCCATCTCCGGCTTCGCCCCTTCCCTGGACCTGACCCTCAGAGAGGTGCAGAGCCGCCTCAAGGAAAAGGGCTATCCCTGGGAGATCGCCAAGAGTTTCGACGGCGCCTGCGTGCTCGCGCCCTTCGTGCCGGGCGATGCCTTCGAGGACCTGGCCGACATCCCGGTGCGCCTGACCATCAATGGCGAAGTGCGCCAGGACGGCAACAGCCGCGACATGCTCAATCCCATCCTGCCGCTGATCCAGACCATCGCCGGGCATTTCTCCCTGCAACCGGGCGACGTCATCCTCACCGGCACGCCGGTAGGTGTCGGACCTCTCAACGTGGGCGATGACCTGGTGCTGGAGCTGCCGGACGTTAGCCGCTTCGAAACGCGCGTGCTATAACCCCGCCACCCACCGTCGCCCGGCCGGTGCCTGGCGACGGTGTGCCGGCACGGCCACGACGCTCTAACAAGAAGCCGTCCGAGCCCGCATGTCCAGACTCCCCCGCCTCATCCTGTCGCGCCTCCTCCCCGCCTTCGTCCTGCTGGTGCTGCTCGTCCTCACCTTCGTCTGGCACTGGAACGACCGGGCCCTGCTCTGGTGGCAGGAATACCGCACGCCGCCGGAAGTGCGCGCCCAGGCGGTCTGGCTGCCGGACTACGAGGCGGTGATCCAGGGCAAGCAACTGCCGGGCCTGGCCGAGGCCGAGACCTCCGACCTCACCTACGATCCCCGTACCCGCACCCTCTTCGCCGTCACCGGCAGCACCCCCTACCTGGTGCAGCTGAGCCTGACCGGGGACATCCTCAGGCGCATCCCGATCCGCAACGTCTCCAACCTCGAAGGGGTCACCGCCCTGGAAGACGGGCGCCTGGCCATCGTCGACGAACGCCAGCGGCGGCTGTCGCTGTTCCAGCTGGCCGACGACACCCGCGAGCTGGACGCCAACACCTTCGAGCACCACGACCTGGGCTTTCCCGACGCCGGCAACAAGGGCTTCGAAGGCATCGCCTGGGATCCGCGGCACCAGCGCCTGATCCTCAGCAAGGAACGCGATCCGGCCGCGCTCTTCACCCTGGCCAGCGACGGTCGCGGCGTGTCCGGCAGCCTGCAGCCCTTTGCGCTGAAGCAGCTGGTGATCGACTATTCCGCGGTGGCGGTCGATCCGCGCAGCGGGCACCTGCTGGCGCTGTCCGACCAGTCCCATACCCTGGTGGAGCTGACCGCCGAGGGGCAACCGGTCAGCTTCATCAGCCTGAGACGCGGCCTGCACGGCCTGGACGCGACCATGGAGCAACCGGAAGGCGTGGCCCTCGACGAGGCCGGCAATCTCTACATGATTGGTGAACCCAATCTCTTCCACGTGTTTCACAAGGTGTCCAAAGCGGCGCAATGAGCGCCTATTCAGCTTGAATTCAGGGTGGCGCCCTTAGGCTGCGCGGCATTACCGCCTCAGGACCCTGTCGATGTTCCCGCTGTTTTCCCCTCGCACCCTGGGCGCCTTGCTGGGCGGCGCCCTGCTGCTGGCCCTGACCCTGGTGGCCCAGCAGCACCGGCTGTTCGAGCGACTCTGGTTCAACGTCCAGAGCCAGCTCCAGGCCGAGAGCCGCCAGGCCCGTTCACTGTGGCTGCCGACCTACCGCGTCACCGTCGAAGCCCGTCCCATCGGCGAGGGCATCACCGACGTCTCGGCGCTGAGCTTCGATCCGGATCGCCGCACCCTGGTCAGCGTCACCAACAAGCCGGCACGCTTTCTCGAACTGGACCTGGACGGCCGCCTGCTGCGCCAGGTGGAGCTCAGGGGTTTCAGCGACCCGGAGGCCATCGAATACATCGCCCCCAGCGTCTACATGATCAGCGAAGAGCGCCGCCAGCGCCTGGTGCGGGTAAGGATCGGCGCCGACACCCGGGTGGTGGACGTCGACGACCGCCAGGTCAGCCACCCCTTCAGCCTCAGCGACGTGCAAAGCGACAACCGCGGCAACGAAGGCCTGGCCTACGACGCGGCGCGCGAGCGCTTCTTCGTCGCCAAGGAAAGCGATCCGGTACGCATCTACGAGATCGAAGGTCTCGGCAGCGAAGCCTTCGAAGGCCTGCAGGCACTGTCGCTGCGCACGGATCCGCAACGCGATCGCCGGCTGTTCGTACGCGATCTCTCCAGCCTGCAATTCGATCCCGGCACCGGCCACCTGCTGGCGCTCTCGGATCAGTCGCGGCTGGTGCTGGAACTGGACGACGACGGCAAGCCGATCAGCTCGCTGTCACTGCTGCGCGGCCAGCACGGCCTGAGCCGCAGCGTGCCCCAGGCCGAAGGCGTGGCCATGGATGACCAGGGCCGGCTCTATGTAGTCAGCGAGCCGAATCTGTTCTATCGGTTCGAGAAGCCGTGAGGGTGGGGGCTACTGCTGGAGCCATAGGCCTGCTCGGACAGCCCCCTCTCCCTGAGGGCGATGGCTGGGGTGAAGGCACGCCTGGCACCTGATCTCCATGTGGAAAAGGCTGCGCCGTTTTCCACGCTACGCAGCCGATGTTGGGCTTCGACGATGGAGCCGTCTCAACCCAACCTACGAAAATCGCCGTAGGTTGGGTTGAGCGCAGCGAAGCCCAACGGACCGGAGCGGCTTCTCCCTCACCCCGGCCCTCTCCCCGAGGGAGAGGGGGTGGTCCCGCGCGGTGCGCGGCTCCCGGTAGCCCTACTCCCCCTGCTCGAACAACTCCTCCAGATAGCGCCGCGCATTGGCTACGTAGACCTGGGCGTTGGCCGCCAGCTGCGCCTGCTGGGCTTCGCTGAGAGCGCGCACCACCTTGGCCGGCGAGCCGAGCACCAGGGAGCCGTCGGGGATCACCGCGTTCTCGGTGACCAGGGCGTTGGCCCCCACCAGGCAGTTGCGCCCGATGCGTGCGCCGTTGAGCACCACGGCGTGGATGCCGATCAGACTGCCGTCGCCGATCTCGCAGCCATGCAGCATGGCCTGGTGCCCGACGGTGACGCCGCGTCCCAGGGTCAGCGGCGAGCCGGGATCGGTGTGCAGCACGGCGCCGTCCTGCACATTGCTGTCGGGGCCGATGTGGATCAGCTCGTTGTCGCCACGCAGCACCGCGCCGAACCAGACGCTGGCGCCCTCATCCAGGCGCACCTTGCCGATCACCGCGGCGGTAGGCGCGACCCAGCTGTGCGGATGGGCGTCGACGCGATGTTCTCCCAGGCGGTACTTCATGGCGGTCATCCTCGTGTTGTCAGGGTTGGCGGAGACGCCGATTGTTCGCCCAGGCGAGCGGCGGACGCAATCGGCAGTGACGCGCGTTGTTGCAAGTCATTCTCGATAGCGAAAGAATACCCAGGGAACCTAAGTCCCCCGGACTGCGACGAATGACCACGGCCAGCGCGCTGGGAAAGCAGGCCGGCCTTTGCAAAGCTGGCTGCCGTTGACCGCGCAGCCCCTGGAAGAGCAGCGTCAGCCGTCCCGGCCCAGGCCGGTTTCCCGAGACCACCGGAATCTGCGAGCGCCCGATGCGTACCACCTGGAAATTCCTGCTGCCCCTCGCCGTCACCGGATTGCTGGCGCTGCTGCCGGCGCCCGACGGCCTGCCCGCTCATGCCTGGCTGTACTTCGCCCTGTTCGCCGGCGTGGTGGTGGGGCTGATCCTCGAACCCCTGCCCGGCGCGGTGATCGGCCTGATCGGCGTGGCCCTGGCGGCCCTGCTGGCGCCCTGGGTGCTGTTCAGTCCGGCGCAACTGGCGACCCCGGGCTTCCGGGCGCCCCAGGAGGCGCTGAAATGGGGCCTGGCGGGTTTTTCCAACAACACCGTCTGGCTGATCTTCAGTGCCTTCATGTTCGCCCTGGGCTACGAGAAGACCGGACTCGGGCGGCGCATCGCGCTGCTGCTGGTCAAGGCCATGGGCCGGCGGACCCTGACCCTGGGCTATGCGGTGATGCTGGCCGATCTGGCCCTGGCGCCCTTCACCCCGTCCAACACCGCGCGCAGTGGCGGCACCGTCTACCCGGTGATCCGCAACCTGCCGCTGCTCTACGATTCCAAGCCCAACGACCCCAGCGCCCGGCGCATCGGCTCCTACCTGATGTGGGTGGCGATCTCCTCCACCTGCGTCACCAGTACCCTGTTCCTGACCGCCCTGGCGCCCAACCTGCTGGCCGCCGCGCTGATCGAGAAGACCGCCCAGGTGCACATCAGCTGGGGTCAGTGGTTCATCGCCGCCGCGCCCATGGGCATCCTCTTGCTGGCACTGCTGCCGCTGCTGGCCTACTGGCTGTATCCGCCGGAGATCAAGCGCAACGACCAGGTGCCGCTGTGGGCGGCCAAGGAACTGGCCGCGCTCGGCCCGCTGACGCGCAATGAAAAGCTGCTGCTGGCCCTGGTGATCGGCGCCCTGGCGCTGTGGATCTTTGGCGCCGCCTGGGCCGATCCGGCGCTGGTGGGCATCCTGGTGATCGTGCTGATGCTGCTGCTCAGGGTGATCACCTGGAACGACGCCCTGGGCAACAAGGCCGCCTGGAACACCTTCGCCTGGTTCGCCACCCTGGTCGCCCTGGCCGACGGCCTGACCCGGGTCGGCTTCGTCGCCTGGTTCGGCCAGTGGGTCGCCGGCCACCTGGGCGGCTTCCATGCCGGCACCGCCATGGTGGTGCTGGTCGCGGTGTTCTATCTCGCCCACTACCTGTTCGCCAGCTCCACCGCCCACACCACGGCGCTGCTGCCGGTGATGCTGGCCGCTGGCATGGGCATCCCCGGCATCGACCTGCCGGTGTTCGCCCTGCTGCTGGGTACCTCCCTGGGACTGATGGGCATCATCACCCCCTACGGCACCGGGCCGAGCCCGGTGTACTACGGCAGTGGCTACCTGCCCAGCGCCGACTACTGGCGGCTGGGGACGATCTTCGGCGCGCTGTTCCTGCTGGTGCTGCTGGGGATCGGGGTGCCGTGGATCATGATGGTGGTGTGAGGCCGAGGCCCGGGCGGAGCACCGTAGGTTGGGTTGAGCGATAGCGAAGCCCAACGGTGCGGCGGTTGCAGTGATGCCTTGGTTTATGGGTGCCCCGGCTGCTTATCGAGTGCTCGGATGACTTTTGTTTCGCCCACCCGGGCGACTCACTTTTGCCAATCGCGGCTACGCGCGCCGGACAAAAGTAAGCAAAAACGCTTGCCCCGACCATCCGGCCTTCCGCTTCGCTCCAGGTCCGCTCACGCCAGCGCCGTTCCGGGGTCGGTCCAGATGGGCCCTCCATGGCCCACTGGACCTCTCGCCGCATCCACGCGGCTCGACCCACTCCACGACACTGGCGTTCGCCCTGCTGAACGGGGTGTTTCGCGCGTCTGAAAGTGTTGGTTGAATAACCCGTAACCCGTAGCGTGGACAACGGCGAAGCCTTGTCCACTGATAACATCGGTACCCACCAGTGGAAAACGCTGCGCGGTTTTCCACGCTACAACCTGTGAACACCGAAGCATCAGGCTTGCACCCGTCCCCGTCAGTGAGGCCGAGTTCCGGTGTCGTGGCGGGGGATGCGAGGCAGGACGCCGAGCAAGGCGCGAGGGGCAGGAGGCCCCTTCGTGCCGTGCCCCTGGAGCGGTACCGGAGCGAGGGGACCCGAAGGGCCGAAGCGTGGGGACAGCGTTTTTGGTTACTTTTTTGGCGAATGCAAAAAGTAACTCGCCCGGGTGGGCGAAACAAAAGCCCTCAGAGCACTCGATAAACAGCTAGGGCACCCATACCCCTAATCCGTTGGGCTTCGCTATGCTCAGCGCCAACCTACGAATACCGATGTTCGAGATGGCTAGGCACCGTTGGGCTTCGCTATCGCTCAACCCAACCTACAGAACCCAACCATCCCCTCCCCCCAATAATTTCCCCTCCACCCGACCTTTTGCTTAGGGACCTAAGCATCCCTTCGGCGTAGAATCCACATTCTTAGTGTGCTTTCGATAACACCCGCAGAGGTCGTCATGTCCCACCGTATTCGCCATCCCGGTTTCGCCGCCAAGCGCCAGAGCGCCGAGCAGGCCGCGCAGTTCATTCGTCACGGCATGACCGTGGGCATGAGCGGCTTCACCGGGGCCGGTTATCCCAAGGCCGTGCCCGGCGCCCTGGCCCAGCGCATCACCGCCAGCCACGGCGCCGGCGAGCCCTTTCGCATCAAGGTGCTGACCGGCGCGTCCACCGCACCGGAGCTGGACGGCGCCCTGGCGCGGGTCGATGGCATCGAGTTGCGGGTGCCCTTCCAGTCCGATCCCGAGCTGCGCAGCCGCATCAATGCCGGTGGTCTGGAGTACATGGACATCCACCTCGGCCAGCTGGCGGAAAAGGTGCGCTATGGCTTCTTCGGCAAGATCGACGTGGCGGTGGTGGAGATCGCCGCCATTCGCGAAGACGGTCTGCTGGTGCCCTCCTCTTCGGTGGGCAACAACAAGACCTGGCTGGACATGGCCGACGCGGTGATCCTCGAGGTCAATCGCTGGCAGCCCGACGCCCTGGACGGCATGCACGACATCTACACCGACGGCGCCCTGCCGCCCCACCGCACGCCGATTCCACTGGCGCACCCCGGCGACCGTATCGGCTCGCCCTATCTCGAAGTGCCGCTGGACAAGGTGGTGGCCGTGGTGGAGACCGACGCCCCGGACCGCAACAGTCCGTTCAAGGCGCCGGACGCCGCCTCCCAGGCCATCGCCGCGCATCTGCTGGACTTCCTCCGCTTCGAGGTACGCCAGGGACGCATCCCGGCCAATCTGCTGCCCATCCAGTCGGGGGTCGGCAACATCGCCAACGCCTTCATGCAGGGCCTGGCCGAGAGCGAATTCGAGGGGCTGACCGCCTTCACCGAGGTGATCCAGGACGGCATGCTGGAACTGCTCATCAGCGGCAAGATGGAGCTGGCCTCGGCCACCTCCTTCTCCCTGAGTCCGGCGGGCATCGAGCGCTTCGTCGAGCACGCCGAGTCGCTGCGCCAGCGCATCATCCTGCGCCAGCAGGGCGTGAGCAATCACCCGGAACTGGTGCGGCGGCTGGGCTGCATCGCCCTGAACGGCATGCTCGAAGCCGACCTCTATGGCAACGTCAACTCGACCCACCAGATGGGTACCGGGATGATGAACGGCATCGGCGGCTCCGGCGACTTCGCCCGCAACGCCTATCTGTCGGTGTTCATGGCGCCGAGCACGGCCAAGAACGGGCTGATCTCGACCCTGGTGCCCATGGTCAGCCACGTCGACCACACCGAGCACGATGTCTCGGTGATCGTCACCGACCAGGGCCTGGCCGACCTGCGCATGCTCAGTCCCAAGCAGCGCGCCCGAGCCATCCTCGAGCACTGCGTGCACCCAAGCTTCCGTCCGGCGCTGGAGGATTACTTCGAACGCGCCCTGGCCGGCAGCCATGGCAAGCACACCCCGCACCTGCTGCCCGAGGCCCTCGCCTGGCACGAACGCTATCTGGTCACCGGCAGCATGCTCGGCCCCGCAGCCCAGGAAGCCCACGACTGAAAGGCAAGGCGCCCGAGGCCTCTCGGGCCCCCTTTCGCTCCGCCATCCCCGCCGTCCGTCGCCCACATGCAACTAATTGTGACTTTTTGCCAGCGCGCTGTGTAAAAAGCTGCCTTGTCGGATTCCCAGCCGACATTCCGGGTGATAAAAGACGTGAAATCTCTGAGCAATGTCCTTGATCTGCAAGGGGCATTGCCGTTCGCGGTTGTTCTAACCCCGCCCCCCTTTTGAGAGCTGCCACCGTGAAGATCTGTCATCAACTTGCCGGCCTGCTGCTGGCTGGCTTGGTCGGGCTGAGTCCGGCCGTCCTGGCCCAGACCCCACCGAAGGTCAAGGCCGCGGCTGCCGCCACCGCCCAGCGCCTGGCCTCGAACCACGCCCTGGTCGTCGACCTCAAGACCAACCAGGTACTCTTTTCCCAGAATCCCGACCAGGTCGCGCCTATCGCTTCGGTGACCAAGCTGATGACCGCCATGGTGGTGCTCGATGCCCGGCTGCCGCTGGAGCAGACCATCGACATCGACATCAGCGAGAATCCGGCCATGCGCGGCATCTTCTCGCGGGTGCGCCTGGGCAGCCAGCTGACCCGTCGCGACATGCTGCAACTGGCGCTGATGTCCTCGGAAAACCGCGCCGCCACCAGCCTCGCCCATCACTATCCGGGTGGCCAGCGGGCCTTCGTCGCCGCCATGAATGCCAAGGCCCGCGCCCTGGGCATGAGAAACACCCGCTACGCCGAGCCCACCGGGCTGTCGCCGCTGAACGTCTCCACCGCGCGCGACCTGGTCACCCTGCTCAAGGCCACCGAACACTATCCGCTGCTCGGTCAGCTCAGCACCACCCCGGAAAAGACCCAGGCCTTCCACAACCCCAACTATGTGCTGGGCTTTCGCAACACCAACCACCTGATCTACAACGCCGACTGGAGCGTGCAGCTGACCAAGACCGGCTACACCGACAAGGCCGGTCACTGCCTGGTGATGCGTACCGTGATGGCCGGTCGTCCGGTGGCCTTCGTGGTGATGGACGCCTTCGGCAAGTTCACCCACATGGCCGACGCCACCCGCGTGCGCCGCTGGCTGGAAACCGGCGCGCTGAGCCCCCTGCCAGGCGCGCCCAAGGCCGGTCGCAGCACGGTGCTGGCGCGGCAGTGACGCCCGCCTGAGCCGGTCCCGAAGCCGCGTTCCGACGCGGCTTTTTCTTGCCTGGCGGCTTTCCACGGGTCGGATACGCGCCACCTCGCCTGGCGCGATCGGCGGCGGACGACAATAGTTATCCCTGGCGCTGGAGACCGCAGTACCGGCACGCCCCCACTCCAAGAGGTGTCCCGATGAAGCCCTCCCTGTCGCGTCGTCAACTCCTGCATTGCGCCTGCTGCCTGCCTGTGGCCGCCGCCCTGGCGCCCCTCGCCCTGCCCGCCCTGGCCGCGCCCACCAGGGCCCACACCACCCTCACCGCCGAGCAGGCCCTGCAACGGCTGATCGACGGCAACCAGGGCTTCATGGACGACCAGCCCCTGCACGGGGAAACCAATCGCGATCGTCGCCTGGCGATCGCCAAGGGCCAGACCCCCTTCTGCGTCCTGGTGTCCTGCTCGGATTCGCGGGTCTCGCCGGAGCTGCTGTTCGGCCGGGGCCTGGGCGAGCTGTTCATCGTGCGCAACGCCGGCAACACCCTGGACACCACCGCCCTCGGCTCGGTGGAGTACGCCATCAGCCAGCTGGGGGTGCCGCTGATCGTGGTGATGGGCCACGAGAAGTGCGGCGCGGTGGAGGCCGCGGTTGCGGTGGTGGAGCAGAACGCCCTCTATCCCGGCGCCATCGGCGCCATGATCGAACCCATCCTGCCGGCGGTGCTCAGCGCCCGCTCCGGCAATCCGCCGGATCTGCTGGAAGCGGCGGTGCGCAGCAACGTACAGCGCACGGTCAGGCGGCTGCGCGCAGCCTCGGAACCGACGCTGCTGACGCCGCAGCAGAACGGCCAGGTCAAGGTGGTGGGCGCCTACTACACCCTGGAAAACGGCCACGTGGACTTCTTCGACGTCTGAGGCGGGCACCCCGGGCGTCAGCCGCGGTCTAGGGCTGTATCACCCGCCTGGAATGCCCCATGAGCAGAGACGCGATCGCCCACGAGTACTACGAAACCGTCACCGGCCGCTGCTGGCTGGATGACGTGCGCGAATGGCGCCGCCTGCAGGCCGAGGCCCAGGCCGCCGCCGACCGCTACCTGGCCTGCCCGGAGGACCTGGGCACGCCCGAGCGCGAATGCCTGGAGCATCGCTGGCGCGCCATCAATGAAGAGGCCGGCGCCTTCTGGCAGCGCATGTGGTCGAATCTGGATCGTCAGTGAGGGTGCGCGGCTTCAGGTAGCCCTGGCGAGAAGCGCCAGCAAGCCTTCGGGTACCAGTCGACAGGTGTCGTCGAAGGAATCGAGCGAGCGCCAGGTGGCCATGAAGGCCTCACCATCGCTTTCCCGGCCGGGCAGTTCGGTCTCTGCATAGCGCTGCCGATCAACGAATTCGGCGGCGTAGACCAGCACCACCTCGTGGCCCGGCCGCCCGGCGTAGCTGAACAGCGACTCCAGGGTGCCCAGCAGCCTCACCTCGGCCAGTTCGACGCCCAGTTCTTCACGGATCTCGCGCTGCACGGCCGCCAGGCTGGTTTCGCCGAACTCCACGCCACCGCCCAGGGGCCGGCAGAAGCGCCGGCCATCGTGCGGGTCCTGCGTCTCGCGCACCAGGATGCGATTGTCCTTACGCAGGATGCAGAGCGCCAGGACGCGAATCTGACCGCTCATTACACCAGCCCCTCCGCCCTCAATTCGCTCTTGAGATAGGCGTAGTACACCGGCGCCGCCACCAGCCCCGGCAGGCCGAAGGCCGCCTCGAACACCAGCATGGCCACCAGCAGCTCCCAGGAGCGGGCGCTGATCTGGCCGCCGACGATGCGGGCGTTGAGGAAGTATTCCAGCTTGTGGATGGCGATCAGGTAGCCCAGCGCCGCCACCGCGACCCAGATCGACAGCGACAGGCCGGCGATGAAGATCAGGGTGTTGGACATCAGGTTGCCGATCACCGGCAGCAGACCCAGGATGAAGGTGAGGATCACCAGGGTCTTGGCCATCGGCAGATGGACATCGAACAGCGGCAGCACGCCGAGCAGGAAGATGCCGGTCAGGGTGGTGTTGAGCAGCGAGATCTTGATCTGGGCGAAGACGATGTTGCGAAAGGCCTGGGCCACCAGGCCGAGACGCACCAGCAGCGCGCCGGACAGCGGGCGCAGGCGCTCGGGATCGGGGGTGGGCTGCAAGGCGACGATGGCGCCGAGGATCATGCCGATCAGCACGATGACAAAGGTCCGCGCCGCATCCCGACCGAACAGCTGCAGTTGCGCCACGTGGGCGCGTACCCATTCCACCAGCTCCTGCTTCATGCTGTCGGCGTTGGCCGGCAGGTAGGCGTCCAGCGACGGCGGCAACTGGGCGCGGGCGCGCTCGGTGAGCACCATGAACTTGTCCAGCAGCCGTCCGGGGTTCTGGACTTCCTGGATGATGAAACTGGTGAACCAGACGAAGAACAGCGTCAGCAGACTCACCACCAGGGCGCCGAGCAGGGCCACGGCGAGCCAGCGCGCGCCGCCGCCGGGCATTTGCCGCTGCAGGCGCCCGGCCAGGGTATTGACCAGTTCGTACACCAGCAGGCCGGCCAGCAGGCTGGGCAGTAGCTTGAGCGGGAGAACCAGATAGAGCGCGGTGAAGACGATGATCCAGCTGGCCAAGATGGCCTGGCGTTGCGTGAAGGCGTACATAGATTACCGGCGGCAGAATCCCTGCCCGCAGTCTGACAGTCTGCCGCCTCGCCGCCCAGCCTGGATAACGAAGAAAGCCCGGACCTCTGTTACCCAGCATTACCCGAGCGGGCGCTTTGGCACCCCTCGCGTCAGTTGGCCAGTTCCGCCGCGCAGACCCGGGCGCGGCCCTGGTGCTTGGCCGCATAGAGCTGGGCATCGGCGGCGGTGATCAGGGCGGCCGGATCGACGGCGGTGGGCGGCAGCGCGGTGGCCACGCCCAGACTCAGGGTGACGTAGCCGGTCACCGAGGAGTAGCCGTGGGTCAGGCGCTGGTCGTGCACCTGCTGCAGCAGCCGCTCGGCGACCTGGGTGGCGCCTTCCAGGTCGGTGCCCGGCAGCAGGCAGCCGAATTCCTCGCCGCCGTAGCGCGCCAGCAGGTCATAGGGACGGAACAGGCCCTGGCCCAGCGCCTGGGCGACCTGGCGCAGGCACTGGTCGCCGGCGAGATGACCATAGTGGTCGTTGTAGGCCTTGAAGTGATCGATATCCATGAGGATCAGCGAAAATGGCGTGCCTTCGCGCTGACTCTGGCGCCAGCCGCGCAGCAGCGCTTCATCGAACTGGCGGCGATTGGGCACGCCGGTGAGGCCATCGACCAGGGCGATGCTGCGCAGGGCATCGCGCTGCGCCTTGAGCGTCAGCTGGGTGCGCACCCGGGCGCGGACGATGACCGGATTGATCGGCTTGCTGATGAAGTCCACCGCGCCCAGCTCCAGACCGGTCACCTCTTCGTCCGGACCTTCCTGGCCGGTGACGAAGATCACCGGGATGGCGGCGGTGGCCGGATCGGCCTGCAACCGGCGCAGCACCTCGTGGCCGTCGAGCTGGGGCATCATCACGTCGAGCAGGATCAGGTCCGGCTGCTGGGCCAGGGCCAGTTGCAGGGCCTGGGCGCCACTGGTGGCCATCAGGGTCTCGCAATCCTGGCGAAAGAGTTCGTGGAGGATGCGGATGTTCAGCGGTTGGTCGTCGACGATCAGCAGTTTGGCCTTGCTGCGCCGTCCGGCGGCCTCGGCGGTCGGCGGAGTCATAGGGCTTCCTTCAGATCGGGCAGGGTAACAAGCGCCGCGGCGAAGTCGAGGGTCTCGACCTGGGCGCGCAAGAGGTCATAGCGCACCTGGGCTTCGGCCCGGCAATGCACGGGCAGCTCGGCGATCAGTTCCAGGGCGTCGAGATTGCCCTGGCTGAGCAACGCTTCGAGTTCGTCCAGGCGTGCGCGCCAGTCGACCTGGGTGTCGGTGGGGGTTGTGGTTGTGGTTGTGGTTGTGGTTTCGGCAATGACCGGCGGCGGCAGGCGTTCGGCCAGGGCGCCGCGCAATTCGACGAGGGCTTCGTCGAGCAGCTGTCGCAGGGTCGTCAGTTCCATCGCCACCTCCAGGGGGACACCCGCTCCGGCCTTGCCGGCGCGTTCGCCCTCGGCGGCGCGCGCGGCCAGGCGCTGCGCACCCATGGTGCCGGCGCTGCCCTTGAGGGAGTGTAGTACGGCAACCGCCGCCTCGCTGTCGGCGGCCTGCCAGGCTTTCGCGAGGCCGTCCAGCAGGCTGACGGAGTCCTCGGCGAAGCGTTCCAGCAGCGTGCCGAACAGCCGGGCATCGCCACCGAAGCGGCGCAGGACGAGACTCAGGGGTTCCACCTGGCGGTCCTCGCCGACCGGTGCGACGGGGGGCGCGGCGCTCACCTCCTGGCCGGTCAGGCGCTGCAGGCGGGCGACCAGCAATTCCAGGTCGATGGGCTTGCCGATGTGGTCGTCCATGCCGGCGGCCAGGCAGGCGTCGCGGTCGGTGTGAGAGGCGTTGGCGGTCATCGCCAGGATCGGCAGGGTGCGGAAGCGCCCGTCGGCGCGGATGCGACGGGTGGCTTCCAGGCCATCGATGTCGGGCATCTGCATGTCCATGATGACCACGTCCAGCGGCGCGCCGGAGAGCACTCGCTCGACCCCTTCCAGGCCGCCCTCGGCCAGCTCGACCTGGGCGCCCTGGGCCAGCAGCAGCTCGGCGGCCACCTGGCGGTTGAGGGCATTGTCTTCCACCACCAGCAGGCGCAGGCCGGCCAGCCGGTGGCTCTCGTCGACCACCGCGGCGGCGTGCACGCCGGCCGGGATCTCGGCGCCCAGGGCACGCTCCACCACCTCGACGATCTGCGCCGGAGTCACCGGCTTGGTCAGGTAGTCGTCGAAGGGCGCATCGGCGCTCTGCTGGGTTTCGGTGAGGAAGTCGCGGCCGAAGCCGGTGAGCATGATGACCTTGGGTCGGTTGTCGGCCTGCCGCTCGCGCAGCTGCCGGGCCGCCAGCAGGCCATCGCCGTCGGGCATGCGCCAGTCCATCAGCACCGCCTCATAGGGCTGTTCCTGCTGCTGGGCCTGGGCGACCCGCGCCAGGGCGGCGGCGCCACTGGTGACCAGGTCCACCTGCCAGCCGAGGGCGGCCAGGGTTTCCACCAGTACCTCGCCGACCAGGGTATTGTCGTCGGCCAGCAGCACCCGCCGGCGTACCGGCGCCAGCTGGGCCTCGCCCTGGCGGTCCACCGCCAGGGCGGCATCGAACCAGAAGCGGCTGCCCACCCCCAGCTCGCTTTCCACCTGCAACTGGCCATCCATCAGCTCCACCAGGCGCTTGCAGATGGCCAGGCCCAGCCCGGTCCCACCGAAGCGCCGGCTGATCGAGGCCTCGGCCTGGGTGAAGCCCTGGAACAGCTGCTCCTGATGGGCCGGGCTGATGCCGATGCCGGTGTCCTGCACCGAGAATTCCAGGCGCAACTGACCGTCCGCCCGCGACAGCTGGCGCACGCTGACCAGCACCTGCCCCGCTTCGGTGAACTTGAGGGCGTTGCCGGCCAGGTTGATGAGGATCTGCTGCAGCCGCAGGCTGTCGCCGATCAGGGCGGTGGGCAGCCCGGCATCGAGGTGGTAGTTGATCTCGACGTTCTTCTCGCCGCTGTTGCCGGAGAGCACCACGCCCAGGTTGCGCAGCACCTGCTCCAGACTGAAGGGATGGACATCCAGCTGCAGCTTGCCGGCTTCGATCTTGGAATAGTCCAGCACGTCGTTGAGCAGCCCCAGCAGCGAACGCGCCGCCTGCTGGGCCTTGGTCAGGTAGTCGCCCTGGCGGGCGTCGAGGACGGTGCGCTGCAGCAATTGCAGCATGCCCAGCACGGCGTTCATCGGCGTGCGGATCTCGTGGCTCATGTTGGCCAGGAAGGACGACTTGGCCTGGCTGGCCAGGTCGGCGCGGGTGCGCTCCTCGCGCAACCGGTGCTCCAGCTCTAGCTGTTCGGTGATGTCGCGGTTGATGCCCACCACTCGCAATACCCGGCCGCGCGGATCCCGCTCGGTGCGGGCGCCGGCGATGATGTGCCGCAGCGAGCCGTCCTGACGGCGCACGCGGAACACCGGATCGAACACCGCGCGTCCGGCCATGGCCGCGCCCAGGCGCTCTTCGGCGCTGTCCAGGTCGTCGGGATGCACGCGGCAGCGCCAGTCGTTGTAGGTGATGCCGGCGGCGCGCTGGGCGTCGGTCCATTCGTAGAGTTCGAACATCCGCTCGTTGCACTGCACCTGGCCGGTGTCGGGCTGCCAGCACCAGATGCCCAGCTGGGCGACATCGGCGGCCATGGTCAGCTGGTCACGGGCCTGCAGCAGCGCCTGGCGCTGGCGACTCTGCTCGGTGATGTCGGCGATGATGGCCACCGCCAGGCGCTCGCCGTCGGTCCACATTACCCCCAGGCTCAGGGTGATGGGGAAGACGCTGCCGTCCGCGCGACGACCCTCCATCTCCTGGCCCTGCTGGCCGGCCGGGTCGTCGGAAATATCCTGCGAGCAGCTGAACAACGCCTCGTAGCCGGCCAGGTAGCCGGGGATCAGTCGGCGGACGGGTTGCCCCACCACCTCGGCCGCGCGATAGCCGAAGATGCGCTCGCCGGCCGGGTTGAAGGAGCGCACCAGGCCGCTGCTGTCCACGGTGACGATGGGGCTGACAGCGGTGTCCAGGATCGCCCGGGTCAGGGCCAGGCTGGCGGCCAGTTCCTGTTCGGCGGCCTTGCGCTCGGTGACGTCGGAGGCGATGCCGAGGTAGCCGCTGACCTGGCCCGTGGCGTCGCGCATGGTGGTCACCACCAGGCTGACGTCGCGATGTTCGCCGTCGCGACGGACGAAGGTCCACTCGCGGGCGTCGGCGCCGGCGCGCTCGGAGCGCTCCACCAGCACGCGGAAGCCGGCGACCGGCAGGCCGTACTCGGCCTCCAGGGCCGCGCCCTGGGTCGCCAGTTCTTCCGGCAGATGGAAGTCGCTGGCCTGCCAGAGCCCCACCACCTCTTGGGCGCGATAGCCCAGCAGGCGCTCGGCACCTTCGTTGAACAGGGTGATGCGACCGTCGCGGTCGGTGGCGATGATGCCCACCTCGGAAGCCGCGCGCAGCACGTCGCCGAGCAGGCGGTTGGTCTGGCTGAGTTCGGCGGTGCGCTGGGCCACCTGTTCTTCCAGCCGGGCATTAAGCGCCAGGATCTCGGCCTGGGCGGCCTTCTGCAGCGAGATGTCGCGCACCGTCTTGGAGGCGCCGGTGATCCGGCCGTCGCGGCCGCGCATGGGCGAGACGCTGACCAGGACCTCGATGAGGCGGCCGTCGCGGTGCTGGCGACGGGTCTCGAAGTGCGGTACCGGCTCGCCGCGGCCGATGCGTTCGAGCACCGACCATTCCTCGTGCTCAAGCTCGGTGGGCACCACCAGATCGAGCAGGCGCTGGCCCACGGCTTCGCTGGCGGTGTAGCCGAACAGTTCCTCCGCCGCGTGGTTCCAGCTCAGCACCACGCCCTGGAGGTCCTTGCTGATGATGCCGTCGGACGAGCTTTCCACCACCGCGGTGAGGTTGGCCTGGTCCTGCTGGTACTGGCGGCGCCGCTGGCGGGTGGTGAGCAGGGCGAAGGTCAGGCCGGCGGCCAGCAGGCTGAACAGCTTGCCGACCAGATGCACCAGGGGGATCGAGACCAGGTTGAGGCCGGCGACAAAGGCCGGAGTGGCGGTAAAGGCCATCTGCCAGCGCCGCCCATAGACATCTCGGGTGACGCTCACCTCCGAGAGTCCCTCGGCGGCCGGTTCCCGGGTATCGCCGCGGGTATAGAACAACGTGGGCCGCGTCGGCTCGGTCACGTCGGTCAGGCGGATCAGCAGACCCGGGATGTCCAGGCGCAGGCTGCCGAACAATTCCTCGATGCTCAGCGGCACATAGGACCAGCCGAGGGTGGCGGCCTCGCGGCGCGCCGGGTCCTTGGGCAGCAGGCCGTCACGGTAGATGGGCAGCATGAGCAACAGGCCGCGCTCGGGCGGTTGATAGGCCTGCAACTCCACTGGCCCGGACAGGTGCATGCTACCCCGCTGCATGGCCAGCACCGCGGTCTCGCGGCGTACCGGTTCAGACGCCGCATCCATGCCGACGGCGCGCTGGTTGAGCGCCACCGGTTCGACGTACTGGACGATAAATCTGTCACCGTCGTGGGGTGCGAAGCTGCGAATGGCAAAGTCCGGCCAGCCATCGGCGCGCGCGGCGTGGACGAAACGTTCCTCCTCGCCGACTGGAACCCGACGGATGAAGCCTATGCCACGCGCACCGCGAAACTCCTGATTCAGATCGTGGGTACGACCGTAGTGCTCCAGCAGCTCGCGCGACAGACCCGCCCCGGCTACCACGATGACGTCACGCATGCCGCTCAGGCTGTATTCATAGACGCGCAGCCGCTCGGCGATTTGCTCACGCACGTCGGTCGCCGCAGCACCGAGGGCATTGCGTACCTGTCGCTCGTTGCGCTCGGTCAGATGGCGCATGGTCAGGCTGGTCAGCAGGACGCCGAGCAGAAAGACGCCGAGACTCCAGCGTACGCGAGAGGATTTGCACAGCCTGCTGAACATGGAGCCCCTGGTGGCAAAAGGTGCCACGCCGTAGGTTAGGCAGTGCCAGGAGCGGGGAAGCGCGCGGAAAAGGGCCTCCACCAGACCTGGCGGTAACAGCTAGCCCATCGGCGGGAAAAAAGGCTTTCTTGATACCGCGGATCGGCCGCCGGGCTGAAGCGCAGCGGCCGATAGGCGCGAAGCGGCAGGCCAGAGCAAGTTCACGCGCTAATTAGTTTTACTGTTTCTGACGAGTGGTGCAGGAAGAATCGGCCTTCAGGCACGCCTTCCTGACCTTCCGGACAGCAAAAAGGGAGAGCCGACCTGACGTCGACTCTCCCTTTTCGCGGATTTGTCACGCGGATTAGATGCGGAAGCCGCCCACCAGCCGCTGCAGGCGACCGGCTTCGGCTTCCAGGGCGGTACAGGCCGCCAGGGTGGCCTGGAGGTTGTCGACGCCCTGCTGGTTCAGCAGGTTGATCTCGCTGATGTCCATGTTCAGGGTCTCCACCACCGAGGTCTGTTCCTCGGTCGCGGTGGCCACCGATTGGTTCTGGCCATCGATCTCGCCGATGCGCTCGGTCACGCTGCCCAGCCGTTCACCGGCGCTCTTGGCCACCTGCATGCTGTGGGCGCTCTGCCGCTGGCTTTCCTGCATCAGCGCCACGGCATCGCGCGAGCCGGTCTGCAGCTCTTCGATCATCTGCTGGATCTGCTGCGCCGAACTCTGGGTGCGGCTGGCCAGGGAGCGTACCTCGTCGGCCACCACGGCGAAGCCACGCCCGGCCTCCCCCGCGCGGGCCGCTTCGATGGCGGCGTTGAGCGCCAGCAGGTTGGTCTGCTCGGAGATGCCGCGGATGACCTCGAGGATCTGGCCGATGTTGGCGGTCTTGCCGTTGAGCGCTTCGATATGTTCGCAACTGGTGCCGATCTTGCTCGACAGCGCCTGCATGGCGTGCAGGGCTTCGTCGAGCACCTCGCGACCCTCCTCGCCCTGGGCGCGGGCGGTGCTAGCCTCGCCGGAGGCATGGGCGGCGTTGCGGGCGATCTCCTGGGCAGCAGCGCCCAGTTCGTTGATGGCGGCGGCCACGCTGGTGGTGCGCTGAGCCTGGAGGTCCGACTGCTGCATGGACGACTGCGACGACTCCAGCACCCGACGGGTGCCCTGGTTGAGTTCGCCGGTGCTCTGGGCCACGTCGCGAATCGAGGTGTGGATGCGCGCCACGAACTTGTTGAAGGCCTCGGCCAGGGCGCCGAATTCGTCGCGGGCCTGCACCGGCAGGCGGCGGGTCAGATCGCCTTCGCCTTCGGCGATGTCGGCCATGGCGCGGGTCAGGTCATGCAGCGGGCGCAGCAGGACGCGGATCAGCAGGCCCAGCAGCAGGATGATGGCGATCACCGCTATCAACGTGGCGACGATGGCCAGGTTGCGCGCCTGGGTCACCGGGGCATAGGCCTTGGCCTGGTCGATGGACAGGCCCAGGTACCACTTGACCGAGGGCAGGCCCTCGACCGGGGTAAAGCTCACCAGCCGGTCGCTGCCATTCTGGCTGACGGCGTGCAGACCGGGCTGCAGGGACGGGGTCTGCTCGGGGAAGACGTCCTTGAGGGTCTTGAGCACCTGCTCGGGGTGGCTGCTGACCAGCACCTTGCCGTCACCGTCGACCAGGAAGGCTTCGCCGAGGCCGCCGACGTCGAGCGAGGTGATGATCTTCACCAGTGCCGAGAGGTTGAGGTCGCCGGCCACCACGCCGGCCAGTTGGCCGTCGCGCTGCAGCGGGGTGGCGATGGTCACGCCCAACTGGCCGGAGGAGGCGAAGATATAGGGCGGGGTCAGCACCGTGGTGCCGGCGGCGGTGGCGGCCGCGTACCAGGGCCGCTTGCGCGGATCGTAGCCGGCCGGCAGGTTGCGCAGCGGACGGGTGGTGTAGGTGCCGTCCACCTCGCCCAGGTAGGTGGAATCGAAGTTGCCGGTGTAGATCTTCTGGTCCAGCAGACCGACCAGGCCTTCGGGCGAGCGATCGCGCGCCAGGGTCTGGGCTTCGCCCTCGATGAGCTTGACCCGCGCATCCAGCCAGTAGGCGATATTGCCGGCGGTGACCCGGCCGGTTTCCGCGAGGTTGGCACTCAGGCTCTGGTCGATGGCCTGGCGTTGCAGGTAGGCATTGAAACCGGCGGAAGCGGCCAACGCGGTGGTGATCACCAGCGCCGCGACCAGCAGGATCTTGTGGCTGAATTTCAGGTGTCGCTTCATACAGGTCTGCATCCGTAGCGAGGGGGAGCCATGCCGCATGCGAGGCATGGCCTATCGCCCTCGTTATCGGGTATTCATCGGACTACTTGAGCGCAGCGGCGATACCTTTTTCAGTGGTCGCGCTAGATCCGGAAGCCGCCCACCAGCCGTTGCAGGCGCCCGGCTTCGACTTCCAGGGCAGTACAGGCCGCCAGGGTGGCCTGGAGGTTGTCGACGCCCTGCTGGTTCAGCAGGTTGATCTCGCTGATGTCCATGTTCAGGGTCTCCACCACCGAGGTCTGTTCCTCCGTCGCGGTGGCCACCGACTGGTTCTGGCCATCGATCTCGCCGATGCGCTCGGTCACGCTGCCCAGGCGCTCGCCGGCGCTCTTGGCCACCTGCATGCTGTGGGCGCTCTGCCGCTGGCTTTCCTGCATCAGGGCCACGGCATCGCGCGAGCCGGTCTGCAGCTCCTCGATCATCTGCTGGATCTGCTGCGCCGAACTCTGGGTGCGGCTGGCCAGCGAACGCACCTCGTCGGCTACCACGGCGAAGCCGCGACCGGCCTCCCCCGCGCGGGCCGCTTCGATGGCCGCGTTGAGCGCCAGCAGGTTGGTCTGTTCGGAGATGCCGCGGATGACCTCGAGGATCTGGCCGATGTTGGCGGCCTTGCCGTTGAGCGCTTCGATATGCTCGCAACTGGTGCCGATCTTGGCCGACAGTGCCTGCATGGCGTGCAGGGCTTCGTCGAGCACCTCGCGACCCTCCTCGCCCTGGGCGCGCGCCGTGCTGGCCTCGCCGGAGGCATGGGCGGCGTTGCGCGCGATCTCCTGGGCAGCAGCGCCCAGTTCGTTGATCGCCGCGGCCACGCTGGTGGTGCGCTGAGCCTGGATATCGGATTGCTGCATGGACGACTGCGAGGCTTCCAGCACCCGGCGGGTGCCCTGGTTGAGTTCGCCGGTACTCTGGGCCACGTCGCGGATCGAGGTATGGATGCGCGCCACGAAGTGGTTGAAGGCCTCGGCCAGGGCGCCGAATTCGTCGCGGGACTGCACCGGCAGGCGGCGGGTCAGATCGCCCTCGCCTTCGGCGATGTCGTCCATGGCGCGGGTCAGGTCGTGCAGCGGGCGCAGCAGGACGCGGATCAGCAGCCCCAGCAGCAGGATGATGGCGACCACCGCCACCAGGGTGGCGACGATGGCCAGGTTGCGCGCCTGGGTCACCGGGGCGTAGGCCTTGGCCTGGTCGATGGACAGGGCCAGGTACCACTTGACCGAGGGCAGGCCCGCGACCGGGGTAAAGCTCACCAGCCGCTCGCTGCCGTTCTGCAGCACGTGATGGAAGCCGGGAGCCAGGCGCGGCGTCTGCTCGGGAAAGACGTCCTTGAGCGATTTCAGCACCTGGTCGGCGTGGCTGCTGACCAGGATCTTGCCGTCACCGTCCACCAGGAAGGCTTCGCCCAGACCGCCGGCGTCCAGCGAGGTGATCATCTTCATCAGGCTGTCCATCACCAGGTCACCGGCCACCACGCCGATCAGCTTGCCGTTCTGCAGGACCGGGGCGGCGATGGTGATGCACAGGAAGCTCTGCGGCGGCGCGGTAAGATAGGGCTCGGTGAGGATGGGACCGCCGGCGCTGACCGCGGCCTTGTACCAGTCGCGCTGGCGGGCATCGTAGCCGGCCTCCATGGGCGTATGGGGGCGGTCGGTGAAGGTGCCGTCGACCTCGCCCAGGTAGGTGGAGTCGAAGTTGCTGGTGTAGAGCTTCTCTTCCAGCAGGCCCACCACGCTGGCCGGGCTGCTGTCGCGGCTGAGCGCCTGGGCCTGGCTGTCGATCAGCTTGACCCGCGCGTCCAGCCAGTAGGCGATGTTGCCGGCGGTGATGCGGCCGATCTCGCCCAGCGAGGCTTCGAGACTCTGGGTGATGGCCTGGCGCTGCAGATAGGCGTTGAAGCTGGCGAAGCCGGCCAGGGCCAGGGTCACCACCAGGGCGGCCGCCAGCAGGATCTTGTGGCTGAATTGAAGCGAACGTTTCATGGATACCACGCGTAAGGCTGGAGAGTGGGCGGCCGCTCTCCTCGCAGCTACTTATTGCGATAGGTATCGAGAGGGCGAACCGACCGGGGGACGGTCGAGGCCGCACTATTACGCTCAAATCCGACTTTTAGCTGGCGCCAACCGATAAGCGTTCTCACAACGCCGATGTCTGGGCGGCGTGCCCTACAGCAGGCTGAAACCTTTCAGCAGGAGCAGGCCGAGATTGGTGGTCAGCATCCCGCCCAGGGTGCTGAGCACCACGATGGTCGCCGCCAGCTGGGCATTGCTGCCGGCGGCGCGGGCCATGACGAAACTCGACGCCGCCGTCGGGCACCCCAGGTAGAGAAAGAGGATACCCAGCGCCGGCCCCTGGATGCCCAGCGCCAGGGCGCCCAGCACGCCCAGCAGCGGAATCCAGACGATCTTCCACAGGCTGGCGCCCAGCGCCAGGCCGCTGCTCTCGCGCAGCGAGGCCAGCGACAGGGTGGCGCCGATGCACATCAGCGCCAGCGGCAGGGTGAGGCCGGCGAAATAGTGCGCCGAGGTGTCCAGCCAGCGCGGCAGCTGCCACTGGAAATAGGCGAAGGGAATCGCCAGCAGGATGCCGATGATCAGCGGATTGCCGAGGATGCTGCGCAGCAGGGTGCGCCAGTTGGCCTCCAGGTGCGGACTGTAGATCGCCAGCACGATGGCCGAGAGCACGTTGTAGAAGAGGATGACCATGCCGGCCATGATCCCGCCCACCGACAGCCCATAGTCGCCGTACTGGGTCGTCGCCAGGGCCAGGCCGACGATGCCGCAATTGCCGCGAAAGGCGCCCTGCACATAGACGCCGCGATCGGCATGGGGACAGCGCCAGATCGCCCAGCCCCAGGCGGCCAGGAAACTCGCCACCGTGGCCAGGGCGAAATAGCCCAGCAGCAACGGCTGCAGCGCCTCGCCGAGATCGGCCTTGAGGATGCCGAGAAACAGCAGGGTCGGCATGGTGGCGCGAAACACCAGGGCCGAGGCGGTGTTGATGAAGGGGGTGTCGATCCAGCCCAGCCGCTTGAGCACGCAGCCCAGCAGCACCAGGGCGAAGACCGGGGCGGTGACGTCGAAGGTCGCCTGGACCAGGGCAAGCACGTCGGACATGGCGGAAGGCATCGCGGAAACGGCTCGCGATGGTAGCAGGCACGGCGCGCCACGGGGCCCTTCCTTCCGTCATCGCGAAGTGACATCAGTCAATGCTTAGCTTACTATCTACCCGCCCGATTTAGACGACGCCCCCGATCCATCCCCCGCTTCGCCTCAGCGCGACCGCTCTAGCTTCCTGCCAGGGAAGCCGGCGAAGGGGTGGAACAATAAGACAGACAACAGGTTCAGACGTAGCAGACGACAGATCCGCATGCGGTTCCGATTTGCGATGTCGTCGATCGAGTCGAAGTCTCTTTTCACGATTGCATTGCGAGCGCTGCCATGACTGTCACTTCCAACGCGAGACCGGGAGGCCTGCCTACCAGGTTACTCGGCATCCTGTTCATCCTCCTGGGCCTCGCCCTGCTGGGGCTGGGCATCAAACTGGCCACCCTCGGGGGCTCCCTGTATTACCTCGGCGGCGGCGTGCTGCTGGCCCTGAGTGGCTACCTGCTGTGCATCCGGCGGGCCAGCGGGGTCTGGGTCTATGCCTTCTTCCTGGTGGTCTCCACCGCCTGGGCCGTACTGGAAGTCCAGTTCGACTGGTGGCAGCTGGTGCCGCGCCTGGCGCTCTGGTTCGTCCTCGGCCTGGTACTGCTGATCCCGGTGTTCCGCCGTCCGCTGGACAGCCGTAGCGGCGGCCTGCCGCTGGTCGGCTCCCTGGTGATCGCCGCGGTCGTCGCCCTGGTCGCCCAGTTCGTCAACTACAACCGTCTGGACGGTGACCTGGGCCGCGACACCGCCGGCACCCAGAGCGCCGCGCCGACCGCCGCCGATGGTGACTGGCCGTCCTATGGCCGCACCGCCTTCGGTGATCGCTACTCGCCGCTCAAGCAGATCGACGTCAACAACGTCAAGGATCTGCAACCGGCCTGGACCTTCCGTACCGGCGACATCCCCGGCCCGAACGATCCCCAGGAGACCACCGCGGAAAACACCCCGCTCAAGGTCAACGGCAAGCTCTATGTCTGTACGCCGCACAGCCAGGTGATCGCCGTGGATCCCGACAGCGGCAAGGAAATCTGGCGCTTCGATCCCAAGCTGAGCACCCAGCACGCCGACAGCTTCAAGGGCTGGGCGCACATGACCTGCCGCGGCGTGGCCTACCACGACGACGCCACCTACGCCGGCACCACCACCGCGGGCCAGAGCCCGGCCACCGGCAGTGCCGTCCCGGTCGACGAGCAGAGCACCCCGGCCGCCAGCAGCTGCCCGCGCCGCCTGTTCCTGCCCACCGCCGACACCCGCCTGATCGCCATCAACGCCGATACCGGCAAGGTGTGCAGCGACTTCGGCGACAATGGCCAGGTCGACCTGACCGCCAACATGGGCAGCTTCACGCCCGGCGGCTACTACTCCACCTCGCCGCCGGCGGTGACCCGCAACCTGGTGATCATCGGTGGCCACGTCACCGACAACGTCTCCACCGACGAGCCGTCCGGCGTGATCCGCGCCTACGACGTGCACACCGGCAAGCTGGTGTGGAACTGGGACAGCGGCAATCCGGACGCCACCGCGCCCATCGCCGCCGATGGCATCTACACCCGCAACTCGCCCAACATGTGGTCGATGATGGCCGTCGATGAAAAGATCGGCATGGTCTATCTGCCCATGGGCAACCAGATGCCCGACCAGTGGGGCGGTGACCGTACCCCGGCCTCCGAGAAGTACAGCGCCGGCGTGGTCGCCCTCGACATCGCCACCGGCAAGGTGCGCTGGAACTACCAGTTCACCCACCATGACCTCTGGGACATGGACGTAGGCGGTCAGCCGACCCTGGTGGACATCAAGACCGAAGGCGGCGTGAAACCCGCGCTGATGGCCTCGACCAAGCAGGGCAGCATCTATGTGCTGGACCGCACCAACGGTCAGCCCGTCTACCCGATCAAGGAAACCCCGGTGCCCCAGGGCGCAGTGGAAGGCGACCACACCTCGCCGACCCAGCCGGTCTCCTCGATCAACCTGGCCGCGCCGACCCTCAAGGAAAGCGACATGTGGGGCGGTACGCCCTTCGACCAGGCGCTGTGCCGCATCGCCTTCCGCGAGCACCGCTACGAGGGCATCTACACCCCGCCGTCCACCCAGGGCTCGATCGTCTACCCGGGCAACTTCGGCGTGTTCGACTGGGGCGGCCTCTCGGTCGATCCGGTGCGCCAGATCGCCTTCCTGAACCCCAGCTACATGGCCTTCACCTCCAAGCTGGTACCGCGTGAAGAGATCGCCAACCAGCCGGCGCGCAAGAGCGAGACCGAGGGCATCCAGCCCAACAAGGGCGCGCCTTACGGCGTGATCCTGTCGGCCTTCCTGTCGCCGCTGGGCCTGCCCTGCCAGGCACCTGCCTGGGGCTACGTGGCGGGTCTCGACCTGACCACCGGCAAACTGGTCTACAAGCACAAGAACGGCACCGTGCGCGACAACTCGCCGGTTCCGCTGCCCCTGCCCATGGGCGTGCCCAGCCTGGGCGGCACCGTCACCACCGCCGGTGGCGTGGCCTTCCTGAGCGGCACCCTGGACCAGTACCTGCGCGCCTATGACGTGAAGAACGGCAAGGAACTGTGGAAAGGCCGCCTGCCGGCCGGTGGCCAGACCACCCCCATGACCTACACCGGTAAGGACGGTCGCCAGTACGTGCTGGTCTATGCCGGCGGCCATGGCTCGCTGGGCACCAAGCAGGGTGACTACGTGATGGCCTTCGCCCTGCCCGAGAAGAAGTAAGGGCGCCCGCGCCCGAGCGCCCCTCTCCTCCGGGAGAGGGTCCGGGGCGAGGATGCTTCGAGCATTTTTGACATCCTGTTGGAACCCCCCTCGCCCCACCCCGAAATCCCGGCCCAGCCGGGATTTTTTTCGCCTGGGTTTTTTCCATAAAGGCCGCAGGGAGCGCTCTTCCCCCTCTCCCCCAGGGAGAGGGTCGGGGTGAGGGCAACCCCGGGCACCAGCGCCAACCCCATCAACCGTCGTTCAGCCCGACTCGGTTAAGCTACCCCCATGCCCATCTCCGCCCCCCTCCACCGCCGGCTGCGCCTGGCCAATGGCCTGACCGTCGCCCTGCTGCACGATCCCGAGCTGCCCCAGGCCGCCGCCCTGGTGCGCATCGGCGCCGGCAGTCACCAGGCGCCGCGGGCCTTTCCGGGGCTGGCGCACTTTCTCGAACACCTGTTCTTTCTCGGCAGCCGGCGCTATCCGGCGGCGGACGGCCTGATGCCGCTGGTGCAGCGCCTCGGCGGCGAACTCAACGCCAGCACCCGCGAGACCACCACCGACTTCTTTTTCGCCCTGGCCCCCGAGCACCTGGCCGCCGGACTCGCCCGGCTGCTGGACATGCTCGCCGCGCCCCTGCTGGCAGCGGACGCCCAGCACCGCGAGCGCGAGGTGCTGCACGCCGAATTCATCGCCTGGTCGCGCAGCGCCGATACCCGCCGCGACCTGGCCCTGGCCACCGGCTTGCCCGTCGACCATCCGGCCGCCGGCTTCCATGCTGGCAACCGATACAGCCTGCCGCTGCAGAGCCCGGCCTTCCAGGCGGCCCTGCATGATTTCCAGCGCCAGTACTACCGCGCCGACAACGCCCTGCTGGTGCTGGCCGGGCCGCAACCGCTGGCCGAACTGGCCGAACTGGCCCGCGAACAGGGCGCCCTGCTGCCCCCTGGCCCGACGCCCAGCGCCGCAACCCCGCAAGCGCTCCCGGCTCCAGGCGAACGCTGGCAGACCATTACCGCCACGCCACCACTGCTGGCCGTGCAATTCGCCCTCGACGACCTGCCACCCGGCAGCTGGGAAGCGGCGGAACTGCTGGAAACCCTGCTGCTCGGCGACCATCCCGGCGGCCTGCCCGCCCTCCTGCGCCAGGCCGGCCAGGCCGAACGACTGAGCCTCGCCTGGCCCTATCGCCAGGCCCGCCAGGGCCTGCTCCGACTGGATCTCGCGCCTGGCCCCCAGGCCAGTCCCAGCCACCTGACCGGTATCCTGTTCGCCTGGCTGGACGCCCTGCGCCAGACACCCCTCGCCGCGCTGCAGCAGGGCCACGCCGAACGCACCCAGCGCCTCTGGGCCACCCTGCCCGCCCTGGCGCTGGCAAGACGCCTGGGTGAACGCCTCTGGCTGGATCGGCCCGGAGACGCCTGGCCACGACCGGCGCTCTCGCCTGCCGCCCAGGCCGCCTGGCCCCGGCTGCTCGCGCAACTGGTCCCGCAGCGTCTCGGTGGTTTCGCCGCCGGCCTGGCCGCTGCACCGAACCGGGCGCCGCCCGTTGCCGTCCCCTTCACCCTGCCACCGCCCAACTCCTTGCTCGCCGACCCCGTCACGCCAAGCGCCCCGACGAGGCAGCCCTGGCCGATCAGCCAGGCCCTCGCCCCCCAGCAGCGCGAAGGCCTGCTGTTCCTGCGCTGGCAATGGCCGGGACCGGCACCGGTCGCGCCCGACGTCCGGGTGCTGGGCGCGCTGCCCCGGCTGGCCGCCGAGGCGGGCGTCAACCTGCGCTGGAGTCCGCCCGGGGTGCCCTGGGAATTGCGGCTGCAGGGCTGGGCCACGGCGTTGCCGGCGGTGCTGGCGCAGGCGCTCGGCCGCTTGACGAACGCGCTGGACCTTTCCCAGCCGGTCCCCGCAGCCTCGATCGAGCCCATGCTGATCCGCCAGCTGCTCAAGGTCCTGCCCGAGCGACTGACCACGGTCATGCCGCTGACAGAGATTGCCGAAGGCCCACGCTGGCAGGCCCTGGCCGGCGGCCTGCCCCAGGCGGCACAGGCGTCCCTGGCCGCCGTCACGCCGCCGCCTCGGCCCCGGGCAGCGCCGCTGGGCGAACCGCCCGGCTGCACCGGTCGCCGCTGGCACCACGAGCCCAGCGCCGATGCTCAGCAGGCGCTGCTGCTGTTCTGTCCGCAACCCGATGCGCGTCCCACTACCGAAGCGGCCTGGCGACTGCTGGCGGCGCGCCTGCAAGGACCGCTGTTCCAGCGCCTGCGCAGCGAGCGACAACTGGGCTATGCGGTGTTTTCCGCCTATCGCCAACTGGGCGATCACGGCGGCCTGCTGATTGGCGTGCAGTCGCCCCAGGCGCGGGCGGCGGAGATCCTCGCGGAAATCGAGAGTGGCCTGGCCGACAGCCTCAACGCGGTGCAGGCCGAGGCCGCGACGCTGGCAGAGAACATCCGCCAGCTGGTGCGCGACTTCAGCCCCGCCACCCCTCAGCGCGCCGCCCTGGCCGAGCGGCTCTGGTGGGGCTTCCAGCGCAGCGGGGCGCTGGACCTCTCGCCCCTGCAACAAGCCCTGGCCGCCCTCGACGCCGAGGCCCTGCAGCTGGCCTGGCGGCAACTCACCGCCGCCGACGCGCCGCGTTTCGCCCTGGCCAATGCCCGCGCGCCATCCGGCTGGATGTCATAGCTTTCAACACTTTCCCGGGAGCGTCGGCCGCCGCTGGCGGTCAATCTGTTGCAGGATCGGTAAGACAGTTATGTCCGCCGGACCGCCAGCGATTCGTCGCGGCAAAAACCCTTAGCTAGGTAACATTTGTTAGACTTAACGACCGGATCCATCCGGCTTTCGCAGTCAAAAGAGGAGACCTCCCATGTGGACCAAGCCTGCTTACACTGACCTGCGCATCGGCTTCGAAGTCACCATGTACTTCGCCAACCGTTGATGCGCCCCACGCCCCGGTTCGCCGGGGCGTACTTTTTCCAGGTTCGATCTTTCCCATGCATATCCAGATTCTCGGCTCCGCCGCCGGCGGTGGCTTTCCCCAGTGGAACTGCAATTGCGTCAATTGCGACGGCTTCCGCAAGGGCACCCTCAGGGCCCAGGCCCGTACCCAGTCTTCCATCGCCCTGTCCGACGACGGGGTGAACTGGATCCTGTGCAACGCCTCGCCCGACATCCGTGCCCAGCTGGCCGGCTTCGCCCCGCTGCAGCCGGCGCGCGCCCTGCGTGACACCGGCATCCGCGCCATCGTCCTGCTGGACAGCCAGATCGACCACACCACCGGCCTGCTCAGCCTGCGCGAAGGCTGCCCCCACGAGGTCTGGTGCACCGAGATGGTCCACCAGGACCTCACCACCGGCTTTCCGCTGTTCAACATGCTCCAGCACTGGAATGGCGGGCTCAGCTGGCAACCTATCGCCCTGAGTGGCAGCTTCACCATTGCGGCCTGCCCGAATCTGGAATTCACACCCTTCCCGCTGCGCAGCGCCGCGCCGCCCTATTCGCCCCATCGCCACGATCCGCACCCGGGCGACAACCTGGGACTGCTGGTCCACGACCGACGCACCGGCGGCAAGCTGTTCTATGCCCCGGGCCTGGGCCAGCCGGACGCTGCCCTGCTGGAGCTGATGGGCCAGGCCGACTGCCTGCTGGTGGACGGTACCCTCTGGACCGACGACGAGATGCAGCGCCGCGGCGTGGGCACCCGCACCGGCACCGAGATGGGCCACCTGCCGCAGAGCGGTCCCGGCGGCATGCTGGAGGTGCTGGCCGGCTTCGAGCGCCAGCGCAAGGTGCTGATCCACATCAACAACACCAATCCGATCCTGGACGAAGACTCCCCCGAACGCGCCATCGTCGCGCGCCAGGGCGTGGAAGTCGCCTGGGACGGGATGTCCATCGAGTTGTGAACGCCATGCCCGACGCCCTCACCCACGCCGAATTCGAAGCCGCCCTGCGCGCCAAGGGCGACCTCTATCACATCCACCACCCCTATCACGTGGCCATGTACCAGGGCCGCGCCAGCCGCGAGCAGATCCAGGGCTGGGTGGCCAACCGCTTCTACTACCAGGTCAACATCCCGCTCAAGGACGCCGCCATCCTGGCCAACTGCCCGGATCGCGAGATCCGTCGCGAATGGGTGCAGCGCATCCTCGACCACGACGGCGAGCCCGGCAGCGAAGGTGGCATCGAGGCCTGGCTGCGCCTGGCCGAGGCCACCGGCCTGAACCGCGAGCAGGTGCTCTCCCAGGAACTGGTGCTGCCCGGGGTGCGCTTCGCGGTGGACGCCTACGTCAACTTCGCCCGCCGCGCCTCCTGGCAGGAAGCCGCCAGCAGCTCCCTGACCGAGTTGTTCGCGCCGCAGATCCACCAGTCGCGGCTGGACGCCTGGCCGACCCACTATCCCTGGATCGATCCGGCCGGCTACGAGTACTTCCGCACCCGCCTGGGCCAGGCGCGGCGCGATGTCGAGCATGGCCTGCAGATCACCCTGCAGCACTACACCACCTGGGAATCCCAGCAGCGCATGCTGGAGATCCTGCAGTTCAAGCTGGACATCCTCTGGACCATGCTCGACGCCATGAGCATGGCCTACGAACTGCACCGCCCGCCCTACCACAGCGTCACCGCCGAGCGTCGCTGGCACCGAGGAATCGACCTATGAGCTTCGACCGCACCCAGGTGCCGCGCTGGCGCCCCGGCTATCGCTTCCAGTTCGAGCCGGCGCAGGACGCCCATGTGCTGCTCTACCCCGAGGGCATGATCAAGCTCAACGACAGCGCCGCCGCCATCGGCGGGCTGATCGACGGCCAGCGTGACGTGGCCGCCATCATCGCTGGCCTCGACGAACGCTTCCCCGGCGTACCCGAGCTGGGCGCCGACGTCGAACAATTCATGGAGGTCGCTCGTGCAGAGCACTGGCTCCTGCTCGGCTGATACCTCGCTGCCTGGAGTGCCCATGCAACTCCCGCAGCCGCCGACGGTAGGCAAGCACAACGTCGGCCTGCCGCTGTGGCTGCTGGCCGAGGTCACCTATCGCTGTCCGCTGCAGTGCCCCTATTGCTCCAACCCCCTGGACTTCGCCGCCCAGGGTCGCGAGCTGACCACCGAACAGTGGTTCAAGGTGATGGCCGAGGCACGGGAGATGGGCGCCGCCCAGATCGGCTTTTCCGGAGGCGAACCCCTGGTGCGCCAGGACCTCGCCGAGCTGATCCGCGAGGCGCGCCGGCTGGGCTACTACACCAACCTCATCACCTCCGGCATCGGCCTCACCGAGGCGCGCATCGCGGAATTCAAGGAAGCCGGCCTGGACCATATCCAGATCAGCTTCCAGGCCAGCGACGAACAGGTGAACAACCTGCTGGCCGGCTCGAAGAAGGCCTTCGCCCAGAAGCTGGCCATGGCCAAGGCGGTCAAGGCCCATGGCTATCCCATGGTGCTCAACTTCGTCACCCACAGGCACAACATCGATCGCATCGACCAGATCATCGACCTCTGCCTGGCCCTGGAAGCCGACTTCGTCGAACTCGCCACCTGCCAGTTCTACGGCTGGGCCGAGCGCAATCGCGCCGGTCTGTTGCCGACCAGGGCCCAGTTGGAGCGCGCCGAAGGCATCACGAACGAGTACCGCGCGCGCCTCAAGGCCGAGAACCATCCCTGCAAGCTGATCTTCGTCACCCCGGACTACTACGAAGAGCGCCCCAAGGCCTGCATGGACGGCTGGGGCAAGCTGTTCCTGACCATCACGCCGGACGGCACCGCCCTGCCCTGCCACGGCGCCCGGCAGATGCCCATCGCCTTCCCCAACGTGAAGGAGCAGGACCTCAGGCACATCTGGTACGACTCCTTCGGCTTCAACGTCTACCGTGGCTACGACTGGATGCCCGAGCCCTGCCGTTCCTGCGACGAGAAGGAAAAGGACTATGGCGGCTGCCGCTGCCAGGCCTTCATGCTCACCGGCGATGCGCGTAACGCCGACCCGGTCTGCGCCAAGTCCCCGCACCACGAGCTCATCCTCGCCGCCCGCCAGGAAGCCGAGACCGCGACCCAGCGGATCGAGGACCTGCACTTCAGGAACGAGCGGAATTCGCGGCTGATCGCCAAGGCCTAGGGCCGGCGGCGGCGCCAGGCACGCCAAGGTCGCCGATGGAATCCAGGGCCCTGCGCCAAGGCGCAGGCTAGTCGACGGGACTCACCACCCACGGCTCCGAGGCGTTTGCCTCCCGGCCGGGCAGTGACCATACTGCCCGGCCGGACCTTTTCCTCGCCTTGCCATGCCCTCGATACGCCCGCTGCGCCCTGCCGACATCCCGGCCGTCCTCGCCATCCAGGCAGCCAACTACCCCGCCGACCTGCTCGAAGACCACGCCTTCTATACCAATCGCCTGGAACTCGCCCCGGAACACTGCTGGGCGGCCCTGGACGCCGAGGCGCGGTTGCAAGGCTATCTGATCGCCTATCCCTGGGACGACGGCCTGCCACCGGTGCTGGGTGCCCGCCTGGAGCAGCTGCCGGGCGCGGCCTCGACCTGGTTCCTGCACGACTGCGCCGTGCACCCCGCCGCCCAGGGCCAGGGCGTGGCCGGGCGCCTCTATCGCCACGCCAAGGGCCAGGCGCGGCGCGCCCGCCTGCGCCAGGGGCGGCTGGTATCGCTGTCCAACGCCATCGGCTACTGGCAGCGCCACCACTATCATCCGGTCCCGGCCGACGCCGCGCTCAAGGCCAAGCTGGCCGGCTATGGCGCCGGCGCCTGCCTGATGCAGCGCACCCTCGATACCCCGGACAGCGACCACGCCTAAAACCTGCAAATCTAAATGCAAGTATTTCGCTTTCGCCTTAACATGGCCTAGCCCAGGAGGGCCTCCGCTGCCCGGCGCTCTGGCGCGGGTATCTTGATCGCCGCTACAAGGAATCCCTGATGAACATCGCTCCAGCGTCTTCGGCCAAGGGCCGGCGCGTCTTTTCCGTCACCCTGCTGGCCGCCCTGCTGGAGCTGGGCGGGCAGGCCGCTCAGGCGCGCTCCAGCTTCGAAGCCCCCGATCCGGACTACCACGGCGAGATCAAGGCGAGTCCCGTCAGCGGCACCGCCATCCTGGCCGGCAGCGAGGTCGCGCTGGACGGCCGCGGCTTCACCCCCGGTCAGCAGATCACCCTGTCCCGCGGCGGCGTGGCGCTCAACCCCGACGCCGCCTACGTGGCCGACGCCCAGGGCACCTTCAAGGCGACCCTGCGCATCCCCGCAGACGCCGCCCCCGGCCAGCACCCCATCGTCATCAGCACCGCCCAGCCCTCGGGCGCCGCGGTCTTCCCGCTCAAGGTCTCGCCGGTGGTACCGCTGTCCGGCGCCGAGGCCTACAGCCTCACCGCGGTCAAGCTGGTCCCCGGCCTCTACCAGGTGGACAGCAGCGCCAAGACCGGCGCCCTCTTCGTCACCTCGGCCGTGGGCCGCCCGCCGGTCAAGGTCTCGCAACTGCTCAAGCTCGATCCCAGGGACCTGTCCATCGAGCGCCAGATCACCCCGGCCGCCGCCCCGGGCGAGGACGCCGGCGTCTACGCCGTCTACGGCGTGGGCGTGGACGATCGCAACGGCACCGTCTGGACCACCAATACCCGGCAGAACACCGTGGCGGTCTATCGCCAGAGCGACCTGGGCCTGGTCAAGCAATTCGAACCCGGCCTCGTGCCCCATGCCCACACCGTGGTGGTCGACGAGAAACTCGACCGCGCCTTCGCCTCGGCGGCCATGACCCCGGACATCGTCAGCTTCGACGCCAAGACCCCGGCCGTGCGCAAGCACATCGCCATCGAATCGGGCGTGCGCGGCGAGCAGTTCGCCGTGGTCGGCATGCATCTGGACCCGGCGGTGCACAAGCTCTACGTCGTCAGCCTGAAGACCAACGAAGCCGCGGTGATCGACGCCAAGACCGAGACCGTCGAGAAGGTCTTTCCGATCCAGGGCGCCAAGACCCCCATGGGCGTGGCCCACGATCCCCAGACCGATCGCCTGTTCATCACCGCCCAGGGCAGCGACAACCTGCTGATCGTCGACGCCAAGACCGGCAAGACCCTGCACAACGTCACCACCGGTGCCGGGGCGCTGAACGTGGCCTTCGACCCGGTCAAGCGCCTGGCCTACGTGACCAACCGCGGCGCCGGCACCCTGACCGTGGTCGACCCGGACGGCACCATCAAGGCCAACCTGGAACTGGGCACCTACCCCAACCACGCGGTGGTGGACAGCAAGGGCGTGGTCTACGCGGTCAACAAGGCCAAGGGCCAGGATGATGCCGAGGGGGATCGGATCACTCGCGTGATGGCCAAGTAACAGGACTGCAGCCCCCTGCCTGGGCTGGGGGCTGCTTTCGGATTTCGGCTTTCGGCTTTCGGCTTTCGTTTTGGGCTTTCGTAGGTTGGGTTTAGCGACAGCGAAGCCCAACGCTCCGGCCTATTGGTGCCCTAGCTGATTATCGTGGCTCGCTGATGGTTTTATTTCGCCCACCCGGGCGACTCACTTTTGTCAGTCGCGACAAAAGTAACCAAAACCGCTTGCCCCGACCATCCGGCCCTACGCTGCGCTCCGGGTCCGCTCACACCAGCGCCGTTCCGGGGTCGGTCCAGATGGGCCGTCCATGGCCCACTGGACCTCTCGCCGCATCCCTGCGGCTCGACCCACTCCACGACACTGGCGTTCGCCCTCCTGAACGGGGCGATTCGCTAGCCTGAAAGTGTTGGTTGAAAAGCCACAACCGTCCGTAGCGTGGACAACGGCGCAGCCTTGTCCACTGATGGTGTCGGTACCTTCCAGTGGAAAACGCTACGCGGTTTTCCACGCTACGACCCCTGAACTCCGAACTCTCAGGCTTGTGCCCTATCCCCGTCAGTGAGGCCGAGCTCCGGTGTCGTGGCGAGGGTTGCGAGGCAGGACGCCGAGCAAGGCGCGAGGGGCAGGAAGCCCCTTCGTGCCGTGCCCCCGCCACGGCGCCGGAGCGAGGGCACCCGGCGCTTTGCGCCGGGCCGAACTGTCGGGGTGCGCTTTCTTTTGCTTACTTTTCTTTGCGCAAACAAAGAAAAGTGAGTCGCCGGCAAGGCGAAACAGAGCCATCAGCAGACATCGATAACCAACTAGGGCACCGATAAGCCAAGGCATCCCCGGCAAAATTCCGCACCGTTGGGCTTCGCTAACGCTCAACCCAACCTACGCCTACTCCCAACCACCAATCCAACCCGGCGGGCGTCATCCAAGCAGGGGCCAAAGGGGAAACTCACCCCTCCAACGACTCCACCCCCAACTCATCCCACACCGCCTCCGCCAGGTGGAAGGTAGCATTGGCCGCCGGGATGCCGCAGTAGATGGCGCTCTGCATGATCAGCTCCTTGAGCTCTTCCCGCGTCACCCCGTTGCTGCGCGCGGCGCGCAGGTGCAGGCGCAGTTCGCCTTCGCGATTCATGCCGATCAGCATGGCGATGGTGATCAGGCTGCGGGTGTGCCGCGGCAGACCCGGACGGGTCCAGATGTCGCCCCAGGCATGGCGGGTGATCATCTCCTGGAATTCTTCGTTGAAGGGGGTCAGCTTTTCCAGGCTGCGATCGACGTGGGCGTCGCCCAGCACCGCGCGGCGGACCTGCATGCCGGCTTCGTAACGTTCTCTTTCGTCCAAGATCGACTCCTTCAGGCGCTGAGAAAGGCCAGCACGCGCTGGGTAAAGGCAGCGCCCATCTGCACGTTGGACAGGTGGGCGGCGGGAAACTCGACGTATTCGGCGCCGGGGATGCGTTCCTGCAGGAAGCGCCCATCGGCCGGGGTGGTCACGGCGTCGTGGCTGCCGGCGACGATCAGCGTCGGCGCCTGGATGGCATCCAGCACCTCGCGGAAGTCGGCGTCGCGCACCGCCGCGCAGTTGGCGGCATAGCCCTGGGGCGAGGTGCCGGCGAGCATGGCGACGATGCGGTCGACCTTATCCGGCTCGGCGCTGGCGAAATCGGGGGTGAACCAGCGACCGATGGAGGCGTCGCGCAGGTCGCGCATGGCCTGCTCGCCACCGGCTTCCACGGTCTGGATGCGCCCGTTCCACACCTCGGGGGTGCCGATCTTGGCGGCGGTGTTGCACAGCACCAGGCGGGTGACCCGCTCGGGGGCATTGATGCCCAGCCACTGGCCGATGGAGCCGCCCATGGACAGGCCGCAGAAGGCGAATTGGTCGATGCCCAGGGCATCGGCCAGGGCCAGGACGTCACGGCCGTTCTGATCCATGCGATAGGGGCCGGGCGTCACCAGGGAGGCGCCATGACCGCGAGTGTCGTAGCGCAGCAGGCGAAAGCGCTCGCTGAAGGCGGCGGCCTGGTCGTCCCACATGGCCAGGTGGGTGCCCAGGGAGTTGGACAGGATCAGCACGGGGGCGCCCGCGGGGCCCTCCAGCCGGTAGTTCAGGTCGCCATCGGCGAGACGTACGCTGGGCATCAGGCAGTCCTCTGGTTTAGGAATGGGTAGGCAGGGTGCGGTGTTCGGCCAGGGCGCGGGCCACCCAGGCCCGGGCCTGGCCCTGGTAATGGGCGGGGTCCAGCAGGCGATCCAGCTCGACGCTGGAGAGTTCGGCGGTGACCTCGGGGGTATCGCCGAGCACCAGACGCAGGTGACGCCCTTCCTGGACGGCGCGCGTGCAGCTCTGCTCCACCAGGTGGTGAGCGGCTTCGCGCCCCAGCCGTCCGGCGAGGGCGATGCTGACCGCCTCGGCCAGCACCAGGCCGTGGGTCAATTCCAGATTGGCCTGCATGCGCGCGGCATCGACCTCCAGCCCGGCGACGATGGCCTGGGCCTGCTGCAGGGCACCGGAGACCAGGCAGAACAGCTCCGGCAGGGTTTCCCATTCGGCGTGCCAGAGGCCCAGGCTGCGCTCGTGCTCCTGGGGCATGGCGGAAAACAGGGTGCTGACCAGACCCGGCGCGCGGGTGGCGGCGGCGATCAGCACCGCCGCGCCCACCGGATTGCGTTTGTGCGGCATGGTGGAAGAGCCCCCCTTGCCCGGCGCCGAGGGCTCGAATACCTCGGCGGCTTCGGTCTGCATCAGTAGCGACAGATCGCGACCCAGCTTGCCCAGGCTGCCGGCCACCAGGCCAAGCCAGGCGCCGACCTCGACCAGGCGATCGCGCTGGGTGTGCCAGGGTTGCTCCGGCAGGCTCAGGTCAAGTTCCTGGGCCAGGGCCTCGGCCACCGGCAGGGCGTCAGCGCCCAGGGCGGCCAGGCTGCCTGAGGCACCGCCGAATTGCAGCACCAGCACCCGCGGTCTTAGCTCTGCCAGCCGCTGGCGATGCCGAGTGATGGCGCCCAGCACACCGGCCAATTTCATGCCCAAGGTCACCGGCGTTGCATGTTGCAGCCAGGTGCGGCCAGCCAGCACGGTGCCGGCATGGCGCTCGGCCTGGGTGGCCAGGGCCTCGGCCAGCCGCGCCAGGTCGGCGTCCAGCAGGTCCAGCGCCTGGCGGATCTGCAGCACCAGGCCGCTGTCCATGGCGTCCTGGCTGGTGGCGCCGCGGTGCACATGGCGCTCGGCCTCCGGGTCCTGGGCGGCGATCTGCCGGCCCAGGGCCTTGACCAGAGGAATGGCGGAATTGCCGGCGCTGACCACGGCCCGGGCCAGTTCGGCTGCGTCATAGCGCTCGGCGCGGCAGGCGGCGGCGATGGGCGCCACCGCCGTCTGCGGAATCACCCCCACCGCCGCCTCGGCGCGCGCCAGGGCCGCTTCGAAGTCCAGCATGCCCTGCAGTCGCCCCTGGTCACAGAACACCGCGCGCATGGCGGCCTGGGTGAAGTAGGCGTCGAACAGCAGGTTGGACATGGGGATTCCTCAAGTGGCGGAGCGGCCAACAAAGCGTAGCGAGCGGTTGCCAGGCGGGTGCGCGCAGCGCGCAGGAATCGGACCGGGCTCGCGCACGAGTGGGCGAGTGGTACATGAGGATTCCGAGCACTGCACGCGCCCGCATGGCGGACGCGCAGTAGTTTTGTTGGTTGCTCCTAGTGGTCGTGATGCAGGTAGGTGGCTTGCCGCGGCAATCTCAGGCTGACCAGGAAGGCCACCGCCAGCATCACCGAGACATAGATGTAGAAGACTTCTTCATGCCCCTGGGTCTTGAAGCTCAGGGCGACGAATTCCGCCGAGCCGCCAAAGATGGCATTGGCCACCGCATAGGACAGGCCCACGCCCAAGGCGCGCACTTCGGGCGGGAACATCTCCGCCTTCACCAGGCCGCTGATGGAGGTGTAGAGGCTGATGATGGCCATCGCCAGGCAGATCAGCAGGAAGGCCACGAAGGGACTCTGGACGCTGGCCAGCGCGGTGAGGATCGGCCAGGTGCAGATCGTGCCCAGGCCGCCGAACAGCAGCATGGAGGCGCGCCGGCCGATACGGTCGGAGAGCATGCCGAACAGCGGCTGCATCAGCATGAACACCAGCAGGGCGCAGGTCATCACGGCGCTGGCGGTCTTGGCGTCCATGCCGCTGGTGTTGACCAGGTACTTCTGCATGTAGGTGGTGAAGGTATAGAAGATCAGCGAGCCGCCGGCGGTGTAGCCGAGCACGGTGAAGAAGGCCGCCTTGTGGTGCTTGAACAGACCGCTCAGGGTGCCGGCTTCCTTGTTGGCGCGGGTCTCGGCGGTGGTGGTCTCTTCCAGCGAGCGACGCAGGAACAGCGAGATCACCGCGGCAGCGGCGCCGACCAGGAAGGGAATCCGCCAGCCCCAGGCGCGCAGGTCGGCGTCGCTCAGGACCTGCTGCAGGATCACCACCACCAACACTGCCAGCAATTGGCCGCCGATCAGGGTGACGTACTGGAAGGAGGCGAAGAAGCCGCGCTGGCCACGTAGCGCCACCTCGCTCATGTAGGTGGCGGTGGTGCCGTATTCACCGCCCACCGAGATGCCTTGCAGCAGCCGCGCGAGCAGCAGCAGGGCCGGGGCCGCGACGCCGATGCTGGCATAGGTGGGCAGGCAGGCGATGGCCAGGGAGCCGGCGCCCATCATCAGGATGGAGATGACCATGGAGGTGCGCCGGCCGTACTTGTCGGCGACGCGCCCGAAGATCCAGCCGCCGAGGGGCCGCATCAGGAAGCCCGCGGCGAAGACGCCGGCGGTGCTCAGCAGCTGCACGGTGGGATCGCTCTTCGGAAAGAAGGCGGCGGCGAAGTAGATGGAGCAGAAGGCGTAGACGTAGAAGTCGAACCATTCCACCAGGTTGCCGGACGAGGCGCCGACGATGGCGAAGATGCGCTTCTTGCGCTCCTCGAAGCTGTAATGCGGGTGAGTGCTCATGGAGATCCTTAATTATAGGTATGGATGGACGGAGGACAGCCTACCGCCATCGGACCAGGAGAGACACACGCGGTTACAGGGGGTGTGGGCATGGATAGAGGCTAGGGGCGGATGAAGTCTTGGTAGGCTGCTGAAGCGACCGCTCTAGGATCAGCTCTGGCTATCGCGGCCATGCCGGTGCGCCGTATCGACCGCTCCTACAGGTACATCAAGCTTCTGTAGGAGCGGCCGCATCGGCGGACCGCCATGGCCGCGATCGAACCGGAACATCGAACCTAAACCGAATCCACCCGCTCCACCGCCAGCGCCAGCCCCTGGCCGACGCCCACGCACATGGTGGCGAGACCCAGGCGGCCGCCGGTCTTTTCCAGGTGGTGCACCGCAGTGAGCACCAGGCGATTGCCGCTCATGCCCAGGGGATGCCCCAGGGCGATGGCGCCGCCGTTGGGATTGACCTTGGGGCTGTCGTCGGCCACGCCCAGTTCGCGCAGCACCGCCAGACCCTGGGCGGCGAAGGCTTCGTTGAGTTCGATGACGTCGAAGGCTTCGATGGAGAGGTCCAGTTGCTTCAGCAGCTTGCGCACCGCTGGGGTCGGGCCGACGCCCATGATGCGTGGCGCCACCCCGCCGCTGGCCATGCCCAGCACCTTGGCGCGTGGCGTCAGGCCGTGCTTCTTCACGGCTTCCGCCGAGGCCAGGATGATGGCCGAGGCGCCGTCGTTGAGACCCGAGGCGTTGCCGGCGGTCACGGTCTTATCCTGGCCGTTGACCGGCTTGAGCCTGGCCAGGCCCTCGGCGGTGGTGTCCGCACGCGGATGCTCGTCACGCTCGACCACCACGTCGCCCTTCTTGCCCTTGATGGTCACCGGGACGATTTCCTCGGCGTAGTAGCCGGATTCCTGGGCCGCGGCGGCGCGCTGCTGGCTGCGCAGGCCGAAGGCGTCCTGGTCGGCGCGGCTGACGCCATAGTCGGCGGCGACGTTGTCACCGGTGACCGGCATGCTGTCGACGCCATAGGTCTCTTTCAGTGCCGGATTGACGAAGCGCCAGCCCAGGGTGGTGTCTTCCAGCTTCTGGCCGCGGCCGAAGGCGCTGTCGGCCTTGCCCATCACATAGGGCGCGCGGGTCATGGATTCCACCCCGGCGGCGATCACCAGGTCCATCTCGCCGAGGGCGATGGCGCGGTAGGCCTGGCCCACCGCTTCCATGCCCGAGGCGCAGAGGCGATTCAGGGTCACGCCGGGCACCGTTTCCGGCAGTCCCGACAGCAGCACCGCCATGCGCGCCACGTTGCGATTGTCTTCACCGGCCTGGTTGGCGCAGCCCATGAACACCTCGTCCACGGCCGTCCAGTCCACCTGGGGATTGCGTTCCTGCAACGCCTTGAGCGGGATGGCCGCCAGGTCGTCGGCGCGCACCGCCGAGAGACCGCCGTTGAGCCGGCCGATGGGGGTACGGATGGCGTCGCAGATATAGACGGGACGACTCATTCCTCACCTCCCTTCTGGCCACCATGGGCCGCCGCGGTCCGCGCCTGCAGATCGCGCAGGGCGTCGAGTTCGGTGGCGGTCGGTGCCGCGCTGGTGGCGACCTGGTCGGCGAAGCGGATGGCCCAGCCGGTGGCGGCCACTACCTGTTCGCGAGTCACGCCCGGATGCAGGGCGGTCACCACGAATTCGTGGGTGCCGGCTTCCGGCTCCATGATGCAGAGGTCGGTGATGATGGCGGTCGGGCCCTTGCCCGGCAGCCCCAGCTGCTGGCGGTGATCGCCACCCTCGCCGAAGCCCACCGAGGTGATGAAGGCCAGCTTGTCGACGAAGCTGCGGTGCGACTGCTTGAGGATGATCAGCACCTCCTTGGCCGAACCGGCGATCTCCGGCGCGCCGCCGGCGCCCGGCAGGCGCACCTTGGGCTGGTGGTAGTCGCCGATCACCGTGGTGTTGATGTTGCCGAAGCGGTCGACCTGGGCCGCGCCGAGGAAGCCGACATCGATGCGTCCGCCCTGCAGCCAGTAGCGGAAGATCTCGCCGGTGGGCACCACGGTGTCGGCGGTCTCGGCCAGTTCGCCGTCGCCGATGGACAGCGGCAGCACCGAGGGCTTGGCGCCGATGGGGCCGGATTCGTAGATCAGCACCACGTCCGGCGCATGGGTCAGGCGCGCCAGGTTCGCCGCAGTGGACGGCAGGCCGATGCCGACGAAGCAGACGCTGCCATTGCCGAGGCGCCGCGCGGCGGCCACGGTCATCATTTCATTGGTGGTGAAGTCGCTCATGATTCAGGCCTCCGCAGCCAGCTTCGCCTGGAAGGCGGCGAAGTCCGCGGTACCGCGGATGTAGGTGTCGATCCACTGGGTAAAGGTGTCGCGATCGCGGGCGATCGGATCCCAGGCCTGGTAGAAGCGGTTGTCCCGCTCGTAGTAGCCGTGGGCATAGGACGGATGCGCCCCGCCCGGCACCACGCAGACCGCGCTGAGTGCCCAGGTCGGCAGCACGCAGGCGTTCATCGGTGCCTGGAGGTCGTCGACGAGCTCTTCCACGGTGACGATGCAGCGCTGGGCGGCCAGCGCCGCTTCCTTCTGCACGCCGAGGATGCCCTGGATCAGCACGTTGCCCTGGCGGTCGGCCTTCTGCGCATGGATGACGGTGACGTCGGGACGCACGCTGGGCACGGCGGCCAGCTGCTCGCCGGTGAAGGGGCAGGCGATGAACTTGATGTCCGGATTGACCTTGGCCAGGTCCGAGCCCTGGTAGCCGCGCAAGACGGCGAACGGCAGGTTGGAGGCACCGGCGACATAGGCATTGGCCAGGGCCGCGTGGCTGTGCTCGGAAATCTCCAGTTTATGCGGCCAGCCCTTTTCCACCGCATCGCGCAGCCGGTGCAGGGAACCGACCCCGGGGTTGCCACCCCAGGAAAAGATCAGCCGCTTGGCGCAGCCGGCACCGATCAGCAGGTCGTAGACCAGGTCGGGGGTCATGCGCACCAGGGTCAGGTCGCGCCGATTCTGGCGGATCAGCTCATGGGCGGCGGCGGTCGGAATGAGATGGGTGAAGCCTTCGAGGGCGACGGTCTCGCCATCGTGGACGAAGCGCTGGATGGCTTCGCTCAGGGACAGGATCTGGGCCATGGATTGTCGACTCGCGTCTTTGTTGTCGGCGCCGCCCGGTGCGGCGGTCTGGGGTCAGACTACAAAGCCCCACCGGCGCAAACAATCCGATAATCGACTAACAGTTCGATTATCGAACAGCATCGTCTGCCAGACTCGCGAGGATCGCGACGCGCAGCGAGTCGTCGCAGCGGCTACACTGCCCTGCCCTCACCCAGAGCCCTGCCGATGTCCGACAAGCCCCGCGCCTCCCTGGAAGGGATCACCCTCGAAGCCCTGCTCACCCGCCTGGTGGAGCATCACGGCTGGGAAGAGCTCGGGCGGCGCATCCCGCTGCGCTGCTTCACCCATGAGCCCTCCATCAAGTCCAGCCTGACCTTCCTGCGCCGCACGCCCTGGGCACGCGAAAAGGTCGAGCAGCTCTATCGGCGACTGCCGAAGCAGGGTTAAGCCCTGCCCCGCGACAACTGCCGGACTAGGATTTGGTCCCCAGCAGGCCACGCAGCGTCTGCTGAATATCGGCCGGCAAGACCACCGTCTTCGCGTTGTCGCTGGTGGCCAGCTTTTCCATGGCGTTGATATAACGCTCGCCCAGCAGATAGAGCACCGGCGTCGGTTCGCTGCCCACGGCTTCGGAGATCTTGCTCAGGGCGGCGGCGGAGGCCTGCGCCAGGGTCACCTGGGCCACGCCGTCGCGCTTGGCGGCTTCGAGACGGGCATCGGCCTCCAGGATGGCGGCCTGCTTGGCGCCTTCGGCGCGGGTCACCACGGCCTTGCGCTCCCGCTCGGCGGCCGCCTGCATTTCCATCGCCGCCTGCATCGAGGGCGTCGGCTTGAGCTCCTGCACTTCCACCGCCTTGACGGTGATGCCCCAGTCCACGGTCTGCTCGGCCATGCTGACCCTCAGCCGCGCCTTGATCTCGTCTCGCGAGGACAACGCCTGGTCCAGTTCCATCTCGCCAATGATGGCGCGTAGCGAGGTCATCGCCAGGCTGGTGATGGCCTGGGCGTAGTCTTCCACGCCATAGGCCGCCTTGGCCGGATCGACGATCTTGGCGAAGCACAGGGCGTTGGCCAGGATCACCGCGTTGTCGCGGGTGATGACCTCCTGTTGCTGCACGTCGAGGATCAGGTCCTTGGTGCTGAGGCGGTAGCTGACCTGATCCATGTAGGGGATGAGGAAGTTCAGCCCGGGCTTGAGGGTGGTGCGGTACTTGCCGAGGCGCTCGACGATCCACTCCTGCCCCTGGGGTACCAGGCGCACGCCCTTGGCGACGGTGACGACGATGAAGACCAGCAACAGCAGGGCGACGATAAGACTGACACTCATGGAGTTTGTCCCTATGGATGGAAGACGTCAGGATTGACGAGCGACCTTGACCAGGTTGCCTTCGAAGGCCAGCAGTCGAACCCGCTCGCCAGCCGCGATCTCGGCATCGGCCAGACAGGGCCATTCATCGCTGCCGAGGATGGGTTTCTGGAAGCGCACGCGGCCACGGGCGAAGGGGCCGACCGCCGCGACCAGCAGGCCAATCTCGCCCAGATGGACGTCGGCGCTCCAGTCCTCACCGGGCTTGCCGCGGTCCTTGCCATAGCGAAACCAGAGAAATACCGCCACCAGCGAGGCCAGACTCCAGACCAGCAGTTGCATGGCCAGCGCCAGGGCCGGCAGCACCAGCAGCAGCACGCCGACCAGCAGGGCACCCAGGCCGAACCAGATCAGGAAAAAGGCCGGCACCACCAATTCGCTCAGCATCAGGCCGACGCCCAGCACCAGCCAGTACCACCATTGCACGTCCATTGCCGCTCCTTCCAGGTAACGCCACAGCATGGCTGCTGATGCGCTCGTCCGCCACCAGGGCCTCCGAGTGGTACCGAGCGCCCGATGAAATGGCGCCCTGTCGCGCAGGTGGGGGCGAGACGGCTCCACCGTCGAAGCCTGACAAGCCAGGGTCGAGCCCGGGCAGCGTTGGGCTTCGCGGTGCTCAGCGCCAACCTACGGGCGGATTCGTAGGTTGGGTTGAGACAGCTCCATCGTCGAAGCCCAACGGACAACGGGTCGAGCCTGGGCACCGTTGGGCTTCGCTGCGCTCAGCGCCAACCTACGGGCGGATTCGTAGGTTGGGTTGAGACGGCTCCACTGTCGAAGCCTAACAAGGCGGGGTCGAGCCTGGGCAGCGTTGGGCTTCGCTGCGCTCAGCGCCAACCTACGGGCGGATTCGTAGGTTGGGTTGAGACGGCTCCACCGTCGAAGCCCAACAAGGCGGGGTCGAGCCTGGGCACCGTTGGGCTTCGCGGTGCTCAGCGCCAACCTACGGGCGGATTCGTAGGTTGGGTTGAGACGGCTCCATCGTCGAAGCCCAACAAGACGGGGTCGAACCTGGGCACCCTTGGGCTTCGCTGCGCTCAGCGCCAACCTACGGGCGAATTCGTAGGTTGGGTTGAGACGGCTCCATCGTCGAAGCCCAACAGGCCAGAGCCGAACCCGGGCACCGTTGGGCTTCGCGATGCTCAGCGCCAACCTACGACGCTTATCCCTGCCCGAACACCAGCACCTTGAGACCGCCTTCGGGGTCCTCGTCGGCGAATTCCGGTGGATTGGCCAGGCGCTCGGCGAAGGCCAGTCCGGGGGCCTCCTGGGCCATGCCGGCGATGAGGAAGTCCGCGCCCAGGCCAGGGTCGTTGACGCAGGCCAGCACCCGGCCGCCGGGGGTGAGCAGTTCGGGTAGGCGGCGCAGGATGCGAGCGTAGTCCTTGGTCAGGGCGAAGCTGCCCTGCTGGAAGCTGGGCGGATCGACGATCACCAGGTCATAGGGCCCCAGCTTGCGCACCTTGCCCCAGGACTTGAACAATTCATGGCCGAGAAAGCTGACCTTGCCCAGGTCATGGCCATTGAGTCGGTGATTCTCGCGTCCGCGGGTCAGGGGCCCGCGGGCCATGTCCAGATTGACCACCTGGGCCGCGCCGCCGGCCAGGGCGGCCACCGAGAAGCCACAGGTGTAGGCGAACAGATTGAGGATGCGCAGGCCGGCGGCCTGCTCGCGCACCCAGCGGCGGCCCAGGCGCATGTCGAGGAACAGCCCCATGTTCTGGTGGCGGGTGAGGTCCAGGCCGAACTTCAGGCCGTCTTCGTGGATGACGTGCTCGCCCACCGGCGCGCCGATCAGCGCCTCGCTGGCGGCGTCCAGGCGATAGCGATGCTGCAGCAGCAGGCTGCGGGCGCCGCTGGCGTGCCACGCCGGGGTCTCGCCCAGGGCGGCCAGGGTGGCGCGCAGGGCGTCCAGTTCGGCGGCGGGCAACTCACGAAACAGCCCCACCCGCACCACGCCTTCCAGCCAGTCGACGGTGAGTTGCTCCAGCCCCGGCAGCAGCCGGCCACGGCCGTGCACCAGCCGGCGCGCCTCGGCGGGTGGCGAAGCGAGGGCGACCAGGAGCAGGTCGGAGAGGTGGGCAAGGGTGGCGGTATTCATGGGCGGTCACGACGGCAAAGGAGCGGCATGCTACGGCAAAAGTGCCGGGCTCGCCTCCTGGCTCCGGCCCGACCGACGTCTGCCGGCGAATCGCTGCCCAGGCCCCCTGGCGCACCCTCGCCAACGAACCGACCAGCCCGATGAAAATATGTCTCAGGCGGTAACGACTCGCAGTTGTATCCAGTTTGTAACCCGCTCTAGAATCCGCCTCCCCGAACCCCAGGACGATAACAATGCGCCGGCTGGTCCCTGCTCTCTATCTGCTGCCCCTCTGTGCCCTCCCCCTCGCCGGCCATGCCCAGGAAAAGGCAGAAGATTCGCCTCAAGCCTTGTCCGATCTCACCATCGTCGGCACGGCCGAATCGCCCACCGGTCCGGTGCAAGGCTACAAGGCAGAGCGTTCCAGCAGTGCGACCCGTACCGACACCCCGCTGCACGAGACGCCCCAGTCGGTGAGCGTGGTCTCCCGCGAAGCCCTCGACGACCTTTCCGCCACCCGCCTGCAGCAGGCGCTGGACCAGGCTGGTGGCGTCGGCCGCGGCAACAACTTCGGCGGCCAGGGCCTGACCAGCTACACGGTGCGCGGCTTCACCAGCTCCGAGTATTTCCGCAACGGCTTCCCCATGAATCGCGGCTATCCCAGCGCGCCGGATGCCGCCACCCTGGAGCGGGTCGAGGTCCTGCGCGGCCCGGCGGCGACCCTCTATGGCCGCAGCGACCCGGGCGGCACCTTCAACGTGGTGACCAAGCAGCCGCTGGGCGAGCGCAAGACCACCCTCGGCAGCCAGTTCACCGACCAGGGCCTGCGGCGCGGCACCCTGGACACCACCGGCCCGGTGGACGAAGACGGTCGCCTGGCCTATCGCCTCAATCTGATCGCCGAAGGCGGCGACAGCTTCCGCGACGATGTCGAGCACGAGCGCTACGAAGTGGCCCCGGTGCTGAGCTGGCAGGCCACCGACGCCACCCTCATCACCTTCGAGGCGGACATCATCCGCAGCAACGCCCCGCTGGATCGCGGCCGCACCAACTACCTGACCCAGCGCGCCGAGGCCAGTCGCTCCACCAACGTCTGGGAAAAGGGCACCACCAACCTGCTGCACAGCGACAGCGAGGCCTATCAGCTGCGCTTCGAGCACCAGTTGAACGACGCCTGGACCCTGGCCGGCGGCTTCCAGTACCTCGACGGCAGCCTCAAGGGCAATGCCGTGGAAGCCAATGGCGTGCAGACCGACGGCGTGACCCTCGGCCGCAACTTCAACTACCGCAAGCTGGAGTGGAGCGATCGCGACCTGCAGCTGAACCTGACCGGTCGCTTCGACACCTTTGGCCTCGGCCACACCCTGATCACCGGGATCGAGGTGGAAGACTACGACTACCGCTCCATCATTCAGCGCTCGCCGGGCAGTGTCAGCGCCTATCCGGTCAACCTGGTCGATCCGGTCCTTGGCCAGCCGCGCCCGGCCCTGACCCGTACGCCCACCCACGACCACGAGACCCTCAAGACCTGGGCCGCCTTCGTGCAGGACCAGATCGCCCTCACCGAGCGCTTCAAGGTGCTGGGTGGCGTGCGCCTGGAGCGCTTCGAGCACGATTACGATAACAAGACGCCACCTCAGGTTCTTGCCGACGGACGGATTGTCACCGGTGACTGGAGCAAGGACTCGAACGCCGTCACCCCGCGCCTGGGCGTCAGCTATGACCTCACCCCGGAACTGGCCCTCTACGCCAGCGCCTCCAAGTCGTTCAAGCCCAACACCGGCGCGGCGCGCCTGGGCGGCGGTTTCGACCCCGAGGAAGGCAAGGCCTACGAGGTGGGCATGAAGTGGGCGGCGCTGGGCGGCCGCCTCAGCGTCGATACGGCGATCTTCCACACGGTCAAGGAAAACGTCCTGACCCCGGACCCGGTCGATACGAATTTCAACGTCGCCGCCGGCGAGGTGCGCAGCCGTGGCTTCGAAGTCAACGTGACCGGTGACCTGACGCCCAACTGGCGCATCCTCGGCGGCTACGCCTTCACCGACGCCGAGGTCACCAAGGACAACACCCTGGCCCGCGGTACGCGCCTGACCAACATCCCGCGCAATGCCGTCAACCTGCTCAACGTCTACGAATTCCATGACGGCGTGCTGCGCGGCCTGGGGCTGGGCGCCAACCTCAAGTATGTGGGTGAGCGCGAAGGCCAGAAGACCGCGCTCAGCGACTACCGCATGGACAGCTACACGGTTACCGACCTGCTGAGCTTCTACAAGGTCGACGAGCACCTGCGGCTGAACCTGGACGTGCGCAACGTCTTCAACAAGGGCTACGACGAGAGTTCCTGGAACGCCTACAGCTATCCGGGCGAGCCGCGTACCGTACAGGCCGGTTTCACCTACACCTTCTAAAAGCACCCAACAAAACTACTGCGCGTCCGCCAGGCGGGCGCGTGCAGTGCTCGGAGTCCTCATGTACTACTTGTACACTGCGGCTCCTGCGCGCCGCGCGCACCCGCCTGACAGCCGCTCGCTACGTTTTGTTAGCCGCTTTACGGCTCTCTAGAATCAGGCCTCGTTGAAGGCCTGACCGGTCAGCGGCTGCACCACCGGGCGGCCCTGGCGATCGTGGAGGATGTCCACCGCCACGCCGTAGGTGGCTTCCAGCAGGTCGGCGGTGACGATGGCGGCGGGTCGCCCGGCGGCCAGCAGGCCACCGTTGACCAGCACCAGCAGCGAATCGGCGTACTGGCAGGCCAGGTTGAGGTCGTGCAGCACCACCACGGTCACCCGCTGGTGCAAGCGGGTTTCGTGGCGCACGCGATCGAGCAGGTTGATCTGGTGGCGCAGATCCAGGGCGCTGACCGGTTCGTCCAGCAGCATCACCTCGGGTTCGCGCATCAGCACCTGGGCAAAGAACACCAGTTGCCGCTGACCGCCACTCAGGGCGCCCAGTTGGCGCGAGGCCAGGTGGCCGATGCCCACCTCGTCGAGCTTGCCCAGCGCCCGTTCCAGCAGGGCGTCGTCCAGGTGGAGGGTCAGCCGTTCCAGGCTGCCCATGGCCACCGTCTCCAGCACCGACAGCGCCGCCTCGGCATGGGAATCCTGGGGCATGTAGGCCACGCCCTGGCGCCAGCCCTCCCGCTGCCCGCGCAGCGAAGCGCCCGCCACCAGCCGCCGCGCACCGCGCTCGATCTGGCCGGCCACCAGCGGCAGGTCACCGGCCAGGGCGCGCAGCAGGGTGGTCTTGCCGGTGCCATTGGGGCCGAGGATCACATGCACCTGCCCGGCGTGCAGTTCGGTGCAGAGTCCGGAGATCACGGTGCGATCGCCGCGCTTCAGCGCGAGGTCCTGGAGGCGGATCATGGGCTGGACCTGCGTGGGGCGAAGATGAGCCAGAGCAGGAAGGGCACCCCGACGATGGCGGTGACGATGCCCACCGGAAACAGCGCCCCGGGCAGGATCGACTTGGACAGCACCGAGGCGAAGGACAGCATCAGGGCGCCGCAGATGGCCGACAGTGGCAGCAGGAAGCGCTGATCCTCACCCACCTGCCAACGGGCGATATGGGGCGCGACCAGACCGACGAAGCCGATCACCCCGACGAAGCTGGTGGCCGTGGCGGTCATCACCGCCACCAGGATCAGCACCTTGAGGCGCAGCCGGCGGATGTCCACGCCGAGGCTCTCGGCCCGTGCCTCGCCCAGGCGCAGCGCGGCCAGCTTCCAGGCATCGCGCAAGAGCAGGAGGCAGCACAGCAGGGTCACCCCGGCGACGATGGCCAGGGTGGTCCAGGTGGCGCGACCGAGGCTGCCGAACAGCCAGAAGAGGATCTGCTGCGACAGCTCCGGCGAGGAGAGGAATTGCACCAGCGACAGCAGCGACTGGAAGAGAAACAGCAGGGCGATGCCGCCGAGGATGATGGTGTCGCTGCCGGTGCGCTTGAGCGACGCCAGGGCGAAGAGGAACAGCGCCGCCAGCATGGCGAAGGCGAAGGCGCCCAACGGCACGCCGATCAGCGCGCCCAGGCCGAAGCTGCCCAGCGCCAGGCTGAGGGCGGCGCCACAGCCGGCGGCGGCGGCCATGCCCAGGGTGTAGGGACTGGCCATGGGGTTGTTGAGCAGCGTCTGCATCTGCGCCCCGCCCGCGCCGAGGGCGGCGCCCACCGCCAGCGCCATCAGCGCCACCGGCAGGCGCAGGTCGCGGACGATGGCATCGGTCATCGGCTGCCGCTCGCCGAGCCCGGTCAGCGACTTGAGCACCTCCAGCGGCGAGAGCAGCGACGGCCCGGTGGCGATGTCCAGCACCAGACCCGCCAGGGTCAGCAGCAGAAATACCCCGCAGGCGCGCCAGCGGCGACGCTCACGGGCGCGCTGCTCGGCGATGGCGTTGCCGTGGCTAGCGTTCGCGGCCTCGCTCATGGCGTCAGGCCTATGGCAAAGGTGCCCTCAGGCTGAATCGGCATGTAGCGGCGATAGTACTCGCGGTAGTTGGCCAGCGGATCCACGTCCTGGAACAGATCCGGATAGAGCTGCTTGGCGATGAACTGCAGCATGGCGAAGTCCTCCAGGCTGCGCGAGGCGCCCTGGTAGACGCCATAGAGGCGCCCATCGCGGATCGCCGGCAGATTGGCCCAGCCCGGTCGCTGCATGAAGGCGCGCAGGTGGCTGCGGGCGTCGTCGGCGGTAACGCCGGGGCCCATGGGCAAGGCGGTCGGATTGCTGTTGTCCTCGCGCCCGGAGATGAAGATGACCTCCGGCTGGGCCATGAGCACCTGCTCCGGATTCATCACCCCCCACCACTGGATGAAGGGCGCGGCGATGTTGTCGCCGCCGGCCAGGGTGACCATGGCGCCCCACATGTTGCGGCCATAGGTGAAGGAGTATTCGGCCGGGCCCTTGTTGCCGAATTCGGTATAGACCCGCGGTTTCGGACGCTGGGCCGCCGCGATGCGGCTCTGGATGTCCTGCACCACCTTGGCGTAGAAGTCGGCCAGCTCGGCGGCACGCGCCTCCTGCCCGGTGATGACGCCGAGCAGGAGGGTGGAAGCCAGGTGGCGCTCCAGGGTCTGGGCGTTGTAGTCGATCGCCACCACCGGGATACCGAGCTGTTCGAGGCGCTTGACCTCGCTGTCCAGCGCCTGGAATTGCCAGGCGGCCAGCACCACCAGACCAGGCTTGAGGGCGAGGACCTTTTCCACGGAAAAGCTGTTGTTTTCCGTCTCCCCCACATCGGGAAGGCTGGCCAGGGAGGGTCGGTGGGCGACGTTGAGCGCCCAGTTGGCCGGCACCTTGCGCTCCCAGGCGCCGCGGGAGACACCGACCACGGCGTCGAAGGCCTGCTCGCCACCGACCGCCAGGTAGTCGCCATAGTGGAAGCCCAGCACCACCCGCTTGGCCGGCGCCTCGATCGTCACCGTGCGGCCGAGGACGTCGGTGACCTGCCGGGTCTCGGCAAAGGCCGGAGCAATCAGAAAGCAAGCGATAAGCGTTACCAGCCGGACAGCCCACTGCCCGCTGCGCGCGAAACCTTTCATGGAACCCCTTGGACGTCTGCACCTGCTCTAGGCAAGCGATTACAGCGCATGCAAAGGGTGCAACTTTACGCGGTGGCAGCGCCTGCGCCTAGCGCCCGCCACCGGCAAAGGGGAAGCCGTCGACCTCAGGTCGCGTCGGCGTGACTGACCACCCCCTTGATCAATACCGCCACGGCCGCGAGACCCGCCGGCAGGAGCAGCGCGGTGAGCACCTGGGTGAAGGTCCAGCCCAGGCCCAGCAGGGTCGCGCCCATCCAGGCGCCGGTGATGGCGCCGAAGCGGCCGATGCCGAGCATCCAGGACACCCCGGTGGCGCGGCCATGGGTCGGGTAATAGCGCGCCGCCAGCGAGGGCATGGCCGACTGGGCGCCGTTGATGCACATGCCGGCCACCAGCACCAGGGTGGCGACCAGGGCGACCTGGCCCAGGCTCTGGCCGACGCAATAGGCGAAGACGCCAGCCAGGACATAGAACAGGCCGATCACCTTGTGCGGATTGAACCTGTCCATGGCCCAGCCGACGAACACCGCGCTGAGCACCCCGCCGAACTGGAACAGCGCGCCGATCAGGGCGGCCTGCTCCAGGCTGGCGCCGGCGTCGCGCATCAGCGTCGGCAACCAGCTGGTGAGCAGGTAGACGATCACCAGGCCCATGAAATAGGTCAGCCACAGCAGCAGGGTGCCGGCGCTGTAGTTGCGGTTGAAGATCACCGCGATGACGTTGCCGGTCTTGACCGACTTTTGCTCGGGCACCACGAAGTGCCGCGCCTCGGCGGCCTCGCGGCCGATCGGCGCCAATACCCGGCGGATGCGCTCGGCGCTCTTGCCGTGCACCACCAGATAACGCGCCGATTCCGGCAGCCAGAGCAGCAGCACCACGGCCAGCGCCAGGGGCAGCACGCCGCCCAGCACCAGCAGGCTGTGCCAGCCGTAGGCCGGGATCATCCAGGCCGAGACGAAACCGCCGCCGGCCATGCCCAGGTTGAAGCCGCAGAACATGCTGGTCACCAGCAGCGACTTGAGGCGCTCGGGGGTGTATTCCGAGAGCAGCGTGGTGGCGTTGGGCATGGCGGCGCCCAGGCCCAGGCCGGTGAGGAATCTGAGGATCACCAGTTGTTCGAGGTTGCTGCTGAAGGCCGACAACAGGCTGAAGCCGCCAAAGATGAAGGTGGCGACCACCAGCACGCCCTTGCGACCGAAGCGATCGGCCAGCGGCCCGGAGCCCAGGGCGCCAAAGACCATGCCGCCCAGCGCGGCGCTCATCACCGGCCCCAGGCTGGCCCGCGGGATACCCCACTCCACCGACAGCGCCGGGGCGATGAAGCCCATGGCCGCGGTGTCGAGGCCGTCGAGAAAGACGATGAGAAAGCACAGGGCGACGATGCGCCACTGGTAGGTGGACAGCGCCTGGCGATTGATGAAGTGCTGGACGTCCAGGGTGCCGGCTGTCGCCGTGGCCGAGGAATCGGCCAGGGGCACGGCGCCCGCGAGGGTGTGCGTCATGGTGGTCTGCTCGTGTTGTTGTTATCGGCGTAGTGCGCCACTGCGCTGACGTTAAGCCCAACCCCGAACAGCTGACAATTCGATTATCGGCGATATGGCCGATAATCGACCGGATTCGCTAGTGAAACAGCCGGGTGCTCAATTCCTGGCTGGCCGCCAACAGCACCGGCAGGAATCTCGTCTCCAGCTCCTGGCGACCGACCCGACTGGCGTGGGTGCCGACGTTGAGCGCTGCCAGCACCTGGCCGGCGGCGTCCCTCAGGGGCACCGCCAGGGATCTCAGCCCCACTTCCAGCTCCTGGTCGACGATGACGTAGCCCTGCTGGCGCACCTGGCCCAGGCATTCGATGAGCGCCGGCGGCTGATAGAGGGTACGGCTGGTCTTGGCCTGCAGATCGGCGTGTTCCAGGTAGTCGTGCAGGGCGGCATCGTCCAGGGCGGCGAGCAGGATGCGGCCCATGGAGGTGCAATAGGCCGGCAGCCGGCTGCCGACGCTGAGGTCCACCGAGATCAGTCGCTGCGGCGTGGCCGAGCGGGCGATGTAGAGGATCTCGTCGCCTTCCAGGGTAGCCATGGAGCAGGCCTCGTGCAGTTGCTCGCTCAGGCGATCGAGCACCGGCTGGGCGGTGACCGCCAATGGCGTCGACGACAGATAGGCATGCCCCAAGGTCAGCACCTTGGGCAGCAGCGAATAGGTGCGCCCGTCGGTGGTGACGTAGCCCAGCTTCATCAGCGTATGCAGGCAGCGACGCACCGCGGCGCGCGGGATCTCGGTGCGATGGCTGATCTGGGCGATGGTCAGCTGGCGCTTGCGCTCCTGGAAGGCGTGGATGACCGCCAGGCCGCGGGCCAGGGAGGTCATGAAGTTGGGATCGCCGGTAAAGGCTTCGATGCGCTTGGCCGGCGAGGCGATGATGGGCGGCGCGGCCAGTGGCGGCAGGCCGGTGGCATGAGCGGTGCGGTTATCGTCCATCTGACCGGTCCTCGGCAGGCTTTTGATCGATTATCGAGCGAGGGGGCGATTATCGCAATCGCATTTCTGTCGGCGCCCGCAGACGCGCAGGGGCCTGCAGGTGCATGCTGAGGCTTTCCGCCCAGCCGCCTGGATGCCTGCCGATGAAGACCCTGGAAGATCATCTCAGCCAATACGCGAGCTACCACCGCGATCCGCGCAACATCGCCAGCCACTTCCCCGGCATCCTGCTGATCGTGCTGGCGGTGGCCATCCTGCTGTCGCGACCGGTCTTCAGCCTGGCCGGCTGGCCGCTGTCGCCCGCGGTGCCGGTGGCCGGTGCGGTGGCGCTCTTCTACCTGCGTCTGGATCGGCCGCTGGGGCTGCTGATGAGCGTCCTGCTCGCGCTCGCCCTCTGGCTGGGCGCCGCGCTGGCCGCCCAGGCCACGGGCGTCTGGCTGACCTGGGGGCTGGGTCTGTTCCTGGTCGGCTGGGCGATCCAGTTCGTGGGGCACCACTACGAGGGGTGCAAGCCGGCCTTTCTCGACGACCTCGCCGGCCTGGCCATCGGCCCGCTGTTCATCGCCACCGAAGCCGTCTTCTGGCTGGGGGGTCGCCAGCAGCTCAGGCAGGCGATCGAAGAACGGGCCGGCCCGGTGCGGCGCCGTCAGCCCAGCCGATAGCGGATCGTCGGGCGACCGTCGGGGCCGTCCAGCGTCACCTGCGCCCTCACCCCCCAGACCTGCTGGATCAGTTCGGCGGTCAGCACCGCGGCCGGGGCGCCTTCGGCGACCAGGCGACCGTCGCGCAGCACCGCCAGCCGATCGCAGAACAGCGCGGCGAGGTTGAGATCGTGGATCGCCAGCACGCAGGTCGCCGGCAGGCGGCGGACCAGGTCGAGGATCTCCAGCTGGTGCTGGATATCGAGGTGGTTGGTGGGTTCGTCGAGCAGCAGTTCGCTGGGCTCCTGGGCCAGGGCGCGGGCGATCTGGGCGCGCTGGCGCTCGCCGCCGGAAAGGCTGTGCCAGCGGCGTGCCGCCTTGTCGACCAGGCCGACCTGGGCCAGGGCGCGCTGGCAGACCTCGGCGTCGCGCGCGCTCCAGGCATCGAGCAGACCGCGATGGGGCGTGCGCCCCAGGCGCACCACCTCGGCCACCGAGAGATCGGCCTCGGTACCGGCCTGCTGCTCCACCAGGGCGACGCGGCGCGCCAGGTCGCGCCGGCGCAGCTCGGCCAGGGGCGTCGCGTCGAGACTGACCCGGCCCTGCTCCGGTCGGCGCAGCCCGGCCAGCAGCCGCAGCAGGCTGGACTTGCCCGAGCCATTGGGGCCGAGCAAGCCGAGCACCCCGCCGGGCGGCACCGCGAGGGTCACCCCGGCGAGGATCGGCTGGCCGCCGGCGCTCCAGGCCACGTCGCGCGCGGCGAGGCTCATCGGACCTCCCGTGCGCGATAGAGGATGAAAGCGAAGGCCGGCGCGCCGACCAGGGCGGTGACCACGCCGATGGGCAGGGTCTGCTTGGCCACCAGGGTGCGGGCGACGATGTCGGCCAGCACCATGAACAGCGCGCCGATCAGCGCGCAGGTGGGCAGCAGCCGACCATGTCCCGGACCGACCAGGAAGCGCGCCACATGGGGGATCACCAGGCCGACGAAGCCCACCGCGCCCACCAGGCTGACCAGGCAGGCGGTGATCAGGCCGGTGACCGCCAGCAGCAGCAGGCGCAGCGGTCCCACCGCCACGCCCAGGCTGGCGGCGGCGTCTTCGCCAAAGGCGAAGGCATCCAGCGCCCGGGCGCAGGCCAGGCACACCAGCAGCCCGGCGAGCACCACCCCGCCGGCCAGCCAGACATCCGGCCAGCGCACCCCGGCCAGGCTGCCGAGCAGCCAGAACATCACGCTGCGCGCCTGCTCGGCATTGGCCGCGGTGGCGACGATATAGGCGGTCAGGGCATTGAACAGCTGGGAGGCGGCCACCCCGGCGAGGATGATGCGGGTGCTGCCGCCACTGCCGAGAAAGGGCAGCACCACGGTAAAGGCCAGCACCGCGCCGAGAAAGGCGCCGAGGGACACGCCGAGCATGCCGCCCCCGACGCCCAGCAGCATCACCAGCACCGCGCCGGTGGAGGCGCCGGCTGACAGCCCCAGCACATAGGGTTCGGCCAGGGCGTTGCGCAGCAGCGCCTGGAGGATGGCGCCGGAGACCGCCAGGCCCGCACCGCAGCAGGCGGCGACCAAGGCGCGACTGAGGCGGTACTCCCAGACGATGCCCTGGATGATGCGTTCCACCGGATAGGGCCCCAGGCCGAGGCCGTTGGCGATGGCTTGCAGACTGGTCAGGGGCGCGATGGGCATCTCGCCGAAGGACGCCGCCAGCACCACGCTCGCCGCCAGTGCCAGCACCGCGGCCAGGCCCAGCAGCCAGCGCCAGGGCCGGGCCCCTTCGGCCGCCAGGGGCAGACTCATGGTTGCGACTTGGCCAGGTCGGCGGCCAGGGTCTCGACGCTGTCCACCACCCGCAGCGAGGGATTGAGGGTCGGGGCGTCCACCACCAGCAGGTGATTCTCGCGCACCGCGCGCAATTCCCGGGTCAGCGGGTCGCTGCGCAGGAAGGCCAGCTTCTTGTCCACGTCATCGGCCGGGTAGAGGCGGCGGTCCATGCGCGCCACCACGATATAGTCCGGATCCAGGGCGGCGATGCGTTCCCAGCTCACCGCCGGCCATTCCTCGGCGCTGTCGACCACGTTGCGCAGGCCCAGGGCACGGGCGATCCAGGCCGGCGCGCCGAGCTTGCCGGCGACCCAGGGATCCCCTTCCAGCCGCGGACTGGAGAACCAGAACAGCACCGAGCGGCCCTGGACCCCGGCCGCCCTGGCCTGCTCGCCGGCGGCGGCGATGCGGCGGTCCAGGTCGGCGACCAGGCGCTCGCCGGCCGGTTGCACATCGAGGATGGCGGCCAGCTCCCGGGCCTCGCGGGTCACCAGCTGCATGTCGAAGGGGGCGCTGCGGCTGCCGTCGCTGTTGGAATCGGCGGTCACCGCCTTGCCTTCGCAATCGCTGGGCGCTACATAGGCGGCGATGCCGAGCTTGGCGAAGCGCGGGAAGTCCGCCACCTCGCCGCCGGGGCCGACGTGATAGGTGTACTGGGCCGCCACCAGGTCCGGCCGGGTGCCGACCACGGCCTCGAAGCTGGGCGCGTTGTCGGCCAGCCGCGGAATGCCCTTGCTCTCGTCCTGCAGATCCGCGGGCAAGCCGCCGAACCAGACGCCGGTACCCACCAGCCGCGCACCCACGCCCAGGCGCAATAGCAACTCGGTGCTGGCCTGGCCAAGGCTGACCAGCCGCTGGGACGCGCGCTCGAAGACCAGTTCACGACCGCAGTTGTGTACGGTCAGTGGATAGGCAGTGGCGGCCTGGGTGGCGAGGGGGGATACGGACAGCAGGCCGGCGCTGAGCAGCGGCAGAAGACGGCGAAACATGGACTCTCCTTGGGATGACGCGTCCCTTGTGGATGTTGGGTGTCCCCTGGCAAGGTCTGGCTCGCTTCTCGCGAAGCTCACAGTGGCGCGACCGCGCCGGAGTTGCACCGGCTTCCCGCCAGGGAATGGGAAGGTCGCCGAGGGTGAGCCAGCGGCGACCAAGATTCAAGCACTAAATGTTACTTTATAACAATTCCGTATCGTACCAGCGCGGCGTATAGACCCATTCGCCGCCGTCGGCCCGCGGAAAGCGCCGGGTATGGCTGGAGCCGAGGATCACCAGGGTGCGCGAATCCACCATCTCGCTGCGCAGGGCGCCGAGGCTGGTGTATTCGAGACCGCCACCGGGGCGGCCGACGTCGCGGCCGAGGATCACCGGGGTGTTCGCCGAGCGGCAGCTGCGCAGGACGTCCAGCGCCCGATCCAGCTGGTGCGGCCGGGCCTTGGAGATGGGATTGTAGAAGGCCATGGCCAGGTCCGCCGCGGCGGCCTGGCGCAGGCGCTGCTCGATCACCGTCCAGGGCTTGAGGTTGTCGGACAGGGATATCAGGCAGAAGTCGTGGCCCAGCGGCGCGCCGGCCAGGGCGGCGCTGGCCATGGCCGCGGTGATGCCCGGCAGGATCTCCAGCTCCACCGCCGCCCAGCGCGGGTCAGCGGCGCCTTCCAGCACCTCCAGCACCGCGGCGGCCATGGCGAAGACGCCCGGATCGCCGGACGACACCATGACCACCTGGCGCCCGCTGGCGGCCAGTTCGAAGGCGTGGCGGGCGCGCTGCAATTCTTCGCGATTGTCGCTGGCATGGGCCAGCTGGTCCGGGCGCAAGGGGCCGGCCATCTGCACGTAGGTGGCGTAGCCGAGCACGTCCTGGGCCTGGTCCAAGGTGCGGCGCACCACCGGGGCCATGAGTTCGGCCGCGCCGGGGCCGAGACCCACCACGCTGAGACGCCCACGGCGCTGGCCGAGGTCGTCGGCGTCCAGCGGCCGGTCATGCAGGTGCAGGGCGAGGCCATGGGCCTGGGCCCGTGCCACGGCCGCCTGGGCGAAATCCGGGGTGCGGGTATCGACGAATCGCAACGGTACCGCCAGCGTCTGGCTCAGCTCGGCGAGGTCAGGCACGGCCATGTCTTCCGCTCGCGCCAATAGTACCGCCACAGCCCCGGTTGCATAGCCGGTGCTGGCGAGCAGTGCGGTGACGGCGGCGGCGGTGGCATCGGCGCGCACCGCCACCAGCACGGCGCGGGGATGGATCAGCAGGGTATGGTCGTCGGCGCTGGTCATGGGCGAGACCAGGATGCGCTGCCGCGCCTCGGGATCGCGGGCCAGGGGCACCTCATCCAGCCAGGGCGCCTCGCCCTCGATGCGCACCGGCTCACCGGCCAGCAGATCGGCCACCCGGTGCTTGGCCACGTCGACATCGGCCAGGGCATAGCCGGCCGGCGGATCGAGCAGGCAGGTGCCGAATCTCAGCTCGCCACTGGTGGTGATGGCCGGGGCCACGTCCAGCAAGGTACCCAGCTGACGGGCCAGGCGATTGGCGCCGGCCAGGCCACCCAGCAGCGGCACCACGGCGCTGCCGTCCTCGGCCACCGCCAATACGGGTGGCTCGGCGGTCTTGTCGTCCAGCAGCGGGGCCAGGCTGCGGATGACGATGCCGGCGGCGCAGAGCACCAGCAGCGGCCGCTGTTGCCGATAGAGGTCACGCAGGTGGTCACCGAAGGCCGTGTAGCTGACATCGCCCTCGACCCGCCCGGCCAGGCCGTGCACCAGGCTGCCCGGCAGGCCATCCTGCAAGCGGCGGGCGGTGGCCAGGGCGCCGGGGCCGAGGATGACGATGGCCGGGCTCAACCCTTCCATTTCACCCCCGGTACCACCACCAGCGAGAAATACGGCGAGGCCATGGGCTCGACGGCGTCCAGCGCGACGATGCGCTGGTTGTCCATGGTGGCGCGCTCGATGTAGCGGGCGCGCTCGTCCAGGCCCAGCTCACGCAGGACCTGGCGCACCTTCTCGAAGTTGCGCCCGAGCTTCATCACCACGGCGGCGTCGGCGCTGGCCAGGCGCGCCTTGAGCTCCTCGGCGGAAAGCACCCCGGAGAGCACCGTGAGGGTCTGGTTGCGATAGACCAGCGGCAGGCCGAGCATGGCCACGCCGCCGAGCATGGAGCAAACCCCCGGCACCACCTGGGCCTCGTAGCGCTCGGCCAGGCGATCGTGCAGGTACATGTAGGAGCCATAGAAGAAGGGATCGCCCTCGCAGATCACCGCCACGTCGCGACCGGCGTCCAGATGATCGGCCACCTGGGCGGCGGCGGTGTCGTAGAAGTCGGCGATCACCGTCTCGTAGGACAGCGGCGGCGCCAGCTTCTCGGTGGTCACCGGATAGACCAGCGGCAGGCGCTGCTGGCCGTCCAGCAGATAGCCTTCGATGACGCCATAGGCATTGCCGCCCTGGCCCGCGTTGGCCTTGGCCTTGGCGACGAAATAGGCCACCACTGGTGCGCCCTGCAGCAGGCGCAGGGCCTTCACGGTGATGAGTTCCGGATCGCCGGGGCCGACGCCCAGGCCGAGCAGGCGGCCCGCCATCACTCCACCTCCGTGGCCAGGGCGTTGACCGCGGCGGCGGCCATGGCACTGCCGCCCCGCCGACCGCGGACGATGACATAGGGCACGCCGCGGCTGTCGGCGGCCAGGGCATCCTTGGACTCCCGGGCGCCGACGAAGCCCACCGGCATGCCGAGGATCAGCGCCGGCCTGGGCGCCCCGGCGTCGAGCATCTCCAGCAGATAGAACAGCGCGGTGGGGGCGTTGCCGATCACCACCACGCTGCCGGCCAGGTGCGGCCGCCAGCGCTCCAGGGCCACCGCCGAGCGGGTGTTGCCCTGGGCGACTGCCAGTTCGCGGATGCCGTCGTCGTGCAGGGTGCAGATCACCGGGTTGTTCGCCGGCAGCCGGGTGCGGGTAACGCCCTCGGCGACCATGCGTGCATCGCAGAGGATGGGCGCGCCGGCCGCCAGGGCCGCGCGACCGGCCGCCCCGGCGCCCGGGGAAAAGGCCAGGTCCTGGACCACGTCGACCATGCCGCAGGCGTGGATCACCCGCACGGCGAGCTTTTCCAGGTCGGCGGGGATGGCCGAGAGATCGGCCTCGGCGCGGATGGTGGCGAAGGATTGGCGATAGATCGCCTGGCCGTCGCGTTCGTATTCAAGCATCACTGGGACTCCGGGCCAGCCAGGCGGCGGCCTCGTCGAGGGATAGTTGGGTGGCGCGCCGCCGGCCCGGACCGGGCTGGGTGGCGTCGCGCACGAAGAGGTCGTAGCAGCCGGGGGCCACAGCCAGCAGGGTGTGGGGCGCCTGTCCGGCCAGGGCGCAGCTGCGCGGGCAACCGGAGAGGTGCACTTCCACGTCCGCCGGCAGCCGCTCGGCCAGGCGCAGGGCATCGCCCTTGGTGTCGGCCAGGCCCTTGGCGCAGCCCTGGCTGCCGGTACAGGCGATCAGCCGGGCCAGGGGCGCGGCGGGATCGGTGGTCAGCCCCAGGGTGGCCAGAGCGGCGAGCAGCTCGGGGGCCTGGTCGACCGGCACATCGGGCAGCAGCAGGCCCTGCCAGGGGGTCAGGTGCAGGTCGCCGTTGCCGAGGTGCTCGGCCAGGTCGGCGACCGCGGCCAGGCTCGTTGCCGGCAGGCGGCCCAGGGCGGGCTGGGCGCCGATCCAGCAGTGACCCGGCTGACGCTGGGGATGGCTGCCCAGACGCAGCGCGGTTACGGCCGGCGCGCGCGGGCTGCGCGGAACAGGCAGCAGGTCCGACCCCGCCAGCAATTCCGCGGCCGGACGCTGCGCCAGCAGCTGGCGCATGCGGCCCTGCTCGGGACCGGCGAGATCGAGAAAGCGATGCAGCAACCGCGTGACGGTTGCCACCTCCTGGCCCGGAGCGATCAGCCCAGCCGGCCGGTCCAGCGGGGTACCGGCCAGGCCAAGGACATAGCCCTCGGCGCGGGCCGACAGCCAGACATCGTGGGGATGATCGAGCCGCGCCAGGGCTTCGCCGCCGTCCAGTTGCAGGGCGAACTTGGGCGACAGGCCATGCAGCCGGCGGTCGTCTTCCAGCAGGGCGAGCAGCTCGGCGGCCAGGGGGCGGACGTCGCGCAGCTGCTGAGGATCACGACCCGCCGCCGGGCTGAGCAGCAGATTGCGCACGTCGTCGGCGGCGGGATCGCTGGGGCCGAGACCGGCGGCCTGCAGCTCGGCCACCAAGGCAGCGGCGCCGTCCGGGCGCACGCCGCGCAATTGCAGGTTGGCCCTGTTGGTCAGCTCCAGTACCCCGTTCGCCCAGCGCGCGCTGGCGGCGGCGATGGCCCGCGCCTGGCCTGCCGCGAGTCGCCCGCCCGGCAACTTCACCCGGCACAGGCCGCCATCGCGCGTGGGCACGATGCGCAGCAGGCCCGGACAGGCCGAAGGCCGCGGGACGAGGGCGGAAGGAGACGGAGGATTCACGGCGGAAGGTCGGGCTGAACGGGAAAGACGTTATTATGCCCGCTTTGCCCGACCCCTTGAAAACGCCCGGTCGGCTGACGTTCGATGAGGTGTGCTCATGATCCCCTGGCTGACCGTGGTGGGTATCGGCGAAGACGGCTACCCCGGCCTCGGCAAGCAGGCCCGCCGCGCGCTACTGGAGGCGGGGGTCGTCATTGGCGGTCCACGCCAGCTGGCGCTGCTGCCACCCTGCATTCGCGCCATCCGCGAGCCATGGCCGCAGCCCTTCGCCCTGGCCCCGGTCCTGGACCGCCACGGCACTCCGGTCTGCGTGCTGGCCAGCGGCGATCCCATGCTGTTCGGCGTCGGCGCGAGCCTTGCGCGCCAGCTGTCGGCCGACGAACTGCAGGTGCTGCCGGCGCCCTCCTCCTACTCCCTGGCCGCGGCTCGCCTCGGCTGGCCATTGCAGGACGTCACCCTGCTGTCGGTGGTGGCCCGGCCGCTGGCCGCTGTGACGCGCCAGCTGCACCCGGGCGCCCGATTGCTGGTATTGAGCAATGACGGCCACAGCCCTGCCGCCCTGGCCGCGCTGCTGGTGGACCAGGGCTTCGGCGCCAGCCAGCTGCAGGTGCTGGAGCACCTGGGCGGCCCTCTGGAGCGCCGCATCGCCGGTCGCGCCCAGGACTGGTCGCTGGCGGAAGCGGCGGCGCTCAACCTGGTGGCCATCGAAGTCCTCAGCGAGACCGGTGAAGCAGGCCTTCCGCTCACCCCCGGTCTGCCGGACAGCGCCTATCGCCACGACGGCCAGCTGACCAAGCAAGACGTACGCGCCGTGACCCTGGCACGCCTGGCACCGCGCCCGGGCGAACTGCTGTGGGACGTAGGCGCCGGCTGCGGCTCCATCGGCATCGAATGGGCGCGCAGCCATCCCGACTGCCGGGTGCTGGCCATCGAGGCCGACACCGGTCGCCAGGCCCATATCCTCCATAACCGCGACCACCTCGGCGCCCCAGCGCTGCACCTGGTGGCCGGCCAGGCGCCCGAGGCCCTGGCCGGTCTGGCCACCCCGGACGCCATCTTCATCGGCGGCGGCCTCACCGCGCCGGGGGTGCTGGACGCTTGCTGGACCGCGCTGCGCCCCGGCGGTCGCCTGGTCGCCAATGCCGTGACCCTGCAGACCGAAGCCGCCCTTGTGGCCTTTCGCGAACGCCACGGCGGCGACCTGACCCGCCTGCAGGTGGCCCAGGCCCAGCCGCTGGGCGCCTTCGACACCTGGCGCGCGGCGCTGCCTATCACCTTGCTGGACGTGGTGAAGCCGTGAGTGGCCGTCGTTCGGCAAAAGTAGAGCGGGTGATTGGGTGTGCTTCCTTCATTCCTGAAGATTGTGAGCGGCGCCTTGCCCCCTCACCCCAGCCCTCTCCCCGCGGGGGCGAGGGGGCGGTTAGGCGTGCCTCCTTCATCCCTGAAGACTATGAGCGGCGCCTGGCCCCCTTACCCCAGCCCTCTCCCCGCGGGGGAGAGGAGGCGGTTGGGTGGGGGCCTGGAAGCCTGGCGTCCGGGCTGACGCTCACGACCCTTGCTGAGCACGCTGCGATCATCGGCGGGAAAGCCGCCTACGAGACCAATACCCCTACTCCGCCGCCAGCCCCCAGGCACCGCCTTTCCTCCCCTCTCCCTCAGGGAGAGGGGCCGGGGGTGAGGGCGCGCCATGCATGACGAAGCCTCCGCCACGCCTACGGAAGAGCGCCCATGAAGATCCTCCTGCTCGGCGGCACCACCGAAGCCCTGGCCATCGCCCGCACGCTGCCGGCGGAAGCCCTCTACAGCCTCGCCGGTCTCGGTCGAGTGCCCCAGGACCTGCCCTGCCAGGTGCGGGTCGGTGGCTACGGCGGCGCCGCAGGGCTGGCCGCCTTTCTCCACAGTGAAGGCATCGAGCTGCTGCTGGATGCCACCCATCCCTACGCCGCCCGGATCAGCCATAACGCCGCCGTGGCCGCAGCCCAGGCCGGTATTCCCTGCTGGGCCCTGCGCCGCCCCGGTTGGCAGGCCGGTCCCGACGATGACTGGCGCGAGGTGGCCGACTGGACCGAGTTGCAGACCGCCATAGCGCCCTTCATCCGCCCCTTCTTCACTCTGGGCCGCGAACCCCTGGAGCACCTCGCGGAGATCCCGCCCCACCAGTTCTGGACCCTGCGCCTGCTCGACGCCCATCCCGGCCACGCCCAGGCGCGGATCATCGCCGACCGCGGTCCCTTTGCCCTGGAGGCCGAGCGCGCGCTGTTCGCCCAAGGCGACTTCGATGTGCTGATCAGCAAGAACAGTGGCAGCGCCGCCACCCAGCCCAAGTTGCAGGTGGCGCGCGAGCGGGGCCTACCGGTGCTGATCCTGCGTCGCCCCGCGTTGCCCACCGTCGATCGTGAATTCGCCAGCGTCGCCGACCTGCTCGCCGCCCTGGTCAAGGAAATCCCATGACCGTCCATTTCATCGGCGCCGGCCCCGGCGATCCCGACCTCATCACCGTCAAGGGCCAGCGGCTGATCCGCCAGTGCCCGGTGATCCTCTATGCCGGCTCCCTGGTGCCGCCCGCGGTGCTGGAAGGTCACCAGGCCGAGACGGTGATAGACACCGCCCACCTGGACCTGGATGCCATCGTCGGCCATCTGGCCGCCGCCCATGCCCGCGGCCAGGACGTGGCCCGGGTGCATTCCGGCGATCCCTCGCTGTATGGCGCCATCGGCGAGCAGATCCGCCGCCTGCAGGCGCTGGGCATTCCCTATGAGATCGTTCCCGGCGTCACCGCCACCGCCGCCTGCGCAGCCCTGCTGGGGTGCGAACTGACCCTGCCCGGGGTCAGCCAGACGGTGATCCTGACCCGCTATGCCAGTCGCACGGCCATGCCGGCCGGCGAGGCGCTGGCCGACCTGGCGCGCCATCGTGCGACCCTGGCCATTCACCTCGGCGTCGGCCAGCTGGAGCGCATCGTCGCCGACCTCCTGCCGCACTACGGCCCCGGCTGTCCGGTGGCCATCGTCCACCGCGCCAGCTGGCCGGACCAGGACAGCGTGCGGGGCACCCTGGCCGACATCGTCGAACGGGCGCGGGACAAAGACTTCCGTCGCACCGCCCTGATCTTGGTCGGCGAGGTGCTGGCGCCGGGTGATTTCCAGGATTCCAAGCTGTATCGGCAAGGACCGGGCTAACCCGTAGGTTGGGCTGAGGCGGTTCCCTCGCCGAAGCCCAACACAAAGCCGCAGCCTTGGGCTTCGCTGCGCTCAACCCAACCTACGTCGACCCTGCATCAATACCCTGCCCCACCCTCGCCACCGCTGACGATGGCCACGCCCGAGCTGGTCCCCAGGCGGGTCGCGCCGGCGTCCAGCATGGCCTGGGCGGTGGCGCGGTCACGCACGCCGCCGGAGGCTTTCACGCCCATTTCCGGACCCACCTCTTCGCGCATCAGGCGGACATCGTCCAGGGTCGCGCCGCCGTGGCCGAAACCGGTGGAGGTCTTGACGAAGGCGACGCCCAGGTCGCGACAGATCCGGCAGGCCTGGCGTTTCTGGTTCTCGTCGAGCAGACCGGTTTCCAGGATCACCTTGAGCGGTATCGCTCCACAGGCCGCCTGCACCGCGGCGATGTCGGCGGACACCTCCTCCAGCAGGCCATCCTTGAGCCAGCCGAGGTTGAGCACCATGTCGATCTCCCCAGCCCCGGCGGCGATGGCCTGCGCGGCCTCGAAGGCCTTGGCCGTGCTCAGTCCGGCGCCGAGCGGAAAGCCCACCACCGCGCAGACCTTGACCGCGCTGCCGGCCAGTTGCGCCGCGGCCCAGGGGACCTGGGCGGAATTCACGCACACCGAATAGAAGCCATGGGTGCGTGCCTCCTGGCACAGGCGGTCGATCTGCGCGCGACGGGCGTCGGCGGCGAGCAGGGTGTGGTCGATGGTCTTGGCGAGTTCGCCGGGTTCAAGCTGCATGGGGCCTCCTCAGGCACGGGTAGCGTATGATCGGATCAGAATTCTTTGTTGGTGCGGCCTGCACCCCTCGTCGGACTCCCGTAGCGCACCCCTCATGGATAGCAAGAAAGCCGCTCGGCTCAAGCTGATGCACCAGGCGCTGCAGGATCAGCACGCCATTCACCTGCGCGAGATGGCCCAGCTGCTGGGTGTCTCGGAAATGACCCTGAGACGCGACCTGCGGCTCCCGCCGGACGGCCTGCGCCTGCTCGGCGGTCACGTCACCCGCGATGTCGGCGGCAGCGAGGCGCCCGGCTACCAGGTGGTCGAACAGGACCTGCGCCAGGTCGAGGAAAAGCGCCGCATCGGTCGACTGGCCGCGGCGCAGATCCGCGCCGGCGACACCGTCTTCCTCGATTGCGGGACCACCACGCCCTTCGTGGTGGACTTCATTCCCGACGACCTGGAATTCACCGCCGTCTGCCATTCGCTCAATGTGCTGCTCAAGCTGCAGCAGAAGGTCAACTGCACCCTGGTGGTCTGCGGCGGCACCTTCCAGCGCAAGAACCAGATCTTCGAGAGTCGCCTGGAGACCGGGGTGCTCGATGGCGTGCGCCTCACCCATGCCTTCGTCTCGGCGGCCGGGGTGAGCGAGGACTTCGGCGTCACCTGCTTCAACTTCAACGAGGTCGAGGTCAAGCAGAAGGTCCTGCGCCAGGCCCAGCAGCGGCTCCTGCTGGTCGACCATACCAAGTTCGACGTGGTGCGCGCCGCGCATTTCGCGGCGCTCGGCGACTTCGACGGGGTGGTCAGCGACGGGCGCATTCCGCGCAGCTATCGCGAGCGGATCGAGGCGAGCGGCGCGCAACTGCTTACCTGAGCCGCGCCGGGTCGGCCAGGCGCGCCAGCAGCGCCGCGCGCTCGGCGGCGGCGAGATAGCCGGTCCGGACGCTGAAGGCGCGACGCTCTCCCGGTTGCAGCTGCTGCACCTGGCCCTTGGCCGTCTCGGCCAGATAGCCCTCCGGCTCGCAGGTCGCCGGCAGCACGAAGGCCGCCACCTGCTGATCGGGGTTGTGCAGCACCCAACGCGTGGCATGGGGCAAGTCCGCCGGGCGATAGGCCGTGTAGAAGGCGGCGCCGCCCGGATGCTCCAGCAGGAAGTGCGCCTCCCCCGCCGCGTCGGTACCCGGCGCATCGATGAAGCTGACGATCTCTGGCTGGTAGCGCGCCGGCGCATCCAGCACTCGCAGCCGCTCGGAGTCCTCGGCCAGCGCGGCGATGAAGGCCTGCCAGTCGGCGGTCGGCCGCACATGGGCCGGCACGCTGGTGCGCACCCGGGTGCGGGCCACGCCGAGCGGCTCGTGGAAGCGACCACCAGGCACATAGGCGTAGTTCATGTGCGCCATGTACATCAGGTCCATGGGCTGGCCGGCCTGGTTTTCCAGCTCCAGACCCAGTTCGAACACCGCGCTGTCCGGCCTCAGGGTCACGCGGGGCTGGGCGCGATAGCGATCGCCGAAACCCATGGCGTAGTCATGGCGGCCGCCCAGGCGCAGGAAGTCGCCCTCCGCGTCCCGGCCCAGTTCCAGCCAGGCCTCGTCCAGCGGCGCGCAGGGCAGCTCGCCGTGCAGCTCGTGGGTGTCCGCCGGCGCCGGGCAGCCGTTGCGCAGCACCCCGGCGTGGAACATGAAGCAGCCATAGGTCTCGATGATCCGCCGGGTCGGCCGCGGCTGGTCGAACAGCCCCGGCATGGTCAGGCGACAGCCGTCGAAGCTGGCGTCCCAGATCATCTGCCCCTGGTAGGGCAGCACCACCAGGCGGCCACGACGATTCTCCAGCGCCAGGGCGCGTACCCCGGAGGGATAGGTCCAGGCGCGCACCTGGAAGGCGTCGCTGGCGAGCAGGGTGCGCTCGCCAGCGGTGAATTGCTCGGGCTGCAGCGGCAGGCGTACGGACATGGCGGCGCCCTCCTCAGGCGGTCTGGGCGGCGCCCACCGGCAGCCGTTCGCTGGCCGGATGACGCAGGCAATAGAGGGCGTAGGCGACGATCACCGTGAAGCACAGCAGCGGCACCGAATAGGCCAGTTGCATGTTGCCGCCGGTGTAGTCCGACAGCAGGCCCTGGAAGATCGGGATCACCCCGCCGCCGACGATGCTCATCACCAGCAGCGAGCCGCCGAATTCGGTGTCCCGGCCGATGCCGTCGACGGTCAGGCCGTAGATGGTCGGCCAGCAGGGGCCGAGGAAGATGCTCACGCCCACGGCGGCGTACACCGCGGTGATGTTGGGCACCAGGATGGTGTAAGCCAGCAGGGCGATGCACAGCACGCCGTAGACGCCCAGCACCTTGGCCGGATGCCAGCGGCGCATCAGCAGGTTGGCGATCAGCTTGCCGACGAAATAGGCGGCGAAGGTGGTGAGCAGGAACCAGGAGGCGCTGCGCTCGTTCATGCCGCCGAGTTGCATGGCCAGGCGGATGGTGAAGCTCCAGACGCCGACCTGGGCGCCGACGTAGAGGAATTGCGCCAGCACGCCAAAGACGAAGCGCGGATTGCGTCGCAGGCGGCCCAGGCTGGCGGCGACGCCGTCGCCCTCGCTGCGTATGCGGTCGTTGCCCTTGCAGGCCGGATAGCGGGTGCAGGCGATCAGCACGAAGATCAGCACCAGCACGCCGATCATCCACTGGTAGGGCGTCAGGGTGGCCTGGATCATCTGCAACTGCTGGGCGGCGGCCTCGGCGGGATTCATCTGCAGCAGCTGCGCCTGGCTGGCGTCGCCCTCCTTGAACATCACGAAGCTGCCGACGTAGACGCCGGTCATGGCGCCGAAGGGATGGAAGGTCTGGGAGATGTTCAGCCGGCGGGTGCCGGTCTCGCGCGGCCCGAGCAGGGTCGAGTAGGTGTTGCAGGCGGTCTCCAGAAAGGACAGTCCGGCGGCGATCACGAACAGCGCTAGCAGGAACATGCCGTACTTGGCCATGGAGGCGGCTGGAAAGAACAGCAGGCAACCGACCATGTAGAGGAACAGGCCGAAGAGGATGGTCGTCTTGTAGCTGAAGCGCCGCACCATCAGCGCGGCCGGCAGGGCCAGGAAGAAATAGCCGAGATAGAAGGCCGACTGGACGAAGGCGGTCTGGAAGTCACTGAGCAGGAAGGCCTTCTTGAAGTGGGCGATGAGCACGTCGTTCATGCTCGCCGCGGCGGCCCAGAGGGCGAAGATGCAGCACAGCAGGATGAAGGCGAACCACGGCGTGCGGTTCAGGTAGTAGCCGTCGGCGCTGGGCCGCAGAGGTGACTGGCTCATTGTTGTTCTCCGTAGGGATGCCAGGGTGGGGGATCGCCGACCTTGCGTCAGAGATCCAGGGAAGCGAGGTAGTCTTCGAAGACCGCGGCCTCGGGATAGGAGGTCTGGGTGCCGCGCCCGGTGACCGACAGCGCCGAATAGGCCACCGCCCGCTGCATGGCCTCACGCAGGCCCAGGCCCTGGACGCGGCCATGGGCGAAGCAGCCGATGAAGGCATCGCCGGCGCCGGTGGTGTCGAGGGCCGCCACCCGCTGGCCGGGCAGGCTGAATTCGCCCTCCTCGCCCACGTACAGCGCGCCCCCGGCGCCCAGGGTGACCACCACGTGACGGATGCCGCGACCGGCCAATACCCGCGCGGCGGCGAAGGCGCTCTCGCGATCCGCCACCGGCAGGCCGCTGACCAGGGCCAGCTCGGTCTCGTTGGGGACGAAGTAGTCCAGCCGGGCGAGGTGCGCGGCGCTCAGGTCGGCCACCGCCGGCGCCGGATTGAGCAGCACCGGGATGCCCAGGCGCTGGCCGCAGTCGATGGCGGCATAGACGGTCTCCAGGGCAATCTCCAGTTGCAGCACGATCAGCGCGCAGTCGCGCAGATCGGCTTCCGCCGCCTGGATGTCGGCCGGCGCGAGGGCGGCGTTGGCGCCCTTCACGATGAGGATGCTGTTGTGCGAATCGGGCTGCACGAAGATCGGCGCCACGCCGCTGGAGCGCCCAGGCGCGCGGGTGACGTGGCGGGTGTCGATGCCGAAGCGGCGGAAGTTGGCCAGGGTGTTGTCGGCGAAGAGGTCGTCGCCGACCTTGGTCACCATCAGCACCTCGCTGCCCAGCTTGGCGGCGGCGACCGCCTGGTTGGCGCCCTTGCCGCCACAGCCGAGGGCGAAGTCCGGCGCTTCCAGCGTCTCACCCTGGACGGGCAGTCGCTCGATATAGGTGATGAGATCGACCATGTTGCTGCCGATGACCGCGATTTTGCCCATGCCGAACGCGCCTCCGTTTTTTTGATGTTATTAAATTAACGGTTTTTGTTAATTTTTCATCATAGATACTGCAACTCGGGGCGCAGCTCAAGCGCCGGTGATCGTCCAGGGACGACACCGGGGCTTGCGGCCTCGAGGCTGGGAGCTGCGACACGAAAATGCGGGGACGGGAAGGTCAGACGAGGGGCGGTACGACAGCGGGAAGCGGCGCACCGGGGACCCGGTGCGCGCGGGGGAGATCAGTGGAACACTTCGGCGATAAAGGCCGCGCCGATGAAGGTGCCGAAGCTGGCGATCAGCGAAACCACCACGATGCGCCAGCCGAGGCGGCGGAAGGCCGGGATGTCCTTGGCGATGGACAGGCCGGCGAAGGCCAGCATGGGGGTGATCAGCGCCATGATGCCGACTGCGTTGTGGGCGGCAGTGATCTGCGGCGCCAGCGGACACCAGGGCGAGGTCAGGAACATGGCCACCAGCGATACCCAGCACACCGCCGGCACCTTGCGGCGGAACAGCTGGCAGAGCAGTTCGCCGACGAAGGCCGCCAGGATCATCACCGCGATGCCCAGGAAGGCCGCCGGCGGCAGGGTCTTGCTCATCACCAGGGTCGCCAGCAGCGCCAGGACGCCCGAGGCCAGCCAGGCGCTGAAGCGCGCCGACCAGCCTAGCTCCACGGGCTCGTCCACCACGCCGGCGTCCACCGCGCTCTGCTGGAAAGAGGCCTTGGTAGTGCGACCGATGCGCGGCTCCATCACCCGGTAGCCCCAGACCGCCAGCGGCAGGGAGATGAACAGGGTGAAATAGGTGCCCAGGGTTAGGGTGATGAGATTGGCGGCGGCGGCCAGCGCCATGACCTCCTTGGCCACCTCGGGCGTCTGCTGGGCGGCGATGGCGCCCGCCGCGGCGGCCATGATGCTGCCCGAGCCCAGGCCGGCGCCCATGGCCAGGGAATAGGGATGGAAGATGTTCAGGCTGGCGATGAAGCCGGCGACGATGGCCATGAACACCGCGCCGAACAGGGTGCCGGTGAGGTATTCGGCCAATACGCCGCGGCCTTCTGGGGAATCCATGCCATAGCGTTCGCTGATGATCGCCAGGCTCGGTTCGCGCCCCACCGAGAAGGTGGCACCGATGGCCTCGCGCTTGATGCCCAGCAGCAGTGCCACCGGCAGGCCGAGCAGGATGGTGCCGACGAAATGCCCCAGCTCCTGGAAGGCCAGCGCCCAGCCGGCGGCGATCACCGTGGGCAGCGAGCCGCCCACCACCAGACCGAGCTTGGCGATGAATACCAGCAAGGCGTACTGCAGGATGGCCGCCGAGCGCACCTGGGCGCCGCGGTCGATGCCCAGCCCCAGCGGCATGCGCTTGCCGACCTGCCCTACCGCCGCGCCTAGTAGCAGGGCCCAGATCATCGGCAGCAGGACCACCTTGCCGGGACCCAGGGGAATGCTGATGGCGCCGATCAGTTCGGCGATCAGCAGCACCACGGCGGCCCAGATATAGAGTTTCACGGTATTGCTGACAGCGCGGTCCTGGCCGACGGCCAGAGTCGGATGGGCACTCATTCTTCCCCCTGCGGCCCGCTCGCGGGCTCGGTTGTTGGTATGGTTGGCAGTCGCGAGCGCGAGGCCCGCTGGGCAGAAAAGGGCTCCGCAAGGGAGCACGACCCGGTCGTTCTGGAGGTCTGGTCGAGGTCGCACGGCTGGCGTGCCGGAGGCTTGAAGCCCGCCGCGGACAGGGTCTCGCATGGGGCTTTGCACCGTTCCGGGGCTCTGCGTCGCGGGCCTCGGCCAGGCCGGGGCGGCCGTGGTCTTGGCCCGAGTATGGACAGCGCCCTGTTCTCTCTCCAATACTGGAAACGGCCTTTTCCGTTGCTTTTACGAGAACACACGGATGCGTGGAATTCACGAACAACGCTTGCATTATTTCGTCGAGGCGGTGCGTCTGGGCAGCGTGCGCGCCGCCGCCGACGCCCTCGACATCGCCCCGTCCGCGGTCAGCCGGCAGATCGCCCAGGTCGAGGCGGAACTGGGCGTCGACCTGATCGAGCGCCACCGCCGCGGCATCACCCCGACCGAGGCCGGGCGCCTGGTACTGGACTATTTCCGCCAGCGCCAGACCCAGCTCGACGGGCTGAGAGACGCCATCGCCGATCTACAGGGGCTGCGCACCGGCCGCGTGGTGCTGGCCATCGGCGAAGGCTTCATCGGCGACCTGTCGCGCAGCCTGGGCGACTTTTCCGCGCGGCATCCGGAGATCGAGGTCAGGGTCAACGTGGTGGGCACCAACGAGGTGATCCGCCAGGTGATGGAAGACGAGGCGCAACTGGGGCTGGTGTTCAATCCGCCGCGCGATCCGCATCTGCGGGTGCATGGCAGCCGTGGCCAGCCGCTCTATGCCATGGTGGCGCCGGAGCATCCGCTGGCCGCGACCCAGGGGCCCGTGACCCTGGCCGCGCTGGGCGAGCACCGCCTGGCGCTGCCGGACATCTCCTACGGCATCCGCCAGATGCTCGACGCCGTGGAACAGGCCGCCGGCCAGCGCCTGGCGCCGACCCTGACCTGCAACACCTTCGCCCTGCTCAAGCACTATGCCCAGCAGGGCGGCGTCACGCTCCTGCCGCTGTTCGCCGCCACCCAGGAACTGGACAGCGGCGCCCTGCGCGCCCTGCCCCTGGCCGATCCCGGCTTCGCCCGTGCCCACGTCGAGCTGGTCACCCGCCTGGGCCGCAAGCTCAGCCGCGCCGCGGATGAATTGCGGACCGGTCTAGTGCAGCAGATGACCGCCTTTCGCTGAGCGTCGGCTCAAAGCCAGCTGCGCGTCGGCCAAACTGCGTTGAAGAGGCCTTCGGAATGCTCATTTACCACTTGTAAACTCCGCTTCCTCAGGCCTCTTCGCCTTGTTTGGCTCTAGCTCGCAAGTCTTTGGGCTTTGACCAAACGCTCAAGACTAATCAGGCGGGCAGCTCCTGGCGCACCAGCTCGGCCCACAACCGCACGGCCGGTTCGATGATGGCGTCATTGAAGTCATAGGCCGGGTTGTGCAGCGGCGCCGAGGGCTGGGCGCCGTCGACACCCAGCCAGAGATAGGCGCCGGGACGCGCCGCCAGCATGAAGGCGAAGTCCTCGGAGGCCATGGACGGCGGCACGCCATCGCTGACCCGCTCGGCGCCAAAGGCTGTCACTGCCGCCTGACGCACCCGCGCGGCCTGCGCCGGATGGTTCTGGGTCACCGGATAGCCGCGGGTGAATTCCAGTTCGCCGCGTACGCCCTGGGCCAGCGGCGCCTGGGCGACGATCTCGCCGATCAGCCGCTCCACCTCGGCGCGCACCGCGCCGTCCAGGCAACGCACCGTACCCCGGAGCCGCGCCACCTCGGGAATGACGTTGATCGCCTCCCCTGCTTCCATCATGGTCACGCTGACCACCACCGACGCCAGGGGCGAGATCCGCCGGGCTACGATGGTCTGCAGCTGCAGGATCAGGTCCGCCGCGGCGACGATGGGATCGCGGCCGCGCTCGGGCATGGCCGCATGGCAGCCCTTGCCGGTCAGGGTGATGGCGAAGGTGTCCAGCGAGGCCATCATGGCGCCCGGATTGACCACCACCTGCCCGGCCGGCAAGCCCGGCCAGTTGTGCAGGCCGTAGAGGGCATCCATGGGGAAGCGCTCGAACAGGCCGTCCTCGATCATCTTCTGGGCGCCGCCGAGATTCTCTTCGGCGGGCTGGAAGACGAAATAGAGGGTGCCGCGGAAATCGCGGTTTTCGCTCAGGTGACGCGCGGTGGCCAGCAGGATGGCGGTGTGGCCGTCATGGCCGCAGGCGTGCATGCGCCCAGCGGCGGTGGAACGGTGGGGGACGTTCCCCACCTCCTGCATCGGCAGGGCGTCCATGTCGGCGCGCAGCCCCAGGCTCGGGCCCTCGCCATGGCGCAACACCCCGACCACGCCGGTGCCGCCGAGGCCACGATGGACCTCCAGGCCGAAGCCCTCGAGCAATTCGGCCACCCGCGCCGCGGTGCGGTGCTCGGCGAAACCCAGTTCGGGATGGGCGTGGAAATCGCGACGCCAGCTACGGGCGTCGTCCAGCAGCGCTTGGTGAATGGTCATCGGTTACTCCAGGCTGGCGCCGTAGCCAAAGCCGGCGGCAGGGACGGCGGCGGTTTCCACCCAGACGCTCTTCACCTCGCTGTATTCGCGCAGGGCGTCGAGGCCGGAGGAGCGACCGTAGCCGCTCTCGCCATAGCCGCCGAAGGGCGAGCTGACGTGGATGGTCTTGTAGCCGTTGACCCAGAAGGTGCCGGCGCGCACGCCACGGGCCACCCGGTGGGCACGCCCGACGTCGCGGGTCCAGACCGCCCCGGCCAGGCCGAAGCGGCTGTCGTTGGCGATGCGGATGGCGTCGGCTTCGTCCTTGAAGGGAATGGCCACCACCACCGGCCCGAAGATCTCTTCCTGGGCGCAGCTCAGGCCATTGTGGCCGGCCAATACCGTGGGATTGACGTAGTAACCGGTCCCGGCGGGCAGCGGCTCGACGCCATTGGCGACATGCCGTGCGCCCTCGCCCAGAGCGCCTTCCACCATGGTGCGCACATGAGCGAATTGCTTGGCGTTGTGGATCGGACCGATCTGGGTCTCGGGATCGCCGGGATCCCCGACCTTGAACTGGCTGGCGGCGCGGGCCACCGCCTGGATGAAGCGCTCGTAGATGGATTCCTGCACCAGCAGCCGCGAGCCCGAGACGCAACTCTGGCCGGCGCCGGAAAAGATCGCCGCCTGGGCGCCGCGCACCGCCAGGTCCAGGTCGGCGTCTTCGAAGACAATGTTGGCCGACTTGCCACCCAGCTCCAGCACCACCGGGATGCAGCGCTGGGCCGCGGCGGCGGCGATGTGCCGGCCGGTGGCCGGCGAGCCGACGAAGACCACCTTGCGGATGTCGGCATGGGCGATCACCTGCTGGCCGACGGTATGACCCTGGCCGGCGAGCACGTTGACCAGGCCCTTGGGCGCACCGGCGCGTTCCACCAGCACGCCCAGCAGCAGCGAGGTCACCGGGGTCAGTTCGGAGGGCTTGAGGATCACCGCGTTGCCGGCGGTGATGGCCGGCGCGATCTGCCAGCCACCGGTGAAGATCGGCGCGTTCCAGGGGGTGATCTGCAGCACCGTGCCCAGGGGTTCGTAGGTCACGTAGTTGAGATGACTGGTGGGCACCGGGATGACTTCGCCGTGCAGCTTGTCGGCCCAGCCGGCGTAGTACTCGAACATCTCGGCGACCTTGAGCACCTCGACGCGGGCGTCACGGATCGGCTTGTTGGCGGTCTGGGACTCCAGCTGCGCCAAAACCTCGGCCTCCTCGCGGATCAGGGCGCCGACCCGGTAGATGATGCGCCCACGCGCCTGGGCGGTCAGGGCGCGCCATTCCTCGCGCGCCCGGCGGGCGGCGGTATCGGCGCGCTCGACCACGGCCAGGTCGGCGTCGGGATAGCTGTAGGCAGGGCTGTCGTCATGGGCGTTGCGCACGGTGATCCGCTCGCCGCTGCCGTCGACGAATGCGCCGTCCACGTAGCTGGCGACCTGTTGGCGATCACCCCAGAAGGGCTTGAGCAATTCCAGTGTCTTGGCGTTCATCATGATCATTCCCCGTTGCCGAACAGGTCTTCGCTGGTGCGTCGCGCGATGGCGCAGAAATCCTCGCCGTCGGCCAGGGTCTCGGCGCTGGCCTTCCAGGCCTGGGCCGTGGCCGCGGCCAGCGGCAGGTCGAGGCCGAGTTCGGCGATGAGCTGCTGGGCCAGGCCCACGTCCTTGCGCATCAGGCCCATGGTGAAGCCGGAGTCGTAGGCCTTGTTGAGCACCCAGGTAGGGAACATGCCCTGGCTGGCGGCGCTGCGCCCGGAGCCGGCATTGATGCCTTCGAGCAGCTTTTCCGGGGCGACGCCGGCACGGGCGGCCATGGTGACGGCTTCCGCGGTGGTGATCAGGTGCGCCGCGGCGAGGAGGTTATTGGCAATCTTGGCGATGTTGCCGGCACCCACGGCGCCGATGTGCACCCGGGTGGCGCTCATGGCTTCCAGCGCCGGCAGCGCCTTGGCCAGGGCCGCCTCGCTGCCGCCGATGACCATGGTCATGGTGCCGGCCGCGGCACCGGCGGGGCCGCCGGAGACCGGGGCATCGAGGAAATCGGCGCCGACCTCGGCAAAGGCCGCCGCCACCCGGCGACTGGTCTCCGGGGTGGAGGTGGTGGTGTCGACCACCACGGTGCCCGGCCGCACGCGGCTGACCAGACCCGCCTCGCCCAGGCACACGGCCTCGACATGCTCGGCCTTGGGCAGCGACAGCACGATGACGTCGCAGCTGGCGGCCAGGGCCGCCAGGTCGCCGGCGATGGCCACGCCCTGGGCGGCGACCCGCTCGCAGGCGGCGCTGGAGGGATCCAGCCCGGTGACGGTCACGCCCTTGCGCGCCAGGGTGATCGCCATGTTGCCGCCCATGTTGCCGAGTCCGATGACCCCGACCTGCCTGCCCATGCCTTGTTCCTCTTCTTCGAATTGGCGGTGACCGACCCGGTGGCCGACCCCTTGGCGATCGAGTATGGGAGGACCAGGCATCACCACCAATACGGCATTCGGACTTTCATGTTGCGCAAAAGGCAACGACGGCTGAGGGCACCAGCATCGTGCAAAGGCACGATTCGAGGGCACTGCTCGGCCCCAGGCTGGTGCAGAGCCACCAACCGCGCGACCGCGGCTGCAGGCAAAGCGCCAGTCACCGTGCGCCTTTGCGAACCCTGGCACAATTCCTGAAAAGGCGCCCTGGCTGGCCAGCAGTCCAGCCCAACAACAGCGCACGTTCGCTAAGGAGCCTTTCGCATGAAGCGCCGCCCACTACTGAAGACCACCCTTGCCGCGTCCGCTCTGCTCATGAGCGGTCTGTTTCCCTGGAGTGCCGCCCACGCCGCGGACACCATCAAGGTCGGTATCTTGCATTCGCTGTCTGGCACCATGGCCATCTCCGAGACCTCGCTCAAGGACATGGCGCTGATGACCATCGACGAGATCAACGCCAAGGGCGGGGTACTGGGCAAGAAGCTGGAACCCGTGGTGGTGGATCCGGCCTCCAACTGGCCGCTGTTCGCCGAGAAGGCGCGCCAGCTGGTGACCCAGGACAAGGTCGCGGTCACCTTCGGCTGCTGGACCTCGGTCTCGCGCAAATCGGTCCTGCCGGTCTACGAAGAACTCAACGGCCTGCTGTTCTACCCGGTGCAGTACGAAGGCGAAGAGATGTCGCCCAACGTCTTCTACACCGGCGCGGCACCGAACCAGCAGGCCATCCCGGCGGTGGAATACCTGATGAGCGAAGAAGGCGGCGGCGCCAAGCGCTTCTTCCTGCTGGGCACCGACTACGTCTATCCGCGCACCACCAACAAGATTCTCAGATCCTTCCTGCACAGCAAGGGCGTGCAGGACAAGGACATCGAAGAGGTCTACACCCCCTTCGGCCACAGCGATTACCAGACCATCGTCGCCAACATCAAGAAGTTCTCCGCCGGCGGCAAGACCGCGGTGGTCTCCACCATCAACGGCGACTCCAACGTGCCCTTCTACAAGGAACTGGGCAACCAGGGCCTGAAGGCCACCGACGTGCCGGTAGTGGCCTTCTCGGTGGGCGAGGAAGAACTGCGCGGCATCGACACCAAGCCGCTGGTGGGCCAGCTGGCCGCCTGGAACTACTTCGAGTCGCTGGATAACCCGGTGAACAAGAAGTTCGTCGAGGCCTGGAAGGCCTACGCCAAGGCCAAGAACCTGCCCAACTACCAGACCGCCGTGACCAACGACCCCATGGAAGCCACCTACATCGGCATCCACATGTGGGCCCAGGCGGTGGAAAAGGCCGGCAGCACCGACGTCGACAAGGTCCGCAAGGCCATGGCCGGCCAGACCTTCGCGGCGCCGGACGGCTACACCGTGAAGATGGACGAGAAGAACCATCACCTGCACAAGCCAGTGATGATCGGTGAGGTCCAGGACGACGGTCAGTTCAACGTCGTCTGGCAGACCGAGGGCCCGGTCCGCGCCCAGCCCTGGAGCCCCTACATCCCCGGCAACGACAAGAAGTCCGACGAACCGGTGAAGAGCGGCCAGTAACGCCCTCTCACCCCCGGCCATTCTCCCGGAGGGAGAGGAGAGCAAAACGCCGCTCAGCTTGTAGCTCTTGCCCCCTCTCCCCTCGGGAGAGGGTTGGGGTGAGGGCAAAAGGCGCGCCGAGGCCAACAGCTCTTCCCCCTCTCTCCTTGGGAGAGGGCCAAGGCGCTTCCCGCCAGAACCGGAAGCGCCGCACCACCACCGCTCCGCTCTTCCCCTCTCCCCCCGGGAGAGGGCTGGGGTGAGGGCCCGCCAGCGCACCCGGCCACACGGTCCGGTGCCCGGCACCAGAAACGAGGCCACGCCCGCCATCCCCCCGGAGACGCCGTGCAGGAGCCTTTACCCATCGACGAGGCCGAGCATGTCCCTACGCCTTTTTCTTCTGCCCCTGCTGTTGCTGCTCGTTGGCACCGCCCAGGCCGGCCCCGCCGCCGAGCTGGCCGCCGCCAGCGCCAACGACCAGGCCAAACTGCTGCAGGACTGGGCCGCCGCGCCCGATCCCGCCCAGCTCCCGGTGCTCCAGGCACTGCAGGACGGTCGCCTCTATGTCGACGAAGACAAGCGGCCCTTCTACAAGACCGGCGACAGCTACAGCGCCGCCGAAGGTGACGCCACGGCGCCCACCGGCACGCCCAAGCAGATCCGCCTGAACAACCGCCTGCGCGTCCTCATCGGCGCCGCCCAGGCCAGCGGCGGGCTGCTGTCGGCGGATGCCGGCGTACGCCTGACCGCCGCCCAGGCCCTGCGCCAGGAAGCCAAGCCCGAGCAGCGTGCCTTCCTGGAAAAACGCCTGCAGAGCGAAGCCGACAAGGACGTCAAAGGCGCCCTCGTCGCCGCCCTGGCCAATCTGCAGCTGACCGATCCCGATCCCGCCGTGCGCCTGGCCGCGGTGCGCCTGCTCGGCGAATCCGGCGAGCCCCAGGCCAAGACCCGCCTGCAGGCCCTGCTCGATCCGGCCGTGGAAGCCAACGACGACGTCCGCAAGGCCGCCGCCACCGGCCTCGCCCAGGTGGACCGCAAGCTGCTGCTGGGCGATCTGCTCGGCCAGGCCTTCACCGGGCTGTCGCTGGGCTCCATCCTGCTACTGGCCGCCCTGGGCCTGGCCATCACCTATGGCCTGCTCGGCGTCATCAACATGGCCCACGGCGAGATGCTGATGCTCGGCGCCTACAGCACCTATATGGTGCAGCTGACCCTGCAGCGCCTGGCGCCCGAATGGCTGGCCTGGTATCCGCTGCTGGCCCTGCCGGTAGCCTTCGCCGTCACCGCCGCCATCGGCATGGCGCTGGAGCGCACCGTGATCCGCCACCTCTATGGCCGACCGCTGGAAACCCTGCTGGCGACCTGGGGCATCAGCCTGATGCTGATCCAGGCGGTGCGGGTGCTGTTCGGCGCCCAGAACGTCGAGGTGGCCAACCCGGCCTGGCTGTCCGGCGGCATCCAGGTGCTGCCCAACCTGCTCCTGCCGTGGAACCGCGTGATCATCCTCGGCTTCGTGGTCTTCGTGCTGGTCCTGACCTGGGCCCTGCTGAACAAGACCCGGCTGGGCCTCAACGTGCGCGCCGTGACCCAGAATCGCAACATGGCCGCCTGCTGCGGCGTACCGACGGGCCGCATCGACATGCTCGCCTTCGGCCTCGGTTCCGGCATCGCCGGTCTGGGCGGCGTGGCCCTGTCGCAGATCGGCAACGTCGGTCCGGACCTCGGCCAGAGCTACATCATCGACTCCTTCCTGGTGGTGGTGCTCGGCGGCGTCGGCCAACTGGCTGGCAGCGTGCTGGCGGCCTTCGGCCTGGGCATCGTCAACAAGATCCTCGAACCCCAGATCGGCGCCGTGCTGGGCAAGATCCTCATCCTCGGCCTGATCATCCTGTTCATCCAGAAGCGGCCCCAGGGCCTGTTCGCCCTCAAGGGGAGGGTCATCGATTGAACCAGCCACTCGCGCTTACCGCTGTGCAGAAGGCCGGCCCGCGCCTGAGCTTGGCCGTGCTCGGCCTGGCCCTCGCCGTGCTGATCGCCCTGCCGCTGCTGTCCCTGCTGCCGGCCGACAACCCCTTCCAGGTCTCGGCCTACACCCTCACCCTGGTGGGCAAGATCCTCTGCTATGCCATCGTCGCCCTGGCGCTGGACCTGGTCTGGGGCTACGCCGGGATGCTCTCCCTCGGCCACGGACTGTTCTTCGCCCTCGGCGGCTACGCCATGGGCATGTACCTGATGCGCCAGGCCGCCGGTGACGGTCTGCCGCCGTTCATGAGCTTTCTCTCCTGGACCCGCTATCCCTGGTTCTGGGCCGGCACCGACCATTTCCTCTGGGCGCTGTGCCTGGCGGTACTGGCCCCCGGTCTGCTGGCCCTGGCGTTCGGCTTCTTCGCCTTCCGCTCGAAGATCAAGGGCGTCTACTTCTCGATCATGACCCAGGCGCTGACCTTTGCCGGCATGCTGCTGTTCTTTCGCAACGAGACCGGCTTCGGCGGCAACAACGGCTTTACCGGCTTCACCACCCTGCTGGGCTTTCCGGTGGCCGCCCAGGGCACCCGCGCGGTGCTCTTCCTGCTCACCGTGGCCCTGCTGGTGGCCAGTCTCTGGCTGGGCTGGCGCCTGGCGCAGAGCAAGTTCGGCCGCATCCTCACGGCGATCCGCGACGCCGAGAACCGGGTGACCTTCTGCGGCTACGATCCGCGCGGTTTCAAGCTGTTCGTCTGGGTGCTCTCGGCGGTGCTCTGCGGCCTGGCCGGGGCGCTCTACGTACCCCAGGTGGGCATCATCAACCCCAGCGAGATGGCCCCGACCAACTCCATCGAAGCGGCCATCTGGGTCGCCCTCGGCGGACGCGGCAGCCTGATCGGCCCGGTGCTCGGCGCCGGCATCGTCAACGGCGCCAAGAGCTGGTTCACCGTGGCCTTTCCCGAATACTGGCTGTTCTTCCTCGGCGCCCTGTTCATCGTCGTCACCCTCTATCTGCCGCGTGGCGTGATCGGCCTCATCAAGAAGGAGCGCGACGCATGAAAGCCGCCCCCGTACCCCCCGTCGCCGCGGAAGTGCTCGATCCCGGCATCGGCGCCGAGGCCAGCGGTCTTGGCCATCGCGCCGGCACGGGCCTGGACACCCGCCACGGCACCATCCTCAGCCTGGAAGGCATCGAGGTCAGCTTCGACGGCTTCAAGGCCTTGCGCGACTTAAATCTCTACATCGGCGTCGGTGAATTGCGCTGCATCATCGGCCCCAACGGCGCCGGCAAGACCACCATGATGGACGTCATCACCGGCAAGACCCGCCCCGACCGCGGCAGCGCCTGGTTCGGCGAGACCCTCGACCTGACCCGCCTGCAACCGGTGGAGATCGCCCAGGCCGGCATCGGTCGCAAATTCCAGAAGCCCACGGTGTTCGAGGCCCTGACGGTCTGGGAGAACCTGGAGCTGGCGCAACGGACCGACAAGTCGGTGTGGGCCAGCCTGCGCGCACGGCTCTCCGGCGAACAGCGCGATCGCCTGGAAGAGGTGCTGACCACCATCCGCCTGCAGGAATCGCGCGGGCGCACGGCGGGCCTGCTCTCCCACGGCCAGAAGCAATTCCTCGAGATCGGCATGCTGCTGGTGCAGGAGCCGCAACTGCTGCTGCTCGACGAACCCGTGGCCGGCATGACCGACGCCGAGACCGAATTCACCGCCGAGCTGTTCAAGTCGCTGGTGCCCCGGCACTCGCTGATGGTGGTGGAGCACGACATGGGCTTCGTCGGCAGCATCGCCGATCACGTCACCGTGCTGCACCAGGGCCACGTCCTGGCCGAAGGCTCGCTGGACCAGGTCCAGGCCAACGACCAGGTGATCGAGGTGTATCTGGGGCGCTAGCGCGCGGTCGCGCCCCTGTCCGTAGGTTGGGTTGAGACGGCTCCACAGTCGAAGCCCAACACCGATACGGACCGGGAGCGTTGGGCTTCGCTCCGCTCAACCCAACCTACGTCGGCAGGCCATCCGGCCTGCCAGAGACCAGACAACCGGCCGAGGCCCCCATGCTCCAGGTCAACGAACTCCATCAGTACTACGGCGGCAGCCACATCCTGCGTGGCCTGTCCTTCGACGCGCCCATCGGCGAGGTCACCAGCCTGCTCGGCCGCAACGGCGTCGGCAAGACCACCCTGCTGCGCTGCCTCATGGGCCTGATCCCGGCCAAGCGCGGCAGCGTCACCTGGGAAGGCCAGGACATCACCTCCCGCAAGCCGCACCAGCGGGTGCAGTCCGGCATCGCCTACGTGCCCCAGGGCCGCGAGATCTTTCCGCGCCTCACCGTCGAGGAAAATCTGCTCATGGGCCTGTCGCGCTTTCCCGCCCGGGAAGCCCGCGAGGTACCCGAATCCATCTACGAACTCTTCCCCGTGCTGCGGCAGATGCGCCAGCGTCGCGGTGGCGACCTCTCCGGCGGCCAGCAGCAGCAACTGGCCATCGGCCGCGCCCTGGCCAGCCGCCCGCGCCTGCTGATCCTCGACGAACCCACCGAGGGCATCCAGCCCTCGGTGATCAAGGAGATCGGCACCGTCATAGCCCACCTGGCCAAGCGCGGCGACATGGCCATCCTGCTGGTGGAGCAGTTCTACGACTTCGCCAGTGAACTGGCCGACGGCTACCTGGTGATGTCCCGTGGCGAGATCGTCCAGCGCGGCCGCGGGGTCGACATGGAGGTGGAAGGGGTACGGGGACTGGTGGCGATCTAGCGGGCCAGGGTCGATAATCGAACGCTTCCGCAGCCTGCCCTGCCACCCGCCCGACCGACTCGATTGACGGAATTAACCGGCTGGTACATTTTCTCTCCAGTGCCGGGCAGCGCCTGCCCGGCAAGACAACAAGAGAGAAGGCTGTCATGTCCTCCCGCCGCATCCTGGTCCTCAACGGACCCAACCTCAATCTGCTCGGCACCCGCGAGCCCGCCACCTACGGCCACGAGACCCTGGCCGACGTCGCCCGGCTGTGTACCGAGACCGCCGCCGCCGAGGGTTACGAGGTGGACTTCCGCCAGACCAACCACGAAGGCGAATTGCTCGACTGGATCCACGCGGCCCGCGGCGCCTATGCCGGGGTGGTGATCAATCCCGCCGCCTGGACCCACACCTCGGTGGCCTTGCGCGACGCCCTGGTGGCCAGCGAGCTGCCGGTCTACGAGGTGCACCTGTCCAACGTGCATCGCCGCGAAGCCTTCCGTCATCATTCCTATGTCTCGGGCATCGCCGTCGGCGTCATCTGCGGCCTCGGCAGCCAGGGATATCGCGCCGCCATCGCCGCCCTCATCGCCCACCAGGGAAACTAACGCCATGACCGCACCCAAATCCGTCCTCGCCGGCCTCATCGGCGCCGGCATCCAGGCCTCGCTGACGCCCGCCATGCACGAACGCGAAGGCGACGCCCAGGGCCTCAGATACCTCTATCGGCTGATCGACCTGGATGCCCTCGGCCTCGCTGCAGACGCCCTGCCCGAGTTGCTGCAGGCCGCCCAGCGCACCGGCTTCACCGGCCTCAACATCACCTTTCCTTGCAAGCAGGCGATCATCCCGCTGCTCGACGACCTCTCTCCCGAGGCGCGCGGCATCGGCGCGGTGAATACCGTGGTGCTGGCCGACGGCCGCACCGTGGGCCACAACACCGACTGCCTGGGCTTCGCCGAAGGCTTTCGCCGCGGCCTGCCGGACGTAGCCAAGCGCCTGGTGGTGCAACTGGGCGCCGGCGGTGCCGGCAGCGCCGTGGCCCACGCCCTGCTCGCCGAGGGTGTCGACCAGCTGTTCATCTTCGATGTCGAGGCCGAGCGGGCCCAGGCGCTGGTGGACAACCTGACCCGCCACTTCGGCCCCGGGCGCGCCGCGGTCGGCACCGACCGGGCCGCCGCGGTCGCCGCTGCCGATGGCCTGGTCAACACCTCGCCGGTGGGCATGGCCAAGCTGCCCGGCATGCCACTGCCGGCCGAGTTGCTGCATTCCGGACTCTGGGTCGCCGAGATCATCTACTTCCCGCTGGAAACCGAGCTGCTGCGCCAGGCCCGCGCCCTCGGCTGCCGCACCCTGGATGGCGGCACCATGGCCGTGTTCCAGGCGGTCAAGGCCTTCGAACTCTTCAGCGGTCGTAGCGCCGACGCCGAACGCATGCAGGCCCATTTCGCCGAATTGCGCGGCTAGTCCCCAGCGTTGGGCTTCGCTGCGCTCAACCCAACCTACCTCGCTCATCCGTAGGTTGGGTTGAGACAGCCCCACCGTCGAAGCCCAACGACCCCGCACCTGATCTAGCGCCCATGAAAAAGGGGAGGCCTCGGCCTCCCCTTTTCTCCTGCCCTCGCCTCAGCGCGGCATGTTCGGCTGACGCCGCGACTTCTTGCGCGGACCGCCCTTGGCGTAGCCGGCGGCCTGGCCTTCCTGGCCCTTGTCCCAGGCCTTGCTGCCATCGCTGGCGCGGGGTGGCAGGCCGGTGTGCTGGGTGAGGATGCGCCCGGCGCCGGTACCGGCCTTCTTGCTGCCCACCGGAGTGGAATTCTTGCGCCGCGCACTCTGGTAGCCCGCGTCGCCCACCGGCTGGGTGGCCGGGATCAACTGGTGCTTGCCCGGCCCGATCAGGTCGGCGCGACCCATATCCTTGAGCGCCTCGCGCAGCATCGGCCAGCCCTTGGGATCGTGGTAGCGCAGGAAGGCCTTGTGCAGGCGGCGCTGCTGGTCGCTCTTGACGATGGTCACGCCATCGCTCTTGTAGGTGACCTTGCGCAGCGGATTCTTGCCCGAGTGGTACATGGCCGTGGCGGTGGCCATCGGCGAGGGATAGAAGGCCTGCACCTGATCCGCGCGGAAGCCGTTGCGCTTGAGCCACAGGGCGAGGTTCATCATGTCCTCGTCGGTGGTGCCCGGGTGCGCGGCGATGAAGTAGGGGATCAGGTACTGCTCCTTGCCCGCCTCCTTGGTGTACTTCTCGAACATCTGCTTGAAGCGGTCGTAGCTGCCGATGCCGGGCTTCATCATCTTGTCCAGCGGACCGCGCTCGGTGTGCTCGGGCGCGATCTTCAGGTAGCCGCCGACATGATGGGTGACCAGTTCCTTGACGTACTCGGGCGACTCCACGGCCAGGTCGTATCTCAGGCCCGAGGCGATCAGGATCTTCTTCACCCCCGGCAGCGCCCGCGCCTTGCGGTACAGCTCGATCAAGGATGAGTGATCGGTATTGAGGTTCTCGCAGATACCGGGGAACACGCACGACGGCTTGCGGCAGTGGCGCTCGATCTCCGGGTCCTTGCAGGCGATGCGGTACATGTTGGCGGTCGGCCCGCCGAGGTCCGAGACCACGCCGGTAAAGCCCGGCACCTTGTCGCGCATCTCCTCGATCTCGCGGATGATCGAGTCGTGGGAGCGATTCTGGATGATCCGGCCTTCGTGCTCGGTGATGGAGCAGAAGGTGCAGCCACCAAAGCAGCCGCGCATGATGTTCACCGAGAAACGGATCATCTCGTAGGCCGGGATCCTTTCCTTGCCATAGGCCGGGTGTGGCACGCGCGCATAGGGCATGCCGAACACATAGTCCATTTCCTCGGTGGTCATGGGGATGGGCGGCGGCGTGAACCAGACGTCCACCTCGCCATGCCGCTGCACCAGCGCGCGGGCGTTGCCCGGGTTGGTTTCCAGGTGCAGCACGCGGTTGGCATGGGCATAGAGCACCGGGTCGTTGCGCACCTTCTCGAAGGACGGCAGGCGGATCACCGTCTTGTCGCGGGTCATGCGCGGGCTTTCCAGCAGCTGCACCACCTTGGCTTCGTTGGGGTCTTCGACCTCGCCTTTGGCCTGCTCGATGGCACAGGCCTCGGTGTCCTGGGTGTTCACGTAGGGATTGATGATCTTGTCGACGCGACCGGGTCGATCGATGCGGGTCGAGTCGACCTCGAACCAGCCCTCGGGCGTGTCCCGACGGATGAAGGCGGTACCGCGCACGTCGGTGATGGCCTCGACGCGCTCGCCACGCGACAGCCGCTGGGCGATCTCGACCACCGCCCGCTCGGCGTTGCCATAGAGGAGGATGTCGGCGGTGGCATCCATCAGGATCGAGCGGCGGACCTTGTCCTGCCAGTAGTCGTAGTGGGCGATCCGGCGCAGCGAGGCCTCGATGCCGCCGAGCACGATCGGCACGTGGCTGTAGGCTTCCTTGCAGCGCTGGCTATAGACCAGGCTGGCGCGATCCGGACGCTTGCCGGCGACGTTGCCCGGGGTATAGGCATCGTCGGAGCGGACCTTCTTGTCCGCGGTGTAGCGGTTGATCATCGAGTCCATGTTGCCCGCGGCCACACCGAAGAACAGATTCGGCTCGCCGAGCTTCATGAAGTCGTCCTTCGAATGCCAGTCCGGCTGGGCGATGATGCCCACGCGGAAGCCCTGGGCCTCCAGCAGCCGGCCGATGATGGCCATGCCAAAGGACGGGTGATCGACGTAAGCGTCCCCGGTGACGATGATGATGTCGCAGCTGTCCCAGCCGAGTTGCTCCATCTCCGCCCGACTCATGGGCAGGAAGGGTGCAGGACCAAAGCACTCGGCCCAGTATTTCGGATAGTCGAACAGCGGCGTGGCGGCTTGCATGGCAGCTTCCGGGAAAGGGGTGTTTTCAGGAGGTCGCGAAGAATAGCACAAAAAATGACCAGCTCAGCCCCCGGACATCGATTGCCTTTGGCTATCGGGCGGCTGCCTCGGCCCTGCCCTCACCCCAACCCTCTCCCCGGGGGAGAGGGGGCAAAAGCACCTCGCGCACCTGCTCGTCCTCTGCTCCCTTGGGGAGAGGGAAGCCCACCGGCAATGCCCTTCAGCCGTAGGGTGGACAACGGCGCAGCCTTGTCCACGCGTAGCGGCCTCTTTCGTCCAAGGGCAGACCGCGGAAAGATGCCCAACGGCAATCCCCTCCCGCAGCACGCCCTTCCCCTTCTCCCTCCGGGAGAGGGTCGGGGTGAGGGAAGCCCCAGGACCAGGCCCCTGGTGACAGGAGTGCTACCATAGCCGCCCGCTCCCCTCACCACCGAGACATCCCCGTCCATGTCCCAGCCCCAACCCGCCGCCGGCCAGTTGCAGCGCGGCCTGAAGAATCGTCATATCCAGCTGATCGCCCTCGGCGGGGCCATCGGCACCGGTCTGTTCCTCGGCTCGGCCGGGGTACTCAAGTCGGCCGGTCCGGCGATGATCCTCGGCTATGCCATCGCCGGCTTCATCGCCTTCCTAATCATGCGCCAACTCGGCGAGATGATCGTCGAGGAGCCCGTGGCCGGCTCCTTCAGCCACTTCGCCAGTCGCTACTGGGGCCGCTTCCCGGGCTTTCTCTCCGGCTGGAACTACTGGGTGCTCTACGTGCTGGTAGGCATGTCGGAGCTCACCGCGGTGGGCAAGTACGTGCAGTACTGGTGGCCCGAGGTACCGACCTGGGCCAGCGCCCTGGTGTTCTTCGTGCTGGTCAACGCCATCAACCTGTTCAACGTGAAGGCCTTCGGCGAAACCGAGTTCTGGTTCGCGCTGATCAAGGTGGTGGCCATCCTCGGCATGATGGCCTTCGGGCTCTGGCTGCTGGTCAGCGGCAGTGGCGGTCCCGAGGCCTCGGTGAGCAATCTCTGGAACCATGGCGGCTTCCTGCCCAACGGCTGGAGCGGCCTGTTCGCGGTGCTGGCGATCATCATGTTTTCCTTTGGCGGCCTGGAGCTGGTGGGCATCACCGCCGCCGAAGCCGACCAGCCGCGCACCGTGATCCCCAAGGCCATCAACCAGGTGGTCTGGCGCATCCTGATCTTCTATGTCGGCGCCCTGACCATCCTGCTGTCGCTGCATCCCTGGGACGAACTGGTGCGCAGCATCGGCGCCGGCGGCGACGACTACGCCGGCAGCCCCTTCGTGCAGACCTTCGCCCTGCTTGGCAGCGACACCGCCGCCCACCTGCTCAACTTCGTGGTGCTGACCGCGGCGCTGTCGGTCTACAACAGCGGTGTCTACTGCACCAGCCGGATGCTCTACGGCCTGGCCGAACAGGGTGATGCCCCCCGCGCCCTGCTGCGTACCAATCGCCGTGGCGTGCCCCTGCTGGGCATCGCCGTGTCCTCGGCGGTGACCCTGCTCTGCGTGCTGGTCAACTACCTGCTGCCGCAGAATGCCCTGGAGCTGCTGATGTCGCTGGTGGTGGCCTCGCTGGTGATCGCCTGGGCGCTGATCAGCCTGACCCACCTGAAATTCCGCGCTGCCCAGCGCCAGGCCGGGCGCACCTCGCACTTCCCGGCGTTCTGGTCGCCCTTCGTCAACTGGCTGTGCCTGGCCTTCGTCGGCATGATCCTGGTGCTGATGCTGCGCATCCCCGGCATCGCCGTCTCGGTCTACGCCATCCCGGTCTGGCTGGCCTTCCTGTTCCTCTGCTACAAGCTGCGCCGCGGCTGATCATCCTCGCACCCGTAGGTTGGGCTGAGCGAAGCGAAGCCCAACACCTGCATCATGCACCGCTCGTTGGGCTTCGACGATGGAGCCGTCTCAGCCCAACCTGCCCCGCTACTCGAACGGCACCCAGGGCCGCTGCGGCTTCATGATGATGCAGCCGTCCTCGCCCACCGCCCAGATGTCGTAGAAGCGATTGTCCACCAGGCGCGTGGCGGCGCCCGGCACGGCCACCCGCTGGCTGCAGCTGTCGCTGTCGGCATCGTCGATCACCCCCAGGTCCAGCAGGCGTTCGGCGATCATGAAGTTGCCCGGCGACAGGCCGAGGATGAAGGGCAACACCGGCACCTGCTCGAAGGTCTTCTGCGCCAGCGGCAGCCAGGCCACCTCCAGCGGACCGCCAGTCCAGAGCAGACGCCTGAGCGACCGCAGCTCCGGGCGACTGCTGAGATCGTGGTGCAGCTCTTGGACGAACCCGCGCTCGAAAGTCTTCTGCGCCGAGAGCACCTGGCCATAGGCATAGGCCAGTGACAGCATCCACAGCACCGGCAGCACCAGCAGCCAGGTCAGCCGTGGCTGGAATCGCTCCAGCAGATCATGGGCCAGCAACAGCGCCAGGGTCAGGATGACCGCCAGCCCCATCAGGGTGCGGGCTTCGAGGATGAAATCGCTGAACAGCAGGGTGATGCCGGCCACGCAGGCGGCCAGCACCGGCAGGGTCGCACCGTACAGCAGCAGGGGCAGCAGCGCCCGCCGGCCATAGGCGCGGGCATAGGTCAGGGCCCCCAGGCCGTAACCGATCGTGGCCAGCCCGCCGAACAGCCACCACAGCCAGAGATTGCCCGGGGTGACCAGCAGGCCGACGCTGTGCAGCACCTCGCCCAGTCGGTGCCAGAGCTCCGGCAGTACCTGGCCGCCCACGCCGGCGTGCCGCGTGGTCGCCATCAGCTGGTAGGCGGTGAGGAAGTAGAGGGTGCAACCCAGCAGCAGCTGCAGGCCCTGGCGCAGCACCAGCCGCAGGGCCTGCTCCGGGGCCTCGCGGCGCTGCACGACGCGGATCAGCTCCAGGCAGCAGAGGCCGACGAAGACATTGAGCGCCACCTGGTAGAAGGCGATGGCCGCCGCCAGCAGCACCGCCGGCAGCAGCAGCGCCAGCGCGGTATGGCGACTGCGATAGATCACCGCATAGATCACCGCCACCAGGCTCAGGGCCATGGTCGGGCCGTCGTACTGGTAGGTCAGATTGCCTAGCCAGAACGGCGAGAACCACAGCGGCAGGAGGGCCAGGCACTGGGTCGGCCGCGGCGCGCCGAAACAGTGCCTGGCCAGGTCGGTCAGGGCCCAGGCGGCTGCGGCGCAGGCGATCAGCAGCGGCAGGGGGAAGAGATTGAGGGTGCTGCCGCTGAAGGTCAGCAGCCGGTAGAAGACTTCGGTCAGCACCCGCCCCTGCTGCCGCCACTCCGGGCCGTTCTCCAGCTGGATGCGCCAGTTGTCATCGACATAGGGGAAGTCGACCAGGATGAAGGGCAGGACGAACAGCAGCAGCGCGGAAAAGAACAGCGCCCGGGTCTGCACCGGGGTGAGCGTCTGGGGCATGGCGGCGGATCCGAATCCGGCTTCGACGGGAGACGCAGCCGCCACCACCCGAAGCGATAGCGGCGCCGGCTGCGTGAGGGTCAGTCCTGCAGGGCCAGCTGGCAGATCCGCTCGCAGAGTTCGTCGAAGTCGATACCCATGGCCGCCGCCGATTGCGGCAGCAGGCTGGTGGCGGTCATCCCCGGCAGGGTGTTGACCTCCAGGCACCAGAGCCGCCCTTCTGCATCCAGGCGGAAGTCGGCACGGCTGTAGCCGTCGAGCTTGAGCGCCCGATGCGCGGCCAGGGCCAGGCGGCGCGCTTCCTCGGCGATCTCGGACGAGACCTCGGCCGGAAACACTTCCACCGCGCCCTTGGGCTGGTACTTGCTGGTGTAGTCGAACACCCCGCTCTGGCCGAGGACGATCTCGCCCACCGCCAGCGGCTGGTCGCCCAGCACGCCCACGGTCAGCTCGCGCCCGGCGACGAAGCGCTCGATCATCACCTCGCGGTCATAGCGCAGCGCCAGCTCGATGGCCGGTTGCAGGTCCTCGGCGCGGCTGACCTTGCTCAGGCCCACGGTGGAGCCCTGCTGGCTGGGTTTGACGATCACCGGAAAGCCCAGGGTCGCGGCCACGGTCGCGGCATCTGCCGGCGCCATCAGCCAGTCGGCAGTGGGTACGCCAGCGGCGCGGAACAGCCGCTTGCTAAGGTCCTTGTCCATGGCCACGGCACTGCCCACCCGGCCGCTGCCGGTGTAGCGCAATTGGGCCAGGTCGAGCAGGGTCTGCAGGGTGCCGTTCTCGCCGGTGCCGCCGTGCAGGGCGAGGAACAGCAGATCCTGGTCGCCCAGCTGGGCACGGCTGAGCAGCGCGCCGGCATCCTGGCCACGCATCCGCACCAGGGCAGTCCGCTCCGGCGGTTCGAGGCCGACCCGGGCTTCCAGCAGGGCGCGTTCGGCATCCTCGTCGAGCAGGCCCAGGGCGGTATCCACGGTCACCACCTGGTGCCCGCGCCGGCGCAGGGCCGCCACCACCTGGGCACCGCTGGCGATGGACACGTCGCGTTCTTCGCTGGTGCCGCCGAGCAGGACCGCGATCTTCAGCTTGTCCTTGACCATCATTCGTCCTCGAAAACGTAGCTGCCGGGCGCGAGATTCTCGAACCGGGTGTATTTGCCGATGAAGGCCAGCCGCGTGGTGCCGATCGGACCGTTACGCTGCTTGCCGATGATGATTTCCGCCACGCCCTTGTATTCGGTCTCCGGGTGATACACCTCGTCCCGGTAGACGAACATGATTACGTCGGCGTCCTGCTCGATGGCCCCCGATTCGCGCAGGTCGGAGTTCACCGGGCGCTTGTTCGGCCGCTGTTCCAGCGAGCGGTTGAGCTGGGAGAGCGCCACCACCGGGCAGTTGAATTCCTTGGCCAGACCCTTGAGCGAGCGCGAGATCTCGGAGATCTCGGCGGTCCGGTTCTCGCCGCTGCTGCCGCCGATCTGCATCAGCTGCAGGTAGTCCACCATGATCAGCCCTAAATCGCCGTGCTCGCGGACCAGGCGCCGGGTGCGGGCGCGCATTTCCGAAGGACTGATGCCGGCGGTATCGTCGATGAACAGCTTGCGGTCGTTGAGCAGGTTGACCGCCGAGGTCAGCCGCGGCCAGTCGTCGTCGTCCAGCTTGCCGGAACGCACCTTGGTCTGGTCGATGCGGCCGAGGGACGAGAGCATCCGCAGCACGATGGAGTCGGCGGGCATCTCCAGGGAGAACACCAGAACCGCCTTGTCGGTGCGCAGTACCGCGTTCTCCACGAGGTTCATGGCGAAGGTGGTCTTGCCCATGGACGGACGACCGGCAACGATGATCAGGTCCGCCGGCTGCAGGCCGCTGGTCTTTTCGTCCAGATCGGCGAAACCGGTGGAGACCCCGGTGATGGCTTCGCTGGAGTTGAACAGGGTGTCGATGCGATCAATGGCCTTGGTCAGGATGTCGTTGACCCCGACCGGACCACCGGATTTCGGGCGGGCCTCGGCGATCTCGAAGATCTTGCGCTCGGCTTCGTCGAGCAGCTCGTTGGCCCCGCGGCCTTCCGGGTTGTAGGCACTGTCGGCGATGTCGGCGCTGATGCCGATCAACTGCCGCAGGGTGGCCCGCTCGCGCACGATCTGCGCATAGGCCTTGATGTTGGCCACCGAGGGGGTGTTCCTGGCCAGCTCGGCCAGATAGGCCAGGCCGCCCACCTGGGGCAGCTGGCCTTCGTTGTCCAGCTGTTCGGACAGGGTCACCACGTCGAACGGCTGGTTGCGCTCGGCCAGACGGGCCACGGCGCGGAAGATGAGTCGGTGGTCGTGGCGATAGAAGTCGCCATCGGACACCTGATCGAGCACGCGCTCCCAGGCGTTGTTGTCCAGCATCAGACCACCCAGCACGGCCTGCTCGGCCTCGATGGAGTGCGGCGGGACCTTGAGGGCAGCGGTCTGCAGATCGTACTGCTCGGGCAGGGAAATCTCGTTCATGCGCAGGTCTTGGGCCCCCATTGCGGGCGGCGAAATGATTTTTCGGACGGCAGAAAAGACAAAGGGCACGTCACTGCCTTGGCAATGACGTGCCCGATTGTCGACAGACCGGCGCCGGGGCGCAAGTCCGCCAGTCAGGCGACGGCGCGCTTATTCAGCGACGACGACGATCTTGACGGTAGCTTCGACGTCGGTGTGCAGGTGCACTTCGACATCGTATTCGCCAACGCTGCGCAGCGCGCCGTTGGGCAGGCGAACTTCGCTCTTGTCCAGCTCGACGCCGGCGGCGCTGACGGCTTCGGCGATGTCGCGGGTGCCGATGGAACCGAACAGCTTGCCTTCGTCGCCGGAGTTGGCGGCGATGGTTACGGTCAGGTCAGCCAGCTTGGCAGCACGGGCGTCAGCCTCGGACTTCTTCTCGGCAGCCTGCTTCTCGAGCTCGGCGCGACGAGCTTCGAAAGCCTCGACGTTGGCAGCGGTGGCTGCGGTGGCCTTGCCCTGCGGCAGCAGGAAGTTACGGGCGTAGCCGCCCTTGACGTTCACTTTGTCGCCCAGGTTGCCCAGATTGGCGATCTTTTCCAGCAGGATGACATCCATTGAGTCTTTCCTCTTAACTTTTAACCTTCACCGTCCGCGGGCCCCTGCGGCTCTTGCGCAGACCGCCCACGGAAATCGAACACGCTATCGATCACAGCCAGAATCACCAACAACGGATAGATCAGCTGCCCGAACAGCAGCAGCGTCACGTACAGCCCCACCAGCCAGAATCCTGCCAGGCGCTTGGCCGCCACCAGCCCGTGCAGCAGGGCGATGCCGGCAAAGGCCAGCGGCACGCTGCACAGCGGAGTCAGCAGGCCAAGCCCGCTGCCCAGGTTCGGCGCCAGCACCAGCAGGGCCAGGAGGCCGAGCGCGATGGCCGGACGCAGACGCAGGACGCCAAATTCGCGACCGAACCCCTGGGGGTTGTACAGCGCCGCCTGCCAGTAGCGCCCGAGCATCAGGCACAGCAGGCAGGTGATCTGGAAGAACGCCGCCATCAGGCCGGTCAGCACGGGCAGCAGCAACTGCTGCAACTGCGCCTGCTTTTCCGGCGGCAACTGCGCCGCGCTCGGGCCCAACACCTGGGGCAGCAACCGGCGGATTTCCTCCGCCAGTTGCGCGATGCCCTCGGCATAGACCTGCCCCAGCACCAGGGCGAAAACCAACCCCAGCGGGACACTGGCCAACAACACCCGTGTCCAGGACAGGCTCTGGCGCAAAATGGCCGCCAGCAGCGTCGAACCCAGCAACACCAGCACGATGCTGGCATCACCCAGATACAGCCAGAACAGCGCTGGCAGCAGGGCCCAGACCAGCACCCCGGCCGCCGCGGCGGGTCCCCGGCGCAACAGCACCAGGCTGCCACCAGCAGCGGTCATCCAGTACAGCAGCGGCACGACTGCACCCAGCACCACCACGAGGGTGGCTTGAGTACGGCCGCGCATGATGAACTCAGCCAGAGGCCGCATGCCGTGTTTATCCGTTATTCGTGATCAGGCGTCGATCAACGACCGTGGCTGTCGGTGTAGGGCAGCAGGGCCAGGTAACGGGCACGCTTGATGGCGGCGCCCAGCTGACGCTGGTACTTGGCCTTGGTGCCAGTGATACGGCTCGGGACGATCTTGCCGGTTTCGGAGACGTAGGCCTTCAGGGTGTTGAGATCCTTGTAGTCGATCTCTTTCACGCCTTCGGCGGTGAAACGGCAGAACTTACGACGACGGAAGAAACGTGCCATGACAATGATTCCTCGCTAGATCCAGATTACTCGGCGCTGTCGGCGTCGTCGGAGTTGCCTTCGGCGGACTCGGACTCGGACTCGGCAGGACGCTCGCGACGCTCGCGACGCTCGTTGCGGTTTTCTTCGGCCTTGAGCATCTCGGATTGACCGGTGACGGCCTCGTCACGGCGCAGGATCATGTTGCGGATCACGGCGTCGTTGTAGCGGAAGTTGTCTTCCAGCTCGGCCAGGGCCTTAGCGCTGCACTCGATGTTCATGAGTACATAGTGAGCCTTGTGAACGTTGTCGATGGCGTAAGCCAGCTGACGACGGCCCCAGTCTTCCAGGCGATGGACTTTGCCACCGTCTTCTTCGATAGCCTTGGTGTAGCGCTCGACCATGCCGCCCACCTGTTCGCTCTGGTCCGGATGAACCAGGAACACGACTTCGTAATGACGCATTTAATGCTCCTTACGGGTTGCAGCCTGCCGCGGAAACGCGGTCAGACAAGGAGTGAATAGTTCGGATGACTTGCCCTGCGGAATGCGGACGCACTCCGGGCAAGGGGCAACATTCTAGAGAAGGGCGCCGGAGGGCGCAACCGCAGGCATGCCCGGCGCGACCGCCGGACAACCACAGACACTCAGCGTTGCACGTCGGCCAGGGCCTGGCGGATCTTGTTCAGGTCATAGGGCTTGATCAGCACCCCGACCCGCGCTTCCATGCCCGGCTCGCGCTCGAAGGCATAACCCGAGGCGACGACGATGCGCAGCGTCGGATCCATCGCCAGGGCGCGCCGGGTCAACTCGATGCCGGACATGCCGCCCAGCCCGATATCGGTGAACAGCACATCGTGTTCGCGCTGCGGCAGCAACTCCAGGGCAGCCTCTGCCGAGGCGACAGCCGTGACCTGATGGTCCAGCTCCTCGATGACTTCGGTGGTCAGCATGCGCAGCGTGGCATCGTCTTCGACGAGCAGCACTCGCAAGCCTACCGGCTCTTGGATCTCCTGACTCACGCGGGCATCCTCTTGTTGACAGGTCTCGCTCCGGGCTTTCCCGGGGCGAGGCCGGTATTCTGCGCACTGCAGCGCGATTCGTATAGTGCGATACGCACTGCGTAGGTACCCAGACGTTTCCTGGCGTGGGCTACCGCGGCGCAGAGGCGCGTCTTTGACGCACGGCCTCGAACAGGCAGACCCCGGTCGCCACCGAGACATTGAGACTGCTGACGCTGCCAGCCATGGGCAGTCGGGCCAGATGATCGCAATGCTCGCGGGTCAGCCGGCGCATGCCCTTGCCCTCGGCGCCCATGACCACCACGGTCGGTCCACTCATGTCGACGTCGTAGATCTCCTGGGTCGCCTCACCGGCGGTACCGACGATCCACAGGCCGCGCTTCTGCAGCTTTTCCAGGGTCCGCGCCAGGTTGGTGACAGCCACCAGCGGCAACACCTCGGCAGCACCACAGGCCACCTTGCGCACCACGGCGGTCAGGGTAGCCGACTTGTCCTTGGGCACGATGACCGCCAGGGCCCCGGCCGCGTCGGCGCTGCGCAGGCAGGCACCGAGGTTGTGCGGATCGGTCACGCCATCGAGCACCAGCAGCAGCGGCGGTCCTTCGGCCCGGTCGAGCAACTCCTCGAGCATGGCCTCGCCCCAGACCTGACTCGGGCTGACCTGGGCCACCACGCCCTGATGCACACCCTCGGCCAGCTCGTCGAGCAAGGCCCGCGGCTTGCTTTCCACCGCCAGACGCTGACCGGCGGCCAGCTCCAGCAGGGCATCGACCCGCGGCTCACGCCGCCCTTCGGCGATCCAGAGCTGCTTCACCCGCCGCGGATGGAAGCGCAGCAGCGCTTCCACGGCGTGGATACCGTAGACGGTTTCCAGCTGGCTCATGCGTTATCCTTGGGGCGCGACTGACCCTTGCGATGAGGCTTCTTGGCCTTGGTCCGGCTCTTGGCCGCGGCCTGAGCCTGACCTTCGGCCTTGGGCTTGCCCGCCGATTTCTTCTTGGCGGCAGCAGCCTTGGCCTTCTTGACCTTGGCTTCCACCGCCGCTGCGCCTTCGGCAGCCGAGCCCTTACCCTGACGCGCTGGCGCCGTACGGGTCTTGGCCGTATCGCTGGCCTTGCCCTTGTCGGTACTACCCTTGGCTTTGCCATTGGCCTTACCTTGGGTTTTGGGCTTGCCGCCCTCGACCTTGGCTTCGGCCAGCAGAGCCTGTTTCACCGCACGACTACGCTTGACGTCGGTATTACCGAGCAATTGATCGTCCTGCTTCGACGCCTTCGGCGAAGTCGCCTCAACCGAGGCTGGCACAGGCGCACTGGCATCCTGCGGCTGTTCCGCAGAGGCCGCGCGCCGACGATCACTGCGCGAGCGACGCGGTTCAGGCTCCGGCTCTGGCGAAACGCTTGCAGGCGTTGCCTCGACCGCTGCGGCGACACCTTGCTCCTGCGCGGGCGCATCACGACGACGACCGTTACGCGAGCGGCGGGATTCACGCTCCGGCTCCGGCGAAACGGCGTCAGCCGAAGTCTCGGCAATCGGGACGACGCTTGATTCTGGCGACGACCTTCCACGCCGACGGCCGCTACGCGAGCGGCGGGGCTCACGTTCCGCCTCCGGCGCGACGGCCTCAGCCTGGGGCTCGGCGACCGGGACAGCACCTGTCTCCTGCACTGGCGCTGGCGCACCGCGACGACGGTTGTCACGCTTATTGCGCGGCTCGCGCTCTTCACGCACGCGGGGCGCCCCGGCACTGGCCGGCAGCACGAAGTCGATCTTGCGCTCGTCCAGGTCGACGCGAGCCACCACCACCTCGAGCGGATCGCCGAGGCGATAGCTGCGACCGCTGCGCTCGCCGGAGAGGCGATGGTGGACGCTGTCGAAGTGGTAGTAGTCATCGGGCAGCGCGGTGACATGCACCAGGCCCTCGACGAACACCTCGGACAACTCGACGAACAGGCCGAAGCCGGTCACCGCGGTGATGACGCCGGCAAAGGTCTCGCCGACGCGATCCTTCATGAACTCGCACTTGAGCCAGTTGGAGACGTCCCGCGTGGCTTCGTCGGCGCGGCGCTCGGTCATGGAGCACTGCTCGCCGAGCTGATCCAGGCGCAATTCGTCGTAGGGATAGATGCGCGCCTTGGCCATGCTCGTCGCGCCTGCGCGCTTGACGTGCTTGGTCTCCAGCTTGGAGCGGATGACGCTGCGGATCGCCCGATGCACCAGCAGATCCGGATAGCGCCGGATCGGCGAGGTGAAATGGGTATAGGCCTCGTAGTTGAGACCGAAGTGACCGTTGTTGTCCGGGCTGTAGACCGCCTGGCTCAGCGACCTGAGCATCACCGTCTGGATCAGGCGGAAGTCCGGCCGCTCGCGGATCTGCTGCAGCAGCGCCTGGTAGTCAGACGGCACCGGATTGGCCTTGCCCTTGGTCAGCGACAGCCCCATCTCGCCGAGGAACTGCCGCAGATTGGTCTGCTTTTCCAGGGGTGGCGCATCGTGTACCCGGTAAAGGGCTGGCACCTTGTGCTTCTCGAGGAACTTGGCGGTGGCCACGTTGGCGCACAGCATGCATTCCTCGATCAGCTTGTGGGCATCGTTGCGCTGGGTCGGGCGGATCTCGGAGATCTTGCGGTCGGCGCCAAAGACGATGCGGGTGTCCTGGGTGTCGAAATCGATGGCCCCGCGGACGTGACGGGCAGCCAGCAGCACCTTGTACAGGCTGTAGAGCTGCTCCAGGTGCGGCACCACCTCGCCGAGCTGCTTGCGCAACTGCTTGCCTTCGGCCGACTTGGGCTGCTCCAGCACCGTGGAGACCTTATTGTAGGTCAGGCGCGCGTGGGAATGGATGACCGCTTCGTAGAACTGGTAGCCGGTCATGCGCCCGGAAGCGGCAATGGTCATCTCGCAGACCATGGCCAGGCGATCCACCTGGGGATTGAGCGAGCAGAGCCCGTTGGACAGCGCCTCGGGCAGCATGGGGATCACGCGCTCGGGGAAATACACCGAGTTGCCGCGCTTCTCCGCCTCGGCGTCCAGCGCCGAGCCGACCTTGACGTAGTGGGAGACGTCGGCGATGGCGACGTAGAGCCGCCAGCCCCCGGATTTCTTGGCTTCGGCATAGACGGCATCGTCGAAGTCGCGGGCGTCTTCGCCATCGATGGTCACGAAGGGCAACTGGCGCAGGTCGATGCGCTTCTGTTTGTCCTTTTCTTCCACCTCGGGCTTGAGCTTGGCGGCTTCCTTCTCGACGGCCTTGGGCCATTCGTTGGGGATGTCGTAGCTGCGCAGCGCCACCTCGATCTCCATGCCCGGCGCCATGTAGTCGCCGAGGATCTCGACCACTTCGCCCTGGGCCTGCCGGAAGGTGGTGGGCCACTCGTCGATGCGCACCTGCACGAACTGGCCGTGAGCGGCGCCGCCGTGCTTGCCTTCGGGCACCAGCACCTGCTGGCCGATCTTGGGATTGTCCGGCACCACGTAGGCCAGGCCGCTCTCCTGGAAGAAGCGACCGACCAGGGATTCGTGCGCCCGGGTGACCACCTCGACCAGGCCGCCTTCGCGACGACCGCGCCGATCGTGGCCGGCGACCCGCGCCAGGGCGATGTCCCCGTCGAACACCAGGCGCATCTGCGCCGGGCTGAGGAAGAGGTCGTCGCTACCGTCGTCGGGGATCAGGAAGCCGAAGCCATCACGATGGCCGGCGATGCGTCCGCGCACCAGATCCAGCTTGTCGATGGGCGCATAGGCACCGCGGCGGGTGTAGATCACCTGACCGTCGCGCTCCATGGCGCGCATGCGCCGCCGCAGGGCTTCGAGCTGGTCTTCGGTGACGAGACCGAATTCCTCGGCCAGCTGCGGCCGGGTGGCCGGGGCGCCGCGATCGGCAAGATGAGCCAGAATGAGTTCGCGACTCGGAATGGGGTTATCGTACTTTTCCGCTTCCCGGGCGGCCTCGGGATCGAGGGATTGCCAATCGGCCATCAGTCTGGGGTTACCTTCTAAGTCTGGGTTCGGTAGGAACTGCCATAAAGCCTATTGAAACGTGAAAACCGCGCAATAGTTAGCCTGGCATGCTCAATAAAAATATTTTTCACAGCAGGGGTTTACAAGCAAACGCCCCCTGAGTAAAGTGCCGCCCCACGACGTCGGGAGCAATCACGACGCCGGAGATGAGCAATCATCGCCTTGAGTGCCCAGGTGGCGGAATTGGTAGACGCACTAGGTTCAGGTCCTAGCGGTGGCAACACCGTGGAAGTTCGAGTCTTCTCCTGGGCACCACTCATTATAGTCGATCGATTTGCAGATCGGTCGACGAAAAGCCGGCGCTAGCCGGTTTTTTAATCCTGAAACCCGCAAGGGTGACGGGAAGCGATCAGAAGTCGCACTGCAGGCCCAGGTGGCGGAATTGGTAGACGCACTAGGTTCAGGTCCTAGCGGTGGCAACACCGTGGAAGTTCGAGTCTTCTCCTGGGCACCAATACCAAGCGGACGATCCCAGATCGGACGCAACAGAAAAAACCGGCTTCGGCCGGTTTTTTCTTGCCCGCGAAAAGGCGCGGGCCTCCCTACGCCTTGAATTGCCCCAGGCTGCCGCGCAGCTGAGCGGCCAGTTCCGCCAGGGTACGACTGCTGTCCGCGGTCGCCGCCACCGACTCGGCTGCACGCAGCGCCTCGCCATGGATGACCTCGACCCGCTGGCGCACCGCTGCGGCGCCCGCCGCCTGACGCTGGGCCGCCTGGGCAGCCGTGCTCATGCTGGCATGCACCTGATCCACCGCGCGGTGGACATCCTGCTGGATGCGCTTGCTGTCGCGCAGCACGGCCAGCCCGCTGCTGGCCTGCTGGCGCGCCTCGCCTATGGCAGCGACGGCCTCGCGCGCCCCTTCCTGCAGTCCGGCGATGTGCGTCCGGATGCTGCCGGTGGATTCCTGGGTCTTGCTGGCCAGCGCCCGCACCTCGTCGGCGACCACCGCGAAGCCACGCCCGCTCTCGCCGGCCCGGGCCGCCTCGATGGCCGCATTGAGCGCCAGCAGATTGGTCTGCTCGGCGATCCCGCGGATCACGTCCAGCACCACCTCGATCTGCTCGCTTTGCGCGGCCAGCCGTTCGATCACCTGGGCCCCCGATTCGACCTGGGTCACCAGCCCCTCGATACCCTCGGCCACCTCGGTGGCGATGCGGGCATTGCTTTGGGCAGAGCTGCGGATGGCTTCCACCTGCTGCAGGGCGCCCTGCATGGCCAGACTTTCGCCCTCGGCCTCCGCGGCGATGCCGGACAGGGCCTCCAGGCTGCGGGCCACCTCTTCGCGCTGACGCAGCGCGGCCGCTTCGGCGGTGGCGCTGCTGCCGGCCAGGCCGCGGATTTCCTCGCCGGTGCGGGCAGCGACGCCATGGGCCTCGCCCACCAGCGGCTGCAACTTGGCCAGGAAGCGATCGACCGCCCCACCCAGCGCCTGGATCTCATCGCCCTGCCCCAGCTGCAGGCGGCGGGTCAGATCGCCCTCCCCGGCCGCCAGATCGTCCAGCGCCCGCTGCAGCACGCCGATCCGGCGCAGCACCCGTCGCCCCAGCACCAGCGCCACGGCCACGACCATCACCACGCCAACCCCGATCAGCCCCAGGGCGATCTGCCAGCGCAGCGCGCCCGCCAGGACGGCAACCGTTTCACCGGCATTGCGACTCATGGCCAGGGCGGCCTGACGGGTACCTTCCAGACGTGTCGCCAGGGTCGCGGCACTGCCCTTGGCGGCGGCCGTCACGCTGCTGGAGACCAGACCGCCGGCGTCATCGATCAGGGTCTTGAAGCCCTGATCCAGGGCTGCGCCGGTACGCTCGATGACCTGGGTGGAAAAGCCCACCACCACCTTGCCGATTTCCACGCCGTTGGGACTGATGGAGGCATCCACACGATAGACCGAGGGATCCCGGGTCGCGGCATCCAGCACCTTGGCCAGGGCGCCCTCGCCCTGCCCCATGGCGAGCAGGCGCGCCACGCGCTCGTCCTGACGATTGAGGTAGCGGGTCAGATTCTGGCCCTGGGCATCCTGGAAGACCACGAACAGCACCTCGGGATTGCCCTGCGCCCGGCGCGCCAGGTCGGACAGCGCCGGGACATCGGCATCCCACATCGCCTTGGGCGCCACGCCCGCCAGCAACTCGGCCAGATTCTGCGCATTGCTCTTGAGGGTAGCGGTCAGGGTCTCACCCACCTGCTGCCGCTCGCGCGCCAGGCGTTGTGCAAGCCCCTCGGCCAGCCGCGTGCGGGTCTGCCCGGCCAGCTCGGCAAGACTGCCATCCACCTCGCCCCCGGCCTGGCGCAGGGTATCGGCGAGCTGCTCGGATTCACCGGACAGGCGCGCGGCCAGACCGGACTGCAACCCCTTCACCGCCTCCTGGGTCAGCCAGAGCGCCAGGCCCACCTGGAGAACGACGGCGAGCAACAGACTGATGAATACCGGCAACAACAGGCGGCTGCGCAGCAGCGACAAGAGAAACGACATGGGGGTCTCCAGCGGCGAGGGACATTTACAGGCTGTCGGCCAACTCGGGAAGAGCTGGAGCCTCAGCGATAAATAGTCATAGCAATATGCTGGCCATTTCGGACCAGCGGCCGTCTCCGGCCTACCAGCGTCTCTCGCACCCCGAAAACAGAAAAGCCCCGCAAGGCGGGGCTTTTCTGGCTGCATCCTTTTAGCGCATCAGGCGAAAGGATGGCGCAGCACGATGGTTTCCTTGCGATCCGGACCGGTCGAGACGATGTCGATCGGCGCCTCGACCAGCTCGGCGATGCGGCGGATGTAGGCCTGGGCGTTGGCCGGCAGCGCCTCGAGGCTCTGGGCACCCACGGTGGATTCGCTCCAGCCCGGCATCTCCTCGTAGACCGGCTGCAGACCGGTGTAGCTGTCGGCGTCGGTGGGCGCCTCGGTCAGCAGGTTGCCGGCGGCGTCCTTGTAACCGGTGCAGATGCGCACGGTTTCCAGACCGTCGAGCACGTCCAGCTTGGTCAGGCACAGGCCGGAGATGCTGTTGATCTCGATGGAGCGACGCAGGATGACGGCGTCGAACCAGCCGCAACGGCGCGGACGGCCGGTGACGGAGCCGAATTCGTGGCCCTGCTTGGCCAGGTAGGCACCGGTCTCGTCGAACAGCTCGGTCGGGAAGGGACCGGAGCCGACGCGGGTGGTGTAGGCCTTGGTGATGCCGAGGATGTAGTCCAGGTACAGCGGACCCACGCCGGAACCGGTCGCCACGCCACCGGCGGTGGTGTTGGAACTGGTGACGAAGGGATAGGTGCCGTGGTCGATGTCCAGCAGGGTGCCCTGGGCACCTTCGAACATCAGGTTCTCACCGGCCTTGCGCAGCTCGTGCAGACGGCTGACGACGTCCATGACCAGCGGCTGCATGACCTTGGCGTGCTCCATGGCCTCGTCGTAGGTCTTCTGGAAGTCCACCGGCGGCTCGTTGAAGTAGTTCTGCAGGACGAAGTTGTGGTAGTCCAGCACTTCCTTGAGCTTGACGGCGAAACGCTCCGGGTGGAACAGGTCGCCGACCCGCAGACCGCGACGGGCGATCTTGTCTTCGTAGGCCGGGCCGATGCCGCGACCGGTGGTGCCGATCTTGGCTTCGCCACGGGCCTTCTCGCGGGCCTGATCCAGGGCCACGTGATAGGGCAGGATCAGCGAACAGGCCGAGCTGATGCGCAGGCGCTCGCGCACCGGCACGCCGCGCGCTTCCAGCTCGCCGACTTCCTTGAACAGGGCTTCCGGCGACAGCACCACGCCATTGCCGATCAGGCACTGGGTGTCGGCGCGCAGGATGCCCGAGGGAATCAGCCGCAGGATGGTCTTCTGACCATCGATGACCAGCGTGTGGCCGGCGTTGTGACCGCCCTGATAACGCACCACGGCAGCGGCCTGGTCGGTCAGCAGATCCACGATCTTGCCCTTGCCCTCATCACCCCACTGGGTGCCCAGGACGACGACGTTCTTACCCATAACCTTATCCCCTGTCAGGAAGATTTCTGTCGGCCAGGCCGACGATGCTCACGTTCACCCGGATGCCAGATCCGGTGCTTAGGAATTCAAGGGCACCACGATCCAGGCGCCCTGTTGCTCGATCAGGCGACGATCGCAACCCGAGCTGTGCAGCTGGTCTGCGTCGTCATGAGCGGTGGCCTGGACCACCCGCTCGCCGGCGGCGCGCAATTCGCGCACGGCCTGCCAGAGCACCGGCGCATGACCAGCCGGCGCCCAGATGCCGCGACGCGGTTCTTCGAGCACGGCGGTGCCCAGCTCGACGAGGGTCTTCAGATCGGTGGAAAAACCGGTGGCGGGACGCGAACGCCCGAAGTCGGCACCGATGTTGTCATAGCGACCACCCTGGGCGATGGACTGCCCGGTGCCCGGCACGAAGGCGGCGAAGACCACTCCGGTGTGGTAGTGATAACCGCGCAACTCGCCCAGGTCGAAATACAGCGGCACGCCCGGGAAGCGTCCCTGGAGCGACTCGGCCAGGGCGATCAGCTCCTCCAGTGCCCGCAGGACAGCCGCGGGCGCACCCGCCAGGCGCTGCCGGGCCTGATCGAGCACCGTGGCATCGCCGCTGAGCTCGACCAGCGCCCGCAGCCAGCCGCGCTCGGCGACCGGCAGCTCGGCCGTCAGCTCGGCGATCTCGTCGACCGCCTTGCGCTGCAGGGCGTCGAACAGCTGCTGCTCGCTGGCGCCGGAGACGCCGGCCGCCTGGCATAGCCCGCGATAGATCCCCACGTGCCCCAGATCCATGTGGATATCGGGCACCTGGGCCTGCTCGAGCACATCGAGCATCAAGCTGATGACTTCCAGATCCCCTTCGCTGCCGGGCACGCCATAGAGCTCGGCGCCGACCTGGATCGGGCTGCGCGATGTGGAAAGAGCACGGGGACGGGTATGCAGCACGCTGCCGGCATAGCACAGGCGGCTCGGACCGCTCTGCTTGAGGCTATGGGCTTCCATGCGCGCCACCTGGGGCGTGATGTCGGAGCGGAAGCCCATGAGGCGACCGGAACTGGGATCGGTCACCTTGAAGGTGCGCAGCTCCAGTTCCTTGGCCGCGCCGGTGAGCAGCGATTCCAGGAATTCCAGGTGCGGGGTGATGACGAACTCGTAGCCCCAGCAATGGAACAGTTCCAGCACCCGGCGCCGAGCGCCTTCGATGCGCGCCGCGTCGGGCGGCAGGATTTCCTCGATACCGTCAGGCAGCAGCCAGCGGTCTACCGTAGCCATTAGGCCTCTTCTCCATGTCATGGATCGGCACGCGGCTGCCGAGGTCGGCGCAGTGGATTCCTGGAGAATCCTGCCGCCGGATCAAGCCGCTCTGCCGTGGATTGCTACCCGAATCAGCCAGGGCGTCGCCCTTCCACGGGTTTCGTACGGACGCAAAAAAGCCGGGGATGGCCCCGGCTGATTCATGATAACACGAAAAAATCGACGATCGGGGATGAACGACGAGCGAAGCCTAGCCGCCGCTCATCCCGGACCTCACTGCCCCGGGCTCTGGAAATACTTGAAGAAATCGCTCTTCGGATCCAGCACCAGGACATCGCTCTTGCTAGAGAAGCTGGAGCGATAGGCCTGCAGGCTGCGATAGAAGGAGAAGAACGACGGATTCTTCGAGTAGGCCTGGGAATACACCTGGGCCGCCTGGGCATCACCCTCACCGCGGGCCTGCTCGGCCTGGCGATAGGCTTCGGCCAGCAGCACGCGGCGCTGACGATCGGCGTCGGCACGGATGCCCTCGGCCAGTTCGCGACCCTTGGCACGGTGCTCACGGGCTTCCCGCTCGCGTTCGGTACTCATCCGCTCATAGACGCTGCGACTGACTTCCTTGGGCAGGTCGATGGCCTTGACGCGCACGTCCAGCACCTCGATACCCAGCTCCTGGTTGGCCATCTTGTTCAGCGCCGCGGTCAGCGAACCGACCATGGCATCCCGCTCACCGGACACCACCTCGTGCAGGGTGCGACGACCAAACTGGTCACGCAGTCCCGCTTCCAGGCGGCGCAGCAGGCGTTCGTCGGCGATCTGCTTGAGACCCGAAGTCGCGGTGTAGTAGCGATCGGCGTTGAAGATGCGCCACTTGGCGTAGGCATCCACCATCACCGCTTTCTTTTCCAGCGTCAGGAAACGCTGCGTCGGGGTATCCAGCGTCTGCAGGCGGGCATCGAACTTGCGCACCCGATTGACGTACGGGATCTTGAAGTGCAGACCGGGCTCCAGATTGGGCTCGACCACACGACCGAAGCGCAGCATTACTGCCCGCTCGGTCTCCTTCACCACGAACAGACTGCTCCAGGCGGCAAGGCCCAGAACGACCACGACGATCAGCGCGGCCAGCGATTTGTTGCTCATCAGCGGCTCTCCCTCGTACGCGCCTCGGTGGACTGCGGCAGATTGCGAATGACCGAAGCGGCCGTATCGCTCGACGCCGCCGGGGCAGCACCGCTGCTGATCGCCGAAGTCGGTGCCGGGGCACGGTTCTGCATCAGCTTGTCGAGCGGCAGATAGAGCAGATTCTGGCCGGCCTGACCGGTGATCATCACCTTGCTCGCCTGGCCGAGCACTTCCTGCATCGTCTCGATATACAGACGTTCGCGGGTCAGCTGCGGATTGGCCGCGTACTGGACCGCCAGCTGGCTGAAGCGCGAGGCATCACCCTGGGCACGTGCCACGACTTCGTCGCGATAGCCGTTGGCTTCCTCGATGATGCGCTGGGCAGCACCGCGGGCCTCGGGGATCACGCCGTTGGCATAGGCTTCGGCCTGGTTCTTCTCGCGCTGTTCGTCTTCACGGGCGCGGATCACGTCGTCGAAGGCTTCCTGAACTTCACGCGGCGCCGAAGCGCTCTGGATGTTCACCTGGGTCACGGTGATACCGGTCCCGTAGGTGTCGAGGAAACGCTGCAGACGTTCGCGGACGTTGGTGGCGACCTGCTCGCGGCCGTCGGTCAGCAACTGGTCCATGGTCGAGGAGCCGGCCACATGGCGCACCGCGCTGTCGGTCGCCTGCTGCAGGCTGACCTCGGGCTGGTCGACGTTGAGGACGAAGTCCTTGAGGTTGGTGATGCGGTACTGGACGGTCAGCGGCACCTCGACGATGTTTTCGTCCTGGGTCAGCATGGCGCCCTGCTTGCTGTAGGCCCGCTCACGGGTGACGTTTTCCTGGTACTTGGTCTCGAAGGGCGGGAAGTAGATGTTCAGGCCAGGGCCTACCGTCTCATGGTATTTGCCCAGACGCAGCACGACCGCCTGCTCCTGCTCGTCCACGACGTAGACGGCGTTGTACAGCCAGAGAGCACCGACCAGCAGTACGCCCAGGAGCAGCAGGCCCTTGCCACCGCCCGAGCCGAAGCTGTCGCCACCGCTGCCGCCGGAGCGCTTCTTGCCGCCGACCAGGCGGTTGATGCGATCCTGAAACTTACGCAAGGCTTCGTCGAGATCCGGCGGCCCCTTGCGTCCACCATTGCCGCCACCGTTGTTGTTGCGGCCGCCCCAGGGGTCTTGATTGTTCGAGTTGCCACCGGGCTCGTTCCAAGCCATAGCGCTCTCCCTACTGATAACGCGAAAACGCGCCGAAATGGCGCGCCGACCAATGCTACCGGATGGTCCCTGCCCGAACAAAAGCGCCGAGCGGGGGTTTATTGCAAAACATGTTGCTGGATAAAGACTTCCGGTTCTTCACCGGCCCGGCTGAGCAGTCGATTGAGTTCGGCGCGGGGTACTCGTACAGACAACAGGATGTTGCCTTCGTCATCATGATCGTCCTGGCGAACCACACCCAGGTCGAACAGCTGAGCGCGCAGTCGGGCATGTCGCTGGGGCAGGCGCAGCACCCCGACGAAGAGATCCTCGCCGAGCAATTCGGCGACGGCCTGCCCGACCAGCTCGAGACCGCGACCTTCACGCGCCGACACCCAGACCCGGATCGGCCGTCCGGTTTCGTCGTCGCGCTGGATGTGCGGCTCGACCCCGTCGAGCAGATCGAGCTTGTTGTAGATTTCCAGCATCGGCAGCTCATCGGCGCCGATCTCGTGCAGCACCGCCTCGACCTGCTCGATCTGCAGCTGGCGATCGTCCTCATGGGCATCGATCACGTGCAGCAACAGGTCGGAGTTGCTGGATTCCTCCAGGGTCGCGCGAAAGGCCTCGACCAGCTTGTGCGGCAGATGGCGGATGAAGCCCACGGTATCGGCCAGCACGATCGGCCCCAGGTCCGGCAGCTCCAGACGGCGCAGAGTGGGATCGAGGGTGGCGAACAGCAGGTTGGCCGCGTAGACGCCGGATTCGGTGAGACTGTTGAACAGGGTGGACTTGCCGGCGTTGGTGTAGCCGACCAGGGACACCGAGGGGATCTCGGCACGGCGGCGCCCGCGACGGGCCTGCTCGCGCTGGCTGCGTACCTTGTCCAGGCGCTGGCGGATCTGGCGGATGCGGATCCGCAGGAGACGACGGTCGGTTTCCAGCTGAGTCTCACCCGGACCGCGCAGACCGATACCACCCTTCTGACGCTCGAGGTGAGTCCAGCCGCGTACCAGCCGCGTGCTCATGTGCTCGAGCTGGGCGAGTTCCACCTGCAGCTTGCCCTCGTGGGTACGGGCGCGCTGGGCGAAGATATCGAGAATGAGGCCCGTCCGGTCGAGGACGCGGCACTCGAAGGCTTTTTCGAGGTTGCGCTCCTGACTGGGCGTGAGGTCATGGTTGAAGATGACCAGATCGGCGGCATGGGCGTGCACCTGATCGTGCAGTTCCTCGACCTTGCCGGTACCTATGAGATAACGCGCCGTCGGCTGGCTACGGTTCACCGTGACGAAAGCCACGGTCTCCGCACCCGCCGATCGCGCGAGTTCGAGGAACTCCTGAGGATCTTCGCGCGCCTCGGGATGCAGGCCTTCCAAATGGACCAGAATGGCCCGCTCACCACCTTCGTGACGCTCGAAGAACAACAGGGCGCTCCTCTTGTTATTTATTCGCTATCCGACTCGCTCGTCTCGGAGCTCGGCAGACGGACCGGGCGGCTCGGCACCACGGTGGAGATTGCATGCTTGTAGACCATCTGGCTGACGGTGTTCTTGAGCAGGATCACGAACTGGTCGAAGGACTCGATCTGACCCTGCAGCTTGATACCGTTGACGAGATAGATGGAAACCGGAACGCGCTCTTTACGCAGGGTGTTCAGGTAAGGGTCTTGTAGCGAATGCCCTTTCGACATCGTGTCGCTCTCCTAAGGAAATGAAAATACCGATCTGGCGACATGCCAGTTTCCGCTGCCCACCATGGACACGCGGACAAAAACGATTCAGCTGTGGGGCGATATGGTGTCACCGGCCAGGCATTTCAAGATCCGCGGCAGATTGTCACAAGCCAGGCTGTCGAAGGTGTGCGCGGCGGGCCAGCCACGCAACCAGGTCAACTGCCGCTTCGCCAATTGCCGCGTCGCCGCAACGCCACGCGCCACCATCTCTTCCCGCGTGCAATCCCCTTCCAGGAACTCCCACACCTGACGATAGCCTACGGATCGCATGGACGGCAGACCAGGATGCAGATCGGGACGTTCCCGCAAGGCTGAAACTTCGTCGATGAAGCCCTGTTCCAGCATCAGATCGAAGCGCTCGGCGATACGTGCATGGAGCACCTCACGCCGACCGGGCGCCAGGATCAATTGGGCCACAGTATAGGGTAATTGCGTCTGGGGCGCGCCGTTCGAATCGGCATTGGCGCTCATTTGCAGCGCGCGATGCGCGGTCATCGACTGGCCGCTGACGCGATACACCTCGAGGGCGCGCAGGAGGCGCTGGGGGTCGTTGGGATGGATGCGCGCGGCCGACACCGGATCGACCTCGGCCAGTTGCCGATGGATCTCGCCCCAGCCCGCCGTGGCCGCCAGCGCCTCGATCTCGGCCCGCACCCCTGCATTGGCACCGGGCATGTCGGCCAGGCCTTCGAGCAGAGCCTTGAAGTAGAGCATGGTGCCACCCACCAGCAGGGGGATGCGCCCGGCCGCGGTGATCTCGGCCATGGCCGCCAGGGCATCGGCACGAAATTCGGCGGCGGAATAGCTCTCGGCGGGATCGCGGATGTCCACCAGCCGGTGCGGATGGGCGGCCAGCAGCTCGGCGTCGGGTTTGGCGGTGCCTATGTCCATGCCGCGATAGATGAGCGCCGAATCCACGCTGATCAACTCGACGGGCAGCAGCCGTGCCAGCTCGATGGCCAGGTCGGTCTTGCCGGAGGCGGTCGGCCCCATGAGGAAGATGGCGGGCGGCAGGGGGGCGGTCATGAGGGATTCTCGAAGGGCGCCGCGCAGGACGCGGCGGGGCGGTCAGCGGCCGCGCAGGAAGAGTTTGTCCAGGTCGTCCAGGCTGAGCTGGGCCCAGGTGGGCCGACCGTGGTTGCACTGGCCGCTGCGCTCGGTGGCTTCCATGTCGCGCAGCAGGGCGTTCATCTCCGGCAGGGTCAGCCGCCGGTTGGCGCGTACCGAGCCGTGGCAGGCCATGGTGCCGAGCAATTCGTTGAGGTGCGCCTGGATGCGATCGCTGGTGCCATAGTCCAGCAGGTCGGCCAGCACGTCCTGCACCAGCCGCGCGGCCTGGGCCTGCTTGAGCAGCGCGGGGATCTGCCGGATGGCCAGGGTCTCGGGGCCGAGCCGCTGCAACTCGAAACCGAGGCGCTCGAACCACTGACCGTGCTCTTCGGCGCAATCGGCTTCGCGTTCGCTGACCGCCAGGGATTCCGGCACCAGCAGCGGCTGACCGCGCAGGCCTTCGCTGGCCATGGCCACCTTGAGACGCTCGTAGGTGATGCGCTCGTGGGCGGCGTGCATGTCCACCAGGATCAGGCCCTGGGCATTCTCGGCGAGGATGTAGATGCCCTTGAGTTGCGCCAGGGCATAACCCAGCGGCGGCACGTCGCCCTGCTCCGCCGGCAGGGAGGCGGCTTCGGCACCCTCCGGCAGCGGCGCGAAGAAGGCCTTGTAGGCGCTCTGCACCTCGGCCACCGGGGCACCCGCATAGGGCTGCGGAGTGGGACTGTAGTGCGCGGCGCCACCCGACCCGCCGCCACCGGCGAAGGGCTGGGCCGGCGGCGCGGGGCTGTCATGCAAGACGGCGGCGGCCAGGCGCATCTCGCCCTGGGGACCGAATTCGCCAGCGGCCGGACCGCTCAGCGGCGCCGGCGCCGTGGGCGCCACCACGGCGAGCTGGTCGTCCGGACGGATATCGCCGAGGGCGCGGTGCAGGGTGCCGTAGAGGAAGTCATGCACCTGGCGGCTGTCGCGGAAGCGCACCTCGTGCTTGGTGGGATGGACGTTGACGTCCACCACCGCCGGATCCACCTCCAGGAACAGTACGAAGGCCGGGTGGCGGCCGTTGTAGAGGACGTCGCGATAGGCCTGGCGCACCGCGTGGGCGACCAGCTTGTCGCGCACCATGCGGCCGTTGACGTAGAAGTACTGCAGATCCGCCTGGCTGCGCGAAAAGGTCGGCAGGCCGACCCAGCCCCACAGGCGCAGGCCGTTGCGCTCGTGTTCCAGCGGCAGGGCCTGCTCGAGAAAGGCCGGACTGCAGACCGCGCCGACCCGCCGCCCCTGGCTCTGCGGATCGCCCGCCGGATGCAGGGCCAGCACGCTCTTGCCGTTGTGGCGCAGATGAAAACCCACGTCGAAGCGCGCCAGCGCCAGGCGCCGCACCACCTCCTGCAGGTGATCGAATTCGGTCTTTTCGGCGCGCAGGAACTTGCGCCGCGCCGGGGTATTGAAGAACAGGTCGCGCACTTCCACCGAGGTGCCCTGGGGATGGGCGGCGGGCTGTACCCGCGGCTGCATCTCGCGGCCCTCGGTCTCCACCTGCCAGGCCTGGTCCTCGCCCTGAAAACGCGAGGTCAGGGTGAGGCGCGACACCGAACTGACCGACGCCAGCGCCTCGCCGCGAAAGCCCAGGCTGGTGACGCTTTCCAGTTCGTCCAGGTGATAGATCTTGCTGGTGGCATGGCGCGCCAGGGCCAGGTGCAGGTCATCCGGCGGGATGCCGTGGCCGTCGTCGCGGATGCGCAGCAGCTTGACCCCGCCCTGCTCCACCTCGATGTCGATGCGCCGGGCACCGGCGTCCAGGCTGTTCTCCAGCAGCTCCTTGGCCACCGAGGCGGGTCGCTCGACCACCTCGCCAGCGGCGATCTGGTTGGACAGCCGCGGGCTGAGCAGCTGGATGCGCCGGGGTTCAGTCATTGCTGGCCGCCAGTTCGTGGGTGGGGATGGTGAGGACCTGACCGGAGCGGATGCGATTGCCGCGCAGCCCGTTGGCGGCGCGCAGGGTCGAGAGGTCGACGTCATAGCGACGGGCGATGAGACTCAGGCTTTCGCCGGGTTGCACCCGGTGCTGATCGAAGCCGCGCACGCTGCCGACCTTGTCGCCCCGCTGCTCGCGCTGCCAGGCCAGGTAGGTGCCTGGCGGCGGACGGTGCTGGAAGTACTGCACGATACCGGCCTGGATCTGCCGGGCGAGCAGCCCCTGGTGCGCCGGACTGGCCAGCTTGGCCGACTCGTTGGCATTGGTGATGAAGCCGGTTTCCACCAGGATCGAGGGAATGTCCGGCGATTTCAGCACCATGAAGCCGGCCTGCTCAACCCGCGTGTGCAGCAGCTTGGTGGCGCGCCCGACCTGGCCGAGGATGGTCTGGCCGACCTCCAGGCTGGAGGCCACGGTGGCGGTCATGGACAGGTCCATGAGCACCCCGGCGAGCATGGGATCCTTGTTGTCCAGGGCATCGGACACCCCGCCGACCTGGTCGGAGCGGTTTTCCGCATCGGCCAGCCAGCGCGCCGCCTCGGAGGTGGCGCCGCGCTGGGACAGGGCGAAGACGGTGACGCCCTCGGCGCTGGCGCTGGGCGCCGAGTCGGCGTGAATGGAGATGAACAGGTCGGCGCCCTTCTTGCGGGCGATGATCTGCCGCTGGCGCAACGGGATGAAGTAGTCGCTGGTGCGGGTCAGCTCGGCGCGAAAGCCCTTCTGCCGATTGAGATTGGCCTGCAGCTGCTTGGCGATGGCCAGCACCACGTTCTTCTCGTACAACCGACCGCGGCCGATGGCGCCCGGATCCTCACCACCGTGGCCGGGATCGATCACCACCACCACGTCGCGCTTGCCACTGGGGCTGGACGGCAGGCGGGTCGCCGGCTGGGCCGGGGTCACCGGGGTGGCCGGCAGATTGGGCGTGACGGTGGCGGGAATATCGCTGGTGGCAGGATCGGTGCCCTGGTCATAGAGATCGACCACCAGGCGATTGCCGTATTCCTTGTTGGGCGCCAGGGTGAAACTCTTGGGCGTCAGGGCGCCCTTGGTGTCCAGCACCAGGCGCACCTCGCCCGGCGAGCGCTGGGCTGCCCGCAGGCCGGTGATGGGGGTGTTGCGCAGCGGCTTTTCGTTCAACCCACCGTCGAGCTGCGCGCCGGACAGGTCGATGACGATGCGATCCGGGGCACTGAGGGTGAAGACGCTGGCCTTGACCGGGCCGGTCAGATCGAACACCAGACGGGTATTGTCGGGCGCGCGCCAGACGCGCATGCCCTTGATCTGGGTGGCGGCCAGCAACTGACTGCTGAGAATCAACAACAACAGGCCGAGTCCCGACCTGAAAAAACGCTTGCGCATGCCTGCGACCGTATAGCTGGAGAACGAGGGATCGGCGCCTAGGGCGCGAGGGCGGCGCACCAGGCCTCGCCGTGAACGCCATGACTAGTCAGGCGCAGATCACGGCCGTCGGCGCGTGGCGTAATGGTAATGTCCAGGTCCGGCTTTGGCAAAAAGCCCTGACCGCGCTCGGGCCATTCCACCAGGCACAAGGCCTCGGGTGTGAAGTAGTCGCGAATCCCCATGAATTCCAGTTCTTCCGGATCGGCCAGGCGGTAGAGGTCGAAATGGTAGACCGCGCCCCTGGCCAGTTCGTAGGGCTCGACCAGGGTGAAGGTGGGACTCTTCACCGCCCCGGTGTGGCCGAGACCGCGCAGGATGCCCCGCGACAGGGTGGTCTTGCCGGCACCCAGATCGCCGTGCAGATAGAGCACGCCACGACCGCCGCTGGCCTGGGCCAGGCGGGCACCCAGGGCATACATGGCGTCTTCGTCGGCGGCGTGCAGGGTCAGTTCAGGCATGGCTGGAGTTCCTCGAGCAACTGGCGGGCGACCGGGGGCAAATCGCTGGCGGCGAGACCGCGGCCCTGGCGACCCAGCTCGGCGCCGGCACGGCCGTGCAGCCAGGCGCCCAGGCAGGCGGCCTCGAAGGGGGCCAGCCCCTGCCCCAGCAGGGCGGCGATGATACCGGTGAGGATGTCCCCCAAGCCACCGGTAGCCATCGCCGGATGCCCCTCGCCGCACAGCGCCATGCGGCCGTCCGGGTGGGCGATCAGGGTACCGAAGCCCTTGAGCAGCGCCACGCCGCCATAGCGCCGCGCCAGTTCGCGGGCGCTGCCGGGGCGATCAGCCTCGATGTCCTTGATCGAGACTTCCAGCAGCCGCGCCGCCTCGCCCGGATGGGGCGTCATCACCCAGGGCCCGCGCGGCGCCTGGACCACCCCGGCGGCCAGCAGGTTGAGGGCATCGGCGTCCCAGACCTGGGCCGCGTCCAGCGTCGCGGCGGCACTGGCCAGCGCCCTGCCCCAGGCGCCCTGCCCCAGGCCCGGCCCGACCGCGAGCACATCGGCCTTCTTGGCCAGTTCCAGCACGGCGAAACTGGAATGCACCCCGGCGACCATCACCTCCGGCCGCCGCGCCAGCACCGCGGTGACATTGGACGGCCGGGTCGCCAGGCTGAGCATGCCGGCGCCGCAGCGCAGCGCCGCCTCGCTGGTCATGATCGCCGCGCCGCCGGTGCCTTCGTCGCCGCCGATCACCAGCAGATGGCCGTATTGCCCCTTGTGCGCATTGAGCGGGCGCGCCGCCAGACGCGGCAGGTTGCCGGGTGCCAGGCGCTGGGCGGTGGCATGGGCGGGATTCTGCGGTTCCTCCATCAGCGGCTCGAACACCAGACTGCCGACGTGATCCGGGCCCTTGCCGGTGAACAGTCCGAGCTTGAGGCCGATGAAGGTGATGGTCAGATCGGCGCGCACCAGAGCACCCGCCGCAGCGCCGGTGTCGGCATCCAGACCGGAGGGGATGTCGATGGCCACCACCGGCAATTCGCTGGCGTTGATCCGCTCGATGGCCGCGGCATAGGGCTCGCGGGCGGCGCCCTTGAGCCCGGTGCCCAGCAGGGCATCGACCACCAGCCCCTCCAGCGGGGCGTCCGCGCGCCAGGGCTGGATGTCCACGCCGGCGGCCAGGGCCTCGGCATGGGCCAGGGCGGCATCGCCCTGGAGTCCGGCCGGTTCGGCCAGATGCCAGACCCGCGCCTGCCAGCCGGCCTTGCGCGCCAAGGCAGCGACCAGATAGCCGTCGCCGGCATTGTTGCCACCGCCGGCCAGCACGCAGAGGGCACCGGCATGGGGCCAGCCGTGGCGCAACGAGCGCCAGGCCGCGGCCGCCGCGCGTCTCATCAACTCGAGACCGGGCAGACCGCCGGCGATCAGTTGGGCGTCGAGATCCCGTACCTGCTGGGCGCTGTAGAGCTGGAACGGCAGTTCGTCGTGCATGCTGGGAAAGCCTCCGGAGTCTGGCAAAATAGGCGGCCCTCCTGCCTGTGCGTTCCCGTCGATGTCCGCTGTCGCTCTCGATCTCGCCGCCCTGGCCGACCTCATCAAGACCTGGGGTCGGGAATTGGGCTTTCAGCAGACCGGCATCGCCGGCCTGGATCTGGCACGTCACGAGGAACATCTGGAGCGCTGGCTGGCCGCCGGTTTCCACGGCGAGATGGACTATATGGCCGCGCACGGCAGCAAACGTTCGCGACCGGCCGAACTGGTCCCGGGGACCCTGAGGGTGGTTTCCCTGCGCATGGACTACCTGCCTGGCGACACCCGCATGAGCGAGCGCCTGGCCGATGGCACGGCCGCCTACGTTTCGCGCTACGCCCTGGGCCGCGACTACCACAAGCTGATCCGCAAGCGCCTGCAACAGCTGGCCGAGCGCATCCAGGGCGAGATCGGCCCCTTCGGCTATCGCGCCTTCGTCGACAGTGCGCCGGTGCTGGAAAAGGCCATCGCCGAACAGGCCGGCCTGGGCTGGATCGGCAAGAACACCCTGGTGCTCAATCGCAAGGCCGGCAGCTGGTTCTTTCTCGGCGAACTCTTCGTCGACGTGCCCCTGCCGGTGGATGAACCCACCCCACGCGATCACTGCGGCACCTGCCGCGCCTGCCTGGACATCTGCCCGACCAGGGCCTTCGTCGGCCCCTATCAGCTCGACGCCCGACGCTGCATTTCCTACCTGACCATCGAGTTCAAGGGCAGCATTCCGCCGGAGCTGCGCCCCTTGATCGGCAACCGGGTCTTCGGCTGCGACGACTGCCAGTTGGTCTGCCCCTGGAACCGCTTCGCCAAGCCCACCGCCGAAGGCGATTTCCAGCCCCGTCACCGCCTGGACAGCGCCAGCCTGGCCGAACTGTTCCGCTGGACCGAAGCCGAATTCCTCAGCCGCACCGAAGGCTCACCCCTGCGCCGCGCCGGCTACGAGCGCTGGCTGCGCAATCTGGCGGTCGGCCTGGGCAATGCCCCCACCAGCATCCCGGTGGTGGAAGCCCTGAAGCTGCAGCGCGAGCACCCCTCGCCCCTGGTGCGCGAGCATGTGGAATGGGCGCTGCAGCGGCACGCGGCAAGCTAGGCGCTCAGGGCCCTACCGTGGTGTAGGGGATCGGCGCCCACCAGCTGCCATAGGGCACGCCGTACTTGTCGATATAGCGCTTTACCACCGGCGACAGCGGCCGGTACTTGCCGTTGGATTTGCCACCATAGGGCCCCTTGGGCTCGATCTCGGCCTGGAGGGTCAGGACCTCGATGGGATCGAGGCAGGGGCCCATGATCCAGACCTTGACCACCCCGCCGGGCGCCAGGCCGATGGTGAGGTCCTTGCGATAATCCGAGGTGCGGCCACTGACAGGACACTCGGCTGGCAGGCGTTCGACCATTTTTTTCCTAGCCCAGACTGGGACGGCGAATACCACCTGATAGGTTTGAGGCTCAATCATCGATTGCCAGCGCAGCGCTACCATATAGGGCAGATCTAGCCCGGTCATGTAGAGGCCTTTGCCCGATCCGATTCTTCTAGGCCAGCCCTTAGCATTCGCCGACAGACTCGCGGGCTGTCCCATGGCAACCACGCCACCCATGGCATTGGGAAAGAAGCGACCGTCGATGTCGCTGACATTGGCCAGCTCCAGCCAGACCTCCATATAATTGGGTGCCAGAAAACCCAAGTACCAAGCATCGTAAGGAAGCTCAGGCTTAGGTGCGGCGCTGGATTGGCAGCCAGCCAGGCCGATCGCGAGAATAAGGCACAGCAGCCAACGGCTCATTCGGGGTAGCCTGCTTGGGGACGGTTGGGATAGACGTTGCGGCGACCAGTCGCCGTAGGGGCATTGACGAAGAAGATGGCCAGATCACTACGGTCTTTACCCAATAGTGCGTTCCAGTGAGCGGAAAGATGCACATAGCGACCGAACAGCAGGCGAGCCTCGGCCTGACCCATACGTAGCGAGGCACCCTGGGCGCTGGCTTGCAGCTTGGCAGCGATATCCTGCAATTCATCGGGCAGGCGCAGCTCAGGATCAGCCTCATCAATGGCCGACAAAAGCACGCCATTGGCGACAGCGATACGATGCATCATGCGCAAGTAGACCAAGGACAGCTCCCCACGGACCCGCCGCTCAAGGCGAATCGCAGCTGTCACATCGGTTGCCGGTAGCTCGCTGCGGATACGTGGCACGTTATGGCGCCAGGTTTCTATCCTCAGCTTGGTGGAGCCGGGGTCAAACCAGGGAGCTCGTTGCAGCTGCGTCAGCTCAAGCTGAGCCTGGCGATAACTCGAGGCGGCTTGGCTATCGGTACCATAGCGTTCGCGCGAGACACGCGGCCGGGTCAGTAGCAGGCGCTCGGTCATCTCGGGCGCATAGCCACCTCCCAGGTCGGCATGGGCGCCTGGGAGGGTAATTTCCTGATGCTGGGGCAAGACACTGGTGAGGGCGAAGTTGCGCCGATATTCGTCATGGGCGACCAGATGCACCACCTTGTCGGCACACCCTGCCGGCAGATAGAGATTGACACCGGGGTTGGCGATATTGGTCGGGGTAAAGTCGCCACGCCTGGGGTCCGCTACCGCCGTTACGGTATCGAATAGTCCGATGAAGTTGAGCCTGACCTTGGCGCTTTGCCACGAAAAGCACTTGGCCAAACCCGTCGCAGCAATACCGCCACCGGCCTTGAGCACCTCGTTGGCGAAGTGGCGTGCAGCCGCGGCGCCGCGGCTAAAGCCAGAAACATCGAACTTGATGGCTTCAACGACGACATTGGGATTGATGCGCTTGAATTGATCGTAGCGCTCACCGAACGCGACTGGAAAGGTCTGAACGCACCCCAGCAAACCACTGGCACCCAAGCCCGTCCCCATGGACAAAGCACTATCGGGTTGTCCGGCTCGAGTGCCGATACCTTCGATATAGACCGGAATAGCCGCTGACTTTTCATCCTGCTCGACGGCACGCTGAGTATCGTCCTGATAGAGCCGATACAACCGCACGATGTTCGTATCGGCATTGGCATAACTGCTGTCCGGATTGCCCATGAACGCCTGGCAGTGCCGAGCAATGCTCTCAGCTTGATCGGCATCAAACCCCTGCTCTTCCGCCCGGCAGGCAGCGCCGGTGGCGGCGTTGAAGAGGTTGTTGCCGGTGCCGTCGAAGAAGACGCCGATGCGCAGGGTAATGCGCTGTTCTATCGGCCGCTCCGCCTGTTCGGCGACTTCATCCCTGGCGACGGGCGCGCCGTCCGGGCGCCTGGCGGGCTCCTCGATACCCTGTCGTTCCCGGTCGCGTAGCGCCGAAGGCTTGCCCTGCCCCGGTGCCAAGCCGGTAGTGCCTGCATGGCTTGCGCAGGCGCCCTTGGTCGCGCCGCCTGCGTCCAGGCCGATGATGACGCTACCCGAGCCGCCGATCACCACGCCGCCATGGCTGGTAAGGCTGCCGAGCACTGCCGCAGGCCGGCCGTTGATCAGGACGTTGGGGATGACCGCGGCGCTCAGGACCGCGCCACAGCCGCAGGCATGGCCGAGGGTCACGGCGGGCAGGCCATCGAAGGTGACATCGGCGGAACCCTGGATCAGGGCAGTGGAACCACATTTGGGGCAGGCGACGGCGTCGCCCAGGCGAGCAGCGGGCTTTCCAGACATGACCGATCTCCCTATCGGTAACTGGGGCCTGAAAAATGCCGCACAAAAGGCTCTAGGACAAGCCTTTCAGCGCAAAACCGGGCAAATCTTCACTGCCTCAGCCGTGGGGATCGTCCGGATAGGTGAAGGTCGGCATCTGCCAGTTGAATCTCAGCGCCAGCAGGCGCAGCAGCAAGCCCGCGGCCAGGGTGATGAGCAGCGCCTGCTCTTCGCCGAGCCAGGGGCGGCAGAGGAGGTAGCAGCCGGCGGAGAGTACCGCCACGCTGGCATAGAGCTCGCGCCTGAGGATCAAGGGTACGTCGTTGCAGAGGATGTCGCGCAGGATGCCGCCGCAGGTACCGGTGAGGGTGCCGCTGACGATGACGATGGCCGGACTCAGGCCCATCTCCAGGGCCACCTGGCAGCCGATCACGGTAAAGGCCACCAGGCCCAGGGCGTCGAGCACCAGGAACAGCCGGCGCAGATAGCGCATGACCCGCGCGATGGCCACGGTGGCGAGGCCCGCGCCGACGGTGAGCGCGAGGTACTCGGGGTGCTTCACCCAGCCCAGCGGATAGTGCCCCAGCAGGACATCACGCACCGAGCCGCCGCCCAGGGCGGTGACGCTGGCGATCAGCGCCACGCCGAACAGGTCCATGCCGCGGCGACCCGCGGACAGGGCACCGGTCATGGCCTCGGCGGTGATGGCGACCAGGTAGAGGATGGACAGCAGCACGGACGGGTGGCCGTCAGACCTTGATGAAGTGCTCGCGGTAGTGACGCAGCTCGGCGATGGAATCGCGGATGTCGTCGAGCGCCAGGTGGCTGCCACTCTTCTTCACGCCGTCGCGTACATGAGGCGCCCAGCGCGCGGCCAGTTCCTTGAGGGTGGAGACGTCCAGGTTGCGGTAGTGGAAGTAGGCTTCCAGCTCCGGCATGCGGCGATAGAGGAAGCGGCGATCCTGGCAGATGCTGTTGCCGCAGATCGGCGACTTGCCCTTGGGCACCCACAGCCGCAGGAAGTCCAGGGTCAGGGCCTCGGCCTGGGCGGTGTCGACGGTGCTTTCACGTACCCGCTGGGTCAGCCCCGAGCCGCCGTGCTGGCGGGTGTTCCACTCGTCCATGCCGGCCAGGATCTCGTCCGACTGGTGGATGGCCAGCACCGGGCCTTCGGCCAGCACATTGAGATCGCTGTCGGTGACGATGGTGGCCATCTCGATGATCACGTCCCGATCCGGATCCAGGCCGGTCATTTCCAGGTCGATCCAGATCAGGTGCTGCGGATTGGGGGCGGTCATGGCGAACTCCTTGATGATGGCACCAGTGTAGCAGCGCGCCTGCCGCGCACCTACCGGCGCCAGAGCAGCAGCCGGCTGCCGCGCAGGTCCCCCACCTCCAGCACCCGATCCGCCGGTTGGTCGGGAATCTCGAAGGTGTTGCTGATCAGCCAGCTGCCGGCGCGTTGCTCCGTGCGGGCCTTGTCGCCCAGGCGCGGCATGGGCGCCGGCGAGAGAAAGCAGTAGACGACGTCGAATTCGCCCAGCTCCACCCGCCAGAGGTCGCGATAGCGCACCTGGCAGTTGCGCCGTGGCAGGCAGCGCAGCCAGGCCAGGGCGAAGCTCAGCGGCGCCGTCTCCACGCCGACGAAGGTGGCCTGTGGAAAGCGCCGGGACAGATCGACCAGGGTATCGCCCAGGCCGCAGCCCAGGTCGACGAAGCGAAAGGTCGGCTCGCGCTCGGCGAGCAGTTCGGCCAGCCGCTCGCGGGTCTGGCGGCCGGTGAGATAGAGCGGCACCCGCTCGCGCAGGCTGTTCCAGTTCAGCAGCAGGAGCAGCAGGAAGCCGAGCGCGGCGATGCCCGCCGAGAGCCCGCGACCGCTGACCAGGTAGAGCGCCGGAGCGAACAGCAGATTGATGAACACCCACCAGCGGGCGAGTCCTAGCAGCTCGCCCAGCAGGGCCGCCAGTACCGCCTGCAGGCAGACCAGCGCCAGCAGCGAGGAGCGCTGGCCGGCGAAGCTGGCCCACAGGCGGATGCCGACGACGGCGACCACCAGGGCGGCCAGTTGCACCAGCACGGCCAGCAACAGCGGATAGCGCGAGGCGAGATGGGCCAGCATGGGGGCTCCGGAGCGACGAGGTACGCCAAGTTTAGGTAATCCGCGAGAGGCGGCCAATGCTAGACTCAGCGGTCCTGAAACCCGCGGATATCCCATGGCCAAACGCCACTTGACCCGTCGCCAGAGCTGGCGGATCGAAAAAATCCAGACCGAACGCGCCGCCCGCGCGGAAAAGCGCGAATCCAAGCTGATCGACGAACTCGAAGGCGGCGATCTGGGACCGGAGCAACAGGGCCTGGTGATCGCCCACTTCGGCGTTCAGGTGGAGGTCGAGGATGACGAAGGCCAGCTGCAGCGCTGTCACCTGCGCGCCAACCTGCCGACCCTGGTCACCGGCGACCGGGTGGTGTTTCGCGCCAGCCTCCAGGGCAATGGCGTCATCGTCGCCCAGCTGCCGCGGCGCTCGGAGATCTGCCGGCCGGACATGCGCGGCCTGCTCAAGCCGGTGGCGGCCAACGTCGACCGCCTGGTGATCGTCTTCGCCCCGCTGCCCACGCCCCACGCCAACCTCATCGACCGCTACCTGGTGGCCGCCGAGCATGCCGGCATCCAGCCGCTGCTGCTGCTCAACAAGGCCGACCTGATCGACGCGCACAACGGCCCGGCGCTGGACGAACTGCTGGGCGTCTACCGCGAGCTGGACTATCCGCTGCTGGAAGTCTCGGCCCACAACGGCCTGAGCATGGACCAGCTCAAGAGCGAGCTGGACGAGCATGTCAGTGTCTTCGTCGGTCAATCGGGGGTGGGCAAGTCGTCGCTGGTGAACGCCCTGCTGCCGGGCGTCGATACCCGCGTCGGGCCGCTGTCCGAGCTGACCAACAAGGGCACCCACACCACCACCACCGCCCGGCTTTTCCACTTTCCCGATGGCGGCGACCTGATCGACTCGCCCGGTATCCGCGAATTCGGCCTCAGCCACGTCAGCCGTGACGACGTCGAAGCCGGCTTCAAGGAATTCGGCGACTACCTCGGCCACTGCCGCTTCCGCGACTGCAAGCACGAGCGCGAGCCCGGCTGTGCCCTGCTCGCCGCCCTGGAGCGCGGTGACATCCACCCGCAGCGGATGGCCAGTTACCGGCATATCCTGGCCAGCCTCGAAGGCGAGTCGCGCTACTAAGAGCCTGTTAAAAGGCTGCTGCGCGTCGGCCAGACAGCGTTGGAAAGACCTTCGGAATGCTCATTTACCTTTTGTAAACTCCGCTTCCTCAGGTCTTTCCGCCTTGTTTGGCTCTAGCTCGCAAGCCTTTTAGCAGGCTCTAAAGAAAACGCCGGGCAAGCCCGGCGTTTTCTTACAGCAGTCGACGACCGTCAGCCAAAGACGCGGAAGCGCTCGGCGTCGTCCATGAAGCCCTTCTCCGGGAAGTCGCCTTCGTTGGAACCGAAGGGCATCTGGGCGCGCAGGTGCCAGGTCTCCGGCAGCTTCCACTCGGCGGCGGCCAGGGCATCGGGCAGCGGATTGTAGTGCTGCAGGCTGGCGCCGATGCCGGCGTTGGCCAGGGCCGTCCACACGGAGAACTGGGCGATGCCGCTGGCCTGCTCCGACCAGATGGGGAAGTTGTCGGCGTAGGCGGGATACTTGTCCTGCAGGCCGGCAACCACATGCCGATCCTCGTAGAACAGCACGGTGCCGGCGCCGGCCGCGAAGCTGTTGATCTTGCCTTCGGTGGCGGCAAAGGCGTCGGCCGGCACGATCTGCCGCAGCGCCTGCATGACGAAGCCCCAGAACTTGTCGCTCTCGGCGCCGAACAGGATCACCGCGCGCGAGCTCTGCGAGTTGAAGGCGGAGGGCGACAGCTTGACCGCGTCCTGGATCAGCGCGGTGACCTGGTCCTGGGCCAGCGGCAGATTCTTGCCCAGCGCGTACTGGCTGCGGCGGCGCTTGATGGTGTCGATAAAGGCGTTGCTCATCGGGAGGCTCCTGCAAGGGAATCGGAGATCGGGAGACCGCGCGCGAGGGCGCAAGGTGCCCGATCCGGCATGAAACCCCTGCAGCTTAACCAGCCATGCCCAGGCCAACGGACGAAAAAACCGAACGCTAGCAGCGAATTTTCCTATCGATCGCCGTGGCCGTTCAGGGCTTGCCCTGGATGACGCCGGCGTCGAAGGCATTGACCTGCTGCTTGAAGGCCGCGTTGTTGATGGGTTGCGCCAGGTTGCTGGTGGCGCTGACGCCACCACTGGAGACCCCGCTCCGGCTGGCCGCCGGTGCGGCGCTAGCCGCGGGCTTGGGCGCCTGGTTGCCGCCGGCGCGGCCCTCGATGGCCTGCTGGGCCTTCTTGGTCAGCACGATGATGTCGATGCGGCGGTTGACCGGATTGAGCGGATGCTCGCGATCGAAGGGGGCCGAGGAGGCATAGCCGACGATTCGCGCCACCTGCTCTTCCGGATAGCCACCGGCGACCAGCGCCCGACGTGCGGCGTTGGCGCGACCGGCGGACAATTCCCAGTTGCTGAAGTCGCCCTTGCCGTTGTAGCGCGCCGCGTCGGTATGACCGCTGATGCTGATCTTGTTCGGCACCTGGCGGATGGTGTCGGCCATGGCCAGCAGGATGTCCTCGAAATAGGACTTCAGCCGCGGGCTGCCGGAGTCGAACATCGGCCGGTTGTCGGCATCGACGATCTGGATGCGCAGGCCGTCCTGGGTGATCTCCAGCAGGATCTGGTCCTTGAATTTCTGCAGCTCCGGATTCTGCTCGATCTTGTTCTGCAGTTCCTGCAGCAACAGCTCCAGGCGCTCCTTGTCGACCTGCTCGGCGATCTTTTCCGCCTGGCTCGGATCCATCTTCGCCTGGCTGGCATCCTTCTGCTGCTGGGCGGCGTCGTTGGGCTGGCGCTTGTCGGACGGATCGGGCGCCTGGGTGGGGTCGGGCGTGACGCGGTTGGAATCGTTGGGGTCGGCACGTTCCTGCATGTCCGGATTGACCTTGTTCTGGGTCGAATCCGGTTGCGCCTGGATCTCGGGATTCAGGGTGCGGTCGGGCGCCGGCGTCGGGGTGCCGCCCAGGTCGATGACATAGGGGCTGGCACTTTCGGTGAAGCCGATCGGATCCTGGAAGTAGCCGGCGATGGCCTTCTTCTGCTCCGGGGTGGCCGAGGACATCAGCCAGAGCACCAGGAAGAACGCCATCATGGCGGTGGCGAAGTCGGCGAAGGCGATCTTCCAGGCGCCGCCGTGGTGGCCGGCGGCGCTCTTCTTGATGCGCTTGACGATGATCGGCTGGTTGTTGTCCATCAGCTGCCCCGCATCGCCTGCTCAAGCTCACTGAAGGACGGCCGGTGCGCCGGGAACAGCACCTTGCGGCCGAATTCCACGGCGACGGTGGGCGGCATGCCGCTGGCAGCGGCGACCAGACAGGCCTTGATGGCCTCCAGCACATTGAGTTCTTCCTTGGCATCGTGCTCCAGGCAGGTCGCCAGCGGACCGAAGAAGCCGTAGGCGGCGAGAATACCGAGGAAGGTACCCACCAGGGCCGCGCCCACGTGGCCACCGATGGCCGCCTGGTCGCCCTCGCCGAGCATGCCCATGGTGATCACGATACCCAGTACCGCGGCGACGATGCCGAAGCCGGGCAGGCCGTCGGCGACCCGCGATACCGCGTGGGACGGATGCTCCAGCTCTTCCTTGATGCCGGCCAGCTCCATGTCGAAAAGGCCTTCCAGCTCGTGGGGGGCCATGTTGCCGGAGGACATCAGCCGCAGGTAGTCGGCGACGTAGGCGGTCATCCGCTCATCCTTGAGGATGTTCGGGTACTTGCTGAAGATCGGACTGGCCTTGGGATCCTCGACGTCCGCCTCGATGGACATCATGCCCTCGCGCCGGCTCTTGTTGAGGATCTCGTAGAGCAGCTTGAGCACGTCCAGGTAGAAGGCGTGGGTGAAGCGATTGCCAAACATCTTCAGCGACTTCTTGAACACCTGCATGAAGGTGCTGCCCGGGTTGGCCTGCAGGAAGGCCCCCAGGGCGGCACCGCCGATGATCAGGACCTCGAGCGGCTGGATGATCGCAGCGATCTTGCCATGCGCGAGGATGTAGCCGCCGAGGACAGCCGCGAATATCACGATGATGCCGATGATTTTTGCCATGGTTGGGAATACTGTGTGCTAAGGAAAATTGAGCCGGGGATCTGCCCTCACGTCCCCTTTATCGGACCCGGCGCCCCGGACTGAAGGCCTTTCATCAAATTTCAAGGCGACCGTCGTATGTCCAGCCGCCCGAACACCGTCGAAGACTGGGTCAAACACCTGGAAGGCGTACGCCTGCCGGTGGCCACCGCCACCGCGGAGCGTCTGCGCCGCGCCCTGGCCGATGGCCGTCTGGCGTTGCATGAGATCGCCGAACGGCTCTGCGAGTCACCACCCCTGGCGCTGGCCCTGCTGCGCGAGGCCAATCGCGGCCATGCCAGCCTCGGCGATCCGGCCGCCAGTCTGGAAGCCGTGCTCGGCCGCGTTGGTCTCGGGCCGGCGGAGTACCTGATCGCCCGCCAGCCGACCCTGCCCGAGGAGCGCCTGCCGCGTCCGCTGCGGCAACTGTGCCTGGTCAGCCAGCACGCCATGACCCTGGGGCTGGGCCTGTTCGGCGTGCCCCTGGCGCGGCTGTGGCCGGACATCCGCCTGGCCGCCCTGCTCTTTCTGGCGCCCCTCTGGCCGCTGGCGACCCGTTATCCGGAACTCTTCGAGGAATGGGAACGGCGGGTGCTGGGCGAAGGCGAACCGGCGCTCAAGGTCGAGCGCGAACTGCTCGGCGTGCCGGCGATCCGCCTGTGCCAGGCGCTGGCCCGTCACTGGCAGCTGCCCGAGTGGATCGTCGAAGGCTATCGCCTGCTGGACCAGGATCGCCGGCAACTGGTCAGGGCGCTGCACATCGCCCATGGCGACGATCCCCTCGAACAGCAGCAGCGCCTTGACGACGACCCCGTTCTGCGGCGCTGGCTGACCCATCCCGGCAACACCATCCTCTTGGCCAACGGCCTGGCGCTGGCCAGCCACCATGCCTGGGACGGCCCCCACACCCTGCGCTGGCAGCGTTTCAGCGCCCTCTACCTGCAACTGCCGCTGGCACGAGTGCAGAGTCGCAGCCATGAACTGGCGGTGCAGGACGCCCAGCGCCATGCCCGGCCCGGCCTCTGGCACCCGGCCGAAGGCCTGGTCTGGCCACCGGGCGAACGGCGCCTCAAGCCGGCGCCCCGGGTCCAGGTCGCCAGCGAGAGTCAGGCCCAGCGCTGGCGCGGACTCTGCGAACAGCTGTTGCACACGCCCAGCGCCTTCGCCACCCTGCCCCAGTTGTTCGATTGCGCCCGCCAGGCGCTGGTGGCCTGCGGCCTGCCGCGGCTGCTGCTGCTGACCCCGGATCGCAACGGCCAGAAGGGCAATGTCCAGCTGCACCATGGCCTGGACGACGCCCCCGGTCTGCAACTGGACATTGCCAGCCACCCGCTGCTGGCCAAGCTGTTCGGCAGCCCCGGCCAGTTGCGCATCGATGACGACAACCGAGCGCGCTTCGCGCCGCACCTGCCCGCCGATCTGCGCCGGCTGTTCAGCAACGAGCGGCTGTGGCTGCGCAGCCTGGGCTTTGGCGAACGGGTGGTGCTGGTGGCGATCCTGGACAGCGAACTGCAGCCGGCGGATCCGCGGCGTAGCGCCGCGCTGGACAAGACCTTCACCTGCATCGAGCGCGCCATCGGCACCTTCGCCAATCGTCCGCGGGTACGACCGACCTGACGCTGGCCGGTCAACCTCGGTACACTTCACCTTTGCTACGGACCGACGGGAAATCCGCGATGCCCTTTTCCGCCCTGCCCCTGGTGATCGAACCGGCCGATCTCGCGGCGCGCCTGGATGCGCCCGAACTCATCCTGGTGGATCTCTGCAGCGCCGCCCACTATGCCGAGGGCCATCTGCCCGGCGCGCGCCATGTCGCGCCCGCCCGCACCCAGCTGGGCAGCAAGCCGGCGCCCGGCCTGCTGCCGGCCCAGGCGGACTTGGAACGGCTGTTCGGCGAACTGGGCCAGCGCGACGACGCCGTCTACGTGGTCTATGACGACGAAGGCGGCGGCTGGGCCGGACGCTTCATCTGGCTGCTGGACGTCATCGGGCACGGCCACTATCACTACCTCAACGGCGGGCGCCAGGGCTGGATCGCCGCCGGCCTGCCGCTGAGCACCGCGGTCCCCGCCGCGGCCGGGGCGCCGGTCGCCCTGACCCTGCACGAAGAGCCCACCGCCAGCCGCGCCTATCTGCAGAGCCGGCTGGGCGCCGAGGACCTGGCCATCTGGGACGCCCGCGGCGCCGATGAATACCGGGGCGAAAAGGTGCTGACCGCCCGTGGCGGCCATATCCCCGGGGCGATCAACTTCGAGTGGACCGCCGGCATGGATCGCGAGCGCCAGTTGCGCATCCGCGAGGACCTGGCCGCCGAACTGGAGCGCCTGGGCATCACCCGCGACAAGGAAATCATCACCCACTGCCAGACCCATCACCGATCCGGCTTCACCTATCTCGCGGCCAAGGCCCTGGGCTATCCGCGCGTCAAAGCCTATGCCGGCTCCTGGGGCGAATGGGGCAACCACCCCGACGCCCCCATCGAATGATTGCCAAGGACCTCTCATGAAACTGCAAGACCGTCTGTTCATCCTTGCCCAGCACCTGCTGCCGCACCATCTGCTGTCGCGGCTGATCGGTGGCTTCGCCGAGTGCCGGGTGCCCTGGTTCAAGAATCTGCTGACCCGCTGGTTCGTCCGTCACTATGACGTCGACATGCGCCAGGCTCAGGTGGAAGACCCCACCGCCTACGAGAACTTCAACGCCTTCTTCACCCGCGCCCTGAAGCCCGGCGCCCGTCCGCTGCCGGCCGAAGCCGGCGTGGTGGTGAGCCCGAGCGACGGCGCCATCAGCCAGCTCGGCCGCATCGAGCACGGCCGCATCTTCCAGGCCAAAGGCCACAGCTACAGCCTGCTGGAGCTGCTCGGCGGCGACGGCCTGCGCGCCGCGCCCTTCATGGGCGGCCATTTCGCCACCATCTACCTGTCGCCCAAGGACTACCACCGGGTGCACATGCCGCTCACCGGCACCCTGAAGGAGATGGTCTATGTGCCCGGGCGCATCTTCTCGGTCAATCAGCTCACCGCCGAGAACGTGCCCGACCTGTTCGCCCGCAACGAGCGGGTGGTGTGCATCTTCGACACCGCCGTGGGCCCCATGGCGGTCATCCTGGTCGGCGCCATGATCGTCGCCAGCATCGAGACGGTCTGGGCCGGCCTGGTCACGCCGCCCAAGCGCGAACTCAAGAGCTTCGCCTACGACGAGGCCGCGCGCGCCCCCATCACCCTGCGCACCGGCGACGAGCTGGGCCGCTTCAAGCTGGGCTCCACCGCCATCGTGCTGTTCGGCCCGGACGCGGTGAACTGGTCCGCTGAACTCGGCGCCCTCTCCACCGTCAACATGGGGCAACTGCTGGGGGTTCCGACCACGCCGGCCCCCTTGACCACCGTTTCCGAGCCAGGGCCTCTCGCCTAGATGCGCGGTTCACTGCCCATCGAAACAGGAGTGTGCGCGGCTAATGGATAGCAAAAGGCCACAGCTCATGTTGCGGGTACCGACGCCCGATCAGCGCAGCCTGACGTTTTGTGACGCCACCCCGGCCGGCCTCAAGCGCTGGCTGGAGCAATTGCCGCGAGCCAAGCTGGGCGAATTCGCCCGGCTGCTCTACCAGGGCCTGCTGGAACTCAACCGGCTGATCCTGACGCCGGAAGCGCGTCTGCGCCTGCTCGAATCCCTGCGCCCGGACGTGCAGCGGGTCTGCCAGCTGCTCGAACGCCATGTGCTCAACCAGGCCATCGTGCTCGACGAGCGCTCGCGCAAGGTAGCCAATCTCTGCCAGGCCCTGCAGAACCTGCTGGCGGCCGGCTACAAGCTGATCGTGGTCGAGGAAAGCGACCGTGGCGAACGCAGCACGCTGCTCGCGACCGCCATCCAGCGCGCCCTACGCGCCCTGCTCGGGCCACTGATCCGCGCCGCCCAGCTCTATACCCCGGTGCACGACAACCTCTGGCTGGAGTTGCACCAGCTCTATCGGCTGGCGGTGACCACCGGCTTGCACAACCAGAAGATCCGCGATGAGCTGCTGCCCGGCGACGGCAGCCAGACCATCACCCAGGCCTATGGCGCCGCCCTGCTGTTTGGCGCCGCGCGCTGCAACCAGTTGCGCCAGAGCCATATCGCCCAGTTGACGCTGCACCTGGACGACTGGGCCAGTCTGATCCGCCTGCAAGGCCCCGAGCAGAACGGCACCCTGATGGTGGTGGCGCCGCAGATCGACGCTCCCCCGCGCTATCGCTCGCTGTTGCGCGAAGCCAATCTCAACGGCCTGCTCGGTCTCGCGCCGCAGCAACTGGTGCAGGCCATCGAGGACTATTTGGCGCTGGCCCCGGAACAGCGGCCACGGGCGCGCCTGCCGGTGCATGGCGATCTGTCCCTGGATCTGCTGCAACACCTGGTCGGGGCCTGGGGCCAGGAGGCGGATCGTGCCTTCCAGCGCATGCCCGGCCAGGGCCAGGTGCAGGTCTGCATCGGCATGAGTGCCCTGCACTACCAGCTCGCCGGGGGTCAGGTGTTCGCCGACACCCTGCGCCTGTCGGCCGCGGTCGTGCCGGACGCCTTTGCGCCCAAGCCCAAGGACGACGTCTGGTCGATGGCCTTCGATGCCGACACCCAGGCACCCGACACCCTGGACTGGAGCGCCGGGGCGTTGGAAGAGATCCACTACGACGTCCTGCCCGGCGACGGCGAGGCGGCCAGTCCGGCCTTTCCGATCCATGCGGTGCAGGTGGTCAACCACAGCCCGGGCGGCTATTGCCTGAGCTGGAGTGGCGAGGTGCCCGAGCAACTGCAGGCCGGCGAATTGCTCGGTGTGCGCCTGCCCGAGGATCACAACTGGGGCCCGGCGGTGGTGCGCTGGGTACGCCAGGTGCCCGGCAGCGGTACCCAGATGGGCGTCGAACTGCTGGCGCCCACCGCGCGCCCCTGTGGCCTGCAGCTGCTGCGCAAGGCCGAGCAGAACAGCCAGTACCTGCGCGCCCTGCTGCTGCCGGAGATCAAGGCCATCGACCAGGCACCGACGCTGATCGCGCCACGACTGCCCTTCCAGGAAGGCAGCAAGGTGCAGATCAACCAGCAGGGCAACGAGCAGCGCGGCATGCTCGATCGGCGGCGCAGCATGACGGTCAGCTTCAGCGTCTTCGAATATCACCTGCTGGAACAGAGCGGCGTTCAGCCAAACAGTGGTCCCGCCGGCGGTGGCGCTCGGCAGGAAGAAGACTTTGACTCGCTGTGGAAGTCTCTGTAGCTTCGATAAATCATCGTTATCGCCAGGGCGCGAATAGACCATGGCCGCCGAACACAGCGCGATCCGCCTGTTACTGCTCGAAGCATCGCAGAACGAGGCGGAACGCCTGGTCAGCCTGTTCCGCAATGCCGGACGGGCGACGCGGGCCCAGCGCCTGGCCGACCCCGCGGGTCTCGACGAACTGCTGTCCCAGTCCTGGGACCTCGCCATCCTCGCCCCACCCTCGGCTGAACTCGACAGCCTGAGCGCACTGCGCCAGTTGCGTCGCCGCGCCCCCCAGCTCGCCGTCATCCAGCGGGTGGCACCGGACGATCCCGCGGCGGTGCTCGACGCCCTGCGTCTCGGCGCCCGCGACGGCATCGCCAGCGACAACGACGAACACCTGCTGCTGGCCAGCCTGCGCGAACTCGGCAACCTGGCCGAGCGCCACGAACGCCGGCGCCTAGAACAGGCCCTGGCCGAGGCCGAGCAGCGCTGCCAGCTGCTGCTGGCCAACGCCGTGGAGGCGGTCGCCTATGTCCACGACGGTCTGCACATCCACGTCAACTCGGCCTATGTGGAGCTGCTGGGCTATCCGTCCGCGGAAGACCTGGAAATCACCCCGCTGATGGACCTCATCGCCGCCGCCGACCAGCCGGCGCTGCGCGAGGCCTTTCGCCAGTTGCGCGACGCTCCCGACCCCCTCGAACTGGACTGCCGGTGCGTCCGCCAGGATGGCAGCACCCTTGGTGTGCGCCTGCGCCTGACGCCGGCCATCTATCTCGACGAACCCTGTGTGCAGTTGCACCTGCGCGAGGAACGCGCGGCCCCGGCCGCCGAGGCCCTCGAGGAACAGCTGCGCGAGGTGCGCTTCCAGGACATCCTGACCGGTCTGCTCAATCGCAGCCGCATGCTCGAATTGCTCGAGGATGCCCTGGAGCGCGCCCGGCTCGGCGCGCCGGCCAGCTTCGCCTACCTGAGCATCGATCGCTATCCGACCCTGCTGGCCGAGCTGGGCATAGGCGCCATGGACGAATTGCTGGTGGTCCTGGCCGAGCGCCTGCGCGAGCACTTCGGCACCCTGGTGACCCTGTCGCGCTTCGCCGACGACGCCTTTACCGCCCTCCTGCCGCAAGCGGCCGACGCCAGCCTGGACAGTGCCTTCGAGCGCCTCCTTGGCCGCCAGGAGCGCCTGCCGCTGAACCTGGCCGGGCGCACCCTGGCCATCAGCTATTCCATCGGCGTGGTCAGCCTGGACAGCCATACCAAGAGCGCGGGCGACCTGGTGGACCGGGCGCACCGCTCCGCGCGCCAGGTCGCCCAGCGCGGCGGCAACGCCTGCAAACGCTACGATCCCCAGGAAGAACTGGCCGCCGCCGCCAATCGCGGCAATCTGGTGGCCATGGTCAAGCAGGCCCTGCAGCAGAACGGCTTCCGTCTGCTGTTCCAGCCGGTGATCGGTCTGCGCGGCGGCAGCCACGAGTACTACGAGGCGCTGCTGCGCCTGATCAATCCCCAGGGCGAAGAGGTCTCGCCGGCCGAATTCGCCCGCACCGCTCGCGACAGCGGACTGAGCGGCCAGATCGATCGCTGGGTGATCCACCAGGCGATGCGCCAGCTCGGCGAGCACCGCGCCCGCGGCCATGGCACACGCATCTTCGTGCACCTCTCGGGGGCGACCCTGGGCGATCTGGAGTTGCTGCCCTGGCTGCGGGAAACCCTGCAGGCTCAGCAGCTGGACGCCGAGGCGGTGATCTTCCAGCTCAGCGAAGAAGACCTGCTGGCCCAGCCGGAGCAGGCCCTGGCCATGGCGCAGCGGCTACGGCGCCAGGGTCATCCGGTCACCCTGAGCGGCTTTGCCGCCGGCGATCCGCCGCTGGCGGCGCTGCGCCTGCTGGTACCGGATTACGTCAAGCTGTCGGGCAAGCTGATCAAGGACCTGGCGCAGCCGGACCACCAGGAGCGCCTCAAGGCCCTGGTCGCCGAACTCAGCGCCCAGAACGTCCAGACCATCGCCCCCTTCGTCGAGAGCGCCAGCGTGCTGGCCCAGCTCTGGCAGGTCGGGGTGCACTTCATCCAGGGCTACTACCTGCAGGAGCCCAGCCAGGCGATGGACTACGAATTCCATCCCGAGTAGCGGTAACCCAGCCCGGGACAGGTTCATCGCGGCCTTGGCGGTGCGCCCGCTCCTACGTTGTCTACGTCGAGCATCCGTAGGAACGCATGGCCGCGAGGGGAGACTCAGCCCCGGGTATGGCGATCTTCCACGCCGAGCAGATAGAGCACGCCATCCAGGCCCAGCACGCTCACCGACTGGCGGGCGGACTGGCGCACCAGCGGCTTGGCACGGAAGGCCACGCCCAGACCGGCCAGGGCCAGCATCGGCAGGTCGTTGGCGCCGTCGCCCACGGCGATGGTCTGCTCCAGCGTCAAGCCTTCACGGCTGGCCAGTTCCTGCAGCAGATCGGCCTTGCGTTGGGCATCGACGATGGGCTCGACGGCGCGACCGGTCAGCTTGCCGTCGACGATCTCCAATTCGTTGGCATAGACGTAGTCGATGCCCAGCCGCGCCTGCACCTGGCGGGCGAAGTAGGTGAAGCCGCCGGAAAGGATGGCGGTCTTGTAGCCCAGGCGCTTCAGCTCGGCGAACAGCCGCTCGGCCCCTTCGGTCAGGCGCAGCCCGGCACCGATGTCTTCCAATACCTCCTCGGACAGGCCCTGCAGCAGCGCCATGCGCTCGGTGAAGCTGGCGCGGAAGTCGATCTCGCCGCGCATGGCGCGCTCGGTGATGGCCGCCACCCGCTCGCCGATACCGGCGGCCTTGGCCAGTTCGTCGATGACCTCGGCCTGGATCAGGGTGCTGTCCATGTCGAACACCGCCAGCCGGCGGTGCTGACGTTGCAGTTCGTCCGGCTGCCAGCCGATGTCGGCCTGGCCTTCCTGGGCCAGCGCCAGCAGACCTGCGCGCAGGGCCTGGGGTTCGTGCGGCTCGCCGGTGACGCGCAGCTCCAGGGCGGCGCGCTCGGTCGCGCCCGGCTCGCTCAGGGCGCGGATGGCATGGATGTTCAGGCCCTGCTCGCGGCACAGCGCGGCCAGGCGGGTCAGCGGCAGATCGGCCAGGGTGCGGCCCATCAGAGTCAGGACATGGGCTTCGCCGGTCTCCGGCGCGGGCTGCGCCAGGGGCGCCACCTGCAGACCCAGGGCCTGCAGCGCCTGCCCCAGCGCCGCGCCGGCACTCGCCGGACTGACCAGCAGGGTCACTGCGGCACTGTTGTCCAGACCCTGCTGCTGCAGCGATTCCAGCCGGGCACCGGCCGCGGCCAGGGCGCCGGTGAGAGCAGCCAACCAGTCGGCGGGCAGGATGCCCACGGCCTGGAGTCCGATAACGTCTTGCATGGCGATCCCCTCGCGGAAAAGCGCGCAGTCTACCCTTTCGCCCCGGCGGTGCCGAGCCATGGGCACCGGCTGGCGGCGGGAGTCCACCGCCGGCCTCTTTTGCGGGCGAAGCCCTGCATTCGCCGTTTTCGCACCCCTGGCGCGCTGGTTATACTGGCCGCACATTTTTTGTCCAAAGAAACGATTTCTGTGACCCGCCCCGCGACCGTCAAGCCCGATAATTTCTTCCTGCTGATCTACCGAGCCCTGCGCCAGCGTCGTGTGCCGGTGGCCTTGCGCATCGTTTCCCACAGTCTGCTGCTGGTGGCGGCTGCCCTGGTGATCTATGCCGGCATCATGAGCATGCAGTTCCGCCATGCCATGCAGCAGCAGGCCGACGCCGTTGGCCAGAGCCTGGTGACCCAGACGGCCAACTCCGCCGCCGAATTGCTGGTGGCCAACGACAACCTCAGCCTCAACGTGCTGCTGAGCAACCTGGCGCGCAATCCGCTGGTGGCCCATGCCGCGGTCTACAGCCCGGACAACCGGGTGCTGGCCGAGTCCGGCACGCGCCCGAGCCAGGGCCTGCTGACCGCCACCGATGGCATCTACAGCACGCCGATCCGCTTCCAGGACGTCACCGCCGGTCAGGTGCGCCTGGCGCTGGACATGGACCAGTTCCAGCAGCCGATGATGATCAGCCTGCAGAACATGGGCCTGCTGGGCCTGATCCTGCTGGCGCTGACGCTGATTCTCAGCCTGCGGCTGGGTCGTCAGCTGTCGATTCCGCTGCTGGAACTGCGCGTCTGGCTGCGCGATCCCGATGACCCCGCACCGGGCGCCGGCCGTCTCGACGAACTGGGCGACCTGGCTCGCCAGCTGCAGAGTCGCCTGGTCCCGCCCAAGCCGCCCAAGGCGGAAGTGGCCGCGGCCGAGGACGACGATCCCTTCGCCGACGAGCAGGGTGGCCTGAGCGTCAAGCCGCCGCCCGCACGCAAGGCTGCCGCCGCCAAGCCGGCCGCGCGCAAGGCGCCCGCCGCGGGCGCCGACAGCGAACTGGACGCCGAGGCCTTCGCCGAACTGGTACCCGAGTCCTTTACCGAACCGCCACCCACCCCGGCCCCGGCGGTGCCCACCGAGCCCGACATCGTCACCTCGGCGGTGCTGTCCATCCAGCTCGGCGCCCAGGACCAGCTCAGCCGGCTGCCGCGCAGTCGCCTCGAACAGCTGCTGGAGCGCTATCGCGACTGCCTGCAACAGGCCACCGAGCTCTACGACGGCGAATTGCACACCCTCAAGGATGGCGGCAGCCTGATCCTCTTCCACGAACGCAGCGACGACGACGACTACCTGACCCGCGCCCTCTGCTGCGGCGAGATCATGCGTGCCCTGGGTCACGCCCTGCAGGTGGAAGTGGTCGGCAGCGGTGCAACCCTGCAGCTGCAGTTGGGTCTGACACAGGGCGAACGCCTCGCCGGCCTGGAGCTCGCCCAATTGCTGGAAAACACCACCGTACGCAATGCCCAGGCGCTGAGTCGCCACAGTCGCAACCTGTTGCTGGTCGAGCAGAGCATCGCCGAGGACGAGCTGCTGCGTAAACGTGCCCGTATCCGCACCATCGCCAGCCCCGCCGGGGCCAGTTGCGTGGAGCGTCTCCTGGAACCCTACTCCGCGACGCTGGAGCGTCACCTGGTCCGGCTCGAGGCGCGTTAAAGCGCCCGCCCGACCCCACCTATGAGCGCCCTCCTGCCCCGTCTCGCCCTCGCCGCGCTGTTGCTGGCGGCCTGCGCTGTCCAGGCGGCGCCCAACGCGAGCAGCGTGAGACTGCCCGATGGCGGGGTCTATACCGGCGACATCGTCAGCGGCCTGCTCAATGGCAGCGGACGCATCGAGTGGCCCAATGGCAACTGGCTCAAGGGCCGCTTCAAGGACGGCCTGGCCGAGGGCCCCGGCGAGCAGCAATTCGCCGACGGCACCTACTACCAGGGCACCTTTCGCCGCGGTCTCTACCATGGCCAGGGCAACCTGATCAGCAGCAGCGGCTGGGAATACCACGGCAGCTTCGTCAACGGCCGCATGCAGGGCCAGGGGTCCAAGCTCGACAGCGACGGCACCCAGACCATCGGTACCTTCAACGACGGCCACCTCAATGGCGTCGGCCAGTGGCAGGAACCGGGCGGCGATCGCTATGACGGCGAATTCGTCGACGACCAGTTCGAAGGCGCCGGGGTCTATCGCAGTGCCGGTGGCGATCTCTGGCGCGGGCGCTTCAGTGGCGGCGAGCTGACCGGCAACGGCGAATTCGTCGGCAGCGACAGCAGCCAGTACCGCGGCGCCTTCCGCAACTGGAAGTTCGACGGCCAGGGCGTGCTCACCAACAGCGACGGCAGCGTCTATCGCGGCAACTTCGCCGACGGCGTCTATGCCGGCATGGGCGTCCTGACCCGCGCCGACGGCCAGGTGGAACGGGGTCTCTGGGAGGGCGGCAAGCGCATCCGCGACGACCAGGGGCAGTACATCGCCGATCCCCTGGAACGCGCCCTGCTCGACCAGGGCAAGGTGCTCGACCAGGAATTGCAGCAGATCCCGGCGTCCACCCCTGCCACCGAACTCTATGGCCTGGTCCTGGCCGGTGACGGTGGCCAGGGCGTGTTCCAGCGCGAAGCCAACTATGTGGCCAATTTCCTAACCACCACCTGGGGCGCGCGCGACGTCGTCCACCTGATCAACGCCAAGGACATCCGCAGCGACCATCCGCTGGCCACCCGCGAGAATCTCTACCAGAGCCTGCAGGCCCTGGCCCAGCGCACCGGCCCGGAGGACCTGATCCTCATCTACCTGACCAGCCACGGCTCGGCCGACCATCAGCTGGTGCTCTCCCAGCCGGGCCTGGATCTCTCCAGCCTGCCGGCGGCGGAGCTCGGCCGGCTGCTCGCGCCCCTGCGCGGCCGCGACAAGCTGATCATCGTCTCCAGCTGCTACAGCGGCGGCTTCATCCCGCAACTGCAGGACGATCACACCCTGGTGATGACCGCGTCCAAGGCCGATCGCACCTCCTTCGGCTGCACCGACGAAGCCGACTTCACCTACTTCGGCCGCGCCCTGTTCGCCGAGGCCTTCCAGCACACCGACGATCCCGAGCAGGCCTTCCAGCGCGCCCGCGACACCGTGTCGGTACGCGAGAAGACCGAAGGCTTCGATCCGTCCGAGCCCCAGCTGTGGGCGCCGCCCGCCGTACTGCAGAAGTGGCGCGCCTGGCGCGCGAGTCGCTGAGTGCCGGCTTTGACCAGGGCTTTGACGAACAACCGGAACGTCCGAGGTCCAACCTGACATCAGCGGTCGCCGCTACAAGGAGAGCCCCGTGTACCTGACGCCTCAGCATGCCCTCATCGCCGGCGCCACTGGCCTGACCGGCGAACACCTGCTCGACCGCCTCCTCAACGAGCCGACGGTCCCCCGGGTGCTGGCGCCGACCCGCCGTCCGCTGGCGGAACACGCCCGGCTGGACAATCCGGTGGGTGATCTCAACAGCCTGCTGCCGACCCTGGAAGGCCCGCTGGACGTGGCTTTCTGCTGCCTGGGCACCACCATGAAGCAGGCCGGCTCCGAAGCCGCCTTTCGCGCCGTGGATTACGGCCTGCCCCTGGCGGTCGGCCAGCGCGCTCTGGAACTGGGCGCCCGCCACTACATCGTGGTCAGCGCCATCGGCGCCGACTCCCAGTCCTCGATCTTCTACAACAAGGTCAAGGGCGAGCTGGAAGAAGCCCTGCGCGCCCAGGGCTGGACGCAACTGACCCTGGCGCGGCCGTCGCTGCTGATCGGCCAGCGCCAGGAAGAGCGTCTCGGCGAGCGCCTGGCCGCTCCCTTGTCACAGTGGCTGCCCGGCAAATGGCACGGCATCGAAGCCGCCGTCCTGGCCCGCGCGCTGTGGCGCCTGGCCCTGGAAGAAGGCAAGGGCGTGCGCGTGGTGGAATCGGACGAGCTGCGCAAGCTGGGGCGATAAAGGCGTAGAGCGAGGGCCGGGTTGCCGCCCTCGCGGTCATGGCGGTCCGCCGATGCGGCCGCTCCTGCAAGTAGGCCCCCGCACGGATCGTTCAAGCGTTCCTAGGACCTACAACAGCGACTCCCCATTCGGATAGCCTCCTCTCCCTCCGGGAAAGGGCTGGGGTGAGGGCATGCCTCACGACGAAGCCAACAGCGGAAAAGGCTACGCCGTTTTCCGCGCTACGGTGCAGAAGGCTTGGTCGCTTGCAGGAGCAGCCTTCTGGGCGCCATCAATCGTAGGTTGGGCTGAGACGGCTCCATTGTCGAAGCCCAACATCAGCGGTGCCGAGGCAGGAGCTGTTGGGCTTCGCTGCGCTCAGCCCAACCTGCGCCGGACGCTACATCGGCAGACCACCCGGGTCGCGATCGGACAGTGGCTCCTACGCCGGCTGGGCCAGCACCATCTGATCGACTTCCTGCACCAGCCAGTCGTGCAGGGCGCGCAGACGGGGATCGGCCAGGGCGCCCTGGGCATAGAGCAGCATGTACCTCTTGTGCGCCGGTACCGAACGGCCGAAGGGCGGCACCACCAGCACGCCCCGGGCCAGCTCGTCGGTGATCAGGGCGCGACGGGCGATGGCGACGCCCATGCCGGCGATGGCCGCCTCGATGGTCAGGTGATTGCGATTGAAGGTGTGGCCCCGCCGCACATCCAGCGCCGGCGCGCCGATGCTGGCCAGATAGAACTCCCATTCGGCGTATTCGTAGCTGCCGCGCCAGGCGGTGATGTCGTGCAGCAGCGGATAGAACTCCAGGTCCTCCGGCCGCTCCAGCGGCGGTCGCCCCACCAGCAGGCTGGGCGCACAGACCGGAAAGATCTCTTCCTCCATCAGCGGCGTCGAGGCCAGGCCCGGATAGCTGCCGTCGTTGAGGTCGATGGCCAGGTCGAATTCGCCCTCGCGCAGCGACCAGCTGCTGTCTTCGGCCACCAGCCGCAGTTGCAGGTCGGGAAAGCGCGCCTGCAGCCGCGGCAGTCGCGGCGTCAGCCACTTGCCCAGAAACGAGGGGATCGACCTGAGGCGCACCACGCCGCCGAACTGGCCGGCGTTGAGACGGCGCAATTCGGCGTCGATCAGTCCATAGGCCTGATTCAGGGTGGTCGCCAGGCGCTGGCCTTCGGCGGTCAGTTCCAGGCCACGGGCCACCCGGTGAAACAGCTTGAAGCCCAGGCGCTCTTCCAGCTGGCGCATCTGCTGGCTGATGGCGCCCGGCGTCACGTGCAGCTCTTCGGCGCAGCGCGTGAAGGACAGATGCCGAGCGGCGCAGGCGAAGACCTGCAGCCAGGCCTGGGTTTGGGCGTTGAGGATCCGGCTCATCGATGAGTTCCGCTAAAGGATCGCTTAGAAGCTTTCGTTTGTGCGAGCTGAGGGCTTATCACCACTATGAGCCATCCGCCGGCAGCTTGTCTGGCGACCATTCAAGCTCAATCAGGGATTATCGTCATGGCCATCAGCGTCTTCGACCTGTTCAAAATCGGCGTGGGTCCGTCCAGTTCCCATACCGTGGGCCCGATGCGGGCCGGCGCCCTGTTCGCCCAGCGCCTGGTCGACGAAGGTCTGCTGGAACAGGTCAGGCGGGTCGAGGTGCGTCTGTACGGTTCGCTGTCGGCCACCGGCGTCGGCCATGGCACCGACCGCGCCACCCTGATCGGCCTGATGGGCGAATGGCCGGATCGCGTCGATCCCGCCGCCGTGGAGCCGCGCATCGAAGCCCTGCGCAACGAGCGCCAGCTGCTGCTGGCCGGGCGCCAGGCGATCCACTTCGACTGGCAGGAAGACCTGCTGCTGCTGGACGAGAGCCTGCCCTATCACCCCAATGCCATGACCCTGACCGCCTTTGGCGCCACCGGCGAGGTGGCCGAGGCGACCTACTATTCCATCGGCGGTGGCTTCGTGGTGGACGCCGCCCAGGCCGCCAGCGGCGTGCTGGACAACGACACCACCGAACTGCCCTATGACTTCTCCAGCGGCGCCGAGCTGCTGCAGCTGTGCCGCCGCCATGGCCTGGGCGTGGCCGAGCTGATGCTGGCCAACGAAAAGAGCTGGCGCTCCGAGGAAGAGATCCGCAGCGGCCTGCTGCGCATCTGGAACGTGATGCGCGAATGCGTACAGAACGGTCTCGCCAACGAGGGCATCCTGCCCGGCGGCCTCAAGGTGCGTCGCCGCGCCGCCCGCCTGCACCAGAGTCTGCAGGCCATCGGCAAGCCCAACGTCATCGGCTCCACCCTCTCCGCCATGGAGTGGGTCAACCTCTTCGCCCTGGCGGTGAACGAGGAGAACGCCGCCGGCGGGCGCATGGTCACCGCGCCCACCAACGGTGCGGCCGGGATCATCCCGGCGGTGCTGATGTACTACATGAAATTCAATCCCGATGCCTGCGACGACGACGTGGTGCGCTTCATGCTGGCCGCCGCCGCGGTCGGCATCCTGTGCAAGAAGAACGCCTCCATCTCCGGTGCCGAGGTGGGCTGCCAGGGCGAGGTCGGCTCGGCCTGCGCCATGGCCGCGGCCGGTCTGGCCGAGGTGCTGGGCGCCAGCCCGGCGCAGCTGGAAAACGCCGCCGAGATCGGCCTGGAGCACAACCTGGGACTGACCTGCGATCCGGTTGGCGGCCTGGTGCAGGTGCCCTGCATCGAGCGCAACGCCATCGCCGCGGTCAAGGCGATCAATGCCGCCCAGATGGCCCTGCGCGGCGACGGCGAGCACTTCATCTCCCTCGACCAGGTGATCCGCACTATGAAGGAAACCGGCGCGGACATGCACAGCAAGTACAAGGAAACCTCGCGCGGCGGCCTGGCCGTGACCTTCGTGGAGTGCTGAGTCAGCCTTGACGCGGGCGGTACGGATTACCGAAAGTCGGGGTTTACCTGCACGGGAAGCCCCATGAGCCTCGACTCCGTCCGCCAGCACCTCGCCCGCATCGCGCCCGATCTCGAGATCCTCGAGGCCACCACCAGTACCGCGACCGTTACCCTGGCCGCGGCTGCCCATGGCGTGGAGCCGGGGCGGATCGCCAAGACCCTGGGGCTGAAAGTCGGGGAGCAGCAGTTGCTGCTGGTGGCTCGCGGCGATGCGCGCCTGGACAACCGCAAGCTCAAGGCCGCCTTCGGTGGCAAGGCCAAGCTGCTCGATGCCGCCACCGTGGAAGGCCTCACCGGGCATCCGGTGGGCGGCGTCTGCCCGTTCGGGCTGGCCACCCCGCTGCCGGTCTATTGCGACGAATCGCTCAAAGCCTTCGACGAGGTATTACCGGCCGCGGGTGCCATCCACAGCTGCGTGCGCCTCACCCCGGAGCGGTTGGCCGCCCTCAGCGAGGCGCGCTGGGTGGATGTCTGCGAGGTGGGCAATCAGCGCAGCTGATCGTTCTTTTCCACGTCGCGCCGGTCCTTGTTCAGCACCACGCAGGCGTAGTAGCCGCCGCCGAGCAGGATGAGCGCGAGCAGGCTGAAGAGAATCATGAAGATACCATCGTCCATGGCTGCCTCCGAGGGATGCCAGAAAGGGATGGATAAAGCTTAGGCCTCGGGGCGCCCGCGTTACAGCAGCAGGTAGACACATGAAAAACCGGATCAGATGGAGCCCTGCTCGCTATAGTGACGGTCTCCCCTGCCCTGGCCCTGCATGAAGCGCTACGAAAGATTCGCCGACCAGCTCGCCACCCTGATGACCCGCGGCGTCCTCGCCCCCGGCGAGCGGTTGCCGTCGGTGCGCAACGCCAGCCAGACCCATGGCATCAGCCCCTCCACGGTGTTCCAGGCCTATTACCTGCTGGAGAGTCGCGGCCTGATCGAGGCCCGCGAGCGGTCCGGCTATTTCGTCCGCGAACCGGCGCGGGCGCGGGACGCGGCGCCGCTGCTGGCGCCCCTGGAGGGCACCGAGGTCGCGGTGAGCGACCTGGTCTATTCGGTGCTGCAGTCGCTGCAGGATCCGGACATCGTGCCCTTCGGCTCGGCCTTTCCCAGTCCCGATCTCTTTCCCCTGGCGCGCCTGGCCCGCAGCATGGCCCACGGCCTGCGCGACCTGCCCGCCCAGGACCTCACCGCCTACGTCACCCCGGGCCATCCCGAGTTGCGCCGACAGATCGCCCGGCGCTACGGCCTGGCCGGCATGCCGGAAGTCGGCGAAGAACTGGTGATCACCCACGGCGCCCTGGAGGCACTCAACCTGGGGCTGCAGAGCCTGACCCGTCCCGGCGATCTGGTGGCGGTGGAAAGCCCAGCCTTCTACGCCAGCCTGCAGGTGCTGGAACGACTGCAGCTCAAGGCGGTGGAGATTCCCGTCGATGCCGAGCGCGGCCTCAACCTGGATGCCCTGGAAGAGGCCCTGAACCGCCTGCCGATCAAGGCCTGCTGGTTCATGAGCGGCCTGCAGAATCCCACCGGGGTCAGTCTCGACGATAGCGCCCAGCAGCGCCTCTATGGCCTGCTGCAACGCCATCAGGTCCCGCTGCTGGAAGACGACGTCTATGCCGAGCTCTACAGCGGCAGCGAACCGCACCGCCCGGTCAAGCGCTTCGACCGCGACGGCCTGGTGCTGCACTGCGGCTCCTTTTCCAAATGCCTGGCGCCCGGCTATCGCATCGGCTGGATCGCCGCCGGTCGCCAGGCCGGCGCCGTCGCGCGACTGCGGCTGATGACCACCATCACCCCCTCGATGCCGGCCCAGGCCGCGCTGGCCGACTATCTCCAGCACGGCGGCTACGATCGCCACCTGCGCCGCCTGCGCCTGAGTCTCGACCGCCAGCGCCAGGCCATGCTGACCGCGGCGCGGCGTTATTTTCCCGCCGACACCCACGTCAGCCGGCCCCAGGGCGGCTACTTTCTCTGGTTCGAATTGCCCATGCGGGTGGACAGCCTGGTGCTCTACCGCCAGGCCCTGGCCGAGGGCATCAGCCTGGCGCCGGGACCGATCTTTTCCGCGCAGCAGGGCTTTCGCCACTGCATCAGACTCAATTGCGGGCACCCATGGGACGCCCGCAGCGAGACGGCCATGGCCAGGCTCGGCGAGTTGCTGAAGGCGTTCTAGGGTTTGTTTGAAAGGTAGCCGAGCGAAGGTCAGGCAAGGCAAAAATCAGCGAGGAAGCGGAGTTTACAAAGGGTAAATGAGCATTCCGAGCTGATTTTTAACGCAGCATCACCGAGCGCAGGCACTTTTCAGATAAAGCCTAGAGGCCGCCACTCACACTGCCCCGCCCACCGATGGCGGCCGGCAGGGACAGCGGCAGCAGCAGGGTATCGAGCAGCGCGCTGGCAGGCAGGTCCAGCACCGGCCAGGCCGGCGCCTCGGCGCCGAAGCGCTCCTGGGCGCAGCAGCCGCCCTGCAGCGCATAGAGATCCAGCCGGGTACCGGCATAGACCACCGGCGCGCCGGGCTTGGCGGCGTCGAGGGTGCGCGCCGTGGCGCAGCCGCCGAGGCCCGCTACCGCCAGCAGCAGCAAGCCCAGGCGCACGGCCCTAGTCATCGTTGCCGGACAGGTGATGTTCGCCCCAGCGCGGCAGCATGTCCTGGGGAATGCCCAGGGTGTTGAGGATGCGCGCCACCACGAAGTCCACCAGGTCGTCGAGGGTCTGCGGCTGGTGGTAGAAGCCCGGCGAGGCCGGCAGGATGGTCACGCCCAGGTTGGACAGCTTGAGCATGTTTTCCAGGTGGATGCTGGAGAACGGCGACTCGCGCGGCACCAGCACCAGCTGCCGCCGCTCCTTGAGGGCCACGTCGGCGGCGCGCTCGATGAGGTTGTTGCTGGCGCCGGTGGCGATGGCCGAGAGGGTGCCGGTGGAACAGGGGCAGACCACCATGGCCGCCGGGGCGCTGGAGCCGGACGCCGGTGGCGCCATCCAGTCGCTCTGGCCGAACACCCGCACCTGGCCGGGGGCCGCGCCGGTGTATTCGGTGAGAAAGGCCTGCATGGCCTGGGGCTTGGGTGGCAGCACCACGTCGGTCTCGGTGGCCATCACCAGTTGCGCGGCCTTGGAGATGAGGAAGTGCACCTCGCGCTCTTCCTGCACCAGGCAGTCCAGCAGGCGCAGACCGTACTGGGAGCCGGAGGCGCCGGTCAGCGCCAGGGTGATGCGTTCCGGGCCGGCCATCATGCCTGCTCCAGGGCGGCGGCCAGCTTGCCGTGAAGGCCGCCGAAACCGCCGTTGCTCATGATCACCACGTGGGTGGGGCCGTCCAGCTCGGCCTGGACCCGGGTGATGATCGCTTCCAGAGAATCGCAGACCACCGCCGGTACGGCGCAGGCCTCGGCCGTACCGGCCAGGTCCCAGCCCAGATTCGGCGGGGCATACCAGATGACGCTGTCGGCTCCGGTGACGCTGTCCGGCAGCCCGTCACGGTGGGCGCCCAGCTTCATGGAATTGGAGCGCGGCTCGATGACGGCGATGATCCGCTCGCTACCGACCCGGGCGCGCAGCCCCTGCAGGGTGGTGGCGATGGCGGTGGGATGGTGGGCGAAGTCGTCGTAGACGGTCACGCCGCGCACCTCGGCGACTTTCTCCATGCGCCGCTTCACGCTACGGAATTCGCTCAGGGCGGCAACGCCCAGGCCGGGTACCACGCCGACATGACGAGCCGCCGCCAGGGTGGCCAGGGCATTGGCCACGTTGTGCTGGCCGGTCAATGCCCAGTTCACCGTGCCCTGCACCGCGCCGTCGAACAGCACCTCGAAGCGCGAGCCGTCCTCGGCCAGCAGGCGCGCCTGCCACTGGCCACCTGCGCCGGTGGTCTGCACCGGGGTCCAGCAGCCCATCTCCAGCACCCGCACCAGGGCGGTTTCGGCGGTGGGGTGGATGATCAGGCCGCTGCTGGGGATGGTCCGCACCAGATGGTGGAACTGCCGTTCGATGGCCGCGAGATCCGGGAAGATGTCCGCGTGATCGTATTCCAGGTTGTTGAGGATGGTGGTCCGCGGCCGGTAGTGGACGAACTTGGATCTCTTGTCGAAGAAGGCGCTGTCGTATTCGTCGGCTTCCACCACGAAGAAAGGCGTGCCGCCCAGGCGCGCCGAGATGCCGAAATTCTGCGGCACCCCGCCGATGAGAAAGCCCGGACTCATGCCGGCATGCTCCAGCACCCAGGCCAGCATGCTGGTGGTGGTGGTCTTGCCATGGGTCCCGGCGACCGCCAGCACCCAGCGGCCCTGCAGGACGTGCTCGGCCAGCCACTGGGGCCCGGAGACATAGGGCAGCCCCTTATCCAGCACGTATTCCACCGCCGGATTGCCGCGCGACAGGGCGTTGCCGATCACCACCAGGTCCGGTGCCGGATCCAGTTGCGCCGGATCGTAGCCCTGGGTCAGCTCGATGCCCTGGGCCTCCAGTTGGGTGCTCATGGGCGGATAGACGTTGGCGTCGGAGCCGGTCACGCGATGGCCGGCTTCCTTGGCCAGCACCGCGAGCGACCCCATGAAGGTGCCGCAGATACCGAGGATGTGGATGTGCATGACAGGCGGGCTCCGCTACGGATTTGAACGGCGGCAAGGTTAGCACGGGGGGCCGCGCCGCCGGAGCGATGACCGTCGCGGATACCCGGCGCTGCGCCGGCCCCAGGCGGCAGGATTTCGACTAGAGTGCGCAAGGCATCCCTGGCTTTGCGGATGCCCTGGTAGTCGTGGATCCGTTCGCCCTGATAACAAGCACAAGAGGTCGACCATGCTGAAACACCTGCTGATCACCGCTGCAACCCTCTCCTTCGCCAGCCTGGCCCTGGCCGCCGCGCCGACCAAGGTCGCCGACACCGCCCTGGGCAAGGTGCTCGTCGACGGCAAGGGCATGACGCTCTACACCTTCGCCAAGGACAGCGCGGGCAAGTCCGCCTGCAACGGTCCCTGCGCCCAGAACTGGCCACCGCTGACAGCCGAAGCAGGCGCCAAGGCCGCCGATGGCTACAGCCTGGTGACCCGTGACGACGGCAGCCAGCAATGGGCCTACCAGGGCAAACCGCTGTATACCTGGGTCAAGGACAGCAAGCCGGGCGATACCACCGGGGATGGCGTCAATCAGGTCTGGCACGTGGCCAAGCCCTGATGCCCGGGCGCTGTCTGCCCCGCGCGGGCAGCGCCTTATCTACCCAATGGTTTAATATTTCATAATCATTCATTTTTAATGATAAGCGAGCAGGCATAGCCTGAGGGCCTTCCCTTTCAGGAGCCCGGCCATGCCGTTTTTCGCCGCTGTCCCAGCGCAGGCCCTCAGACCCTTTAGCCAGCTCGACCGCCCCCTGGAGGTCATCCGCCAGTTCACCCCCAACTGGTTCGCCGTGACCATGGGCACCGGCGTGCTGGCCCTCGCCCTGGCCGCCTTTCCCTGGCGGTTGCCTGGATTGCCCGCCCTCGCCGAGGGCCTCTGGCTGCTCGACGTGCTGCTGTTCTGCCTGTTCGCCGGACTCTATGCCTCGCGCTGGCTGCTGTTCTTCGACGAGGCGCGCGAGATCTTCGCCCACGCCACTGTTTCGATGTCTATCGGCACCATCCCCATGGGCCTGGCCACGCTGATCAACGGCCTGCTGCTGTTCGGCCTGTCGCGCTGGGGCGCGGCGGTGCTGCCCCTGGCGCTCGGCCTCTGGTGGCTGGACGCGGCCATGGCGCTGGCCTGCGGGGTGCTGATCCCCTATCTGATGTTTACCCGCCAGGCGCATCGCATCGACCAGATGACCGCCGTCTGGCTGTTGCCGGTGGTGGCCGCGGAGGTGGCGGCGGCCAGTGGTGGCCTGCTGGTGCCGCACCTGGCGGCCGGCGAGCAATTCACGGTGCTCGTCGCCAGCTATGTGCTCTGGGCCTATTCGGTGCCTGTCGCCCTCAGCCTGCTGGTGATCCTGCTGTTGCGCCTGGCGCTGCACAGGCTGCCGCCGGCCAGCATGGCGGCGTCGAGCTGGCTGGCATTGGGACCGATCGCCACCGGCGCCCTGGGGCTGCTGGTGCTGGGCAGCGCTGCGCCTGCGGTGTTCGCCGCCCATGGCCTGGTCGGCATTGGCGAGATCGTCCGGGGCCTGGGCCTGCTGGGCGCGCTGCTGCTCTGGGGCCTGGGGCTCTGGTGGCTGGCGCTGGCGGTGCTGGTGACCCAGCGCCAGGCCCGGGAGGGCATGCCCTTCAACCTGGGCTGGTGGGGCTTCACCTTTCCCCTGGGCGTCTATGCCCTGACCACCTTGCGCCTGGGCGAAGCCCTGGCGGCGCCCTTCTTCACCGGCCTGGGCGCCGTGCTGGTGGTGCTGCTGACCCTGCTGTGGATCCTGGTCGCCAGCCGCACCCTGGCAGGCGCCTACCGGGGCAATCTGTTCGTCTCGCCCTGCATCGCCCACCTGTGCGGGAAGGTGCGCTAATCCTGGGGGCGCTGCAGGCCGTGTTGATGCAGCCAGCGATAGAGGGTGTTGCGACTCACCCCCAGGCGCTTGGCGGCGCGGGTCATCTGCCAGTGGCAGTCGTCCAGCACCGCGCGCAGCTCCTCGCGGGCGCTGTCGACCGGCGCCGCGCTGGACAGCAGGGGCGGCCGGGCGCCACGGCAGTCGGCGGGTAGTTCGTCCAGGCCGATATGGCCGTCTTCGCTGAGGGCCACCAGGGTGCGCAGCACGGTACGCAACTGACGGACGTTGCCCGGCCAGGGTTGGGCCAGCAGGCAGGCGCGCGCGGCCGGAGCGAGGCAAATCGACTCGCCACGGGCCTCTTCGGCCAGCAGCTGATCGAGCAGTTCGCCCCGATCACTGCGTTCGCGCAGCGCCGGCAGGGTCACCACCAGGCCGCGCAGGCGATAGTAGAGGTCTTCGCGAAAGCTGCCGGCGGCCACCAGGGCCTCCAGATCGCGGTGACTGGCGCTGACCAGGCGCAAGTCCAGGGCCCGCGGCGCGCCGCCGCCGAGGGGGACCACCTGGCGCTCTTCCAGCACCCTGAGCAACCGCGTCTGCAGCGCCAGTGGCATGTCGCCGATCTCGTCGAGGAAGAGGATGCCGCCATCGGCCTGCTGCAACTTGCCGGCCATGCCTTCCTTGCGTGCCCCGGTGAAACTGCCGCCGCGATAGCCGAACAGCTCGCTCTCGATCAGGGTCTCCGGGATGGCCGCGCAATTGAGGGCGACGAAAGCCTGGCCGGCGCGACTGCTGGCGCGGTGCAGGGCGCTGGCGAAGGCTTCCTTGCCGGTGCCGGTCTCGCCGTGCAGCAGCACCGGCACGTCACGTTCCAGCACCTTGAGCGCCCGGGTGAAATCCCGCGCCAGGGCCGGATCGGCCAGGCAGATGCCGCTGGGCAGGGGCGCCTTGGGCACCGCCGCCGGGGTGACCGGCCGGACCTGGGGACCGCGCACCAGGCCATGGAAGCCCTGGCCCTGGCGGCCACGCAGCGCCCAGCAGGCGCTGGGTTGCGGGCGGGCGCGCTCCAGCAGGTCGTCCTGCCGCAACTCGAACAGGCTTTCCATCCGCTGCCCCAGCACCGCACTGCGCGCCAGCCCCAGCAGCATCAGGGCGGTCTCGTTGGCGGCGTTGATCCGCCCCTCGTCGTCAAAGGCCAGCAGTCCCTCGCTGAGCAGGCCGACATAGGCCGCCTGGGCATGGAAGCGCAGTAGATAGCCGTCGGCGTAGCGGTCGAGGAAATAGCAGCTCTCGATCAGCTTGGCCGAGAGATTGACCAGTGCCATGGTGTGGAACTGGCCCTGGCGCGAGGCTTCCTGGCGCGCGCTGGAGACGTCCAGCACCGCCAGCAGCTCGCCGGCCGGATCGAAGACCGGACTGGCCGAGCAGGTCAGCTGGGTATGGCGACTGCGAAAGTGTTCGTCGCGGTGGATGGTCAGCGCCTGGCGCTCCACCACGCAGGTGCCGATGCCGTTGGTGCCCTCGCAGGCCTCGCTCCAGTCGGCGCCCAACCACAGCCCGGCCTGCTGGAAGGTCTCGCGCTCGGCCTCGGCGGTGACGCAATCGAGGATCAGCCCACGGGCATCGGTGAGCAGCACGGCATGGCCGGCGCCGCCGAGTTGCTGGTGCAGGGCATTCATCTGCCCACGGGCGATCTGCAAGACCCGCTGCTGGCGCTGGCGGTGCTCGTCGAAGCGGGCGCGCTCCAGCACCCAGGGCGCTACCGGAGCGGCCGGGTCCAGCTGGTGTTCGTCGAGACAGCGCCGCCAGGAGCGGGCGATGGCCGGATCGCTGGCCGGGCCGTCGAGGACGGCGCCGCGGGCGAGTTCGAGCACCTGGCTGGCATGACGATCGGACGGGGTGGCGGCCATTGTTGTTGTCCTCCGCGAGGCGTCTGCGCGGCCCCCAGCATAGGCCAAATCGGGCGGACTGGGCACTCTGTCACCCCCAGGTGACAGGCTGTCACGCCAAGGGGTGACACCTCTGTCACAGTGGCAGGTGGCGGCGTTCCCCGGAACAGGCCGCGAGGCCGCAGCCATGCGGGTTCGCCCGACTTGGCCCGCGCCTTGCTCAGGATCGGAGCGCCGCTCTTCCTACAAGAACAAACAGGAGACCCACCATGCGCTACGCAGCTCCCGGCACCCAAGACGCCCTGCTGACCCTGCAGGCCCGCTACGGCAACTACATCGGCGGCGAATTCGTCGCCCCGGTGAAAGGCCAGTACTTCACCAATACCTCCCCGGTGAACGGCTCGGTGATCGGTGAATTCCCCCGCTCCGACGCCGCCGACATCGAGCGCGCCCTGGACGCCGCCCATGCCGCCGCCGATGCCTGGGGCCGCACCTCGGTGCAGGACCGCTCGCTGATCCTGCTCAAGATCGCCGACCGCATCGAACAGAATCTGGAAAAACTGGCCGTCGCCGAAACCTGGGACAACGGCAAGGCGGTGCGCGAGACGCTCAACGCCGACGTACCCCTGGCCGCCGATCACTTCCGCTACTTCGCCGGCTGCATCCGCGCCCAGGAAGGCAGCGCCGCCGAGATCAACGACAACACCGCCAGCTACCATTTCCACGAGCCGCTGGGCGTGGTCGGCCAGATCATCCCCTGGAACTTCCCGCTGCTGATGGCCGCCTGGAAGCTGGCCCCGGCGCTGGCCGCCGGCAACTGCGTGGTGCTCAAGCCCGCCGAACAGACCCCGCTGTCCATTACCCTGTTCGTCGAGATGGTCGGCGACCTCCTGCCGCCCGGCGTGCTCAACGTGGTGCAGGGCTATGGCAAGGAGGCCGGCGAGGCCCTGGCCACCAGCACCCGCATCGCCAAGATCGCCTTCACCGGCTCGACCCCGGTGGGCTCGCACATCCTGGCCTGCGCGGCCAAGAACATCATTCCCAGCACCGTGGAGCTGGGCGGCAAGTCGCCCAACATCTACTTCGAAGACATCATGCAGGCCGAGCCGAGCTTCATCGAGAAGGCCGCCGAAGGTCTGGTCCTGGGCTTCTTCAACCAGGGCGAGGTCTGTACCTGCCCCTCGCGCGCCCTGGTACAGGAATCCATCTACGCGCCCTTCATGGAAGCGGTGATGAAGAAGATCGCCCAGATCAAGCGCGGCGATCCGCTGGACACCGACACCATGGTCGGCGCCCAGGCCTCCCAGCAGCAATTCGAGAAGATCGTCTCCTACCTGGAGATCGCCCGTCAGGAAGGCGCCGAATTCCTCACCGGCGGCAACGTCGAGAAATTGCAGGGTGACCTGGCCAGCGGCTATTACATCCAGCCGACCCTGCTCAAGGGTCACAACAAGATGCGCGTCTTCCAGGAAGAGATCTTCGGCCCGGTGATCGGCGTGACCACCTTCAAGGACGAAGCCGAGGCCTTGGCCATCGCCAACGACACCGAGTTCGGCCTCGGCGCCGGGGTCTGGACCCGCGACATCAACCGCGCCTACCGCATGGGCCGCGGCATCAAGGCCGGGCGCGTCTGGACCAACTGCTACCACCTCTATCCCGCCCATGCCGCCTTTGGTGGCTACAAGAAATCCGGCGTCGGCCGCGAAACCCACAAGATGATGCTCGACCACTACCAGCAGACCAAGAATCTGCTGGTCAGCTACGACATCAATCCGCTGGGCTTCTTCTAAAGCGACGCCTGGATCGCGCGCCTCAGCAGGACGTCGGGGCGCGCTTCCCGCCTGACCTGGATCAACACCCCCTCCCCGTGGGTGGCCGACGCTAGACGCAGCGGCCGCCCGTGGCGGACAGGTGCGTCCCGGCGCAGGCCCCGTCTGGCTTCATCCACGCATCATGCCTCCATGAGGGATTCGTCATGCCCAAAACAATGAAAGCCGCTGTCGTCACCGCCTTTGGCAAACCCCTGGAATTCCGCGAAGTCGAGGTGCCCACCCCGGGTGCCGGCCAGGTACTGGTCAAGATCGCCGCCAGCGGCGTCTGCCATACCGATCTGCATGCCGCCCAGGGCGATTGGCCGGTCAAGCCCAACCCGCCCTTCATCCCCGGCCACGAAGGCGTCGGCCATGTGGTGGCGGTGGGCGCGGGGGTCACGCACGTCAAGGAAGGCGACCGGGTCGGGGTGCCCTGGCTGTATTCCACCTGCGGCCACTGCGAGCATTGCCTGGGCGGCTGGGAGACCCTCTGCGAGTCCCAGCAGAACACCGGCTACTCGGTGAACGGCGGCTTCGCCGAATACACCCTGGCCGATGCCGGCTACGTCGGGCGCCTGCCGGACAACGTCGGCTTCGTCGAGATCGCGCCCATCCTCTGCGCCGGGGTCACCGTCTACAAGGGCCTGAAGATGACCGACACCCGGCCGGGCAACTGGGTGGTGATCTCCGGCATCGGCGGGCTTGGCCACATGGCGGTGCAGTACGCCCGGGCCATGGGCCTGAACGTGGCGGCGGTGGACGTCGACGACCGGAAACTCGACCTCGCCCGCCGCCTGGGCGCCGAGGTTACGGTCAACGCCCGCGAGCAGGATCCGGCGGCCTACCTGAAGAAGGAGATCGGCGGCGCCCACGGCGCCCTGGTCACGGCGGTTTCGCCCAAGGCCTTCGAGCAGGCCATCGGCATGACCCGCCGCGGCGGCACCATCGCCCTCAACGGCCTGCCGCCGGGTGATTTCCCGCTGTCGATCTTCGACATGGTGCTCAACGGCACCACGGTGCGCGGCTCCATCGTCGGCACCCGCCTGGACCTGCAGGAGGCGCTGGACTTCGCCGGCGAGGGCAAGGTCAAGGCCACGGTGAGCGCCGAACCGCTGGAGAACATCAACGACATCTTCGCCCGCATGCACGGCGGCGGCATCGAGGGTCGGGTGGTGATCGACATGGCGCTGAGCTGAGACCTGGCTCGCCACTCCCGCGCCCATCCGGGCGCGGGAGTGAACCTTTGCCCTACCCTGACCTCTGAGCGGCTGGCGTTTTTTCCCGGCGCCGATCTCGACCAGGCCACAAAACCCGGTCCCGGCTGCCTTTATAATCGCCGCCGGACCCTCGCAACCACGGTAGGCACGCCCCATGGAATTCAACCCGATCGATCTGATCCTGCACCTCGACGTCTATCTCAGCGGGTTGGTAGCCCAGTACGGCACCTGGATCTACGTCATTCTCTTCGCCGTGATCTTCTGCGAGACGGGTCTGGTGGTCATGCCCTTCCTGCCCGGCGACTCCCTGCTGTTCATCGCCGGCGCCCTCTCCGCCCTCGGCGACATGGACCCCTATCTGCTGGCCGGCCTGCTGATGTTCGCCGCGGTGGCGGGCGACAGCACCAACTACCTGATCGGCCGCTTCGCCGGCGACAAGCTGTTCAGCAATCCCCATTCCAAGGTGTTCCGCCGCGACTACCTGCTGCGCACCCAGGCCTTCTACGAGCACCACGGCGGCAAGACCATCACCCTGGCGCGCTTCCTGCCCATCATCCGCACCTTCGCCCCCTTCGTCGCCGGCGTCGGCCGCATGCACTACCCCTACTTCCTCGCCTACAGCGTGCTCGGCTCGCTGCTCTGGGTTGGCGGTCTGGTGAGTCTCGGCTACTTCTTCGGTAACGTGCCCTTCATCAAGCAGAATCTCACCCTGATGGTGCTGGCCATCATCGGTATCTCCCTGCTGCCGATGATCCTCGGCCTGATCAAGAGCCGGCGCGCCGCGGTCCAGAGCGGAGTCTGAGCCCTTGGGTTTCTGGCGCGCCTGGCGCGAGCGGCGCCTGCTGGAGCGGGTCGCCATCGCCGACGAGCTCTGGGCGCGCCTGCTTCAACGCCTGCCGATCCTCGATGGCCTGACCGTCGAGGAAGACGCCTGGCTGCGCGAGCACTGCGTGCTGTTTCTCGCCGAGAAGCGCCTGACCCTGCTCCAGGGCCTGGAACTGGACGACGGCGACCGCCTGCTGCTGGCCGCCCAGGCCCTGCTGCCGCTGCTGCACCTGCCGGAAGCGGCGCTCTATCCCAACGTCCGCGAGATCGTCGTCTACCCCGACGCCTTCGTCAGTCCCCAGCGCCATCGCGACGAAGGCGGCCTGGAGCACGAATGGGACGAGGAGCGCGACGGCGAAGCCTGGGATCGCGGCCAGGTGGTGCTGGCCTGGCCCGGCATCCAGGCCAGTGGCGGCTGGGAGGCCTACAACCTGGTCATCCACGAATTCGCCCACCTTCTCGACCTGCTCGCCGGCGGCCTGTGCAACGGCCAGCCGCCGCTGCACGCCGGCATGCCCCAGGCGGCCTGGACCGGCGCCCTGCAGAACGCCTATGACGCGCTCAATCGGCAACTCGACGCCGATCCGGACGCCGAGACCCCGCTCGACCCCTATGCGGCGGAAAGTCCCGAGGAATTCTTCGCCGTCGCCTGCGAGTACTTCTTCAGCGCGCCCGACCTGCTCAGCGAACACTATCCGGCGGTCTACGCGCAGCTGCAGCAGCTGTTCCGCCAGGATCCGCGCCAGCGTCTCGCCGTCAGCCTGGCGAGCGTGCAACAGCCAACACCCCCGGGGTCCGAAGCTCGAACCCCGATCTGAAAGCGCCTATACTCCCGGCCACTTTTCCCAACCGACCAGAGGGACCCGTTCATGAGCTACAGCAAGATTCCCGCCGGCAAAGACCTGCCGAACGACATCTACGTCGCCATCGAGATTCCGGCCAACCACGCGCCGATCAAGTACGAGATCGACAAGGACAGCGATGCCCTCTTCGTCGACCGCTTCATGGCCACCCCCATGTTCTACCCGGCCAACTACGGCTACATCCCCAACACCCTGGCCGACGATGGCGATCCCCTGGACGTGCTGGTCGTGACCCCCTACCCGGTCGCTCCCGGCGCCGTGATCCGCGCCCGTCCGGTCGGCGTGCTGCACATGACCGACGAAGCCGGCGGTGACGCCAAGCTGATCGCCGTCCCCCACGACAAGCTGAGCGTCCTGTACAAGGACGTGAAGGAATACACCGATCTGCCGGCCCTGCTGCTGGAGCAGATCAAGCACTTCTTCGAGAACTACAAGGATCTGGAGAAGGGCAAGTGGGTCAAGGTCGAAGGCTGGGGCGACGCCGACGCCGCCCGCGCCGAGATCACCAAGGCCGTGGCCGCCTACAAGGGCTGATCCACGCCGCTGTCGCAAAGCCCGGTTCGCCGGGCTTTTCTGTTTCCGGACGTCACACCGGCCATGCCGGGCTTCCTATCCGGCGGCAAAGCGACTACCCTGCACCCCTCGTCGCCATCCGCGACCCTGCGCCGATCCGCCATCTGCCGATCGCCGCCGGAGGCCCAGGCCTCTTTCTCATCTGCCCGGCAAGGGCAACCCGGGCGGGCCGGGCTCACCAAAAATCAGCTCAACCCGCCCTCGAAAGCCGGCCACAAGCCGGCTTTTTTGCGTCTGCGGTTCGAGTGGCGCTCAGCCACGCCCAGCGGACCGACGACCGGCGCCGAGGTCTGGTGTTCGCCAGGCGGCAAGCCAGAGCCCTTCGTTACCAGCGCAGCCTCCGGCTCCTCCCGCCCCGCCTGGTCGCAAGAAACTCAAGCCGGGCGCCCAGGGTCGACCGGGGACGAAGTCCGTCCCGAGCCGCCATCATGTCCCGTCGTCTGCGCCTGCCTCTTTATATCCTCATCGGCCTGGTCGTCCTGCTGCTGTGCCTGCACCTGGCCGCGCCCTTGCTGATCCGCCATTACCTCAACGACAAGCTGGCGGACATGGGCGACTATCGCGGCCAGGTCACCGACGTGGACCTGGCCTGGTGGCGCGGCGCCTACCGCATCGACGGCCTGGAGATCGTCAAGGTCAACGGCAAGGTGCCGGTGCCCTTTCTCAAGGCACCCAGCATCGACATCGCGGTGAGCTGGCGCTCGCTGTGGCGGGACCATGCCATCGTCGGGCGCATCCTCTTCGATCGTCCCGAACTCAACTTCGTCGACGGCGGCGCGCGCAAGGAACAGTCGCAGACCGGCGAAGGCACCGACTGGCAGGACCAGGTCGACAAGCTGATCTCCATCACCCTCGACGAGGTGCGGGTGGTCAACGGGCGGGTGACCTTCCGCAACTTCAATTCCAAGCCCCAGGTGAATCTGGCGGCCACCGACGTCAACGCCAGCCTCTACAACCTGACCAACGCCGCCGACGCCCAGGGCGAACGCATCGCCCACTTCGAAGGCAAGGCCGCCGTGCTCGGCAGCGCGCCGCTGGAAGCCAGCGCCCGCTTCGATCCGTTCAAGGACTTCACCGACTTCGACTTCCGACTGAGGGTCACCGATATCGACCTGCCCAAGCTCAACGACTTCGCCCGTGCCTACGGCAAGTTCGATTTCCGCGCCGGCAGCGGCGACGTGGTGGTGGAAGCCAAGGCGGTGGACGGCCAGCTCAGTGGCTACGTCAAACCCCTGATGAAGAACGTCGACATCTTCGACTGGCAGCAGGACGTCGAGAATCGCAACAAGAACGCTCTGGAAAGCGCCTGGGAAGCCGTGGTTGGCACCGCCCAGACCCTGCTCAAGAATCAGCGCCGCGACCAGTTCGCCACCCGCGTCGACCTGTCCGGCAGTGTGAAGAACCAGGACATCAGCCCGCTGCAGGCCTTCTTCAATATCCTGCGCAACGCCTTCGTACGAGCCTTCAGTGCCCGCTATGACGCGGATTGAAGCTCCTGCAGGTTGGCGCTGAGCGCAGCGAAGCCCAGCAACTTAACTTCTCGCGTCTGGCCACCCTCACCCCAGCCCTCTCCCAGAGGGAGAGGGGGCGATTGGACTTCGTAGCGTGGAAAACCGCGCAGCGTTTTCCACTAGCTGACACGGATGCCAACGGTGGATAAGGCTCCGCCGTTATCCGCCCTACCCGCAGGTTGGCGCTGAGCGCAGCGAAGCCCAACGGCTTAGTTTCTCGGCTGGCCACCCTCACCCCAGCCCTCTCCCAGAGGAAGAGGGGGCGATTGGATTTCGTAGCGTGGAAAACCGCGCAGCGTTTTCCACTTACACGAGCGCCAACGGTGGATAAGGCTCCGCCGTTATCCACCCTACCCGTAGGTTGGCGCTGAGCGCAGCGAAGCCCAACACCCCTTCACCCGATAAACAGCCGATACGCCGGATTCTCCGTCTCGTCCCAATAGCGATAGCCGATGGCATCCAGGGTCGCCAGCAGCTCGTCCCGCTCGGCGTCACTGGCCTCCAGCCCCGCGAACACCCGGCCGTCCGCCGCGCCGTGGTTGCGGTAATGGAACATGCTGATGTTCCAGCGGCCGCCCAGCTTTTCGAGGAAGTCGAACAGGGCGCGGGGCCGCTCGGGGAATTCGAAACGGAACACCTGCTCCTGGCCGACCCGCGCGGCATGACCGCCCACGGTGTGGCGGATATGCAGCTTGGCCAGCTCGTTGTCGGTCAGGTCCAGCACCGGGAAGCCCTGGTCGCGCAGGCCCTGCAGCAGGGCCTCGCGCGGATCGCGCTGGGGATGGGTCTGGACGCCGACGAAGATATGGGCCTCTTCGCCGGTGTGGTAGCGGTAGTTGAATTCGGTGATCTGCCGCCGGCCCAGGGCTTCGCAGAAGGCACGGAAGCTGCC
>NZ_JACHVV010000007.1:0-65990 GCF_014190935.1 Pseudomonas sp. AS2.8
CGGGCTGTACTGTTTTAAGCGCAAGAGGCGTAATCGCCCGTGAGGATCAGGCCGTAGGTTGGCGCTGAGCGCAGCGAAGCCCAACGATGAGGTTCGCTGCAGGTATCAAGAAAACTGCGGTGGGGCGTTGAGGAACTGCGGTTGAATTCTGGATGCTAGGCTTCGCCAGGCTCAGCCCAACCTACGACCGTGTTACGCGAGCAAGAAAAAGCCCGGCATGTGCCGGGCTTTTTGCGTTCTGGAGGGTGCCGAGGATTACTCCCGGTCGCGTTCCAGCAAGGGCTTGAGGAAATGGCCCGTATAGGACTTCTTGTTCGCCGCGACCTCCTCGGGTGTACCTGTCGCGATGATCTGGCCACCCTTCGAGCCACCTTCCGGACCCAGATCCACCAGCCAGTCGGCGGTCTTGATGACGTCGAGGTTGTGCTCGATCACAACCACGGTATTGCCGTGATCGCGCAGGCGATGCAGTACGTCCAACAGCTGCTGGATATCGGCGAAGTGCAGGCCGGTAGTGGGCTCGTCGAGGATATAGAGTGTCTTGCCGGTATCGCGCTTGGACAGCTCCCGCGCCAGCTTCACGCGCTGGGCCTCGCCCCCTGACAGGGTCGTGGCGCTTTGGCCGAGACGGATATAGGACAGGCCGACATCCATCAGCGTCTGCAGCTTGCGCGCCAGAGCCGGGATGGACTCGAAGAAGGCATGGGCCTCTTCAATGGTCATGTCCAGGACCTCAGTGATGGTCTTGCCCTTGTACTTAACCTCCAGGGTCTCGCGGTTGTATCTCTTGCCCTTGCACACGTCGCAGGCGACGTAGACGTCCGGCAGGAAGTGCATCTCCACCTTGATCACGCCGTCGCCCTGACAGGCCTCGCAGCGACCGCCCTTGACGTTGAAGGAGAAGCGCCCCGGGGTGTAGCCGCGGGAGCGGGATTCCGGGACGCCGGAGAACAATTCGCGAATCGGGGTGAAAAGACCGGTGTAGGTCGCCGGGTTGGAGCGTGGAGTCCGACCGATGGGGCTCTGGTCGATGTCCACCACCTTGTCCAGGTGCTGCATGCCGTCGAAGCTGTCGTGGGCGGCGACCTCCAGGGTCGTCGCGCCATTGAGCGCCGTGGCGGTCAGCGGGAAGAGGGTGTTGTTGATCAGGGTCGACTTGCCGGAGCCGGATACCCCGGTCACGCAGGTCAGCAGGCCAACGGGAATCTCCAGATTGACGTTCTGCAGGTTGTTGCCGCGGGCGCCTTTCAGCTTCAGCAGCTTCTTCTTGTCCCGCGGCGTACGCTTGGCGGGGACGACGATCTTCTTGCGACCCGACAGGTACTGCCCGGTTACCGAGTCGGGATGCTGCATGACCTGATCGGGCGTACCTTCCGCGATGATCTGGCCGCCATGCACGCCAGCGCCCGGTCCTATGTCGATGACATAGTCCGCCAGGCGGATGGCATCCTCGTCGTGCTCGACGACGATGACCGTGTTGCCCAGGTCGCGCAGGTGGGTCAGGGTGCCCAGCAGGCGCTCGTTGTCACGCTGGTGGAGGCCGATGGAGGGCTCGTCGAGGATGTACATCACGCCCACCAGGCCCGCGCCGATCTGGCTGGCCAGGCGGATGCGCTGCGCCTCGCCACCGGACAGGGTGTCGGCGCTGCGATCCAGGGTCAGGTAGTCCAGGCCGACGTTGACCAGGAACTGCAGGCGCTCGCGGATCTCCTTGAGGATCTTGTCGGCGATCTGCTGCCGCTGCCCCTTGAGGGCAAGGTCCTGGAAGTACTGGGTGGCATCGCCCACGGGCAGGCGGGTGACCGCCGGCAGGGTCTTGTCGCCGACCCAGACGTGGCGCGCTTCCCGCCGCAAGCGGGTGCCATTGCAGTCCGGGCAGTGCTGGGTGCTCAGATACTTGGCCAGCTCTTCGCGCACGCTCTGGGATTCGGTCTCGCGATAACGCCGCTCCAGATTCGGCAAGATGCCTTCGAAGGGATGGGCGCGCTTGACGATGTCGCCGCGGTCATTGAGATAGCGGAAGTTGACGCTCTCGCGCCCGGAGCCACTGAGGACCGCCTTGCGGTGCTTGTCATCGAGGCCCTTGAAGGGCTCGTCCAGGCTGAAGCCATAGTGACTCGCCAACGAGCCGAGCATCTGGAAGTAATAGACGTTGCGCCTGTCCCAGCCGCGGATGGCGCCTTCGCTGAGACTGAGCTCCTCGTTGACCACCCGGCGCGCATCGAAGAATTGCTTCACGCCCAGGCCGTCGCAGGTCGGACAGGCCCCCGCGGGGTTGTTGAAGGAAAACAGTTTGGGCTCCAGTTCGCCGATGGAGAAGCCGCAGATCGGGCAGGCGAAGCGCGCGGAAAAGACGATCTCCTCGCCCTTCTCGCCTTCCATGGGCGCGATGATGGCGATATCGTCGGCCAGCTTCAGCGCCGTCTCGAAGGATTCCGCCAGGCGTTGCTGGAGGTCTTCACGCACCTTGAAGCGATCCACCACCACCTCGATGGTGTGCTTCTTCTGCTTGTCGAGCTTGGGCAGTTCGTCCATCTCGTGCAGACGGCCATTGACGCGGACGCGGACGAAGCCCTGGGCGCGCAATTCCTCGAATACCGAGAGGTGTTCACCCTTGCGCTCGCGCACGATGGGGGCGAGCAACATCAGTCGTTCGCCCTCCGGCATGGCCAGTACCTGATCGACCATCTGGCTGACGGTCTGGGCTTCCAGGGGCACGTCGTGCTCCGGACAGCGAGGGGTACCAACGCGCGCATAGAGCAGGCGCAGGTAGTCGTAGATCTCGGTGATGGTGCCCACGGTGGAGCGCGGGTTGTGCGAGGTGGATTTCTGCTCGATGGAGATCGCCGGGGACAGCCCTTCGATGGTGTCCACGTCGGGCTTTTCCATCATCGACAGGAACTGCCGGGCATAGGCCGACAGGGATTCCACATAGCGACGCTGGCCTTCGGCATAGAGGGTGTCGAACGCCAGCGAAGACTTGCCGGAACCGGAGAGGCCGGTAATGACGATGAGCTTGTCCCGGGGAAGGGTAAGGTCGATGTTCTTCAGATTATGGGTGCGGGCCCCACGGATGAGGATTTTATCCACGTAGACTTCTGCCTCGTTTTGGCGGCGCTTCAATAGGAAAGAGGTCTCGTCCCGGACTGCGGCTATCTGCCGCGCCTGTGAGAGAGGGGGTAAGGCTGGTAAAATTGGTGGCCCGACAGCGGTGATCGGGCGTTCGTGATCCTGGCGGTCGGGAACGTTCGGACGAGCGCTCGGCTATCTTCACCGCTTCCTCCCTAAATGGTCATTGTCACGACTGTTTTAAAGCTGTGTGGCGACGTAAAAGCCTGTCGCCGACGAGAGGATTATCAATGCTCGACAAGCGCAATGAAGCCATGAGCGGCGTCGAACGCCGTGCCGCCCTGGGGCTGGCCTTGGTCTTCGCCTTTCGTATGCTCGGTATGTTCATGGTGCTCCCGGTCCTGGCGACCTATGGTCAGGAGTTGGCGGATGCCACCCCGGCGCTGATTGGCCTGGCCATAGGTGCCTATGGTTTGACCCAAGCGGTCCTGCAAATTCCCCTGGGGACGCTGTCCGATCGCATCGGTCGACGCCCCATTATCATTGGTGGACTGTTGGTGTTCGCCCTTGGTGCCGCCATTGCCGCCAATGCCCACTCGATCTGGGGCGTCATCGCCGGTCGTATCGTGCAGGGCGGCGGTGCCATTTCGGCCGCCATCATGGCGCTGCTGTCGGATCAGACCCGCGAGCAGCATCGCACCAAGGCCATGGCCACCATCGGCATGAGCATCGGCGTGTCCTTTGCCGTGGCAATGGTGGCCGGACCGCTGCTGACCCGTGCCTATGGCCTAGCCGGCCTGTTCTGGGCGACCTGCGGACTGGCGCTGGTCGGCTTGCTGATCGTGCTGTTCCTGGTGCCTCACCAGGCTTCGCCCTTCGCCCATCGGGAGTCGAATCTGGCGCGTCAGGCGCTGGGCGCGACCCTGCGCAATCGCGATCTGCTGCGGCTGGACTTCGGTATCCTGGCGCTGCACGCCGTGCTGATGGCCAGTTTCGTCGTCCTGCCGCTGGCCCTCGCCGAGCACGCCGGCCTGCCCAAGGAAGAGCACTGGTGGGTTTACCTGACCGCACTGGTGGTCGGCTTCTTCGCCATGGTTCCCTTCATCATCTATGGTGAAAAGAAGCGGCGGATGAAGCGCGTACTGGTGGGCGCCATCAGTGTGCTGGTGCTGTGCGAGCTGTACTTCTTCTTCTTCAGCAACAGCTTGGTGGCCCTGGTCATTGGCATCGTAGTGTTCTTTACCGCCTTCAACCTGCTGGAGGCCTCGCTGCCGTCACTGGTGAGCAAGGTGGCACCTGCGGGCGGCAAGGGCACGGCCATGGGGATCTATTCCACCAGTCAGTTCCTTGGTTCCGCGTTGGGCGGTATCCTCGGTGGTTGGCTGTTCCAGCATGGTGGCCTGTCCACCGTCTTCCTGGGTTGTGCAGCGCTTTGCCTGGGATGGGCGGTGATTGCTGGTACGATGCGAGAACCGCCCTACGTCACCAGCCTGCGTTTGCCGGTTACGCCCGCGCTAGTCAACGACCAGGGATTGGTCGGACGCCTGTTGGCCCTGGCCGGAGTGACCGATGCGGTAATGGTGGCGGAAGAGCAAGCCGTCTATATCAAGATCGATACTAAAATCGTCGATCGGGCGCAATTGGAGCGACTGGTAAGCCAAACGCCAGTCGCCGCTTGATCGACAGCCTCATCAGGAGATTCATATGGCCCGTGGCGTCAACAAAGTCATCCTCGTCGGCAACGCCGGCGCCGATCCCGAAACCCGTTACATGCCCAATGGCAATGCGGTGACCAATGTCACCCTGGCCACCAGCGAAAGCTGGAAGGACAAGCAGACCGGCCAACAGCAGGATCGTACCGAATGGCACCGGGTGGTGTTCTTCGGTCGTCTGGCGGAGATCGCTGGCGAGTACATCCGCAAGGGGTCCCAGGTCTATGTCGAAGGCTCCCTGCGTACGCGCAAATGGCAGGGCCAGGACGGTCAGGATCGCTACACCACCGAAATCGTGGTCGATATCAACGGCAACATGCAGTTGCTGGGTGGCCGTGGTGGCAATGCCGGTGGCAATGACGAATACAACCAGAGCGCACCTGCGCCTCAGCAGCAGCGTGCCCCTCGTCCCCAGCAGTCGGCTCCGCAGTACGACAACGGTGGCAATGGCGGCGCTGGCAACAATCGTCCTCAGCAGCAGCCCAAGCCCCAGCAGCAGCCGGCGCAGCAGGACTACGACAGCTTCGACGACGACATTCCCTTCTAGGCCTCGTTGATCAGGCAAAGAAAAAGGGCAGCCAGTGGCTGCCCTTTCTTTTTGGTGGAGGCGGGGGGATTTGAACCCCCGTCCGCCAGCTCTCCGCTATCGGTTCTACATGCTTAGCCCTGTCTACTGAGTTAACCCATTGCGGCCCGACGGGCAGGGTGCTTTGGGCGAGCTGTATAAGTTTTAGCCGTTACGTCTACAGCGAACTTGGCGGCGATCCTGTTCTATCTGACAGTCGTTTCGGGTTTACAGGCATCCCCTAGCGACTGCTAGCCGCGTTAAGCAGCTAGAGCGTAGTTGTCGTCGTTGGCAACTATAAGTTTGCAGCAGCGAATTTACGAGTTCTGCTACCAGCTCGGCATGCCCCTCAAGTTTCGTTACCGGCGTCGAATCCTAATCGCCCCCAAAACTTGCTGGTCGTTCACTATAGGAATTCCAGCCGTCCTGCGCAAGTCATTGCTGACGAAACGTTTTTTTGCCGCTTGGCTACTTGGCGTCCTTGCGGATGGCGCGCTGGATCTCGCGGTCGGAATCGCGTTCGCGCTCGGTGGCACGCTTGTCGAATTCCTTCTTGCCCTTGGCCAGGGCGATCTCGCACTTGACCAGATGTTTTTTCCAGTAGAGCGACAGCGCAACGCAGGCGTAGCCCTTCTGCTGCACCGCGCCGAACAGCTTGCCCAGCTCGCGCTTGTTCAGCAGCAGCTTGCGGGTACGGGTGGGGTCGGCGATGACGTGGGTGCTGGCGGTCTGTAGCGGGGTAATGTGGCTGCCGAGCAGCCAGGCTTCGCCGTCCTTGAGCAGCACATAGCTGTCGGTCAGCTGCGCCTTGCCGGCTCTCAGGCTCTTGACCTCCCAGCCTGCCAGGGAAACACCTGCCTCGAAGCGGGTGTCGACGAAATATTCGTGTAGCGCTTTCTTGTTCTGCGCGATGCTGCCGGGGGAGACTTTCTTTTGCTTGGCCATGATTCCAGGGTACAGCGAGTCGGGGGAAATGTCGCCACGCGCTTGAGCGGGTATGAGCAAACACGGACAATACCGCGGTTCTGGACTGCGGCAGGCTGGTGCGGGAGTAAAATGCGAGCGCCGCCCTCAAATTCAAGGTCCGACACCGATATCGCTATTCTACGAGGTTCCGATGAGCTCGCACATCCAACGTTCGGCGTTGCTGCCCTATCCTGCTTCAGCGCTCTATGCGCTGGTTAATGACGTGGACCGTTATCCGGAGTTCCTGCCGTGGTGCTCGTCCGCTCAGATTCTGGAGCAGAACGAAGGCCTGATGCGCGCCGGTCTCACCGTGGCTAAGGGCGGCCTCAGTCAGCAATTCACGACCCGCAACACCCTGGTGCCGGACGAGTCCATCACCATGGATCTGGAGAAGGGGCCCTTCAAGCAGCTGCATGGTGTCTGGACGTTCAAGGCGCTGGGCGACAAGGCCTGCAAGATCTCGCTGGATCTGTCCTTCGAATACGACAGTGCCATCGTGCGCGCGACCCTGGGGCCGCTGTTCAATCAGGCGGCCAATACCATGGTGGATGCCTTCTGCCAGCGTGCCCGAGCCCTCTATGGCTGAGCGTCTCGCCATCGAGGTGGCGCTGGCGCTGCCGGAGCGGCAATGGCTAGTGAGTCTGACGCTGGAGGAGGGCGCCACGGTCGCGCAGGCCGTGCTGGCTTCGGGTTTGCTCGACCAGCTGACGCCAGAGCAGCGTCAAGGCCATCGGGTCGGCATCTTTGGCAAGCTGATCGCCAGGCCGGATGAAAGGAAGCTGCTGGAAGGCGAGCGGGTCGAGATCTACCGCCCGCTGCTTGCGGATCCCAAGGAAAGTCGCAAGCGGCGCGCCGAAAAGGCCAGAGCTAAGGCTGGCCTCTAGGTAGGAATCACTGGCCGTCGGTACGGATGCGGTCGGGAGTCGGTATGGCAGCCGGGCGAGCGCTGTCGATCTCTTTCTGGATAGTGTCTTCGGTCGAGCCGGGTACGGCGGGCGTTTCCGGTGCTGCCACAGGCGCAGTAGCGGGTTGCGCCGGCGCGGTGGGATCCACGCTGGTGCCACTGTCGGTACCCATGATCTGCTGTTCACGGCTGGTGCCGGGCATGAAATCGCCAGCCAGGCCGCTCAACTGATTATCGCCATTGAACACCAGGCTGACACGCTCCTGCTTCCGCTGACCACCGGCGGCCTGCAGGCTGTACAGATAGTCCCAGCGATTGGGATGGAAGGTGTCCTGGATCAGCGGCGAACCCATGATAAACCGGACCTGTTGTCGGGTCATTCCAGGGCGCAACTGGTCTATCATGTCCTGGGTGACGACGTTGCCCTGCTGGATGTCGATCTTGTAAACCCCCGGCAGAGAGCAGCCGGCGAGCATGGCTAGGCCCATCAGAGAGAGCCCGGTCAGCGTTTGCTTGAGGTTTTGCATCGGTGGGAGACTTCCACTATCTTGCTGGGCAACGAAGCACCGATCATACCCGTATTCCCGAGGGCTGCGAAAGCACTCGGCACCGAGAAAGAGCATGGTAGAGAACAACGAACTCCGCAAAGCGGGTCTGAAAGTGACCCTGCCGCGCGTCAAGATATTGCAGATGCTGGACACCACCGAGCAGCGCCACATGAGCGCTGAAGACGTTTACAAGGCGCTGATGGAAGCGGGCGAGGACGTGGGGCTGGCAACGGTCTATCGGGTCCTTACCCAGTTCGAGGCAGCCGGCCTGGTGGTGCGCCACAATTTCGATGGCGGTCACGCCGTGTTCGAGTTGGCCGACACCGGACACCACGATCACATGGTGGATGTGGATACCGGCGAAGTCATTGAGTTCACCGATGCCTCGATCGAAAAGCGTCAGCGCGAGATCGTCGAAGAGCATGGTTTCGAGCTGGTCGATCACAACCTCGTGCTGTACATCCGTCAGCGCAAGTGAAAATCCAGACATGAAAAAGGCGACCTCCGAGTCGCCTTTTTCATGTCCTTTGGCAGCCTGCGTCTAGCGGCTCACCACCAGCTTTCGGGCATGGGCGAGGGATTCGCGGGTGAGGTCGACACCGCCAAGCATGCGCGCCACCTCTTCCACACGGCGTGCCCGGTCCAGCTTGGCAACCGCCGTGCGGGTCTCATCGGTGCCGCGCTCCTTGTGCACGAACAGATGCTGATGACCCTGGGCCGCCACCTGGGGCAGGTGGGTGACCGTCAGTACCTGGCCGCGCTCGCCCAGTTGCCGCAGCAGTTGGCCGACCACCTCGGCGGTCGGGCCGCCGATACCGACGTCCACCTCGTCGAATACCAGTGTGGGCGTGCGCGAGGTCTGGGCGGTGATGACCTGGATGGCCAGGCTGATCCGTGACAGTTCGCCACCGGAAGCGACCTTGGCCAGCGGGCGCAGGGGCTGGCCCGGGTTGGCGCTGACGCGGAATTCGACGCCCTCGTTGCCCAGCGGCTGGGGCTCGCCGGTGCTGCCCGGTGTGAGGGTGATGCTGAAGCGGCCTCCCGGCATGCCCAGGCGCTGCATCTCGGTTTCGACCGCTGCAGCCAGCTCCGGCGCCCGTTGCTCGCGCAGGCGGCTCAATTCGCCGGCCTTCTCCTGGTAGTGACGCTCGAAGGCGGCCAGCTCTTCCTGCAGGCGCTCCAGGGCAACGTCGTCGGCATCCAGAGATTGCAGTTCGTTGCGCAGCTGTTCGTGCAGCTCCAGCAGGGCCTCGGGTTGCACGCGGTGCTTGCGGGCGAGGCTGTAGACGCTGTCGAGACGCTCCTGCACCGCCTGCTGGCGCTCCGGATCGGCTTCGAAATGATCGACGAAGCGATTGAGTTCATTCATCGCTTCCTCGATCTGGATCTGCGCGGAGGCGAGCAGGTTGCTGGCTTCCTGGATCTGCGCCGGGGGACGGTCGAAGGCGGTCAGGCGGGCGACGCTGGCATTGAGTGCCGACAGCGCATTGCCCTGCTCATTTTCGGTGCAGAGATCCATGGCCTGGCGGCAGGCCAGCAGGATGTGCTCGGCACTCGCCAGATCGCTCTGCTCCTGCTCGAGCGCCTGCAGCTCGCCTTCGGCCAGGGCGAGGTTGTCGAGTTCTTCGAGCTGATAGCTGAGCAGCTGGTGACGGGCGCGTTGCTCGTCGCCATTGCGGGTCAGACGCTCCAGGGTCTGGCGCACCTGGCGCCAGCGCTGGGCGGCGAGTTGCACCTGGCGGACCAGCTCGCCCGCGCCGGCGTATTCGTCCAGCAGGCGGCGGTGGGTGTCGAGGCCGAGCAGCGACTGGTGCTCGTGCTGGTTGTGAATGTCGATCAGCAGACCGCCGAGGGTCTTGAGATCCGCCAGCGGGCAGGGCGAGCCATTGATATAGCCACGCGAACGCCCTTCGCGGGTGATGACGCGGCGCAGCAGGCAGGGACCGTCCTGCTCCAGGTCGCGCTCGGCGAGCCACTGGCGGGCTTCAGGGATGTCGGTGGTGTCGAAGCTGGCCAGGACATCGGCCTTGTCGGCACCGGGCCGGACCGCATCGCTGTCGGCGCGATCGCCCAGGGTGAGGCCGAGGGCGTCGAGCATGATGGACTTGCCGGCGCCGGTTTCGCCGGTGATCACGGTCATGCCGCGCTCGAGGTCGAGGTCGAGGTGTTCGACGATGGCGTAGTTGCGGACGGACAGATGCACCAGCATGCGACGATCTCCGAAAGCGGTTTTCTGGTTGTTTATACAGTGCCTCTAGGGCACTGGCAATCCATACAGCTCTTGAAGCGCCGGCCGGCGGCCCCATATAGGCGCCATCGATCAGGGCATCGTCCATTAGAGGGCGCGCCTACCGGCATTATCACAGGAGGACTCCATGGCCGACGAACAGAACTCCCAGACCCCCGAGCACGAAGCCACCCAGGGCGACGTCCAGCACGAGGATCTCGCCGCCCGCGTCGCCACGCTCGAAGAGCAGCTTGCCGCCGCCCAGGACCAGTCGCTGCGCAGCGTCGCCGAACTGCAGAACGTGCGTCGCCGCGCCGAGCAGGATGTGGAGAAGGCGCACAAGTTCGCGCTGGAAAAATTCGCCGGCGATCTCCTGCCAGTGCTCGACAGCCTGGAGCGTGGCCTGGAGCTGTCCAACGCCACCGACGAGACCCTCAAGCCCATGCGTGAAGGCATGGAGCTGACCCTGAAGATGCTGCAGGACACCCTCAAGCGCTATCAGGTCGAGGCCGTCGATCCCCACGGCGCGCCCTTCAATCCGGAGCACCACCAGGCCATGGCCATGGAGGAGAGCGCCACCGCCGAGCCGGGCAGCGTGCTCAAGGTGTTTCAAAAGGGCTATCTGCTCAATGGTCGCCTGCTGCGGCCGGCGATGGTGGTAGTCAGCAAGGCACCTGCGGCGCAGCAGCCGAGCATCGACGAAAAGGCTTGAAATTCTTTCGCTCGGCCCCATCTGGTAGGCAAGCGAACATCAAAGGCCCCCTGAGCGGGCCGCGCGGAATCTGAGATTTCTGGAGAAGACTACATGGGCAAGATCATCGGTATCGACCTGGGGACGACCAACTCCTGCGTCGCGATCCTCGAAAACGGTAACGTCAAGGTGCTGGAAAACGCCGAAGGCACCCGTACCACGCCGTCCATCATCGCCTACACCAACGATGGCGAGACCCTGGTCGGCCAGCCGGCCAAGCGCCAGGCGGTGACCAATCCGCAGAACACCCTGTACGCGGTCAAGCGTCTGATCGGTCGGCGTTATGAAGAAAACGTCGTGCAGAAAGACATCGAGATGGTCCCCTACAAGATCGTCAAGGCCGACAACGGTGACGCCTGGGTCGAGGCCAAGGGCCAGAAGATGGCGCCGCCGCAGGTGTCTGCCGAAGTCCTGAAGAAGATGAAGAAGACCGCCGAGGACTACCTGGGCGAAGCCGTGACCGAGGCGGTCATCACCGTGCCGGCCTACTTCAACGACAGCCAGCGCCAGGCTACCAAGGATGCCGGCCGCATCGCCGGTCTGGACGTCAAGCGCATCATCAACGAGCCCACCGCGGCTGCCCTGGCCTATGGCCTGGACAAGGCCAAGGGCGACCACACCGTGATCGTCTATGACCTGGGCGGCGGCACCTTCGACGTCTCGGTCATCGAGATCGCCGAGGTCGACGGTGAGCATCAGTTCGAGGTGCTGGCCACCAATGGCGACACCTTCCTGGGTGGCGAAGACTTCGACATCCGCCTGATCGACTACCTCGTCGAAGAATTCAAGAAAGAAAGCGGCATGAACCTCAAGGGTGACCCGCTGGCCATGCAGCGCCTGAAGGAAGCTGCCGAGAAGGCCAAGATCGAGTTGTCCTCGGCTACCCAGACCGACGTCAACCTGCCGTACATCACCGCCGATGCCAGCGGTCCCAAGCACCTGAACGTCAAGGTCTCCCGCGCCAAGCTGGAGTCCCTGGTGGAAGAGCTGGTCGAGCGCACCATCGAGCCGTGCCGCACGGCGCTGAAGGACTCCGGCCTGGACGTCTCCGACATCCACGAAGTCATCCTCGTGGGCGGTCAGACCCGCATGCCGCTGGTGCAGAAGCGCGTCGCCGACTTCTTCGGCAAGGAAGCGCGCAAGGACGTCAACCCGGACGAAGCCGTCGCCATCGGTGCCGCCATCCAGGGCGCCGTGCTGGCCGGTGACGTCAAGGACGTGCTGCTGCTGGACGTCACCCCGCTGACTCTGGGCATCGAGACCATGGGTGGCGTGATGACCGCGCTGATCGAGAAGAACACCACCATCCCGACCAAGAAGTCGCAGGTGTTCTCCACCGCCGACGACAACCAGGGCGCCGTGACCATCCACGTGCTGCAGGGCGAGCGCAAGCAGGCCGCGCAGAACAAGTCGCTGGGCAAGTTCGACCTGGCCGAGATCCCGCCGGCGCCGCGTGGCGTGCCGCAGATCGAGGTGACCTTCGACATCGACGCCAACGGCATCCTCAACGTGTCCGCCAAGGACAAGGCCACCGGCAAGCAGCAGTCCATCGTCATCAAGGCGTCCTCCGGTCTGTCCGAGGAAGAGATTCAGCAGATGGTGCGTGACGCCGAGGCCAATGCCGACGAGGATCGCAAGTTCGAAGAGCTGGCTGCGGCCCGCAACCAGGGTGATGCCCTGGTGCACGGCACCCGCAAGATGCTGACCGAGGCCGGCGACAAGGCCGCCGCGGAAGAGAAGAGCACCATCGAGAAGGCCATCGGCGAACTGGAAGCCGCTGTACGCGGCGACGACAAGGATGCCATCGAAGCCAAGATGAATGCCCTGTCCCAGGCCTCCGCGCCGCTGGCCCAGAAGCTCTATTCCGAGCAGGGCGCTGCCGCGGGTGCCGAAGGCGCCTCGGCCAAGGCGGACGGTGATGCCAAGAAGCCCGGCGACGACGTGGTCGATGCCGAGTTCGAGGAAGTGAAGGACAACAAGTAAGCCGCGTGCTTACCGCACCTGACGGGCTTCGGTCCGTCGGATCCGCCACGCGGGAGCCTGCTCCCGCGTTGGCGTGTCTGGAGGGTGAGAAAATTTAAGGTGCAGAAAGTCTATGGCCAAACGTGATTACTATGAGGTGCTCGGGGTCGAGCGCGGCGCCAGCGAAGCCGAGCTCAAGAAGGCCTACCGACGCCTGGCGATGAAATACCACCCGGACCGCAATCCGGGTGACGCGGCTGCCGAAGAGCAGTTCAAGGAGGCCGCCGAGGCCTACGAAGTGCTGTCCGATGCGGGCAAGCGCTCGGCCTACGACCAGTACGGCCATGCTGGCGTCGATCCGAGCATGGGCGGCGGCGGTTTCGGTGGGGCAGCGGGTGGCGCGAGCTTCTCCGACATCTTCGGCGACGTCTTCAGCGACTTCTTCGGCGGGCGCGGTGGTGCCGGTGGTCGTGGCGGTCCGCAGCGCGGTGCCGACCTGCGCTACACCCTGGACCTGGATCTGGAAGAGGCGGTGCGCGGGACCACGGTCACCATTCGCGTGCCCACCCTGGTCGAGTGCAAGGTCTGCGACGGCAATGGCGCCAAGCCGGGTACCTCGGCTTCTACCTGCCCGACCTGTGGTGGCATCGGTCAGGTGCGGATGCAGCAGGGCTTCTTCTCGGTGCAGCAGACCTGCCCGCGGTGCCACGGCAGCGGCAAGATCATTCCCGAGCCCTGCAACGCCTGTCATGGCCAGGGGCGTGTGGAAGAACAGAAAACCCTGTCGGTCAAGGTGCCGGCGGGCGTCGACACCGGCGACCGCATCCGCCTGACCGGCGAGGGCGAGGCCGGGACCCTGGGCGGTCCGAGCGGCGATCTCTACGTGGTGGTCAATGTGCGCGAGCACTCGATCTTCCAGCGTGACGGCAAGCATCTCTACTGCGAGGTGCCGATCAACTTCACCGATGCCGCCCTGGGTGGCGAGCTGGAAGTGCCTACCCTGGATGGTCGCGTCAAGCTGAAGATCCCCGAGGGCACCCAGACCGGCAAGATGTTCCGCCTGCGTGGCAAGGGCGTGACGCCCGTGCGTGGCGGTGGCGCCGGCGACCTGATGTGCAAGGTGGTGGTGGAGACCCCGGTCAACCTGAGCCGGCGGCAGCGCGAGCTGCTCGAGGAATTCCGCAACACCCTGCAGAGCGACAGCTCCCATTCGCCCCGGGCCAGCGGCTGGTTCGACGGCATGAAGCGCTTCTTCGACGACCTCTAAACCGGCAGGGGCGCCGTCGCGAGGCGGCGCCCGGCCAGCAGCCTGGAGCTGATGATGCGACGTATAGCTGTAATGGGCGCCGCGGGGCGCATGGGCAAGACCCTGATCGAAGCGGTCCAGCAGACCCAGGGCGCTGCCGGCCTGACTGCCGCGGTGGATCGTCCCGAGAGCAGCCTGGTGGGTGCCGACGCTGGCGAGCTCGCCGGCATCGGCCGTAACGGGGTGATGCTGTCCGGTGACCTGGCGCGGGTGCTGGATGATTTCGATGTCGTCATCGATTTCACCCATCCCAACGTGACCCTGCAGAATCTGGCGCTCTGCCGCAAGGCGAAGAAGGCCATGGTGATCGGCACCACCGGCTTCACCGCCGAGCAGAAGCTGACCCTGCTGGAGGCGAGCAAGGAAATCCCCATCGTCTTCGCGGCCAACTTCAGCGTCGGCGTCAATCTCTGCCTCAAGCTGCTGGATACCGCTGCCCGGGTGCTGGGTGACGAGGTCGATATCGAGATCATCGAGGCGCACCACAGGCATAAGGTCGATGCGCCCTCGGGTACCGCCCTGCGCATGGGCGAGGTCGTTGCTCAGGCGCTGGGTCGTGATCTGGAAGAGGTCGCCGTCTATGGCCGCGAAGGCCAGACCGGTGCCCGCGATCGCCAGACCATCGGCTTCGCCACCGTACGTGCCGGCGACGTGGTGGGCGATCACACGGTGCTGTTCGCCAGCGAAGGCGAGCGGGTCGAGATCACCCACAAGGCGTCCAGTCGCATGACCTTCGCCAAGGGCGCCGTGCGCGCAGCCCTCTGGCTCAAGGACAAACAGCCGGCGCTATATGACATGCAGGACGTGCTGGAGTTGCGCTGATCCGCTCGCGGGGGTGCCAGCCGTGATCAATTCGTGTACAATGCAGCTTTAGTGTATCCACTAAAAGCTAGCGCAGAATGAAATCACAACATTAAAACGGGATGACTCTTCGAGATGTCATCCCGTTTTTTTGCACCCTGCGTTTGCCCGCCAAGGCTTGATTTTCGGAGGTCTTCTTGACTAAGCCAGCCATACTCGCACTTGCCGATGGCAGCATCTTTCGCGGTGAATCCATCGGTGCCGACGGCCACACGGTCGGCGAAGTGGTGTTCAACACCGCCATGACCGGCTACCAGGAAATCCTGACCGATCCTTCCTATGCGAAGCAGATCGTCACCCTGACTTATCCGCACATCGGCAACACCGGTACCACGCCGCAGGATGGCGAGGCCGCCCAGGTCTGGGCCGCCGGGCTGATCATCCGTGACCTGCCGCTGCTGGCCAGCAACTGGCGCAACAAGCAGTCGCTGCCGGACTATCTCAAGGAAAACGGCACCATCGCCATCGCCGGCATCGACACCCGTCGACTGACCCGCATCCTCCGCGAGAAGGGCGCCCAGGATGGCTGCATCCTCACCGGCGAAGACGCCACCGAGGAGCGCGCCCTGGAGCTGGCCCGCGCCTTCCCCGGCCTCAAGGGCATGGACCTGGCCAAGGAAGTCAGCGTCAAGCAGCGCTACGAATGGCGCTCGGGCGTCTGGTCGCTGGAGACCGACAGCCACGCCGAGATCCCGGCCGAGCAGCTGCCCTATCACGTGGTGGCCTTCGACTATGGCGTCAAGCTGAACATCCTGCGCATGCTGGTGGCCCGTGGCTGCCGCATCACCGTGCTGCCAGCCCAGACCCCGGCCAGCGAAGCCCTGGCGCTGCAGCCCGACGGCGTCTTCCTGGCCAATGGCCCGGGTGATCCCGAGCCCTGCGACTACGCCATCAAGGCGATCCAGGACGTGCTGGAGACCGAGATTCCGGTGTTTGGCATCTGCCTGGGCCACCAGTTGCTGGCCCTGGCTTCCGGCGCCAAGACGGTGAAGATGCCCAACGGTCACCACGGCGCCAACCATCCGGTGCAGGATCTCGACAGCGGCGTGGTGATGATCACCAGCCAGAACCACGGTTTCGCCGTGGACGAGGCCAGCCTGCCGGCCAATGTGCGGGCCACCCACAAGTCGCTGTTCGACGGCACCCTGCAGGGCATCGAGCGTACCGACAAGGTCGCCTTCAGCTTCCAGGGCCACCCCGAGGCGAGCCCTGGCCCGCACGACGTGGCACCGTTGTTCGACAAGTTCATCCAGGCCATGGCGGCACGCCGCTAAGACGGGAGGAGGGTAAAGCTCATGCTGGCGAATCTGGGTGTCATCGACTTCTGGACCTATGTGGTCGGGACCCTGTTCGTCATCCTGCTGCCCGGCCCCAACTCCTTCTTCGTGCTCGCCACCAGCGCCCAGCGCGGCATCCGCAGCGGTTACCAGGCGGCTTCCGCGGTGTTCCTCGGTGACGCCGTGCTGATGCTGCTCTCCGCCCTGGGCGTCGCCTCGCTGCTCAAGGCCGAGCCACTGTTCTTCCAGATCCTCAAGTATCTGGGCGCGGCCTATCTGTTCTACCTCGGCTGGGGCATGTTGCGCGGCGGACTCAAGTCCTGGCGCAGCCCGGCCCAGGGCCAGGCCGAGGCGACCCTGCGCGAAGACGTCCACCAGCCGTTCCGCAAGGCCCTGCTGCTGAGTCTGTCGAACCCGAAGGCGATCCTGTTCTTCGTGTCTTTCTTCATCCAGTTCGTGGACCCCGGCTACGCCCATCCGGCGCTGTCCTTCCTGGTACTGGGCGCGGTCCTGGAAGCCATCAGCTTCTGCTACCTGTCGTTCCTGATTTTCTGCGGCGTTCGCCTGGCGGCCTGGTTCCGTCAGCGGCGTCGCCTCAGCGCGGGCGCCACCGGTGGCGTCGGCGCCCTGTTCGTGGGGTTCGGTGTGAAGTTGGCCACCGCGACCCTGACCTGATTACCTGCATTCGAGAAGCCCATGCCTAAGCGTACAGACATCAAGAGCATCCTGATCCTCGGGGCCGGCCCCATCGTCATCGGCCAGGCCTGCGAATTCGACTATTCCGGCGCCCAGGCCTGCAAGGCCCTGCGCGAGGAAGGCTTCCGCGTCATCCTGGTGAACTCCAACCCGGCCACCATCATGACCGACCCGTCGATGGCCGACGCCACCTACATCGAGCCGATCAAGTGGGCCACCGTGGCCAAGATCATCGAGAAGGAGCGCCCCGACGCCCTGCTGCCGACCATGGGTGGCCAGACCGCGCTGAACTGCGCCCTGGATCTGGAGCGCCATGGCGTGCTGGCGAAGTTCGGCGTCGAGATGATCGGCGCCAACGCCGACACCATCGACAAGGCCGAGGATCGCTCGCGCTTCGACAAGGCCATGAAGGACATCGGTCTGGCCTGCCCGGTCTCGGGCATCGCCCACACCATGGAAGAAGCCTACGGCGTGCTGGAGAAGGTCGGCTTCCCCTGCATCATTCGTCCGTCCTTCACCATGGGTGGCACCGGTGGCGGCATCGCCTACAACCGGGAAGAATTCGAAGAGATCTGCAACCGCGGTCTGGATCTGTCGCCGACCAACGAACTGCTGATCGACGAATCTCTGATCGGCTGGAAGGAATACGAGATGGAGGTGGTCCGTGACAAGAAGGACAACTGCATCATCGTCTGCTCCATCGAGAACTTCGATCCCATGGGCGTGCACACCGGTGACTCCATCACCGTGGCGCCGGCCCAGACGTTGACCGACAAGGAATACCAGATCCTCCGTAACGCCTCCCTGGCGGTGCTGCGCGAGATCGGCGTCGAAACCGGCGGCTCCAACGTCCAGTTCGGCATCTGCCCGGACACCGGGCGCATGGTGGTGATCGAGATGAATCCGCGGGTGTCGCGTTCCTCGGCGCTGGCCTCCAAGGCCACCGGCTTCCCCATCGCCAAGATCGCCGCCAAGCTGGCGGTCGGCTACACCCTGGACGAGCTGCAGAACGACATCACCGGCGGTCGTACCCCGGCGTCCTTCGAGCCGGCCATCGACTACGTGGTCACCAAGATCCCGCGCTTCGCCTTCGAGAAATTCCCCAAGGCCGACGCCCGTCTGACCACCCAGATGAAATCCGTGGGCGAGGTCATGTCCATCGGCCGTACCTTCCAGGAATCCCTGCAGAAAGCCCTGCGTGGTCTGGAAGTGGGCGTGGTCGGCTTCGATCCCAAGCTGGAGCCGACCGATCCCGAGGCCGACAGCACCCTCAAGCGTGAGCTGACCGTGCCCGGTGCCGATCGCATCTGGTACATCGGCGATGCCTTCCGTCAGGGCTACAGCCTGGACAAGGTCTTTGAGCTGACCCGCATCGATCCCTGGTTCCTGGTGCAGATCGAAGACCTGATCAAGGACGAGGAGCGCATCAAGACCCTGGGTCTGGCCGACCTCGACTACGACCTGATGCGCAAGCTCAAGCGCAAGGGCTTCTCCGATGCGCGCCTGGCCAAGCTGCTGGGCGTCACCGAGAAGAATCTGCGTGCCCATCGCCACAAGCTCAAGGTGCTGCCGGTGTACAAGCGGGTGGACACCTGCGCCGCCGAATTCGCCACCGACACCGCCTACCTCTACTCCACCTACGAGGAAGAGTGCGAGGCCAAGCCCAGCGGTCGCGACAAGATCATGATCCTCGGCGGTGGTCCCAACCGTATCGGTCAGGGCATCGAGTTCGACTACTGCTGCGTGCACGCGGCCCTGGCCATGCGTGAAGACGGCTACGAGACCATCATGGTCAACTGCAACCCGGAAACCGTCTCCACCGACTACGACACCTCCGACCGCCTGTTCTTTGAGCCGGTGACCCTGGAGGACGTGCTGGAGATCGTCCGCGTCGAGCAGCCCAAGGGCGTCATCGTCCAGTACGGCGGCCAGACCCCGCTCAAGCTCTGCCGCGCCCTGGAAGAAGCCGGTGTGCCCATCATCGGCACCAGCCCCGACGCCATCGACCGCGCCGAGGACCGCGAACGCTTCCAGCAGATGGTGCAGCGTCTGAATCTGCGCCAGCCGGCCAACGCCACCGCGCGCAGCGAAGACGAGGCCCTGGCCCTGTCCAAGAACATCGGCTATCCGATGGTGGTCCGTCCCTCCTACGTGCTGGGCGGCCGGGCGATGGAAATCGTCTACCAGGAAGAAGAACTCAAGCGCTACATGCGCGAAGCGGTGAAGGTGTCCAACGATAGCCCCGTGCTGCTCGACCACTTCCTCAACTGCGCCATCGAGGTGGACGTGGATGCGGTGTGCGACGGCAAGACCGTGGTGATCGGCGCCATCATGCAGCACATCGAACAGGCTGGCGTGCACTCCGGTGACTCCGCCTGCTCGCTGCCGCCCTATTCGCTGCCCAAGCACATCCAAGACGAGATCCGCGAGCAGGTCAAGAAGATGGCCCTGGAACTCGGCGTGGTCGGTCTGATGAACGTGCAGATGGCCGTGCAGGGCGAAGACATCTACGTCATCGAGGTCAACCCGCGCGCCTCCCGTACCGTACCCTTCGTCTCCAAGTGCATCGGCGAGTCCCTGGCCAAGGTGGCCGCCCGGGTCATGGCCGGCAAGACCCTGGCCGAGGTAGGCTTCACCCAGGAGATCATCCCGCCGTTCTTCAGCGTCAAGGAAGCGGTGTTCCCCTTCAACAAGTTCCCCGGTGTCGACCCCATCCTCGGCCCGGAGATGAAGTCCACCGGCGAGGTGATGGGGGTCGGCGACAGCTTCGGCGAAGCCTTCGCCAAGGCCCAGCTGGGTGCCAACGAGATCCTGCCGAACTCCGGTTGCGCCTTCATCAGCGTGCGTGACGACGACAAGCCCGAAGCCGTGCAGGTCGCCCGCGATCTGGTCGGCCTCGGCTTCGAGGTCGTGGCCACCGCCGGTACCGCGCGGGTGATCGAGGCGGCCGGCCTGCCGGTGCGTCGCGTGAACAAGGTGACCGAAGGCCGCCCCCATGTGGTCGACATGATCAAGAACGACGAAGTCACCCTGATCATCAACACCACCGAAGGCCGGCAGTCCATCGCCGATTCCTATTCGATCCGCCGCAACGCGCTGCAGCACAAGCTCTGCTGCACCACCACCATTGCCGGCGGCCAGGCCATTTGCGAAGCTTTGAAATTCGGCGCCGAGAAGACCGTGCGCCGTCTGCAAGATCTGCATGCAGGAGTTAAGGCATGACCAAGTACCCGATGACCGTCCAGGGCGCTCGCGCCCTGGAAGACGAACTCAAGCACCTCAAGACCGAGCTGCGTCCGCAGATCACCCAGGCCATCGCCGAAGCGCGTGAACTGGGTGACCTCAAGGAAAACGCCGAATACCATGCCGCCCGCGAACAGCAGGGCATGGTCGAGGCGCGTATCCGCGATATCGAAGGCCGCCTGCAGAACGCCCAGGTGATCGACGTGGCCGCCTTGCCGCACACCGGCAAGGTGATCTTCGGCACCACTGTGGAGATCGCCAATACCGAGACCGACGAGACGGTGACCTACCAGATCGTTGGTGACGACGAGGCGGATATCAAGCAGAGCAAGCTGTCGGTGGGTTCGCCCATCGCGCGCGCGCTGATCGGCAAGGAAGAAGGGGACGTGGTGCTGGTGAAGACCCCGGGTGGCAATGTCGAATACGAAATTGTCGCCGTCCGTCACGTCTGACCACCGCGCCGGTGGCTGGCTCGCCAGGCTGCTCGCCGCAGCCTGGCAGCTGGCCCAGGTGTTCTGGGTCGGCCCGCTGGTCGCCCTGCACCTGTGCATCCCCGTGGCGCTGGCCCAGGCGGGCTGGGCGCCGCTGCTGATCCAGTCCGGACGCGAAGAATTGCTGCGCATGATGCTCAGCGCCGCAGGCGGTGGGGTCTTTACCCAGATCGTGGTGCTGGTGTGGTGGGCAGGTGTGGGCGCCTTGTGGCGTGACCTGCGCGGCCAGCTGCTGCTGGCCAGTGCACTGGCTGTGCTGCTGCAGAACGAACTGGCGCGCTTCTGGACCGGGCCGACCGCTCTGGCCGGCTACCTGGTCCTGCTGCTCTGCGGACTGATTTTGGTGCTGCAGCCCGTTCCCGGGCGCGCGTCGAACAATCAGGCGGTGTAACGCACCACGTTGGACAGGTTGCGATTCTGCTCGCGGGCCTTGCGATAGATCAGCGCCATCTTGCCGATTACCTGCACCAGCTCTGCCTTGCTCGACGCGCACAGCTCGTCGATCAGGGCCCGACGGTCATCACGCTCGGTGACGGCCAGCTTGATCTTGATCAGTTCGTGATCGTTCAGCGCGCGGTCGAGTTCACCCAGCACGCCTTCGCTCAGGCCGTTCTCGCTGATGGTGACCACCGGCTTGAGTTGATGACCGATCGCCTTGAACCGCTTTTTGAGCTCGTTGTTGAGCGCCATAATTCACCCCGGATAAAAGCCGAACAGTTTATCCCAGCTGTCCGGTGCCGCCCAGCGATACGCGACAACTTGACGGAGGGCCCGACAGACCGGACTCGCCGGTTCAAGGAACACCGCAGCGAGCGCAGGCGTCAAGTCATCGTGAGGCAGGACTGAGGCGGAGAGGCTGGTGGCTGGAAGCGGGCGGCGGGGTGATCTGCCTGGGCAGTTCGCAGGGCCGGATGCCAGGTGCCCACCAGCAGGCCTTGTTATTTGCGTCCTGGCCCCCATATGAGCGAGCGGAGTACGGCGGGCTGATCCAGGGCTCGCCGGGTCGCGGGACCAGATCGCGCCAGCAATAGCTATTGGGTCGCGGTTTTAGGGGCAATTGAGAGAATTGATGGCCGCAACGTCTGCCTTGCCCTAGAGTCAAAGGCAGAAGACTCATATAGCGTTACAGACGATGTCTGCCGTGGGCCAGGCTTTGTGTAGTAACTTACCGGTCACTGCCGGTTTCGCTTCGAACGGTTTACCCACGAAACCGGCGCAGAGGGTAGTCAATTGAACGACATGGCAAAGAATCTGATCCTGTGGCTGATCATCGCCGCGGTGCTCGTCACCGTGATGAACAACTTCTCCAGCCCCAACGAACCCCAGACGCTCAACTACTCCGACTTCATCCAGCAGGTGAAGGACGGGCAGATCGAGAGCGTGACCGTGGATGGCTATGTCATCACCGGCAAGCATCGTGACGGCGACCCCTTCAAGACCATCCGTCCGGCGATCCAGGACAATGGCCTGATCGGCGACCTGGTCAACAACAGCGTTACCATCACCGGCAAGCAGCCCGAACAGCAGAGCATCTGGACTCAGCTGCTGGTGGCCAGCTTCCCGATCCTGGTGATCATCGCGGTCTTCATGTTCTTCATGCGGCAGATGCAGGGCGGCGCTGGCGGTCGTGGCGGCCCCATGAGCTTTGGCAAGAGCAAGGCGCGATTGCTGTCGGAAGATCAGGTCAAGACCACCTTCGCCGACGTTGCCGGTTGCGACGAGGCCAAGGAAGAAGTCACCGAGCTGGTCGAGTTCCTGCGTGATCCGGGCAAGTTCCAGCGCCTCGGCGGACGCATTCCCCGTGGCGTGCTTATGGTCGGTTCGCCCGGTACCGGCAAGACCCTGCTGGCCAAGGCCGTGGCGGGCGAGGCCAAGGTGCCTTTCTTCACCATCTCCGGTTCGGATTTCGTCGAGATGTTCGTCGGTGTCGGCGCCAGCCGGGTCCGTGACATGTTCGACCAGGCCAAGAAGCACGCGCCCTGCATCATCTTCATCGACGAGATCGATGCGGTGGGTCGCCATCGTGGCAACGGCATGGGCGGTGGTCACGACGAGCGCGAACAGACCCTGAACCAGCTGCTGGTCGAGATGGACGGCTTCGAGATGAACGATGGCATCATCGTCATCGCTGCCACCAACCGTCCTGACGTGCTCGACCCGGCCCTGCTGCGTCCCGGTCGCTTCGACCGCCAGGTGGTGGTCGGCCTGCCGGACATCCGTGGCCGCGAGCAGATACTCAAGGTGCACATGCGCAAGGTGCCGGTTGGCGAGCGCGTCGACGCGGGTGTCATTGCCCGAGGTACCCCGGGTTTCTCCGGTGCCGACCTGGCCAACCTAGTCAACGAGGCCTCGCTGTTCGCCGCCCGCGCCAACAAGCGCATCGTCGACATGCGTGAGTTCGAGCTGGCCAAGGACAAGATCATGATGGGCGCCGAGCGCAAGACCATGGTCATGTCCGAGAAGGAGAAGCGCAACACCGCCTACCACGAGGCGGGTCACGCCATCGTCGGTCGCCTGGTGCCCGAGCACGATCCGGTCTACAAGGTCTCCATCATTCCCCGTGGTCGGGCCCTGGGCGTGACCATGTTCCTGCCCGAGGAAGACCGCTACAGCCTGTCCAAGCGTGCCCTGGAAAGCCAGATCTGTTCGCTATTCGGTGGCCGTATCGCCGAAGAGATGACCCTGGGCTTCGAAGGCGTTACCACGGGTGCCTCCAACGACATCATGCGAGCGACCTCCCTGGCGCGGAACATGGTGACCAAGTGGGGCCTGTCCGAGAAGCTGGGTCCGCTGCTGTATGGCGAGGAAGAGAACGAAGGCTACCTGGGTCGTTCCGGGGGTGGTGGCGCCGGTAACATGTCGGGCGAGACCGCCAAGCTGATCGATCTGGAGATCCGCCGGATCATCGACGACTGCTACGGCACTGCCAAGCGGCTGCTGGACGAGAATCGCGACAAGCTCGAACTCATGTCCGATGCCCTGATGAAGTACGAGACCATCGATTCGGATCAGATCGACGACATCATGGCTGGCAAGGTTCCGCGTGAACCGCGCGACTGGCATGACCGCGGCGGTCCTACCGGTGATTCGCCGGCACCGCAGAGTGGCAGCGATCGTCCTGAAACGCCCATCGGTGGTCCGGCCGGAGAACACTGAAACACCCATGTTCAATCCGTTTCCTTCGACCCGATTGCCTTGCGGCAATCGGGTTCTTGTTTTTGACACGCCCAAAGTCATGGGCATCCTCAATGTCACGCCCGACTCCTTCTCCGACGGCGGTCGCTATACGGCGGTCGAAAGCGCGTTGCGCCATGCCGTGGAGATGGTAGCGGCCGGTGCGGCCATCATCGATGTGGGTGGAGAGTCCACTCGGCCAGGGGCGCCGGTGGTGTCTGAGGCGGAAGAACTCGATCGCGTCGTACCGGTGATCGAGGCGCTCGCCCGGGAGCTGGATGTCGTCCTCTCCCTTGATACCTCCACCCCGGCCGTCATGCGTGAGGGTGCCAGGGCGGGAGCCGGTCTGATCAATGACGTCCGCGCCCTGCGTCGGCCTGGCGCCCTCGAAGCTGCCGCCGCGACCGATCTGGCGGTCTGCCTGATGCACATGCGGGGCGAGCCCGGCACCATGCAGCAGGCGCCCGTCTATGCCGACGTCGCAGGCGAGGTGGGCGCCTTTCTCGCTGAGCAGGTTGCCCGGTGCGAGGCGGCCGGTATCGCCCGCGGGCGGCTGGTGCTGGATCCGGGCTATGGCTTTGCCAAGACCCTGGAACACAACCTCGAGCTGTTCAGGCGGCAAGCCGAGTTGCTCGCCTTTGGGCTACCCTTGCTGGTGGGCGTTTCCCGCAAGAGCATGATCGGCGCGGTTACCGGGCGACCCGTAGAAGGGCGCCTGGCGGGCGGTCTGGCCCTGGCGGCGCTGGCGCTGGCCAAGGGGGCGCAGATCCTCAGGGTCCATGATGTGGCGGAAACGGTGGACGTGGTGAAGATGATCACCGCGGTCGAAGGCTTCAGGCAGGAACAGAACTGATGGCAAGAAAGTATTTTGGAACCGATGGTATTCGCGGCAAGGTCGGGACGTATCCCATCACCCCCGAGTTCATGCTCAAGCTGGGCTGGGCAGCGGGCATCGCCTTTCGCAGTCGCGGTGGTTGTCGGGTGCTGGTGGGCAAGGACACGCGCAACTCCGGCTACATGTTCGAATCGGCGCTGGAAGCCGGTCTTTCCGCCGCGGGTGCCGACGTCATGCTGCTGGGGCCCATGCCAACGCCCGGTATCGCCTATCTGACGCGGACCTTTCAGGCCAGCGCTGGCATCGTCATCAGTGCTTCGCACAATCCCTACTACGACAATGGCATCAAGTTCTTTTCCGGCGCCGGCACCAAGCTGCCCGATGAACTGGAAACCATGATCGAGGAGCTGCTCGACACGCCCATGACCGTGGTCGATTCGGCGCGTATCGGCAAGGTCTCGCGCATCAACGATGCCGCTGGCCGTTATATCGAGTTCTGCAAGAGCAGCGTGCCGACCGGGACCAGTTTCGCCGGCATGAAGATCGTGCTGGACTGCGCCAATGGCGCCACCTACAAGATCGCACCCAGCGTCTTCCGCGAGCTCGGAGCGGACGTCAGCGTGCTCGGGGTGCAGCCGGACGGTCTCAATATCAACAAGGACTGCGGTTCCACCCACCTGGAGGGGCTGCAGCAGGCGGTGCTCGATCAGCACGCCGACATCGGCATCGCCTTCGATGGCGACGGTGATCGGGTGCTGATGGTGGATCACACCGGGGCGGCAGTGGACGGCGATGAGCTGCTCTATCTGATCGCTCGCGATCTCAAGCGTCGTGGACGCCTCGAGGGTGGGGTGGTCGGTACCCTGATGAGCAATCTCGGTCTCGAGCTGGGGTTGGCCGAGCTGGATATTCCCTTTGTACGGGCCAAGGTAGGCGATCGCTATGTGATGGCTGAACTGCTGGAGCGCAACTGGGTGTTGGGCGGCGAGAACTCCGGGCATGTGGTCTGCTGCCAGTACACCACCACCGGCGACGCCACCATCGCCGCGCTGCAGGTACTCATCGCCCTGCGCAATGCCGGCCAGACCCTGGCCCAGGCGCGCATGGCGCTGCGCAAATGCCCTCAGGTGCTGATCAATGTGCGTTTCGGCGGTGGCCAGGATCCTCTGGAGAATCCGCGGGTCAAGCAGGCCAGTGCCGAGGTGACCGAGAAGATGGCCGGCAAGGGGCGGGTGCTGCTACGAAAATCCGGTACCGAGCCGCTGCTGCGCGTCATGGTCGAAGGCGAGAACGAGCGTGAGGTGCGCGCCCATGCCGAAGCCCTGGCTCAGCTGATAACCGAGGTATGTGCTTGATTTGCTTGCATGCCGGTTTTCGATTGAGTAACATCTGCGCCCACTTCGCTCCCTGAGGCAAAACGCATGCGTCGTTCCCTGGTTGCCGGTAACTGGAAAATGCATGGCTCGCTGCAAGGCGTGTCGGCGCTGGTCGCAGGCTTGAAAGGGTTGGATGGCGTAGCGGGTGTCGATGTCGTGGTGATTCCGACATTGGTGCATCTGCCGGGGGTGGCGAAAGAGCTGGCGGAAACGTCGCTGCAGGTGGGGGCTCAGACCTGTGCTCCCGTCGCGGGCGAGAAAGCCCTGACTGGCGAGGTCTCCTCGACGCAGTTGGCGGAGTTCGGTTGCCGTTACGTACTGGTGGGGCATTCCGAAAGGCGTGCTCTGCTGGGCGAAGATGACGAGGTGGTGGCGAAGAAATTCGCGGCCATCCAGGAGGGCGGGATGATTCCCGTGCTCTGCGTCGGCGAAACCCGCGAAGAGCGGGAGGCCGAGCGTACTCTGGATGTGGTGGGTGGCCAGCTTAAGGCGGTCATCGATGCAATCGGGGTCGCGGCTTTCGCCAATGCCGTGGTGGCCTACGAGCCCGTTTGGGCGATAGGTACCGGGCTCACGGCAACCCCGGAGCAGGCGCAAGAGATTCATGCGGCGATTCGCGCCCTGGTGCGCGAGGCCGATGCTGAGGTCGCTGAAGGCCTTCAGCTGTTGTATGGCGGCAGTGTCAAGGCCGCCAATGCTGCCGAATTGTTCGGCATGCCGGATATCGATGGGGGGCTGGTAGGTGGAGCCTCCCTGAATGCTGAAGAGTTCAGTGCGATTTGCCGCGCTGCAGGACGTGGATAATGTTGGAAACTGCAGTTGTCGTGATCCACTTGCTGATGGCGCTTGGCCTGATCGCGCTGGTATTGATGCAGCAGGGCAAGGGTGCCGAAGCCGGTGCATCCTTTGGTGCGGGTGCCTCGGGTACCGTTTTCGGTAGTCAAGGTTCTGCTACCTTTCTGAGTCGCTTTACTGCTATACTAGCCGCGGTTTTTTTCGCGACTAGCCTGGGTCTGGGGTATTACGCCAAAGACCGTGCGCTGGGTCTGCGTGAAGTGGGTCTGCCCACTCAGCCAGTCCAGCAGGCTCCTCAGCCGAAGCAGGATGGTAACGATGTTCCTCTGAGTCAGCCGCGCGCTGCCCAGGGTGGTACTTCCGGGGACGTACCCCAGGAGTCAAAGTAGGTTTAAAAGGTTTCATGCCGAAGTGGTGGAATTGGTAGACACGCTATCTTGAGGGGGTAGTGGCCACAGGCTGTATGGGTTCGAGTCCCATCTTCGGCACCAAATAGCAAAGACGTCCTGCAGGACGCGGCGAGAGAGAGTAGGTTGACTCCTAGAGTTCAGTTGAATATAATCTCGCTCCAGCTTTGACGCGGGGTGGAGCAGTCTGGTAGCTCGTCGGGCTCATAACCCGAAGGTCGTTGGTTCAAATCCAGCCCCCGCAACCAGTTATTTAAAGCCCCTTTTTAGGGGCTTTTTGTTGGCTGGACAGTTCGGGTCGCGCTTTCTTGCGCAGACCTCTTAGGGATGGGCGTAATGCCCATTTTTTATTCTCAAAAAACGCGAGGCAACCAGGTGTCGAGCAAGCTAGAACAGTTGCAGGCCTTGCTGGCCCCCGTCGTCGAGGCGCTTGGCTATGTCTGCTGGGGTGTCGAGTACATCTCCCAAGGGCGGCATTCGCTACTGCGTGTCTACATCGATCATCCCAACGGCATTCTCGTCGAAGATTGCGAGGCTGTCAGTCGCCAGGTAAGTGGCGTACTCGATGTGGAAGATCCGATCACCAATGAATACACCCTCGAGGTGTCTTCCCCCGGTATGGATAGACCGCTGTTCACCCTGGAGCAATTCGCTGCCCACGTCGGTGAACAGGTCAAGGTCAAACTTCGGTCGCCCTTCGAAGGGCGGCGTAATTTCCAGGGTTTGCTGCGCGGTGTGGAAGACCAGGACGTCGTGGTGCAGGTGGACGAGCATGAGTATCTGCTGCCCATCGAGATGATCGACAAGGCCAACGTCGTTCCCCGTTTCGAGTGATTTGAGCGCGAGACCGCGGATCCCAAGGATTGCGAATACGAGGCGTAAGATGAGCAAAGAAGTTCTGCTGGTAGTGGAATCTGTTTCGAACGAGAAGGGTGTTCCACCCGGCGTCATCTTCGAGGCACTGGAGTTGGCTCTCGCCACGGCTACCAAGAAACGCTACGAAGAAGATGTGGATCTGCGGGTGTCGATCAACAGACACAACGGCAGCTACGAAACCTTCCGCCGCTGGACCGTGGTGGAAGACGAAGACTATCAGCTGCCCGATTCGCATCTGACGGTGGAAGACGCCCAGGAAGAGCATCCCGGCGTGAAGGCCGGTGAAGTGATCGAAGAGAAGATCGAGTCCATCGAATTCGGTCGGATCGCCGCCCAGACCGCCAAGCAGGTGATCGTGCAGAAGGTGCGCGAGGCCGAGCGGGCTCAGGTGGTGGACGCCTATCGCGAGAAGGTCGGCGAGATCATCTCCGGTACCGTCAAGAAGGTCACCCGTGACAGCGTGATCGTCGACCTCGGCAACAATGCCGAGGCGCTGCTGCCGCGTGAGCACATCATTCCGCGCGAGACCTTCCGCATGGGCGTGCGTCTGCGTGCCCTGCTCAAGGAGATCCGCACGGAAAACCGCGGTCCGCAGCTGATGCTGTCGCGGACCGATCCGCAGATGCTGATCGAGCTGTTCCGCATCGAGGTGCCGGAGATTTCCGAGCAGCTGATCGATGTCATGGCGGCCGCCCGGGATCCGGGTTCGCGGGCCAAGATCGCCGTCCGTTCCAAGGACAAGCGCATCGATCCCCAGGGTGCCTGCATCGGCATGCGCGGTTCGCGCGTCCAGGCGGTATCCGGTGAACTGGGTGGCGAGCGGGTCGACATCGTCCTCTGGGATGACAATCCGGCGCAGTTCGTCATCAACGCCATGGCCCCGGCCGAAGTCGCTTCGATCATCGTCGACGAAGACAGCCGCACCATGGATATCGCTGTCGCCGAGGACAACCTGGCCCAGGCCATCGGTCGTGGCGGTCAGAACGTGCGCCTGGCCAGTCAGCTGACCGGCTGGACGCTCAACGTGATGACCGAGGCGGACATCAACGCCAAGCAGCAGGCGGAGACCGGCGACATCATCCAGCGCTTCATCGACGAGCTGGATGTCGACGAGGAGCTGGCGCAGGTACTGGTGGAAGAAGGTTTCACCTCCCTCGAGGAAGTGGCCTACGTGCCCATGGAAGAGATGCTCAACATCGATGGCTTCGACGAAGACATCGTCAACGAGCTGCGTACCCGGGCCAAGGATCGCCTGCTGACCCGGGCCATCGCGACCGAAGAACAGAAGAGCCCCAGCGAAGATCTGCTGACCCTCGACGGCATGGATCCCCAGCTCGCCAGCGCGCTGGCCCAGCGTGGCGTGGTCAATCGCGAAGAGCTCGCCGAGCAGTCGATCGACGACCTGCTCGACATCAACGGCATGACCGAAGAGCGTGCCGGCAAGCTGATCATGGCTGCCCGTGCCCATTGGTTCGAGTAAGCGGCGCAGTCTGAGGAGAGAAGTGCATGACGCAAGTCACGGTGAAAGAACTGGCCCAAACGGTCAATACGCCGGTGGAACGTCTGCTACAGCAGATGCGCGAGGCAGGTCTGACGCACAGCAGTGCTGAGCAGTTGGTGAGCGATGCGGAAAAGCAGGCCCTGCTGACGCACCTGAAGGGGACGGCGCAGCTCGACGAGCCAAGCAAGATCACCTTGCAGCGCAAGACCCAAACCACGCTGAAAGTGGCCGGCAGCAAGACAGTCAGCGTCGAAGTGCGCAAGAAGAAGACCTTCGTCAAGCGCAGCACCGCTGAACTCGAGGCCGAACAGCGCCGCGAGCAGGAAGCCCAGCGCGCAGCCGAAGAGGCCGCTGTCCAGGCACGTGCCGAGGAAGAAGCCCAGCGCGCTGCCGAGGCGGCTGCCCAGCAGCAGGCCGAAGCCGCGGCTCAGGCCGCGCAGCAGGCGGTCCCCGCCGAGGCTGCAGCCCCTGCCGCGCCGGAAGCCCCGGCCGTGGTGGCCGAGCAGCAACCCGCTGCCGCGCCTGCCGCCGAGGTCAAGAAGGCGGATCCGGCGGGTGAGCGCAAGCGCGAAGAACCGCGTCGTCCCGTGCATCCTGCCCCAAGCAGCAAGCGCGAAGAAGACGAGCGTCGCGAGCGCAAGAATGCCCAGCATCGCCCGTCGATCAAGGACAAGGTCGCAGCTCCCCGTACCGTGCGCAGTGGCGACGACGAGGAAGAGGGCTTTGGCCGGCGTGGCGGTCGCGGTGGCAAGTCGCGACTCAAGAAGCGAAACCAACACGGGTTCCAGAGCCCGACAGGACCTGTAGTGCGCGAAGTCAATCTAGGCGAGACCATCACCGTCTCTGAGCTTGCTCAGCAGATGTCGGTGAAGGCCGCCGAAGTCATCAAGTTCATGTTCAAGATGGGGTCTCCCGCCACCATCAACCAGGTGCTCGACCGCGAGACGGCGCAGCTGGTGGCCGAAGAGCTGGGCCACAAGGTCAAGCTGGTCAACGAGAACGCCCTGGAAGACCAGCTGGCCGAGTCCCTCAAGTTCGAGGGTGGCAAGGCCCTGCACCGCGCGCCGGTGGTGACCGTCATGGGTCACGTCGACCACGGCAAGACCTCGCTGCTGGACTACATCCGTCGCGCCAAGGTCGCGTCGGGCGAAGCCGGTGGCATCACCCAGCACATCGGTGCCTACCACGTGGAAACCGAGCGTGGCATGGTGACCTTCCTGGATACCCCTGGTCACGCCGCGTTCACCGCGATGCGTGCCCGTGGTGCCAAGGCCACCGACATCGTCATCCTGGTCGTCGCGGCCGATGACGGCGTCATGCCGCAGACCGAGGAAGCCATCCAGCACGCCAAGGCGGCGGGTGTCCCCATCGTCGTGGCGGTCAACAAGATCGACAAGCCCGATGCCGATCCGGATCGCGTCAAGCACGATCTGGCCGGTCGTCAGGTCATCCCGGAAGAGTGGGGCGGCGACACCCAGTTCGTGCACGTCTCGGCCAAGGCCGGTACCGGTGTGGACGAGCTGCTCGAAGCCATCCTGCTGCAGGCCGAAGTCCTGGAGCTGACCGCTACGCCGGAAGCACCCGGTCGCGGTGTGGTCATCGAATCGCGCCTGGACAAGGGTCGTGGTCCGGTCGCTACCGTGCTGGTACAGAACGGTACCCTGCGTCAGGGCGACATGGCGCTGGTCGGCGTCAACTTCGGCCGCATCCGTGCCATGCTCGACGAGAACGGCAAGCCGATCAAGGAAGCCGGTCCGTCCATCCCGGTCGAGATTCTCGGCCTGGACGGCACCCCGGATGCCGGTGACGAACTCACCGTGCTGACCGACGAGAAGAAGGCCCGCGAAGTGGCACTGTTCCGTCAGGGCAAGTTCCGCGAGATCAAGCTGGCCCGCGCTCACGCCGGCAAGCTCGAGAACATCTTCGAGAACATGGGCCAGGACGAGAAGAAGACCCTCAACATCGTGCTCAAGTCCGATGTACGGGGCTCCCTCGAGGCGCTGCAAGGTTCGCTGTCCGGTCTGGGCAACGACGAAGTCCAGGTGCGTGTGGTCGGTGGTGGCGTCGGTGGTATCACCGAGAGCGATGCCAACCTGGCGCTGGCTTCCAATGCCGTGCTGTTCGGCTTCAACGTCCGGGCCGATGCCGGGGCGCGGAAGATCGTCGAGCAGGAAGGCCTCGACATGCGCTACTACAACGTCATCTACGACATCATCGAAGATGTGAAGAAGGCGCTGACCGGCATGCTGGGCAGTGACGTCCGGGAGAACATCCTGGGTATCGCCGAGGTGCGTGACGTCTTCCGTTCGCCCAAGTTCGGCGCCGTCGCCGGCTGCATGGTCACCGAGGGCATGGTGCACCGCAACCGTCCGATCCGCGTCCTGCGCGAAGACGTGGTCATCTTCGAAGGCGAGCTGGAATCCCTGCGTCGCTTCAAGGATGACGTGGCCGAAGTGCGTGCCGGCATGGAATGCGGTATCGGCGTGAAGAGCTACAACGACGTCCGCGTCGGCGACAAGATCGAAGTGTTCGAGAAGGTTCAGGTCGCCCGTTCGCTGTAACGACGACTCTGCACCAGGACGGCAGGTCGCGGACCTGGCAGAACCCTGCCAGGTCCGGACTTGCCGTTCGCGTTTCCAAGGTTCATGGCTGGCAGGCCCGACGTCTGCGGCCTTTTGTACGAGAGTTTCGACATGGCCAAAGAATTCAGCCGTACCCAGCGCATCGGTGACCAGATACAGCGCGAACTGGCGCTGTTGATCCATCGCGAAATCAAGGATCCACGGCTGGGCATGGTGACCATCACCGGCGTGGACGTAGCCCGGGATCTGTCCCATGCCAAGGTGCATATCACCGTGCTGGGCAAGGACGATGACGCCGAGGCGATCAAGCAGAACATCGCCATCCTCAAGGATGCCTCCGGCTTCCTGCGGCAGCAGTTGGGTCGGGCGATGAAGCTGCGGACCGTTCCGCAACTGGGTTTCCAGTATGACGAGAGCATCCGTCGCGGCGCCCAGCTGTCGGCGCTGATCGAGCGGGCGGTCGCCGAAGATCGTCGGCAGGAAGGGGAGGAGTAGGGTGGCCCAGGTCAAGCGTATTCGCCGGCAGGTGCATGGCGTGCTGGTGCTGGACAAGCCGCGCGGCTTTTCCTCCAACGCCGCCCTGCAAAAGGTCCGCTGGCTGCTCAATGCCGAGAAGGCCGGGCACACCGGTAGCCTGGATCCCCTGGCCACCGGCGTACTGCCGCTATGCTTTGGCGAGGCGACCAAGTTTTCCCAGTACCTGCTGGATGCCGACAAGGGCTACAGCACCGTGGCGCAACTTGGCGTCACCACCACCACCGGCGATGCCGAGGGTGAAGTGCTGGAGCGACGGGCGGTCGCGGTCGACGAAGCGGCCATCCAGGCGGCGCTACCGGCCTTCCGCGGCCAGATAGAGCAGATTCCGCCAATGTATTCGGCGCTGAAGCGCGACGGTCAGCCGCTCTACAAGCTGGCGCGTGCGGGCGAAGTAGTGGAGCGCGAGCCGCGTTCTGTTACTATTGCCCGTCTGGAACTGCTGGCGTTGCAGGAAGATCGCGCGACGCTGGAAGTGGCCTGCAGCAAGGGTACCTATGTGCGCACCCTGGTCGAAGACCTCGGTGCCCTGCTCGGTTGCGGTGCCCATGTGGCCGAGTTGCGCCGTACCCAGGCCGGTCCCTTCGGTCTGGCGCAGGCCATCAGCCTGGAAGAGCTGGAGGCGGTGCACGCCGAAGGCGGTTCCGAAGCGCTGGATCGCTTCCTGCTGCCGGTCGACAGTGGCCTGGAGCACTGGCCGCTGGTGCAGTTGACTCAACACAGCGCCTATTACTGGTTGCACGGTCAGCCCGTCCGGGCGGCCAACGCACCGAAATTCGGCTTGATGCGGGTGCAGGACGACCAGGGTCGTTTCATCGGCATCGGCGAGATTGATGACGAGGGGCAGGTTGCTCCCCGTAGACTGATTCGGTCCTAGACCGATACCGAGGGTGGCTGTCAGCAGGCACGGTCACACCTCTTTCCTAAAGCACGGGACCTGTCCCGGCCTGTTCCTCAGAGGAGCCCTATCATGGCACTGAGCGTTGAAGACAAAGCCCAGATTGTAAACGAGTTCAAGCGCGCCGAAGGCGACACCGGTTCGCCGGAAGTGCAGGTTGCCCTGCTGTCCGCCAACATCGACAAGCTGCAAGGTCACTTCAAGATCAACGGCAAGGATCACCACAGCCGTCGTGGTCTGATCCGCATGGTCAACCAGCGTCGTAAGCTGCTGGACTACCTGAAGTCCAAAGACACCTCTCGTTACAGCGCACTGATCGCTCGCCTGGGCCTGCGTCGTTAATACGATGCAGACCTGCTGCAAGCAGTCTGAAGCTGGAGGTCGGCTCGCGCCGGCCTCCGGCTTTTTTGCTTGAAAGGCCGGCAGAATCGGCCTGCGTCACCCCGGAGATCAGCGAGGGTCCGAATCCCTCTGGTCGCCCCTGTTTCCCCCAAGGCAATAAAGAGAAGGAAAGACTGTGAATCCAGTAATCAAGCAATTCAAGTTCGGTGAGCAGAACTTCACCCTGGAAACCGGCCGCATCGCGCGCCAGGCGACCGGTGCCGTGCTGGTCTCCACCGATGACGTCAGCGTGCTGGTCACCGTGGTCGGCGCCAAGCAGCCCGCCGTCGGCAAGGACTTCTTCCCGCTGTCCGTGCACTACCAGGAGAAGACCTACGCCGCTGGCCGCATCCCCGGTGGTTACTTCAAGCGCGAAGGCCGTCCTTCCGAGAAGGAAACCCTGACCTCGCGCCTGATCGATCGCCCGATCCGTCCGCTGTTCCCCGAAGGCTTCCTCAACGAAGTCCAGGTGGTCTGCACCGTGGTCAGCACCAACAAGAAGTCCGATCCGGACATCGCCGCCATGATCGGCACCTCCGCCGCCCTGGCCATTTCCGGCATCCCCTTCGCCGGTCCGATCGCCGCTGCCCGCGTGGGCTACCACACCGAACTGGGCTACCTGCTGAACCCCAGCTACGAGCAGCTGCAGAGCTCCAGCCTGGACATGGTCGTGGCCGGTACCCGTGACGCCGTGCTGATGGTGGAATCCGAAGCCGACGAGCTGACCGAAGACCAGATGCTGGGCGGCGTGCTGTTCGCCCACGAAGAATTCCAGGTGGCCATCGAGGCCATCAGCCAGTTCGCTGCCGAAGCCGGCAAGCCGACCTGGAACTGGCAGGCGCCTGCCGAGAACACCGCCCTGATCGAAGCCGTCAAGGCCGAAGTCGGCGAAGCCGTGTCCCGTGCTTACACCATCACCATCAAGCAGGATCGCTATGCGGCCCTGGGTGCCCTGCGTGACCAGGCCATCGCCAAGCTGGCCGGTGAGAACGGTCAGTACAGCGAAGCCGAGGTCAAGGAGACCTTCGGTCTGCTGGAATACCGCACCGTGCGCCAGAACATCGTCGACGGCAAGCCGCGTATCGACGGTCGCGACACCCGCACCGTTCGCCCGCTGCAGATCGAAGTCGGCCCGCTGAAGAAGACCCACGGTTCGGCACTGTTCACCCGTGGCGAAACCCAGGCCCTGGTCACCGCGACCCTGGGTACCGCCCGTGACTCGCAGCTGCTGGACACCCTGGAAGGCGAGCGTCGTGACAGCTTCATGCTGCACTACAACTTCCCGCCCTTCTCGGTCGGCGAGTGCGGCCGCATGGGCAGCCCGGGCCGTCGTGAGATCGGTCATGGTCGTCTGGCCCGTCGTGGCATCCAGGCCATGCTGCCGACCCAGGACGCCTTCCCCTACAGCATCCGCGTGGTCTCCGAGATCACCGAGTCCAACGGCTCCAGCTCCATGGCTTCGGTCTGCGGTGCCTCTCTGGCGCTGATGGACGCCGGTGTGCCGGTCAAGGCGCCGGTTGCCGGTATCGCCATGGGTCTGGTCAAGGAAGGCGAGAAGTTCGCCGTCCTGACCGACATCCTGGGTGACGAAGATCACCTGGGCGACATGGACTTCAAGGTGGCCGGTACTGCCAAAGGCGTTACCGCCCTGCAGATGGACATCAAGATCAACGGCATCACCGAAGAGATCATGGAGATCGCCCTGGAGCAGGCGCTGGAAGCGCGTCTGAACATCCTGGGTCAGATGAACCAGGTGATCTCCGAGTCGCGTGCCGAGCTGTCCGAAAACGCCCCGACCATGCTGGCGATGAAGATCGACCAGGACAAGATTCGCGACGTGATCGGCAAGGGTGGCGCCACCATCCGTGGTATCTGCGAAGAGACCAAGGCCTCGATCGACATCGAGGACGACGGCACCATCAAGATCTACGGCGAGACCCGCGAAGCGGCTGAAGCGGCCAAGCAGCGCGTCCTGGGCATCACTGCCGAGGCCGAGATTGGCAAGATCTACGTCGGCAAGGTGGAGCGCATCGTCGACTTCGGCGCCTTCGTCAACATCCTGCCGGGCAAGGACGGCCTGGTGCACATCTCGCAGCTGAGCGATCAGCGTATCGAGAAGGTCACCGATGTCCTCAAGGAAGGTCAGGAAGTGAAGGTGCTGGTGCTGGACGTGGACAACCGCGGCCGCATCAAGCTGTCGATCAAAGACGTGGCGGCGGCGGAAGCCTCCGGCGTCTGAGACGACCCCTGCTAGAAAAGACCCGGCCTCGGCCGGGTTTTTTTATGGCTGATGCCTAGCGCCCGTAGGTGGGCTTCGCGATGCTCAGCCGCAACCTACGGGCGCTAGGCCTTTTCGCGGATCCATTCGATGAAGCTGCGCACCTTGGGCACCTCGGCCATTTGTTCCGGATAGGCCAGCCAGTAGGCATGGGGGCTGGCCAGGCGATGGGGCCAGGCCAGCACCAGGCGATCGGAGGCCAGTTCTTCGGCGACCAGGAATTCCGGGAGCAGCGCCACCCCGCAGCCTTCCTGGGCAGCGCGGGCGCAGAGGGTGAAGGTGTCGAAGCGCGGGCCGTGATGGCTATGCACCTCGTCGCGCCCGAGGCTGGCGTACCAGTCGTGCCAGGATTCCGGGCGGGTGGTGTTCTGCAGCAGGACGAAGTCCACCAGCTGCTCCGGCCCGGTGATGCCCTTGGGGGGGAGCAGGTCGGGCGCGCAGACCGCGACCATGTGCTCGTGCAGCAGCAATTCGCACTCGGCCCCCGGCCAGCTGCCGTGGCCATAGAACAGCGCCACGTCATGCCGGGGATCGCGAAAGTCCACCGGTTCCAGCGCGCTGGAGACATCCAGGTGGATGTTGGGAAAGCGCAGGCGCCACCCTTTTAGCCGCGGTACCAGCCAGCGCTCGCCAAAGGTCGGCGGGGTGGCCACGCGCAGCACCTCGGTCTCGCCGCCATAGGACCTCAGGTAGCGCGCCGACATCTCCAGCTGGTTGAGGATCTTGTCCACCTCGGCCAGGTAGAGGGCACCCGCGGGCGTGAGCTGCAGGCGGCGGCGGACCCGGCGAAACAGGCTGTGCTGCAGCAGGTCCTCGAGCTGGGCGACCTGTTTGCTGACGGCGCTTTGGGTCAGCGCCAGCTCGTCGGCCGCGCGGGTAAAGCTCAGATGACGCGCGACCGCCTCGAAGCACTGCATGGCGGTGATGGACGGCAGATGGCGGCGTTGCATGAGCGGACTCGCGGCATGAAAAAAGGGAATGATATGCCGAGCAAAGGTCGGTTGTCCGGCGCCGCTGGGCTGACCATACTCAGGGACGATTCCCTTTCTGCGGAGACCTCAGCATGAGCAAGGCCCTGTTGGAACGCCTCGGCGTTCCTGCCCAGCACTACACCCAAGGCGAGCACCGGGTGCATTCCCCCATCGATGGCAGCCAACTGGGCAGCGTCGCCCTGGAAAGCGCCGCCGAAGTGGAGCAGAAGATCTCCCGTGCCGAGCGAGCCTTCCAGGCCTGGCGCGCGGTACCGGCGCCGCGCCGGGGCGAACTGGTGCGGCTGCTGGGTGAAGAACTGCGCACGCACAAGGCCGATCTCGGCGAACTGGTGTCCTGGGAAGCCGGCAAGATCACCCAGGAAGGCCTGGGCGAAGTCCAGGAGATGATCGACATCTGCGACTTCGCCGTTGGGCTGTCGCGCCAGCTCTATGGTCTGACCATCGCCTCCGAGCGTCCCGGTCACCACATGCGCGAATCCTGGCAGCCGCTGGGCGTGGTGGGCATCATCAGTGCCTTCAACTTCCCGGTGGCGGTCTGGTCGTGGAATGCCGCCCTGGCCCTGGTCTGCGGCAATCCGGTGATCTGGAAGCCTTCGGAAAAGACCCCGCTGACCGCCCTGGCCTGCCAGGCGCTGTTCGAAAAGGCCCTGGCGCGCTTTGGTGATGCCCCGGCCGATCTGAGCCAGGTCATCGTCGGCGATCGCGCCGCCGGTGAAGCCCTGGTGGACGATCCGCGGGTGGCACTGGTGAGCGCCACGGGTAGCACCCGCATGGGTCGCGAGGTAGGACCGCGGGTTGCGGCGCGCTTCGGTCGCAGCATTCTCGAACTGGGCGGCAACAATGCCATGATCCTCGCGCCGAGCGCCGATCTGGACATGGCGGTACGCGCCATCCTGTTCAGCGCCGTCGGCACCGCCGGCCAGCGCTGCACCACCCTGCGCCGGTTGATCGCCCACCGTTCGGTGAAGGACGAGATCGTCGCCCGGTTGAAGACCGCCTATGCCAAAGTCCGCATCGGCCATCCGCTGGAAGGCAATCTGATCGGTCCGCTGATCGATGCGGCCAGTTTCCAGGCCATGCAGGGCGCGCTGGAGCAGGCGCGCGGCGAGGGCGGCGTGGTCTACGGCGGCGAGCGGCAGCTGGCCGACAGGTATCCCGAGGCCTACTACGTGGCGCCGGCCATCGTCGAGATGCCCGAGCAGAGCGAGGCGGTGCGCCACGAGACCTTCGCCCCCATCCTCTATGTGCTGGCCTATGACGATTTTGACGAGGCGGTGGCGCTGAACAACGCCGTGCCCCAGGGCTTGTCGTCCTGCATCTTCACCACCGATGTGCGCGAGGCCGAGGCCTTCATGTCGGCGACCGGCAGCGACTGCGGCATCGCCAACGTCAACATCGGACCGAGCGGTGCCGAGATCGGCGGTGCCTTTGGGGGCGAGAAGGAAACCGGTGGCGGTCGCGAATCCGGCTCCGATGCCTGGAAGGCCTACATGCGCCGCCAGACCAACACCGTCAACTATTCCCGCGAACTGCCGCTGGCCCAGGGCATCGTCTTCGACTGAGTGGGTCCGCCAGGAGCGCAGAGAATGCAGTTGCGTGAAGAGTGCCTGTGGGAGCGGCTGTATCCGGCGGTGCCGGGTGCGCCGTTGCAGGGCGAGCGTGACACCGAGGTCTGCGTTATCGGCGGTGGCTATACCGGCCTGTCCACCGGCCTGCACCTGGCGCAGGCCGGGCGGCGGGTGGTGGTGCTGGAAGCCCATGGCGTCGGCCATGGCGGCTCCGGACGCAATGTCGGGCTGGTCAATGCCGGCATGTGGATTCCGCCGGACGAAGCCGTGGCGACCCTGGGCCCGGAGGTCGGAGAGCGCCTGCTGGGCGTGATGGGCGATGCGCCGAGTCAGGTGTTCGGTCTCATCGAGCGCTATGGCATCGATTGCCAGCCGCGCCGCGCCGGCACCCTGCACATGGCGCACAGCGCCAAGGGCCTGGCCGATCTGGGGCAGCGTGCCGAGCAGTGGCAGCGACGCGGTGCCCGGGTCGAACTGCTGGAAGGAGAGGCCTGTTACAGCGCCTGCGGCACGCGCGACATCAGTGGCGCGCTGCTCGATCATCGCGCCGGCACCCTGGTGCCCATGGGGTATGCCCTGGGCCTGGCCAGGGCGCTGCGTCAGGAAGGCGGCGAGTTGTTCGAGCAGAGTTCGGTGCAACGCCTGCAGCGGGTCGGTGAGCGCTGGCAGGTGGAAACCCCGCAGGGGCGAGTTACCGCCGACCAGGTGGTGATCGCCTCCAACGCCTACACCGAAGGCGAGTGGACCACCCTGCGCACGCAATTCTTCCCGGGCTACTACTACCAGGTGGCTTCGCGGCCGCTCGGTCCGGAAGCGGATTTCATCCTGCCCCAAGGCCGTGGTTCCTGGGATACCCGGACGGTGCTCAGCAGCATTCGCCGCGATGCCGATGGCCGTCTGCTGCTGGGCAGTCTCGGCAACATGGCGGGGCGGCCGGCCGGCTTCATCCGCGCCTGGGCCGATCGCATCCAGCGGCACTATTTCCCTGCGCTCGGACAGGTCGAGTGGGAGTGCAGCTGGACGGGCCGTATCGGCTTCACGCCCGATCATTTGATGCGACTGTTCGAGCCGGCGCCGGGCTTGCTGGCGGTGTCCGGCTACAACGGTCGCGGGGTGACCACCGGCACGGTGGTGGGGCAGGCCTTTGCCCGCTATCTGTGCAGTGGCGATCGCCACGACCTGCCGCTGCCCCTGGCGTCGCTGGATGCCAATCCGGTCGGCCAGTGGCGCAGCCTGATGTACGAAGCCGGCTTCACCCTCTATCACGCCGGGCAGTGCCTGCGCGTAGTGCTCTAGCGACCCCGCCATACCCGCTGTCACCGGCCCTCGGGCCGGGCGATAACGCGCCGAAGCGGCCGATTTGCGCATCCCGCCCCGTGCAAGTCGGCCGCTTTTTCATGGCTGTCTGCAACTGCCAGCAGGCCGCGAGAACGACGGCTCCCGCGGGGGCCTGGGGCCGCAGGGTCATGGTTACTTTGGTGGCACAGTGTGGGGACGGTGTTACGTTTTGGTGCGAAACAGGTGCAACCGGGTTGCTATCTGGTAACAAACCGCTGTGTTTTGCCTGTTTCGCTGCTACCGCTTCGGCGAATTATCCAGACTAATGAGCCAGTTAAGACAAAGGTCTAAAGGCGGGTCGAGTCCACTGGCAGCGGCCCTCGCTGCTGGCAAACCGAGGTTTCGGCTCATCGCGGTGGCGGCAAATGGCCTTTGCGCCCGGTACACAACTGGGTGATGGCACAGGCTTTGCTCCGGCGAACAGGCCAACCACCCTCTGGAGCACACCTCCCATGTCGAAGATTTACAGAAAAGGCATTCTGGCTCTCGCTATCGGTTCTGCGTTCACTCTCTCCACCCTGGCGCATGCCGACATCGTGATCGGTGTCGCCGGTCCCTTCACCGGGGCCAGTGCCGCCTACGGCGAGCAGTTCTGGAAGGGGGCTACCCAGGCCGCGACGGACATCAACGCCGCCGGTGGCATCAATGGCGAGAAGATCAAGCTGGTGCAGGGTGACGACGCCTGCGAGCCCAAGCAGGCCGTGGCCGTGGCCAACCGCCTGGTGGACTCGGAGAAGGTCAAGGCCGTGATCGGCCACTTCTGCTCCTCCAACACCATGCCCGCCTCGGAGATCTACGACGAAGCCGGCATCATCTCCATCACCCCGGCGTCCACCAACCCCAAGATCACCGAGCGTGGCCTCACCGGCGTGTTCCGCATGTGCGGACGTGACGACCAGCAGGGCATTGTGGCCGGCGACTACATCGTCGATACCCTTAAGGCCAAGAAGGTCGCCATCATCCACGACAAGGACACCTACGGTCAGGGCCTGGCCGACGCCACCAAGGCGCAGCTCAACAAGCGCGGCGTGAAAGAGGTGCTCTACGAGGGTCTGACCCGCGGCGAGAAGGACTTCAACTCCCTGGTCACCAAGATCCGTGCCTCCGGCGCCGACGTGGTCTACTTCGGCGGCCTGCACCCCGAAGCCGGTCCGCTGGTGCGGCAGATGCGCGAGCAGGGCGTGACTGCCAAGTTCGTCTCCGGCGACGGCATCGTCTCCGCCGACCTGGTCACCACCGCCGGTGGCGCCCAGTACACCAAGGGCGTGCTGATGACCTTCGGCGCCGATCCGCTGCAGAATCCCGCCGGCAAGACCGTGGTGGAAACCCTGCGCAAGTCCGGCTACGAGCCCGAGGGCTACACCCTCTACTCCTACGCCTCGCTGCAGGCCGTGGCCGCTGCTTTCAACGGCATCAAGGGCACCGACGGCGCCAAGGCCGCCGAGTGGCTGAAGTCCCACAGCGTCAACACCGTACTGGGTGAGAAGAGCTGGGACAGCAAGGGCGACCTCAAGGTCTCCGACTACGTGATGTACGAATGGGACGACAAGGGCAAGTACCACCAGCTGCCCTGATCCTCGCGTGAATCCGCCAGCCGCCGCCTCGTCTCCGCCCCAGGACGAGGTGGCGGCCGGCGGCCCTCGTCATCCATCCAGCGCGAGACTGCAAACGTGGACGGTATCTTTCTGCAACAACTGGTCAACGGCCTGACCCTGGGCTCGGTCTACGGACTCATCGCCATCGGCTACACCATGGTCTATGGCATCATCGGCATGATCAACTTCGCCCATGGCGACGTGTACATGGTGTCGGCCTATCTCGCCGCCATCGGCATCGCCCTGCTGAGCGTGTTCGGCCTGCATTCCTTCCCGGTGCTGATCCTCGGCACCCTGATCTTCACCGTGGTGGTCACTTCCGTGTACGGCTGGGCCATCGAGCGCATCGCCTACAAGCCGCTGCGCAACTCCACGCGCCTAGCGCCGCTGATCTCCGCCATCGGCATGTCGCTGATCCTGCAGAACTACGTGCAGCTCGCCCAGGGCGCGCGCCAGCAGGGCGTACCGACGCTGCTCGACGGCGCCCTGCGCCTGCACATCGGCGAAGGCTTCGTGATCATCACCTACACCAAGATCTTCATCATCGTGGCCTCCATCATCGGCATGGGCCTGCTCACCTACGTGATCCAGAAGACCACCCTCGGCCGCATGTGCCGGGCCACCCAGCAGGACCGCAAGATGGCGCAGATCCTCGGCATCAACACCGACCGGGTGATCTCCTACGTCTTCATCATCGGCGCGGCCATGGCGGCGCTGGCCGGGGTGCTGATCACCCTCAACTACGGCACCTTCGACTTCTATGCCGGCTTCATCATCGGCATCAAGGCCTTTACCGCGGCCGTGCTCGGCGGCATCGGCTCGCTGCCCGGCGCCATGCTCGGCGGGATCATCCTCGGCATCTCCGAAGCCCAGTTCGCCAGCCTGGTGAACTCGGACTACAAGGACGTCTTCAGCTTTTCGCTGCTGGTGGCGATCCTGATCTTTAGGCCCCAGGGGCTGCTCGGCAAACCCCAGGTCACGAAGGTGTAATCCATGAGTCAGACGTCTTCCTCCTTCGACCTCAAGGTCGTGCTGCGCGACACCCTCATGGTCGGCCTGGTCTCGCTGATCCTGTTCGGCCCCATCGTCGGCATCGTGCTCGACGGCTATGGCTACAACGTCCAGCCCGGTCGCGTCGGCATCATGGTCGCGGTGGTCATGGCCGGCCGCTTCCTGCTCAGCCTGTTCGGCCAGACCGCCAAGGGCCGTGACTGGATCGAGTCCTTCAAGCGCAACGACGGCGGCGTCCACGTGCTGCCGCCGGGACACAAGTCCAACCTCAGATTCATCCTGCCCATCATCATCCTGGTGGCCATCGCCTTTCCCTTCCTGGCCACCAAGTACTGGCTGACGGTGATCATCCTCTGCCTGATCTATGTGCTGCTGGGCCTGGGCCTGAACATCGTGGTGGGCCTGGCCGGCCTGCTCGACCTCGGCTACGTCGGCTTCTATGCCATCGGCGCCTACGGCCTGGCGCTGGGTTACCAGTACCTCGGCCTGGGCTTCTGGACCATGCTGCCGCTCGCCGCGGTGCTGGCGGCGGTAGCGGGGGCGATACTGGGATTCCCGGTCTTGCGCATGCACGGGGACTACCTGGCCATCGTCACCCTCGGCTTCGGCGAGATCATCCGCCTGGTGCTCAACAACTGGCTGGAAGTGACCAAGGGCCCCAACGGTATCGCCGCGCCTTCGCCGACCTTCTTCGGCATCGAATTCGGACGCCGGGCGAAGGAGGGCGGGGTGCCCATCCATGAGTTGCTGGGCATCAGCTACAACCCCAACGCGACGATGATCTTCATCTACACCGTGCTGTTCCTAGTGGTGCTGCTGGTGCTCTACATTAAGCACCGCCTGACCCGCATGCCGGTCGGTCGCGCCTGGGAAGCCCTGCGCGAAGACGAGATCGCCTGTCGCGCCATGGGTCTCAACCACGTGCTGGTCAAGCTCTCGGCCTTCATGATCGGTGCCTCCACCGCCGGCCTCGCCGGGGTGTTCTTCGCCACCTACCAAGGCTTCATCAACCCGGCCTCGTTCAACTTCTTCGAGTCGGTGCTGGTACTGGCCATCGTGGTGCTGGGCGGTCTGGGCTCCACCGTCGGGGTGGTGGTCTCGGCCTTCGTCATGACCCTGCTGTTCGAGCTGCTGCGTGAATTCGGCGACATCCGCATGCTGGTGTTCGGCGTGCTCATGGTGGTGATGATGATGTGGCGGCCGCGTGGCCTGATCCGTATCGCCCGCAGTGGCTTCGCGATTCGCAAGGGAGTGGCGCCGTGAGCGACAACATTCTGACCGTAAAGGGTCTGGGCATGAGATTCGGCGGCATCAAGGCCCTTTCGGACGTGAGCTTCGAGATCCAGCGCCAGTCCATCACCGCGCTGATCGGCCCCAACGGGGCCGGCAAGACCACGGTGTTCAACTGCCTGACCGGCTTCTACAAGGCCACCGATGGCGAGATCCGCCTGGACACCGCCGACGGTCGCTCGACCCGCGTCGGCAAGATCATGGGCGAGCGATTCCAGGCCACCGACTTCGTCAACCCGGTGCAGTTCGGCAGCCGGCTCTGGTACAAGATGTTCGGCGGCACCCACCTGGTGAACCGCGCCGGCCTCGCCCGCACCTTCCAGAACATCCGCCTGTTCAAGGAGATGTCGGTGGTGGAGAACCTGCTGGTGGCGCAGCACATGCAGTGCAATCGCAACCTCATCACCGGCATCCTCAACACCCCCGGCTATCGCCGGGCCGAGGAAAAGGCGCTGGACACGGCCTTCTACTGGCTGGAGGTGGTGGACCTGGTGGACCACGCCAACCGCCTGGCCGGCGAACTCTCCTACGGCCAGCAGCGCCGCCTGGAAATCGCCCGCGCCATGTGTACCCGTCCGGAGATCGTCTGCCTGGACGAACCCGCCGCCGGCCTCAACCCGGCCGAGACCGAGGCCCTGGCCGGGATGATCCGCCTCTTGCGCGACCAGCACCGCATCACCGTGGTGCTGATCGAGCACGACATGGGCATGGTGATGAACATCTCCGACCACATCGTGGTGCTGGATCATGGCCAGGTCATCGCCCGCGGCCTGCCGGCCGACATCCGCAACGATCCCAAGGTCATCGCCGCCTACCTCGGCGCCGAAGAAGAGGAGGTGGCATGACCACGCCGATCCTGGAATTCCGCAACGTCGACGTCTTCTACGGGCCGATCCAGGCCCTGAAGAGCGTCTCCCTGTCCATCAACGAAGGCGAGACGGTGAGCCTGATCGGCTCCAATGGTGCCGGCAAGTCCACCCTGCTGATGTCCATCTTCAGCCAGCCCCAGGCACGCAACGGGCAGATCCTCTACCGGGGCGAGGACATCACCCGCAAGAACGCTCACTACGTGGCCTCCAACGGCATCGCCCAGTCGCCGGAGGGACGCCATGTGTTCCCCGACATGACGGTTGAGGAGAATCTGCTGATGGGCACCATCCCCATCGGCACCCGCTGGGTGGACGAGGACATGCAGCGCATGTTCGAGCTCTTTCCGCGCCTCAAGGAGCGCCGCAACCAACGGGCCATGACCATGTCCGGCGGCGAGCAGCAGATGCTGGCCATCGCCCGGGCGCTGATGGCGCGGCCCAAGCTGCTGCTGCTCGACGAACCCAGTCTGGGCCTGGCGCCCATCGTGGTGAAGCAGATCTTCCAGATCCTGCGCGAGCTGGCGAAGAGCGGCATGACCATCTTCCTGGTGGAGCAGAACGCCAACCATGCCCTGCGCCTGTCCGACCGTGCCTATGTGATGGTCACCGGCGAGATCCGCATGACCGGCAGCGGCCAGGAGTTGCTGGCCAATCCCCAGGTGCGCGAAGCCTACCTGGGCGGCCACTAGCGGTGGCGGCGGTCCGCGGTCGCTGTCTGGTCGCGGGCCATGCCCGGGGACGCCTGGCCTGGGCGCCCCTGGGGTTGAGTTTTTGGGGTGGCGTCGATCCGGCCAGCGGCCGGGTGATCGATCGCCACCATCCCCTGCACGGCCTGGAACTGGCCGGACGCATCCTGGCCATTCCCAGCGGTCGCGGCTCCTGCACCGGCAGCGCCGTGCTCTTGGAGCTGTTGCTGGCGGGACGCGGGCCGGCGGCCTTGCTGCTGGCCGAGCCCGACGAAATCCTCAGCCTGGGCGCCATCGTCGCGGAAGAACTCTTCGGCTGCTCCCTGCCGGTCATCAGCCTGGGCGCCGAGGCCTTCGCGGCTCTCGCCGAGCAGGACGAGATCGCGGTGAACGATGGCTGGGTCGGCGCGCCCGGAGAGCTCTTTCCCGACACCGCTACCGAGATCCCTGCCGACGTGCAGCTCAGCGCGACCGACCAGGCCAAGCTGGCGGGCGCCGAAGGCCAGGCCGTCCAGGCGGCGATGAAGATCCTGGTGCGCATGGCGCACCTGCAGGGTGCTCGCGAGCTGCTCGACATCACCCAGGCCCATATCGACGGCTGCATCTACACCGGCCCGGCCAGCCTGGCCTTTGCCCAGCGACTGGTGGAGTGGGGCGGTCGGGTGCGGGTGCCCACCAGCCTCAATGCGGTGTCAGTGGATCAGCGCCGCTGGCGCGAGCAGGGTGTGGCGCCAGCGCTGGGTGAACCGGCCAGTGCCCTGGCCGAGGCCTATGTGGCCCTCGGCTGCCGTCCCACCTTCACCTGTGCGCCCTATCTGCTGGACAGCGCACCGACGCTGGGCGAGCAGGTGGTCTGGGCCGAATCCAATGCCGTGGTCTTCGCCAACAGCGTGCTGGGCGCGCGCACCCAGAAGTACGCCGACTTCCTCGACATCTGCACCGCCCTGACCGGTCGGGCGCCCCTGGCCGGCTGCCACCTGGACAGCGGCCGCCGCGCGGCCAAGGTCTTCCGGGTCGCCGTACCCGAGGGCCATGACGACGCCTTCTATCCACTGCTCGGCTACTGGATCGGCCTGCGTTCGCCCACCCGGATCCCCGCGGTGCTGGGGTTGGAGCATGCCCAGCCCAGCCGCGACGATCTCAAGGCCTTTGGCGCCGCCTTCGCCACCACCTCGGCGGCGCCGTTGTTCCATCTGGTCGGGGTGACCCCTGAGGCGCCGACCCTGGCTGCGGTGGCCGCACCCGAGCTGGAGGTCGAGGATATCAGCCTGGCCGATCTGCGCCAGGCCTGGGCCGAACTGGACAGCGCCGCCGCACGTGAGGTGCAGCTGGTGGCCCTGGGCAATCCGCACTTTTCCGCCGAGGAATGCCGGCGCCTGGCCGAACTCTGTCGCGGGCGGCAGCGGCATCCCGAGGTGGCCCTGGTGATCACCCTGGGGCGGGACGTGCGCGCAGCGGCCGAACGGGCCGGTAGCCTGGCCGAACTGGAAGCCTTCGGTGCCCAGCTGGTCGGGGATACCTGCTGGTGCATGCTCGGTGAGCCCCTGGTGCCGCCCCAGGCCCGTACCCTGCTGACCAATTCCGGCAAGTTCGCCCACTACGGCCCCGGCCTCACCGGTCGCGAGCTGCGCTTCGCCGGCCTCGCCGCCTGTGTCGAGGCGGCCTGCACCGGACTGGCGCCGGCCGAACCGCCTGTCTGGCTCACAGCGGCGGACTTATCCACCTGAAGCCCGGTCCGAGTTCTGTACAGGAATTCCGTGGATCGTCCTGTGGATAAGCTTGGCATAGCCGAGCGTGAGGCCCAGGGCGCCTGGCCTGGCGAGAACTGTTCAAAAATTCGCCAGTGCGCGGAAAATCGTGCAATACCAAGGCGTTATAACTGATCCGCTGGATTCCCGGCGATCTGAGTATTCGCCTGACCAATGCCCCTGAGCTATCGTGGGCCTCGGCCAAACTCCCTCGCAGAAGGAATCTTTCATGTCTTCGATCTTCATCACCGGTGCCACCTCCGGCTTCGGCGCCGCCACCGCTCGCCGCTTCGCCAAGGACGGCTGGTCGATCGTCATCACCGGCCGCCGCGAGGATCGCCTGCACGCCCTGGCCGAGGAGCTGTCCGGGCAGGCCAAGGTGCTGCCGCTGGTGCTGGACGTCCAGGATCGCACGGCCGTGGAAGCCGCGGTCGCCGGCCTGCCGGAGGAATTCAACCAGTTGCGCGCCCTGGTCAACAACGCCGGCCTGGCGCTGGGCAACACGCCGGCGCAGAGCTGCGACCTGGACGACTGGGACACCATGGTCGATACCAACATCAAGGGCATGCTCTATTGCACCCGCCTGCTGTTGCCGCGACTGATCGCCCATGGCGCCGGCGCCGGCATCGTCAACCTGGGCTCCGTCGCGGGCGACTATCCCTATCCGGGCAGCCACGTCTATGGCGCCACCAAGGCCTTCCTCAAGCAATTCAGCCTGAGCCTGAGATCCGACCTGCTGGGCACCGGGGTGCGGGTGACCAACATCGAGCCGGGCCTTTCCGAAAGCGAGTTCTCGGTGGTGCGCTTCGGGGGCGACAAGGCCAAGGCCGATGCCGTCTATGCCGGCACCGAACCCCTGACGCCGGACGACATCGCCGAATCCATCCACTGGACGCTGAACCAGCCCAGGCACGTCAACATCAACCGCATCCAGCTGATGGCGACCTGCCAGGCGTTCAGCAACTTCAATATCCACCGCAAGAGCTGATGGCGTTCGCCTAGAGTACCTTGACCGCCCGGCCGATGAACTGGATCGGCCCGGTGGGTCGCCCGGTGGGCGAGCCGCCCTGGTCTTCCAGGGTGAGTTCGAACAGCTGATTGGCTTCCAGCGGCGGCAGCTGGTCCAGCGGCACCTGCAGGGTACGCCCCGGCTGGACCAGACCCAGAGATACCGGGCCCTGCCAGGCATCGGCCTTGGTCCAGAATTGCAGCGTCTTGCCGCTCGGCACGGCGTCGCGCCCCAGGGGAATCAGCTGCAGGTCATGGGCGCTGGCGGTCTGGATCACCCAGCCGGGCGTCCGATCACTGGGCGCCGCCAGCACCACCAGGTAGCTTGGCGTGGGTACCGGGCGCATCAGCAGCAGCACGGCGAGCACCAGGCTGGCGGCCAGTCCTGCCGCACTCAGGCCCTGCCAGAGCGCCAGGCGTCGCCACAGCGACTCGCGCCGGATGACGACCCGCGTGTCAGCCTCACCCAGACTGCGCTCGATGCGCGGCCACAGATTCGCCCCGGGTTCGACGGGTGGCACCCACTCGGCGAGGGGCTGCAGGCGGGCCTCCCAGCGCGCCACCGCGGCGGCCAGCCGGGTATCCGTCGCCAGCGCACCCTCCACCTGACGACGCTCCTCGGCGTCCAGGGTACCGAGCACATATTCGCCGGCCAGACGCTCGCGCTCTTCGTCCGGGGGCAGGGCGGTGTCGCTGTTCATGTCATGCACTCCCTGAGCGCCTTGAGACCACGCGTGATCCAGCTCTTCACCGTGCCCAGCGGTGCCTGCAGGCGCTGGGCGATCTCGCCGTGGGAGCAGCCGTCCAGGTAGGCGGCCAGGATGGCCTCCCGGCGCGGCGCTTCCAGATTCTGCAGGCAGCCCTCCAGGCGGCGGCCGTCGGCCTCCCGCGCCGGATCGGCCGGTTCGGCCAGGGGTTCCCAGTCGTCCGCCAGGGGCACCAGGCGCTGGCGATCGCGCAAGGCGTTGAGCGCCAGGTTGCGTGCCACGCTGCACATCCAGCCACGCGCCGAACCGCGCTCCGGGGCGAACCCGGCGGCGCCCCGCCAGATGCGCAGAAAGGCATCGTGGAGGATGTCCTCGGCCAGCCCACGATCGCGCACCAGGCGGAGGACGATACCCAGCAACAGCGGCGCCTCGCTCTGGTAGAGGCGCTGCAGGGCGGCGCGCTCGCCCCGGGCACAGGCGGCGAGCAGGGCGGCTGGATCAGGAGAGCGGTCGGTCACGAGGGCGCGCCAGGCTGGGGACGCCAGGGTGGCGACCGGATCAGCCGAGCCTAGCCGATCCGCTCCTGGCTGTCCCCCGGACCTCAGCCCTTCTTCCAGAACAGATAGTCGGCCTGGTAGTTCACAGTCTGCTGTTCGCCCTTGTTGGCCGAGGTGCAGGCCTTGGCCGGGGCGACGCCACCCTTGAGCGCGGTGCGCTGGATATAGGTGGTGCCCTGGAAGGCACCCTTGCCCTCGGCGGGCGCGGCTTCCACCAGCTGATAGGGCAGGTTGCCGGCGCCGGCGGGGGCGATGGCCAGTTGCTTGCCGATCACCTTGGAGCCGTCGCTGGCTTCCCAGGTAGCGGGCGGACCGTAGTAGCGCCCCACCTGCTTGCCCTGGCGATCATGCAAGTCGGCCTTGGGGCCGACAAAGAACCACTCGGCCTGGCCGGGCATGTCCTTCTTGTCGCGGCATTCGTAGACGATGGTGCCCTTGCCCACGGTTTCCAGCATGAGGCTGTTGCCGGCGGGGACGCGGACGGCCTCGGGCAACTCGCCCTGCGCCAGCAGCGGGGTACTCAGCAGGGCGGTCAGGGCCAGGATGCTGCAACGGCTAGAGGTGTTGTTCATGCGCTTGCTCCGGATTGAGAAGGGGCACAGTCGGCTGGACTGTAGGGGCTATACCCGGCAGCCGGCGCCTTGGATGCAGCTGTCATGAAAAATTTTCAATTCGGCGGCATAGTCGCCACCGCCTCGCAGCCGAACCGCTCTGTCCTGCGGCTCCTGTCAGCCTGCCGTCAGCCTGGTTTCAGCGATCCCTAAGGTTGTTCGGCGATAGTGGCGCCGGGTCGCGAGCCCATCCTTCCCAGCCTGCCGGAGTCCTGCCGCGTGTCGTCCATCCCGAGTCTGGCGCGCCTGCGCCTCGAAAGCCTGGCGCTGTGTCTGCTGGCGATGCCGCTGTTCACCCTGGGGCTGTGGGAGCAGCCCTTCATCGGCTTCGACGGCCGCTTCGCGCTGTTCGCCCAGGAGATGTTTCGCCACGGGGCCAGTGCCTTTCCGACCAGCTACGGGCAGCCCTACCCCGACTATCCCGCCACCTCGACCCTGCTGATCGACGTCTTCGCCCAGCTGTTCGGCGAGGTCAATCGCCTGGCCACGGTGATTCCCACCGCCCTGGCCTCGGCGGCCATCGTCGGGCTGCTCTATCGCCTGCTGGCCGAGCGGTCCCGCGCCTGGGGCCTGCTGGCGGTGCTGGTGCTGCTGCTCACCAATGGCTTCCTCGCCAAGGCCCGCTCCATCTGTCTCGATCAGTTCGTCACCCTGGCGGCACTCGGTTGCTTCTATCTGCTGTGGAGCGCCGACCAGCGCGGCCTGTCCCGGCGGCGCGCCCTGGTGTTCCTGTGCCTGGCCGCCGGCTTCGCCGTGCGTGGGCCACTGGGCCTGATCGAGCCCTGTGGCGTGGTCTGCGTCTACTGGCTGGTGCAGGGCGACTGGCGACGCAGTTTCGGCTACGGCCTGGTGGGGGCCGTGGTGCTGGCGCTGTGCTGCGCCCTGCTGTTCGGCCTGGCCTGGCGTACCGGCGGCCCAGTCTTCGTCGAAGACGTGCTGCGCATGCAGGTCTCCGGGCGACTGGACGATACCGACGGTGCCGGCTATCCCTGGTGGTACTTCCTGCAACTGGGTCTCTACCGCTACGCCCCGGCCTTTCCCCTGGCGCTGCTGGCCCTGCCGACGCTGAGGCACCACTGGCGGCTGCGCCAGGCCCGGGCGGACAGTCGCCTGCTGCTCCAGCTGGCCGCCTTCGCCACGCTGATCCTGGTGGCCCTGTCCATTCCCACCTTCAAGAAACCCTATTACATCCTGCCGGCCATTCCGGCCTGCGCCGCCCTCGGCGCCTGGGTGCTGCTGCAGGGGCAGGGCGCCCTGGCCTGGGTACGGCGGCTGTTCCTGCCGTTGCTGGTGATCTTTCCGGTGGTGCTCGGGGTGCTGGTCAAGCTGCAGCAACCCCGGCTGCAGGCCGCGGGCTGGTGGCCCGAGCTGGACCTGCGCTTCCTGCTGGGTGCCTTCGCCATCCTGACGCTGTTCGCCCTGGTGGCCGCCTGGCGCGAGCGCGGGGCCTTCCGCCTGGGCATGCCCCTGGCCGCGGCGGCCCTGGCGCAATGGCTGCTGGTGGTGCTGGCACTGGATCCGATGCAGGCGCTGCGCTACGACACCCGCGCCTTCGTCACCCGCCTGGAAAGCCTGCGCCAGGGTGAACCGGGGCAACTGGTGTTCTTTGGCCTGGGCCAGGACACCAAGGCCTTCCGCTATCTGATGAATCTCGACTACGACGTGCCCCTGCCGACCTTCCTCGACGTCGGCCAGGCCGGGCAGCTCGCCCAGGTCACCCGACCCGCCTATGTGCTGCTCGACGCCGACAGCCAGCCCGCTCTGACCGGCACCCCGCTGGCCAGCCGCCAACCGGTGCTGGAAGGCCGCTTCAACGACAATCGCTGGCAGGCCTACTACCTGCCCTGAGGCCGCTGTGATGACCGATTCACCCGATTTCAAACGTCGCCGGCTGTGCCTGGCGCTGGCCGGTCTGCCGCTACTGGCCGCCTGCAAGCCGACCCAGCGCTATGGCCTGCCGGAACATCGCGCCCACTGGTTCGAACGGCATGCCTTCGCGCCGCTGGCGCCGCTGCCGTCGCGCAGCAGCTTCGTGCTCGGTGTCCTGCCCGATACCCAGTACTACAGCGAGAACAACCACGAGATGCTGCCCAACGGCCGGCGGGTGGAGCGCTATGGCCATCTGGGCTATCCGCCGGCGCTGGCCTTTCATGCCCAGACCCATTGGCTGGCGCACAACGCCGCGGCGCTGAACCTGCCGTTCGTGGTGCACCTGGGCGATCTGGTGGAAAACGCCGAGCAGCGCGGCGAGTGGGCCCTGGCCAGTCACGCCATGGCACGCCTGGAGCAGGCCGGGGTGCCCTACAGCGTCATGACCGGCGACCATGATGTCGTCGAGCTCTACACCGAGGACCGCCTGCGCGATGGCCGCGAACTCTTCACCCAGTATTTCGGCCGCGAGCGGGCGGCGCGCCAGGCCACCTTCATCGAACGCGACGTCACCGGACTCAACGAGGCCCATCGTTTCTCGGCGCTGGGGCAGGGCTTCCTGCTGCTGACCCTGGACTGGTGCCCGTCGGACCAGAGTCTGGACTGGGCCCAGGGCATGCTGGATCGCTATCCGCACCTGCCGACCATCCTGGCCTCGCACAACATCGTCGATCTGGTGAACGGCCAGCCGGTGCTTTCCACCCGGCGCAACGACACCGGGGTACGCCTGTGGAATCGGCTGATCCGCCGCAACGACCAGATATTCCTGACCCTCAACGGCCACAACCACGGCAGCGGTCATCTGCAGATGACCAATGACCTGGGCCATCCGGTGGATCTCCTGCTGATCAACTACCAGACCGAATACGCCGGCGGCAACGGCCTGCTGCGCCTGCTGGAACTGGACCTGGCGCGGGGCCGGCTGGAAGCCTTCACCTATTCGCCCTGGGTCGCCTATCGCCAGCAGAGCGGCGATCTGCCGGTGCGGCTGGGCAGTGATCCGCGCGACACCTATACGGCCGAGGTGCTGGCGCCCCTGGCGTCGCCGCAGTTCGACAACAGATTCGTGCTCGAGGTGGATTTCGCCACGCGCTTCGCCGGCTTTGGCGGCTATACCGCGCAGTTGCCGGCGGTGGCGGAAGAGGGCGTGCTGGCGCGATTGCGCCAGCAGTTGGGGATCGCCTGAGAGCCTGTTTAAAGGCTTAGGCGGCTAACAGCCAGCCACCGGCCACGGCCGTGGCGACGCCGGCGAGTCGTACCAGCGGCGTGGCCGCCTGGGGCAGGTAGCGCACCACGGCATAGCCCAGGCCATGCAGGGTGGCGGTGGCGGCGACGAAGCCCAGGGCATAGGCCCAGGGATTGCCCATCTCCGGCAATTCCAGACCGTGGGCCACGCCATGGAACAGGGCGAAGGCGGCGGTCAGGCCGACGGCGGCGGCCACCGGCGGACGGGCGGCCAGGGCCACCAGCAGACCCAGCGCCAGCACCGAGGCGGCGATGCCGGTCTCCAGCAGGGGCAACTCGACCCCGGCGAAGCCCAGCAGGCCGCCGATCAGCATGGTGCCGACAAAGGTGCAGGGCAGCGCGAGGCGCGCCTTGCCCTGCTGCTGGGCGGCCCAGAGCCCCACGGCGAGCATGGCCAGCAGGTGGTCGAGACCGGTCAGGGGATGCAGCACCCCAGCGGCCAGGCCATTCTCGGCATGACCCGGATGGGCGAAGGCCAGGGCCGGGGCGAGCAGCAGGGCGGCGGTGGCGAGGATCTTGGCGTGTTTCATGGGGGCTCCTTAAGTGATGAAATCCTGGACTCAGGCGGCGGTCAGCAGACCCTGCTTCTCGATGAAGGCGATGATCTCTTCCAGCCCCAGGCCGGTCTTCTGGTTACTGAAGACGAAGGGCTTGTCGCCGCGCATCTTGCGGGTATCGCGATCCATCACCTCCAGGGAGGCGCCGACCTGCTCGGCCAGGTCGATCTTGTTGATCACCAGCAGATCCGACTTGCAGATGCCGGGGCCACCCTTGCGCGGCAGCTTGTCGCCGGCCGAGACGTCGATGACGTAGAGGGTCAGGTCGGACAGCTCCGGGCTGAAAGTGGCGGACAGGTTGTCGCCGCCGGATTCCACCAGGATCAGGTCCAGGCCGGGAAAGCGGCGGTTGAGCTGGTCTACCGCTTCCAGGTTGATGGAGGCGTCTTCGCGGATGGCGGTGTGCGGGCAGCCACCGGTCTCCACTCCAAGGATGCGCTCGGGCGCCAGAGCCTCGTTGCGCACCAGGAAATCGGCGTCTTCGCGGGTGTAGATGTCGTTGGTCACCACCGCCAGGTTGTAGCGCTCGCGCAGGGCGCGGCAGAGGGCCAGGGTGAGGGCGGTCTTGCCGGAGCCGACCGGTCCGCCGATACCGACACGCAGGGGTTGAGTAGTCATCAGGGGATCTCCTAGGAACGGAACAGGCGGCTGTACTGCCGCTCGTGGGCCATGCTGCTGAGCACCAGGCCGAAGGGGGCGCCGCCCCAGTTCGCTTCGGGCAGGGCAGCGGCCTGCTCGGCCACGGCGGTCAGGGTCGGCAGCAGAAGGGAGGTGAGGCGCTGGGCCGCTTGCTGGCCCAGCGGCAGGGTTTTCATCAGCACCGCCAGCTGATTCTCCAGCCAGGTCCACAGCCAGGCGTCCAGGGCCGCTCGTGGTGCGATCGCCCAGGCCCGGGCAGCCAGCGCCCAGCCGAGAGCGAAGGTCGGCGCCAGTTCGCCGAGCAGGCGGCGGCTGGCGTCATCCAGCTCCGGCAGACCGAGCAGCAGTTGCGCCAGGGAATAGCCGGTCTGGCGACTTTCCAACTGGAATTCCGCGGTCTCGCGACTAGCGCGATGCTGGTCGGCCAGCTCGCTCAGGCGCAGCCAGTCGCCCGCCGCGGCGGCTTGGCAATGGGCCAGCAGCAGCGGTGCTTCGAAGCGCGCCAGATTGAGTTCGAGATTGTCGCGCAGCCAGACCTCGGCCTCCGCCGCGCTGCGGATCAGGCCGCTGTCGATGGCCAGTTCCAGTCCCTGGGAATAGCTGTAGCCGCCAATCGGCAACTGGGGACTGGCCAGGCGCAGCAGCGCGAAGGGCGAATTCACGTGCGCACGCCGAAGTGGTGCAGCTTGGGTGCGTAGTTGAAGCCTTCCTCGCCATGGCGCGAGTGATGGTGACCGCCGCCGTAGGCACCGTGCTCGGGCTGGAAGCCGGCCTCGATCTCGCTGACCCGGGCGCCGAGCTGCTCCAGCATGGCCTTGAGCACATAGTCGTCCAGCAGGCGCAGCCAGCCGTCGCCAATCTGCAGAGCGACGTGGCGATTGCCCAGGTGGTAGGCGGCGCGGGTCAGTTCGAAGGCGCTGGCGCAGGTTACATGCAGCAGTTTTTCCGGCCGGGCAACGACCCGCACGATTCGGCCATCGCGGGCTTCGAGACAGTCGCCATCGGCCAGCGGCGGTTGCCCGCGCTCGAGAAACAGGCCGACGTCCTCGCCAGCGCTGGTGGTGGCTCTCAGGCGGCTCTTGCTGCGGGCGTCGTAGGTGAGGTGGAGTTCGGCGTCCCAGGTATCCCGGGACGCGCAGCGGCTTTGGACGACCAGCATGGCAGGACTCTTGGCAGTTTTGCCCAGCTCTACAGCAAGGGGCCTGCCAAGGCGCGCAAGTCGCCTGGTTCTGGGGCACTGCAAGTTGACCTGGTGTTCAGGTTGCTCTTATTTGGTGCGCCATTGCATCGGCTAGCAGGGCTACGCCCTCCTTTGGGGCATTGGCACGCTCGCCGCGCCGCCAGTGCTTGCTGCCGATCAGGATCAGCTTGAGTTGCTGCACCATCTTCGCCGCCGGCCAGAGCGGTGGCGGTGTGGTCAGCGGCGGCGGATCGATCAGCTCCGGCAGGGTGGCGAACACCGTCTTCACCACCAGGTCGGCCAGCACATCGATCTGCGACGGACTCAGGTGGGGCAGCCGACCCAGGGCGAGCAGGTCACGTGCCAGGTCTTGGGTGATGCGCTGACGCAACTCGGCGATGGCCTGGCGCACGGCCTGGGAGCCGCCGTATTGCTCGCGGGCGAGAAAGAGGAACTGATCGCGGTTGTCGCTCACGGCGCCGAGAAAGATCTCCACCGAGGCCTCGATCATGCCGCGCTGCTGCAATTCGTGATGGCGCACCTGGCGCAGGGCGTCGCGAAAGGTGTCGCCCACCTCGGCCACCAGGGCCAGGCCGAAGGTCTCCATGTCGCTGAAGTGGCGATAGAAGCCCGCCGGGACGATGCCGGCCTGACGACTCACCTCGCGCAGGCTGAGACTGCCGAAGCCGCGACCGCTGTTCATCAGCAGGCGCGCCGATTCCAGCAGCGCCTGGCGCGTTTGCAGCTTCTGCTGGGCACGGATCGACATGGAGAGATTCCGGAAGACAAGGCGGCACTGTAGCAAAGGATGCCCCTGCTGACTCCAAGGGTTTTCCGTGACCGCCGGGTGGTAGGCTCTGCCCCCGGGCCCACCCTGTAGAGCGCCATGAATCTCGACAACCGCATCAAATTCCGGCATCTGCTGTGCTTTCTGGAGATCGCCCAGCAGCGCAGCTTCGCCAAGGCCGCCGATGCCATCGCCGTGTCCCAGCCGGCCATTTCCAAGACCATCCGCGAACTCGAGGAGATCCTCGAGGTACGCCTGTTCGAGCGCGGCAAGGGCGAAGTGACCCTGACCGAGGCGGGCCTGCTGTTTCTGCGCCACGCCGGTCCCTGCGTCCAGGCCCTGCGCGAGGGCATGCAACTGGTGCGCGGTGGCGAGGCCGGCGGCCTGGTGCGGGTCGGGGTCCTGTCGACAGTGGAAAGCCAGGTGCTGCCCGAGGTCCTGATGCGCCTGCATGACCGTCATCGCCAGCTCATCGTCAACGTCGCCACCGGTCCCAGCGCCTACCTGCTCGGGCAGTTGCGCGTCGGCGACCTGGATCTGGTGGTCGGTCGCATGACCGACAGTCCCGACATCCATGGCCTGGATTTCGAACACCTCTATACCGAAGCCCTGACCCTGGTGGTGCGCCCGGGACATCCGCTGAGCCAGGCGCTACCGGCGGACCTGGCGACCCTGGCGCGCTATCCCCTGGTGCTGCCGTTGCCCGGTACCACCATCCGCCGCCACGCCGAGAGTCTCTTCGTCCAGTGCGGCATTCCGCTCAGTCCCCAGCGGCTGGAAACCCTGTCGCCGACCCTCAGCCGCCAGTACGTCCGCCAGAGCGAAGCCCTATGGATCGCCCCGCTGGATGCGGTGCGCCGCGACCTGGCCAGCGGCGAACTGGTGGAGGTGGAGCTTGGCGTGCGCGAAGCCGGCGGCTCGGTCGGCATCTGCCGCAATGGCAGCGTGTCCCTGTCGCTGGCTACCCAGAGATTCTGCGACGTCCTGCGCGAGGTAGCTAAAGAGCTGACCCATAACCACTAGGTTATGGGGAAGAGTGCAGCTTTCAATTCAGCCAGGCGGCGCCCTGGGCCACACTGGGATCAGCCAGCCCCTGGCCCCGATCCTTCCGTGGAGCATTCCAATGCATAACAAGCCCCACGACGTTCGCTACGTCGCCCGTGATCGCACCTGGCATCCCCAGGCCTATACGCCCACCTACAAATCCTCGATTCTCCGCTCGCCACGCCAGGCGCTGGTCAGCCTGCAGCACCAGACCGCGTCCGAGCGCAGCGGCCCGGACTTCTCGCGGCTGCCGCTGGGGCCGCACGACAACGACCTGCTGCTCAACTTCGGCACCGGCCAGTTGCCCCAGGGCGAACGCATCATCCTGTTCGGCACCCTGCGCGATCAGTTCGGCAAGCCGGTGCCCAACTCCCTGGTGGAGATCTGGCAGGCCAACGCCGGCGGTCGCTACCGGCACAAGAACGACGTCTATCTGGCGCCGCTCGATCCCAACTTCGGCGGTGTCGGCCGCACCCGTACCGACAGCCAGGGCAACTATGTCTTCCGTACCGTCCGCCCGGGTCCCTATCCCTGGCGCAACGGCAGCAACGACTGGCGCCCGGCGCACATCCACGTCTCGGTCATGGGGCCGGCCATCGCCACCCGGCTGATCACCCAGCTCTATTTCGAGGGCGATCCGCTGATCCCGCTGTGCCCCATCGTCAAGTCCATCGCCGATCCCGACGCCGTCCAGACCCTCATCGCCCGCCTGGACATGAGCATGGCCAATCCCATGGACTGCCTGGCCTATCGCTTCGACATCGTCACCCGCGGCGCGCGGCAGACGTTCTTCGAACATCACTGAGGACGCCGACATGACCCCCAACCGCCACGACCTGCTGCCGGAAACCCCCTCCCAGACCGCCGGCCCCTACGTTCACATCGGCCTGGCCCTGGCCGCCGCCGGCAACCCCACCCGCGAGGTCGAGATCTGGAACGAGCTGGCCAAGCCCGGCGCCCCCGGCGAGCACATCCTGCTTACCGGCCAGGTGTTCGACGGCAACGGCAACCTGGTGCGCGATTCCTTCCTGGAGTTCTGGCAGGCCGATCACCAGGGTCAGTACGATCCGGTCTACGACGTGGAAAAGGCCTTCAACGGCTTCGGTCGCACCGCCACCACTTTCGACGCCGGTGACTGGACGCTGCACACCATCAAGCCCGGCCAGGTCGTCGACCAGCGCGGCCAGCCCATGGCGCCGCATATCAACGTCACCCTGTTCGCCCGCGGCATCAACATCCACCTGCAGACCCGCCTCTACTTCGACGATGAAGCCGAGGCCAACGCCCGCTGCCCGGTCTACAACCTGCCGGAACCGGAGCGCCGGCCCACCCTGCTGGCACGTCGCTGCGAAATCGATGGCCGCCTGGCCTATCGCTTCGATATCTACTTGCAGGGCCCGCAGGAAACCGTCTTCTTCGACATCTAGCCCTCCGGACAGCAAGAAGCCCTGCCAAGGCAGGGCTTTTTCGTGGGCGCCAGCCGCAGGTCAGATGCGGTAGGTGGTCTTGGTCATCACCTTGGACACCAGGCTCATGCCGTATTTGACCGGCGTGGGAAAGCGCCAGCCACCGGCCGCCAGGGCATGCTCGGCGTGCTGTTCTTCATCGATGCGCATCTGTTCCAGCACCGCGCGGGACTTAGCGTCGGCCGCTGGCAGCTTGTCCAGGTGCTCGTCCAGATGGCGGCAGACCTGATCCTCGGTGGCGGCGACGAAGCCCAGGCTCAGGCGATCGCTGATCAGGCCGGCACCGGCGCCGATCCCGAAGGACAGGCCGTAGAACAGCGGATTGAGCAGGCTCGGACGCTCACCCAGGGCGCGTATGCGTTGCTCGCACCAGGCCAGGTGATCGATCTCTTCGTCCGCCGAACGCTCCATTTCTTCCCGGACCTCAGGCAGCTTGGCGGTCAGCGCCTGACCCTGGTACAGCGCCTGGGCGCAGACCTCGCCGGTGTGGTTGATGCGCATGAGGCCGGCCGCATGACGGCGTTCCTCGTCGCTCAGCTCGGCGTCCTTGAGCGGAATGGCCGGCGAGCTGCGGGTGGGAGCGCCACTGAAGGGCGTCAGGGTACGCAAGGCGGTATCGGCCTGGATCAGCAGTCGATCGAGGGGGGAGTAGAGGCGCTTGGATCTCAAGGTGATCTCCTTGGCGGGCGAAGGGAGGACAGGGTGTGGCTCAGCCCGGAGGCCAGGTCATCTGCCGCTTGCCCAGCACATGCATATGGATGTGATAGACCGTCTGGCCACCCAGGGCGTTGCAATTCATCGCCACGCGGAAGCCTTCCTCGCAGCCCTGCTCCTGCGCCAGGCGCTGGGCGGTGAAGAGGATATGGCCGGCGAGCTGCTTGTCATCGGCCTCGCTGAGGTCATGCAGGGTCGCGATGTGCTTCTTGGGGATGACCAGAAAGTGCACGGGCGCCTGCGGGGCGATGTCATGGAAGGCCATGACCTGATCGTCCTCGTAGAGCACCTTGGCCGGAATGTCCCCGGCGACGATCTTGCAGAACAGACAATCCACGTCGATCTCCTGCTGGCTGAATAGACCCCGAGTGTACCAGCGGCTACCGCCCGCAGGCAGGTACCGCTGGCGGGATCACCCTTACGCGGGTTGAAAGAGTTTGCCGATCCGCACCGCGGCTGAACGCACCAGGGCACGGGGGAAGAAGCGTGGCAGCAGACTGCCCAGGCGATTGCGCCAGCCCGGGACGATCACCGCCTGGCGTCTTTCCAGTCCGCGCACCGCGGCCAGGGCCACCTCCTCGGCGGACATCAGCAGCTTGCTCTGCTCCATGCGCCCGGTGTGCAGCCCGGCATTCTTGAAGAAGGCGGTACGGGTCGGCCCGGGGCAGAGCACCGAAACCGACACCCCCCGCTTCTTGAGTTCCTCGCGCAGGCCCTCGGAGAAGTGCAGCACATAGGCCTTGGTCGCCGCATAGCTGCTCATGTAGGGAATGGGCTGGAAGGCCGCGGTCGAGGCGACGTTGAGAATCTGGCCACCCCCCTGGATGGCCATGTGCTGGCCCAGGGCATGGCACAGGCGGGTGAGCGCCAGGATGTTCAGCTCCAGTTGCTCCTGCACCCGCGGCCAGTCGGCGGCGAGAAAATCCCCGCCGCTGCCGATCCCGGCGCAATTGACCAGTAGGCCGATGGCTCTCTCGCTCTGCTCCAACTCGTGCAGCAGCCCGGTCAGGTGCAGCGGCTCCGCCAGGTCGCAGACCCGGTACAGCACCTCCACGTCGAAGCGCTGCGCCAGTTCGGCGGCGATGCTCTCCAGCTTGTCCTTGCGCCGCGCCAGCAGGATCAGCGGCTGACCCCGCCGCGCCAGGGCCTCGGCCAGGGCCAGGCCGATCCCGCACGAGGCACCGGTTACCAGGGCATAACGCTGCATACTGCTTTCTCCAGGAAAACGCCGGTCGCCGGCGGATTCGCCGCGCACCTAGTAGGGTTTGACCACCACCAGGATGACGATGGCGATCAGCACCAGTACCGGCACCTCGTTGAACCAGCGGTAGAACACATGACTGCGCTTGTTTTCGCCGCGCTCGAATCTCTTGCGCATGGCGCCGCAGACATGGTGATAGCCGATCAGCACCACCACCAGCGCCAGCTTGGTGTGCATCCAGCCCTGGGTCAGCCAGCTCGGATTGATCACCAGCAGGCCGATGCCGAACAGCAGCGTCAGGATCATCGCCGGCAGCATGATGCCGCGATACAGCTTGCGCTCCATCAGGCAGAAGCGCTCGTGGCTCACGGCGTCACTGCTCTGGGCGTGATAGACGAACAGGCGCGGCAGATAGAACAGGCCGGCGAACCAGCAGACCAGGGCAATCAGGTGGAAGGCTTTCAACCAAAGATAGAGCATCGGGGCGTTCTCCTTATCGGGCGGCGCGATATTAGAGTGGCGCTGCCGGCAAGTCATTCACTCCGGTCATCTCGGCCAGACTCCCGTGGTCGCGCAATAGTTGACCCTTTTGCTAGGGCAAGCGGATAATTTCCCGACTGAATTGTGTTCGGCGCAAGCCGGGAGACTACGGCAATGACCATTGAAACCTTCACCCCGACCCCCCTGCAGTTCACCCTGGGCGCGGCCAGCAAGGTGAAGAACCTGATCGAGGAAGAGGGCAATCCCCGCCTGAAGCTGCGCGTCTTCGTCACGGGTGGCGGCTGCTCGGGCTTCCAGTACGGCTTCACCTTCGATGAAGATTCCGCCGACGACGACACCGTCATCGAGCGCGATGGCGTGCACCTGGTGGTGGATCCCATGAGCTTCCAGTACCTGGCTGGCGCCGAGGTGGACTACCAGGAAGGCCTGGAAGGCTCGCGCTTCGTCATCAAGAACCCCAACGCCGCCACCACCTGTGGCTGCGGTCAGTCCTTCTCCATCTGACCCGGCAGCCCCTTCGGCCCAGCGCGCTGGCTAGTGCGGGTAGTGCGCACCCAGCACGCGAAGGCCTCGGGCGCCGGTGACTTCCGGACAATTGCCGGGCAGGCGCTCGCAGAAGCGCTGCGCCAGCCAGGCAAAGGCCATGGCTTCCATCCAGTCCGGCGAGACGTCATAGGCTGCGGTGCTCTGCACCACGGCTGGCGCCAGCTGCCTGGCCAGACGCGCCATCAGGTCCCGGTTGTGCGCCCCGCCGCCACACACCAGCACCTCCTCCACCGGCTGGGCGGCCAGGATGCTCTCGGCAATGCTGCGAGCGCTCAGCTCGGCCAGGGTGGCCTGGACATCCGCCGGATCCAGCGCCTCATGCTGGGCGAGCTGTCCCTGTAGCCAGGGCAGATTGAAGTGCTCGCGCCCGGTGCTCTTTGGTCCGCTCTTCATGAAGAAGGGATCGCTCAGCAACCGTTGCAGCAGCGCCGGCACGACCTGTCCCTGCGCCGCCCACGCGCCATCGGCGTCGAAGAGTCGCCCCTGGCTGTGGTGGATCCAGGCATCCAGCAGCACATTGCCCGGTCCGCAATCGAATCCCCGTACCGGCAGACCCGGCGCCAGCAGGGTCACGTTGCTGAAGCCACCGATATTGAGTACTGCACGCGGGCAGTCCAGGCCAAAGAGATCGGCATGGAAGGCCGGGACCAGGGGCGCCCCCTGGCCACCGGCGGCCAGGTCGCGACGGCGGAAGTCGGCGATGACATCGATGCCACTCAACTCGGCCAGCAGGGCGGCATCGCCGATCTGCAGGGTGTAGCCCTGCGCCGGCAGATGGCGGATGGTCTGGCCATGGCTACCCACGGCGCGGATATCCGTGGGGGTCAGCCCCTGCTGCGCCAGCAGTTCGGCGATACCCTGGGCGGCCAGCCTGACCCAGGCCTGTTCGGCCCGGGCGATGCGCTCGATCTCGTTGTCGCCGGGCGCGCACAGCGCCAGCAGCTCGCAGCGTAGCGCGTCCGGCATGGGCACGCCCAGAGCGGCGACGAATCGGGTCCGCTCGTCCTGTTCGATCAGGGCGATATCCAGTCCGTCCAGACTGGTGCCGGACATCACTCCCAGGTAGCGCTCCATCTCAGCGCTTGTTCATCGCGAGCAGAGAGGCACGTTCCTGGTCCATGCGGGCCATGAGCGGCTGGCTCTGCGCGAGGAAACGCGAGATCTCGTTCTTGGCGATGGGGTCGGCCATGGGCAGCTTCACCCCGAGCGGATCGACGTGGTTGCCATTGATGCGGAACTCATAGTGCAGGTGCGGACCGGTCGCCAGGCCCGTCATGCCCACGTAGCCGATCACCTGGCCCTGCTTCACCGACGCGCCGGCCTGCATGCCCTTGGCGATCCGGCTCATGTGGCCATAGACGGTGGTGTAGGTCTTGCCGTGCTGGATCATCACCACGTTGCCGTAGCCATTCTCGCGACCGGACTTGGCGATCTTGCCGTCGCCGGTGGCATGGATCGGCGTACCGGTAGGCGCGGCATAGTCGACGCCCTTGTGCGCACGCATCTTGTTCAGCACCGGGTGGAAACGGCCCATGGTGAAGCGCGAGCTGATCCGCGAGAACTCCACCGGGGTACGGATGAAGGCCTTGCGCATGCTGCCGCCTTCCGCCGTGTAGTAGTTGGTGGTGCCGTTCTTGGCGGTGTAGCGCACGGCCGTGTAGGCCTTGCCCTTGTTGACGAAGCGGGCGGCCAGGATGTTGCCATAGCCGACGTGCTTGCCATTGACCACCTTGTCCTCGTAGACCACCTCGAATTCGTCGCCTTCCTGGATGTCCAGCGCGAAGTCGATGTCGTAGCCGAAGATGGTGGCCAGCGCCATGGTCATGTCATGGGACAGTCCGGCCTTCTGCGCCGAGGCGAACAGCGAACTGCTGATCCGACCCTGGGCATAGGCCTTGCGGATGTCCGGGGTGACGGTCTTGTGCTCGACCTCGTAGCCCTGGTCGGCCTTGACCAGCGACAGGGTCTGCAGCGCGGTGAGCTTGGTACGCACTGCCAGCAGGTCGCCCGAATGATCACGCTGGAATTCGATCTTCTGACCCACCCGCAGGCGAGTCAGCTTCTTGGCTTCCTTGCTGCTGGCCAGCACTTCGTGCACCACGGCAGCGGCCAGGCCGGCCCGCTCGAACAGGGTCGAGAGGGTGTCGCCCTTGCGCACGGTTTCGGTCTTCCACTGCGGCTCGACGCGTTCCGTGGCGGCAACTTCTTCTTCGGCAGGCGCTTCCTCGGTGGTCTGCGCTTCCGTCTGCTCCGGGGCTACCTGGGCAAAGGGGGAGGGGGACTGGGTGTCCGCGGCTTGAGTATCTGCGAGCACTTGCTCCTTCAGGTCATCCTGACCCTGCACGACGCGCCGGGCGTCCTGTTCAACATCCAGATTGATGGAAGTGCGTTTCGCCTCGACCTGCTGAGAGGGAAACACGAGCAAGGCCAGACTCAAGAGTGCGGCCACCCCGCTGGCGGCCACGAGGTGGCTTTTGGGGTAGAACGGACTTTTGGGGATTGGCTTCGTCATTTAGCTGAAGTGATGATCTGACGTTAAAAGAAGTGAATAACTGCCTAAAATATAATCAAAATCTGGCTGTCACAACCCTTTGGGGTGGTGATCCGACGTGCCGGCTGGCGGCTACCAGGGGCATCTTGATAAGGTTCACGCTTTCGAAATTCAGAGGCGAAGCCCCCATGAAAACGGTCCAGGAGCAGCTGGCGGTCATCAAGCGTGGAGCAGATGAGCTGCTTGTCGAGTCAGAGCTTGTAACAAAACTGGAGCGCGGCACCCCGCTGCGTATCAAGGCAGGCTTCGATCCGACCGCTCCGGATCTGCACCTTGGCCACACCGTGCTGATCAACAAGCTGCGCCAGTTCCAGGAGCTGGGCCACCAGGTCATCTTCCTGATCGGCGACTTCACCGGCATGATCGGCGACCCCAGTGGCAAGAGCGCCACCCGCCCGCCGCTGACCCGCGAGCAGGTGCTGGAGAATGCCGAGACCTACAAGGCCCAGGTGTTCAAGATCCTCGATCCGGCCCGTACCGAAGTGGCCTTCAATGCCACCTGGATGGATCAGCTGTCGCCGGCCGACTTCATTCGCCTGTCTTCCCAGTACACCGTGGCGCGCATGCTCGAGCGCGACGACTTCAGCAAGCGTTACGCAAGCAACCAGTCCATCGCCATCCACGAGTTCCTCTATCCCTTGGTCCAGGGCTATGACTCCGTCGCCCTGCGCGCCGATGTCGAGCTGGGCGGTACCGACCAGAAATTCAACCTGCTCATGGGTCGCGAACTGCAGCGCGCCTATGGCCAGGAAGCCCAGTGCATCCTCACCATGCCGCTGCTCGAAGGTCTGGACGGCGTGAAGAAGATGTCCAAGTCCCTGGGCAACTACGTCGGCATCCAGGAAGCGCCGGGTGTCATGTACAACAAGCTGGTGTCCATTCCCGACACCCTCATGTGGCGCTACTTCGAACTGCTCAGCTTCCGCAGCCTGGAAGAGATCGCCCAGTTCCGCAGCGACGTTGCGCAGGGCGCCAATCCCCGCGACATCAAGATCAAGCTGGCCGAAGAGATCGTGGCCCGCTTCCACGGGGAAGAAGCCGCCCAGACCGCCCACCGTTCCGCGGGCAACCGCATGAAGGATGGCGAGTTGCCGGAAGACCTGCCGGAAGTCGAGCTGGAAACCGATGCCGCGCTGCCGGTCGCTGCCGTCCTCAACAAGGCTGGACTGGTGAAGAACGCTGCGGCAGCCCGCGATCTATTGGCAGCGGGTAGCGTCAAGGTGGATGGCGAGGTGGTCGATCGCGGCTTCCTGTTCGAGATCGGCCGTACCTATATATGTCAGGCCGGCAAGAAGGCCTTTGCCCGCATCAGCGTCCGTCAGCAATAAATTTGAAATAACCTGTTGACCTGCTCTGAAACTCCCCTATAATGCGCCCCACTTCCGGCGCAGATGCTGAAGGGGCTTGAAAATCAAGCACTTAGGTCTGAGTCGGG
>NZ_JACHVV010000008.1:0-40905 GCF_014190935.1 Pseudomonas sp. AS2.8
ACACCCCGTTCTTCAAGGGCTACCGTCCGCAGTTCTACTTCCGCACCACCGACGTGACCGGTAACTGCGAGCTGCCGGAAGGCGTCGAGATGGTGGTGCCGGGCGACAACATCAAGATGGTTGTCACCCTGATCGCTCCGATCGCGATGGAAGACGGTCTGCGTTTCGCCATCCGTGAAGGCGGTCGTACCGTCGGCGCCGGCGTGGTTGCCAAGATCATCGAGTAATCGATTGATCTGAAACGAAAAAAGGCCCCTCGGGGCCTTTTTTCTTGCCTCGTGAAATTGACAGATGGCAAAAGAGGCGTTCTTGACAGCCGCTGGCGACATCCTTAGAATTGCGCCTCCTTTAATCGGGCACCTTTTTGTCCGAGAGGAAAGCTTGGAGTCTGAGGTCAAATGCAAAATCAACAAATCCGTATTCGGTTGAAGGCTTTTGATCATCGCCTGATCGATCAATCCACCCAGGAAATCGTAGAAACTGCGAAACGTACTGGTGCTCAGGTGCGTGGTCCGATTCCTCTGCCTACCCGCAAGGAACGTTACACAGTGCTGATTTCTCCGCACGTCAACAAGGACGCTCGTGACCAGTACGAAATTCGTACCCACAAGCGTGTGCTCGACATCGTTCAGCCCACCGACAAGACCGTCGATGCGCTGATGAAGCTCGATCTCGCCGCTGGCGTTGAAGTGCAAATCAGCCTCGGCTGAGACCGTCAAGGTTTCAGTCGTGTAACGCTCTGAAATGGGCGGCCATAGCGGGTGAAAGCCCCGTACACTCAAGAGGTTCTCAACATGACGATTGGTTTAGTCGGTCGTAAATGCGGTATGACCCGCGTTTTCACCGAAGAAGGCGTTTCCGTTCCGGTCACGGTCATTGAGATCGAGCCGAATCGCGTAACCCAATTCAAGAGCGAAGAAACCGATGGCTATCGCGCCATTCAGGTAACCGTGGGCGAGCGTCGTGCTTCCCGCGTGACTAAGGCGCAAGCCGGTCACTTCGCCAAGGCCAGCGTTGCTGCTGGTCGTAGCGTCCTCGAATTCCGCCTGGAAGACGGTGAGTACAAGGCAGGTGACGAAGTCACCGTAGCCCTGTTCGAAGCCGGTCAGATGGTTGATGTCACTGGTCAGTCCAAAGGTAAGGGCTACGCCGGTACCATCAAGCGCTGGAACTTCCGTGGTCAGGACAACACCCACGGTAACTCCGTTTCCCACCGTGCACCTGGTTCCATCGGCCAGTGCCAGACTCCTGGTCGAGTGTTCAAGGGCAAGAAAATGTCCGGTCACCTGGGTGCGGAGCGTGTAACCGTTCAGTCGCTGGAAGTCGTGCGTGTAGACGCCGAGCGCAACCTGCTGCTGGTCAAGGGTGCCGTCCCCGGCGCGCCGGGTGGTGACGTGATCGTGCGTCCCGCTGTCAAGGCCCGTGGTTGAGAGGAGAGAGAACATGCAACTCAATGTGAATGGCTCTCAAGCTATCGAAGTCTCTGAGCACACCTTCGGCGGTGAATTCAACGAGACCCTGGTTCACCAGGCAGTCGTGGCCTACATGGCTGGCGGTCGTCAGGGCACCCGTGCCCAGAAGACCCGTTCCGAAGTCCGTGGCGGCGGCAAGAAGCCCTGGCGTCAGAAGGGCAGCGGTCGTGCCCGTGCCGGTACCATCCGCAGCCCCATCTGGCGCTCCGGTGGCGTGGCTTTCGCAGCCAAGCCCCAGGATCACAGCCAGAAGCTGAACAAGAAGATGTACCGCGCTGCCCTGCGCTCCATCCTCGCCGAGCTGGTCCGTCTGGATCGTCTGGTCGTGGTTGACGACTTTGCCGTCGACGCGCCCAAGACCAAGACCCTGGTCAGCAAGCTGGACGGCCTGGGCCTGAGCGACGTGCTGATCGTGACCGACGCTGTCGACCAGAACCTGTATCTGGCCGCCCGCAACCTGCCTTTCGTCGACGTGCGTGATGTCCAGGGTTCCGACCCGGTCAGCCTGATCGCCTACGACAAGGTGCTGGTCACTGTGTCCGCCGTGAAGAAATTCGAGGAGCTGCTGGCATGAACCAGGAACGCGTATTCAAAGTGCTGCTTGGCCCGCACATCTCCGAGAAGGCCACCATGCTGGCGGACAGCCAGAAGCAGTTCGTATTCAAGGTTGCCACCGATGCAACCAAGCTGGAAATCAAGAAGGCCGTCGAGCAGCTGTTCGAGGTCAAGGTTCGCAGCGTCAGCACCCTGAACGTCCAGGGCAAGACCAAGCGTACCGCTCGTGGTCTGGGCAAGCGTAACGACTGGAAAAAAGCGTACATCGCGCTCCAGCCGGGCCAGGATCTCGACTTTTCCAGCAGCGCCGAGTAATCAGGGGGCATCATGGCAATCGTAAAATGCAAGCCGACCTCCGCTGGCCGCCGCTTTGTGGTCAAGGTGGTCAACTCCGATCTGCACAAAGGCGCGCCCTACGCTCCTTTGCTGGAGAAGAAGAGCAAGTCCGGCGGCCGTAACAACAATGGTCGTATCACCACTCGCCACATCGGCGGTGGTCACAAGCAGCACTACCGTCTGGTTGATTTCCGTCGCAACAAGGATGGCATCCCTGCCGTCGTTGAGCGTATCGAATACGATCCGAACCGTACTGCACACATCGCTCTGCTGAAGTACGCCGATGGCGAGCGTCGCTACATCATCGCCCCCAAGGGCGTTGCTGCCGGTGACCAGCTGCTGTCCGGCGCTGGCGCGCCCATCAAGGCTGGCAATAACCTGCCGCTGCGTAACGTGCCGGTCGGTAGCACCATCCACGGTATCGAGCTGAAGCCTGGCAAAGGCGCTCAGATCGCTCGCTCCGCGGGTACCTCCGCTCAGCTGGTCGCCCGTGAAGGCGCCTACGTTACCGTGCGTCTGCGCAGCGGTGAAATGCGCAAGGTGCTGTCCGAGTGCCGTGCCACCCTGGGCGAAGTGTCCAACGGTGAGCATAGCCTGCGTTCGCTGGGTAAGGCCGGTGCCACCCGCTGGCGTGGCGTGCGTCCGACCGTTCGTGGTGTTGCCATGAACCCGGTCGATCACCCGCACGGTGGTGGTGAAGGTCGTACTTCCGGTGGCCGTCATCCGGTTTCGCCGTGGGGCGTCAAGACCAAGGGTCTCAAGACGCGCTCCAACAAGCGTACCGACAAGATGATTGTCCGTCGCGGCAAGTAATCAGTAGAGGATTCGACTGTGCCCCGTTCTCTGAAGAAAGGTCCTTTTATCGATCTTCACCTGTTGAAGAAGATCGAAGTCGCGGTGGAAAAGAACGAACGCAAACCGATCAAGACCTGGTCGCGTCGTTCGATGATCCTGCCGCAGATGGTCGGTCTGACCATCGCTGTGCACAACGGTCGTCAACATGTCCCCGTTCTGGTGAACGAAGACATGGTCGGCCACAAACTCGGCGAGTTCGCTGCTACCCGCACCTATCGCGGTCATGCGGCTGACAAGAAAGCCAAGCGTTAAGGGGTAAGGAAGATGGAAGTAGCCGCTAAGCTGTCGGGCGCTCGTATCTCCGCCCAGAAAGCCCGCTTGGTCGCCGACCAGATCCGCGGGAAGAAGGTGGGCGAAGCGCTCAACCTGTTGACTTTCAGCAGCAAGAAAGCCGCTGAAATCATGAAGAAGGTGCTGGAGTCGGCTGTTGCCAACGCCGAGCACAATGAAGGCGCCGACGTGGACGACCTGAAGGTTTCCACTGTCTTCGTAAACGAAGGTCGTTCGCTCAAGCGCATCATGCCGCGTGCCAAAGGTCGTGCTGATCGCATCGTGAAGCGGTCTTGCCATATCACGGTCAAGGTTGCGGACAAGTAACGGAGTCGATCAGATGGGTCAGAAAGTACATCCCAATGGCATTCGCCTGGGTATCGTCAAGGAGCACACTTCGGTCTGGTACGCGGATAAGCGCACTTATGCGGACTATCTGCTGGCCGACCTGAAGGTTCGTGAGTACCTCCAGGACAAACTAAAAAGCGCGTCCGTAAGCCGTATCGATATTCATCGCCCGGCTCAAACCGCACGCATCACCATCCACACCGCCCGTCCCGGTATCGTGATCGGCAAGAAAGGTGAGGATGTCGAGAAGCTGCGTCAGGACCTGACCGCAAGAATGGGTGTGCCCGTGCACATCAACATCGAAGAGATCCGCAAGCCGGAGCTCGACGGTGCCCTGGTTGCGCAGAGCGTTGCGCAGCAGCTTGAGCGTCGTGTGATGTTCCGTCGCGCCATGAAGCGCGCCGTGCAGAACGCGATCCGCATTGGTGCCAAAGGCATCAAGATTCAGGTGAGCGGTCGTCTGGGCGGTGCTGAAATCGCCCGTACCGAGTGGTATCGCGAAGGTCGTGTGCCCCTGCACACCCTGCGTGCCGATATCGACTACGCCACTGCGGAAGCTCACACCACTTACGGTGTGATCGGTGTGAAGGTCTGGATCTTCAAGGGTGAGGTCATTGGTGGCCGCCAGGAAGAGCTCAAGCCCGTCGCCCCGGCTCCGCGCAAAAAAGCTGCTGCTAAGTAAGGAGTACGCAACATGCTGCAACCCAAGCGTACAAAATTCCGCAAGCAGATGACCGGCCACAACCGTGGTCTGGCTCATCGCGGTAGCAAGGTCAGCTTCGGCGAGTACGCGCTGAAGGCTGTCGGCCGTGGCCGTCTGACCGCTCGCCAGATCGAATCCGCACGTCGTGCGCTGACCCGTCACGTGAAGCGTGGCGGCAAGATCTGGATCCGCGTCTTCCCTGACAAGCCTGTCACCAAGAAGCCTCTCGAAGTGCGGATGGGTAAAGGTAAGGGTAGTGTCGAGTACTGGGTAGCCCAGATCCAGCCGGGCAAGGTCCTGTACGAGATCGAGGGTGTTTCCGAGGATCTGGCTCGTCAGGCATTTGCCCTGGCCGCTGCCAAGCTTCCGCTCGAAACCTCCTTTGTTAAGCGGACGGTGATGTGATGAAAGCGAAAGATTTGCGTGAGAAATCCGTAGAGGAGCTGAACGAGCAGCTTCTCAACCTGCTGCGTGACCAGTTCAATCTGCGTATGCAGAAGGCAACTGGCCAGTTGGGTCAGTCTCACATGCTCTCGCAAGTGAAGCGCGACATCGCTCGCGTCAAGACTGTGCTGAACCAGCAAGCAGGTAAGTGATCATGGCTGAAGCTGAAAAAACTGTCCGTACGCTGACCGGCCGAGTGGTCAGCGACAAGATGGACAAAACCGTCACCGTACTGATCGAGCGTCGCGTCAAGCACCCGATCTACGGCAAATACGTGAAGCGTTCCACCAAGCTGCACGCTCACGACGAAACCAATCAGTGCCGCATTGGTGACCTGGTCACCATTCGCGAAACCCGCCCGCTGGCCAAGACCAAGGCGTGGACCCTGGTTGACGTCGTCGAGCGCGCCGTTCAGGTATAAGGGTAGAGAGCCATGATCCAGACTCAATCCATGCTTGACGTCGCCGACAACAGCGGCGCTCGTCGCGTGATGTGCATCAAGGTGCTCGGCGGTTCCCACCGCCGTTACGCCGGCATTGGCGACATCATCAAAGTCACCGTCAAGGAAGCAATTCCGCGCGGCAAGGTGAAGAAAGGTCAGGTGATGACTGCAGTCGTCGTGCGTACCAAGCACGGCGTCCGCCGCACCGACGGTTCCATCATCCGCTTCGACGGCAACGCCGCGGTTCTGCTGAACAACAAGCAAGAGCCGATTGGCACCCGTATCTTTGGGCCGGTGACCCGTGAACTTCGCTCCGAGAAGTTCATGAAGATCGTCTCCCTTGCCCCCGAAGTGCTGTAAGGAGTAGCCGACATGCAAAAGATTCGTCGTGACGACGAGGTAATCGTCATTGCCGGCAAGGACAAGGGCAAGCGTGGCAAGGTGCTGAAGGTGCTCGCCGATGACCGTCTGGTCGTTGGTGGGGTCAACCTGATCAAGCGCCACACCAAGCCCAACCCCATGCTGGGTGTTCAGGGTGGCATCGTAGAGAAAGAAGCCCCTCTGCATGTCTCCAACGTTGCCATTTTCAACTCCGAGACCAACAAGGCTGACCGCGTTGGTTTCAAAGTCGAAGACGGCAAGAAGATTCGTATCTTCAAGTCGACCCAAAAAGCGGTCCAGGCCTGAAGCTGCTAGGTAGATCACCATGGCTCGATTGAAAGAGATTTATCGGAAGGAAATCGCGCCCAAGCTGAAAGAGCAGCTTCAGCTGGGTAACGTGATGGAAGTTCCGCGCATCACCAAGATCACCTTGAACATGGGTCTGGGCGAAGCGGTCGGTGACAAGAAAATCATCGACAACGCTGTAGCTGACCTGGAAAAGATCGCTGGTCAAAAGCCGGTCGTGACTTATGCCCGCAATTCCATTGCTGGCTTCAAGATTCGCGAAGGCTGGCCGATCGGCGTCAAGGTGACCCTGCGTAGCGATCGCATGTATGAATTCCTGGATCGTCTGCTGTCCATCTCCCTGCCGCGCGTTCGTGACTTCCGCGGCCTGAATGCCAAGTCCTTCGATGGTCGTGGCAACTACAGCATGGGCGTGAAAGAGCAGATCATCTTCCCGGAAATCGATTACGACAAGATCGATGCGCTGCGTGGTATGGACATCACCCTGACCACCACCGCTCGTACCGACGAGGAAGGCCGTGCGCTGCTGCGTGCGTTCAACTTCCCGTTCCGTAACTGATTGAGGTCTTCAGATGGCTAAGCAAAGCATGATTAACCGCGAGCTGAAGCGTCAGCAGACGGTTGCCAAGTACGCCAAGAAGCGCGCCGAGCTGAAGGCGACCATCGGTAATGTCAACGCCTCCCCCGAGGATCGTTGGAATGCCCAGGTCGCCCTGCAGAAGCAGCCCCGTGACGCCAGCGCCAGCCGCATGCGTAACCGCTGCCGCCTGACCGGTCGTCCGCATGGCGTGTACCGCAAGTTCGGTCTGTCCCGCATCAAGCTGCGTGAAGCAGCCATGCGCGGCGACGTGCCCGGCCTGGTGAAGGCCAGCTGGTAACAGCTAGCGCCTTTCATCGTGGTAATTGAATCAAGCCCCTTTTGGGGCTTGATTCGTTTCAGGCCGATCTCTAGAATGCTCGGCTCGCCCGAATCGGCCTATTGCCGAGGGGTGATTTTGAGAGCCGGTAGGCTCAATTTCTGTATTAGGAGCTAATAGCCCATGAGTATGCAGGACCCGTTAGCAGACATGCTAACTCGTATCCGTAATGCCCAGATGGCTGAAAAGGCCGTTGTGAGCATGCCTTCTTCCAAGCTGAAGGCTGCCGTTGCCAAAGTCCTCAAGGACGAAGGTTACATCGCGGATTTTCAGGTCAGCGCGGAATCTAAGCCGTCGCTGTCCATCGAGCTGAAGTACTTCGAAGGCAAGCCTGTCATCGAAGAACTGAAGCGTAGCAGCCGTCCCGGTCTGCGCCAGTACAAAGCCGTTGACCAGCTGCCGAAAGTGCGTGGCGGTCTGGGTGTGTCGATCGTTTCCACCAACAAAGGTGTGATGACTGATCGCGCGGCCCGTGCTGCTGGTGTTGGCGGCGAAGTGCTCTGCACAGTCTTCTAAGGGGAATCAGCATGTCTCGCGTTGCTAAAAACCCTGTAAGACTGCCTGCAGGCGTCGAAGTTAATCTGGCCGGTCAGGCTCTTTCGATTAAGGGTGCCAAGGGCGCTCTGGAACTGAAGGTCCATCCGTCCGTTGAAGTCACTCAAGAGTCCGGTGAGCTGCGTTTCGCTGCTCGCAATGGCGATCAGCAGACCCGTGCGATGGCCGGCACTACCCGTGCTCTGGTCAACAACATGGTGGTCGGCGTCAGCCAGGGCTTCGAGCGCAAGCTGCAACTGGTTGGTGTGGGCTACAAGGCCCAGGCCAAAGGTCAGGTGCTGAACCTCGCTCTGGGCTTCTCTCACCCCGTGGACTACGACCTGCCGCAAGGCATCACCGCAGAAACCCCCAACCAGACCGAAATCCTGATCAAGGGTATCGACAAGCAGCTGGTCGGCCAGGTTGCGGCTGAGATTCGTGGTTTCCGTCCGCCGGAGCCTTACAAGGGCAAGGGTGTACGGTATGCCGACGAAGTCGTCCACCGTAAAGAAGCCAAGAAAAAGTAGGGCATAGCAAATGACCGTCAAGAAAGAAACCCGACTGCGTCGCGCTCGCAAGGCTCGCCTGAAGATGCGCGAGCTGGAAGTGGTCCGTCTGTGCGTGTACCGCTCTTCCCAGCACATCTATGCCCAGGTCATCGCGGCCGACGGCAGCAAGGTCCTGGCCAGCGCTTCTACGCTGGACAAAGAACTGCGCGAAAGCGCTACCAGCAACGTCGAGGCGGCCAAGAAAGTTGGTCTGCTGGTCGCCGAGCGTGCCAAGGCCGCTGGCGTTACCCAGGTGGCCTTTGATCGTTCTGGCTTCAAGTACCATGGTCGCGTCAAAGCGCTGGCCGACGCTGCTCGTGAAGGCGGGCTGGAGTTCTAAGTCATGGCAAATAACGATCAAAAGCGCGACGAAGGCTATATCGAGAAGCTGGTTCAAGTTAACCGCGTAGCCAAAACCGTGAAAGGCGGCCGTATCTTCGCCTTCACCGCTCTGACCGTGGTTGGCGATGGCAAAGGCCGCGTTGGCTTCGGCCGTGGCAAGGCCCGTGAAGTGCCTGCCGCCATCCAGAAGGCTATGGAAGCTGCTCGCCGCAACATGATCCAGGTGGATCTGAACGGCACCACCCTGCAGTACCCGGTCAAGGCCGCCCATGGCGCCTCCAAGGTGTACATGCAGCCCGCTTCCGACGGTACCGGCATCATCGCCGGTGGTGCCATGCGCGCCGTCCTGGAAGTCGCTGGTGTGCAGAACGTCCTGGCCAAGTGCTACGGCTCCACCAACCCGGTAAACGTGGTGTACGCGACCTTCGAAGGTCTCAAACACATGCAGGCGCCGGAAGCTGTTGCCGCCAAGCGTGGCAAGAGCGTCGAGGAGATTCTCTGATCATGGCTAACGCAACCGTCAAGGTCACGCTGATCAAGAGCGTCCACGGCCGTCTGGCCAATCACAAGGCTTGCGTCAAGGGTCTCGGCCTGCGTCGCATCGGTCACACCGTCGAAGTTCAGGACACTCCTGAAAATCGCGGCATGATCAACAAGGCCTACTACCTTCTGCGTGTGGAGGGTTAAGTCATGAAATTGAATGATCTGCGTTCCGCTCCCGGCGCTCGCCGCGAGAAGCTGCGTCCCGGTCGTGGTATCGGTAGCGGCCTGGGCAAGACCGGTGGCCGCGGCCACAAGGGTCTGACCTCCCGTTCCGGTGGCAAGGTTGCCCCCGGTTTCGAGGGTGGCCAGCAGCCGCTGCACCGTCGTCTGCCGAAGTTCGGCTTCGTTTCGCTGAAAGCCCTGGACCGTGCCGAGGTTCGTACCTCCGAGCTGGCCAAGGTCGATGTCGATGTGGTCGATCTGCAGGCGCTGAAAGACGCCAACGTGATCAGCCGCGACATCAAGCGTGTCAAGGTTGTGCTGTCCGGCGACGTCACTCGTGCCGTCACCCTGAAGGGCATTCGTGCCACCAAGGGCGCACGTGCAGCCATCGAAGCAGCTGGCGGCAAGATCGAGGAATAAATGGCTAAGCAAGGTGCTCTCTCTGCGCTCAGCAAGACCGGTGGTATGTCCGAGCTGTGGACCCGCCTCCGATTCCTGTTCCTGGCGATCATCGTCTACAGGATCGGTGCGCACATCCCTGTTCCGGGTATCAATCCCGATCAGCTGGCCGCACTGTTCAGGCAGAACGAGGGGACCATTCTTAGCCTCTTCAACATGTTCTCTGGCGGTGCGCTGGAGCGGATGAGCATCTTTGCACTGGGGATCATGCCGTACATCTCGGCCTCGATCATCATGCAGCTGCTTACCGCGATCAGCCCACAGCTGGAGCAATTGAAGAAAGAGGGTGAGTCTGGTCGTCGCAAGATCAGCCAGTACACCCGTTACGGCACGCTGGTTCTGGCGCTCGTTCAGGCCACCGGGATGTCGGTAGGACTTGCCAGTCAGGGCGTCGCGTTCAGCGTGGGCTTCAGCTTCTATTTCGTCGCTGTCACCACCTTTGTCGCCGGCGCACTGTTCATGATGTGGCTGGGTGAGCAGATCACCGAGCGCGGTATCGGCAACGGCATCTCGATGCTGATCTTCGCCGGTATCGTCGCGGGCCTGCCCCGCGCCATCGGTCAGTCCTTCGAGTCGGCACGGCAGGGCGATATCAACATCTTCGCGCTGATCATGGTGGGTGTGGTGGCGGTTGCCATCATTGCCTTCGTGGTGTTCATCGAGCGTGGGCAGCGTCGTATTGCCGTGCACTACGCCAAGCGTCAGCAGGGCCGCAAGGTCTTCGCGGCGCAGAACAGCCATCTGCCGCTCAAGGTGAACATGGCCGGGGTCATCCCGGCGATCTTCGCCAGCAGCATCCTGCTGTTCCCGGCATCGCTCGGTTCGTGGTTCGGTCAGTCCGAAGGTCTTGGCTGGTTGCAGGACGTGGCTCAGGCCATCGCCCCCGGCCAGCCGCTGAACATCTTGCTGTTTAGTGCAGGGATCATCTTCTTCTGCTTCTTCTATACAGCGCTGATGTTCAACCCCAAGGACGTGGCCGAGAACTTGAAGAAATCCGGAGCGTTCATTCCGGGTATTCGTCCTGGTGAGCAGTCCGCGCGCTATATCGATGGCGTGCTGACCCGACTGACCATGTTCGGTGCCCTGTACATGACGGCGGTGTGCTTGTTGCCCCAGTTCCTGGTGGTCGCGGCGAACGTGCCGTTCTATCTCGGTGGGACGTCGTTGCTGATCGTGGTGGTGGTGGTCATGGACTTCATGTCCCAGGTCCAATCCCATCTCGTATCTCATCAATACGAGTCCCTGATGAAGAAAGCCAACCTGAAGGGCTACGGCGGCGGCATGATGCGCTGAGCCGTTACCCGTAAGGTTAGAGGAGTTGTCATGAAAGTTCGTGCATCGGTCAAGAAGCTGTGCCGTAACTGCAAGATCATTCGCCGCGAAGGCGTCGTGCGCGTGATCTGCAGCGCTGAACCGCGTCACAAGCAGCGCCAAGGCTGAGTGTGAATCACGCGTCTAACCCGGCAGCTAGTGTGCTGCCGGGTTGATCATTTGTTCCTACAGCGTTAATATCGCGCGCCCTTTTCTTGGCTTCCGGGGCGTCGGTAGCTGTCAATTGGAGTTTTTCTGAATGGCCCGTATTGCAGGCGTCAACATTCCAGATAACAAACACACTGTTATCTCGCTGACCTACATCTATGGTGTCGGTCGCACCACCTCTCAGAAGATCTGCGCGGCCACCGGCATCCAGCCGACCGCCAAGATCAAAGAACTGAGCGACGAGCAGGTCGATCAGCTGCGTAACGAGGTCGCCAAAATCCTCACCGAGGGTGACCTGCGCCGCGAAATCAACATGAACATCAAGCGCCTGATGGATCTGGGTTGCTACCGCGGTCTGCGTCACCGCCGTGGTCTACCGGTCCGTGGTCAGCGCACCAAGACCAATGCCCGTACCCGTAAGGGCCCGCGCAAGCCGATCCGCAAGTAATCGCATCCGCGAATCGACAGGAATCTAGTCATGGCAAAACCTGCTGCTCGTCCTCGTAAGAAAGTCAAAAAGACAGTGGTTGATGGCATCGCCCACATCCATGCGTCTTTCAACAACACCATCGTGACCATCACCGATCGTCAGGGCAATGCATTGTCCTGGGCGACCTCCGGTGGCTCCGGCTTCCGTGGCTCCCGTAAGAGCACCCCGTTCGCTGCCCAGATTGCAGCCGAACGTGCCGGCCAAGCCGCTCTGGAATATGGTCTGAAGAATCTGGACGTGAACGTCAAAGGTCCCGGCCCCGGCCGTGAGTCCGCTGTTCGCGCCCTGAATGCCTGTGGTTACAAGATCGCCAGCATCACCGACGTGACGCCTATCCCGCATAACGGGTGCCGTCCGCCGAAGAAGCGTCGCGTGTAATAGGAGACAGTGAGAAATGGCTCGTTACATTGGTCCCAAGTGCAAACTGTCCCGCCGCGAAGGCACTGACCTCTTCCTGAAGAGCGGCGCTCGTGCCCTCGACTCGAAGTGCAAGCTGGAAACCGTTCCTGGCCAGCATGGTCAGCGTCGCGGTCGTCTGTCCGACTACGGTCTGCAGCTGCGTGAAAAGCAGAAAGTCCGCCGTATCTATGGCGTCCTCGAGCGTCAGTTCGCCGGTTACTACCAGGAAGCTGCCCGTCGCAAGGGCGCTACCGGTGAAAACCTGCTGCAACTGCTCGAATGCCGTCTGGACAACGTGGTGTATCGCATGGGCTTCGGTGCCACTCGCGCTGAATCGCGCCAGCTGGTCTCCCACAAGTCGATCACCGTCAACGGTCAGACCGTCAACATTCCCTCCTATCAGGTCAAGGTCGGCGACGTCGTCGCAGTCCGTGAAAAGGCCAAGAACCAGCTGCGTATCGCTCAAGCTCTCGAGCTGTGCGGCCAGCGTGGCCGGGTTGAGTGGGTCGAAGTGAGCACCGAGAAAAAGGAAGGCACCTTCAAGAGCGTGCCGGCCCGTGGTGATCTCTCCGCCGACATCAACGAAAACCTGATTGTCGAGCTCTACTCCAAGTAAGGGCTAGAAAGTAGGTGCATCCATGCAGAGTTCGGTAAATGAGTTCCTGACCCCCCGCCATATCGATGTGCAGGCGGTTAGTCAGACCCGTGCCAAGATCACCCTCGAGCCTCTCGAGCGTGGTTTCGGCCATACCTTGGGCAACGCGCTGCGGCGTATCCTGTTGTCCTCCATGCCTGGCTGCGCGGTAGTCGAAGCAGAGATCGACGGTGTCCTGCACGAGTACAGCGCCATCGAAGGCGTGCAGGAAGACGTGATCGAGATCCTGCTCAATCTCAAGGGTCTGGCCATCAAGTTGCACGGCCGTGACGAAGTCACCCTGAGCCTGAGCAAGAAAGGTCAGGGGCCGGTTCTGGCCTCTGACATTCAGGTCGATCACGACGTCGAGATCGTCAACGGCGATCACGTCATCGCCCACCTGGCGGACAATGGTTCGCTGAACATGAAGCTGAAAATCGCTCGCGGTCGTGGCTATGAGCCCGCCGACGCGCGTCAGAGCGAAGAAGACGAAACCCGCGCAATCGGTCGTCTCCAGCTCGATGCTACGTTCAGCCCGGTTCGTCGCGTGGCCTATGTGGTGGAAAACGCCCGGGTCGAACAGCGTACCAACCTGGACAAGCTCGTGCTTGACCTGGAAACCAACGGTACCCTGGATCCGGAAGAAGCCATCCGTCGTGCCGCCACTATCCTGCAGCAGCAGCTGGCAGCGTTCGTCGACCTCAAGGGCGACAGCGAGCCGGTCGTGGTCGAGCAGGAAGACGAGATCGATCCGATCCTGCTGCGTCCGGTGGACGATCTGGAACTGACCGTTCGTTCGGCCAACTGCCTCAAGGCGGAGAACATCTACTACATCGGTGACCTGATTCAGCGTACCGAAGTGGAGCTGCTCAAGACCCCGAACCTGGGCAAGAAGTCCCTGACCGAAATCAAGGACGTTCTGGCTTCGCGTGGTCTGTCGCTCGGTATGCGCCTGGACAACTGGCCCCCTGCAAGCCTTAAGAAGGACGACAAGGCTACTGCCTGATCGTCATTGTTCACCGAACGATAGTTTGGGAAGGAATTTCAATCATGCGTCATCGTAAAAGTGGTCGTCATCTGAGCCGCACGAGCGCACATCGCAAGGCCATGTTCCAGAACATGGCTGTGTCGCTGTTCGAGCACGAGCTGATCAAAACTACCCTGCCGAAAGCCAAGGAACTGCGCCGCGTTGCCGAGCCGCTGATCACCCTGGCCAAGGAAGACAGCGTCGCCAACCGTCGTCTGGCTTTCGACCGCACCCGTTCGAAAGCTGCCGTTGGCAAGCTGTTCAACGACCTGGGCAAGCGCTACGCCAACCGTCCGGGTGGCTACCTGCGTATCCTGAAGTGCGGTTTCCGCGCTGGCGACAACGCGCCCATGGCGTACGTCGAGCTGATCGACCGTCCGGTCGGCGGCACCGTGGAACAAACTGCTGAATAAGTAGCGCTGTTCTGGAAAAGCCGGGCTCATGCCCGGCTTTTTCATGCCTGGTGTTTGACGGGACTGCAGGCAGGATCTGTCGAATCGTATTTTCTATCAGGACGCTAGGATCAATAAATTAGTCCTAAAGTATTGCCTTGGCGATACTTCTCCCACGCGATCAGCAAGTGCTATTCGAAGGGAGACAGCCTGTGACCGATACCAAGATCCTCACCACCGCCAGCGGCATTCCGGTGGCCGACAACCAGAATTCCCGTACCGCCGGCCCGCGCGGTCCGCTGATGCTCGACGACTTCCATCTGATCGAGAAGCTGGCCCACTTCAACCGTGAGGTCATTCCCGAGCGACGCGTGCACGCCAAGGGCTCCGCGGCCTACGGCACCTTTACCGTCACCCAGGACATCACCCATCTTTCCAGCGCCAAGCTGTTCGCCAGCGTCGGCCAGCAGACCGAGACCCTGCTGCGCTTTTCCACCGTGGGCGGTGAGCGCGGCTCGGCAGATACCGAGCGCGATCCGCGTGGCTTCGCCCTGAAGTTCTATACCGAAGAAGGCAACTGGGACATCGTCGGCAACAACACCCCGGTGTTCTTCATCCGCGATCCGCTCAAGTTTCCCGATTTCATCCACACCCAGAAGCGCGATCCCTGGAGCAACCTGAAGAGTCCGCAGATGATGTGGGACTTCTGGTCGCTGTCGCCTGAGTCGCTGCACCAGGTGACCATCCTGTTTTCCGATCGCGGCATTCCGGATGGCTATCGCTTCATGCACGGCTTCGGCAGCCATACCTTCAGCCTGATCAATGCCCAGGGCGAAAGGCACTTCGTGAAGTTTCACTTCAAGAGCCAGCAGGGGATCAGGAACCTGGCACCGGTCGAGGCCGCGCGTCTGGCCGGGAGCGATCCGGACTACAGCCAGCGTGACCTGTTCCAGGCCATCGAGCGCGGCGAATTCCCACGCTGGAAGCTGTGCATCCAGGTGATGAGCGAGCAGGAAGCGGCCGGTCGCGCCGAAAACCCTTTCGACGTCACCAAGGTCTGGTCGCAGCAGGACTATCCGTTGCAGGAGGTGGGCCTGCTGGAGCTCAATCGCAATCCGCAGAACTATTTCGCCGAGGTGGAGCAGGCGTCCTTCGCGCCGAGCAACGTGGTGCCGGGCATCGGCCTGTCGCCGGATCGCATGCTGCAGGGACGGGTGTTCGCCTACGCCGATGCCCAGCGCTATCGGGTGGGGACCAACTACCAGCAGCTGCCGGTCAACGCGCCGCGCTGCCCCTATGCCAACAACCAGCGTGACGGGGCCATGAGATTCGATGGCAATGGCGGTTCCCAGCCGAACTACGAGCCCAACAGCTACGGCCATACGCCCCGGCAGGCGCCGCAGTATCGCGAGCCGGCGCTGAATTTCGCCGGTCCGGCCGATCGCTACGACCACCGGGTGGACGAGGACTACTACAGTCAGGCCGGTGCGTTGTTCCGCCTGATGAGCGCGGACCAGCAGGCCTTGCTGATCGACAATATCGTCGGTGCCATGGCTTCGGTGACCCGGGAGGTCCAGCTGCGGCAGATCGGTCACTTCCTCAAGGCCGATCCTGCCTATGGCATGGGTGTCGCCAAGGGACTGGGGATGGATCCCAGCGAAGTGGCCTGACCTGGAGATGGAAAAGAGCCCGGCGCCGCCGGGCTTTTTTTCGTCCATTAAAAAAGTGCGGGAAAAGCTGTCTCGGACGCCGCTTGCGACGTCGCAGTGCTAAGGTTCGCATCAAGCGCGAAAACACGAGGCTCGCTCTCCCGTCATGACTGTGTTTGGAGTGTCTTTGCGCCAGCTCTGGGCGCACGAAAAGGCCAGCTATGGCGTTCGCGTCTTTGTCGCCCTGAGCGGTGCCATGGCCGTCTGCTGGTCGCTGGGCGATCTGCGCGCGCTGTCGCCGGTGTTTCTCGGCATCATCGCCAGCGCCCTGGCGGAAACCGACGACAGCTGGCTGGGTCGTCTCAAGTCGCTGGTGGTCACGCTGCTGTGCTTCGCGGTTGCCGCCTTCGCGGTTGAACTGCTGTTTCCCTATCCCTGGATCTTCGTGGTGGGCCTGGGTCTGGCCACCTTCAGCCTGACGATGCTCGGCGCCATCGGCGAGCGCTATGCGTCTATTGCCCAGGCCACGGTGATCCTGTCGATCTACGCCATGATCGGCGTGGATCAGCGGCTGGGTACCCAGGTGCCGTTGTGGTACGAGCCGGCGCACCTGCTGGCCGGGGCGCTGTGGTACGGCCTGCTCTCGGTGCTCTGGTGTGCGCTGTTCGCCCATCAGCCGGTGCGGCAGAATCTGTCCGCGCTCTATGGCGAGCTGGAGACCCTGCTGCGACTCAAGGCGGAGATGCTCGAACCGGTGCGCGGAGTGGATCTGCATCGGCGGCGGGTACTGCTGGCCCAGCAGAACGGCAAGGTGGTGCAGGCGCTGAACCAGGCCAAGGCGACCATCCTCAATCGCTTTGGCCGCTCGGGGCGGCCGGGCGCACGGTCAGGGCGCTACTTCCGCCTGTATTTCATGGCGCAGGACATCCACGAGCGCGCCAGTTCCTCGCACTATCCCTACAGCGCCCTGACCGAGGCGTTCTTTCACAGCGACATCCTCTTTCGCTGCCAGCGCCTGCTCAAGCTGCAGGCCGTGGCCTGCCGCAACATGGGTGAGGCGATCCGCCTCGGTCAGCCCTTCGAATACGGCCAGCAGAGTCAGCAGGGGCTGACCGATCTGCAGGCCTCGCTGGAGTATCTCAAGCAGCAGCAGAATCCGCGCTGGCGAGGCCTGCTGCGCTCCCTGGACCTGCTCGGGCACAATCTCTCGACCCTGGAGCGGCAATTTTCCGAGGTGGGCAACAGCGATTCGGGGGCGGCGGACCTGGATACCAGCCTACTGGATCCGGCGGCGCGCTCGCTGCGCGAGGTGTTCCAGCGTATCCGTCTGCAGCTGACCCCGACCTCGCTGCTGTTCCGCCATGGCCTGCGCATGGCGCTGGCGCTGATGGCCGGCTATGGCGTGCTGCACCTGATCCACCCGGTCAACGGCTACTGGATCCTGCTGACCACGGTGTTCGTCTGCCGGCCGCAGTACGGGGCGACCCGGGTACGACTGGTGCAGCGGATCGTCGGCACGGTGATCGGCCTGTTGCTGGGCAGCGCCTTGCTGGAGCTGTTCGCCCAGCCGGAGATCCAGTTGTTGCTGGCGCTGGTCGCCGGTCTGGTGTTCTTCATCACCCGGACCGATCGCTACACCGTCGCCACCGCGGCCATCACCCTGATGGTGCTGTTCTGCTTCAACCAGGTGGGCAATGGCTTCATGCTGATCTGGCCGCGGCTGCTGGACACCCTGCTGGGTTGCCTGATCGCGGTGCTGGCGGTGTTCTTCGTCCTGCCGGACTGGCAGGGACGCCGCCTGCATCTGGTGATGGCCAACACCCTGCGCACCAACGCACTCTATCTGCGCCGGTTGCACGAGCAGTACCGCACCGGCAAGCGCGACGACCTCGATTATCGCGTGGCGCGGCGCAACGCCCACAATGCCGATGCGACGCTGTCGGCAGCGCTGGCCAACATGCTGCGCGATCCCGGGCATTTCCGGCGCAACCTGGAAGCGGGCTTTCGCTACCTGGCGCTGTCCAACACCTTGCTGGGTTATCTGTCGGCCCTGGGCGCGCACCGCCGCCAGCTGGAAGCGGCCGAGCACGATGCCCTTGTGGAGCGCGCCGTGACCCGTATCGCCGAAGGCATGGAGGCCATTGCCGCGGCGGTGGCGGAGCGGCGCAGTCTGCCGCCGACCGCCGAAGAGGAAAGCAGCCTGGCCGACGAACTGGAAGCCGCGGCGGAGGACAATGACGACGGCTATCGACTGGTGTGCACCCAGCTGGCGCTGATCTGCCGCTTGCTGCCCAATCTCAAGAGCGCCGCCAACCATACCCTGCGCGAACAAACCCGCGAGGAACCTGCTGCGGTTGCCGCCGGTGCTTGAGCAAGGTTGGCGCGACGCGCTATGTTGACCGATGTCCGTCGAATCTATCGACGCCTGTCCAAGCTGGTTTGAAGGCTGTTCCAACACATGCGTATGCGTCTTCTAGTAGTGGGCGGGGAGAGCGCCCTGGGCAAGGCGCTACTCGCCGCCGGTGCCGAAGCGGGCATCGAATTCGCCGCCCCCGAGACTCCCGCAGAGGGCTGGTACGCGGCCGGACTGACCGAGGTCCTCGATCGGGTACGGCCGGGGGCGGTGATCAATCTTGCCTACTACCGCGACTGGTTGCAGGCCGCGGACTTCGATCCGGCCCTGATGCAGCGCCAGGCGCTGGCCGTCCAGCGGCTGGCAGGCCTCTGCCAGCACTATCAGATTCCGCTGATCCAACCGTCCAGTTATCAGCTGTTCGATGGCTCGCGCGTGGCCGGCTATAGTGAAAAGGATCTTCCACGGCCCCCGGGGGCGCGTGGCGAAGCGCTCTGGCGGGTCGAGCAACTGGTGCGGGCGCTGTGCCCGATGCACATCCTGCTGCGCCTGGGCTGGGTGCTGGACGACTCCGGCGACGGGCGCCTGGGGCGTCTGTTGCAGCAGCTGGACACCGAGCAGGTGGTGCCGATGGCGGGCGACCGGCGCGGCAATCCGACCACCGTGGGCGATGCCGCGCGGGTGCTGCTTGCCGTGGTCAAGCAGCTCGACTGCGGCGCGCCGCTCTGGGGGACCTATCACTACGGCGCCCAGGAAGCGGTGTCGGAGTTGGGCCTGGCCGAGACCGTCGCCCAGCTCTGGCAGGAATTCGACCGGCCGGTGCGCTGCGAATGGCAGGAGGTGACGCACCTCGAGCGTGCGGATGCCGTGGAAGAGCCACAACAGGGGGTGTTGATCAGTCGCAAGCTGCTCAACACCTTTGGAATCAAGGCGCGGCGCTGGCAGCAGGAGTTGCCGGCGCTGTTGCAGGGCTTTCGGCAGGACGAGGTAGGTTTCCATGAGTGATGCGCCCATTCTGATCACCGGCGGTGCCGGTTTCATCGGCTCCCATCTGGCCGACGCGCTGCTCGCGCGGGGCAGGCGGGTGCGGGTGCTGGACGATCTGAGCACCGGCAAGCGCGAGAATCTGCCGCTGGACGACGACCGCATCGAACTGCGGGTGGGCGATGTGGCCGATGTCGCGACCCTGGAAGCGGCAGTGGCCGGTTGCGCGGCGGTGGTGCACCTGGCCGCGGTGGCCTCGGTGCAGGCATCGGTGGAAGACCCGGTGGGTACCCATCGAGCCAATTTCATCGGCACCCTGAATCTGTGCGAGGCCATGCGCAAGGCCGTCATCAAGCGCGTGGTCTATGCCTCCAGCGCGGCGGTCTATGGCGCCAATGGCCAGGGCCAGGCCATCGACGAGGAGCTGCCCAAGGCGCCCCTGACGCCCTATGCGGCGGACAAGCTGGCCGGCGAGTACTACTTCGACTTCTATCGCCGCGAGCACGGGCTGGAGCCGGCGATCTTCCGCTTCTTCAACATCTACGGCCCGCGCCAGGATCCGTCTTCGCCCTATTCCGGGGTGATCAGCATCTTTACCGAGCGTGCCCGGCGGCAGACGCCGATCACGGTGTTCGGCGACGGCGAGCAGACCCGCGATTTCGTCTATGTGGCCGATCTGGTGGGCATCCTGGTGCAGGCGCTGGAAGCCTCCGACGTAACGGCTGGCGCAGTGAACGTAGGGCGCGGCGAGACCATCAGCCTGAACGGTCTGCTGGCGGAGATCGGCCAGGTGCTCGGTGGCCTGCCGCAGGTGACCCATGGCGCAGCGCGAGCTGGGGATATCCGCCATTCGAAGGCGGACAACCGCCGCCTGCGCGAGCGTTTCGACTTCAGTCAGCCCACGACCATGGGTACGGGGCTGGCGGCGCTGCTGCGGGATTAGCGGACGAGGCCAGGGGCAATCCCTGGCCTGTTGGCCTTCGCCGATGGAGCGGTCTCAGCGCCAACCTGCGGGCGCGTGGCTAGCGGTGGCCTAGAAGCGATAGCCCAGGCCGACCATGTAGACCCAGGGATCCACATCCAGATCGACCTTGGCGCGGGCGCCGAGGGCGGTGTTGTCGACGTGGGCGGTGGTGGCGATGTCGATGTAGCGGATCTGGGCGTTGAGCATTACCCGGTCGGTGAGCATGAGATCGGCGCCGACCTGGGCGGACCAGCCCCAGGAATTGTCGGCGCGGAAGTTGTCGAAGCCGGCCGCGCTGGCGCCGCTGCCGACGTGCTCGTCGTAGATCCAGGTGTAGTTGAGGCCGGCGCCGACATAGGGCTGGAACGTCGCCTTGGCGTCCAGCGGGTAATAGACCAGGCTCAGGGTCGGCGGCAGGTGCTTGAGGCTGCCCAGCTTGCCGTTGGCGGCGTCGAGCCCGGTACCCTTGATGTTGACCTGGTGCTCGAAGGGCGTGGCCGCGAGCAATTCGAGGCCCAGGTGGTCGGTGAGCATGTAGGCGACGTTCAGCCCCAGCTGGGTGTCGCTGTCCATGGTCGCCTTGCCGCCCAGGTTGGCGCCACTCAGGGCGCCCCTGTCGATCTTGACGTCGGAGCTGCGCTCGTGGGGGTCCACGGTGATGGCGCCGGCGCGCAGGATGATGTCACCGGCCTGGTGGGCCTGGGCGAAGGGGGCGGCCAGCACGAGGGCGAGCAGGCTGAGACGGAAGAGGGGACGCATGGCGAGGGCTCCGAAGGCATTGAAAGATGGCTGGGAGCAGCCTAGCGAAGCTGAAACGGCGGACTCTTGATCTCGCTCAAGCGCAGGGCAGATCCCTCAGGAACCGTCGCCCTTGAGGATGTAGGGTTGGATGCGCTGGGCCTGCAGCCAGTAGCCGGCGGCGGCCACCTCGCTGCGCTGGGTGCCCACGCCCAGGCGGCCTTCCACCCAGTAGGGCAGGTGCAGCTTGGACAGCCAGAGGTCGTGGCTGCCCTTGACGTAGACGATCTGGTTGCCGGGCGGCGGCGGTACGTGGATGCAGGCGCCATAATAGGGGACCAGCAGGAATTCGGTGACCTCGCCTTCTTCGGTGACCATCAGCGGCACCACGTAGCCGGGCAGGCGCACCTCCTGGCCGTCCAGGGCGGCCACCGTGGGGGCGTCCGGCCAGGGCTGGCTGGCGGCCGGGCCGTCTTCGCCGAGGCCGTGGTCGACGCTACCGGGATTGAAGCGCGGCGCATCGGCCGGCACCAGTTCGCGCCAGGCGAGTTGGCGGGGGTCGGCCTGGGCCCAGGACAGCCAGCAGAGCAACAGCACGAGCGCCAGGCGCATGGGGAAGCCTCGTCTACAAACGCACGGACAACCCGTCCGTGAGGGCCTGGCGACAGCCGCGCCAGGCCGGGATGCAGCCGAGCACCAGCGCCGCGAGCAGGATACCGCCGAGCAGTTGCCCATCGTAGAGCGAGGGCCAGTCCAGCGGCAATGCCAGGCCGTATTCCGCCAGCAGCCAGGGCCGCCCCAGGGCGATGGCGCCATAGAGCAGCGCCAGTCCAGCGAGACAGCCGGCCAGGGTGAGGGCCAGGGCTTCGGCCAGCAGCAGGCCGAACAGGTGGCGCGGCTGGGCGCCCACCGAGCGCAGGATGGCCATCTCCCGGCGTCGTTCGTTGAGGCTGGCGAGCAGGGCGGTGAGCATGCCCACCAGCCCGGTGAGCACCACGCACAGCGACATCACCAGCAGCGCCTGTTCTGCCGTGCCGAGCAGGCCCCAGAGTTCCTGCAGGGCCACGCCGGGCAGAATGGCCAGCAGCGGCTCGCCGCGGTAGTCGTTGACCGCGCGCTGCACGGCAAAGGTGGCCACCCGGCTCTTGAGGCCGACCAGCGCGGCGGTGAGGTCCTGGGGGGTGAGATCGCGCTGGCGCACCTCGGCGTCGCTCAGCGAAGGCCCGGGCAGGCCGCCGCGCCAGTCCAGGTGCAGGGCGGTCATGCCGCTCAGCGGGATGTGCAGGGTACGGTCGACCGGGGTGCCGGTGGGGGCGAGGATGCCGACCACGGTGAAGGGGTGGTCGCTGTGCTCGGTCAGACTGATGGTGGCGACGCCATGGGCCAGCACGACCTTGTCGCCCAGTTGATAGTGCAGCGCCTTGGCCACCTCGGCGCCCAGCACCACCTCGAAGACGTCGTTGAAGGGCCGGCCCTGGATCAGCCGCAGCGGCTGGTTGCGCCCGTAGTGATAGTGGGCGAAGTAGTTGCCATCGGTACCCAGCACCCGGTAGCCGCGATGGGAGTCGCCGAGGGACAGCGGGATGGTCCAGGCGACGCGAGGATCGGCGGCGAGCTTTTCATAGCTCTCCCAGCGGATGTTGTTGGTGGCGTTGCCGATGCGGAACACCGAGTAGAGCAGCAGATTGACCGCGCCGGAGCGGGCGCCCACCACCAGGTCGGTGCCGGCGATGGTGCTGGCGAAGCTGGCCTTGGCCTCGGTGCGCAACCGTTCGACGCCCAGCAGCAGGGCCACCGAGACGGCGATGGTGAAGACGGTGAGCAGGGCGGTGGCGCGGCGATTGCGCAGGCTGGCCCAGGCCAGTTGCAAGAGCGGCATCCTAGGTCTCCGGCCGGGCGGCGTTGAGCTGGGCCAGGGTCAGGTGGCGGTCGAAACGACTGGCCAGGCTGCGGTCGTGGCTGACGAACAGCAGGCCGGCGCCGGCAGCGGCGCACTCGGCGAACAGCAATTGCAGGAAGGCATCGCGGTGATCGCTGTCCAGCGCCGATGTGGGTTCGTCGGCGATCACCAGTTCCGGCTGGCCGATCAGCGCGCGGGCGGCGGCGACGCGCTGCTGCTGGCCGATGGAGAGTTCGCGGGCCGGACGGCGGGGCAGCGCGGGATCGCTCAGCCCCAGGGCGCGGAGCAGGGTCAGGGCCGCGCCCTGGGGATCGCCATGCCGCGCCGTGGCGCGCTCGCGGCGCAGCGCCGAGAATTGGCAGGGCAGCAGGACGTTGTCCAAGACCGAGAGAAAGGGCAGCAGGTTGAATTGCTGGAAGAGAAAGCCGGTGTGGTCGACGCGAAAGCGATCGCGCCGGGCGGTGGCGAGCGCGCCCAGGTCCTGACCGAGCAGGCGCACCTGGCCGCGACCGGGGCGCTGCACGCCGCCGAGCAGGCCGAGCAAGGTGGTCTTGCCGCTGCCCGAAGGACCTTCGAGAAACAGCGCCTCGCCGGGTGCCAGCTGGAAGTGCCGGATGTCCAGGCATTCCGCCTGGCCGGGCCAGGCGAAGCCGAGGTCCTGGATCTCGACCAGCGGGGAGGAGGTCACCACCGCCCTACCACTTCAGCTGCGGTTGCTTGGCCGTCAGTTCGGCGCCCTGCTGACCGCTGGCGACGATGGCCTGGACCTCGACACTGTGGCTGTTGGGGAAGCGGGCGAACCAGCCGGAGAGATCCAGGCTGGCGAGCGCGCCCGGCTTGCTGCAACTGAAGCTCATGCTGGCCTCCACGTCGAGATGGCCGCTGGCGCTGGAATCCCTGGCGAACAGCGGGCTGATGGCGCTGGCTTCGGTCAGGCGGCACTCGGCGGCGGCGGGCAGCTGCACCAGCGCCTGGGGATTCTCCAGGCTCTGGCGCAGGGCGGCGACGGCGTCTTCTTCCTGCCGATTGCGCGGGGCATGTTCGAAGCCCAGCAGATCGGCCGCCGGACTGCGCCACTGGAGCTCCAGGCCGCTGTCGGTCTGGGCCAGGTCGAGGTGGGATTCGCCGTGCACATGGGCGCCCAGGGCGCCGTGCTCGTGTTCGTCATGGTCGCCATCGGTGCCATGGGCAAAGGCCGGTTGAGCGAGCGCGGCAGCGAGGCAGAGGGTCAGCAGGGGCAGGCGCATGGGGGCTTCCAGTGGGCGGAAAGGCGCTATGTTATGTTGTTGCATTTACAGGCCGCAACCTCGGTTTGGCGTCGGCCGGTGGCTGTGGGAGCATGGGCCTCTGCACGACGAGGAGAACACCATGGTACGCATTCGCGGAACCATCGGCAGCCAGCCCGTGGATCTCACGGTGGAACTGGACGAGGCCGACTGGCAGCGCCTGGCCGCGGCCCTGCGACCGGCGGCGGCGTCCCCGCCCGCGGCGGCGGTGGCCGCCGCACCCAGCGGGCCCAAGTCGGGTGGCGACATGCTCTGGGATCAGGTGGTCAAGTTGCTCAGCCAGGCTGGCCGCCTCAGCGGTCCGGACATCCTGGTTGCGCTGGAAAAGCTGACCGGCAACCTCGGGGTGGCCAAGCAGCTGCTGGTGCGGCTGAGACACAGTCCCCAGGTGCGCATGGAGCGGGTGGGGGAGGCGCAGTTCTATATCTGGCAGGGGTAAGGCTGGAGCAGGGTAGTGGAAAACGCTGCGCGGTTTTCCACGCTACGGGATGCCCACCGCGCTGGGATGACGCCTGCGGTGGATAAGGCTGCGTCCGGGGCGACGCAGCCGTTGTCGATCGGCGCCTAGTACAGCGCCTGGTACAGGCGGCGGCGATAGGTGGCGACCAGCGGATGGTCGTTGCCCAGCAGATCGAAGACCTGCACCAGGGTCTTGCGCGGCAGGTCGTCGCCGTAGCCGCGATTGCGGCGGAACAGCTCCAGCAGGCCATCCAGTGCCGGTTCGTATTGCTGGCGGGCCAGTTGCTGCACGGCCAGCTGGTAGGCGGCTTCGTCGTCGCCGGCATCGCGCGCCAGGCGGCTCTTCAATTCGGCGACCTCGGGCAGGCTGGCGGCCTGGCGCAGGAAGGTCAGCTGGGCACGGGCGCCGGCCAGCGCCTGCTTGTGTTCGTCACCCTTGACCGCGTCCAGCACGGCCTGGGCATCGTCCAGTTCATTGCGCTCGGCCAGGCAACGGGCATAGAGGATCAGCGCCAGGGCGTCACTGTTGTCTTCCTCCAGCAGCGCCTTGAGCAGCGCCTCGGCCTCGGCGAAGCGGCCCTCGGCGAACAGCGCCTGGGCGGCGTCCAGCGGATCTTCCTCGGCCGGCGGCAAGGCCTGGACATGGGGTTCGAGCAGGGCGCGGATGGCCGATTCCGGCTGGGCGCCGGCGAAGCCGTCCACCGGCTGGCCATCCTTGAACAGCACCACGGTGGGCAGGCTGCGGATGCCGAATCTCATCACCAGTTCCTGCTCGATGTCGCAGTTGACCTTGGCCAGGTGCAGGGCGCCGCCATAGGACTCGGTGATCTTGGCCAGCAGCGGCATCAGCACCTTGCAGGGCGCGCACCACTCGGCCCAGAAGTCCACCAGCACCGGGGTGCTGAAGGAGGCGTCGATGACCTGTTGCTGGAAGGTGTCGAGGGTGGCGTCGAAAATGTAGGGGACCTGGCTCATGGCGGACTCGGCAGACGAAAGATGCACTATAGGTGGGGGCGCCGGGCTTGGAAACAAGGCGGGCCGGCTCAACCCCGATAGAGCGCCACGCGGCGGAATTCGTCCGGCTCGGCCAGATCCGGGAGGGTGCAGGCCTGGAGCATGGCGATGCGGGTGAAGCCGGGGTGGGCGAGGTCGCGTACCCGCGAGTCGGCCAGCAGGATCCGCTCGGCGCGAGCCCGCAGGAGGTCAAGTAGCGGCAGGTTGGCGCGGTCGTAGAGGACATCGGCGGCCAGGATGAGATCGAAGCGCTCGATGCTGGCGTGCAGGTCGTCCAGCGTCTCGATCTGCACGGCGTTGGCCTGGGCATTGGCGCGACAGGCCGTCAGCGCCAGGGGGTCGAGGTCGCAGCAGACGACTCGTGCGGCGCCGGCCCGGGCGGCGGCGAGTCCGGCGATGCCCGAGCCGCTGCCGAAATCCAGCACCTGGCGCCCGGCGACGTGCTCGGGATGGGCGACGATCCAGCGCGCCATGGCCAGACCGCTGGCCCAGCAGAAGGCCCAGTAGGGCGGTGCTTCCAGCAGGCGCTGGGTTTCCGCCGGGGAAAAGGCCCGCGCCATGTTGGCCGGATCAATCAGCCACAGCGACAGGTCGCTGTCGGGCAGGGCCTGCAAGGAGATACGGGCGTCGCCCAGCAGGACCGTCAGCGCGGCGGCGAGATCGGCAGGAGGCGTCACGGGGTCTGGTTCAGCACCAGTTCGCCGAGATTCTGCGTGGTCGGTCCGCCGACATTCACCGGCGGCAGATAGCTGGCCAACTGACCGGCCTGGATCAGGCGCGCGTGGAATTCCACCTTGAGATCCGGGCGGGTGGGAAAGATCTCCGGATTGAAGGGCAGGCGGAACGCCAGCGGCGCGCCCTTGCCGGTCACCGTCTCGCTGGCCAGCAGGCGCTGCGGCAGGCCCTTGGCATTGACCGCCAGCAGGGCAATCTCGACCTGGGCACCGGCCGGGACCAGTCCCTGGGCATTGCGCAGCACCCCGGAGATCTCGCGCAGATTGGCCGGGGTGGGGGCGCCGGCCACCGGGACCGGTTCGTCGGCCGGGGTGGTGGGCTGCGGCGGCGTGGTTTCGGGTGGGCTGGAGCAGGCCACGAGCAGACCGGTGAGCAGCAGGGGCAGGAGGACGCGTGGGGTCATGGCGGGATCCGGAGGTCGCCGCCGGCGAGGGCGGCACGGGAGGCTGGAGAGGGGTCGTCGAACACAGTGCGCTCTTATAGCCCGGCGGCTCCTGGCTGTCGATTCGTCCGGTACCCGGAGGTTCCCGCCAGGGGGTGATCGGGTACCATGAGGGCTTTCCCTTCCGGCGGTCGACTCTCCCATGCATTGTCCCTTCTGCGGCGCCCACGACACCAAGGTCACGGATTCCCGGCTGGTCGCGGCCGGCGAGCAGGTGCGCCGGCGGCGTGAGTGCCTGGCCTGCCAGGAACGCTTCACCACCTTCGAGACCGCCGAGCTGGTGCTGCCACGGCTGATCAAGCAGGACGGCACCCGCCAACCCTTCGACGAGGACAAGTTGCGCGCCGGCATGCAGCGCGCCCTGGAGAAGCGCCCGGTCAGCGTCGAGCGCCTGGAAGAGGCCATCGCCCTGATCAAGCACCGCCTGCGCGCCACTGGCGAGCGCGAGATCCGTTCGCGGGTGGTGGGTGAACTGGTGATGGACGAACTGCGCAAGCTGGACCAGGTGGCCTATATCCGCTTCGCCTCGGTCTATCGGCAATTCCAGGACCTGGCCGAATTCCGCGACGAGATCGAGCGGCTGGCCCAGGATCCGGGCAAGCAACCGGTATGAGCGAGGCAGGCCTGGTGAACGATGCCTTCTGGATAGCCCGCGCCCTGGCGCTGGCCGCATGCGGCCGCTACAGCACGGCGCCCAATCCGCGGGTGGGCTGCGTCATCGTCCGTGACGGCCAGGTGGTGGGCGAGGGCTGGCATCGCCAGGCCGGTGGTCCCCACGCCGAGGTGCATGCTCTGCGCCAGGCGGGGGAGGCGGCGCGTGGCGCCACCGCCTATGTGACCCTGGAACCCTGCAGCCACCATGGCCGCACCCCGCCTTGCGCCGATGCCCTGGTGGCGGCGGGCGTGGCCGAGGTGGTGGCGGCCATGACCGATCCCAATCCGCTGGTGGCCGGGCGCGGCCTGGCGCGGCTCGCCGCCGCCGGTATCGCCACCCGCGCCGGAGTCCTGGAAGCCGAGGCGCGGGCGCTCAATGCCGGCTTCATCCAGCGCATGCTCAGCGGGCGCCCCTTCGTGCGGGTCAAGCTGGCGCTGAGTCTGGATGGCCGCACCGCCATGGCCAATGGCGAAAGCCAGTGGATCACCGGGCCGGCGGCGCGCCAGAGCGTGCAGCGACTGCGTGCCGAGGCGGGCGTGGTGATCACCGGCGCCGACACCGTGCTGGCCGATGGCGCGCGCCTGACCGTGCGCCCGAGCGAACTGGGCCTGAGTGGCGCAGAACTGGAACTGGCCACCTTGCGCACGCCGCAGCGGCTGCTGGTGGACGGTCGTGGCCGGGTACCGCTGGACGCGCCCTTCTTCCAGGCCGGTGCGGCGCGGGTCGCTGGTCTGGCCGGCGAGGCGCCCGCCTATGCGGCGGCCGGTCACGACTACCTGGCGCTACCCGGCGCCCAGGGCCAGGTCGATCTGGCGGCGCTGCTGGTCCGCCTGGGCAGCGAGCAGGTCAACGATGTGCTGGTGGAAGCCGGACCGCGTCTGGCCGGTGCCTTCGCCCAGGCCGGATTGGTCGATGAATATCACCTGTTCCTGGCGCCCAGGTTCCTCGGTTCCAGCTCCCGGCCGTTGCTGGACTGGCCACTGGAGCACCTGGCCGAGGCCCCGCAGCTGGAGATCCTCAGCGTTACCCCGGTGGGCGCGGACCTGCACCTGATCGCCCGACCGGCCAGGGACACCTGACGCCCCTGGCCCCGCGGCGGCGAACTGTGTTACAAAACCTGCGCTGCCCTCGGGTGGCGAGTTCTCAGGGCGGGGTGCAATTCCCCACCGGCGGTAATGCCCGATCAGTCGGGACGAGCCCGCGAGCGCTCTCTCGTCCTCTGCGGCGGGGGAGGTCAGCAGACCCGGTTGGATTCCGGGGCCGACGGTCATAGTCCGGATGAGAGAGAACGGGATAGCCTCGCCTGGCAGGGGTGCAAGCCCCTCGTCCGTCTGATTTCCCTTCTGTCCGTACGCCCTGTTTTTTCACCGAAACAGGAGTTCGTCGATGTCTAGCTGCACCGCCTTTCTGGCTCTACCTCTTGGAGGCCTGAGCTGATGTTTACCGGAATCATCGAAGCCCTCGGCGAGATCCGCGCCCTCACGCCCAAGGGCGGCGACGTGCGCCTCTACGTCGCCACCGGCAAGCTCGATCTTGCCGACGTCAAGCTCGGCGACAGCATCGCCGTCAACGGGGTCTGCCTCACCGCCGTGGAATTGCCCGGCGACGGCTTCTGGGCCGACGTCAGTCGCGAGACCCTGAGCCTCACCAGCCTGGGCGGCCTCAAGCCTGGCAGCAAGGTCAACCTGGAAAAGGCGCTGATGCCCACCAGTCGCCTCGGCGGCCATCTGGTCAGCGGCCACGTGGACGGACTCGGCGAAGTGGTCTCCCGCGCCGATAACGCCCGTGCCGTGCAATTCCGCCTGCGCGCCCCGGCCGAACTGGCCCGCTACATCGCGCTCAAGGGCTCGATCACCGTGGACGGCGTCAGCCTCACGGTGAACGCGGTGGACGGCGCCGAATTCGAGCTGACCATCGTCCCCCACACCCTCGGCGAGACCATCATGGCCGACTACCGGCCCGGACGCCGGGTGAACCTGGAGGTGGACCTGCTGGCCCGCTACCTGGAGCGCCTGCTGCTGGGCGACAAGGCCGCCGAGTCCAGCAAGGGCGGCGTCACCGAACACTTTCTCGCCGAACATGGCTATCTGCAGCGCTAAGGACGACACCGTGGCACTTTCCAGCATCGAAGACATCATCCAGGACATCCGCGCGGGCAAGATGGTCATCCTCATGGACGACGAGGACCGCGAGAACGAAGGCGACATCATCATCGCCTCCGAATGCGTCACCGCCGAACACATCAACTTCATGGCCCGCCACGCGCGCGGCCTGATCTGCATGCCGATGAGCAAGGGCCTCTGCGAGCGCCTCAACCTGCCGATGATGGCCAGCCGCAACGCCTCCGGCTTCGGCACCAAGTTCACCGTGTCCATCGAGGCCGCCGAGGGCATCAGCACCGGCATCTCCGCCGCCGACCGCGCGCGCACCGTGCAGGCCGCCATCGCCAAGGACGCCAAGGCCGGCGACGTGGTCAGCCCCGGCCACATGTTCCCGCTGATGGCCCAGCCCGGCGGCGTGCTGGCGCGTGCCGGCCACACCGAGGCCGCCTGCGACCTGGCGCGCATGGCCGGTTTCGCCGAGAGCGGGGTGATCTGCGAGGTGATGAACGACGACGGCACCATGGCCCGGCGCGACGAGCTCGAAGCCTTCGCCGAGCAGCACGGCCTCAAGGTCGGCACCATCGCCGATCTGATCCACTACCGCCTGCTCCACGAACACACCGTCAAGCGCATCGACGAGCAGCAGCTGGAGACCGAACTCGGTCCGTTCAAGCTGGTGACCTATCGCGACGAGGTGGAGGGCGACGTCCACCTGGCGCTGATCCGTGGCGACCTGGCCGGCCAGGAGCTGCCGCTGGTGCGGGTGCACAACATGGATCCGCTGCGCGACCTCCTGCAGGTGCAGCAGCCGGGTCGCTGGAGTCTGCGCAGCGCCATGGAGCGCGTGGCCCGCGAAGGCACCGGCGTGGTGCTGCTGCTCGGTCACTCGATCGAGGGCGACGACCTGCTGGCGCACCTGCGCGAGCCGCTCCCGGTGCCCAAGGCGCTGTCCACCTACAGCACCGTCGGTGCCGGTTCGCAGATCCTCCGCGACCTGGGCATTCGTCAGATGCGCCTGCTCAGCTCGCCGATGAAGTTCAATGCCATATCCGGCTTCGACCTGGAAGTAGTAGACTATCTGCCTCCTGAAGAATGACCCTTCCGCCTGGCGCGCCCCGCCCGGGTGGCATGGCGCGCTTCACCTGGATTTCCACGGACGGCCTGGCACTGCCGGCCGTCCGGCTCTTTGACAACTGGACCCGCACATGAACATCAAGACCTTTGAAGGCACCTTCATCGCTCCCCAGGGCCGTTTCGCCCTGGTGGTCGGCCGCTTTAACAGCTTCGTCGTCGAGAGCCTGCTGCAGGGCGCCATCGACGCTCTGGTGCGTCACGGCATCAAGCCGGACGACCTGACCATCATCCGCGTCCCCGGCGCCTTCGAGATCCCGCTGGCAGTGCAGAAGATCGCCCAGCGCGACGAATTCGACGCCATCATCGCCCTCGGCGCGGTGATCCGCGGCGGCACTCCCCACTTCGAATACGTGGCCGGCGAGTGCACCAAAGGTCTGGCCCAGGTCTCCATGGAATTCGGCGTACCGGTGTCCTTTGGCGTCCTGACCGTCGATTCCATCGAGCAGGCCATCGAGCGCTCCGGCACCAAGGCCGGCAACAAGGGCGCCGAAGCCGCCCTGTCCGCTCTGGAAATGGTCAGCCTGCTGGCGCAGCTGGAGGCCAAGTGAGCGGCGATCTGACTCCGCCCGCGGCCGGCAAGCCCGCGGGCAAGAAGGCCCCCACCGGCAAACTGGCTGCCCGTCGCGAAGCGCGCAGCCTGTCGGTCCAGGCCCTGTACCAGTGGCACATGGCGGGCCAGGCGATCAACGAGATCGAGGCGCAGTTTCGCGTCGACAATGATTTCGCCAAGGTCGACGGCGCCTACTTCCACGAAGTCCTCCATGGCGTCCCGGCCAACAAGAGCGAGATCGACGGTCTGATCCTGCCCTGCCTGGACCGGGCCATGAACGAGGTGGATCCGGTCGAGCTGGCCGTGCTGCGACTGTCCTGCTACGAGCTGCTCAAGCGTATCGACGTGCCCTATCGCGTGGTGATCAACGAGGGCATCGAGATGGCCAAGATCTTCGGCGCCACCGACGGCCACAAGTTCGTCAACGGCGTGCTGGACAAGCTGGCGCCCAAGCTGCGCAGCGCCGAGTTGCGCGGCAAGCGCTGATCGCCCGCTCTGGCATGGGTGAATTCGAACTCATCCGTCGCTATTTCGCCGCGGCGCCCTGCGCCCGCAGCGGACCCGGCGTGGCGCTGGGCATCGGTGACGACTGCGCGCTGCTGGCACCCGCCCCGGGTGAGCAGCTGGCGGTTTCCACCGACACCCTGACCGCCGGGGTGCATTTCCCTGATCCCTGCCCGGATGCGCACGGCCTCGGCCAGCGCGCCCTGGCGGTGAGCGCCAGCGACCTGGCGGCCATGGGCGCCGCGCCCTTGGGCTTCACCCTGGCGCTGACCCTGCCGAGCGTCGAACCCGCCTGGCTGGAAGGCCTGGCGGCAGGACTTGCGCAGATGGCCGAGCAGTGCGAGTTGCGCCTGGTCGGTGGCGATACCACCCGCGGCCCGCTGTCCCTTACCCTCACGGTTTTCGGCCAGGTGCCGGCCGGTCAGGCCCTGCTGCGCAGCGGTGCCCGCCCGGGCGATCTGCTGTGCCTGGGCGGTGCGCCGGGCGAGGCGGGTGGGGCCTTGCCCTTCGTCCTCGGTCAGCGTGCAGCGGAGGACGATGCCTGTCGGCACCTGCTGGCGCGCTACTGGGCGCCCCAGCCGCAATTCGACCTCGGCCTCTGGCTGCGCGGGCGGGCGACGGCGGCCCAGGACGTCTCCGACGGCCTGGTAGCCGATTGCGGCCACATCGCCGCGGCCTCCGGCGTCCGCCTGGTGCTGGAGACGGCGCGGCTGCCGGTGAGTCCGGCGCTGACCGCGCTGTTTCCCGCCGACGAGGTGCTGCGCCTGGCCCTCGGCGCGGGCGACGACTACCTGCTGGTCTTTACCCTGCCGCCGGGCCAGGCGCCGGCCCTGGCCGCCGCCTGGCCCCAGGCGCAGGTGATCGGGCGCGTCGAGGCGGGCAGCGGCGTGCTCGTGCTCGCCGCCGATGGTCGGCCGCTGACCCCGATACACACCGGTTTCCAACATTTCTAGCGCCCTGGCGCGGAGTCCTCTCTTGAGCGAACAGCAAGCCCCCGCCCAGCCGGTCCCCCTTTCGGTCTGGCGCGATCCCTGGCACTTCCTGGCCTTCGGCCTGGGTTCCGGCACCCTGCCCAAGGCGCCCGGCACCTGGGGTTCGCTGATCGCCTTGCCCTTCCTGCCGCTCTGGCAGCTGCTCGGCGGCTGGAGCTATCCGCTGCTGCTGGTGCTGCTGACCGTCTTCGGTTGCTGGTTGTGCGGCAAGGTCGCCCGCGAGCTGGGCGTGCACGATCACGAGGGCATCGTCTGGGACGAGATGGTCGGCATCTGGATCACCTTCTGGCTGGCGCCTCCGGGCTTGATCTGGCTGCTGGTGGGTTTCGTCGCCTTCCGCGTGCTGGACATCTGCAAGCCCTGGCCAATCCGCTGGCTGGATGTCAATGTCCGCGGCGGCGTCGGCATCATGGTCGACGATGTACTGGCCGGCATCCTCGCCTGGCTGGTGGTTCAGGGATTACACATCGGTTGGGGTCATCTCGTCGGCTGACGAGACGCAGGCCCAAGGAGCAGGGCAGTGAAAAGACTGGGCGCGTACGGCCTGCTGTTGGCCGTCGGTTCGCTCGCCTGGGCGCAACCCCAGGTCAGGGTCGTGGGGTTGTTCAATGGCGCCGCGGTGGTCAACGTCAATGGCCAGCGCAAGTTGCTGCGGGTCGGCCAGCGCCTGGACGACGTCGAGGTGGTCAGCGCGGATCCCCAGCAGGCGGTGCTGCGCATCGACGGCCGGATCCAGACCTTTGCCCTCGACCGCGAATACAGCGACGGCTACAGCGCTCCGCAGCGCCGCGAATTCAGCGTGCCGCGCAGCAACAACGGCCATTACCAGGTCACCGCCAACGTCAATGGCCGTCCGGTGTCGCTGCTGGTGGACACCGGCGCCACCAGCGTCGCCCTGAGTGGCGCCCAGGCCGATCAGCTGGGCATCAGCTATCGCGACGGCACCCCGGGCTGGGTGGAAACCGCCAGCGGTCATGCCCGCGCCTGGCGCACCACGCTCAAGCAGGTGCGCCTGGGCGATGTCGAGGTGGTCGGGGTGGACGCCATGGTGCTGGAGGGCAACTATCCCAGCCAGGGGCTGCTGGGCATGAGTTTCCTCAATCGCGTGGGCTGGCGCGAGGCCCAGGGCATCTTCTACGTCCAGGCGCGCTGATAGATCGGCGGGTATCGACGTCATAACCCCTGGCGATGACGCCGGGCCCGGGGAAAAGGTTACAATGTACGTCTTTCCCCGCCAGGAGCCCGCAGGTGTCCGTCGTCTTTGTCGCCGCCTCCCAACTGCCCACCCCCTTCGGCCTGTTCATCATGCACGGTTTCCTCGACGAGACCGATGGCAAGGAGCACGTCGCCCTGACCTTCGGTGACGTGGCCGATGGCGAGCCGGTGCTGGGACGACTGCATTCCGAATGCCTGACCGGCGATGCGCTGTTCAGCCTGAGATGCGACTGCGGTTTCCAGCTGGAAGCGGCGCTGCGCGCCATCGCCGAGGCCGGTCGCGGCGTGCTGCTCTATCTGCGCCAGGAAGGACGCGGCATCGGCCTGCTCAACAAGATCCGCGCCTATGAGCTGCAGGATGCCGGCGCCGATACCGTGGAAGCCAACGAGCGCCTGGGCTTCGGCGCCGACCAGCGCACCTATGCGCTGTGCAAGCCGATGCTCGAATACCTGGGCGTCACCTCGCTGCGGTTGATGACCAACAATCCGCGCAAGGTGAAGGCGCTCGAGGTGCTCGGCATCCCGGTCGCCGAGCGGGTGCCGCTGCAGGAAGGCCTCAATCCGCACAACCGCCGCTATCTGCTGACCAAGGCCGGCAAGCTTGGCCACATGCTCGGCAATCTGCATCAGAACGAAGAGACCGTCGATCCGGCCTCCTGATCAGCCGGCTGCGCGCGCCGGTTCGAGGCGCTGCGCGGCTTCCTGCAATTCCAGCACCTGTTGATCCACATTGCGACTGGCGCCCAAGGTGGTCTGGGCCAGCTCGGCGCTGCGCCGAGCCTGGTCCTGGGCCGCCTGGCTGCGTAGCTGCAGCTGGTTGCCGCTGGTGTCCAGGGCCTCCAGGGTGTGGCCGATGTGGGTCAGGTGCTCCTGCAGCGCGCCGACATCGCGATCGATGGCGCCCAGGGCCTCCTGGGCCTGGTCCGAACGACTGCGCGAGGTCTGGGCGTCCGCCTTGCAGCGCTGCATGGCGGCCGCCGCCTGTTCCGACAGCAGGCGGATCTGGTCGAGGATGCTGGCGATCTCGCGGGTGGAATCCGCCGAATGATTGGCCAGGCGCCGCACCTCGTCGGCGACCACGGCGAAGCCGCGCCCCTGATCGCCGGCGCGTGCGGCTTCGATGGCGGCGTTGAGCGCCAGCAGGTTGGTCTGCTCGGCAATGCCGCGGATGGTGTCGGTGACATGGCGCACCGCATGGGTCTGCTCGTTCAGCGCCGTGATGGTGCCGGCCGAGGTGCCGATGGTGCCATCGAGGGTTTCCAGATCGCGGGCCACCTGGCCGACCAGCAGATTGCCGTGGTCGCTGCCGTTGCGCGCCCGGGTCGAAAGGCCACTGCTGTCGCGCACATGGGCGGCCATCTCCTGGCTGCCCTGCAGCATCGTCTGCATGGCCTGGGTGTTGGCCTCGGCCGCCTGCCATTGCTGTTCGGCTTCCAGGCTGGCGTGCTGGGCTCCGCGCTGCAGACTGGCGGCATCGGCGCTCAGGGCGCGGGTAACCTGTTTGACGGTCTGCAGCGAGGTGTCGAGGCGATCGACGAAGCTGTTGATCCAGATCGCCAGCTCGCCGGTCTCGTCGGCGCGAAAGCCCCGGCGATCCAGGCGCTGGTCGAGACTGGCGCCGCATTCGGCGATGTCCAGGAAGAAGTCGCCCAGGCGTTGCAGGCGACGGGTACAGGGCCGCACCACCAGGCCGGCATAGAGCGCCAGGGCCAGGGCCGCGCTGCCCAGGGTGAAGCTGGTCTGCCACAGCGGTTGCCAGAGGCTCAGGGCGGCCTGCAGACCCCAGGCGCCCGCGCCCAGCAGCAGGGCGCCGAGCAGCAGGTACTGGGTCAGACTGCCGCCGCGATAGGCTTCTTCCAGATCGGCTTCGCAGAGCAGGCCCCAGGTGTCCGGCGAACCGGGCAGTTGCAGAGTGACGCCGGCACCGATCACCGGGACGTGGCGATAGTCGGAGTAGCCCGGATAGCCGACGAAGAGATTGCGCCCCCGGCGCAGGGTCTCGCGGACTCCGGGGTGCAGCTCGCCAGTCGCCGGCGCGGTGAATTTCAGCTCGAATTCGGTGTGCTCGCGCACCCGTACCGTGCCGAAGGGCGTCGCGACGCCCTGCTTGAGGTTGTCACCGGCGGTAAAGGTGGCGTCCTCGAAACGCGAGCGGGACAGGGCGGTACCCGGCGCGATGCCCGGATCGGCGACCGCCTTGATCATGAACAGGTAGTTGTCGCCGGAGTCGGGAAAGACATGGCCGGCCTCGCGCTGGATGAGATCGCTGAGCACATCGTTGGGCAGGCGCAGGCAGAGACAGCCCAGGGTACGTCCGGTTTGGCGCAGGGGCTGATGGAACAGCAGGGTGACGGCGTCGTGGAAGGCCGAGGTGGTCGGCCCCAGGGCGAGGGTGACCGGGTCACGGTAGGGGCCCTGCAGAAAGGGAGCCTGCAGACCGTGGGCGAGGGCTGCGGCGTCGTGCCGCTGCCCCTGGCGCTGACGTGCGGTGGAGGCGAGGACCAGGCCCTGGGTATCCACCACGAAGAGCTCGGAGGCCGCGCCCAGGTGCAGCAGGGCGTTGTCCAGGAGATGGGGATCCAGCGCGGGCCAGCCGGTCTCCAGCGCCCCGGCGATCCGTTCCAGTTGCTGCCAGTGCCGCTGGGTCCAGGTCAGTAGCAGATCACGACGGGTGCCGGCCAGGCCGGCAAAGGTCTTTTCCAGGCGTGCCTGTCGACCTCCGTTGCGCAGGCAGGCCCAGCCACGGGCGATCTTTCCATTGCGCCCCAGCCAGGGCAGCCAGCGGCGCTCGGGGCCGCTCAGATCCATGTCACTCATAACACCCGTCCTTGCCGCCACGCTGATTGCAGTCAGCGGCCAGCATGGTAGGGGCTTAAGCCGCGTACTAGAGCGGCTGGACGAGGTGTCGGTGCCTTCGGATCAGCGGTGCGCGGTCGCTCAGGCGGACGCGCCGCGCACCAGGTGTGGCGAGGTATCGGCCTGGGTGGCTTCCAGCAGCGCCAGGCGCTCGCGCACCGCACGCTCGATTCCGGCGACGTCCAGGCCGCACTCGGCGAGCATGTCGGCCGGCTTGGCGTGTTCGATGTAGCTGTCCGGCAGGCCCAAGTTGAGCACGGGCTGGACCAGGGCATTGGCCTGCAGGAATTCGTTGACCGCACTGCCGGCGCCGCCCATGACGCTGTTTTCCTCGACGGTGACCAGCAGGTCGTGGTCGGCAGCAAACTGGCGGATCAGGGCCTCGTCCAGCGGCTTGACGAATCTCATGTCGGCCACGCTGGCGTCCAGGCGCTCGGCGACCTGCAGGGCCTCGGCCAGTTGCACGCCAAACACCAGGAAGCCGACCTTGGCGCCGTTCTTCAGGCTGCTCTGGCGACGCACCACGCCCTTGCCGATGGGCAGGGGTTCCAGTCCCGGATCGAGGGCGGCATTGGGACCGCTGCCACGCGGGTAGCGCACCGCGGCGGGGCCCTGGTGGCGATAGCCGGTGGTGAGCAGGCGGCGCAGCTCGTTTTCGTCGCTGGGCGCCATGATCACCATGCCGGGGATGCAGCGCAGATAGGACAGGTCGAAGCTGCCGGCGTGGGTCGGACCGTCTTCGCCGACCAGGCCGGCGCGGTCGATGGCGAAGAGCACGTCCAGATTCTGCACCGCCACGTCGTGGATCAGCTGGTCGTAGCCGCGCTGCAGGAAGGTGGAATAGATGGCCACCACCGGCTTCATGCCGTCGCAGGCCAGGCCGGCGGCCAGGGTCACCGCGTGCTGCTCGGCGATGGCCACGTCGAAATAGCGCTCGGGATAGCGTTCGGCGAAGCGGATCAGGTCGGAGCCTTCCTTCATCGCCGGGGTGATGCCCACCAGCTTGGCATCGGCGGCGGCCATGTCGCACAGCCAGTCGCCGAAGATGTTGGAGTACTTGGGCGCGCCCGGGCGCTTGGGCTTGGCGTCCAGCGGCTCCAGCTTGGTGATGGCGTGGTAGCCGATGGGATCGGCCTCGGCGATGGACAGGCCCTTGCCCTTGCGGGTGATGACGTGGAGGAACTGCGGGCCCTTGGCGTCGCGCAGATTGCGCAGGGTGGTGACCAGGGTCGGCAGGTCATGGCCGTCGATGGGGCCGATATAGTTCCAGCCCAGCTCCTCGAACAGGGTGCCGGGTACCAGCATGCCCTTGGCGGCCTCTTCGGTGCGGCGGGCGATTTCCCAGGCACCGGGCAGCTTGGAGAGGGCCTTCTTGCCGTTCTCGCGCAGGTGCTGGTAGGTGCGGCTGGAGAGCAGCCGCGCCAGGTAGTTGGACAGGCCACCGACATTGCGCGAGATGGACATGTCGTTGTCGTTGAGCACCACCAGCATGTTGGCGCCGGTGTCCGAGGCGTGGTTGAGCGCCTCGAAGGCCATGCCCGCGGTCAGGGCGCCGTCGCCGATCACCGCGACCGACTTACGCTCGATGCCCTGCAGCTGGGCGGCGATGGCCATACCCAGCGCGGCGCCGATGGAGGTGCTGGAGTGACCGACGCCAAAGGTGTCGTACTCGCTCTCGCTGCGGCGCGGGAAGGCGGCCAGGCCGTCCTTCTGGCGCAGGCTGGCCATGCCTTCGCGACGGCCGGTGAGGATCTTATGCGGATAGGCCTGGTGGCCGACGTCCCACACCAGCCGGTCTTCCGGGGTGTTGAAGACGTAGTGCAGGGCCAAGGTCAGTTCGATGACCCCCAGGCCGGCGCCGAAGTGACCGCCGGTCTGGCCCACGGTCCACAGGAGAAAGGCGCGCAGTTCGTCGGCGACGGCTTCCAGCTCGGCGTCACCGAGCTGGCGCAGCTGGACCGGCGAGTCGATGCGGTCGAGCAGGGGCGTCGCGGGACGCTGGCGGGGAATCTCGTGAAACGTCTTGGGCATCTGGCTGATCACTTTGCGCAGAGAATTAGGCAGTTTACCCGATGCCCGCGTGGCATCCCAACAGCGGACAGGGCGTCTTGTTATGCCCCTGTGACAACGGACCCGGGGGCAAATGCGGCCCGGGTCACGAGTTTTTCCGCCGGGAAGCGCCTAGTGTGGTGTTTCAGAGGTTCGCGCAAGAATTGGCGAGTGATTTTTTGATCCTGGCCAGGCGCCGCGACGAGTCATAGCAGGGCTATGGCGAGGAGTGGCAACGCCAGCAGGGACGAAAAAGCGCCGCCAAAATTGTGCAGGTAACTTCTGAAACACCACACTAGCTGCGCCTTGCCACGATGTAGCGGGCCAGGGCGCGCAGGGGTTCGGCCGGCGCGCCCAGCGGCTCGAGGGCGGTCAGGGCGGTGTCGCGCAGCTCCAGGGCATAGGCCTTGGCCGCGTCCAGGCCGAGCAGCGCCGGGTAGGTCGGTTTGTCGCGGGCGAGATCGGCGCCCTGGCGCTTGCCCAGGGTCTGGGTATCGCTTTCGATGTCGAGCACGTCGTCCCAGACCTGGAAGGCCAGGCCGATGGCCTCGGCGTAGCGGGCCAGGGCCTCACGCTCGGCGGCACCGGCGGCTTCGCTGGCCAGGGCGCCGAGCTGCACGCTGGCCGCGATCAGGGCGCCGGTCTTGTGCAGGTGCATGATTTCCAGCGCCGGCTGGTCGATGCGTCGGCCGACCGATTCCAGGTCGATGGCCTGGCCGCCGACCATACCCGCCGGACCGCTGGCGCGCGCCAGTACCGCGACCATCTCCAGCCGCACCGCAGCGTCCTGGGGCGCCGCCAGCAGGGTCTCGAAGGCCAGGGTCTGCAGGCCGTCGCCGGCCAGGATGGCGCAGGCTTCGTCATAGGCCTTGTGGGTGGTGAGCCGACCGCGGCGCAGGTCGTCGTCGTCCATGGCCGGCAGGTCGTCGTGGACCAGGGAATAGGCGTGGATCAGCTCCACCGCGCAGGCGGCCTGGTCAGCACGCGCCGGATCGCCACCCAGGGCTTCGCAGGCGGCATAGACCAGCAGCGGCCGCACCCGCTTGCCACCGCCCATGACGCTGTAGGCCATGGCGGCATAGAGCCGGGCGAGTTCGGCGCGGGGGGCGGTGAAGAGCGGGGCGAGGGCGCTATCGACGCGGGTCTGGCAGCGTTGCTGGTAGGCCTCGATCATGCGTCGTCCCCGACCGGGGCGAAGGGGGCGGCGGTGAGTTCGCCGTCTTTTTCCAGCAGGATCTGCACCTTCTGCTCGGCCTGGACCAGCGCGCCCTGGCATTCGCGGGTCAGGCGGATGCCCTGTTCGAAGGCGCCGAGGGAGTCCTCCAGGGACAGCTCGCCACTTTCCAGGCGTTCCACCAGGGTCTGCAGTTCGGCCAGGGATTGTTCGAAGTCGGGAGCTTTCTTGCGGGCCATCGGGATTCTCGGCAGAGGCGATCGGGTCGCGGGAAGTGGGCTACAGGTCGACCATTGTGCCACAGCCATCGGTGCCGCTTGACGCCATGCCCGGCCAGGCCCTAGGGTAGCCGTCATGAAAACGCGCAGCCCTCAACGCCCCAGCATTATTACCGCCATTACCTGATGGCGGGACAGCGTTAGCTGCGCAACCAGACCCGCCCAAGAGGCGGGTTTTTACTTTCTGACTCCTGGGCCAATGCGAAGACCAGGAGAGTTCCATGTCTACCGCTGCGCTGTGTGCCCGTATCCAGAGAGCAGATGCTCTCATCAATAGCCGCGATTTCGCGGCGCTGGCCGACTTCTATACCGAGGATGCCCTATTGGTACTCAGGCCAGGGCTCCAGGTGAATGGCCGCATTGCTATCATCGGGGCCTTCGAGCGCATCGCCGCGCATTTCGGAGATGACTTGCAGGTGCGGCAATCCTGTTTTCAGGTTCTGGCCACGGGTGACACTGCGTTGGTTCTCGCGCGCTTAGCGCTGGGATCGGCAGACCAGCCCGTGGCGCAGCGTCAGGCTACCTATGTCTTTCTACGGGAAGCCGATGACCAGTGGCGTTGTGCAGTAGATAACTCCTATGGGACTGGGCTGCTGGATGCCCAGATGGAGGCCGCGCCATGACCGTCCAGGAACCCGCCACCGATCTCTTGCAGCGCTATGCCCGCAAGATCCTCGAAGCCCCCGTCTACGACGTGGCGATCGAAACGCCCCTGCAACCGGCGCGGGCGCTGTCCGAACGACTGGGCTGCCAGGTGCTGCTCAAGCGTGAAGACCTGCAGCCGGTGTTTTCCTTCAAGATCCGCGGTGCCTACACCAAGCTGGCCAGCCTCTC
>NZ_JACHVV010000009.1:0-15503 GCF_014190935.1 Pseudomonas sp. AS2.8
GCGATGGAAGACGGTCTGCGTTTCGCCATCCGTGAAGGCGGTCGTACCGTCGGCGCCGGCGTGGTTGCCAAGATCATCGAGTAATCGATTGATCTTGGTCTGTCAGGTCGGCATAATGGTCGGCCTGATTCAAGTTACAGGCCAGTAGCTCAATTGGCAGAGCGGCGGTCTCCAAAACCGCAGGTTGGGGGTTCGATTCCCTCCTGGCCTGCCAGATTCCCATCTGGCACTCCTTACAGGATTCATGCAATGAGCATCAAGGCGGAAGCCAAAGAGTCGCGCTTCGATGCGCTGAAGTGGCTGGTGGTTGTCGTTCTGGTAGCGATCGGTGTTGTTGCCAATCACTACTTCGCTGCTCAGTCCATCCTGTATCGAGTGGTGGGTCTGTTGGTGCTGGCAGCTGTCGCTGCCTTTGTTGCCCTGCAGACCGCCAAGGGGCAAGCCTTCTTCGGCTTGCTGAAAGACGCCCGTACCGAGATTCGCAAGGTTGTCTGGCCTACCCGGCAAGAGACCACTCAGACCACGCTGATCGTGGTTGCCGTGGTGCTCGTGATGGCTTTGTTGTTGTGGGGGCTCGACTCCCTGCTCGGTTGGCTGGTTTCCACGATTGTTGGTTGAAAGGGTTCGCCGTGGCTAAGCGTTGGTACGTCGTGCATGCCTACTCGGGTTACGAGAAGCATGTCATGCGTTCGTTGATCGAGCGCGTCAAGCTGCACGAAATGGAAGACGAGTTCGGCGACATTCTCGTGCCCACCGAAGAAGTGGTGGAAATGCGCAATGGCCAGAAGCGCAAGAGCGAGCGTAAGTTTTTCCCGGGATACGTCCTGGTGCAGATGGAGATGAACGAAGGGACTTGGCACCTGGTCAAGGACACTCCTCGCGTCATGGGCTTCATCGGTGGTACTGCCGACAAGCCGGCACCCATCACTGATCGTGAAGCGGACGCGATTCTGCGTCGTGTCTCCGACAGCAGCGACAAACCCAAGCCGAAGACCCTGTTCGAAGCAGGCGAGACGGTTCGGGTGGTGGACGGTCCGTTCGCCGACTTCAACGGCGTTGTCGAAGAGGTCAACTACGAAAAGAGCCGCATTCACGTGGCGGTACTGATCTTTGGTCGGTCGACCCCTGTGGAGCTCGAGTTCAGCCAGGTCGAAAAGGTCTAGGTTGTTCGCATCCCTTACCCCGTAGCCCAGGCTGCGGGGTTTTGTCGTCACTGGGATATAGCAAGTAATTGGGGAGCCCTGCGGGGCGTCGAACCCATCATTGGAGTAGCACATGGCTAAGAAAATTCAGGCTTACATCAAGCTGCAGGTTAAGGCCGCTCAAGCCAACCCGAGCCCGCCAGTCGGTCCGGCGCTGGGTCAGCACGGCGTCAACATCATGGAATTCTGCAAGGCGTTCAACGCCCGCACCCAGGGCATGGAGCCCGGTCTGCCCACCCCGGTGATCATCACCGTGTACAGCGACCGTAGCTTCACCTTCGAAATCAAGAGCACCCCGGCCTCCGTGCTGCTCAAGAAGGCTGCCGGCATCAAGAGCGGTTCCGCTCGTCCCAACAGCCAGAAGGTCGGTACCGTCACCCGCGCCCAGCTGGAAGAGATCGCCAAAGCCAAGAATGCCGATCTCACCGCCGCCGATATGGACGCCGCCGTGCGTACCATCGCCGGTTCCGCTCGTAGCATGGGTCTGAATGTGGAGGGCGTGTAATGGCCAAGCTCACTAAGCGTCAAAAGGCTTTCGCCGAAAAAATCCAGGCTGGCAAGCAGTACGGCTTCGAAGAAGCTGCAGCCCTGCTGGCCGAGCTGTCCACCATCAAGTTCAAGGAGTCCATCGACGTCTCCGTGAACCTGGGTGTGGATCCGCGTAAATCCGACCAGGTCGTTCGTGGCGCCACCGTGCTGCCCAATGGCACTGGCAAGTCGGTTCGCGTTGCCGTGTTCACCCAGGGTGCCAACGCCGAAGCTGCGCTGGCTGCCGGTGCCGAACGCGTCGGCATGGACGACCTGGCTGCCGAGATGAAGGGCGGCGACCTGAACTATGACGTGGTCATTGCCTCGCCGGACGCCATGCGCGTCGTCGGTCAGCTGGGTCAGCTGCTCGGCCCGCGCGGTCTGATGCCCAACCCCAAGGTTGGCACCGTGACCCCGGACGTCGCTACCGCCGTCAAGAATGCCAAGGCTGGTCAGGTGCGTTTCCGTACCGACAAGAACGGCATCATTCACGCTTCCGTTGGCAAGATCGATTTCGAGCCCGTGAAGCTGAAGCAGAACGTTGAAGCTCTGCTGGCCGACCTGAAGCGTCTGAAGCCCTCGACCTCCAAGGGCATCTACGTCAAGCGCATCACCCTGAGCTCCACCATGGGCCCGGGTCTGCAGATCGACCAGGCTTCCCTGGAAGCCTAAGCAAGATACAAGTCGCCGTGCCTTCGGGCATGGCGCCAAGATTGGGGTCCCTGCCTGGCGGGGGCTGTCCAAGACCGTAGGGGACGCAGGTCTTAAACCGGGGAAACCCTAGCCTACGCAGATGGTGCTCCCGATTCGGTTACCGAGTCAGACACCAAAACGCCGCCCAGTCCATCGGGCGAAACGGTAACATCCAGGAGTTAAACCCGTGGCAATCAAACTCGAAGACAAGAAGGCTATCGTCGCTGAAGTCAACGAGGCTGCCCAAGGTGCCCTGTCCGCTGTCGTGGCCGATGCCCGTGGCGTGACTGTGGGTGCCATGACCGGACTCCGTAAAGAGGCCCGCGCGGCTGGTGTCTATGTACGTGTCGTACGTAACACCCTGCTGCGTCGTGCCGTTGAAGGCACGTCTTTCGACGTTCTCAACGACACCTTCAAGGGCCCGACCCTGATCGCGTTTTCCCAGGAGCATCCGGGCGCTGCCGCCCGTATCTTCAAGGATTTCGCCAAGGGTCAGGACAAGTTCGAGATCAAGGCCGCCGCGTTCGAAGGCAAGCTCATCCCGGCTAACCAGATCGACGTACTGGCAACCCTGCCGACCTACGACGAAGCTGTGTCCCAGCTGATGAGTGTCATCCAGGGCGCTACCAGCAAGCTGGCTCGTACCCTCGCCGCCATTCGCGACCAAAAGGAAGCTGCCGCCGCCTAATCGCGCGTGCTGCGTTTCCTGCAAGTCTTTCTTATTATTTGCGGCCTGAAGCCGCACCCTGTTATAGGAATCTAGAGTCATGGCTCTGACCAACGAAGACATCATCAACGCCGTATCCGAAATGTCCGTCATGCAAGTGGTGGAACTGATCAAGGCGATGGAAGAGAAGTTCGGCGTGACCGCCGCTGCCGCCGCTGCCGCTGGCCCGGCTGCTGCCGCTGCCGTCGTCGAAGAGCAGACCGAATTCACCATCATGTTGACCGAAACCGGCGACAAGAAAGTGAACGTCATCAAGGTCGTTCGTGAACTGACCGGTCTGGGCCTGAAAGAAGCCAAGGCTGTCGTTGACGGCGCCCCGGGCGTGGTCAAGGAAGGCGTCTCCAAAGAGGAAGGCGAAGCTGCCAAGAAGGCTCTGGAAGAAGCAGGCGCCAAGGTCGAGCTCAAGTAAGTTCGGTTCTTGCGTCTACAGCCGCAACGTTTCACGTTCGGCTGATGGCTGGTGGCGAACGCCACCGGCCTTTTGCCGTTTTGTACAGAGCGAGCATATCCGCCTGACAAGATGCGCTATATCCACCTCGCTCTCGGGGTGCGGCAAACCAAAGGGTTTGCACGATTTTCCGGCTGCTCCCGTCGGAGAGGCCAAACAAGCTGGTGACCAAGCTGGGGAACGCTGATGGCTTACTCATACACTGAGAAAAAACGTATCCGCAAGGACTTTAGCAAGTTGCCGCACGTCATGGACGTGCCCTATTTGCTGGCTATCCAACTGGATTCGTACCGCGAATTCCTGCAGGCGGGCGCAGGCAAAGACCAGTTCCGCGATATCGGCCTGCATGCGGCCTTCAAGTCCGTTTTCCCGATTATCAGCTATTCCGGCAATGCGGCCCTGGAATACGTCGGCTATCGCCTGGGCGAGCCGGCTTTCGATGTGAAGGAATGCGTCCTGCGCGGCGTGACCTTCGCCGTCCCGCTGCGGGTCAAGGTTCGCCTGATCATTTTCGACCGCGAGTCGTCGAACAAGGCGATCAAGGACATCAAGGAGCAGGAAGTCTACATGGGGGAAATCCCCCTGATGACCGAGAACGGTACCTTCATCATCAATGGTACCGAGCGCGTCATCGTGTCCCAGCTGCACCGCAGCCCGGGCGTGTTCTTCGACCACGACCGCGGCAAGACCCACAGCTCGGGCAAGCTGCTGTATTCGGCGCGCATCATTCCCTACCGCGGCTCCTGGCTCGACTTCGAATTCGATCCCAAGGATGCCGTGTTCGTCCGTATCGACCGTCGCCGCAAGCTGCCGGCCTCGGTACTGCTGCGCGCGCTCGGCTACAGCACCGAAGAGGTGCTGGATGCGTTCTATGACACCAACACCTTCCACATCAAGGGTGAGATGCTGACGTTCGAGCTGGTGCCCCAGCGCCTGCGCGGCGACATCGCCAGCTTCGACATCAAGGATGGCAGCGGCAAGGTGATCGTGGAGCAGGGCCGTCGGGTGACCGCTCGCCACATCAACCAGCTGGAAAAATCCGGTCTGAGCGAGCTGGAAGTACCCTTCGATTACGTCATTGGCCGTACCACCGCCAAGGCCGTCGTGCACCCGTCCACCGGCGAGATCATCGCCGAGTGCAACACCGAACTGACCCTGGACATGCTGGCCAAGATGGCCAAGGCCAATGTCGTGCAGTTCGAGACGCTGTACACCAACGACATCGACTGCGGTCCCTTCATCTCCGATACCCTGAAGATCGACTCCACGGGCAACCAGCTGGAAGCCCTGGTCGAGATCTACCGGATGATGCGCCCTGGCGAGCCGCCGACCAAGGAAGCTGCCGAGACCCTGTTCAACAACCTGTTCTTCAGCGCCGAGCGTTACGACCTGTCCGCCGTCGGCCGCATGAAGTTCAACCGCCGTATCGGTCGCGACGCCATCGAAGGCTCGGGCGTCCTGAGCCGCGAAGACATCGTCGACGTGCTCAAGACCCTGGTCGACATCCGTAACGGCAAGGGCATCGTCGATGACATCGACCACCTGGGTAACCGCCGTGTCCGTTGCGTCGGTGAAATGGCCGAGAACCAGTTCCGCGTGGGCCTGGTACGGGTAGAGCGTGCCGTCAAGGAACGCCTGTCCATGGCTGAAAGCGAAGGCCTGATGCCGCAGGATCTGATCAACGCCAAGCCGGTGGCCGCCGCGATCAAGGAATTCTTCGGTTCCAGCCAGCTGTCCCAGTTCATGGACCAGAACAACCCGCTGTCGGAGATCACCCACAAGCGCCGCGTCTCCGCACTCGGCCCGGGCGGTCTGACCCGTGAGCGTGCCGGCTTCGAAGTCCGTGACGTACACCCGACGCACTACGGCCGGGTCTGCCCGATCGAAACGCCGGAAGGTCCGAACATCGGCCTGATCAACTCCCTGGCTGCCTATGCCCGCACCAACCAGTACGGCTTCCTCGAAAGCCCGTACCGCATGGTCAAGGACGGCGTGGCCACCGACGAGATCGTCTTCCTGTCGGCCATCGAAGAAGCCAACCACGTGATCGCCCAGGCCTCCGCAGGGCTGGACGAGAACAACCGGCTGATCGACGAGCTGGTAGCCGTGCGTCACCTGAACGAATTCACCGTCAAGGCGCCTGAAGACGTCACCCTGATGGACGTTTCGCCCAAGCAGGTCGTCTCCGTCGCCGCCTCGCTGATTCCGTTCCTGGAGCACGACGACGCCAACCGCGCGTTGATGGGTTCCAACATGCAGCGTCAGGCCGTGCCGACCCTGCGTTCGGACAAGCCGCTGGTCGGTACCGGCATGGAGCGCAACGTCGCCCGTGACTCCGGCGTCTGCGTCGTGGCCCGTCGTGGTGGCGTGATCGACTCCGTCGATGCCAGCCGTATCGTGGTGCGCGTCAACGATGACGAAGTCGAGACCGGTGAAGCCGGCGTCGACATCTACAACCTGACCAAGTACACCCGTTCCAACCAGAACACCTGCATCAACCAGCGTCCGCTGGTGAGCAAGGGTGATCAGGTGGCCAAGTTCGACATCCTGGCCGATGGCCCCTCGACCGACATGGGCGAGCTGGCACTGGGTCAGAACATGCGCGTGGCCTTCATGCCCTGGAACGGCTTCAACTTCGAAGACTCCATCTGTCTGTCGGAGCGCGTGGTCCAGGAAGATCGCTTCACCACCATCCACATCCAGGAACTGACCTGTGTGGCTCGTGACACCAAGCTCGGTCCGGAGGAAATCACCTCCGACATCCCGAACGTGGGTGAAGCTGCGCTGAACAAGCTGGACGAGGCCGGTATCGTCTACGTCGGTGCCGAGGTCGGTGCCGGTGACATCCTGGTCGGCAAGGTCACGCCCAAGGGCGAAACTCAGCTGACTCCGGAAGAGAAGCTGCTGCGCGCCATCTTCGGCGAGAAGGCGAGCGACGTGAAGGACACCTCCCTGCGCGTGCCCACCGGCACCAAGGGTACCGTCATCGACGTCCAGGTCTTCACCCGTGACGGCGTCGAGCGCGACTCCCGCGCCCTGGCCATCGAGAAGTCCCAGCTCGACGAGATCCGCAAGGATCTGAACGAAGAGTTCCGCATCGTCGAAGGCGCGACCTTCGAGCGTCTGCGTCAGGCCCTGGTCGGTCAGGTCGCCGAAGGCGGCCCGGCGGTCAAGAAGGGTGCCGTCATCACCGACGAGTACCTGAACGGCCTCGAGCGCGGCCAGTGGTTCAAGCTGCGCATGGCGGAAGATGCTCACAACGAGCAGCTGGAAAAGGCCCAGGCCTACCTGTCCGACCGCCGCCAGCTGCTGGACGACAAGTTCGAAGACAAGAAGCGCAAGCTGCAGCAGGGCGATGACCTGGCACCGGGCGTACTGAAGATCGTCAAGGTCTACCTCGCCATCAAGCGCCGCATCCAGCCGGGCGACAAGATGGCCGGTCGTCACGGTAACAAGGGTGTGGTCTCGGTGATCATGCCGGTCGAAGACATGCCCTACGACGCCAACGGCACGCCGGTGGACATCGTGCTGAACCCGCTGGGCGTACCTTCGCGGATGAACGTCGGTCAGATCCTCGAAACCCACCTGGGCCTCGCGGCCAAGGGCCTGGGCGAGAAGATCAACGTGATGATCGAAGAGCAGCGCAAGGTTGCCGAACTGCGCAGCTTCCTGCACGAGATCTACAACGAGATCGGTGGCCGTCAGGAGAAGCTCGACGACCTGAGCGATAAGGAAGTCCTCGACCTGGCGAAGAACCTGCGTGGCGGTGTTCCCATGGCCACCCCGGTGTTCGACGGTGCCAAGGAAAGCGAGATCAAGGCTATGCTGAAGCTGGCCGATCTGCCGGAGAGCGGCCAGATGCGTCTGTACGACGGCCGCACCGGCAATGCCTTCGAGCGCACCACCACCGTCGGCTACATGTACATGCTCAAGCTGAACCACCTGGTGGACGACAAGATGCACGCCCGTTCCACCGGTTCCTACAGCCTGGTTACCCAGCAGCCGCTGGGTGGTAAGGCGCAGTTCGGTGGTCAGCGTTTCGGGGAGATGGAGGTCTGGGCACTGGAGGCCTATGGCGCGGCTTACACCCTGCAGGAAATGCTGACGGTGAAGTCGGACGATGTGAACGGCCGGACCAAGATGTACAAGAACATCGTGGACGGGGATCACCGCATGGAGGCCGGCATGCCCGAGTCCTTCAACGTACTGATCAAGGAAATCCGCTCGCTCGGCATCGATATCGAACTGGAAACCGAATAACACGAGACCCTAGAGGAGGCGACCGCGCGGCGGTCGTCTCCGGTCCGTGAGGAGGAAAGGCCTTGAAAGACTTGCTCAATCTGTTGAAAAACCAGGGTCAACTCGAGGAGTTCGATGCCATCCGTATCGGTCTGGCCTCGCCCGAGATGATTCGTTCCTGGTCGTTCGGTGAAGTGAAGAAGCCGGAGACCATCAACTACCGTACCTTCAAGCCCGAGCGTGATGGTCTGTTCTGCGCCAAGATCTTTGGCCCGGTCAAGGACTACGAGTGCCTGTGCGGAAAGTACAAGCGCCTCAAGCACCGCGGTGTGATCTGCGAGAAGTGCGGCGTGGAAGTCGCCCTGGCCAAGGTGCGCCGCGAGCGCATGGGTCACATCGAGCTGGCGTCGCCCGTCGCCCACATCTGGTTCCTGAAGTCGCTGCCGTCGCGTATCGGCCTGCTGCTGGACATGACCCTGCGTGACATCGAGCGCGTGCTCTATTTCGAGAGCTACGTAGTGATCGATCCGGGCATGACCACCCTCGAGAAGTACCAGCTGCTGAACGACGAGCAGTACTTTGAGGCACTGGAAGAATTCGGTGACGACTTCGATGCCCGCATGGGTGCGGAAGCCGTATTCCAGCTGCTCGGCGCCATTGATCTGGAGCACGAGATCGGTCGCCTGCGCGAAGAGATTCCGCAGACCAACTCCGAGACCAAGATCAAGAAGCTGTCCAAGCGCCTGAAGCTGATGGAAGCCTTCCAGGGCTCCGGCAACAAGCCGGAGTGGATGGTCATGACCGTGCTGCCCGTGCTGCCGCCGGACCTGCGTCCGCTAGTGCCGCTGGATGGCGGCCGCTTCGCGACCTCCGACCTGAACGATCTCTATCGTCGCGTCATCAACCGGAACAACCGCCTCAAGCGGCTGCTCGACCTCGCCGCGCCCGACATCATCGTGCGCAATGAGAAGCGCATGCTGCAGGAAGCCGTTGACGCCCTGTTGGACAACGGCCGTCGCGGCCGTGCCATCACCGGTTCCAACAAGCGCCCGCTGAAGTCCCTGGCCGACATGATCAAGGGCAAGCAGGGTCGTTTCCGTCAGAACCTGCTGGGCAAGCGCGTCGACTACTCCGGTCGTTCCGTGATCACCGTGGGCCCGACCCTGCGTCTGCACCAGTGCGGTCTGCCCAAGAAGATGGCGCTGGAGCTGTTCAAGCCCTTCATCTTCGGCAAGCTGGAAGCCCGCGGCATGGCGACCACCATCAAGGCCGCCAAGAAGATGGTCGAGCGCGAACTGCCCGAGGTCTGGGACGTTCTCGCCGAAGTCATCCGCGAACACCCCGTGCTGCTCAACCGCGCCCCGACCCTGCACCGTCTGGGTATCCAGGCGTTCGAGCCGGTCCTCATCGAAGGCAAGGCCATCCAGCTGCACCCGCTGGTCTGCGCCGCGTACAACGCCGACTTCGACGGTGACCAGATGGCCGTGCACGTGCCGCTGACGTTGGAAGCCCAGCTGGAAGCGCGCGCGCTGATGATGTCGACCAACAACATCCTGTCGCCCGCCAACGGCGAGCCGATCATCGTGCCGTCGCAGGACGTGGTTCTGGGTCTGTACTACATGACCCGTGAAGCCATCAACGCCAAGGGCGAAGGCCGCGTGTTCGCCGACCTGCAGGAAGTCGATCGCGTCTTCCGTGCCGGCGAAGCCGCCCTGCATGCCAAGGTCAAGGTGCGCATCAACGAGACCATCCGTCACAAGGACGGCAGCCTGACCAAGAACACCCGCATCGTCGACACCACCGTCGGCCGCGCGCTGCTGTTCCAGGTCGTGCCTGCCGGCCTGCCGTACGACGTGGTCAACCAGTCGATGAAGAAGAAGGCCATCTCCAAGCTGATCAACCACTGCTACCGCGTGGTGGGTCTGAAGGACACCGTCATCTTCGCCGACCAGCTGATGTACACCGGTTTCGCCTATTCGACCCTGTCCGGCGTCTCCATCGGCGTGAACGACTTCGTCATTCCGGACGAGAAGGCGCGCATCATCGATGCCGCCACCGCCGAGGTGAAGGAGATCGAAAGCCAGTACGCCTCCGGCCTGGTGACCCAGGGCGAGAAGTACAACAAGGTGATCGACCTCTGGTCGAAGGCCAACGACGAAGTGTCCAAGGCGATGATGACCAACCTCTCGAAAGAGAAGGTCATCGACCGCGAGGGCAAGGAAGTCGACCAGGAGTCTTTCAACTCCATGTACATGATGGCCGATTCCGGCGCCCGGGGTTCCGCGGCCCAGATTCGCCAGCTCGCCGGCATGCGTGGCCTGATGGCCAAGCCGGACGGCTCCATCATCGAGACGCCCATCACCGCCAACTTCCGTGAAGGCCTGAACGTACTCCAGTACTTCATCTCCACCCACGGTGCCCGTAAGGGTCTGGCGGATACCGCACTGAAGACCGCGAACTCCGGTTACCTGACCCGTCGTCTCGTCGACGTGGCCCAGGATCTGGTAGTGACCGAGGTCGATTGCGGTACCGAGCGCGGCCTGATCATGACCCCGCACATCGAAGGCGGCGACGTGGTCGAGCCCCTGGGTGAGCGCGTTCTGGGCCGAGTCATCGCCCGTGACGTGCCCAAGCCGGGTACCGACGAGATCATTGTGCCGGGTGGCACCCTGGTCGACGAGCGCTGGGTCGAGTTCCTCGAGCTCAACAGCGTCGACGAAGTCGTGGTGCGTTCGCCGATCACCTGCGAAACCCGTCATGGCATCTGCGCCAAGTGCTACGGTCGCGATCTGGCTCGCGGTCACCAGGTCAACATCGGTGAAGCGGTCGGCGTCATCGCCGCCCAGTCCATCGGTGAGCCGGGTACCCAGCTGACCATGCGTACCTTCCACATCGGTGGTGCGGCCAGCCGGACCTCCGCGGCCGACAGCGTCCAGGTCAAGAATGGCGGTGCCATCCGTCTGCACAACCTGAAGCACGTCGAACGTGCCGATGGCGCCCTGGTTGCCGTGTCCCGTTCCGGTGAGCTGGCCATCGCCGACGACTTCGGTCGTGAGCGCGAGCGCTACAAGCTGCCCTATGGTGCGGTGATTTCGGTCAAGGAAGGCGACAAGGTCGACGCTGGCGCCATCGTCGCCAAGTGGGACCCGCACACTCACCCCATCGTTACCGAGATGGACGGTACCGTGGCCTTCGTCGGCATGGAGGAGGGCATCACCATCAAGCGCCAGACCGACGAACTGACCGGTCTGACCAACATCGAGGTGCTCGACGCCAAGGATCGTCCGACTTCCGGCAAGGACATCCGTCCGGCGGTCAAGCTGATCGACGCCAACGGCAAGGACCTGCTGCTGCCGGGTACCGACGTACCAGCCCAGTACTTCCTGCCGCCGAACGCGCTGGTCAACCTGAGCGACGGTGCCAAGGTGCATGTGGGTGACGTTATCGCCCGTATTCCCCAGGAAACCTCCAAGACCCGCGACATCACCGGTGGTCTGCCCCGCGTGGCCGACCTCTTCGAGGCGCGTCGTCCCAAGGAGCCGGCAATCCTGGCGGAGATCAGCGGTACCATCTCCTTCGGCAAGGAAACCAAGGGCAAGCGTCGTCTGGTCATCACCCCGACCGATGGCACCGATCCCTACGAGGAGCTGATTCCGAAGTGGCGCCACCTGAACGTCTTCGAAGGCGAACAGGTAAGCCGCGGCGAAGTCATCTCCGACGGTCCGAGCAACCCGCACGATATCCTGCGTCTGCTGGGTGTCAGCGCGCTGGCCAAGTACATCGTCAACGAGATCCAGGACGTGTACCGCCTGCAGGGCGTGAAGATCAACGACAAGCACATCGAGACCATCCTGCGGCAGATGCTGCGCAAGGTCGAAGTGAGCGACACCGGTGACTCGAGCTTCATCAAGGGCGATCAGGTCGAACTGACCCACGTCCTGGAAGAGAACGAGCAACTGGTCGGCAATGATCGTTTCGTCGCCAAGTACGAGCGCGTCCTGCTGGGTATCACCAAGGCCTCGCTGTCCACCGAGTCCTTCATCTCGGCCGCTTCCTTCCAGGAGACCACCCGTGTCCTGACCGAAGCCGCCGTGACCGGCAAGCGCGACTTCCTGCGCGGCCTGAAGGAAAACGTGGTGGTGGGTCGTCTGATCCCGGCCGGTACCGGTCTGGCCTACCACAGCGAGCGCAAGCGTCAGCGCGAACTCGGCAAGCCGCAGCGCGTGAGCGCCAGCGAGGCCGAGGCCGCCCTGACCGAAGCGCTGAACTCCAGCGCCAGCTGAGTTCGGTAGCAGGTCTCACTTGACAAAGCCCCCGGCGCCCCAGGCGTCCGGGGGCTTTGTCTTGACTGGAGCGCCCAAGCTCTTTAGACTTTCGTTCCCCGAAAATGGGCAGGACTGACGTTCTGCTATTTCGTTTATGTCGCAAGACAATCAGTGGAGCTATAGATGGCAACTATCAACCAGCTGGTGCGTAGTGCACGCAAGCGTATCGTCGAGAAATCCGACGTACCTGCGCTGCAAAACTGCCCGCAACGTCGTGGCGTGTGCACCCGCGTGTACACCACCACTCCCAAGAAGCCCAACTCCGCACTGCGGAAGGTCTGCCGTGTACGGCTGACCAACGGCTTCGAAGTCACCTCCTACATCGGTGGTGAAGGTCACAACCTGCAGGAACACAGCGTCGTGCTGATCCGCGGTGGCCGGGTCAAGGATCTGCCGGGTGTGCGTTATCACACCGTGCGTGGCTCGCTGGACACCACCGGTGTGAAGGACCGCAAGCAGGGCCGTTCCAAGTACGGCACCAAGCGTCCGAAGTAACCACCTTTCTTTTTGTTCGAGTCGATAAGAGTAAGGTCGGGCAACGAGTCCCGAGCTAACCTGAAGACCGTTTTGAGGGCTTATCAATGCCAAGACGTCGTGTAGCGGCCAAGCGCGAAATACTTGACGATCCGAAATACGGAAGCCAGATCCTGGCCAAGTTCATGAACCACGTGATGGAGAGCGGCAAGAAAGCCGTTGCCGAGCGTATCGTTTATGGTGCTCTGGACAAGGTCAAAGAGCGTTCCAAGAATGCCGAACCCCTGGAAGTTTTCGAAAAAGCGCTCGACGCCATCGCTCCGCTGGTCGAAGTGAAGTCCCGCCGTGTCGGCGGTGCTACCTACCAGGTGCCGGTTGAGGTTCGTCCTTCCCGTCGTAATGCCCTGGCCATGCGCTGGCTGGTGGACTCCGCGCGCAAGCGTGGCGAAAAGTCCATGGCTCTGCGCCTGGCAGGTGAACTCATGGACGCTTTTGAAGGCAAGGGTGCCGCAGTCAAGAAGCGCGAAGACGTGCATCGCATGGCAGAAGCCAACAAGGCCTTCTCGCACTACCGCTTCTAAGCCTAGCGCTTCCAATCAAGCGAGGACCTTATGGCTCGTACAACCGCTATTAACCGCTATCGGAACATCGGTATCTGCGCCCACGTGGACGCGGGTAAGACGACCACTACCGAGCGGATTCTGTTCTATACCGGCGTGAACCACAAAATGGGTGAGGTTCACGACGGCGCTGCGACCATGGACTGGATGGTGCAGGAGCAGGAGCGTGGTATCACCATCACCTCCGCTGCCACCACCGCGTTCTGGTCCGGTTCGACCAAGCAGTACGACAAGTACCGCGTAAACATCATCGATACCCCCGGCCACGTGGACTTCACCATTGAGGTGGAGCGTTCCCTGCGCGTGCTGGATGGTGCGGTCGTGGTGTTCTGCGGTACCTCCGGTGTCGAGCCCCAGTCCGAAACCGTATGGCGTCAGGCCAACAAGTACGGCGTCCCGCGCATCGTCTACGTCAACAAGATGGACCGTGCCGGTGCCAACTTCCTGCGCGTCGTCGAGCAGATCAAGAAGCGCCTGGGCCACACTCCGGTCCCGGTTCAGCTGGCCATTGGCGCGGAAGAGAACTTCCTGGGCCAGATCGACCTGCTGAAGATGAAGGCCATCTTCTGGAACGATGACGACCAGGGCATGACCTACCGCGAGGAAGACATTCCTGCGGACATGCTGGCCGATGCCGAGCAGTGGCGCTCCAACATGGTCGAGGCTGCGGCCGAAGCCAACGAAGAGCTGATGAACAAGTACCTGGAAGGCGGCGAGCTGTCGATCGACGAGATCAAGGCCGGCCTGCGTCAGCGTACCATCGCCTGCGAAATCGTCCCGGCCGTCTGCGGTTCGTCCTTCAAGAACAAGGGCGTGCCCCTGGTTCTGGACGCCGTGATCGACTTCCTGCCGGCGCCGGTCGAGATTCCCGCGATCAAGGGTACCAACCCGGACAACGAGGAAATCACCGACGAGCGTCACGCGGACGATAACGAGCCCTTCTCGGCTCTGGCGTTCAAGATCGCTACCGACCCCTTCGTGGGTACCTTGACCTTCGCCCGCGTCTACTCGGGTGTACTGAGCTCCGGTGACTCCGTCATCAACTCGGTGAAGGGCAAGAAGGAGCGCGTCGGCCGTATGGTGCAGATGCACGCCAACACCCGTGAAGAGATCAAGGAAGTTCGTGCTGGCGACATCGCCGCCCTGATCGGCATGAAGGACGTCACCACCGGTGACACCCTGTGCTCGATCGAGAAGCCGATCATCCTCGAGCGCATGGACTTCCCGGAGCCGGTGATTTCGGTCGCCGTCGAGCCGAAGACCAAGGCCGACCAGGAAAAGATGGGTATCGCATTGGGCAAGCTGGCTCAGGAAGATCCCTCGTTCCGCGTCAAGACCGACGAAGAGTCTGGTCAGACCATCATCTCCGGCATGGGCGAGCTGCACCTGGACATCCTGGTGGACCGCATGAAGCGCGAATTCGGCGTGGAAGCGAACATCGGTAAGCCTCAGGTCGCCTACCGCGAAACCATCCGCAACACCTGCGAGATCGAAGGCAAGTTCGTTCGCCAGTCGGGTGGTCGTGGCCAGTTCGGCCACTGCTGGATTCGCTTCGCGCCGGCCGACGAAGGTCAGGAAGGTCTGGAGTTCGTCAGCGAAGTCGTGGGTGGTGTGATTCCGAAGGAATACATCCCGGCGATCCAGAAGGGCATCGAAGAGCAGATGAAGAACGGCATCGTTGCCGGCTATCCGCTGCTCGGCCTGAAGGCCGCTGTATTCGACGGTTCCTACCACGACGTCGACTCCAACGAGATGGCGTTCAAGATCGCTGCCTCCATGGCGACCAAGCAGCTCACCCAGAAGGGTGGTGCCGTGCTGCTCGAGCCGATCATGAAGGTCGAGGTCGTGACTCCGGAAGACTACATGGGCGACGTCATGGGCGACCTGAACCGTCGTCGTGGCCTGATCCAGGGTATGGAAGACACCGTGACCGGCAAGGTCATCCGTGCCGAGGTTCCGCTGGGCGAGATGTTTGGCTACGCTACGGATGTCCGCTCCATGTCTCAGGGTCGCGCAAGCTACTCCATGGAGTTCTCCAAGTACGCCGAAGCTCCGTCGAACATCGCCGAAGCCATCATCAAGAAACAAGCTTAATCAGCGCTTTGACTAGAGGTTTTATCTCGTGGCTAAAGAAAAATTCGAACGTAACAAACCGCACCTGAACGTGGGCACCATTGGTCACGTCGACCATGGCAAGACCACTCTGACCGCTGCGCTGACCAAAGTCTGTGCCGATACCTGGGGCGG
>NZ_JACHVV010000010.1:0-2254 GCF_014190935.1 Pseudomonas sp. AS2.8
GGTGACTGCGTACCTTTTGTATAATGGGTCAGCGACTTATTTTCAGTGGCGAGCTTAACCGAATAGGGGAGGCGTAGCGAAAGCGAGTCTTAATAGGGCGTTTAGTCGCTGGGAATAGACCCGAAACCGGGCGATCTATCCATGAGCAGGTTGAAGGTTAGGTAACACTGACTGGAGGACCGAACCCACTTCCGTTGAAAAGGCAGGGGATGACTTGTGGATCGGAGTGAAAGGCTAATCAAGCTCGGAGATAGCTGGTTCTCCTCGAAAGCTATTTAGGTAGCGCCTCATGTATCACTCTGGGGGGTAGAGCACTGTTTCGGCTAGGGGGTCATCCCGACTTACCAAACCGATGCAAACTCCGAATACCCAGAAGTGCCGAGCATGGGAGACACACGGCGGGTGCTAACGTCCGTCGTGAAAAGGGAAACAACCCAGACCGTCAGCTAAGGTCCCAAAGTCCTGGTTAAGTGGTAAACGATGTGGGAAGGCTTAGACAGCTAGGAGGTTGGCTTAGAAGCAGCCACCCTTTAAAGAAAGCGTAATAGCTCACTAGTCGAGTCGGCCTGCGCGGAAGATGTAACGGGGCTCAAACCAGGCACCGAAGCTACGGGTATCACCTTTGGTGATGCGGTAGAGGAGCGTTCTGTAAGCCTGTGAAGGTGAGTTGAGAAGCTTGCTGGAGGTATCAGAAGTGCGAATGCTGACATGAGTAACGACAATGCGAGTGAAAAACTCGCACGCCGAAAGACCAAGGGTTCCTGCGCAACGTTAATCGACGCAGGGTGAGTCGGTCCCTAAGGCGAGGCTGAAAGGCGTAGTCGATGGGAAACGGGTTAATATTCCCGTACTTCTAGTTACTGCGATGGGGGGACGGAGAAGGCTAGGCCAGCTTGGCGTTGGTTGTCCAAGTTTAAGGTGGTAGGCTGACTGTTTAGGTAAATCCGGACAGTTAAGGCCGAGAGCTGATGACGATCCTTCTTTTAGAAGGAGAAGTGGTTGATGCCATGCTTCCAGGAAAAGCCTCTAAGCTTCAGGTAACTAGGAACCGTACCCCAAACCGACACAGGTGGTCGGGTAGAGAATACCAAGGCGCTTGAGAGAACTCGGGTGAAGGAACTAGGCAAAATGGCACCGTAACTTCGGGAGAAGGTGCGCCGGTGAGGGTGAAGGGTTTACCCCGTAAGCTCATGCCGGTCGAAGATACCAGGCCGCTGCGACTGTTTATTAAAAACACAGCACTCTGCAAACACGAAAGTGGACGTATAGGGTGTGACGCCTGCCCGGTGCCGGAAGGTTAATTGATGGGGTTAGCGCAAGCGAAGCTCTTGATCGAAGCCCCGGTAAACGGCGGCCGTAACTATAACGGTCCTAAGGTAGCGAAATTCCTTGTCGGGTAAGTTCCGACCTGCACGAATGGCGTAACGATGGCGGCGCTGTCTCCACCCGAGACTCAGTGAAATTGAAATCGCTGTGAAGATGCAGTGTATCCGCGGCTAGACGGAAAGACCCCGTGAACCTTTACTGTAGCTTTGCACTGGACTTTGAGCTTGCTTGTGTAGGATAGGTGGGAGGCTTTGAAGCGTGGACGCCAGTCTGCGTGGAGCCATCCTTGAAATACCACCCTGGCAATCTTGAGGTTCTAACTCTGGTCCGTTATCCGGATCGAGGACAGTGTATGGTGGGCAGTTTGACTGGGGCGGTCTCCTCCTAAAGAGTAACGGAGGAGTACGAAGGTGCGCTCAGACCGGTCGGAAATCGGTCGTAGAGTATAAAGGCAAAAGCGCGCTTGACTGCGAGACAGACACGTCGAGCAGGTACGAAAGTAGGTCTTAGTGATCCGGTGGTTCTGTATGGAAGGGCCATCGCTCAACGGATAAAAGGTACTCCGGGGATAACAGGCTGATACCGCCCAAGAGTTCATATCGACGGCGGTGTTTGGCACCTCGATGTCGGCTCATCACATCCTGGGGCTGAAGCCGGTCCCAAGGGTATGGCTGTTCGCCATTTAAAGTGGTACGCGAGCTGGGTTTAGAACGTCGTGAGACAGTTCGGTCCCTATCTGCCGTGGACGTTTGAGATTTGAGAGGGGCTGCTCCTAGTACGAGAGGACCGGAGTGGACGAACCTCTGGTGTTCCGGTTGTCACGCCAGTGGCATTGCCGGGTAGCTACGTTCGGAAGAGATAACCGCTGAAAGCATCTAAGCGGGAAACTTGCCTCAAGATGAGATCTCACTGGAGCCTTGAGCTTCCT
>NZ_JACHVV010000012.1:0-1032 GCF_014190935.1 Pseudomonas sp. AS2.8
CACCATCTCGACGCCTTCCGGCAGCTCGCAGTTACCGGTCACGTCGGTGGTGCGGAAGTAGAACTGCGGACGGTAGCCCTTGAAGAACGGGGTGTGACGACCACCTTCTTCCTTGGACAGCACGTACACTTCGCACTCGAACTTGGTGTGCGGCTTGATGGTGTTCGGCTTGGCCAGAACCTGACCACGCTCCACGTCTTCACGCTTGGTGCCACGCAGCAGCACGCCGACGTTCTCGCCAGCACGGCCTTCGTCCAGCAGCTTGCGGAACATCTCGACGCCGGTGCAGGTGGTCTTGACGGTGGCCTTGATGCCCACGATCTCGACTTCTTCCTGGATGCGCACGATGCCACGCTCGACACGACCGGTTACCACGGTGCCGCGACCGGAGATCGAGAACACGTCTTCGATCGGCATCAGGAACGGCTTGTCGATGGCACGCTCGGGCTCGGGGATGTACGAGTCCAGGGTCTCGACCAGCTTGCGCACGGCAGAGGTACCCATTTCGTTGTCGTCGTTACCGTTCAGCGCCATCAGCGCGGAGCCGATGACGATCGGGGTGTCGTCGCCCGGGAAGTCGTAGGTGTTCAGCAGATCGCGAACTTCCATCTCGACCAGTTCCAGCAGCTCGGCGTCGTCAACCATGTCGGCCTTGTTCAGGAACACGACGATGTAGGGAACGCCTACCTGACGGGACAGCAGGATGTGCTCGCGGGTCTGCGGCATGGGGCCGTCAGCAGCCGAGCAAACCAGGATCGCGCCGTCCATCTGGGCAGCACCGGTGATCATGTTCTTCACGTAGTCGGCGTGGCCGGGGCAGTCGACGTGCGCGTAGTGACGGATCGCCGAGTCGTACTCAACGTGGGAGGTGTTGATGGTGATACCGCGAGCCTTTTCTTCCGGCGCGTTGTCGATCTGGTCGAAACCACGAGCGGAACCGCCCCAGGTATCGGCACAGACTTTGGTCAGCGCAGCGGTCAGAGTGGTCTTGCCATGGTCGACGTGACCAATGGTGCCCACGTTCAGGTGCGG
>NZ_JACHVV010000013.1:0-1019 GCF_014190935.1 Pseudomonas sp. AS2.8
ACGAAGATATGGGCCTCTTCGCCGGTGTGGTAGCGGTAGTTGAATTCGGTGATCTGCCGCCGGCCCAGGGCTTCGCAGAAGGCACGGAAGCTGCCCGGCCGCTCGGGGATGGTCACGGCGATGATGGCTTCGCGCTGCTCGCCCAGTTCGGCGCGCTCGGCCACATGGCGCAGGCGGTCGAAATTGATATTGGCACCCGAATCGATGGCCACCAGTACCTGGCCGCCACTGCCCGCGCGCTCGGCATATTTCTTGATCCCCGCCACGCCCAGGGCACCCGAGGGCTCGGTGATGGAGCGGGTGTCGTCGTAGATGTCCTTGATCGCCGCGCAGATCTCATCCGAGCTGACGGTGATCACCTCGTCGACATAGCGGCGGCAGATCTCGAAGGTGTGGTGGCCGATCTGGGCCACGGCCACGCCATCGGCGAACAGCCCCACTCGCGGCAGGACCACCCGCTCACCCGCGGCCATGGCCTGCTGCAGGCAGTTGGAATCGTCCGGTTCGACACCGATGATCCTGATCTCGGGCCGCAGGTATTTCACATAGGCGGCGATACCGGCGATCAGACCACCCCCGCCCACGGGGACGAAGATGGCGTCCAGCCGACCGGGATGTTGGCGCAGAATTTCCATGGCCACGGTGCCCTGGCCGGCGATGACGTCGGGGTCGTCATAGGGCGGCACGAAGGTGTAGCCCTGCTCCTCGACCAGGCGCAGCGCCTCGGCCAGGGCCTCGGGAAAGGCGTCGCCGTGCAGCACCACCTCGCCGCCGCGCGATTGCACGCCGATGACCTTGAGTTCCGGCGTGGTGCGCGGCATCACGATGATCGCCCGCACGCCCAGCTCGCGCGCCGCCAGGGACAGGCCCTGGGCGTGGTTGCCGGCGCTGGCGGTGATCACGCCGCGGGCCTTCTCGCTGGCCGAGAGGCTGGCCAGCTTGGTGTAGGCACCGCGGATCTTGAAGGAAAACACCGGCTGCAGGTCTTCACGCTTGAGCAGCACCTGGCAGCCCAGTCG